>NZ_JBBIQL010000017.1:0-112690 GCF_037442345.1 Rheinheimera sp. | reverse complement strand
CCGAAGGGGGGAGGGCAGGACGCCCGGAATAATGTTGTTCACCGCCAGGCTCCCAATTCAATGAAAAAGCCCTTCGCGAAAGCGGGGGGCTTTTTTATTTACTTCGAAATCGGTGCTGGACCATTCGAGCAGGGCAACGTAACCCTGCCAGCCATTTTTTTCGTTTCGCATTTCATAAATCTGTCGCAACCAGCTATAAAAGATCTCGGCTTTCTACAAGGAGGGTGTTGAAATGACTTATATCATCAATGTACTGATTGCATTAAGCCGCTTGCTGAATGCAATTCTTGGTGGTAATCCGAGCCTGACACTGAGCAGTCGCGCAGGGCTGCATTTTAGAAAAGGCGAATGGGTAGTACGGCGTGAAGTGATTAATGCGCTGTTTTTTCCTCAGCCGGATCACTGTGAAATTGCCATCCGGCTGGATGACGATCGAAACCAACAAGCACAACAGCAAATAAAAAGCCCCTGACCTCAGGGGCTTTTTTAGCATTGAACAACCAAAGAATCAGTTCAGTGCCGGGCTCATTTCCACGACAACTTCATTGTTCTGGAACAACTGTAACTTATCCCCATTTAATTCAATACGATCGGCGCCCTGCAGATGCTGAGTGAACTTGGATTCGTAATAGTTACTTTCAGCGCAGTATTTACGGGTGCTGACCAAAGGATCAATCTTCAGCAGGTTGGAACTCTGGCTGTAACTGCCGTTAAAGAAATTGCAGCCAGAGAAACCATACAAACGTGCATTGTCGTTAAACATCATTCGTAAATTGTACTGCTGAGGCACCTGGATGTATTTAATCCGGTTGACCCGCCAGACAATGCCCTGAACTTTTGACATGTTGTACTGATCCGGACAGCTTGCACCCGGCCAGAACTGTTCAAACTGTTCAACAAACACCAGTTTGTCTTCTTTTGGACTTTGACGGGCCACCATAGTGGCGATGACTGCTTTGCCATTCAGGTTTTTGTCCTGCTGGTAACTGCGCAGCATAGGGATATGATGCTGGGTCATGGCGATACTGAATGTCTCACCATTGGTACAGGAGGTAAAACTGGCCTGGTTGTCTTTGACCTGGTACAAGCCCAACATTTTCATACTGGTGTCCAGTTTGACAAAATTCTGGCTGCGGATCAGTTCAAAATTATCTTTCGACACCACAGGTTTACCAGCTTCATCCAGTAACACCATTTTGTTATTGCTGACAAATTGAAAGGACGGCAATTTAAGGGTCTGAGACATCAAATGAATAGTACGCTCTTCGAGTAACCAGTTGCCTTTTACCAGGTTGACCTCCGGGCTGTCGATATATTCCTGACGGGCCTCAAACTTGCCATCCTGATACAGGTTGATCTGGTACTTAACGCCAGGGCAGTTACGGCAGGACAACGTGCCGCTGAAACTCATATCCCGGTCGATAAAGATATGGCCAAAGTCAGTCGCAACGGACTGAGTGGCCTGATCATTCAGCACTTCGTTTTCGACCAGATCGGGTTCAGGTTCTGGTGTTGGCTCGTTGACTTGCGTCACTGGGGCTGGCGCCTGGTCGGGTAACTGGCTGCAGGCAGCTAAACTGCTGAGCAACACAGAAAGCAATAACTGTTTTTTCATAAGGATCCGGTTCCATAAAACTGGCGCCATTATAAATCAACTTCTGTGACATGGAATGGGGCTGTTACGGATAAATCAGCCAGACGATCCGAAGGGGTTAAAAAAGTCTGTATAAGTGCAGCACTGGTGTTGGGATCTTCCTGCATAAAACAATGCCCGCCTTTGACCTGGATTAATTGGACGGCAGGATTAAATAGTGCCCATTTGCGGGCTGATTTGGTCACAAAGGAATAAGTCGCATCGCCATACAGCAACAAGCTTGGGCTGCAGGGCTTTTTCAGCGCGGCCCATAATCCTTTAGGGTACGAAGCGAATATGTCCGCTTCGCGGCTTGGTGGGCACTTCAGGCTGAATTGAGCTTGGCCCTGCTGCAACGCATGGTCAATGTAGGCGGCCAACGCGTCGTCATGCCAGCCTTTGAACATTCCTCTCTGATGCAGGTAATTCCAGGCGTGCTGACGGTCAGGCCAGCTTGCACGTCTTTTACGCGCCTTTTTGGCCATAGGGTTATGGCGGTATAAGCCTACCCAGTCCAGCAGTCGCATACTTCCGAGCATCAGGGGCGTAAACAGCACCGGGTCCAACAACACTGCTTTTTGAAAAGGGCTGTCTGATCTGCTGTTGATCAGCGCCGTGAGTACAGCCCCAAAGCTGTGGCCAACCGCATAGCAGGGCACTTTGCCAAATTGATGCCGGTGCGCCAGAAACGCATCCAGCGCCAGCTCGGCACTTTCATTCCACCCCACAAAGTGGCCGCCGTGATCAGAGTCTCCGTGGCCCTGAGCGTCCGATAAAAACAGATCAAACTGCGGGTACAACAGTTCCAGTAAAGGTTGATACATGCGGGAACAAAAGCCATTGCCATGCAATACATGTAACAACGGCAGCCCACGTGGCTGGGTTGTGTAGCCTCTGAGGCTAAATCCATACTGGGTCTGGTATTGCCAAGGGATCAGTTGCATATGGCTCTCCTGTGTCAGCACAAACTTTGCCATGCGCAGGGGCTACTGTAAATCGCTGCAGGGACAGAGGAGCAGGCATAAAAGAAACCCCGCCGAAGCGGGGTTGATTACTGTGCTATCAGAACTTGTAAGTGAAGCGGGCGTAGTAGAAACCGCCGTTAATACCCATCACTGCTGTGGTTGGGTATTTGGAACCTGCAACACCGTCCCACTTATGCTCATCCGGGTAGACGTCAAAAATATTCTGCGCCCCCACTGCAATGTCATAACTGTCATTGACATGGTAAGTCAGCTCCAGATCGGTGGTGATTTCTGAGCCTACTTCAATAGGTAAACCACCATCAGACTCGAGTAATACGCCACTGTCTAAGTGGTCTTCATAGAAAGCGCCGAAGTGGTTAAAGCGGATAAAACCTTCCCAGTCACCATAATTCTGCGCCACCGTAAAGCTACCACGGACCCGGGGCAGGCCCCGTTCCAGTTGTTCTACTTTAGAATCGCTAATGTAGGCTGAATGGCTGTCTACCGTGGTATCAGTCCAGTTGTAGGCTAAAGAGAAGGTGGTGCGGCTGCCCCATAAATCCATCGAGTAGTTGGAGACTAAATCGACGCCTTGCGTGGTGGTGTCGAAGTCATTGGTAAAGTACTTCACCCCGGTAAAGCTGGAGGCATCTTTTACGCCCAGTGCCAATAACGCTTCGATATCTTCTGGGGTTAAATCCAGCGACGAGGTCTGGCTGATCCGGTCTTCCACTTTGATATGGAAATAATCCAGCGTGACATACCAGTCATCCACTTCCAGCACAGTACCAACAGAGAAGTTTTTCGACTCTTCCGGCGTCAGAGGTTTACCCCCTTTTTGCACGGAGATCGGATGGGTGGGTGGCAGGGTGGCGGTGTCAACCAGACCTAAACCAGCGGCAAAGGAGGTGGTGACATTACGCACACTGCTCTGGCCAATGGTTGGCGCGCGGAAGCCGGTGCTGGCCGCTGCACGTAACGCCATTTCATCGCTCAGTTGGTAACGGGCCGTGACTTTGCCGTTGGTGGTGTTACCAAAATCCTCAAAATCTTCATAACGCAGGGCAAAATCCATCCGGAACGCATCGCTGAACTCGGCACCCAACTCGGTGTAAGCGGCATAGCTGTAACGGTTAAAAGAACCGGCATCTTCTGGCTTAAAGCCAGGGAAACCGTTCGAGCCAATACCAAAGCCCTGTGAAGCTAAAGGACCCACTTCAAAAGAGGCCGGGTCGCCTGCATAAATCTCAAAGGTCTCGTCGCGGTATTCGACACCACCGGCCACATTCAGCGGGTAAGGCAGTGCATCCACTTCAATTGGCTTGTTAAAGTCCAGGTTAGCGGCTTTTTCCAGCTGCACATATTTGCCTGGGCTGAAACTGCGTGGCGTATCGGCCCCTAAAGACGGGTTGATGGTGTTTTTGATATAAAATTCCACTTCGCTGCGGCCGACCGACATACTGGCATCAAAGAACCAGCCTGAGTCTGTTTCACCTTTTACACCTGAAGCAATAGCGGTGTCTGTGACTACACCGCCGAATTTAGGGGTAAAGCCACCTGGCAACATGCTGTAGAAGGTAAAGCAGTGATCAGGCAGTGCATTGACGTCGGCCATAATGGCGGCGTGGCTGCGGATACTGTTACCTGTTTTGGCGGAAATAGTCGGGCAGGCGCCCATCGACTCGTCCAGATTGCCAATTAATAAGGTGTCTCCGCCATCATTGGAATACACACCGCCGCGGGTGGTCGGGTGACGGAAATAGAAGCCCCCTTCGACATCACGTTCAGCCCAGTTGGTAAATAAATAAAACTCGCGGTTTTTCGCAACTTCAGCGCCCATGTTCAAAAACACTTTGGCGTCACGTTTAAATTCCGGCGATCCCCAGATCTGAGCCGGGTCGGCGATCAGGTTATTGCCTGCAGCAATAGAGTCTGCTGCATCCCAGCGTTGTACGGAGCGGCTGGTTGGGTCCGATTGTTTGTATTCTGCGCTTAAGTTGGCAAAGCCCTTGTCAGTAAAAGGCAGGCCTATATTGCCGGAAATCTGCCGTAAATCGCCGTCTCCTTCATAATGTTGCCCTGTTTTCACTTCCAAAGAGCCACCTTCGTCAGCATCTTTTAAGCGAAAGTTAATCACACCGGCAATGGCGTCTGAACCATACTGAGCGGCGGCACCGTCACGTAATACTTCGATTTGTTTCAGCGCAATGGAGGGGATCACCGAAATATCGGGGCCTTGTGAACCATCGGAAATACCGCTGCCCAAGAAAGTGATCACAGCCGCGCGGTGACGCCTTTTGCCGTTGACCAGCACCAAGGTGCTGTCTGGTGGTAAACCCCGCAGGTTGGCAGGGCGAATTAAGGTCGACGCATCATTGATTGGCTGCGCATTGACGTTAAATGAAGGGACATTAGCGCTCATCAGGCTGACCATGTCACTGGTGCCGTTTTTGGCGAACTCTTCGCCACCTATCACATCGACCGGGACTGCAGAGTCGCCGACTGAACGTGGTGCGCCACGCGAACCTACCACGACGATTTTTTCGACGGACTTGTCGTCGGCTGCAGGCGCTTGGGCGACCTCCTGAGCCAGAGTCCCGGTACTGAGTAACAAACTGCCGCATAAGGCAGTTTTTATCGCCACTGCGATAGGGTTGTAGTTGTTTTTGTTCATCATGATTGCCTTCTCATCTGGATTTTGTAGTTGTCTCAGTTCTTTTTCGCTGAGCTCATCAATGACCATATGGGAAAAATATTTTTTTGTCTATCGTGATTTCTTGTTGTTTTGTCTGTTGATTTGGTTCATTTGTCTCTTTTTTTGTTGCTTCGGTTTGGTGAGAGGGGTACAGCAATGGTGCAGGACGATGGCAATTCACCGTAGAATACAGCGGGCAAGAGCGCTGAGTTTGCGCCGTTTTGGTGCGCTTCTTTATCAGAATAACAACACTAACGAGAGGAACCTCTGTGAAAAAAATAACCCTGGCTGCGTCCGGAACCATGCTGTTGATGGCGGGCTCTGCTGCTGCCATACAACCGCTGACACTTGAGCGCTTATTTGCTGAACCTGCTTTAAGCGGGACCGCACCCCGCGCTTTGGCATTTTCGCCTGACGGCAGCAGGGTGACTTACCTCAAAGGTAAAAGCTCGGATGCCAATCGTCTGGATCTGTGGCAGTACCAGCCTAAAGAAGGCAAACACAGTCTGCTGGTCGATTCAGATACCTTATTCTCCGGCCCTGAAACCCTGTCTGATGAAGAAAAAGCCCGGCGTGAACGTCTGCGTTTATTTGCGTCAGGTATTGTCAGTTATCACTGGTCGAAAGACGGCAAGGCGCTGCTGTTTCCGCTCAATGGGGATTTGTACTACTACGATTTGAGCAGTGCCAGAGCCCGTAAGCTGACCGACACTGAAGCCTTTGAAACCGATGCACAAATATCGCCTAAAGGCCGTTATGTGTCTTTTGTCCGCGAACAAAACCTTTTTGTGCTGGACCTGCAAAACAACAAAGAAACCCAGTTGACCACTGATGGCGGTGGTGTGATCAAAAACGGCATGGCGGAATTTGTGGCTCAGGAAGAAATGGGCCGCATGACAGGGTACTGGTGGGCACCGGATGACAGCAAAATTGCCTTTAGCCGGGTGGATGAGAGCCCGGTCGCTGAAGCGGTGCGCAATGAAATTTATGCCGACGAAATTAAGCTGTACAGCCAGCGTTACCCCTTTACCGGTACGCCAAATGTTAAAATTCAGCTGGGGGTAACCGCCATTAAGCGGCCTCAGATCCAATGGCTGGATTTAGGCAAAGAACAGGACATCTACCTGACCCGGGTGAACTGGACTCAGTCAGCTGACGAGCTGACCTATCAGTGGCAAAGCCGTGATCAGCAGACGTTGGAGTTGCGTTCAGTGCAGCTGCCAGCCAAGCAAACCAAGGTGCTCCTGACGGAACGCAGCACCACCTGGCTGAATTTGCATGATGATTTGTTTTTCCTCAAAGATGGCAAACATTTTGTCTGGGCATCGGAGCGGGATGGGTATAAACACCTGTACCTGTATAAAAACGACGGCAGTCTGGTGCGTCAGCTGACGCAGGGCGACTGGATCGTCAATAAAATTGAAGCCATTAATGAAGACAAAGGCCTGGTGTTTTTTTCCGGCCGTAAAGACACACCGCTGGAAAGTCATTTGTATGCAGTGCCTTTGCAAGGAGGTGCTATTGAGCGTCTGACGGCTCCGGGCTATTCCCATGCCGTGGTGATGGCCAAAACAGGTGAGAGTTTTATCGACAGTTTCTCCAGTGTCATTCAGCCAACCAAAGTGGAACTGCGAACCACTTCAGGCCAGGTGCTGACTGTACTGGAAGCGAACGAAGTGGCGGGGAACCACCCTCTGGCTGCTTATAAAGATGGATTGGTCCAACCTCGTTTTGGTACCTTAACAGCCAAAGACGGACAGGTACTGCATTACCGCTTGTTTGAACCTAAAACTTTGCAAGCCGGCAAAAAGTACCCTGTGGTGGTAGGGGTGTATGGTGGCCCCGGTGCGCAGCGTGTCACCAACAGCTGGAGCCAGAAAGATCTGTATTTCCAGTACCTGGTGCAACAGGGGTATATGGTGTTCCAACTGGACAACAGAGGTTCGGAAAACCGCGGTAAAGCCTTTGAAGCTCCAATCTACAAAAAGCTGGCTGTGGTGGAAATTGAAGACCAGATCACCGGCGTGGAGTACCTGCACAGCCTGCCTTATGTGGATGCGGACAACATTGGCATTTATGGCCACAGCTATGGTGGTTATATGAGTATTATGGCGATGTTCAAAGCTGGGAATTACTTTAAGGCCGGTGTGGCCGGGGCGCCAGTGACAGACTGGTCTTTGTACGACACACACTACACTGAGCGCTATCTGGGCAATCCAAACAGCAACAAAGCCGGTTATGACGCCAGTTCTGTGTTTCCGTATGTCAAGGATTATCAGGGCAACCTGCTGATTTACCATGGCATGGCCGATGACAATGTGCTCTTTACGCACAGCACCAAGTTGTATTCAGAGCTGCAAAAACAAGGCAAACTGTTTGACAGCATGGATTACCCTGGCAGCAAACATTCGATGTTTGGTCAGGAGGTGCAGACCCATCTGCATAAAACCATTACGGCTTATTTTGAACGCCAGCTGAAATAACTCAGCTTAGAGAAGGGCGGTTGTGCTCACCGCCCTTTTTACAGTTCGGTGCCGGTCAGACGGTTTTCTGCAAAAGCCAGCAAATTGTCGCTGGTGGTCTGACAAATCTGTTGCAACGCTTCCTGAGTGAAAAAGGCCTGATGACCAGTGATCAGTACATTGGGAAAGGTGAGCAGGCGCTTAAACACCTCATCATCTATCAACTGCTCGGATAAATCCCGGAAGAATAAATCCGCCTCCTGCTCATACACATCCAGACCTAAATAACCAATTTTGCGGCTTTTTAAGCCTTTAATCACCGCTTTGGTGTCAACCAGACCACCCCGGCTGGTGTTGATCAACATCACACCGTCTTTCATCAGCATCAGGCTGGAGTCATTGACCAGATGGGCAGTCTGTGGTGTTAAGGGGCAATGCAGGCTGATAATGTCAGACTGCACAAAGAGATCCTCTAACGGCAGATAGCTAACACCCAATTGCTGGAGGTCGGTGTCCGGCTCAATATCGTGGCAGACCAGACGACAACCAAATCCCAGTAAAATACGGGCCGTGGCTTTACCAATTTTGCCTGTACCAATCAGGCCAACGGTTTTGCCATGCAGATTAAAACCAAGCAGGCCGTCCAGGGCGAAATTATCATCCCGCACTCTGTTATAGGCTTTGTGCAGTTTGCGGTTCAGGCAAAGTATCATGGCCACTGTATGCTCGGCGACAGCTTCAGGCGAGTAAGCCGGCACCCGGGCCACCCGAATGCCAAGTGTTCTGACGGCATCCAGATCCACATTATTAAAACCAGCGCAGCGCAATGCCACCATGCGCACGCCTTGCTGCTGCAGTGCTTCCAGCACGGGTGCGGACAAGTCGTCATTCACAAAACAGCAAACCGCATCATGGCCTTCTGCCAGCGCAACACTGCTGATATCCAGCCGGGTATCAAAATAGCTGAACTCCAGACGGGCACTGGCCCACTGGCTGAAACTCTGCTGATCGTATTTTTTGGCACTGAATAAGGCGACTTTCATTCTGCGGCTCCTTTGCATCACACCCCACCAGCCTAACTCAACGCCGGGCGGAAGTCCCTGCGACAGATCAAGATTTCAGTACTTCTTCGACCGATTGGCACAAACTCATGGGCTTGGTTCTCGGGGCATAACGTTTCACCACATCGCCCTGGCGATTCACCAGAAATTTGGTGAAGTTCCATTTGATGGCGCGGGTTTTCATTAAACCTCTGGCCTGATCCTTTAAGTACTCAAACAGAGGGTCAGCATCCAGGCCATTGACCTGTACTTTGCCAAAAACAGGAAAACTGACCCCATAATTGAGTTCACAGAACTGCTGAATTTCCTGATCCGTGCCGGGTTCCTGAGAGCCGAACTGATTGCAGGGGAAGGCCAGTACGACAAAATCCTGATCTTTGTACTTCTGATACAGTTGCTCCAGTTCCTGATACTGTGGGGTAAAACCACATTGACTGGCAGTGTTGACTATCAATAACACTTTGTCGCGGTAACTCGCCAGATCGACGGTACGGCCCTGATGGTCATTGACTTTGAAATGATGCACTTTCGGCATAACAGTCCTTTTTGGCGGTTGGTCGCCTGTTTTTGCAATCATTGCAGCGACTCAGTAAGCTTGGCCTCAGTCTGTCACAGAAATAAGTCAAAAATATGTCAGTTTTATCTCAACAAAAGGTTGCCTTTATTGGTTTAGGCGTGATGGGGTATCCGATGGCCGGGCATTTGCAGCGCAACGGTTATCAGGTCACAGTGTTTAACCGGACTCAGGCAAAAGCTGAACAATGGGTGCAGGAATTTGGTGGCAGCTGGGCAGCAAGCCCGGCTTTAGCGGCGCAAGATGCTGAGCTGGTCATGTTATGTGTTGGCAATGACGATGATGTGCGTGCGGTCGTTTATGGCGAGCAGGGGGTGTTGCTCTCTATGGCTGCAGGTTCATTGCTGATTGACCATACAACAGCCTCAGCTGAGCTGGCCCGTGAGCTTGATGCGGCCTGCGCGGCCCGCGGGGTTGGCTTTCTCGATGCACCGGTGTCAGGAGGCCAGGCGGGGGCACAGAATGGTGCCTTGACCATTATGCTTGGGGGCGAAGCTCCGCATTTTGCCAAAGCCGAACCTTGTCTGCAGTCTTATGCACGCTCCGCCAGATTGTTGGGTCCGGCCGGGGCTGGTCAGCTGGCCAAAATGGTCAATCAGATTTGTATTGCCGGTGTGGTGCAGGGGCTGGCTGAAGCGATGCATTTTGCTCAGCAATCGGGTCTGGATGGTCATGCGGTGCTGGATGTGATCAGCAAAGGGGCTGCCCAGTCCTGGCAAATGGAAAACCGCGGTCATACCATGCTGGATGGCCAGTATAACTTCGGCTTTGCTGTCGACTGGATGCGCAAGGATCTGGCGATTACGCTGAATGAAGCCCGTCGCAATGGGGCCAGCTTGCCAGTAACAGCCCTGGTGGATCAGTTGTATGCCCAGGTGCAAGCCCAGGGCGGCGGTCGCTGGGACACCTCCAGTTTACTGACTGTCCTGCAGCGCCAACCCGCCAATAAAAGCTGATTTCTGCTAATCCAGGCTGGTGCTGGCCAACCCTAAGGTCAGTACCAGCAGTAAGGGGATCTGCACCAGATGCAGCCAAAGTTCTGGTTGTGTCTGCCAGCCCAGCGACAACACCAAGCCCCAGGTCAAAACTAACAATACCCAGACGACAGTGCGTTTATTGATACATGCCATGATGACCTCCTTTGTGACAGTGTTCACTTTATCTTCAGTGCATAATCGACTAAAGTGGCATTATTGACTTTTTAGGTGGTGAAAGTGACAAATGAAAACTATCGCCGTCTGGGTTTCGGAGCAAGTCGCTTTGGGGGCAGTGGCTTCGATCCAGGACTTTTTTACCTTTTGTAATCAGTACTGGTATTTTCTGAAGCAGCAGGAACCGCTGTTTCGGGTGAAGCTGATAGGGCCGCAGCCGCAGGTCCGCTCTGGTGCCGTATGGGTTGAAACCGAACCTGTGGATTTAACGGCTGTGGATGCACTGATCATTCCTGGGTTTCATGACACCAAACCAGCCGATCTGCGGCAGGCAAGTCAGGTCCTCTGTCCTTACCAGCGCCAAATCACTGAGTTTTACCTGCAGGACAAGTGGCTGACGGCTTTTTGCAGTGGCACTTTTGCATTGGCTGGATTAGGTCTGTTGGATCAGAAGCAGGCCACGTCCGTCTGGTTTTTCAACAACTACTTTCGCCAGATGTTTCCCAAGGTGCAACTAAACCTGCAGGAACTGGTGGTGCAGCAGCAGAATATTCTGACAGCAGGCGCAACGACCTCTTACCTGAATTTGTGTTTGCGGCTGGTCGAACTGATGATGGATACCGCCTTTGCACAGCAGATGGCGAAAATTATGCTGACAGACCCAAACCGTCACTCGCAGTTGCCCTATCTGTCCTTACAATTGCCGCTGGTGCACAGCGACCCTAAACTGGCCGAAATTCAGCACTATATGCAGCAGCACCTGCAGTCCCCCTTAACGTTGGACTCCATTGCTGAAGCCTTTGCGATGACCAGCAGAACCTTGATCCGTCGTTTTAAACAGCATCTGGATGAAACCCCAATAGCGTATTTACAACGTTTGCGGGTTGAGCGGGCTAAATCTCTGTTGGAGAATACCAGTCTGGCGGTGGAGCAGGTGATGGCGCTGGTGGGTTACGAAGATCTGTCCTCGTTTCGCAAATTGTTTATCCATTACACCAGTCTGACACCCAAAGCCTACCGGCAAAAGTTTATGTTTGAACCCCAACTGCATTGCGGTTCTGGTGACGAATAAATGCCAGTCAAGTTACATAATTTAATTATTTTTAACAATAAATCATGCCCTGAAAGCAAGACTGCTATTATCATGTAGCCAATACGCTGATTAATGTGAATTTTATGTATATTTTTGATTTGGGATGGCAACTTTATCTCTGTCTGATCACCGCTTTGTTGCTGATGCCTGCCTTGCTCTTCTTTTTACTCTATTGGGTGTTTCCACAAAGTCTGAGGTTCTGTCTGTGGGGCATGGCGCTCTGTTGTCTGTTGTTTTTGGGCTTGTGCCTGAAGCTGAATGACAACAGTGTCGCCATGACTCTGGATGCACTGGAAATTAAAGCCGGTTTATTTCAGACCCGTCTGGAGCATATACATGCGGCTAACAGCAAAATTGACTTACGGTATTGTGATGAGCTGGCAGAGTTTGAACCTGTGGAATTGCAAAAAGGGCTGAATTTACCAGGCTACAGAGTGGGTTGGTACAAGCTGGCGAATCAGCAGCGCGCCTTTGTGATGCTGATAGGGGATGTGGACCGGGTTTCGGTGGTTCGTACGGTAAATGAAATCGCACTGATTGGCGGGGATATTAACCGGCAGGGGGGCACTGGAAAGGCTCAAATCAGCGCCTTTTTGCTGTGATAAAAAAGCCGGCGCTATGGCCGGCTTTGTATAGCCAATTAAAACTGCATTTCTGGTATATCGCCATTGACGACCAGTTTGCCAGCCGTCTTTTGCTGAATTTCTTCCACGCTGACGCCTGGTGCCCGCTCCAGCAAGTGGAAAGCGCCGTCTTTCACTTCCAGTACCGCCAGGTCAGTCACAATTTTTTTCACGCAGCCCACACCGGTCAGTGGCAGGGTGCAACTGGTCAGCAGTTTAGACTCGCCGTATTTATCGGCATGGGTCATGGTGACAATAATGTTCTGTGCACCGGCCACTAAATCCATAGCGCCGCCCATGCCTTTGACCAGTTTGCCCGGGATCATCCAGCTGGCGATGTTGCCATTCTGGTCCACTTCAAAGGCACCCAACACTGTGAGGTCGACATGGCCGCCCCGGATCATGGCAAAACTCTCGGCTGAGCTGAAAATAGCCGCGCCTTTGATGGCAGTCACTGTTTCTTTGCCGGCGTTGATCATGTCGGCGTCAATTTCTGCTTCAGTGGGGTAAGGGCCCATACCGAGCAGGCCGTTTTCGGACTGCAACATCACTTCAATACCGGCTGGTACATAGTTGGCCACCAGGGTTGGAATACCTATGCCCAGGTTCACGTAAAAGCCGTCCTGTAATTCCTGAGCGACGCGCATCGCTACCTGTTCGCGTGATAAAGCCATGCTTGTCTCCTTAACCCTGACGGACCATACGGCGTTCAATACGTTTTTCGAAATTGCCTTTGATTACCCGGTGCACATAAATACCAGGGGTGTGAATTTGGCTCGGTTCCAGCTCACCCGGTTCCACAATTTCTTCCACTTCCGCCACGGTGATTTTGCCAGCGGTTGCGGCCATAGGATTGAAGTTCATCGAGGTATGGCGGAACACCAGGTTGCCGTAGCGGTCGGCTTTCCAGGCGCGCACTATGGCGAAATCACCTGTGATGCTGTGCTCCAGCACATAATGGCGACCATTAATTTCGCGGGTTTCTTTGCCGTCAGCCACAGGGGTACCGTAGCCGGTGGCGGTAAAAAAGGCCGGAATGCCGGCACCACCGGCGCGCATTTTTTCCGCCAGTGTGCCTTGCGGTGTCAGTTCCACTTCCAGCTCACCGGAGAGCAGCTGTTTTTCAAACAGTGCGTTTTCACCCACATAAGAGGCGATCATTTTTTTGATTTGTTTGTCTTCCAGCAGAATACCCAAACCAAAACCATCGACGCCGCAGTTGTTGGAGACCACGGTTAAGTCCCGTGTGCCCATTTTTTTGATCTGGGCAATCAAGCCTTCCGGAATACCACATAAGCCAAAACCACCGGCAATCACCGTCATGCCGTTGCTCAGGCCCGCCAGCGCTTGCTCGTAGCTGGTCACGACTTTATTAAAACCTGCCATTGTTGATCCTTTGTTACTCGGTTCTGTTATTACGTCTGGTTGTCATTGTCCGCGCAACGTGCACGCAGAGCCAGTCCTACTTTAGAACTAGGGGCTTTGCCAAGGGCGGCACTGATGGCCCAGCCGGCTGCTGCCAGTTTCTGCAGGTCCACACCAGACTCTATACCTAAACCATTCAGCAGATAGACCACTTCTTCAGTGGCCACATTGCCCGAGGCGCCGGCGGCATAAGGGCAGCCCCCCAGGCCAGCCACCGAACTGTCGATGACACTGATGCCCATCTGCAGCGCCTGATAAATATTGGCCAGCGCCTGGCCATAGGTATCATGAAAATGCACTGCCAGTTTGGCTTTAGGCACCACTTCCAACACGGCATCCAGCATCTGCCGGACTTTCTGTGGTGTGCCCACCCCTATAGTGTCACCCAAAGAGATTTCATAACACCCCATCTGATACAGGGCTTTCGCGACTTTGGCCACGTCGGCAGGCGAGACCTCGCCCTGATAGGGGCACCCCAGCACACAGGACACATAACCACGCACCCGGATGCCATCGGCGTGGGCCTGTGCCAGCACGGGGGCAAAACGCTGCAGGCTTTCGTCAATGCTGCAATTGATATTTTTTTGGGTAAAAGCTTCGGACGCCGCTCCAAACACAGCCACCTCTGTGGCCCCAGCCGCCAGAGCGGCCTGATAGCCCTGCAGATTAGGGGTTAACGCGGAGTAGGTCAGGCCAGGCTGGCGATTGATGCCGGCAAAAACATCGGCGGAGCCGGCCATTTGCGGCACCCATTTGGGCGACACAAAGGCGCCGGTTTCAATCACCTGCAAACCTGTGTCCGACAAGGCATTCACCAAGGCGATTTTCGCCTCCAGCGCCACCGCCTGTTCATTTTGCAAACCATCACGGGGGCCAACTTCAACAAGACGTACCCTGTCTGGCAATGCCTCGTTGGTTTTCATCTGTAAGGTCAGGGCCATGCTTTACTCCGCTTGCTCTGCGTCAAAGGCGACCAGTTCGGCGCCATCTTTGACCAAATCACCGGCGCCATAATAAATCTGGCTGACGGTACCGGCAGAAGGCGCTTTAATGGCGTACTCCATTTTCATTGCTTCCATCACCAGCAAGGTCTGACCGGCCGTAACTTTGGCGCCGGCTTGCACCATCACAGCGACCACTGTGCCGTTCATTGGTGCTGTCAAACCATGGCCTGTGCTGTCTTCGTCCAGCCGGCTTTGACGTTCAGTCTGGTAGATAAAATCATAGCGTTGTTGCTTAAAAAATACCGACAGCTGTTCACCGCTTTGGCTGACCCGGACTTTCAGCCGGTGACCCGCCAGGTTGGCCTGCAGCTCATCTCCTTCCAGGCTGGCTGACACTGCTGTCTCTACGCCGGCATAACTCGCCAGCATCGGGCTTTGGTCTGTCGCCAGGCTGACCTGATGTGACTCGTCGCCGTTTTTCAGCACAAACTGAACAGTCGATGCTTCATTTAAACGCCAGCCTGAGACCTGCTGCCATGGATCAGACCCCGGTTGTTCACCACGTTGCTGCAGTAATAAATACAGTGCAGCCAACAGGGCGGCCTGATGGGTTTCCTGCTGGTGCGGCGCAAACAAGGCCTCTTTGTGCCGTTCAATAAAATGGGTGTCCAGCTCAGCGTTGGCAAAAGCCGGTTGCTCCAGCAACCGGGTTAAAAAGTTCAGATTGGTTTTCACCCCGGCAATGCGGTAGTCGTCCAGCGCCCGCAACATCCGGCTGATAGCGCGGTCGCGGTTTTCATCCCAGACAATCAGTTTGGCTATCATCGGGTCATAAAAAGGCGACACTTCATCATTTTGCACCACGCCTGTGTCCACCCGCACGTGACGGCTGGCTTCGGGTTGACGCAGGTAGGTCAGTTTGCCGGTGGCTGGCAGAAAATCGTGGTCCGGATCTTCGGCGTACACCCGTACTTCAATGGCATGGCCGTCTAAAGTAATTTCGTGCTGGCTCAGTGGCAGTGGCAGCCCAGCGGCCACCAGCAACTGCCATTTCACTAAATCCTGCCCTGTGATCATCTCGGTGACCGGGTGCTCCACCTGCAGACGGGTATTCATTTCCATAAAATAGAAAGAGCCGTCTTCGTCGAATAAAAACTCCACTGTGCCGGCGCCTTGGTAGGCAATGGCCTGGGCCGCTTTGACGGCCGCTTCACCCATGGCTTTGCGCTGAGCAGCGCTGAAGTTGGGGGCTGGGGCTTCTTCAATCACTTTTTGGTGACGGCGCTGAATGGAGCAGTCGCGCTCCGCCAGATACACCGCATTGCCATGACGGTCGGCAAACACCTGAATTTCGACATGACGGGGTTTGGTCAGGTAACGTTCCATCAGGATTTTGTCATTACCAAAGCCATTTTGGGCTTCGCGTTTAGCGCTTTGCAGCTGCTCGCTGAATTCGCCCGAGTGCCACACCACCTTCATCCCTTTGCCGCCACCGCCGTAAGCGGCTTTGAGCAACAAGGGGTAGCCAATCTGATCGGCCTGTTGCTGCAAAAAGGCCGGGTCCTGATTGTCGCCATGGTAACCGGGCACCAGCGGAACCCCCGCCTTTGTCATAATGGCTTTGGCAGCGCTTTTGCTGCCCATCGCTGCTATGGCGTCGACAGGCGGGCCAATAAAGACCACACCGGCGTCACTACAGGCTTTGGCAAACTCTTCGTTTTCCGACAAAAAGCCGTAACCGGGGTGAATGGCTTCGGCACCACTTTGTTTGGCAATGGCCAGAATTTTATCGGCGCGTAAATAACTGTCTTTGCTTGGCGCCGGGCCGAGCAGGTAGGCTTCGTCGGCCAGTTGCACATGACGGGCGTTGGCGTCGGCTTCGGAATACACAGCGACACAACGAATGCCCATCTGGTGCGCGGTCTGAATTACCCGGCAGGCAATTTCGCCGCGGTTGGCAATCAAAATTTTACGGAACATCTTAGTGAGCCTCCGTGGCTGGCAACCAGGCTGGTGCGCGTTTTTCCAAAAAGGCGGTTAAACCTTCTTGCCCTTCTGCAGACACCCGAATAGCCGCAATACGCGCTGTGGTGCTGGCAATCAGGCTGGAATTAATGGGTTGTTGGTAAACCGCCGCCATCAGCTCCTTGGCACAACGAAGGGCCGCCGGGCTGTTTTGCAATAAGCCACGGACCATGGCATCAGCTGCCACATCAAGCTGGCCAGCTTCGGCTAACTGATGCACCAGACCCAGCTGCAACGCGGTGTCGGCACTGAAGCGTTCTGCGGTCAGAAAATAACGACGGCAGGCCCGTTCGCCTATGGCCCGCATCACATAAGGGCTGATCACGGCCGGGATCAGGCCTATTTTCACTTCACTTAAACAAAAGCTGGCACCAGGTTCAGCCAGCGCTATATCGCAGCAGGCCACCAGGCCCAAAGCACCGCCAAAAGCGGCGCCCTGCACCAGGGCCAGGGTGGGGGCGGGGAAGCTATCGAGCAGCCGCATCAGCTCGGCTAACTCGGCGGCATCGTCCAGATTCTGCTGATAGTTTTTCTGCGCCATTGAGCGCATCCAGTTAAGGTCAGCACCGGCACTGAAGTTTTTGCCATTGGATTTCAGCAGCAAGACCCGCACCGCCGGATGGGCGGCAAACTCACGCAGCGCTTGCTGCATTTCGGCAATAGTGACATCCCCAAAAGCGTTGTGCACTTCTGGCCTGTTCAGTACCAGCTCGGCAACACCGTCCGGGCTTAATGAGGTTTGAATCGTCTGATAAGTCATCGGCTTTTCCTTACATCCGGAACACGCCGAATTTCGATTCGGCAATGGGCGCATTCAGGGCGGCAGACAACGCCAGGCCCAGCACCATCCGGGTTTGCGCCGGGTCAATAATGCCGTCATCCCATAAGCGGGCCGAGGCGTAGTAGGGGTGACCCTGTTGCTCGTATTGTTTGACTATAGGCTCCCGGATGGCCTGTTCGGCTTCGGCAGACAGCGGCTCGCCCTTACGGGCCAACGCGTCTTTGGTCACAGTGGCCATAACACCGGCAGCCTGTTCGCCGCCCATCACCGAGATACGGGCGTTTGGCCACATCCACATCATGGTCGGGTCATAAGCGCGGCCACACATGCCGTAGTTACCGGCACCATAGGAGCCGCCAATCAGCACCGTAAATTTCGGCACATTGGCACAAGACACGGCCATCACCATTTTGGCGCCATGTTTGGCAATGCCTTCGGCTTCGTATTTTTTACCCACCATAAAGCCGGTGATGTTCTGTAAAAACAGCAGGGGGATTTTGCGCTGAGCGCACAGCTCAATAAAGTGTGCGCCTTTTTGTGCACTTTCGCTGAACAGGATGCCGTTGTTGGCGACAATGCCGATGGGGTTGCCAAAAATGCGGGCAAAACCACAGACCAGCGTCGGACCATAGAACTGCTTGAATTCGTCAAAGTCGGAGCCATCGACAAGTCGGGCAATCACTTCACGCACCTCAAAGGGCTTTTTCAGATCGGTACCGACAATGCCGTACAGCTCTTTGGCATCATAAAGCGGCGCTTCGACTGGTTTGACGTCACCCTGCACCGGCTTTTGATGGTTCAGCCGGGACACCGCATTACGGGCCAGTTGCAGTGCATGTTCGTCATTGACGGCATAATGGTCAGCCACGCCCGAGATTTTGCAGTGCACATCGGCACCACCCAAGTCTTCGGCTGTCACTTCTTCGCCTGTGGCGGCTTTCACCAGCGGCGGGCCGGCCAGAAAGATGGTGCCCTGGTCTTTGACAATAATGGATTCGTCCGCCATGGCTGGCACATAAGCGCCGCCAGCCGTGCAGAGGCCCATCACCACTGCTATTTGCGGAATGCCTTTGGCGGACATGCGCGCCTGATTGAAGAAAATACGGCCGAAATGCAACTTGTCCGGAAAGACTTCATCCTGACGCGGCAGGTTGGCGCCACCCGAGTCGACCAGATAAATACAGGGCAGCAGGCAGTTTTCGGCAATCTCCTGGGCGCGCAGGTGCTTTTTTACCGTCAGCGGGTAATAAGTTCCGCCTTTGACTGTGGCGTCGTTGGCCACAATCATACACTCCACACCATTGACACGGCCTATGCCTGCCACCACACCGGCAGCGGGCACGTAATCGTCGTAACAGTCCCAACCGGCAAACTGGCCTATTTCCAGGAAAGGCGAACCCGGGTCCAGCAGTTTCTGGATACGGTCCCGCACAAAAAGTTTGCCACGCGAGGTGTGGCGGGCAATCAGGTTTTCGCCGCCACCCAGTTTAATTTGTTGCACTTTGGCATGCAGATCGTCGACCAGTTGCTGCATTGCAGCCTGGTTACGCAGGAAGTCGTCTTGACGAGGGTTTATTTTGCTGCTGAGTTTGGCCACATTCACCACCTTGGCTTATGGGGTTGTTGCTCTTCACCTCTGCCAGCCGTCGAATGAAGTCAGCTAAGACCGCACTCCGGCACAGGGAGAACACTGAACTGACAGGAGAGTACCTTGGCAAATAAGCCGGCCGCAACGCACCGGGGACGGCGCGAAACGAGCCCCCAGCGATGGGGTCACAGGCATGTCGGCGTTTTGTTGCAGTACTCTCTACCGCCTTTTTGGGTTAATTTGATTCGTTAAATAACTCGCGGCCAATCAGCATCCGGCGAATTTCGGAGGTGCCGGCGCCAATTTCATAGAGTTTGGCGTCACGCAATAAACGGCCCGTCGGGTATTCATTGATGTACCCGTTACCGCCCAGTAACTGGATAGCGTCCAGTGCCAGTTGGGTCGCCAGTTCAGCGCTGTATAAAATGGCGCCAGCGGCGTCTTTGCGGGTGGTCTCGCGGCGGTCACAGGATTTTGCCACAGTGTAGACATAAGCCCGGGCTGCGTTCATCCGGGTGTACATATCGGCCACTTTGCCTTGCACCAGCTGGAACTCACCAATGGCCTGGCCAAATTGTTTGCGGTCATGCAGGTAAGGCACCACCACATCCATACAGGCCTGCATAATGCCAAGCGGCCCGCCGGATAACACCACACGTTCATAGTCCAGGCCAGACATCAGTACCTTCACACCGGCGCCAACCTCACCCAACACGTTTTCCTCCGGCACTTCACAGTCTTCAAACACCAGCTCACAGGTGTTTGAGCCCCGCATGCCCAGTTTGTCGAGTTTTTGTGCCTGGCTGAAGCCTTTAAAACCACGCTCCACAATAAAAGCGGTAATGCCTTTGCTGCCGGCGTGAATGTCGGTTTTGGCGTAAATCACATAGGTATGGGCGTCAGGGCCGTTGGTGATCCACATTTTGTTGCCGTTTAAGATGTACCTGTCGCCTTTTTTCTCGGCGCGAAGTTTCATCGATACCACGTCAGAACCGGCATTGGGCTCAGACATGGCTAAAGCGCCAATATGTTCACCAGAGCAGAGTTTGGGCAGGTAGCGTTGTTTTTGTGTTTCGTTGCCGTTACGGAAAATCTGGTTGACACAGAGGTTGGAGTGAGCGCCATAAGACAAACCGACTGAGGCAGAAGCACGGCTGATTTCTTCCATCGCCACCACATGTTCCAGGTAGCCTAAACCCGAACCACCGTATTCTTCGCTGACGGTCATGCCGAGCAGACCTAAGTCACCAAACTGGCGCCATAATTCGTTCGGAAAAGCATTGTTATGGTCTATTTCGGCGGCGCGTGGCGCTATCACTTCGCGGGCGAAGCTGTTCACTTGTTCGCGGATCATATCGACCGTGTCACCCAGGCCGAAATTTAAGGTCTTGTAGCTACTGAACATCAGCTTTCCCCGTCTGCTTTATGTTTTTACGTGGTCTTGGTTATTTGCCCGGTATGCCGAGTCTTTTATCTACCCGTCGTACTTGAAACTGAAGCCTCAAGTCACTGAGGTATAACCCCACCATTCTTTGCACACCAAGAATGGTGGGGTTGAGGTGCCCGGCTTTGCCGGTGCGTTCTTATTGCGGCGCAAGCGCCGTTCCCCTGTTGTGGCCTGTGGTTCAGGCCTGAGTCTTTTGCTTTAATTCGTCGAGGGTTTCACGACAGCGTTTTTCCACTGTCACCAGCTCCATCAGCACCACTTTAATGTCATCCATTTGCTGGTGCAGTTCGGCTTTTTTCTGTTCAATCAGTTTCAGCATGGTCATCAGTTGTTTGGCGCTGCTTTTATCAGCGTCATAGAGTTCAAACAACTGACCGGTTTCAGACAGGCTGAAGCCTAAACGTTTGCCACGCAGGATAAGTTTGAGCCGCACTCTGTCTCTTTTACTGTAGATCCGGGTTTGGCCCTGGCGCTCAGGCGTTAACAACCCCTGGTCTTCGTAAAAACGAATACTGCGGGTCGTGATATCAAACTCTTTGGCCAACTCACTGATACTGTATGTTTTTTCTTCTTTATCTAGCATAAGGGCCTTCCTGCAAACTGGTTGCCACTATAAGTGAAGTTTACGTAAAGGTAAAGCTGATGACCGATAAATTAAGTGGATTCATCGTGGTTGGTGACAGGTTGTAAAGCAAAGGTGCCACCCGGCAGTGGCGCAGCCGATACAGACCTGAACCTTTGCTGTTGCCTAGGACCATAGTGTTACAAGGTTGACGTTGGCGTAAACGTAAATTTGGTGTAGGCTCAGGGCCAAATTTATTCACCAGCGCGATAAAGCGGAGTATTTCAACATGACACAGCAGCAGAAAATAGCCATTGTGGCGGCCAAACGTACGGCTATGGGTGGATTTTTAGGTGGCCTATCCGAAGTCTCGGCCACTGAGCTTGGTGCCAGCGTGATCCAGGCTGCTTTACAGCAGGCCGGTGTCGCGGGCGCTGATGTCAGTGAAGTCATTATGGGGTGTGTACTGCCTGCCGGTTTAGGCCAGGCGCCGGCCCGTCAGGCCACCTTAAAAGCAGGCCTGCCGTTATCTGCTGGTGCTACGACAATCAATAAAGTCTGCGGTTCAGGCTTAAAAGCCGTGATGCTGGCAAGTGACCTGATCAACGCAGGTTCTGCTCAGGTGGTGGTGGCCGGTGGTATGGAGTCCATGACCAACGCCCCTTATTTATTGCCAAAAGCCCGTGCCGGTATGCGCATGGGGCATGCGGAAGTCAAAGACCATATGATGCTGGACGGCCTGGAAAATGCCTATGACGGCAAAGCCATGGGCTGTTTTGCGCAAAAAACTGCGGACGAACATAGTTTTAGCCGTGAGCAAATGGATGAATATGCAGTACTGTCGCTGAGCCGTGCCCAGCAGGCCATTCAGTCAGGCGCTTTTGTCACTGAAATTACCCCTGTGGTGGTGAAAAGCCGTAAAGGTGATCTGGAGTTTGCTGTGGATGAGCAACCAGGTAACGCCAAAATCGACAAAATTCCTACACTTCGCCCGGCTTTTGCCAAAGACGGCACTATCACAGCGGCCAATTCCAGCTCTATTTCGGACGGTGCGGCTGCGCTGGTGTTGATGGCGGATGAGGCGGCACAGGCACAAGGCAAAAAGGTCCTGGCCCATGTGGTGGGGCATGCCACCCATTCGCAGGAACCCGAGCTGTTTACCGTCGCCCCGGTCGGCGCTGTGCAGAAGTTATTGCAAAAGTTGGGCTGGAGCACCACGGATGTGGATTTGTGGGAAATTAACGAAGCTTTTGCCATGGTCACCATGCTGGCCATCAAAGAGCTGAAGCTGGATCTAAACAAAGTCAATGTGAATGGCGGTGCCTGTGCTTTGGGCCATCCTATTGGGGCTTCCGGTGCCCGTATTCTGGTGACGTTGATTCACGCACTGCAGGCCCGAGGTCTGAAACGGGGTATTGCCACTTTATGTATAGGTGGTGGCGAAGCTGTGGCCCTGGCGGTCGAACTGCCCTGACAGCACACTAAAAACAACAGGCGACAAGCCGTCGAATCAACAGACTAAAGACAACGATAATGAACCGGGTGGCATTCGCTACCCAACCAAGGGGAGACGTAACATGAGTACCCAGGTACAACTTTTTATTGGCGGCGAATTTGTCAATTCACGCACAGAACAGTGGATCCCGGTGACCAACCCGGCCACTCAGGAAGTGATAGCCCAGGCGCCATGCGCCACGATGGACGAAATGGAACAGGCCATTGCGTCTGCCAAGCAGGCCTTTAAAAGCTGGAAAGAAACGCCGGTGTCTGAACGGGCCCGTTTAATGATGCGTTTTGCGCAGTTACTGAAAGATCATCAGGCGGAGATCGCCGAGATTATCTGCCAGGAGCTCGGTAAAACGGTGGAAGACGCGAAAGGCGATGTCTGGCGTGGTATTGAAGTGGTGGAGCAGGCGGCCAATATTCCGTCACTGATGATGGGTGAAACTGTTGAGAACGTGGCGCGCAGCATCGACACCTACAGTTACATTCAACCACTGGGTGTCTGTGCCGGTATTACGCCTTTTAACTTTCCGGCGATGATCCCGCTGTGGATGTTCCCGATGGCAATTGCCTGTGGCAACACCTTTGTATTGAAACCATCTGAGCAAGACCCGATGACGGTCAACAAAATTGCCGAGCTGTTTGTGCAGGCTGGCGCGCCTAAAGGTGTATTGCAGGTGGTGCACGGCGGCAAGGCGCAAGTGGATGTGTTATTGCGCCACCCGGACATCAAAGCCATTTCCTTTGTCGGTTCGGTCAATGTCGGCCAGTACATTTACAAAACCGGCACTGAGCATTTAAAACGGGTGCAGGCTTTTGCCGGTGCGAAAAACCATATGGTGGTAATGCCAGACGCCAACAAACAGCAAGTGATCAACGCTTTGGTTGGTGCCTCAGTTGGCGCGGCCGGTCAGCGTTGTATGGCCATCTCTGTGGCTGTTTTTGTCGGTGATGCGCAGCAGTGGATCCCAGAAGTGGCGCACGCCATCAGCAAGGTTCGCCCTGGTGTCTACACGGACCCACAAGCGGCTTATGGCCCACAAATCAGCCCACAAGCCAAAGCCCGTATCTTGTCCCTGATTGAACAGGGCAAAAAAGAAGGGGCCACCTGCCTGGTGGACGGTTCAGCCATTGAAGTGGCCGGTTACCCGAACGGCAACTGGGTTGGCCCCACCGTATTTAGCAATGTCACCCGCGAGATGACGGTGTACAAAGAAGAGATTTTTGGCCCTGTGCTGGCCACTATGGCCGTGGATTCGCTGGAGCAGGCCATTGAACTGGTCAACGCCAGCCCATATGGCAACGGTACCTCGATTTTTACCGCAAGCGGCGCTGCGGCGCGTAAATACCAGCATGAAATTGAAGTGGGTCAGGTTGGTATTAACATTCCAATTCCGGTGCCGCTGCCGTTTTTCTCTTTCACCGGCTGGAAAGGCTCGTTCTACGGCGATCAGCATGCTTATGGTAAACAGGCTGTGCGTTTTTATACCGAGACCAAAACCATTACCGCCCGCTGGTTTGATGATGATATTCAGGTGTCAGGACCGAATATGTCGATTAACCTGCGTTAAGAGGATAATCATAAATAAACCCAGACTTCAAACCACGTATACCCAAGTAACTTGACGTTGCGGGGAGGCGACAAGCCAGTGAGACCCCAGGAGCATGGTCAACCTATGTGACTGGGGCGAAATGGCGCAGTCAACAACGCCGCAGCTTCAAGTACGACGGATATAAACCAAGCGGTGCCAAGACACCGCCTTTGAATCAACAGGTGCAGTGATGGATTTTTCTCTGAACGACGACCAAAAAGCTTTTATTGAAACCGCTAAACAATTTGCTGAACAGGAACTGGCGCCTTTTGCCGCCCAGTGGGACCGTGAGCATCATTTTCCAAAAGACGTGATTCAACGAGCCGGTGAGCTGGGCTTTTGCTCCTTGTATACGCCGGAAGCAGCCGGCGGCCTGGGCTTGTCGCGGCTGGACTCCAGTCTGATTTTTGAACAACTGGCTATGGGGTGTACTGCCACCACTGCCATGCTGACCATCCACAATATGGCCACCTGGATGATTGCCCGCTGGGCCACGGAGCAGGCAAAAGCCGAGTGGTGTGAGGTGTTAACCACAGGCCAGAAGCTGGCGTCTTACTGTTTAACTGAGCCGGGTTCAGGCTCAGATGCGGCGTCCTTGCGCACCAGTGCGAAAAAAGACGGTGACAGTTACGTGCTGAACGGCTCGAAAATGTTTATCTCTGGCGCTGGTGCCACCGAAGTATTGGTGGTGATGGCGCGCACCGGTGAAGCCGGGCCTAAAGGTATTTCGGCCTTTATTGTGCCAGCCGATGCTGCTGGCGTGATCTACGGCAAAGCCGAAGAGAAAATGGGTTGGAATGCGCAGCCCACCCGGCTGGTGACTTTTGACAATGTGCGGATACCGGCGCATTACCTGCTGGGGCAGGAAGGCGAAGGTTTTGCCTTTGCAATGAAAGGGCTGGATGGTGGCCGCATTAATATCGCTACCTGCTCCATTGGTACGGCGCAGCAGGCACTGAATACAGCGCGCAATTACATGCTGGAACGTCAGCAATTTGGCAAGCCACTGGCGGCCTTTCAGGCGCTGCAGTTTAAACTGGCGGATATGGCCACCGAACTGGTCGCGGCCCGTCAAATGGTGCGGCTGGCCGCCTTTAAACTGGACCAGCACGACCCGGAAGCCACGGCCTATTGTGCCATGGCAAAACGTTTTGCCACCGACGTCGGTTTTGCCGTCTGCGATCAGGCGCTGCAGCTGCATGGCGGTTATGGTTATATCAAAGAATACCCGCTGGAACGCCATTTCCGCGACGTACGGGTGCACCAGATTTTGGAAGGCACCAACGAAATTATGCGTTTGATCATCGGCCGTCGTCTGCTGGACGAAGCGGCTGGCGACATTCTGTAGGGAGCATGCAATGGCTGAACTGAAGCTGGAAAAGCGTGGGCATACCGCGCTTATTACCATCAGCAATCCACCGGCGAACACCTGGACAGCACAAACGCTGATAGCGCTGCGCGATCTGGTACTGCAGCTGAATTCTGACAAAGATGTGTATGCGCTGGTGCTGACTGGCGAAGGCGAAAAGTTTTTCTCTGCCGGTGCAGATTTAAACCTGTTTGCCAGTGGTGATAAAACCATCGCGTCCGATATGGCTCGGGTCTTTGGCCAGGCCTTTGAAACCCTGAGCAACTTTCGTGGCGTGTCTATTGCAGCCATGAATGGCTATGCGATGGGCGGCGGTCTGGAAGTAGCGCTGGCCTGTGATATCCGCATTGCGGAATCTCAGGCCGTGCTGGCATTACCCGAAGCCAAAGTGGGCTTATTACCCTGTGCAGGTGGCACCCAGAATCTGGCCTGGCTGGTCGGTGAGGGCTGGGCCAAACGCATGATCCTCTGTGGCGAACGGGTGGATGCACAAAAAGCGCATCAGATTGGTCTGGTGGAAGAAGTGGTTGGCAAAGGCGAAGCATTAAGCAAAGCGTTGGCGCTCGCTGACAAAGTAGCGGAGCAAAGCCCTTCGGCGGTCACGGCCTGCAAACATCTGATCCAACAAGGCCGTTACGGCAGTATGGCCAAAGCCTTGCCGCTGGAGCGGGAGCTGTTTGTCGCCTTATTTGACACTTTGGACCAAAAAGAGGGCGTCAACGCCTTTCTAGAAAAACGCCAGGCCCAGTGGGTCAATGGCTAAGGAGTAAGGATGTCTGAACAGGACGTGGTACTGTTTCAGGAGCTGGACACCGCCAGCGGTAAAAAAATAGCCGTCGCAACGTTGAACTCAGAGAAGTCGCTTAATGCACTGAGTTTGCCCATGGTTGAGTTATTGCTGCCCAAAATGCAGCAATGGAAAGCGGACCCGGCTATTGCGCTGGTCTGGCTTCAGGGGGCGGGCGACAAAGCCTTTTGCGCCGGCGGTGATATCCGCGAGTTGTATCAGGCAATGCAAGCTGAACCTGGTTGTTTCCAGCCCTATGTCAACGAGTTTTTTACCAAAGAATACAGCCTGGATTACCTGATCCACACCTTTGACAAACCTGTGCTGGTTTGGGGCAATGGCATTGTGATGGGCGGCGGCCTGGGGTTAATGGCTGGTGCTTCCCACCGTATTGTCACTGTGAGCAGCCGCATTGCGATGCCGGAAATGGCGATAGGGTTGTACCCCGACGTTGGCGGCAGCTGGTTTTTAAACCGGATGCCTGCAGGCTGCGGTTTGTTTTTGGGGCTGACCGGGGCGTCGATCAACTCCGCCGATGCCAAATTTATTGACCTGGCTGACCACTTTCTGCCGCATGAGAAAAAAGCGGAATTGCTGGATAAATTGCTGACGGTGAAATGGGGCAATACGGTGGCGCTGAACCACCAGAAGCTGAGCGATATTTTGCTGGACCTGGAAGAACGCAACCGTCATTTAATGCCAGCCAGCCAGATCCGGCCTCATCAGCAACAAATTACCGCCTTGGGCCGGGTTAGTTCCCTACAGCAGGCGGTTGAGCAAATTCAGGCGATGCCCGGGGATGACAGCTGGCTGACAAAAGCCAAAGCCTCCTTGCAGTACGGTAGTCCTATTACTGCGCACATTGTGTTTCGTTTATTACAGCTGGGGCAAAGCAAAATTCTGGCCGACAGTTTCCGGCTGGAACTGGGGTTAAGTGTGCAATGCGGCAAGCTGGGTGAATTTACCGAAGGGGTGCGGGCGCTGTTGATTGACAAAGATCAAAAGCCAGATTGGAAATACAAAAACGTTTCTGAAGTACCCGCAGATTTAATTAACGAATTATTCAGCTCGCCCTGGAGTGCCGATACACACCCGCTGCGAGAGCTTGGCAATCTGGAGAACTAAAATGACCACTGTCGCTTTTATTGGTTTGGGTAATATGGGCGGCCCTATGGCGGCCAACCTGGTCAAAGCAGGATTTAAGGTGCAGGCCTTTGATTTATCACCTGCAGCTCTGTCGCAGTTGGCAGAGGCAGGTGGCACTGTGATGGCCTCGGCAGCGGAAGCGGTCACTGGCGCCGCTTATGTGATTTCTATGTTGCCAGCTGGCAAGCATGTGGCGGCCACTTACCTGGGAGAGCAGGGCATCGCCAGTCATGTCAGCAAAGAAGCACTGGTGATTGACTGCTCGACTATTGATGCCGCCACAGCCCGCAAAGTGGGGGCTGAACTGGCCACCCAGGGTATCGCCTTTATTGATGCGCCCGTATCGGGCGGTGTGGGTGGCGCCAAGGCGGGCACCCTGACCTTTATCGTCGGTGGTAAAGCCGAACATTTTGAACGTGCCAAAGCGGTGTTGTCGGCGATGGGCAAAAACCTGTTCCATGCGGGAGACATTGGCGCTGGCCAGGTGGCAAAGATTTGCAACAATATGCTGTTGTCTGTTTTGATGGCGGGCACCAGCGAAGCGCTGCAACTGGGCATCGACAATGGTCTGGACCCCAAAGTATTGTCCGACATTATGCTGAAAAGCTCTGGCCGTAACTGGACGCTGGAGCTGTATAATCCATGCCCTGGGGTGATGGACAATGTGCCCTCCAGCAATGGCTATCAGGGCGGTTTTATGGTGGATT
Source organism: Rheinheimera sp. (assembly GCF_037442345.1). Taxonomy (GTDB): domain Bacteria; phylum Pseudomonadota; class Gammaproteobacteria; order Enterobacterales; family Alteromonadaceae; genus Pararheinheimera. The sequence goes on along the minus strand of NZ_JBBIQL010000017.1, from coordinate 84,557 downwards.
TAATGGCCAAAGATCTGAGCCTGGCCACCGAAACTGCGCTTGGCAGTGGCTCTGCCACACCAATGGGCACTTTGGCGCGTAGTCTGTATGTGCAGCATCAGCGTCAGGGCCATGGTAAAGAGGATTTTTCCAGTATTTTTCAGGCCTTTGCCAAAAAGAACTAACAAGCAACAGCGGTCAATGGCTAACAAGAGAAGAGAGCGTTATGCAATTAAAAGATAAAGTCATAGTGGTCACTGGTGGTGCTCAGGGCCTGGGGCTGGAAATGGCCCGTATGCTGGCTGCCGAAGGCGCACAACTGGCGCTGCTGGATATGAATGCCGGGCAATTGGCTGCGGCCAAAGCTGAGCTGTCGGCTACCACCACTGTGCATACCTATGTGGCGAATGTCGCAGACGAACAAAGTGTCGAAAGCACCTTTGCGGCTATAGCCGAAGATTTTGGCGGCATTGACGGTCTGATCAATAACGCAGGTATTTTGCGGGACGGGCTGCTGCTGAAATATAAAGACGGCGAAATCACTGCCAAAATGTCGTTGCAGCAATTCCAGTCGGTGATCGACGTCAACCTGACAGGTGTGTTCCTCTGTGGCCGCGAAGCGGCAGCCCTGATGGTCAAAACCGGCCGTAAAGGCGTGATTATCAATATGTCCAGTGTGGCCCGAGCCGGCAATATGGGACAAACCAACTATGCAGCTTCTAAAGCCGGTGTGGTGGCGATGACAGTCACCTGGGCACGTGAGCTGGGCCGTTACGGTATCCGGGTCGGTGCCATCGCACCAGGGGTGATCCGCACGGCGATGACAGATGCGATGAAACCGGAAGCCCGTGACCGTCTGGTGGCGATGAAACCTGTGGGGCGTTTGGGAGAAGCCGCAGAAATTGCCCATACAGCCCGTTACATTTTTGAGAACGACTTTTTTACCGGTCGGGTGGTGGAAGTGGATGGCGGCATCAGTATGTAAGTTGCTGATAAATCACCACTGCGGTTGTAAATAAACTGTGATAAGGTTGGCGAATGCCAACCTTATCTTTTGGTGTCATGCGTTTAGTTTTACTGGTCTTGGTATTCAGTACAGCAGTTTCAGCTCAGCAATGGCTGGAAACCCAGTCCTACTGGATCCGGTTGGATGCGGATTGCCCTGTGCTGCAGGATTGCGCCAGTATCCGGTATCAGGGGCACTCCAAAATCACAGGGGCAACCATCACCCTTGAAGGCCGCCCCTGGTGGGTAGGCACTAAACAAACGCCGTTATTTTGGGGCTACCGGTTTAACAGCGGCCGTTTGCACTATGTTTTACACAGAAACGGCCTGTTGCAGGTGACCAATCGCAAAGGCCATGTATTGGTGGAGGAGCAGGGACTATGGTTGCAACAGGCACCCGATCAAGCAGCGCTGCCACTGCAGCAGTAAAAAGCGAATTTGTAATGAACATTGGTTCAATTAAATTACTGCAACGTCAGGGCTTTGAACGGACAGAAAGGCGCCACGGCGCAGTGTCAGCGCTAGGGCAGTGACTTGACGATTGATGGTTCAGACTGAAGTGTTGACTGACAAACAAAAACAGGAGACTAAGCATGCAATATCATGGCAGTTGTCATTGTGGTGCTGTGGAGTATCAGGTGGAAGGGCAATTGGACTCAGTGCTGAGCTGCAATTGTTCAATTTGCAGCCGTCGCGGTTATTTACTCTGGTTTGTGCCAGCCAGTGCACTGACGTTCAGCAAAGCCGGCGCGTTGACCAGCTACACCTTTAACAGTCATAAAATCAAACATCAGTTTTGCCCTGTCTGTGGCTGCGCACCTTTTGGTTTGGGGGTCGACCCACAAGGCAACCAAACCGCTGCTGTGAATGTACGATGTCTGACGGATGTCGATTTGAATGCGCTGCAGGTGCATCATTACAATGGCAAAGATGCCTGAAGCAGAACTTCAGGCCGGTGGCTGCTCTGCTCAGACTTTGCGGACAAATTCTGATTTGAGCTTCATGGCGCCAAAGCCATCAATTTTGCAGTCGATGTCATGGTCGCCATCGACTAACCGGATGTTTTTCACTTTGGTACCAATTTTAACCACCAATGACGAGCCTTTCACTTTTAAGTCCTTGATCACAGTGACCGTATCGCCATCCTGTAACAGTGTTCCTGCACTGTCTCTGATGTCGCGGCTGTCGTCTGTGGCTGGAGAAGAATCGGCACGCCACTCATGACCGCAGGCAGGGCAAATAAGTAAATCCTGGTCGGCATAGGTGTAATCTGACTGGCAGCTGGGGCAGGCGGGGAAGGATGTCATCATGGGCTCCGTCACTAAAAAGTGGCAAGTGTACCACCTGCCCGACACGACGGAAAACAGCATTCAGCCGACAGTGCGATGGAGTCAGGCCGACGGTGGAAAAATGGAGTTATGGATGAAAAGAATCACTCTGGGGATGGCTGCCGTTTGTTATGCAGCCGCAGCGCAGGCGCAGGATGTAGCAGTTTGCCGGACTACAGCGGACAACACGCAGCGTTTAGCCTGCTATGACCGTATTTTTGGCGTAACGAGTCCGGCATCTGACGGAACTGCTTTGCCGGATGAGGTGGCAGCGACACCAGCTAAATCAGTGAAATTGGCAACTATTATGGAAAAATACTGGGAGCTGACGCCGAAAGAAAAGCGTGATCGTTTTGTATTCCGGACTTATCTGCCGAACTTCTTTTTGCCGCTGCACTATACCTCCAGTATCAACCGTGAGCCGCGCAGTCCGTCCAGAGGGCAGGCTTTGCGCAATGACAATTACAAGCCGGTGGAGAGCAAACTGCAGTTGTCGCTGCGGGCTAAACTGATGAGTAACCTGTTGTTTGACAATGCGGATCTTTGGTTTGCTTACACCCAGGTGTCGATGTGGCAGCTGTGGAATCAACAGGATTCAGCACCTTTTCGCAACACTGATTATCAACCGGAGCTGCTCTACGTGGTGCCGGTGAAAGATGAATGGGGCGACTTGCCCGGTGATTGGGAACTGCAAATGCTGCAGTTTGGCTTAGCCCACCAGTCTAACGGCCAGAGTGATCCCTTGTCACGCAGCTGGAACCGGCTTTATGCCGCTGTGGCTATGGATCATGGAGACTTTGGTTTGCGTTGGCGCTATCACCAGCGCTTGTCTGAAAACGTCAAAGACGACGACAATCCGGATCTGATTGACTATACAGGCAGTCATGAAATCAGCGCCACCTGGCTGCCTGGTCTTGCCACAGCCCAACTGACCTGGCGCAATGATTTGGGGTATCTGAGCCGGGGCTCCTGGATGCTGGATTTGACCTATCCGGTGGATAAAACCAAGCTGGATGGGTTGCGCTGGCATTTGCAGCTGTTTTCCGGTTATGGCGAAACCCTGCTTGATTATAACCACAGACAAAACAGCTTAGGTCTGGGGGTCATGCTGTTTAATTTCTAGCAGGCAAGGCGGAGCAGGCCCGGCTCCGCCTTTTGTTGGAATTAACCCCGAGGTGTTGCTATTGGCTGCAATTGGTAACTGCCGGTCAGGTCTGCTGCCACTTTGCTGTACCAGAGTCCATCGGGTCCGACTGACCATGACAGATCAAAGCCGGCTGGTAATGGCCGCTTGCTCTGTATGGTACCGTCCGTCAGCGATTGCTGATACATGTGCCCGTTATGCACAAACCACAGCTGAGCGCCGGCCAGTTGCCAGTCTTTGGCATCCGCGGGCAGTGTAAGCTGTTGCATAGGCTCTAAGCCATGTTCAGACCACCGCCATAAACCTTCCTTTGTAGCCAGCTGCAGATAGATGTGCTGCTGGTAAGACTGCATCCTCACTGTGGCAGGTGCGGTAACAGGCGTCAGGGTCCCCTCTGTTAAACTGAGCCGGAACAGCTGCTGTTCTGACAACAGTAATGCGGATTGCCCGCTCAACAGCTCAAATTGTTGTACTGGCGCTGTGGCTGGCCACACCAGCTGCAGTTGCCGGGTCTGGGGTGACAGGCGAAATAGCCCCTGATGGTCGAGCAGCCAAATCCACTGATGATCGTCCGACCAGGTTAACTGCACTGGTGTTATTGCTCCAGGCAGAGACAACAGACGGTATGGGTTTTGCCCGGCTGGTTGCAGCCAGATTTCATCTTCAGCGGCGCCACGACTGACATAAGCCAGGCTCCCTTGCTGGTTTTGGACAGGCAGCAGCTCTGCGCGGCCACTGCCTGATTTTAACCGGGGTTGGTCTGCTGTTGCAGGCCAAAGCCAGATATCGGCCTGCGGCAGGTTGTCCTGGTACATCAATGAAGAGCCGATGGCTTGCAGACGGTCAATTCGGCCCTGACTTTGCCAGACAGGCTGCCATTGTTGCTGCTCGTCTTGTTGGTATAACTGGTTGGCGCGGGCAAGCACAGGTTTTTGTTGCCACAGGGTCAACAGGTGAGCTCCTGCAGGCACGGGCGAGCTTTGCAACAGTTTGAGTTCAGGCCATTGATAACGTTGTAATTGCTCCGTGGTCAGCACCCAGAGTTGCTCAGCTTCCAGCTGAACATCCAGCGCCTTGACATCATGCAACAGCTGTTTCAGGGACTCATTCTGACCGGTCAACAGCGTCATGTGATTGCTGGCACTGTCCAGAGGCGTGGTGCTGAGCTTCACTGCGTTAAATGCTGGTGCATCCATTGTTTGTTCAGCCGGACTGGTGATATAAAACCACCAGAGAAAAAACAGCAGTGGGCTGGTCCATAACAGGGCCAGGATCCAGGGAAAGCGGCGCTGAGCTGGTGTTTCAGACATAAGCAGAACCTTGGTCAGTTAAACTGCAGCGCTATTTACCATACTTTGACGATGACAGCGACAGAAGGACCAGAGACTTTGCAAAAAAAAACACGGAAACTGACACTGGCCAGCCAGCTGCTATGCCTGAGTCTGGGAACTTTACTGCTGGGAGGACCCCTTGGCGCCGCTGAACTGGAGTCTGCGGCCGTCAAACCGCTGGAGTTGCCCTGGCCAGCACAAAGCACCCAATACCTGCCTCTGACCGACGGCCATCAAATACCCTATTTGTGGCTGGAGCAGACCAATGCACAGGCGACCCTGGTGATAGTAAATGGCCGTACTGAGACGTTGTTGAAGTATCAGGAGCTCGCGCAGCATTTTCTGGCACAAGGCTACAATGTGCTGCTGTTTGATCACCGCGGGCAGGGCTTGAGTGCCCGCTATACGGACGATCCCTTTAAAGGCCACATTGATGAGTTTCAGACCTATGTGGATGATATGCATCAGTTGTTGCAAAGGGTGTTGCCAGAACCCCGACAACATAAATTATTGCTGCTGGCCCATTCGATGGGGGGCGCTGTGTCCAGCCTGTATTTAGAGCAGCACCCTGAGGTCTTTGCTGCAGCGGCTCTGTCCGCTCCGATGCACGGGATCCAGGGAAAGCTGCTGTTCAGTGAAAACGATGCCTGTGCCTTGGGGAGCCTGATGTCTGTGTTCTCCAGTGAAGGTTATGCCGGCTTTGCCGCCGCACCTTTTAAAGTGCGGGAGTTTGCCGGTAATGATTTAACCGGCTCCAGGTCACGATTTGACTGGTTTAATGAACTGAACCTGCAGTATCCGCAAATTCAGCTGGGTGGGCCCACCTGGGGCTGGTTAGCCCAAAGTTGTGCCGTCTTTGAGCCGATGCGGGCAAACAGCAGTTCCTTGCAAATTCCGTTGTTGGTGTTGCAGGCCGAATTGGATACCGTGGTGTCGAACCGGGCGCAAAATGAATTTTGTCAGGCGCTGCAACAGAACCCGGAGTCTGGTTGTGTGACAGGCGGACCTGTGGTGATTCAGGGCGCTTTGCATGAAGTGCTGTTTGAACAGGATAAGCAGCGTCAGCAAAGCCTGACCTATATTGACCAGCATTTTGCCAAAGCCCTGGCACAATAAAGCAAATCTCAGCCATAAAAAAACCACCGCAGTTGCGGTGGTTTTTTTGCACTGAACTTATTCAGCTGAGTCAGGTTTGGTCATAGGCGCAACACTGATTTGACGTGCTGAGGCAGACCCACCCGGACGCTCAGAACTGACCACCACGGGGCGATCATTCAGGTCCATCGCTGTAGGTGCATCCTGTTGTGCGGCTTCAGACAGCTGTTCAGGTTTTTTCATATCTGCGACCACCATTGACGCATAACGGTTCGCACGTGGCGCCCTGGCTGGGGCCGATTTCGCTGGTGCCTTAGCCTGTTCCGCTTCTGCAGCAGCTGCCGGTTCCTCTGCGCGGACAACAGTTTCTGGCTGTGCGGCAGCCGGAGCTTCAGTGACTGCAGTGTCAACCCCTGTGGTTGCTGCCGCAGTCACTTCTGCAGGCGCTGCAACTTCAACAACTGCGGCTTCAGCCTGAACTGGTGCTGCTTCGACGGCTTCAGCAATAACTGCAGTGTCGTTCTGAGTGACCACATCCTCGGCCGGAGCCTCTGCAACAACTGCAGCTTCAGCGTCTGCGACAGGCGCTGCCACTTCGGCCACCGGAGTGACAGTGTCAGCGTCAACCTGCGCCACAAGCGCCGTAGTTTCTTCAGCAATAGGCAAATCCAGTTGCTGTTCTGTCACTGCAGTGCTTTCATCTTCCGGATAACGGGCCGCAGTGGCTTCGTCGGAGGCTTCGCCTTGTTGCTCTTTTTTCCGTTTCTGACCGGCAGCACGCAAATGCCGTGGTGAACGACGGCTGCGGCTGCGGCTTTCTGAGGCGTCTTTGTCCTCGTCACCGCCATCCGCAGTTTCCACTGCATTTACATCCACAGATCCAGCCTGAGCTTCTGTGGTGTCAGTCACCACAACAACAGCTTCCTGCGCAGGTGCAGCTTCGGCGGCCACTGTGATCACGGCGTCGCTGACCGCAACAGAGGCTTCGGCAACCAATGCCTGGCTGGAAACTTCAGCCAATTCTGGCTGTGCAACCTGGCCTTCTTTTTCGACCCGCACCGATTTGCGCTGCGAACGACGCTGACGACGTTCTGACACTTTAGTGGGGGCATCATCATCCTGCTCATGAGCTTTAGGCGCTGCTACTTTTTCGGTTGGCTTTTTGTCCTGGCGCTCGGTACGATCCTGACGCTCAGCACGGTCCTGACGGTCACCACGCTCCTGGCGGTCAGCTTTGTCCTGACGTGGTCGCTCCTGGCGCTCAGTGCGATCCTGGCGCTCGCCACGCTCAGCACGGTTGCCTTTTGGCTCTGTGCGTTCAGCTTTCGCCGGAGCGTTTTCGTCCTTGCCAGAACGTTCATCATCACGACGACGGTTTTTGCTGCCCCGACGTCTGTTGTCGCGGCGTTCGCGGCGCACAGGTTTATCGTCTTTTTTCTCAGGTTCAGCGGTTTTACCGGCGAACAGCGCTTTGAACCAGCCGATCAGACCATCCAATAATCCCGGTTCTTGTGCAGCAGGTTCAGCCACCACTGGTTTCGCTAACGGCGCTGGCGCATCGGCCATGCTGATCGCAGATACGGCTGGCTTTTCCCGAGCTGCGGTCTCAGCCACAGGATGGTACAGGTTACTGGTCACGGCCGGGGCTTTGACCATGTTGTAGCTGGCGTCTTCAATTTCTTCGTCAATACGGATACGGGTCACTTCGTAATGTGGCGTTTCCATATGTTCGTTCGGGATCACGAAAATCTGAATACCATGACGACTTTCAATACGACGCACAGAATCACGTTTTTCGTTCATCAGGTAGGTCGCAACAGAAATAGGCACCTGGGCATGAATTTGGCTGGTGTTGTCCTTGATTGCTTCTTCTTCGATCAGACGCAAAATAGACAAAGCTGAGGATTCAGTGCTGCGGATAGTGCCGCGGCCATGGCAACGAGGGCAAACGTGAGTTGCTGATTCGCCTAAAGACGGACGCAGACGCTGACGTGACATTTCCAGCAAACCAAAACGGGAAATACGGCCAATCTGAACCCGGGCACGGTCTTGTTTTACAGCGTCCTTTAAGCGGTTTTCCACTTCACGCTGGTGGCGCACCGGCGTCATGTCGATAAAATCGATGACAATCAGCCCCCCCAAGTCACGCAGGCGTAACTGACGGGCAATTTCGTCGGCCGCTTCCAGATTGGTGTTAAAGGCTGTCTCTTCGATGTCACCGCCTTTGGTTGCTTTGGACGAGTTGATATCAATAGCCGTCAAAGCTTCGGTGCTGTCGATCACAATAGAGCCGCCAGAGGGCAGGCGAACTTCGCGGCGGAACGCCGATTCGATCTGGCTTTCAATCTGGAAGTGCATAAAGAGCGGCACTTCACCCTGGTACATTTTGACTCGGTGGGCAAAATCCGGTCGGAATTGCTGAATATAAACTTTGGCTTCTTCGAAAATACGTGCGTTATCGATCAGAATTTCACCCACGTCACGACGCAGGTAATCACGGATAGCGCGAAATACGACATTACTTTCCTGGTGGATCAGGAATGGAGCCGGGCGGTTTTCGGCTTCATGCGTAATGGCAGCCCAGTGTTTCAGCAAGGCTTTTAAATCGTACTCCAGCTCTTCGTGTGATTTGCCCACACCAGCGGTACGCACAATCAGACCCATGCCGTCCGGCAGTTGCAGCTGGTCCAAGGAGTCTTTCAGCTCCTGACGCTCGTCGCCTTCGATACGGCGGGAAATACCACCGGCACGAGGGTTATTTGGCATCAGCACCAGGTAAGAACCGGCCAGTGAGATAAAGGTGGTCAGAGCCGCGCCTTTTTGGCCTCGTTCTTCTTTATCAATCTGGATAATGACTTCCTGGCCTTCTTTGACCACTTCTTTGATATTCGGACGACCGTCGAAGGTGTAACCGGCAGGGAAGTATTCGCGGGAAATTTCTTTTAAAGGTAAAAAGCCGTGACGTTCAGCACCGTAGTCTACGAACGCAGCTTCTAAGCTGGGTTCAACCCGGGTGATTTTGCCTTTGTAAATATTGGCTTTTTTCTGTTCGTGACCTGGGCTTTCAATATCCAGGTCGTATAGTTTTTGTCCATCCACAAGCGCTACGCGGATTTCTTCTTCCTGCGTAGCATTGATCAACATTCTTTTCATTGTTTGTGACTCAGTAAAGGCCACAACGCAACGACATCCTGCGTCCGCGTTTCAGATGTCAAACATAACTCAAACTGAACTGTGGCGCAGTCTCCCGACTGGGCGGATTGAGCTAACTCATTTTAAGTCGTGCCGCCTGATGGGCCGCACTGAAATGTATTTGGCTGTGATCTGACACAGATCGCGCTAACGTGTTGCGTTGTCGCAATTGTTTTTTGCTCCACTAACCGGACTTTGTGTTTTGTCTCTGTTGGTAACAAATTACGCAGCATTACCTCAGACAAACAGCATTCATCGCATTCGGGGCTTAGGAAATCCTTGGTTTTCACAAGGAATCCGGTATGATCTGCCATCCCGAATGGTGCCTCACAATATCTCTTACGTCACATGGAGCGCCCTAATCGCCAAAACAGGCAAAATTAGCGGGCCGATTATCCCACTGAATAAGTGTAAATAGCAACAGAATTTAAGCCTGAACAGAGTAAACAAAGCGCATGACAGAAGAAATCAAAACTCCAGTCCAATTTATTGATGTAGAAGAAGATTTTTCAGGTCAACGCATTGATAACTTTCTTCTGGCCCGGCTGAAAGGCATTCCAAAAAGTGTGATTTACCGGGTTTTGCGTAAAGGCGAGGTACGGGTTAATAAAAAACGAATTAAACCGGAATACAAACTGCAACCTGGTGATCAGGTGCGGGTGCCACCTTTTACCCTGAGTCCGGAGCCGGAAAAAGAACCGGTCTCGACTTCACTGTCGATTGTGAAAAACCTCGAACAGCATATTTTGTACGAAGACAATGAATTGATTGTATTAAATAAGCCAAGCGGTATGGCGGTGCATGGCGGCAGTGGTTTGTCTTTTGGGGTGATTGAAGCCTTGCGGGCCTTGCGTCCGACAGCCCGTCATCTGGAACTGGTGCATCGACTGGACCGTGATACCTCAGGTTGTCTGCTGATTGCGAAAAAACGTTCGGTGCTGACCCATCTGCATGAACAGCTGCGCAATAAAACGGTGGAGAAAAAATACTGGGCTTTGGTGGCCGGCCAGTGGGATAGCAAAATCAAAAAGGTGACAGAGCCACTGCGTAAAAACACGCTGCAAAGCGGCGAGCGGGTGGTGAGGGTGGATGAAGTGCAGGGCAAACCCAGTGAAACCCGGTTTAAAATTTTGCAGCGTTACGCCGAAGGCACCTTAGTCGAAGCCTTTCCGGTCACAGGCCGTACTCACCAGATTCGGGTGCATACGGCCTGTAAAGGCCATGCTATTGCCTGTGACGATAAATACGGTGACAACGAATTTACCAGCCAGATGCAGGCACTTGGTTTAAACCGGTTGTACCTGCATGCCAAAACCTTAAGTTTTACCCATCCGGGTACCGGCAAAGTGATCAGCTGTGATGCTCCTTTGGATCAGCCACTCAGTGCGGTACTGGAAAAACTGACGAGAAAATAACATGAGTCAAGCTGTAGATCTGGTGATCTTTGACTGGGACGGCACCCTGATGGATTCAGTGGGTCGTATTGTGTCAGCAATGCGCAGCGCAGCGCAATTGTCTGGACTGACGGTGCCGAGTGAACATCAGGTGAAACAAATCATAGGGCTGAGCCTGGATCCGGTGTTTGATATTTTATTCCCTGGCATCAGCGCATCACAGCGTCAGACGGTGTTTGAACATTACCGCGATCAGTATGTATTGCATGACCATACGCCGACACCCTTATTTGCTGGCGCAGAGCAGGTGATTCAGCAACTGCACCGTGATGGGGTGTTACTGGCGGTGGCCACCGGAAAAGCCCGTAAAGGGCTGGAGCGGATGTTTGATGAAACCGGCTTAAGGCCCTATTTTCATACCAGTCGCTGCGCCGATGAAGCGGAATCGAAACCCAGCCCCGATATGCTGAAGCAAATTATCGCTGAACTCGGTATCAAGGTTGAACGCGCCCTGATGGTGGGCGATACCATTCATGATATGAAAATGGCGCAGACCATGGCGATGCCGCGAGTGGGGGTGACTCATGGGGTCCATGGTGTGGCTGAGTTATCTGACTACCAGCCCAGGGCCATTATTGATTCCCTGCCAGAACTTTTACCTCTGCTGGGCCGTTAAGGCGCCAGCAGCAAATCAAGGCCTGTGTTTTTCAACAGCTGATGCAGTTTAATCAGGGGTAAACCAATCAGGCTGTTTGGGTCATCTCCTTCTAATTTGCTGAATAAGGTGATACCCAGGCCTTCACTTTTAAAACTGCCAGCACAGTTCAGCGGCATTTCACGCTCAACATAACAGCGGATTTCATCCGGAGTCAGCGGACGAAAGCTGACCTTAAATGCATCGGTCAACACCTGTACCTGACCTGTTGCACTGGTGACCACTGCCAAACCTGTCAGAAAGGTGACCGTTTTGCCACTGAAACGGCTGAGTTGTGCAATTGCCTTGTCCACAGTATGGGGTTTACCCAGAATATCGTTTTCAAACACAGCCACCTGGTCTGAACCAATCACTATGGCCTCGTTGTGCTTTGAGGCAATCGCCTGTGCTTTTAGTACAGCCAGGCGCTCCACCAGTTGCTGTGGTGTTTCACCTGCTAAAGGGCTTTCATCGACGTCGGGTTTGGCGGTACTGAAGTTAGGGGTTAATTTTTCCAGCAGGGCCTGACGGTAGACGGAGGTTGAGGCCAGAATCAGGGCAGGTTTTGACATAAAGCGGCTCCTTTTAGCATAATGCGCCGCACTATAGCGCCAGCCACTGGTTTGACGCGAGAAAAATTAACAAAAACAGCGTAGAACCCTTTGACAGTGCCAGACCTGATCTATATGATGCGCGCCTTATGCAAAAGGTAAAAATTCCCATTGTTATAGATCCGGTGCGGGCCGCGCAGAAACGTTCGAGTTTCGACGGCATAGTTCCACTGGCTAACCTTGACCGGTTATCCGAATCGCTGCTGGATCCGAATGGTGATGTTGAAGTAACAGTTCATTGCGGAACTGATGAACAGGGTCTGACCTATATTCAGGGTGAAGCCCGTTGCCAGATCCAGGTGCGTTGCGAACGCTGTGGCGATGCGATGCCGATGGAACTGGACGCCAGTTTTGCATACACTCCGGTTCGGAGTGATATTGATTCGGCTCACGATGACATTCCTGAGCGCTACGACGTGGTTGAGAAAAACGAACACGGCGAGGTGAACTTAAGGCAATTGGTTGAGGACGAATTAATTCTGGCTTTACCTTTGTTCCCAACGCACGAGGAAGGGCAATGCGACCCGGCTAAAGTGCAAATGAGTTGGGGCGAGATAGAACCGGAACCAGAAAAACCGAATCCATTTGCAATATTGCAAGAATTGAAGAAGAAATAGTTTTAGGAGAAAGGCAATGGCTGTACAGCAAAACAAAAAATCTCGTGCAAGACGTGACATGCGTCGTTCTCACGATGCTCTGACTGGGCCAACCCTGTCTGTAGACGCGACTTCAGGTGAAACTCACCGCCGTCACCACATCACTGAAGACGGTTACTACAAAGGTCGTAAAGTAAAATAAGCCCGGTGCACTCAGTGCAACCAACAAGGCTTAAAATTGCTTTAGATATGATGGGGGGCGATCATGGCCCCCTTTCAACTATTCCTGCAGCGCTCGCTGCAATCTCAGAATTTCCTCATCTTGATTTAACTCTGGTCGGCGACGCTGATGTTTTACAGCAGCAACTGGCTGAACATGGTATTTCTGAACACCCGCAGCTCTACATTCAGCATGCGTCCCAGCAAGTCTTAATGACGGACAAACCTTCGGTTGCACTTCGCAGCAAACGCCAGTCGTCCATGCGTATGGCGCTGGATTTGGTTGAGCAGGGCAAAGTAGGTGCTTGTGTCAGTGCAGGCAATACCGGCGCTCTGATGGCGATGGCGCATTTTGTGCTGAAAATGCTGAACGGCGTCGAACGTCCTGCCTTGATTGGCTCATTACCGTCCACCACCGATAAACCTGTTTATATGCTGGACTTGGGCGCCACGGTGAATTGCGACTCCGATACCTTATTTCAGTTTGCGGTGATGGGGGCGGTGATGGTGGAAGAGGTCGAAGGAATTCACCGGCCTAAAGTCGCTTTGCTCAATATGGGTGAAGAAGAAATCAAAGGCTCGGACCAGATTAAACGCACCTCGTTGCTGCTGTCTGAATGCAGTGACATCAATTACATTGGTTACATCGAAGGCAACGATATTTTTTCAGGCAAGGCAGACGTGATTGTTTGTGACGGTTTTGTCGGCAATGTGGCACTGAAAACCTGCGAAGGTGTAGCGAAACTTATCTTAAGACGACTGGAAACTGCGCTGAAAAACTCCATGTCTGCGCAACTTTTCGGCTGGCTGATTAAACCTTTTCTAAAAAGTATGGCCTTAGGCGTGAACCCCGACCAGTATAACGGGGCAAGTCTGATAGGATTGCGCGGAATTGTTGTGAAAAGTCATGGAAATGCAACGAAAGAAGCATTTCTGAGCGCCATCCGACAAGCCGTGCGCGAGGTTGAACGCCAGGTGCCGGTAAAAATAAAGGACAGGCTGGAACACGTACTCATAGACAAAGCGTAGGACCCAATGTATTCACGCATTATTGGCACGGGCAGTTACTTCCCGTCACAGATCAGAACCAATGCTGATCTTGAAAGCATGGTAGAAACCACAGACGAATGGATTATTGAACGGACAGGCATCAAAGAACGTCGCATTATTGGCGATGATGAAACCGTCTCTACAATGGGCACTCAGGCGGCTTTACAAGCCATTGCAGCGGCCGGCATTGATAAAAACTCTATTGATATGATTGTACTGGCGACGACCAGTGCATCCCGCGCTTTACCCAGTGCCGCCTGCGAAGTGCAGCGCGAACTGGATATTCCTGGTATTCCGGCTTTTGACATTGCGGCGGCCTGTGCCGGCTTTTGTTACGCGCTGAGCATTGCCGACCAGTATATAAAAGGTGGCCTGGCCAAACGGGTATTGGTGATAGGTTCGGACTGTCTGTCACGGCTGGTCAGCCCTGAGGATCGCAGCATGGTGATCCTGTTCGGCGATGCAGCTGGTGCCGTTATTCTGGAAGCGTCTGAGCAACCAGGTATTTTGTCTACCCATATTCATGCCGATGGCAAATACTCCGAGTTGTTGTATGTCGACAACCCGATGCGCGGTGACGAGTCGTCTGTGCATACCAGTTGGGGTGTAATGAAAGGCAATGAAGTCTTTAAAGTGGCCGTGACCCGTTTGTCGGAAGTGGTGGAGCAAACACTGGCCGCCAACAATCTCGACAAATCACAGATTGACTGGCTGGTGCCACATCAGGCCAACTTACGTATTATTTCCGCTGTGGCCCGCAAACTGGAGATGTCGATGGACCAGGTGGTAATTAACCTGGACAAATACGGCAATACTTCGGCTGCTACTGTGCCTACGGCGCTGGATGAAGCCATACGTGATGGCCGCATTCAACGGGGGCAAACCTTATTATTGGAAGCTTTTGGTGGTGGTTTCGCCTGGGCATCCGCATTAGTCCGTTACTGACAGGCAGACTTTCTTATGACAACTAAACTTGCACTTGTTTTTCCCGGGCAGGGATCGCAAAGCGTCGGCATGCTGAGCGATTTATACGCTGAATTTGCCACAGTGCGTCAGACCTTTGCTGAAGCAAGCGACGCCTTGGGTTATGACCTGTGGCAACTGGTCTCCTCTGGGCCAGAGACAGATTTGAATGAAACACACCGCACTCAGCCGGCCTTGTTAACCGCCTCTGTTGCTGTGTACCGGGTGTGGCTGGAGCAGGGCGGTGCCAAACCGGATTATCTGGCGGGCCACTCCTTGGGTGAATATTCGGCTCTGGTTTGTGCTGGTGTCCTGAACCTGGCTGATGCAGTCAGGCTGGTGGAAAAACGTGGCCAGTATATGCAACAGGCGGTTCCTGCCGGTACTGGTGCCATGTCAGCCATTATTGGTCTGGATGATGCCGCTATTGCCAAAGCTTGCGAAGAAGCGGCACAAGGCGAAGTGGTATCGCCGGTCAATTTCAATAGTCCGGGTCAGGTGGTAATCGCAGGCAACAAAGCTGCGGTTGAACGGGCCAATGAACTCTGTAAAGCCGCTGGCGCCAAACGTGCTTTGCCTCTGCCTGTTTCCGTGCCTTCGCATTGCGCCTTGATGTTACCAGCCGCAGAAAAACTGGCGGCCGATTTAGCCGCACTCGAATTTCATACAGCTGTCATACCTGTACTGAATAATGTCGATGTTTCGGTAGCGTCAGATCCAGTCGCGATGAAAGACGCCTTAGTGCGTCAGTTGCATAGCCCGGTGCGCTGGACGGAAAGCATTGAGTGGCTGGCCGCGCAGGGCGTGGACACCGTGATTGAACTGGGCGCTGGCAAAGTGCTGAGTGGCCTGATTAAACGTATTAATAAAGATCTGAAGACAGCCTCTGTGCCAGATTTGGATGCACTAAAAGCAGCGCTGGCTGCAGAATAAGGATAAGCATGAAGCCATTTATTTCGTTAGAAGGTCAGGTTGCACTGGTCACTGGGGCCAGCCGGGGTATTGGCCGGGCTATTGCTGAACAGCTGGCCGATTTAGGCGCCAAAGTCATTGGTACAGCGACCTCTGAATCCGGCGCTGCCGCTATTTCTGCGTATTTAGGGGCGCGTGGTCAGGGCCTGGTGCTGAACGTGGCTGACACGGATTCCATTGAGCAGTGTCTTGAACAGATTAAAACTCAGTTTGGTGAAATTGATATTCTGGTCAATAATGCCGGCATTACCCGCGACAATTTGCTGATGCGGATGAAAGATGATGAATGGTTTGACATCATGCAAACCAATTTGACATCGGTGTACCGTTTAAGTAAAGCTGTGCTGCGCAGCATGATGAAGAAGCGTTTCGGCCGTATCATCAGCATTGGATCCGTGGTGGGTTCTATGGGCAACGCCGGTCAGACCAACTATGCGGCGGCTAAAGCCGGTGTGTTGGGCTTTACCAAATCGCTGGCTCGCGAAGTGGCGTCCCGTGGTATTACGGTGAACGCAATTGCCCCAGGTTTTATCGACACCGATATGACCAAAGAGCTGAACGACGAGCAAAAAGAAGCTATTTTCGGTCAGGTTCCAGCGAATCGTCTGGGCCAGCCAGAAGAAATTGCAGCCACTGTGGCGTTTTTAGCGTCCAGCCAGGCGGCTTATATTACCGGTGAAACTATTCACGTTAACGGTGGTATGTATATGGTGTAAGGCATCAGGTTTGACCAGCAGTAAAAGCATTGGCCTTTACTTGCATCAGACCGGCCTTACGCATACACTAGCCGCCACACAAAATTGCACTATTTGTTGCGATTTATATGAGAAAAAGGAAGAAAAGATGAGCAACATCGAAGAACGCGTTAAAAAAATCATCATTGAACAATTAGGCGTTAAAGAAGAAGAAGTGAAAAACGAATCTTCTTTCGTTGACGACCTGGGTGCAGATTCTCTGGATACAGTAGAACTGGTGATGGCTCTGGAAGAAGAATTCGACACTGAAATTCCAGACGAAGAAGCTGAAAAAATCACCACAGTGCAGTCAGCTATCGACTACATCAAAGCTCACGCTGAGTAAGATTTTTGATATAGAAACGGGTAGCTATGCTACCCGTTTTTATTTGTGCGCCAAGAGGGTAAATTCCGCTGATTGCACTGGTGATCAGAAGCTGCCACAGGTTCGTATAGCGATCTGCGGCTACTATGCTCGATAGAGCAGTAGGGTGAACCCCAAAACATTCTTTACCGACTACGGAGGATTCTGTGGCAAAACGTCGTGTAGTAGTGACAGGCATGGGCATGTTGACCCCAATGGGCAATGATGTTCAATCCAGCTGGCAACAGTTGTTGTCAGGACAAAGTGGTATCAGTCTGATTGATCATTTTGATACTGAAGCCTACAGCACTAAATTCGCTGGCCTGGTGCGGAACTTTGATGTGGAACAGTTCTTCCCGGCCAAAGAAGCAAAGAAGATGGACTTGTTTATTCAGTACGGTGTGGCTGCAGGTTTACAGGCAGTCAAAGACGCCGGGCTGGAAATTAACGAACAGAACGCCGAACGCATAGGGGTCGCTGTTGGTTCAGGTATTGGTGGGTTGGGCCTGATTGAAGAGAACCACAGCAAGCTGATCGGTTCAGGCCCACGCCGTTTGTCACCTTTCTTCGTGCCTTCGACCATTATCAATATGATTTCCGGTCATTTATCCATCATGCTTGGTCTGCAAGGCCCGAATATCAGTATTGTCACTGCCTGTACTACCGGAGTGCATAACATTGGCCAGGCGGCGCGTATGATCGCTTATGGCGATGCCGATGCGATGATTGCCGGTGGTGCTGAAAAAGCCTCCACTTGCCTGGGCATGGGGGGCTTTGGTGCTGCCCGCGCCTTGTCGACCCGCAATGAGGCGCCACAACAGGCGAGCCGTCCTTGGGACAAAGACCGCGACGGCTTTGTGTTAGGCGATGGGGCCGGTGTCGTTGTGCTGGAAGAGTACGAACATGCGAAAGCCCGTGGGGCCAAAATTTATGCCGAATTGGTTGGTTTTGGTATGAGTGGCGATGCTTACCATATGACCTCCCCGCCTGAAAACGGCCGTGGTGCCGCACTGGCGATGAAAAATGCCTTGAAAGACGCAGGTGTCAACGCGGAGCAGGTTCAGTATATCAACGCGCACGGCACCTCAACCCCGGCCGGTGATATTGCAGAGACTATGGCGATTAAGTCTGTTTTTGGGGACGACACCAAAGTGATGGTCAGCTCCAGTAAGTCGATGATGGGTCACCTGTTAGGCGCAGCCGGTGCAGTCGAGTCCATTATCACTGTACTGTCATTGCAACAGCAGCAAGTGACACCAACCATCAACCTGGATAATCCGGATGAAGGTTGTGATCTGGACTATGTGCCGCACACAGCCCGTGATGCCAAAATGGAGTACGCACTCTGTAACTCCTTTGGTTTTGGTGGCACCAACGGGTCCATTCTGTTTAAAAAGATCTGAGACAGACCTGTGCATCCTTAAGGCAGCTTCGGCTGCCTTTGTTTTTTTGTGCGCCAAAGCCACAAAAGTTTTAGGCCAGTGCCGATTGAGTCTCAGGCCAAAGCACCTTAATCTGTTGGTTTTGCCAGAGCGGATGCAGTGATGAATAACTATAAAAAAACAATTTTACTCAGCGCCTTGCTGAGTTGTGGTTTGGCCGTACAGGCCGACACAGTGCAGCAAACCAAAGGCCATTTTGTTGATAAATTCCGTCAGTTGGATGAGGCGCTGCCAACGCCAAACTTTTACCGCAATGCAGCGGGTGAACCAGCCACGGGTTACTGGCAGCAACAGGTGGACTACAAAATTAAAGCCAGGCTGGACGAAACCAAGCGTCGTTTAACCGCCAGCCAGCACATCCGTTACCAGAATAACTCACCGGACAGCCTGAAATACCTCTGGTTTCAACTGGACCAGAATATCTTCAAGTCAGATTCCATGGCGGAGCTGAGCCGCACTTTTGATGGCGTGAACCCAAACCCGGACGAAGCCGGTAAGCTGAGCCTGAGTGAGCTGCGTCGCCAGCAGTTTATGGCCGACCATGAATTGGGTTATCAGCTGGGCGACATTAAAACCCCGGATGGTCAGGTACTGAAAGCCACCATAGTAGGCACCAATATGCGGGTGGATTTAGCCAAAACGCTGAAACCAGGAGAGCAGGTTGAGCTCGTGATGGATTTTGCGTTTAACATAGTGGAAGAAGATGCGGTCAATGCCCGTTCCGGTTATGAGCATTTCCCAAAAGACGCCCGTAAAGGCGGCAATGATATTTTCTTATTGGCCCAGTGGTTCCCGCGTCTGCATGCCTACACAGATTACGAAGCCTGGACCAATAAAGAGTTTTTAGGCCAGGGTGAATTCACGCTGGAATTTGGGGACTACGAGGTGGAGCTGACGGTACCAGCGGACCATATAGTGTCTGCAACCGGTACTTTGCAGAACCCGGCAGAGGTTCTGACGCAAACCCAACAACAACGGCTGGAACAAGCCCGTACCGCAAAACGTCCGGTGTTTGTGGTGACCGAAGCAGAAGCACTGGACAATGAAAAAGCGGCAACTGACGAGCTGAAAACCTGGCGTTTCAGCGCGAAAAATGTGCGTGACTTCGCCTGGGGGTCGTCGCGTAAATTTATCTGGGACGCCAAAGGTTATGCACAAGGCGGCGATGACCAGCCATTTGTAATGGCGATGTCGTTTTATCCGAAAGAAGGGGGCGAGCTGTGGAAGAAATATTCCACTGAGTCTGTGGTGCACACCTTAGAGGTGTATTCACGTTTCTCTTTTGATTACCCCTACCCAACGGCGCAGTCGGTCAATGGCCCTGTTGGCGGTATGGAGTATCCGATGATCACCTTTAACGGCCCCCGCACCGAACTGCAAAAAGATGGCAGCCGCACCTATTCGTTGGCGGAAAAACGCTTTCTGATTGGGGTGGTGATCCACGAAATTGGTCACAACTATTTTCCGATGATTGTTAATTCCGACGAGCGGCAATGGACCTGGATGGATGAAGGCTTAAACAGTTTTCTGGACGGTATTGCCGGCCGTGAGTGGGACCCACAAATTCCCTGGGGAGTGGAAGCCCGTGACATCGTCGATTTTATGAAATCTGAGCTGCAGGAACCTGTGATGACACAGTCCGACAGTGTCAGCCGTTTAGGGCCGAACGCCTACACCAAACCGGCTGTGGCACTGAATATACTGCGGGACGTCATTTTAGGCCGCGAACTCTTTGATTTCGCCTTTAAAGAGTACGCCAACCGCTGGAAGTTTAAACGCCCAACGCCAGCGGACTTTTTCCGTACTATGGAAGAAGCCAGTGGCGTGGATTTGGACTGGTTCTGGCGAGGCTGGTTCTACACTACTGACCATGTGGATATCTCCCTGGATCAGATTTACCAGCTGAATTTAGACAGCAAAAACCCGGACATTGACCTGAAGAAACGCCGGCAGGAAGAACAGAATAAACCCGCATCGCGTTTTGTGGAGCTGAACAAAGTTGAGGGGCGTGAAACCTGGGTGGAACGTAACCCAGATATCACTGATTTTTACGACAAAAATGATCAGTTCACCGTCACCAATAAAGACCGGAATAACTACCAGCAATGGTACAAAGAGCTGGATGATTGGGAGCGCACCGCGCTGGACAGGGCTCTGGACGAAAGCAAAAACTACTATGTGCTGAACTTCAGTAATCAGGGCGGTTTAGTGATGCCTGTTCTGCTGCAGCTGAAATTTGCTGACGATTCAGTGCAAGAGCTGCAGATCCCGGCTGAAATTTGGCGCAAATCAGCCCAGCAGGTCAGCAAGCTGATAGTGACAGACAAAGAGCTGGTCGAGGCTGTGGTGGATCCGAAGTGGCTGACTGCCGATGTGAATGTCGAAAACAATCACTACCCACGCCGCATTATTCCATCACGGGTGGAAGCCTTTAAACGCGAGAAAAGCAAAGACCGGGTAGAGATGGACCTGATGCAGGACAGTAAAACCAAGCTGAAAGGGAAACAAGACTAATGCGTTGGATCTTTGCTTTTGTGTTCAGCCTGCTGCCGTTGGCAAGCCAGGCCCATCAGTTAAATGCTGCGGTGACGACTGTGTTGTTTAACCCGCGCTCTGGCCAGCTTGAAATCATGCACAAGTTTTTTGTGCATGATGCTGAGCATGCGCTGCGCCATCTTCGGAAGGAAGCGGGAGCGGCTCATCAGCATGGCGCTGTGGACCTGTTGCAGAATGAGCAGAACCGCATGCAGTTTGCTGACTACGTGACGACAGAGTTTGAACTGCAATGGTTGTTTGCTGAGGGCACCAAACCGGTCAGCCTGACATTGCTGGGGGCTGAGGTAGACGGCAATAACTTGTGGGTGTATCAGGAGGCCAGCCCTGACACCAGCGCCATCGGCTTAAAAATCAGGCAAAACAGCCTGCACCAGTTCTGGGCTAAGCAGGTGAATCTGGTGAATGTTGAAAAGGACGGTAAGGTGCGCAGCCTCGAATTCCGTAAAGGCCAAAGCTGGCAACAGCTGTTGTTTTGAAGGGGGCTGACGGATACCAGCAAAAGGGGGCTTAGCCCCCTTTGATATTCAAAAGGGCCAAATTCAGGCATACTTGCCGCATTTCAATAAGTTCTTCATTGCGTTATGCAAATCAACCCAGAGTTAACCACGTCAGATCGCAGCTTTAACTACGGCGATGGACTGTTTAGTACAGTGCGTGTCAGCCGTGGTCAGTTGCAACTCTGGCCCTTGCATTTAAACCGGTTGCAGCAGGGCGTTGAGCGACTGAATATGCCTGCAATTGATGAACAGCAATTGACCGCCGCAGCAAAGCAGGCCATTACGGCGCCGGAACAGGTACTGAAATTGCTGCTGAGCCGTGGCGCCGGTGGCCGTGGGTATGGTGCCGGCGGTATAGTCGAAAGCCATCTGCATCTGTCTGTCGCAGCCATGCCTGACTATCAGCCCTGGCAACAGCAGGGGATCCGAGTTGGCATCGCGCAACTGAAATTAGGCTGTCAGCCGCGGTTGGCAGGGCTTAAGCACAACAACCGTCTGGAACAGGTGTTGCTCAAAGCTGAACTGGCTGCGACAGACTGGGATGATCTGCTGGTGCTTGATGCCATGGACAGAGTGACAGAAGCCACTGCAGCGAACCTGTTTTTTTATGCCGGTGGTGTCTGGCACACGCCTCAATTGGACCAGGCTGGGGTGGCCGGGGTGATGCGTGAGCGGCTGTTGTCACAACTACAGCCGCAACAAGGCTATTATTCGTTGTCGCACCTGGTCCAGGCCGACGCCATCTTTCTTTGCAATGCGCTGATGCAGGTGGTACCGGTGCGGCAACTGGCCGACAAAGTTTATGATCTCGGGCCCGTACGGGCGGTGCAGAACGGAGTGTTGGATTGATTCGTGCAGTCATGGTGGCCCTGCTGGTGGGCCTGGTCAGTGCTTTTGGCCTGTGGAACAGCTGGCAGGCGGCGTTAAAAACCCAGGTACAGTTCAGTGAGGCCTATGCGGAAGTCAAAGCAGGGGATACGGCACTAAAGCTGTGCCGCAACTGGCTGAACACCCGGCAGTTATCGGGCAGCAGTTGCCGTTGGCTCAGCCTGTATCTCAAGTTCCATCCTGAACTGAGCAAACTGCATCAGGGGGTGTACAAGGTGCAGCCGCGTCAGTCGGTGCTCTCTGTACTGCAGCTGTTTGCCAGTGGCAAGGTGGCCCAATTCAGCGTGGTGCTCAAGGAAGGGGAAACGCTGAAACAAAGCCTGCAACGGCTGGCGCAAAGCCCTTATCTGCATTATGACCTGGCGGACGAAGCCGATTTAACGGCATTGTTAAGCTGGCCAGAACAGTGGGGCGCTGCACCGACCTTACCTGAGGCCATGGTGTTTGCTGAGACTTACCACTACACGGCTCAGAGTAAGGCCAGTGATTTACTCAAACGGGCCCACCAGTTATTACTGCAAAAACTTGAGCAGGCCTGGCAGCAACGGGCTGCCGATGTGCCGTACCAGAATCCATACCAGCTGCTGATCATGGCCTCCATTGTGGAAAAAGAAAGTGGCCATGAACCTGAAAAACCGCTGGTCAGTTCGGTATTCGTCAACAGGCTGAAATTAAAAATGAAACTGCAGACCGATCCGACGGTGATCTATGGTTTGGGGGACAGCTTTAATGGCGATATTACCCGGGCTGATTTAAAGAACCCGCATCCTTACAATACTTACCAGCACTTTGGTTTGCCACCCGGCCCCATAGCGCTGCCAAGTTACAGCTCCATGCTGGCCGCGGCTAAACCTGAGGCTTCCGACTGGCTGTATTTTGTCGCCAAAGGCGACGGCACACACCAGTTTTCGCGTACGCTGGCCGAACATAATGCCGCAGTGCAGAAATATATTTTTGGGAAAAACTAATGCAAAAGGGCCGTTTTATTGTGGTGGAAGGTCTGGAAGGCGCCGGAAAAACCAGCGCCATTCAGACAGTGCAGCGTTGGCTGAACCAACACAAGATTGACTTTATCAGCACCCGTGAACCGGGTGGGACGCCATTGGCAGAACAAATCCGCACCTTGGTCAAACAGGTGCAGGATGAGCAGGTGGCGCCAGAAACTGAATTGTTGCTGATGTACGCCGCCCGGATGCAACTGGTCAAAAGCCGGATTGAACCTGCTCTGGCACAAGGGCAATGGGTGCTGGGAGACCGCCATGATCTGTCGTCGCGGGCTTACCAAGGCGGAGGCCGGCAACTGTCTGAGTCATTGATTGATCAGATCCGCACTGCGGTATTGGGCTCGTTGCGCCCGGATCTGACTTTGTATCTGGATATAGACCCGGCCATAGGTCTGGCCCGCGCCAAAGCACGTGGTGAGCTGGACAGAATAGAGCAGGAGCAACTGGCGTTTTTTCAGCGCACCCGCGCCAGGTACCAGCAAATTGCCAGGGAAGAAAGCGGTATTGTGCAAATTGACGCCAGCCTGCCGATGGCCGAGGTGCAACTCTGTATTTTGCAGGCATTGGATGGCTGGTATGACGCCCTGCAGGAGTAACAGGTGAAAGACTTCCCCTGGCTGATCCCCCTGTGTTCGCAGCTGATACAACTGGCTGCCCGTCAGCAGTTGCCTCATGCGTTGCTGCTGAGCGGCGCCAAAGGCACAGGCAAACAGGCTTTGGCCAGACAACTGGCCCGCTATTTACTTTGCCGGCAGCCGGCGGCTGAGCAGGCTTGTGGCCAGTGCAAAAGCTGTTTGTTGGTTAAAGCAGGACATCATCCTGATTTATGGACTCCGGCTGCAGACCAGCACACTGGGGTAGACGCGATACGGCAACTGACCGTCTTCATGCAGGGCGCCGCTCAGCAAGGCGGGAAAAAGGTTGTCATTCTGCCCGACGCGGAACAGATGTCGGAGGCCGCCGCCAACGCCTTATTAAAAACGCTGGAAGAGCCGCCAAAGGACAGTTTTCTGTTGCTGCTTTGTGCGCATCCGGCGCAGTTGCTGCCCACCATTCGCAGCCGTTGTCAGCACTGGTCATTGGCCCCGGTGTTTGGTGCAGATATTCAGCAGTGGCTGGCACAACACAGCAGCCGGCCTGTGCCTGACTTTCTGCTGGACTACACTGGAGGGGCGCCCTTATTGGCCCTGGAATTACTGGAGTCTGACAAGGCGGCGGCTATTTCGGCCCAGTTGGTGCTGCTTGAACAGTATGTCGAGCAAAAGCTGGATTTATACCATGTGCTGCAATCCTTGCCGGACGACGAACAGCTGCCGATGACGCTGAACTGGTTTCTCAAACAGCAGCTCTGGACTAAAGCCGGAGGGGGGCAAAGCAAACAGTTACAGCTGGTGGCCAAATTGCAGCAATGGCAGAAAGACAGAGCTTTGGTGTCGGGTCAGAACAGTCAGCTGAATCTGGCGGCGTTATTGCTTTTTATCCGGACTGCTTTGGTGTAGTGGAGGGGATGTGGAAGAACTGCAGCTTGATTTTGCCGATTTAAAAGAACTGTATCGCAGTTATATGCCTGCAATGAAGAATGGCGCTTTGTTTGTCCGCACAGCCCGGCCCTATAAAATGGGGCATTCGCTGGCATTACGGGTTACCTTGCCGGATGCGCTGGAAGCCTTGCCTGTCAGCGGCAAAGTGGTCTGGATCACGCCACAAAATGCTCACAGCGCCCAGCCTGCAGGTATAGGGGTAGTTTTTATTGATGATAAGTACCAGCTGCAGGATAAAATAGAAAAGTTGTTAAGCGGTATGCTGGATTCACATGAATCCACCTACAGCCTTTAGGAGAAGTTGTTTGTTTGTCGATTCACATTGCCATTTAGACCGTCTGGAATGGGATAAACTGGCGCTAACTTTAGATGAAGTGGTGGCACAGGCTGCTGCGGCTCAGGTCGAACACATGCTGTGCGTGTCGGTGTCTCTGGCTGAGTTCCCGGCAATGAAGCAGCTGGTGGAAAAATACCCCCATGTTTCTGTGTCCTGTGGCGAGCACCCACTGCATCAGACGGACTGCGTAGACCCGGCGTTATTACTCAGGTTATGTCAGGATCCGGCTGTGGTGGCAGTGGGAGAGACTGGACTGGATTATTTCTACAGTCCGGATGCCAAACAGACCCAGCAGCAGGCTTTTGTCAGTCATATCGACGTGGCACGACAAGTCGCCAAGCCGCTGATTGTGCATACCCGCGATGCCAGAGCCGATACCCTGAACCTGCTGCGTCATCATCATGCTGAGCAATGCGGTGGGGTGCTGCATTGTTTTACCGAAGACTGGGAGACTGCCAAAGCGGCCTTGGATTTAGGCTTTTATATCTCGTTATCCGGCATTGTCACCTTCCGCAATGCGGATTCATTGCGAGACGTCGCTAAAAAAGTACCGGCCGATCGGCTGCTGATCGAAACCGACTCGCCGTACTTAGCCCCTGTGCCATACCGGGGTAAAACCAACCAGCCCGCTTATGTCAGCGCCGTGGCGGCCTGCATTGCAGAGCAACGGGCCGTCAGTGTTGAGACCCTGGCCGCACAAACCACAGAGAACTTCTACCGGCTTTTTCCTCAGGTGAATGCCAAAAAGTAACTCGCTGAAATTTAAGGAAAAGGAGCCCAGAATCAAGGGATTCATTCTGGGCTTAGGGGAATGGCTCATCTCAATGAGCCGTGCGCTATAGGGGACAACGATGAGGTGTCACTTCGAACCACTCACTTGATTTTCAGTGTAGCCAACGAATATTAAATTTTCCTGTCAGTGCTGCGGCAGACATTTGTTTGTTTTTATTGCAATAGCCATGCTTATACAGGTTTTATCCCGCCTTTACCCCCAGCTTATCCACATCTGAGCGCAGAGCCTGCCTGAGTTTCGCCTGGTTTTTCGGGATCAGTGACAGCTGTTTGATAGACGTCTCTGTTTTAAAAGTTTTATTAATTTAGATAAAAATAATCTAATAAAAACTGTAAAACCTTGTTTGGCGATGACTGTTTTTTGCAATTCGCTGTTAGCGCCTTTGACAGCATGTTTTTTTCATTCGTACTTATGTCGACATAATATTTGACTTTACGCTTGACTGAGCAGTTTTTTTGCCGAAAAATGCTGTTCATTGATTTTTATGTCGACAATCTGATGCTGAACCCTTATCTGAAAGATGCAGTCACTGCAGCCGACCGGGTGCTGCTGGAGATCCAACGCGCCATAGTCGAAGGCGAAATCCCGGCAGGCTCAAAGATCAGCGAACCCGAACTGGCCAAACGCTTTGATTTAAGCCGCGCTCCACTGCGCGAAGCCTTAGCCCGGCTGGAACGCTGCCATTTAATTGAACGTACACCCAACGCCGGTGCCAGGGTGGTGAAGTTGTCGGTCGAGGGCTTAAGGTCTTTGTATCAGCTGCGGGAAGAGCTGGAAGGCCTGGCCTGCCGTCTGGCGGCGGAACATATGACAGAGACTGAAATTCAGCAGGTGCGTGAGCTGCTGGATCAGCATTTGTCGACACAACGGGTGCGTGAAGGCGAAAGTTATTACCAGGAAGCCGGAGATGTCGACTTTCATTACCGTGTCATTCTCGGCAGTAAAAATCCGTATCTGATCAATATTCTTTGTGATGAGCTCTATTACCTGGTACGGATGTACAGGGTGCAGATGGGCATGAATGGGCCTCGGGTGTCACGGGCTTTTGACGAACATAAAGCTATTCTCAATGCCATTGCCTGCCGTGACGGCGAGCTGGCCGATTTACTGATGCGCCGCCATATAGCCGCATCCAGACGCAATATAGAACAACACTTAACTGAACGGGGAACCACACATGGCTAATTTAATGAGCCCTGGCGCCAAGCTGCGTCGCGCCATTGCTGAACAGGCACCACTGCAACTGGTGGGGACTATCAACGCCTACACGGCGATGATGGCGGAGCGGGTAGGGCACAAGGCCCTGTACCTGTCTGGCGCTGGTGTCGCCAATGCGTCTTTTGGGTTGCCGGATCTGGGGATGACCTCGTTAAACGACGTCTGTGAAGATATCCGCCGTATTACCGGTGCGACTGAATTGCCTTTATTGGTGGATGCCGACACCGGCTGGGGGGGCGCTTTTAATATTGCCCGTACGGTCAAAGAAATGACCCGGGCCGGTGCTGCTGGTTTTCATATTGAAGATCAGGTGATGCAAAAGCGTTGTGGTCACAGACCGAACAAAGAAATTGTGTCGCAGGATGAAATGGTGGACCGGGTCAAAGCGGCGGTTGATGCCCGTACGGACGAGCAGTTTTTTGTGATGGCGCGCACCGATGCGTTGCAGCAGCAAGGGTTAGAAGCCGCCATTGAGCGGGCTTTGGCCTGTGTCGAAGCCGGTGCTGATGCCATTTTTGCTGAAGCCGTGCATACACTGGAGCAATACCAGGCCTTTACCTCCGCCTTGTCGGTACCTGTGCTGGCCAATATCACCGAGTTTGGTCAGACGCCTTTGTACAACAAAGATGAACTGGCCGCTGTTGGTGTGAAGATGGTGTTGTACCCGCTGTCGGCCTTTCGGGCGATGAATAAAGCCGCCCTGAATGTGTATGAATCCATTCTGGCCAATGGCGATCAAAAGGCGGTGGTCGACAGTATGCAAACCCGCGTCGAACTGTACGACTTCCTGAATTACCACAGCTATGAGCAGAAACTGGATTCACTGTTTGCTCAGGGCAAAAACAAATAATAAAACCAATTTCAAATCAACTGGATGGAGAAAACCGATGGCAGCAGCAAAAGAATTGACGGGCGCAGGCCTGCGAGGCCAGATCGCCGGGAAAACCGCGTTATCCACAGTAGGCAAAACCGGCTCAGGCCTGACGTATCGCGGTTATGACGTAAAAGATTTAGCGGCCCACTGCAGTTTTGAAGAAGTAGCGCACCTGATTTTAAAAGGCGAATTACCAACTCAGGCTGAATTAACGGCCTATAAAGCGCGGTTAAAAGCGATGCGCAGCTTGCCCGTTGCACTGAAAGAAGTGCTGGAACGTATTCCGGCCAGCGCTCACCCTATGGATGTGATGCGCACCGGCTGTTCTATGTTGGGTAACCTGGAGACTGAGCACAGTTTTGCAGAGCAACAGGACGCCGCAGACCGCTTACTGGCGATTTTCCCTGGCCTGATCAACTACTGGTACAACTACAGTCACCATGGCAAACGCATCAACGTGGAGACTGAGGCCGATTCTGTGGCTGAGCAGTTCCTCTGGACTTTGCATGACAAAAAACCTGAAGCGCTGCATGTCGAAGTGATGCAGGCGTCGTTAATACTGTATGCAGAGCACGAATTTAATGCGTCAACTTTTACGGCGCGGGTCTGTGCGTCCACGCTGTCGGATATGCATTCCTGCATTACAGGGGCCATTGGTTCCTTGCGTGGCCCACTGCACGGTGGTGCCAACGAAGCGGCGATGGAGCTGATTGAAAAGATGGATAACCCGGATCATGCCGAAGCCACTTTATTAGGCATGTTGGAGCGTAAAGAAAAAATTATGGGGTTTGGCCATGCCATATACTCCGAGTCGGACCCACGTAACGCGGTGATCAAAGCCTGGTCAGAAAAGCTGGCACAGGCCAATGGCGACAGCATGCTGTATGACATTTCAGTGCGTTGTGAAGCTGTGATGTGGCGTGAGAAAAAACTGTTCTGTAACGCCGATTTCTTCCACGCCTCGGCTTACAACTACATGGGCATTCCTACCAAGCTGTTCACACCAATTTTCGTTTGCTCACGCTTAACCGGCTGGGCAGCTCATGTGATGGAACAGCGTGCGGACAACCGTATTATTCGCCCAAGTGCAGACTATGTGGGCGTAGAACCACGCGTTGTGACTCCACTGGCAGCACGTGGCTAAGCAGGTAACAGAACTAAAACAGCAGCGGCCCCGGCCGCTGTTTTTGGATGGACAAGATGAATAGCAATTTTCGTAAAAGCCTGGCCGATACCGGCCTGGACTATTTTGATGCCGCCCAGGCGGTCAACCAGTTAAAACCAGGTGCCTGGGCCACTTTGCCTTACACCTCGCGCGTCCATGCGGAAAACCTGGTACGCCGCGCCGACCCGGCACAACTCAATGACTATTTATGGCAGCTGATAAACCGCAAACAAGAGCTGGATTTTCCCTGGTTTCCGGCCCGGGTGGTCTGTCACGATATTCTGGGCCAGACCGCGCTGGTGGATTTAGCCGGTTTACGTGACGCCATTGCCAGCAAAGGCGGCGATCCGGCGCTGGTCAACCCTGTGGTGCCGACCCAGCTGATCGTGGACCACTCGCTGGCCGTCGAGCATGCAGGTTTTGAAAAAGACGCTTTTGAGAAAAACCGAGCCATTGAAGACAGACGCAACGATGACCGCTTCCATTTTATTAACTGGACCAAAACTGCCTTTAAAAATGTGGATGTGATCCCACCGGGCAATGGCATCATGCACCAAATTAACCTGGAGCGGATGTCGCCTGTCATCCATGCCATAGATGGTGTGGCGTACCCGGACACCTTAGTGGGCACAGACAGCCATACCCCTCATGTGGATGCGCTGGGCGTCATTGCCATTGGGGTAGGAGGGCTGGAAGCGGAAAACGTCATGCTGGGCCGCGCCAGCTGGATGCGGCTGCCGGATATTATTGGCGTCGAGCTGACCGGCAAGTTACAACCCGGCATTATGGCAACCGACTTAGTGCTGGCGCTGACTGAGTTTTTACGTAAAGAAAAAGTGGTGTCGGCTTATCTGGAGTTTTATGGGGAAGGGGTGGCGCATTTGTCCCTGGGCGACCGGGCTACCATTTCCAATATGACCCCTGAATACGGCGCCACCGCTGCCATGTTCTCTATAGATCAGCAAACCCTGGATTACCTGACGCTGACCGGCCGCGATGCCAAACAGGTCAGGCTGGTGGAAACCTATGCCAAGACCCTGGGCTTATGGGCCGACGATTTAGCCACAGCTCAGTACGAGCGGGTGCTGACCTTTGATCTGTCGACTGTGGTCCGTAATATGGCAGGCCCGTCCAACCCCCATAAACGCGTGGCGACAGCGGATTTAACCAAAGCCGGTATTGCCACAGGTTTTACCGCACCGGCTGATGGCCAGATGCCGGATGGCGCTGTGATTATCGCCGCCATTACCAGCTGCACCAACACCAGTAACCCACGCAATGTGATCGCCGCCGGTTTGTTGGCACGTAATGCCAATAAGCTGGGCTTAAGCCGCAAACCCTGGGTGAAAACCTCACTGGCACCGGGCTCCAAAGCGGTGCAGCTGTATCTGGAAGAGGCGGCTCTGTTGCCGGAACTGGAGCAGTTGGGTTTTGGCATTGTGGCTTTTGCCTGCACCACCTGTAACGGCATGAGCGGTGCGCTCGACCCTGCCATCCAACAGGAAATTATCGACAGGGACTTGTATGCGACCGCAGTTCTTTCCGGTAACCGCAACTTTGATGGCCGTATTCACCCTTATGCCAAACAGGCGTTTTTAGCCTCTCCGGCTTTAGTGGTGGCTTATGCCATTGCAGGTACGGTGCGTTTTGATATCGAAAAAGACATATTGGGCTATCACGACGGTAAGCCTGTGACCTTAAAAGATATCTGGCCTAGTGATGCTGAGATTGATGCTGTGGTGGCGCAAAGCGTCAAACCTGAGCAGTTTCGCAAAGTGTACGAGCCGATGTTCAGCCTGAACGTCGATTACGGCACTAAAGTGGACCCTTTGTACAACTGGCGGCCACAGAGCACTTACATTCGCCGTCCACCTTATTGGGAAGGGGCCTTAGCGGGTGAGCGCAGCTTAAGCGGTTTGAGGCCATTGGCTGTTCTTGGCGATAACATCACCACCGACCACTTATCGCCATCCAACGCCATTTTGCCCGACAGCGCGGCTGGCGAATACCTGGCGAAAATGGGCTTACCTGAAGAAGACTTTAACTCCTACGCCACCCACAGGGGCGACCATTTAACGGCGCAGCGAGCTACGTTTGCCAACCCCAAACTGCTGAACGAAATGGTGGTGGTGGATGGCAAAGTGATGCAGGGATCGCTGGCACGCCTTGAGCCAGAAGGCAGAGTGACACGGATGTGGGAAGCCATAGAAACCTATATGGAACGCAAACAGCCACTGATCATTATTGCCGGTGCCGATTATGGCCAGGGCTCCAGCCGCGACTGGGCCGCCAAAGGTGTGCGTCTGGCTGGCGTGGAAGTCATTGTCGCTGAAGGTTTCGAACGTATTCACCGCACGAACCTGATTGGTATGGGGGTATTGCCGCTGGAGTTTAAGTCTGGCGTGAACCGTCTGACTTTAGGCATTGACGGCACTGAAACCTATGACGTGATTGGCGAACGACTGCCACGTTGCACGCTGACGCTGGTGATCCATCGCGCTACTGGTGAGCGGCTGGAGGTTCCTGTGACCTGCCGTTTAGACACAGCTGAAGAAGTCTCCATCTACGAAGCGGGTGGTGTGTTGCAACGCTTTGCCAAAGACTTTTTGGGCGAAGCCTGATGGTCATGGAACTGTGGAACACCACTGTTATTCATTGTTGATTGTAGGGGCGTAGCTTGCTGCGCCCATGTTTTTAGCCGCAGGAGGCTAAATGTTTAAACCACAACTTAAAATCCCTGCCACTTATATGCGTGGCGGAACCTCAAAGGGCGTGTTTTTCCGGTTGCAGGATTTACCTGAAGCGGCGCAGCAGCCGGGGCCTGCGCGCGACCAACTGTTGCTGCGGGTGATTGGCAGTCCGGACCCGTACGGCAAACAAATTGACGGCATGGGCGGCGCCACGTCCAGCACCAGTAAAACCGTGATTGTCAGCAAAAGCAGCCAGGCAGGCCATCAGGTCGATTATTTGTTTGGTCAGGTGTCTATTGATAAAGCCTTTGTTGACTGGTCTGGCAATTGTGGCAATTTGTCGGCGGCGGTCGGCTCTTTTGCCATTCAGTCAGGCCTGATTGATGCCGCCGCTTTACCCGCCAATGGCCTGGCCACAGTGCATATCTGGCAGGTCAATATTCAGAAAACCATTGTGGCCCATATTCCGATGCAGGATGGCCAGGTGCAGGAAATGGGCGATTTTGAGCTGGACGGCGTGACCTTCCCGGCGGCTGAAGTGCAGCTGGAGTTTGTTGACCCGGCGGAGGATGACAACGAAGGTGGCGGTTCTCTGTTTCCAACTGGAAACGTAGTTGACACTTTAACTGTACCCGATGTTGGCAGCTTTCCTGCAACCTTTATCAATGCGGGCATTCCAACCATTTTCGTCAATGCGGCTGATATTGGCTACACAGGTGCTGAGCTGCAGGATGACATAAATAACGATGCTGCGGCTTTAGCGCGTTTTGAACAAATCCGGGCTTATGGTGCCTTGCAGATGGGGCTGATTAAGGACCTGAGCGAAGCACAAAGCCGTCAGCATACGCCAAAAATAGCTTTTGTCGCGCGGCCAACAAGCTATACCGCATCCAGCGGGAAAGCGGTTGATGCGGCAGAGGTGGATTTGCTGGTGCGGGCGCTGTCGATGGGCAAGTTACATCACGCCATGATGGGCACCTGTGCGGTGGCCATAGGCACGGCTGCGGCCATTCCCGGTACTCTGGTGAATCTGGCGGCTGGCGGTGGCGAGCGCAGCGCCGTGCGTTTTGGTCATCCGTCCGGCACCTTAAGGGTGGGCGCTGAGGCCCGCTTACAGGACGGCAGCTGGACTGTGACCAAAGCCATTATGAGCCGCAGTGCCCGCGTATTAATGGAAGGATGGGTGCGGGTTCCTGCAGAACCTGGTGCAAACCAGGGGCAGTGAGGACGGTGTGCAGCGCAGCTGATTGAAAAAAACGGCAGATTGCAAATCAGCTGCAGTGCTTGTAGATTAGGGTGCGTATCGGATTTATCAGTTGGAGTGGAATGTGAAAAAGTTGCTTGCTGTGCTGTTTGCTTCAGTGGTGGTTGCGGCCCCGGTCAGTGCCGAAACCAAAAATTATCAATTACTGACAGTGGCCGGTTACCTGAATTTCTATTTGCTGAATGTGAATGCCTGCCAGGATTATCACCCGGAAGTCCGGCAGGAAGCCTATCTGACCGAAGCTCAGCTCTACCCCTGGCTGGATAAGCTGCAAAAGAAACTGGGAAACGACAAAGCAACAGTGGCTGCAGTGGTGCAAAGCCGGCGTGAAGCGTTAAACCAGCAAATTGCTGAAGGTGAATTTACCATTGATCACTGTCAAGCCGTGGTGAAATTATTGTCCGGCGACGGTCTGGATAAAACCCTGCTGCAAAGCCTGAACTAAGTTGCACTGCTGGCAGCATTGACACACAATGCTGCCTTGTTTTCCGACTGGTGCCCCTGATGGAACTGCGCGTTTTATGTCCTGCCGATTTACCTGCCCTATTAACCTTACAAGCTGAATGTTATCCACTGGCACTGAATGAAAGTGCAGCCGTGATGCAAGGGCGTCTCGAAGGGTTTTCTGCTTCCTGCTGGGGGTTATTCAAAGACAGGCAGCTGCATGCTTATTTACTGAGCTACCCATCAACCTATGGGAACATCAGTGCTTTGGGGGCTGATTTCAGTCTGTGTGCCAAGCCAGATACCCTGTACCTGCATGATATGGCGGTGTCGTCGGCCAGTCGGGGGGCAGGTCTGGCGAACCTGCTACTCCATCATGCGGAACACTATGCCAGGCAACAGCAATTTGGTTCATTGACGCTGGTGGCGGTGCAGGGCGCAGAAAGATACTGGCATAAACTGGGTTTTTCCATCCTTGAGACGTTGTCTTTGCAGCAGCAGGCCATGCTGCACAGCTACCAGCCGGAACAGGCCCTTTATATGCACAAACAGCTCTTTTAGTTCCTGCTGTCCATCGTAAAATTCCGGCTGTTAACCGCCTCGCCCTGCCTGCCCGGTTTGGCAGAGCCAGGTGCGTGGTGCAGAAAACTTCGGCGCAGTTCTGCTGAAAGTGCTTTCATTAAGCGTTTGAAAGTATTTGCTTTAATTTACTTTCGTTCAGAAAAGCTAAGCGGCAAATACCTCAGAATTTTGGCGAAAGCATTGCTGCTGACGATCCTTACACTGTGAATAACTCATTGATTCAAAAAAAGTATGCAATAAAACCATCACAATGACGCTGTAATCTCGCCCCCCATCAAACGCAAGGCCGAAAGCGGTGTTGCGACGAAAACCAACAAAAACTGATGTGAAGGGAACCCTGATGAAAGCGCATTTACACCATACAAGCTGTGCATTACCCAAGCGGACGCTGATCAGTCTGGCGGTAGGGCATGTGCTGATCGGCTTAATAAGCAGCCCTGTGCTGGCACAAACCGCACAGAGCGGTGAGCAAAAGGTCGAAGTCATTGCCGTCAAAGGCAGTTACAGCAAAAGCCTGGAACGTGCTGTGGACATGAAACAGCAAAACATTGGCTTCTCAGATTCTATTGTGGCCACCGACATTGCCGATTTCCCGGAGCAAAACCTGGCCGAAGCGCTGCAGCGTATGCCTGGTGTGACCATTGAACGCAGCAAGGGCCTGGGCAGCAAGGTGAATGTGCGCTCTTTACCGTCTGAGTTTACCCATGTGTCCATCAACAACCTGGCGACAGCCTCTGGCAGCGGTGGCCGCGACGTGGAGTTTGATATTTTCGCCTCTGAAATTATTCAAAGCGTGACAGTGCAAAAGTCGCCCACTGCAGCGGATGAGGAGGGCGGCATTGCCGGTTCAGTGCTGATTGGTACCGCCAAACCTTTTGACTTCAGCGAAGGCCAACTGGTGCTGTCGGCAGAAGGGGCTCATAACTCCATTTCAGAAGAAGTCGATCCGAAATTCTCATTGATGGCCAGTGACACTTTTGGTGACTGGGGTGCGTTAGTGTCTTTTTCCAAAGCCGAGCGGACCAACAGAACCGACTCCAACTCAGGTATTAATTTCCGTCCTATGGGCCGTTTTCTGGAAGCCTCTGGCACCCGTTCCACTCAGGCCGCTGCTGTGCTGGCCCGTGACGCCGGTATTGTGGTGCAGGACAGAATGAATAAAGACGAAACCAGCCGCATTATTTTCCAGGACAAAGTAGGCGACCGTGCTTATCTGAACGAGCAGGATAAATGGGGCGCCACAGCCTCTGTGCAGTACAAACCAAGTTCTGCATTCAGCCTGACGCTGGATGCGATGCTGGGCCGTTACGACAGCACTGAAGATGAATACGATGCAGCGGCTTATTCCGCTTCCAGCCGCAGCACCCTGGAAACCATTCATTCTTATGACGACACTACATTGGCTGAGTACGGCATGGTGGTGTTGACTGACGTGTCTTACACCGCTACCCAGCATGAGTTTCTGAGCAAAGAGCGGATTAACGAAACCGAATACAACCAATACAGCGCCACCCTGGACTGGCAGCTGAATGACTGGGATGTCAAAGCGCTGCTGGGCTATTCAGGAGCCGATAAAACGGCCGACTACGCCAACCTGAAGCATGTGGCTTATGCACCTTCCCGCACCCGCTGGACAACGACAGGCGGTGAGACCATTCCCAGCGCCAACCCGGCCACCATTGATATGTACAATGCGGCCAGCAAATATCTGTTTGAGGCCTATGAAACTGAGCTGGAGCAGGTGTCCGACGATAAATATGCGGCCCAGCTGGATTTTAAACGCGATATCGACTGGTCCGCAGTGGCTGCATTAAGTTCAGTGGAGTTTGGTGCCCGTTACACCGACAAGTCAAAAGAACGTCAGTTTGGCGCCATTAAAATTCAGGGCCCGGCCGCCGGTGACAGCTCCTGGGTCAACAAGCGTACCTTGCAGGACAGTGAATTGGGCTACATCTCAGACATAGTGCCTGGTGGTGCTTACCGGCCAAAAGATCTGAACTGGATGCAGGTGTCGAATGATTATGCCCGCCGTACATTCCGTTACGCCGGTTTCTACACACCATTCCAGGTCGATCAGTTCTACCGTGTGGATGAGTCAGTGACTGCACTGTATGCCATGGCGAATTTCGATTTTGAACTGGCCTCGTTGCCAGCCAAACTGAATGCCGGTGTGCGCGCCGTGGATACCGATGTCACCTCTTTTGGTTACCACCCCATCCAGAATGCTGATGGCAGCACGGGTTACACCAAAGATCCGGTGTCAAAAGACGGTAACTACAAGGATGTACTGCCAAGTTTCAACCTGACGGTTGAGCTTACCGATGGCGTGATCTGGCGTACTGCCGCCTCAGAAACCCTGATGCGTCCGGCCTTAACCGACATCGCGTACAAACGCAGTGTCAGCTGGAACGAGTTCCGCTTTAAAGACGGTAACCCGGATTTACAGCCAACCCAGGCCAAACAGTGGGAAACTGGCGTGGAATGGTATA
Organism: Rheinheimera sp.; assembly: GCF_037442345.1. Lineage (GTDB taxonomy): Bacteria > Pseudomonadota > Gammaproteobacteria > Enterobacterales > Alteromonadaceae > Pararheinheimera. The sequence goes on along the minus strand of NZ_JBBIQL010000017.1, from coordinate 48,102 downwards.
TGGAAAACGGCGGTATTCTGGCTGCGTCTTACTTCTGGAAAAACATTGAAGGGGTGGTGCGCGAAGCCCTGACCGGTGTGGTGGAAAATGTCGAAAAGCGCAATGCCGACGGCTCGCTGGATGGATACTACGACTTCGATGTCTATCAGCCGGTCAATGCCGAGGGCTCTTACAAAGTGACAGGTCTGGAGCTGATTGCTCAGTTGCCACTGGACGCACTGAGCCCGGCGCTGGAAGGTTTTGGTATTAACAGCAACTACACCATGCTGGACAATACGCTGACCGGTTCGTCCACCCTGGGTATTCCAACACCGCCGGAAGGCCTGGCGGATAAGACCTATAACTTCACCTTGTATTATGAAAACGACAGCTTTGACGCGCGTTTGTCCTACAACTACAAGGATAAATACGTGGAATACATTCACCTGAATATGTATCCGGTGTACCGCGATGCCTATGGCCAGACCGATTTATCTGTCAGTTACCAGCTGACGGACAATGTCCGTGTCAGTCTGAAGGGTATTAATATCACCGATGAAGAGACCTCAGGTTACACCCTGACACCGGCCTTCCCGGTGATGTATGAGTTCTCGGGCCGTCGTTACAGCCTGGGTTTAAGAGCCGATTTCTAAGCTATTCGGCGCTCCAGGCCACAGCACTGCTGTGGCCTTTTTCTTTAAGGGACAGGACCCAATGACGTTCTCTGGTTCTCTTCGTTTTAGCGCTCTGCTGTTGACCGCCAGCCTGACCAGCTTCAGCAGTGCAGCCTTTGCCGTATCGACGCAGCAGCCACTTCAGGTTGCCTTTATGCCGGACGCACATTTTCATGATGTGTACGCCAAATTCGCCGACCACAGCTTTCGTGGCATCCAGGACGAGCAGAGCGGCCAGTTCGCGACTATCCGCACTATGGCTGCGCAGCTGCATTCCACCCGGTTATTTAACGAAAACTACTTTGCGCTGAAAGCGGCACTTGATGATGCCGCCCGGCGTCAGGTCAAGCTGGTGGTGTTGCCGGGAGACTTTAGTGACGACGGTCAGCCGGTGCATTTACGCGGCCTGAAGCAGCTGTTGCAGCAGTACGAACAGCAGCATGGCATGAAGTTTTTCCTGACGCTGGGCAATCATGATCCGGTGCGGCCTTTTGCCAGTGCTGGTGGGAAAGATGATTTTCTCGGCAGTGACGCCAGGCCGCAGCCGATTTTCAGCCCGGATTCCGCAGAGTGTCAGTCTGCCAGTAAAGCCGCACGGCTAATTTGCTCGGCTGAACTGGGCCACCTGGGCTACAGCGGTGTGCTGGAGCTGCTGGGCGATTATGGCTTTTATCCGAGCGAATCGGATCTGTATTGGGAGAGTCCGTATAGCCAGCTTGACCAGCCTTATCAGTACAGCAGCGCCAAAGCACAAAGTGGGTTACAGCAGCGTCAGTACCAGGTCTGTGCCAACCAAGGTAGTGCCAATCAAAGTAGCGCTAACCAACGCAGTGCGGCACCCGTCTGTGAGCTTGTGCCGGATGCCAGCTACCTGGTGGAGCCTGTGCCTGGGCTTTGGTTACTGGCGATTGACGCCAATGTCTATAAGCCCAAACTGGAGAATGGCCAGCTGGAGTATGCCGGTTCCGGCAATGCGGGCTACAACGAATTGTTGACCTACAAGCCGCAGCTGCTGCCCTGGATCCGCTCCGTGGTCAGTCGCGCCAAAGCGCAGGGGAAAACGCTGCTGAGCTTCAGTCATTTCCCGATGGCCGAGTTTTATCAGGGCCAAAGCGGCGCTATCGAGCAGTTGTTTGGTGAGGACCAAGGCCAGTTAAGCCGGGTGCCGCTGGCGCCAACCAGTGCCTTGTTGGCTGACACCGGGTTACGACTGCATGTGGCTGGCCATATGCATTTAAATAATACCGCCGCTGTGCCAGCCAAAAACGGTGGCCAGCTGGTGAATATTCAGGCGCCGTCATTAGCGGCCTATGTACCGGCCTATAAGCTGCTGACGCTGCAAAACACTCAAAAAGTAAAAGTCGATACCATCCTGCTGCAGCAGGTGCCCGGCTTTTCCGCCTTATTTGGTTTTTATCAGCGTGAATGGCAGCAACTGAAACAGCATGGAGAACCGCTGTGGGATCTCGGACTGTTGCAGGCAAAAAACTACCGTGACTTTACCAAAGGCCATTTGCAGGAATTAACCCGGCTGCGTTTTTTACCCAAAGACTGGCCTGCTGAGCTGCGTACTCTGTTGCTTCAACTGAATGCCGGTCAAATGCTGCTACTGGCGTCAGAACCTGGTGAACTCAGTCTGGCGAGCTACCTGAACGATCCAACGCAGTTAGCTGCCTTATTGCAACAACCGGCTTATCAGGCAGGGGCCAGCTTGTTGCAGCAACAGGCCAGTGCAGCAGGGCAAGACTGGGCTGACCTCAGCCAGATCTCCGGTTTTGAGGTGGCGGTGGATTTTTACCGGCTGCAAAATGCCGGCGAGTTGGCGATACCAGATATTGGTGAGCGTCGTCTGGCCCAGTACCGCTGGTTAGGTGAACAATTGGGGGCAGCCCCGGCTGTGGTCAGCCGGGACTGGCAGCAGCTCAGCCTGCAGCACTACAGTCAGCAGCATTTTGCTTTGTTGTTTGCCATTTTAAATGGCTTTCAGCAGGGGCTGCCCAATCGCCGCTTTAGCGTAGATTTGCAAAGCGGCGCCTTGCTGAAGGACTAGACTGCAAGGGCAGGGGGTGTTCCCTGCCCACAACAACTGACCAAAGGAGGCCACCGTGAGCCAAAACATCAACCCAGCTATGCTTGCCTGCGATCTGCACGACCATATCGAAATTATCTGTATGCGGCGTTACCAGGTAGAGCTGCATCTGCTGGATGGCACTGTGCTGACCGGTGTGGCCGCTGACACCCGCAGCAGCAACGGACAAGAGTTTCTTCAGCTGGAACTGCAGGGGCCGCCGCAGGACGTTGCGCTGCTGCGAATTGAACGCATCCATGTGCTTGACCCGCAGGCCCCGCTGCAGGATATCTGGTTGCAGCAGGGCGGCAGCTGCGCCTTGTAGCCTCAGGCCGACCCGCCTACCAAGGCGGCTACCAGACAGCGCAATCCTACCGCTATTGGGGGCCAGCTCGATCTTATACCGCAAGACACAACTTCGTTCACACGGAAATTTGTCATTGTTAGTTGCAGCTGGTTTTGCTGTCCCGTCGCACCTGAAGCTTAATGTTTTTTAATTAACCTCGTGTTTTTATTCTAATTTCTTGGCAGAATGAGTTTGTTAGGGATTTTCCCATTTCGATACGACAAAAGGGGTTGCAGACAGTGACGTTGGCAAATCACAGCACAAATTTTGACTTTCTGAGCGAACACGACTCGCTGTTTACCGAACTTGCAGCTGCTGCTGAGCGTGCCTTTCCCAGCGACCCCAATACCACTTTGATGAAACTGCGCCAGTTGGGTGAAGCCTTGGCCCAGCATATTGCTGTTTTGGCGGGCGTTGATTTTGACCAGCACACCACGCAGGCTGATCTGCTTTACAAACTCAACCGTGAATTAAAGCTGGAGCCTGTGGTGCGTGAGCTTTTTCATACGCTACGCATCGAGGGAAATAAGGCAACCCACCAGTTCAAAACACCGCATAAAGAAGCCATCAACGGCTTAATGGTTGCCCGCAAACTGGCGATTTGGTTTCATCAGTCCTTTGGTAAAGCCGGAATTGCTTTTAAACCGAGCCCTTTTGTAGCACCTGTCGACCCGAGCCAACAGCTGCGTGACCTGCAAGCTGAAATTGCCAAAGTCAAAGCGGAGTTACAGCAAGCCAGTATCGATTTAAGTTCCAGCAAGCAGCTAAACGAGCTCATCGCCAAAGAAAAGACTGAATATGAAACGCTGTCATTTGCGATGGATGCAGAGGCGAGGGCGTTAGCAGCGCAATCGGCGCAGCACGAGCAGGCATTGGCGCAGCAGCAGCTTGAGTACGAAGCCAAAATCAAAGCGCTGCAATCTCAGCTTTCACAGAAAGATGAGCAAACGCAGGCGCAACAACGGCAGACTCTGAACAAAAACACTCAGGCAGCAACCCAGCATATTGTGCTGGATGAAGCGCTTACCCGTATTTTGATTGACCAGCAACTGAAAGAAGCTGGCTGGGTAGCGGACAGCGAAGCACTGACTTTTAAAAACGGCGACCGACCGGAAAAAGGCAAAAATAAAGCCATTGCAGAATGGCCAACTTCACTTAACGGCGAAAAAGGTCGGGCTGATTACGTGCTCTTTGCTGGCCTTACGCCAATTGCCGTGGTTGAAGCGAAAAAAGAGAACGTCAACGTCGCCGGTAAAATCGATCAGGCTGAACGTTACAGCCGCGGTTACCAACTGGCTTCAGCGCAAACCAGCGCCTGGCAATTGGCTGGTTTAACCTCCGCCTGGTCAGATGGCCAGAGTGGCCATTATCAAGTGCCGTTTGTCTACTCCTGTAACGGCCGGCCTTATGTACCACAATTGGCCGAGCAATCCGGCACCTGGTTTCGTGATATCCGTTCGCCAAGTAACCTCAAACGGGCCTTACAGGGTTTCCATACCCCAGAGGGTTTAACCGACCTGCTGAAACGCAGCAAGGAAGAGGCAGAGAAACAACTGCAAAAGGAACCTTTTGGCTACCTGAAGGTTCGTGAATATCAGAAAAAAGCCATTGAAGCGGTAGAGAAAGTGCTTGCCCAAAACCGGCCGACTGCCTTGCTGGCCATGGCGACCGGCACCGGCAAAACCCGCACCATTATTGGTTTGATGTACAGGTTTTTAAAAACTGAGCGCTTTAAACGAATTTTGTTTTTGGTCGACCGAACAGCGCTCGGCCAACAAGCGTTAGACAGCTTCCATGAGGCACCGCTGGAGCAAAACCACACGCTGTCAAAGATTTACAATATCGCTGAACTGGGCGATATGGCCGCCGAAGCTGAAACCCGCGTGCAGGTGGCCACAGTGCAAGCTATGGTCAAACGCATCTTTATCAGCGATAACCCGCCGGCGCTTGACCAATTCGACTGCATCATCATCGACGAAGCGCACCGTGGTTACACGCTGGATCAGGAAATGACAGACGGTGAACTGGCAACCCGGGATGCGGCGCAATACCTATCCAGCTACCGGCGCGTGCTCGATTATTTTGATGCCTTCAAAGTAGCGCTCACCGCCACGCCAGCCAAGCATACCAGCGAGATTTTTGGTAAACCGGTGTACACCTATTCGTATCGCGAAGCTGTGGCCGATGACTGGCTGATTGATCACGAGCCGCCGATCCGCTTTGAAACTTTGCTCACTCAGAACGGCATCAAATTTGAAAAAGGTGCAAAGGTACAGGCCATCAACACCCAAACCGGCGAAATTGAAGTAGCCGATCTTGAAGACGAACTTAATTTTGAGGTGGATGCTTTTAACCGTCGGGTGATCAACGAAAACTTTAACCGGGTGATTTGTAACCAACTGGCCAAAGAGCTCGACCCCTTTGGCGATGAAAAAACCATGATTTTTTGCGCCACCGACTTGCATGCCGATATGGTCAAACGCCTGTTAGACGAGGCGTTTAAAGAGCTCTACAACGGTGATTACAACCAAGCAGCAGTGGCCAAAATCACCGGTCAAAGCGATAAAGTGGAACAGTTAATCCGTCAGTACAAAAACGAGCGTTACCCCAATATCGCCATCACTGTTGATTTACTGACCACAGGCATCGACGTGCCGAAAATCTGTAATCTGGTATTTATGCGCCGGGTTAAATCGCGCATTTTGTACGAGCAGATGATTGGCCGTGCGACACGACGCTGTGATGAAATCGGCAAAACCGTGTTTCGTATTTACGACCCGGTGGATATTTACGCCACGCTGCAAGACGTCAATACCATGAAACCGCTGGTCAAAGACCCCAATATCACCATAGAGCAATTAGTCGACGAATTGGTGAGCCCTGAAAAATTACAGCAAGCGCTGGCAACCCCAGGTGAACAACAGGGCCAAACACATGCCGACGTTGTGTTAAGTCAGCTCAGTCAAAAACTAATGCGTGTACTACGTAAAGCCGAAAACAAAGCCGACAAAAAGCCAGCGCTGAAAGAAAAACTCAGTGAGCTACAAAACCTGTGGGGCGTTGAACCGAAAAACCTGCACACCCATTTAAAACAAATGGGCCCGACCCAAGCTGCCAAATTTATTCAGCAACATAGCGGGTTGTTAAACCAGCTGAACGCCGTCAACCAATTGATTGGCTCGCTGTATCAGCCGGTATTGTCTGATCACTATGACGAACTGGTGGTGCATGAACAAAACTATGGCAAATATCAAAAGCCGGAGGATTACTTAGAAAGCTTTGAGCAGTTTATCAAAGCACAACTCAATCAATCCGTGGCACTTGCGGTGGTGGTAAACAAACCACGGGATTTAACCCGCGAGCAGCTCAAAGAAGTAAAGTTGATGCTCGATAGTGCCGGGTTTTCTGAGGCAACCTTGCGATCTGCCGTGCGTGGTCAAACCAAAGAAGACATTGCAGCCAGTATTGTTGGCCATATTCGACGGGCGGCGCTCGGTGAGCCGTTGCTACCTTTTGAACAGCGGGTGGCCAATGCCATGCAGCGGCTGTACAAACAACACAACTTCAATTCGAACCAACGCAAATGGTTAGAACGGCTCGCTAAACAGTTAGTGCATGAAGTGGTGGTTGACCGCGAGTTCGTCAACAACTGTTTTGCCAACGACGGTGGTGCGAAGCGGCTCAATGTGGTGTTGGATAACCAGCTTGACCAGGTGCTGGCTGAGTTATCTGAAGCGATGTGGCTTCATCAAAGTGCTTAAAGCGTTTTTATCTCCCGCTGAATTTTGCATCTTGAAGTTGCGGGCGAAATGGCGTAGCCAACAAAGCCACAGTTTCAAGAACGACGGGTATATGTATAGTTTTTCTACTTTTGTATGCAAATAGAGTTCGTAATATATAAATTACTTCGTTTTATATATATATTGCCTGCGACATAGATAAAAAAGGCCACTTTGTATGCATAACAGCTTACCCATGCTGCCGCTGGCTGACATTGCCCGCTGGGAAACCCGCGCTGTGTTAAAAAAAACAGCGGAGGCCCATCGGTATCTGGCCGAATTAAAAGGTGTTGCTGCCAGTATTCCCAATGAAGCCATTCTGATTAACACCTTGGCACTGCAAGAAGCCAAAGACAGCTCGGAAGTAGAAAATATTGTCACCACGCATGACGAGTTGTACAAAGCCAACCTGTTTGCCGAAGCACTGACCAACCCGGCCGCCAAAGAAGTACAAGACTATGTGTTTGCGCTGAAACAAGCTTTTGCTACGGTCCGGCGTACTAGCCTGATCCGGCTTGATGACATCTTAGCGGTGCAGCAACAACTTGAGCATAACCAAGCCGGGTTACGCCGCTTGCCTGGCACTGCGCTGAAAAACGCCCGCACCGGCGAAGTGGTATATACACCACCGCAGCATGGCGCTGAAATTAGCCAATTGATGGCCAATCTAGTGCAATACATCAATGACGACAGCCTGTGTGACGCCGATCCGCTGGTGAAAATGGCGATCATTCACCACCAGTTTGAAAGTATCCATCCCTTTTACGATGGCAACGGCCGTACAGGCCGAATTATCAATATTTTGTATTTAGTAGCCAAGGGCTTACTGAATTTGCCGGTGTTGTATTTAAGCCGCTTTATCATTCTGCATAAAGCCGATTACTACACGCAGTTGCAGCAGGTACGCGAAACTGGCAATTGGGAACCCTGGCTGCTGTACATGTTGGACGGCATTATTGAGACGGCACAGGACACCATTACGCTTATCACCCAGATGAAAGCCTTGATGCAAGGCGTAAAACACCGCTTGCGCGAGCAGTTGCCGAAAATTTACCGCCAGGAATTGCTAAACAATCTGTTTTACCACCCTTATACCAAAATTGAATTTCTGGTCGAGGATTTAGGCGTTAGCCGCATTACTGCCACCAAATACCTGGAATTGCTGGTTGAACATGGCTTTTTACAGAAGCAGAAAATTGGCCGCGGCAATTATTACATTAACCAACCACTGTGCGATTTGTTAAAAGCACATGGCTAACCTTGATTGTTACCAATAGAGTCCCCTATGACCAACAACGACATCGTGCAAAAACTCTGGAACCTCTGTGACGTGCTGCGTGACGACGGCATTAACTACAGCGATTACGTCACCGAACTCGTCCTGTTGCTGTTTATCAAAATGGTGCATGAAAACACCGAAGCTGGCACCTTAAAAAAACACCCATTACCTGAAGGCTGCCGCTGGAGCGATTTAAACAGCAAATCCGGTATTAACCTTCTAAATAACTACAAATCTATCTTGCTGGCTTTGTCGACTGGCAAGCGGCTTGAAGCAGATCCAAAAGAGCCTGGTAAAACTATTGAAGTCCAGGTGCATGAAGATCAGCTGATTAGTGCCATCTACGCCGACGCCCAAACCCGCCTGCGTGAGCCACGTCATTTAGAGCAGATGATAAAAAACCTCGATCAAATCGACTGGTTTAGTGCGCAAAAAGACGGCCTTGGCGATTTATACGAAGGCTTACTGGAGAAAAACGCTGGCGAAACTAAATCCGGCGCTGGCCAGTACTTCACGCCACGCGCACTGATTAACAGCATGGTGCGCTGTTTAAAACCACAAGCCGGTGAAGTAGTACAAGACCCGGCGGCTGGCACCGCGGGTTTTTTAATTGCCGCCGATAGCTATGTGAAACAGCACACTGACGATTTATACGATTTAACGGCCACCCAGCAGGCCTTTCAGAAAAACCAGGCCTTTGTTGGTGTTGAACTTGTCCCCGGCACCCGCCGCTTAGCCTTAATGAACTGCCTGCTGCATGGCATGGAGGGCGACGATGACGGCGTGGTGCATTTAGGCAATGCCTTAGGTGATGCCGGTAAAAACCTCAAAGCCGCCGATATCATTCTGGCCAACCCGCCCTTTGGCACCAGCAAAGGCGGCGAAGCCAGCAACACCCGTGACGATTTAACTTTTAAAACCAGCAACAAACAGCTGGCCTTTTTGCAGCATATTTACCGCAACTTAAAGCCGGGCGGCCGCGCCGCCGTGGTACTGCCCGACAACGTGTTATTTGAAGCAGGCATTGGCACCGAGGTGCGCCGCGATTTAATGCACAAGTGCAACCTGCACACTATTTTGCGCCTGCCGACCGGTATTTTTTACGCCCAGGGCGTGAAAACCAACGTGCTGTTTTTCAGCAAAGGCAGCGCCAAAGATAAATACCAAAGCGAAAACTGCACCGAACACGTCTGGGTCTACGACCTTCGCACCAATATGCCAAGTTTTGGTAAACGCACACCCTTTGGTAATGCCTCGTTAGGTTTTACTGATGACTGCTTTGGGCAAGACCCACATCTAGGTGCCTTTGAAAAAGTCTACGGCGACGACCCGCACGGTCAAAGCCCGCGAATCGAGGGCGAATACAGCTTTGACGCCGAGCGGGTAGAAGTGGCTGCAACCGATGAAAACCAGGGCGTCGACGAGCGTTTAGCCCATAGCCGCTGGCGCAAATTCAGCCGCGAGTGGATTAAAGAACATAAAGGCGACTCGCTGGATATCAGCTGGCTAAAAGACAAAGACAGTGTGGATGCGGCGAATTTACCAGAGCCAGATGTATTGGCACGCGAGGCGAAAGAAGAGTTGGAAGCGGCGCTGAGTGAGTTGGATGCGTTGTTAAAGGCTTTGGAAGGGGCGGTGTGATGGGGGAGGTGAATCTGCCCTTAGATTGGCAAAATTGTGCTCTTGGTGACCTTTTAACAGGAATTCAAACAGGGAAAAGTGTCCGTTGCGATGAAAGACCACCTCAGTTGCAAGAGAAAGGCTTAATTAAGATTAGTGCAGTTACATGGGGGGAATTTAATGAAAATGAGAGTAAAACATTACTAAGTACTGACCATCTGCAATCTAGTCATAAGATCGATATCGGCGACCTTCTTATTTCAAGAGCAAACACCCTAGAACTAGTTGGCGCCTGTGTGATGGTTAAAAATTTATCTAAGAATTTGTACCTAAGTGATAAGGTTCTGCGTTTAGAAATAGATAATTTATTAAAACCGTTGGTGCTTCGATATTTAAACTCGAAGGATGCCCGTATTCAGATTGAGAGCTTAGCAACTGGCAACCAGTTATCAATGCGCAACATATCACAGGACGCCATTCGCGCTATTAGATTACCGCTCCCCCCACTAGCAGAACAAAAAGTAATAGCCGAAAAACTGGACACCCTGCTGGCACAGGTTGACAACACCAAAGCCCGCCTCGAGCGCATCCCCGAAATCCTAAAAAGCTTCCGCCAATCCGTCCTCGCCGCCGCAGTCTCCGGAAAATTGAGCGAGGAGTGGCGATCTAATGCTTCAATCGAGCCCCGAGATTATTCACAGATTGCAATTGAAGAGCGCAAGTTAAGAGGTATTCGTGAGACTAAACATTCAAAAATAGCCAACACAGAAGAAATTCCATTTGAAATCCCAGATTCCTGGCAGTGGTTTCGCCTTGGAAATCTTGCATTAAAAATTACAGATGGGGCGCACAATACACCAAAAGTCCTTAATGAGGGATTTCCCTACATAATGGCGAAAGACTTAACCGTGGGATTTTTGGATTTTTCTGAGAAACGCTATATTTCGGAAAAAGAACATAGGGAGTTGTACTTGAAATGTGTTCCGGAGCGTGATGATTTACTTGTTGTAAATATCGGTGCAGGTACAGGGAATAACGTCTTAGTGGATGTGGATTTCGAATTTAGTTTCAAAAATATTGCGATAATAAAACGTCCAAGCTTCATTATAGGTAAGTATCTAAAATGCTTCTTCGATTCTCAAAAGCAGAGAATTTTTGATGAACAGACCAGAGGTGGTGCTCAACCATTTTTGAGTTTAACAGTATTGAATGAACTTGCTTTTGCATTACCTTCTAGGGAAGAACAAACCGAAATCGTCCGCCGGGTAGAACAGCTATTCGCCTTCGCCGACAGCATAGAACAAAGAGCCAATGCCGCTTTAGCGCGGGTGAATAACCTCACCCAATCCATTCTCGCCAAAGCATTCCGTGGTGAACTCACCGCCGATTGGCGAGCCGCCAACTCCGATCTCATTAGCGGCGACAATAGCGCTGAGGCGTTACTGGCCAAAATCAAAGCCGAGCGGGCAAAGTTAGCGAAAAAAGCCAAGGCTAAAGCATGACAATTAGCATATAGCTGCTAGAACATACTCAGTAAACTCAGATGTAAACGGAATAATGAACAATGGGAATGGATTTCAAAGCGCTATTACGAAAGCCTGGGCTAAAACCCGCGCTGATCATTGGCAATGGCGTGAATTTATTTAACGCAGCCGATGGTGCAAGCAGTTGGAAACAGCTCTTACTAGAGCTGTGGCAAAGTCGAATTGGTAATGTCGACGATAAAGCTTTGGAAGGGATATCACTGACAGAATTCTATGATGTGCTCGACTTAAAAATGGCGCGACAGAGCAAAAGTTTGCAAGCCGAATTCTGTGAGGGCATGGCACATTGGCAATCCAAGGAGCACCATCGCAACATTGTGCAATGGGCCAAGGACAAAAAATGTCCAATTCTGACGACTAACTTTGAAAATACCTTATCAGATGCGCTTGGCTTAAAACTACAACGGTTAAAAGCATATACGTTCACTGATTTCTACCCTTGGGGCAGTTACTACGCAGCCAAACCTATTTCTGATACCGCTAACGAATTTGCCATTTGGCATATCAACGGCATGCAACATTACAAGCGTAGTATTCGCTTGGGATTGTCCGATTATATGGGCTCTGTTGAGCGCGTACGGCCGATGTTGCACAAATCAGGCAACAGATTGTTCAGTAAAGCCGATTTCAGCAAATGGCCTGGCCGCCATACTTGGCTAAACCCAATTTTCCAGAACGATTTATTTATCTTTGGTCTAGGCCTGGAAGTCACCGAAGTGTTCTTGCGTTGGCTACTGATCGAACGGGCAAAGTTCTTCAAAAAATTCCCAAATCAGCGCCGTGAAGCGTTTTTTATTTATTGCAATGAATCGTCACTTCAAGCGGGTCAACAACTGTTTCTGGGGAGCGTGGGAATCAAACCCATTCAGGTGACAAGTTATGATGAAATTTATGTAGCACCTTGGCAACCAACTGTGTGAGCGGATATACAATGGCAATTCCAACCTACGATCTTTTTATTGAACCTGTACTGCGGTTTTTGGCAACCCGCCCAGATGGTGCCCTTGCGCGTGAAGTTTATGAAGCAGCTGCTGATGCGATGCAATTAACGGAAGAAGAGCGCGCTGAGTTATTACCCAGTCAAGCACAACAGGTATATAAAAATCGCATAGGCTGGGCACATGACCGGTTGAAGCGTGCGGGTCTGTCGAGCTCTGCCAGGCGGGGAGTTTGGTGTTTAACAGATGAAGGAAAATTATTTGCGTCGACTAATGCAGGCCCGCTGTCAGAAGGGCAAGTAGCTGATTTAGCGTTTGGCTATATGGACGTAAGGTTAAAAGATGCAACATCCACAACAACTCCAATTCCGAAGCCCATCAAAAACGTTCCTGCAGTAGAAACGGCTAGCCCAGAAGAGCGTTTAGGCACAGCAGTGAAAGAAATGCGAGAAAGCGTAGCTGCGGACTTATTGGAAACTCTCGCCAAGGTGAGCCCAACTTACTTTGAAACCATCGTGTTAGATTTGCTCCATAAGATGGGATACGGCGCTAACCGAAATGATTTGCAGCGCGTCGGTGGCTCCGGTGACGGTGGCATTGATGGGGTGATCTCACTTGATAAATTGGGATTGGAAAAGGTCTATGTGCAGGCGAAACGCTGGCAAAGCAGCGTAGGGCGCCCGGAAATTCAGGGTTTTTATGGTGCTTTGGCTGGTCAGCGTGCCAGCAAAGGAGTGTTTATCACCACTTCAGCCTATACCGCTCAAGCCGTCGAGTTTGCCAAATCAGTTGAAAAGATTGTTTTAGTCGACGGGATTAAACTTGCTGAACTGATGATTGACCATGAAGTGGGCGTATCGACCCGTGTTGTCAGAATTCCAAAGTTTGACAGTGACTATTTTGAAGAGTGACAGATAAATAACCGAACTACAGATGACGCCAACCAAACGAGATTTACCAATAGTTAGATTCGTTGGAATAGATTTATGATGGCCATTCAAAGACTTCAAAGCGATGACACTAAGTATGAAAAATGACACCTGTGATCGAAACCAAAGTGGCGCTTCCCACACCTTTTCAGGAAACGACGAATGAAATTGAGCTTTTCTTCAACATTAACCTTATGGGCGTTACTGCTTGCAGTAGTGCTGCTGCAAGGCTGCGGCAAAACGCCGGATGATCGGCAAATGCAGCAGTTGCTTGAGCAACGTTTTTTTGGGCCTGTGCCCAAAGAGTGGATTGGGATCAGTCAGGTTCGGGTGCAAAACGTGACGGAGCTGGATGACCAGACCAAAGAAGTGGAAGTCAGTTATCTGGTGGAACAACTGCTGGATCAGCAGGGGCTGGAGCAGGATTTAACCGCCCGTTTTAAGCTGGATGAATCACTGAAAAATGCCAGTCAGGGCCAGCAGCAGCTGGCCGAGATGCAGAAATTCAGCACTGAAATTGGTGAAACCCGTTATGGTGAAAAACTGAAAAAGCTGGCCCGATACCAGTTACGGCTGGACCCGGCCAGCAAGCAATGGCAGATTAGTCAGTACCTGCCGCAGAGCAGCCAGCCTTAATACAGCATCGACAAGGGGGATCCAATGCATCATTTGTTTCACCAAAACCAGCGGACAGCCGGCCTGAGTGTGCGCCAATGGCTTAAGGTATCAGTCTGGCTGGTACTTCTTGGCCTGAGCAGCGTGACACAGGCTGAACAACTTCAGACACTGGCCAAAGACAAGGTCTGGACCCAGGCCGGCCAAACCGAGCTGAAACTGGACATTTATAAAGCGGCCAGCACCAAAGACAAAGCGCCTGTGCTGATTATTTACCATGGTGGCGGCTGGCTGGTGAATAACAAAAGCATTATGGATTCCACCGCCCATTACCTGGCGAGCCATAGCGGGCTGCTGGTGGTGAATGCCGATTACCGCTTGCTGAGTGCAGATAACAACAGCACCACCATGAACCAGATTGTCGAAGATGCACTGGGCGCAGTGGCCTGGGTAAAACAGCATATTGCCGGGTATGGCGGCGACCCGTCCCGTATTGCCGTGACAGGCGATAGCGCTGGTGGTCATCTGGCGGCTATGGTGGTGCTTTCTGCGGACAAATTGTCGCAGCAGGGGTTCAGCAAAGGCCCTGGCGGCTACAAGCCCAGCTACATTCCTGATGGAAAAACCGCAGAGCAGCTGGATTTATCAGTACAGGCTGCGGTGATCAGCTATGGCGCATTGGATTTAACTGCAGCGGGCTTTGCCAATTTTGAAACCGCTGAGAATGGCTTCTGGAAATGGGGCAATGCAGAGCCGCGTGGCATTTTTGGCCCGGAGATTAACCGCTCGGACAACCCAGAGTATTACCGCGCTTTGTCACCCGTCAGCCTGATCCCAGACGCCAAAGTCCGCCGGCTGCCTGCGCAGTTTGTGCATGTCGGCAGCAAAGACCAGCTGACCACCCCGGAGCTGGCCAGCAGTTATGTCGAAAAATTGCGGGCGGCAGGTCAGAAAGCTGAGCTGAAGATTTACCAGGGGTACAACCACGCCTACCTGGACAATGGCTGTAACGAATTCCTTGGCCATTGTTTTGAACGGGATGCTCCAGTGGTATTGAACGACATGATTGCGTTTTTGCAGCGTGAGCTGGCAGTCAACGCTGACTAAGGTCACAGCCAGCGGCGGGTCGTTCAGACCCGCACTTTGGTTGACAGCAAAGTAGCGGCCGCAATCAAAGCGGCAATGCAGTGCAGCGCCACGGGCAGGGGAATGTACTGCGCCAAAGCGCCGTTTCCAGACAGAGCCCTACGACATCCTGAGGCAACGAGGTGCCTGAATGTTGAAGTCAGCGTAATGGTTCCAGCTGGTAATGGCCCTGTTTTAAATCCTCTGCCAGTTGCTGCGATTTTTCCAGCACTTCAGCCCAGTAACTTAACCGCTTGGCATCCGTGAGCTGGCTGAAGTCTTTCCGGTCTGGAATTTTCTGCAGTGACAAGGACTTCACCCAAGCGTCACTTGGGCTGAGCAGCACTGTTTTGCTCAGCAGTTGGCCGCGGCTACGCCGCCATTTCAGGCTTTTATCAAACCAGCCGGGCACCAGATAAGGGTAAAAATGCGGGTAGAGGATCAGGCCATCGGTGTCGAGGGGCAGGCTGATATGGTAATCCAGAATACCGCCATCCAGATAAGCGCCTTGCGGTAGCCCGGCGGGGTTCAGCACCGGGTGCATCACCAGCGGAATAGAGCCGGACGCCATCAGCGCCGGGCGCAGGGTTTCTCGGGTCAGGGTTTGCCGTTCGTGCGGCACCTGACTGAATAAGGACGGCTGCCCGGGCGCGCTGAACACCACGCGTTGGTAAAATTTATGCAGCAGTTTGGGGCTGAGCAGGTTGGCACCTGCGGCCAGCAGCAAGTGCGTCAGTTGCTGGCTTGGCTTTGGCTGGTGCGGCTGATGTTGACGGGCCACAAGCAGGTTCAGTTTCACTACAGGGTTGTGCAGTACCTGATCCACTTCAGCATCTGTCGGGTAGATAGCGTCCATCACTGTGGCTGATATGGACGTGATGAGGTCAATGCCGGCATCTTTGGGGTAACACAAAGTGCTGTAAGCGTTGGCAAAGCGGTCAATGGCCGCCACTGGGTTCTGCTGGCTTAAGCAACCAAAACGCCAGGCACCGGCTGAACTGCCAAGTAACTGCAGACTGTGTTGCCTGCCGTGAAAAAACTCACCGGCCAGATAACGATCCAGCCCATACAATACAAACCATTTGGGGCCACCACTGGCGCCGAGCATCAAAGAAATATCGTCGGGGCAGAGGCCATGTTGGCTCAGGCGGGCAAAAGCGTCTGGCCCGGCCTGCACCCGCAAAGAAGAAGGTCGCACTGATTTATCCTTTACTGTTCAACTGTGACATCTGGCCTTAACTGCTAAATAACTGTTGATGCATACGCAGGGCATACTCGTCTGTCATGCCGGACACATAATCACAAATCACCCTGGCTTTGGCCTGCTCATCCTGTGCCTGTTGCCAGCGGTGTTTGGTATTGGCGGGCAGCAACCGTTCAGCTTCGGCAGTGAAGGCCTCAAACAGATCCCTGACGATACGCTGGCCTTTAAATTCAGCGCGTTGCACATCCGGAGCACAGATCACCGCCTCATAAACAAAACTCTTCAGCAGGTTCAATAGTTGCTGCTGTGCTTGCGGCAGGCGGGCATTGTAACGGATCAAGGGGTCTGTGGCTTCCGGCAGGCTGATACAGAGCTCAACACTGGTGATCAGCTGATTCACCAAAGCGCCAATCGCGTCCTTGCGGATATGATGCTCGTTCATAAATAATTTATCGGCGATCAGGCCGAGCTCTGCGGCCATCTTGCCACCCAGCTGATCGGACTGCGGCTCCACTAAGTGCTGCCAGTGCTGACGGGTGACTGTGCCTGTCACGACCGCATCTTCCAGATCGTGCACACCATAGGCAATATCATCCGCCAGTTCCATCACAGAAGCATCCAACGACTTATGCACGGATTTTATAAAAGGTGCTTTGGTCAGAGATTCTGTTTGCTGAAACAGGGCTTTATCGGCGGCCGATAAAGGGGCAAGTATCCAATCCAGTAAATCGGCGTCGGCCTGATAAATGGCTTTGACTGGTTTAACCGCGAGTGCCGTATCGCTTTGCAGCGACGGCTGCACTATCGGGTATTTCAGCAAGCCCAATAAGGTGCGTCGGCTTAAATTCATGCCTCCGCTGGCCGTGTAGGGTTCCAGCTTGCCGACAATACGTAAAGTCTGGCCATTGCCTTCAAAACCCCCATAGTGCAGCATGCAGGCATTCAGCGCTTTTTCACCGCCATGTCCGTAAGGCGGGTGGCCTAAATCATGGGCCAGACACAAGGCCTCCATCAGGCTGTCGTCGCTGATAAGCCTGCTGAGTGGCTCATCTGTTTGTTGCACTCTGAGCTGAGCCACCAGGGCCGTGCCTATTTGTGCCGCTTCCAGGCTATGGGTCAGCCGGGTGCGATAAAAATCGTTCTGACCCACACTCATGATTTGAGTTTTGGCCTGCAGGCGGCGAAAGGCCGCTGAATGCAGAATTCTGGCTCTGTCCCGTTGCCATGGGGTGCGGTGATCGTTCGGTCGCTGGCTGTTTTCTGCCAATCTGCGTTCCGCCCACAGCTCTGATAGCCACACTGCCATACCCAACTCCCTAAGCTTTTTTCTTATGCTAAGGCAAAAGTGCTGTGGCAGGAATGAAATATTTGCAGAAAAATACTGGACAAATAAACAGTGTTCACTGTATAAAATAACAGTTAATTAATCAGGGGGTGTGTGATGGCTGTTATTACAAAGTACATTGTTGAACGAAACGGAGTGGAGAAAATGACCTTTAGCAGCAAGACTGAGGCCGACGCATATGACCGTATGCTGGATCTGGCTGATGAGCTTTTTGTGCTGTTGGGGCAAAGCCAGCTGCTAAGCGATGAGCGTCAGCAAGACGACTTGGCGCTCTATCTGGCAAAAAATAAAGACAACCTGTTGGTGTGCCTGAACCAGAAAACTAAAACAGCCAAAGACAAAACTGCAGGTAAAGAGACTCAGGCCGAAAAAACCAAAGACAAGCTGGCCGTTGTCGGCACTGACGAGAACGCAGCTCAGGCCGCTTAAGCTTAACAGCAGCGTATGGGGCTTGTATGTCTGCTCAGGGGTTTTGAGTTATCTGAACTAATTAAAGCGGTTATATAATAACCTGCATAAAAATAGGCTAAACAGCCGTATAAATTCATTTTTATGCAGGGTTGTCGCATAAGTTATTCATTGTAGTTGTATTAGTTGAGCGTTTTTTTGCATGAGATTAAAAATATGCTTTTTGAAACTGAACGGCAGCTGATTCATGCTGAAGTTAAAGCATTAAATAAACTAATGCGAAGTTGCAATTTAATTCGTTAGTCAACTGGCTGAAATTTCAGCACAATAACCACGTTTCCGGATGAAACAACTTACTCAGACTAAACGAGGTTGGCTATGAACACTTTGAACACCACAGTTGAAACAAGCAATGCTACTCACGCTTCAGAGCGTCGCGTTACTGCTCTGCTGCTGGTTCGTCGTCTCAATGCTTTTCTGGCAAAAATGGGCCAGGCTCTGAACCTGAGTAGCGCTGTTTATCTGAAATAATCCCCTTTGGCGCGCAAGCGCAACTTGTTGCTGAAAACCTGTTTTTTGCCGGGCTCAAATGCCCGGCTTTTTTTATCCGGAATCTCAGAACTGGCCACCCAGACGCTGCCGTAAAAACTGCACAAAAAGCCGTACCTTGGCGGGCCTGTGATCGCCCGGCGGGTACACCAGATAAATGCCGCCGTCCTGTAATTGCCAGTCGGCTAAAAGCCTTACCAGCTTAGTCTGTTCCACTAAAGGGCCTGCACTGTAATGCGTCAGCACTCCTAAACCGACGCCTTGTAACACCAAAGCGCTGACAGCAGCAGAGCTGTTGACACTGAAACGGGATTTCATCAGCTGTTGTTGCAATTTTTCCCCTTGTTGAAAGCTCCAGAGCAGGGGGGAGGGCAGCAGACTAAAGCTGATAAATGCATGTTCGGCCAAATCAGCAGGCTGTTTGGGTTCGCCATGACGCTGCAAATATGCCGGGCTTGCCACCAGCCATTGTTCAAAATGACCGATGCGCTGGGCTTTCTGGCTGGAGTCTTTTAACCAGCCAACCCGGACCGTCAGATCGATGCCTTCTCTGATCAAGTCTTTCACCTGGTCGCTGCTTTTCAGCTCTATATGCAGTGCCGGATGCAAAGCAGCAAACTCTGCCAGTAATGGGACCAGCACTTCGCGGCAATAATCTTCTGGCGCACTGATACACAGGCTGCCGGCAAGTTGTTGTTCTCCTTGCTGCACAGACCACAGCTGTTGCTGCAGGTTACTCATCAGTGGTGCCGTGTGCTGATACAACTGTTCACCTGCCGTGGTCAGACTGACTTGCCGGGTGGTGCGACGAAATAACTGCACGCCTAACTGCTGTTCCAGCGCTTTAATTTTCAGGCTGACTTTGGTTTTGGTCAGCCCCAGCTGCTGGGCCGTTGCGGTAAAACTCCGGTTGCCGGCAAGGGCAAAAAATACCGGTAATGCGTTTAAATCCAGTGAGTCCATAGCAATCATTGTTCTAAATTTAATAACAGTGAATTATTGTTTTTGCTGTTTTTTAAATCAATAAAAATCCGGACAATAGGGGCAATTCAACCATCAGTGGAGACTTAAGATGAAAATTGCATTAATTGGTGCCTCAGGTTTTATTGGTTCTGCCATCCGGACTGAAGCACTGGCCCGAGGTCATCAGGTACTGGCGTTGGTCAGTAACCCGGCCAAACTGGTGGCAGAGCCGGGCCTGACAGTGCAGGCGGTGGACGTGTTTGATACCAAGGCGCTGACGGCCGCTTTCGCCGGTGTTGACTTACTCATAAGCGCTTTCAGTGGCCATAAGGACGCGGACGTAGCGGGGTACTATCGCCGGGGTTTTGACAGCATTCTGCACGCAGTAAAAGCAGCCGCAGTACCACGAGTTCTGGTGGTTGGCGGGGCCGCATCACTGCAATTACCGGATGGCAGCCGGCTTATCGACAGTCCACACTTTCCTGCACAGTACCGCGGCAGTGCTGAAGGTGCCTATTATGCGTTGCAGCAATTGCAAGGCGAGACCGCACTGAACTGGAGCTACCTGTCACCGGCGGCAGAAATTTTCCCTGGCAAAAAAACCGGCCAGTTCCGGTTAGGTAAGGATCAGTTAGTGATGGACGGAGCAGGCAACAGCCGTATTTCCAACGGTGATTACGCGGTGGCGATGCTGGATGAAGCCGAGCAGCCCGCTCACCAGAACCAGCGTTTTACCCTGGCATATTAAGTGGTCGCCCGCAGGCCGCTTCACTGGTCGATGCGATTAGATCAGGCTCTGTGCTGCCATTGCAGTCAGAGCCTTTGTCTGTGTTGTCTTTGTGTTCTATGCCTGCAATTCCCTTTCGTTTACATGCCCGCCTTTGCCAGTACAGCTGTCAATGGCACCGGAACGGCCAGACCTGTCCCTTTACTGGTTGGTGCTCAAATAGGGACTGGACAGCGCTGGTAGTACCAGTGTAGTGTTTGATTTGTGAGCAACGGCCAGGCAGTGGATACAAGTCCTGGCGGACTATCAAGAAAACAAGGAGAGGTGCTCACTCCGGATTACAAGGTATTTATGCGCTTCATGGTTGAACGCTACTGGCCATTGCAGTCCAGTGCGTTAGAAATCCGCCTGGATCCGGTTGACGGGGAAGTGATCGCTGTTGGGTCGGCCGCGCAGGAGAAACTGCTGATAAGTTTAGGTTCAGCCGGCGCTCGCTGAGTTGCGGTGCCGGCTTTGGCTTTTTGTGCCAACAGGGCCATGTTCAACCACCTGTTTTTTTCTTTTCTGTGCTGGTTTTGTTGCCCGTTTCTTCTTTCAGCTCTTCCAGTAAATCATCGACCGGCTGGGTGATGGGTTTGACTTGCTGCCTGGCTTTTTCTGCGGCTTGTTTTTTTGCCCATTCCTGTGCTTCTTTTTGCAGTGTGGCTTTGTCTTTCACCGGCTGTTGTTGTGCGGCTTTGACATTGGCAGCGGCGCGGGCTTTAGCCTCATCCAGTTGCTTTTTCAGCGCTTTGGCCTGCTCCAGTTCCGCAGAGGTTTTGCCGGTAAACTGTTTAACTACATCTTCATCTGTCGGCACTGCTTCCTGCACCATCTGGTTAAAACGTTGTTTGGGGGCGGCTAACAGTTCTTCCTGGCCAGCTTCGACTTTTTGTTTAATCTCTTCAATCGGGTCCGGCACCTGATCTTTCAGTTGCTGCTCCAGCACATTTTCAACTGAGCCACCGGATAAAGCTGCTTCGGCCAATGCGGCCTGGTCGCCTTCCAGGCCCAAATGGCTGATGGCGCCCGCTATAGCTTTTTGTTTCAGCTTGTCCGGACTGGTGTAGTCGACCAGCTCCTTCGGCCAACTGGGCACCACAGCCCCGGCTGCACTGTTCACTGCTTCGGCAAAAATCTCCGTTTTGCCGCCAGACACCAGCAAAACCGCCATTTGGTTATGCTCGGAATTCCAGACAAAACCGGATTTTTCGGCCAGATGTGGCAGGGGGGAATGTTCGGAGGTGACAAAGTACAAAGGCCCTTGCACCTGCAGTGCTGTGGCTGTGTACAGCAAGGTCGTGGCAGTACGGTAATTGTCTTCTCCCATCAAAGCCACCATACGGTCTTTAATGAGGGGGTTTTCGAACAGTTTGACATCCAGCGGGTTAAAACCTACCAAAGGCCGCAGCAATTCCCCCATCAGCTGGGCCTGACTGCTGACCAATAAAGCCGGTGCAAAACAGCCGGTTAACAGTAACGCAGCACAAAATACTTTCAGTTGTCGCAGCCATTTCATCGCGAATTACCTTAGCTGTGGAATTGTTGCGCAGGCTAGCAGAAGCACCTGAAACTAGATAGAGGGGGAGCCCGGAATTTGTGTAGTTGTTGACCGGGCTCACTGTTTGCGTGAACTGCGTTTTAGAGGCTTTGGGCGTATTGATAGAGTGCCTTCAGAACACCCATCTTTTTACTGTCGTCGCCCACCTCATGCGCCAGGTTTTCCAGCTGCAAGCCAAACTCTTCAAAGGTCAGGTTGGGTTTATCCAGACCCTGTTGCAATTTATCGGCACGGTAACGTTGCCAGCGCTGTTGTTCCTGATAGGTCAGGGTGCTTGGGTAGTTGCGGGCACGGAACAAAAACAGCAGCTGGTTTAAACGGTCTTCGCTAAACAGCACCGGCGTCGCGGCTAACTGCTCGGCACTCATCTGGTGCAGTTGCAGCATCAGTTTGCGGTCGCTGTCGCTGACAAAACCGTTGTACAACTGATAATCCGGGTTGGTTTCATCTTTGTAGTCATTCGGCAACTGGTACAGTTCAACCACTTTGTTTTGTATGTTGGTCTGGTGCTGACGTAAAAAATCCAGATGACGGCGACAGGCGCCGCGGTCAATGCCCAATTCATCTGCCCGTTGCTCGGACAAGGTTTTTGCCGGCGCCAGCACCGGGCATTTATTCAGATGGATCAGTTTCAGGCCCAGCCGCTGTTGGTCGGGCGCCAAATCTTCCGTTTTGGTAAACAACAGCTGCTGGACTGACGCGAGGTCCAGGTCCAGCAATGGGCTGGGGTCTGCTTGCAGGTTCCAGGCGATCACTGCATTTTTATTGGTTGGGTGCCAGGCCAAAGGCACTATCCAGCTGGCACAGCCTTGCAGAGCTGGCAGGCGCCCTGAGACATGGACCAGAGGCATCAGGTTCACAGTATCCAGCATGGCAGCCAGCTCTGCTTTTTTTCGCAGTGAAAACAAATAGGCAAACAGCTTGGGTTGATGCTGTTTAATCAGCCTGGCTATTTCAATGGTGGCATACACGTCAGAGAGTGCATCGTGTGCCCGCTGATGACCAAGGCCATTGGCTTTGGTCAGCTCTTCGAGCTTAAAACTCGGGCTGCCGTCTTCGCGCTCCGGCCAGACAATACCGTCCGGGCGCAGTGCGTAGCAGGCTCTTACTATGTCAATAAGGTCCCAGCGGCTGTTACCGTTTTGCCATTCGCGGGCGTAAGGGTCGATAAAGTTGCGGTAAAAACTGTAGCGGGTTACTTCATCATCAAAGCGCAGGCTGTTGTAGCCCAGCACACAGCTGCCAGCCTCGCTGAACCGCGCCGCAATGCGGCGGCAAAATTCCAGTTCAGTCAGCCCGCGCTGATTACAGATTTGTGGGGTCAGGCCAGTGATCAATGCCGCCTGCGGATGTGGCAGGTAATCCGGTGCCAGTTGGCAATACCACATATCCGGTTCGCCAATGGGGTTCAGCTCCAGGTCGGTGCGAATGCCGCCAAACTGAGCCGGGCGGTCTTTTTTCGGGTCTGCACCCCAGGTTTCGTAGTCGTAAAAATAAAGGGAAGCGGGCTGGTTCACTCTGCGTAGCTTATGGTTATTGGTCTCTGTGTAGTGATGCTCAGTCTAACAGTATCGGCTTTAAGCGTCATTCACGCTTTCACTGGTACAGGAAGAAAATTCACTTGTACCTGCCTGCGCCTTGCGGTACAAGGTGCGCCTGAATGGAGACACACACAATGAATAAAATTCCCTTTGTTGCAAAGCCGGGCAGCGCAGTGACTGTCGAGTTGCCTGATTGGGTGACTGAATTGGTTGACTGGGATCAACAGTACAACACAGACGATGAAAAGATGGCGCTGGCCATTGAGCTGTCCAGACAAAACGTGCTGCGTGGCACAGGTGGGCCCTTTGGTACCGCTATTTTTGACCGCGCTTCAGGCCGGTTGCTCGGTGTGGGCGTAAACCGGGTGGTGCCCCTGACCAACAGCACCCTGCATGGCGAAACCGTGGCTATTATGCTGGCCGAAAAAGCGCTGGGCACCTTTAGCCTGGCGCTGGATACAGGGCGCGAGCTGTTTACCTCTTGTGAGCCGTGCGCCATGTGCATGGGCGCTGTGCTTTGGAGTGGTGTGAACCGGCTGGTGTGCGCAGGTGCGGCCGCAGACGCGCGAGCCATTGGTTTTGATGAAGGTCCGGTGTTTGAGCAGTCGTATGATTACCTGCGAAATGCCGGTATTGAGGTGGTACGTCAGTTCAAACGCGCCGATGCCAAAGCGGTACTGGACTATTACAAAAGCTCTGGCGGGCGTATATACAACGGTAAGGAGGCTTGATGCTCTATGTGGTGATGCTTGGAGGTAAACACCCCAAGGCCAATATTGAAGTGCATGATGTGGTCTTTGTCGAAGGCGACAGTCTTGAAAGCTGT
The DNA here is from genome assembly GCF_037442345.1 of Rheinheimera sp. Lineage (GTDB taxonomy): Bacteria > Pseudomonadota > Gammaproteobacteria > Enterobacterales > Alteromonadaceae > Pararheinheimera. The sequence continues at coordinate 24,043 of NZ_JBBIQL010000017.1, read as the reverse complement.
TACCCCCAATTGCGGGAGCTCTGGTTTGGCAGCCTGCCTGGCATGCATATCGACAGCTGGCTGGCTGTGGATGGCATCGAGGGCTATCAGCTGCGTTTGGAAGATAATCCACCGGAAGCAGGGGCACTGAAACTGTTTCTGCTGAACTACGGCGGCTATCTGCCGGGCAATTTTGGCGAAGAACACCAGTTTGTGTTGCAGCTGGCGCATGACAAAGCCGAAGCCAAAGCGCTTGGCAAAAAGCGCTACCCACCACTGTGGGACAAGCCCCATACCGATGCGGTGATCGACGTTGATGACTGCCTGGCGATTGAACAGGTGGAAGGCAAGTACCTGCATTTAGTACCTGGCGCCCACGCTGAGCTGGTGCAGCGGTCCGATTACCTGGTGCTGGCCTGAAACAGAGCGGTTTAGGCTCTTTTACAGCGGCACTTGCGCCAGCGCAGGTTGCTGCGATTTCAATACACTGACATAACGTTCGAAGCGGGCCTGCTCTTTAGAAGGCAATTCCTGTTGCCGCAGCACTTTGGCGGCCTGTTTGGCATAAGGCAAGGTTTCACTGGTTAAGCCAGCGGCTTTACTCATCGACTGCAACACATTCAAAGCCACCATAGGATTGGTTGGCATAAAATCCAGGGTTTCACAAAACAACATCACAGCACGGCCATACAACCCCTGCTGATAAGCGTCGGTGGCTTCGCTGTTGATTTGTTTCAGTTGCTGCTTCAGCTGGTCGTGTTTTTGTTGCTCAAAAGTGAGCAGAATACGTTGGGTTTCTGTCAGATAATCCTGACCTTGCAACAGGGCATCCAGGCGAGCGATACAAAGTTCGCAGGCATAAAGATCGCCAAGCTGGTAATAGGCTTTGAGTGCATCCAGGCAGGTGTCTACCGACAACTGCTGAATATCAGCCATGCTGATGTGTTGCAGTTGCTGGCGGGCATCTTTCAGCTGTGCTTTGGCACTGAGCATCCGGCTGCGCAAAATCCCTATCGCCTGTTGCAACTGTTCTGGGTTGAAGCGTTTATGCAGCTCATCCAGCGATTTACTGGCATTTTGCAGCTGAACTGTTTTTTCCAGCAGGTTTAAATCCTGTGCCTGATCCACCAAAGCCCGGGCGTAGTTCAGATAGTTGTCTGGGGTATCGTCTTTTGAATAGCGGGCAAATTGCACTATTTTGCCGCGAATGCGGGCCGCTGCCGGAAAATCCTGCAATAACGCACTGATCAGGCTCAGGTTCTGCTGCCGGCTAATGTTTTTTGGCGATAACAGTGAGGCCTGCAACAGGCTGTCATAAGCCAGCTGATAGCGGCCATGACGCAGATACAGGCGGGATAACCAGTCCAGCGCTTCCACTTTGGTGTCGCTGAACTGGGTCAGATCGGCCAGCTCCAGTTCGGTATCTTCCCAGCGCTGCAAGTAAAAACAACAGAGGGCATAACCAAGCCGGGCCCAGTTGTAGTTTTTTTGTTTTTGAACGGCCTGATAAAACCGTTCTGCGTCACTGTAGCGTTTTTGTTTCAGCAGTAATTCGCCTTTTAGCCGCAGCAGCATTAGGCTGTGTTCGGTTTTTTGTTTCAGCAACAGGTCACATTCATCGATCGCCGCCTGGTAATCCTGTTCAAATAAGGCAAAAAACACTTTGCGCAGAGCCCTTTTTTGCAGCATGGCGCGGCTGATACGTTCGATTAAGGCCGGTTGGCTGAAAGGTTTCAGCAGGTAATCGTCGGGTTGCAGCTCAATCAGGCCGTGCACAATCTGGCGCTGGTTTTCAGCGCTGATCACAATAAAGCAGCACAGCGGCGCTAACAACTGGCTGTCTTTGAGGTATTCGAACAGCTGATAGCCGTCTTTGCATTGACCCAGATTGAAGTCACACAAAATCAGGTCGAAGGGCAGCTCGTGACAGGCTGTAATCGCCTCGTCAGCGTCTTTCGCCATAAAAATGGCGTCAAAACCCATCAGTTGTAACATTCCTTTGATGGTTGCCCGCACAGGGGCGCAGTCATCAATGACCAACACTTTTTTACTACGGAAAAATGCCTGGTCCATGGGGGTAACCCGAATCGTTGCGATAAACAAACAAAAATAAGCGACAGGTCGACATCCTACAAAGCAAGCTGCTTTGTGTAAAGTCTGTTTATTCTGTGTTAAATAAATTTAACCAGCAGATTTTATCTATTGTGTTTAAAACCAGTTATTTAGTTCGCCAACGCCGAGCTTTCAAAGCGTGAATATTTTTCACATTTTTCTGTTTTCAGGCCAGTTATCAGCTGGATCATGGTAGTTATTTGTGTAAAGTAACAGGCGAAAGCTGCTTTTGTCGTGAAGTGGTCGAAATAGCTAGTCAAGGGTTGTGTTGTGCATTTTTGGATTTCTATAGTTCTGGGGTTGAGTTCCTTTGGACTGGTTGCTGCGCCAGCCAGTTTTGAAAGCGCAAAAAAAGTCGCTGGCCGGATGTATTCGTCAGAAAAGCAAGAGTTTTATTGTGGTTGTACTATCCGATGGCAAGGTGGGAAAGGCATTCCTGATCTGAACAGCTGTGGTTATCAGGTACGGAAAAACGGCCCAAGGGCCAGCCGCATTGAGTGGGAACATGTGATGCCCGCTCAGCAGTTTGGTTCACCATTGCCGTGCTGGCAACAGGGGGGGCGCAAAGCCTGCGCGGCCAACGACGAGTTGTTTCAGCGGATGGAAGCGGATTTATTTAACCTCAAACCGGCCATTGGGGAAGTGAATGGTGACAGGGCGCACTACAGGTTTGGTTTGTTGCCATCTTCGGTCTCAGCGTACGGCCAGTGTCCGGTAAAAATTGATTTTCAGGCCAGACTGGTGGAGCCCAGGCCGGAAATTCGCGGCGACATTGCCCGTATTTATTTTTATATGGCCGATAAATACGGCATTACGCTTGCCAAGGCGCAGCAGCAGCTGTTTATGGCCTGGCACCAGCAAGACCCGGTGGATAGCGCTGAACAGCAGATGCAGCAGCGACTGGCCCAGCACATGGGGCACGCCAATGACTTTGTCACTGGTAAAAAACACTGGCGCCTGAACTATCAGCCCAGCCGTTTTGGCCTGACAGCTGCGGTTCAGTCTGACAGCACAGCCAAACCCGCACAGCTCAGTGCTTCTGTGGTGAAAGGGAATAAAAACAGTAAGTTATACCACTTCAGCCATTGCAGTGGTTTTCGTCAGATTGCCGAGTCTAACCAGGTGCTGTTTGATTCTGAGCTGCAGGCACAGCAGGCCGGTTTTAGCCTGGCCGGCAACTGCAAAGCCGCTGACCCCGGCCAGTCGGGGGAGTGAAGGCAGGGGTGGGCTTCAGCGACCTCTGCAGTGAATTTGCCGTGACAGCCTTGTTGTTGACTCCGCTCTGAGGTACAACAAGGGTATGCCTGAATTAAATCAACGAGATAACCTATGAAACGCCTGCTGATTGCCTCTGCTTTGTTCCCTGTGGCCGCTTTGGCTGCGCAGCCCCCCATTGCCATTGTGATCCACGGCGGTGCCGGTACCATCGAAAAAGCACAGATGTCTGCCGCCCAGGAGCAGGCCTACCATGCCACCTTAAAACATGCGGTAGAACAAGGCTATGCCGTGCTGGAAAAAGGCGGCAGCAGTCTGGATGCGGTCACTCAGGCGGTGCTGGTGCTGGAAGACTCACCGCTGTTTAATGCTGGCAAAGGCGCTGTGTACACTTTTGATGAACGCCACGAACTGGATGCATCCATTATGCGCGGCGACACACAGGAAGCCGGGGCTATTGCCGGTGTCACCACAGTGAAAAACCCGGTGCTGCTGGCGCGTGCTGTGATGGAAAAATCCGATCATGTGATGCTGTCTGGCAAAGGTGCAGAGCAATTTGCCGCCGAGCAGAAACTGGAACTGGTACCCAACAGTTATTTCGACACCGAGTTTCGTCTGGAAGCGCTGAAAAAAGCCAAAGCCAGTATGCAGAAACTGCCTCAACAGGCGCTGAATTTCCGTTTACAGGCGCCCTGGCAACCGGAGTGGAATATGGGCACTGTGGGCGCTGTGGCGATCGACAAAAACGGCAACCTGGCGGCCGCTACCTCCACAGGTGGCATGACGGCCAAACGTTATGGCCGCATTGGTGACGCGCCCGTAATAGGTGCGGGGAACTACGCCGACAATCAAAGCTGTGCTGTGTCAGCGACTGGTCATGGCGAGTTTTTTATTCGTTACCGTGTGGCTTCAGATATTTGTGCCCGGGTGAAATATCAGGGCATCAGTGCGCAAAAAGCCGCCGATCAGGTGATTCAGCAGGAGCTGGCCAAAGTCGGAGGCACTGGCGGCGTGATCCTGATCGACCACAAAGGCAATGTCAGCTGGAGTTTTAATACAGAAGGGATGTACAGGGCCCGCAAAGTGCAGGGCTTTGACGCTGTTACCGAAATTTTTAAGGAGAGTTCATTTTAACCGGCTACGCTTAAGATGTTGCCAGTCAACATCTTGAGGGAATTATGGACTTACTGAAAGTAGCTGATCATATGAACCGCCATCCTGTCACTTTTAGTCGGGAAATGTCGGTCGAAGAAGCGGTCAATAAACTGATTATTGCCGAACAACTGGGCGGCCCTGTGGTGGATGCTCAGAAAAAAGTCATAGGTTTTGTCTCAGAGCAGGATTGTCTGGCCCGTATGCTGTCAGACACCTACCACCTGGCCCAAAGCGCTACAGTCGGGGATGTGATGCGTCAGCAGGTGCTGACCGTGAAGTCGTATGACGGTATCGTGGATCTCGCGCAAACCATGTTATTGGCCAAACCCAAAATTTACCCTGTGGTGGATGATAACGGTGTGTTATTGGGGGTGATCAGTCGCTCCGACGTGCTGCGCGCCATCGATCTGGAACTGCATGCCCATTACAAAGCGGTCAGTTAAGCGTAAAAGGCGATAAAACTGGCGCAGTCTGCCGACGCTGCGCCTTGTTCTGACTGGATTTTTCCCCTGTGAACTTGATAGCATGGCGGCCTATTTAAAGAGGACCATGCTGTTGACTGTTTCTATCTCCGCCCTGACTCAGACCCTTGCCAATTGTTTACTGAAAGATCAGTTTAAATTCCGTCAGGCGCTGAAGCGCATCCGTTCTGACCAGAACCCGGAAGAGCAGCAAAAACAGTTGAACCAACTGGCGGAGCGCATGGAGAAATCGGTGCAAAGCCGGGCCAGCCGGCAGGCCGCGATGCCGCGTATTCAGTACCCGGCCGAGTTGCCTGTGGTGGGCAAAAAAGACGAGATCAAAGCCGCCATTGCCAAACACCAGGTGGTAATTATTGCCGGTGAAACAGGCTCAGGCAAAACCACCCAAATTCCTAAAATTTGCCTTGAGCTTGGCCGGGGGGTCGCGGGCTTGATTGGTCATACCCAGCCGCGCAGGCTGGCGGCCCGTTCAGTGTCAGCCCGTCTGGCCGAAGAGTTGTCGGTGGAGCTGGGTCAACAGGTGGGCTTTAAAATCCGTTTTGGTGACCATACTGCGGCCACTACGCTGGTCAAACTGATGACAGACGGTGTGTTGCTGGCAGAAATCCAGCAGGACCGCTTTTTAAACCAATACGACACGCTGATTATCGACGAAGCGCACGAGCGCAGCCTGAATATCGACTTTTTGCTGGGCTATTTGCGGCAATTATTGCCCAAACGGCCTGATCTGAAAGTCATTATTACCTCGGCCACCATAGATCCGCAGCGTTTTTCCAGACACTTTTATGATGCGCCCATTATTGAAGTGTCGGGGCGGACTTACCCGGTCGAAGTGCGGTACAGGCCTGTTGCGGAAAACGACGACAAAGACGCCGATCAGTTGCAGTCGATTTTTGATGCGGTGCAGGAGCTGTATCAGGAGCCACCGGGCGACATTCTGATTTTCTTAAACGGCGAACGGGAGATCCGCGACACGGCCGATGCGCTGGAAAAACTCAAACTGCCCCATACCGAAGTGCTGCCTTTGTATGCGCGGTTAAGCGCGGCCGAACAGAACCGTATTTTTCAAAGTCATGCCGGGCGGCGTATTGTGCTGTCCACCAACGTGGCCGAAACCTCGCTGACAGTGCCGGGCATTCGGTATGTGATTGACCCGGGCACAGCCCGGCTGTCGCGCTACAGTTACCGCTCCAAAGTGCAACAGCTGCCAATTGAAGCCATCAGTCAGGCCAGTGCCAACCAGCGTAAGGGGCGGTGTGGCCGGGTGGCGGCCGGTATCTGTATTCGTTTATACAGCGAAGAGGATTTTATCAGCCGGCCTGAATTTACCGACCCGGAAATTCTGCGCACCAACCTGGCCTCGGTTATTCTGCAAATGCTGGCACTGGGTCTGGGGGATATTCAGGCCTTTCCTTTTATCGAAAAACCCGACAGCCGTTTTATCAACGACGGTGTGAAGCTGCTGGAAGAACTGGGCGCGCTGAAAACCGGTGGAGGCGTGAAAACGCTGCAGCTGACCGAACTGGGTAAACAGCTGTCAAGGCTGCCGGTGGACCCCCGTCTGGCACGTATGGTGCTGACGGCAGCAAAAACCGGCTGTTTGCAGGAAGTACTGGTGATAGTGTCGGCGCTGTCTATTCAGGACCCGCGCGAGCGGCCTTTGGATAAACAACAAAAAGCCGATGAACTGCATGGCCGGTTCAGCGACAACGATTCGGATTTTAATGCCTGGCTGAACCTTTGGGCCTATTTGCAGGCGCAGCAGGAACAGCTGTCGAACAACCAGTTCCGCCGCCTGTGCAAACAGGAACTGCTGAACTACCTGCGGGTGCGGGAATGGCAGGATCTGTATGGCCAGTTGAGCCAAATCTGCACCGAACAGCAATGGACCTTTAACCAGGAGCCAGCCAGTTACCAACAAACCCACAGTGCACTGTTAAGTGGTTTATTGGGCCAGGTGGGCAGCCGGGACAGTGACGCCGATTATCTGGGCCCACGCCAAAGCCGGTTTTATGTGTTTCCAGGCTCAGGGTTATTTAAACGCAAACCCAAATGGGTGATGGCGGCTGAACTGGTGGAAACCTCCAGGCTGTACGCCCGCTCTGTCGCCAAAATTGAGCCTGAGTGGATAGAACCCTTGGCGTTGCACCTGGTCAACCGCAATTACAGCGAACCGCACTGGGAGAAGAAAAAAGGCGCTGTGGTCGCTTATGAACAGGTGTCTTTGTATGGCCTGATTATTGTTGGCCGCCGCCCTGTGCTGTACAGCAAAATTGATCCGGCCGTCTGCCATCAGATCTTTGTGCGTGAGGCGCTGGTTAATCAGGAGCTGGGCCTGAATGAAGGCTTTTTACAGCACAATCAGCGGCTGATTGATGAAGTGACCGAACTGGAAGAGAAATCACGCCGGCGCGATATCCTGGTGGATGAAGACAGCCTGGCGGCTTTTTATGCCGAAAAGGTGCCGGTGTGGGCCAATAACCGCATCGACTTTGCCAAATGGTGGAAAGAGGCCAAAGCCAAGACCCCGAAACTGCTGCATTTTGACCCGGAGCAGTTGCGCCGCCATGCAGCCGCCGATGTCACCGCAGACAAGTTTCCGGAGTTCTGGCGTCAGGGCAATCTGACCTTGCCACTGGATTATCACTTTTCACCTGGGGCGCCGGATGATGGCGTCAGTGTGCTGGTGCCGCTGTCGTTATTGAACCAGCTGGAAGATCAAGGCTTTGACTGGCTGATCCCCGGGCTTCGGCATGACTTGCTGGTCGCGCTGATCAAATGTTTGCCCAAACAATACAGGCGCAACTTTGTGCCGGCACCCAATTACGCCGACGCTCTGCTGCAAAGTATTCAGCCCGATGATGGAAGGCTGCTTGAGGTGATCACGCAGCGCTTAAAACGGATGTCCGGTGTGACGATACCGGAGGACGCCTGGCAACTGAGCGAACTGGACACACACCTGAAAATGAACTTTAAGGTGGTGGACGAGAAAGGACAGACCATAAAACAAAGCCGGTCCCTGTTGCTGCTCAAACAGGAGCTGCAGGGCAAGGTGCAGCAGAACCTGAGCCAGGTGGCGGAGCAGGGCATAGAACAACAGGAGCTCACGCAGTGGAGCTTTGGCCAGCTGCCCAGGGAATATGTGAAACTGCAGGCGGGTTATGAAATTAAGGCTTATCCGGCGCTGGTGGACGATAAAACCTCAGTGTCGATCAAGCTGCTCGACAATCCGGAGCAGGCCAGACATCAATCCCGCTTCGGTCTGCGTCGCTTGTTGTTGCTCAATGTCCCATCGCCTGTCAAATACCTGCAGGAATCGCTGCCGAACAAAGCGAAACTGGGCCTTTACTTTAACCCCTTTGGCAAAGTGCTGGAGCTGATAGATGACTGTATTGCGGCGGCTGTTGATCAGTTGGTGAACGAACACCCGTGGCCGGAGGATGAAGCTCAGTTTTTGTCATTAAAAGAAAAAGTGCGGGCTGAATTGGGAGACGCTGTCGTTAAAATTGCGCTGAAAGTGGAGCAGATCCTGACGCTGTCGCACGATATTCAGAAAAAACTTAAAGGCAAAGTCGATTTAAAGCATGTGCAGGGTCAGGGCGAAATCAAGCAGCAACTGGATGCCTTGGTATTTAAGGGGTTTGTCAGCCAGCATGGCGCAGCGCGGCTGGACAACGTGCTGCGTTATTTGCAGGCAATGCAAAAACGGCAGGAAAAACTGCCGATAGACCCGCACAGAGACCGGCTGATGGCGCTGGAATACGCCAAAGCTGAAGATGCTTACCTGAACCTGTTGGGCAAATACGCCGGACGGGTGGTGCCGGAACCAGTGCAGGAGTTGCGATGGATGCTGGAGGAACTAAAAGTATCTTTGTTTGCTCAAACTCTGGGTACGCCTTATCCGGTTTCGGTAAAACGTATTCTGTTGGCCGTCAATGAACTGAAGTAACGGCTTGGCAAAAACGGAAACAGCTTTTACACTGGGATCTCAGGGACTTGGCGTGGCGGGGAATGCTATGAATGAAATCAGACGTAAACAGGTGATGGTGGTGGATGACGAAGACTTTATGCTGCGTTATCTGGACAGTAACTTGTCACCTTATTACCAGCTGTATTACGCCAAAAGTGGTACTGAAGCGCTGCAACTGGTGCTGGAGACCAAACCTGATTTAGTGCTGATGGACATTTGCATGCCTGGCCTGGATGGCCTGGATACCTGCCGCTTATTAAAAAACGCCCCTGAAACCTGCCATATCCCTGTGCTGATGATGTCCGGTATGGACAGAATGCAGGACGAAGTGCACGCGCTGGATGCAGGGGCCGATGCGTTTGTCAGTAAACCCCTGCATGTACAGCAGGTTCACTCCCTGATTGATGATTTATTGTGCAGTTACGTGCATAAATAAGGCTTTACAGTCATCCGACACTTGTCTATAACAGGGCAGGTTGGCAGAGCGAACCCTTGTAAATCTCCTGCAACCCAACTCGCTCTCAGGTGGAGTTTATGCTCGGACAAAATGATAAGCGCAATTACTTCCGTATGATGGTGAATTCCCAGGTGCAAATCATGATCACAGATCCGGAGACGGGCCGGGTGATCGATGGGATTTGCCGTGATTTAAGTTCAACCGGGATGTCGCTGGAAGTCGACGAGCCGTTGGAAATGGGCATTTTATTGTTTATTAAAATGGAAACCCACAATCCCAGTATTCCGCCTTTGTCGGCACATGCCAAAGTGGTGCGTTGTGCTCAGGAGCATGAAGACTGTTATCAGCTCGGTGTGCAAATTGTAGAGATGAATTAATCCGATAAAAAAGGCGCAGCAAGCTGCGCCCTTAGGTCACAGTTTCAGATCACTGAGTGAACGTCACGCTAAAGCTGACGGGTACCAGTGGGCTGATCATTTTCAGACCGGCCAGTTCACGCAGTTTTTCAATGCCCGCTTCGAGTTTAAATTTGGTCAAATCCAACACTACTGGTGCTGTGGTGTAGACCAGCAATTGCTTGTCAGACAATTTCACGACCTGCAAGGGCGCCGTGATGGTCTGGCTCTGAGCCAACAGGGTCAGGTCGAGTGGCTGTTGTACAGCCAGGGTCTGACCCGCTTTCAGCGCAGCCACTTTGCTCATATCTACTTTGGCTGTGGCGTTGATGGCGGCAAAGTCTTTACTCAGCAGGGTGTATTGTAAAATCCGTTCATTACGCAGCGGGATCTGGGTTTCAATGCCACTGACAGGAATGGACAGAGCCAGCACACCGGCGTCTGACAACGTGCCTTGCAGTTGCTTAAACTGATGCGTTTCGGCCACCAGCTCATTTTTCACTGAAACAAAAGACAAGCTGGACTGCTGGCTGTCCACCGACCAGTCCGCCAGTGCAGAAAAACTTAAAGCCGACGCCAGCAATACGACAATCTTCTTCATACAAATCTCCTTATGGGTCAGCAACAGGCTGACAACATTAATAAATTTTACAAACCAGACCTTTCAGATAATGGCCTTCAGGGTAGAAACTGGCAATAGGGTGATCGCTGGCCTGACTGAGCTTCTCGATAAACAGACAGTCGCGTTGTGCATCCAGCGCCGCGTCGGCGACAATTTTCTGGAACAGCATTTCGTCCATCAGACCTGAACAGCTGAACGTCAGCAACAAGCCACCGGGTTTGACAATTTGCATCGCCACCCGGTTAATGTCTTTATAACCGCGGGCCGCACTCATCAGCTGGGCTTTGCTGTCGGCAAACTTGGGCGGGTCCAGGATCACCATATCAAACTGCTTGCCTTGCTCTTTGTACTGACGCAACAGTTTGAATACGTCCTGTCGGACATTGGTCAGCTGGTTCAGGTTCAATGTATTGAGTTCGATAATTCGTTCCGCTGTTGTCAGTGCCAGCTCAGACATATCGACATTGGTGACATGGCTGGCTCCGGCTTCCAGACAAGCTGAGGCAAAAGTACCGGTGTAACTGAAGCAGTTCAGCACAGTTTTATCTTTGGCGTAACGGGCGGCGGCGGCACGCGAGTCGCGTTGGTCCAGATAAAAACCGGTTTTATGACCGTGAATCACATCCACCATGATCCGCTGGCCACGCTCCAGTATCACCACTTCACCGCTGTCACGTGGCAGATGCAACCAGCCGGTGACCGGCTCCAGGCCTTCTTTTTTACGTACGTCCACATCGGAGCGTTCATAAATGCTGTACCCAGGGAACAGCTCTGTCAGCGCTGCAACCAGTTCGCCACGAAACTTTTCGGCACCGGCAGACAGCAACTGGCAAACCAGAATGTCATTGTACAAATCAATGGTGACACCCGGCAGGCCGTCGGATTCGGCAGCGACTACCCGGACACCATTGGTCTGGTTTAAATCGAATAAATCGGTGCGCACAGCCCAGGCTCGCGCCAGACGACGCCTGAAAAAATCTGCGTCTATCTGTTCCTGCTGATCGAAGGTCCAGATGCGCACCCGGATTTGTGAATCCGGTGAATAGGCGCCACGGCCCAGCCACTGGCCGTCGGCCGACAGCACATCCACTGTATCACCGGTTTTGGGGTTACCCTGAACGGCTTTTACCGCTTTGGAAAACACCCAGGGGTGGCGACGTTTCAGCGATTTTTCGCGGTCAGCTTGTAAAATGATGCTGTGGCTCATAAGTTAGGTCCGGTAAAGTAAAGGTCCATCAAAAGGCGGCCATTTTAGTGAAGCATTGGGCAAAGCTAAAGTAAAACCATAAAAACGGCAGATAAATACAAGGACATAGCCATGGAAAACCTGAGCATCCCGGCGCAGATGCGTTGCATCGAAGTGAAAGATGCAGGGCCGGCCAGCACATTGCAAGTGAACTCAAGGGCGGTTCCGCAACTGCAGGCAAGTCAGGTACTGGTAAAAGTTGCGGCCGCTGGCGTAAACAGGGCCGATCTATTGCAGCGCCAGGGGCTGTATCCACCACCGCCAGGCGAGTCCGACATTTTAGGCCTGGAAGTTGCCGGTACTGTTGTCGCCGCCGCAGACGCAGAGCATCAACCCTGGCTGGGGCAACAGGTGTTTGGCCTGGTGCCGGGCGGCGGTTATGCCGAGTATGTGGCATTGCCTGCCGCGCATCTGATGAAAAAACCACTGGAGTGGAGTTTTAGCCAGGCGGCGGCCTGCGCCGAAGTATTTTTGACTGCATTTCAGGCGATGGCCCAAGTAGGCCATCTGCCTGCACAAGGACGCTTATTGGTGCATGCCGGAGCCAGTGGTGTCGGCACTGCCGCTATACAACTGGGAAAATTGTTCGGGGCTACAGTCGCAGTGACAGTGGGGGCCGACGAGAAAGCTCAGGCTTGCCTGGCGCTTGGTGCTGATTATGCGGTGAATTACCGGGTGCAGGATTTTGTTACTGCATTCAAACAGCTGACCCCCGCCGGTTTTGATCTGGTGATTGACCCTGTCGCCGGCGACTATCTGAACAAAGACCTGCAACTGCTGGCCATGGACGGACAAATCGTGGTGTTGTCGATGCTGGGTGGTCGGTATGCCAGGGAGCTGGATATGGCACTGATGCTGAAAAAACGTGGTCAGCTGCTGTGTTCCACTTTGCGTAACCGCCCGGATGCCTATAAAGCGCAGCTAATCCAACAGTTTTTAGCACGTTGCGGCGAAAATTTAGGTCAAGGCCTGCAGCCTGTTGTGGCAAAGACCTTTAGCTTCGCCGACGCGGAACAGGCCCATGCGTTGCTGCAAAGCAATGCGGTGACAGGCAAACTGGTGCTTTGCTGGTAAAATCAGGCGCGACAGCCCGCTTAAGGTTGAGTCTGCTGTTTGACCCTGTGCAACACCGCATAGAGGCCGTTGTTGCGCGAGGGGCTGAGGTTTTGAGCCAGCTGCAATTGGGCCAGTTGCTGAGCAGCTAAATCAAACTTCAGTTCGCCACTGGTTTGGCCATTTAACTGACAGAGCAACACACAAGCCAGGCCTTTAATAATGCGGGCGTCACTGTCAAAGGCCCAATAATGCCGCTGCGTGACTGCATCTTTGTGATGGACCAGCCAAAACTGACTTTCACAGCCCTGAACTTTCAGTTCATCCCGTTTCAGCTCGTCCGGCAGGGCGGGCAGCAGTTTGCCTAACTGCATTAAAGACCTGTATTTCGCCTGCCAGTCGTTGCTTTGTTGCAGCAGCGGCAGCTGCACCTGCAAAATGGTATCCAGCGCCACCGCTGTATTTGTAAAGATGTCTTGTCGGACCACTTAAAAGAACTCCGGTAATTTCGTCAGTATGTCGATACTTTGCGCAATTTCAGTGACAGTTGTGTAACCAGCCAGCGATAAACGTACCGCCCCTTTGACATTAAGCTGCTGAAAAAGCGGCATAGCGCAATGCGTGCCAGCCCGGGCAGCCAGTTTAAACTGGTTCAGCACTTCGGCCACGTCCGCAGGATGCTCATTTTTCAGGTTAAACAGCAGGATCCCTGCGTTGAGATCGGGCTCTGACAACAGCTCCAGTCCGGGGATCTGCATACAGGCTGCATAAAGTTGGCGTAACAGCTGGGTTTTATGCAATTTTAAGCCTTGTTGGTCCTGTTTCTGCAACCATGCAATAGCAGCAGCCAGGCCAACAGCACCGGCCATATTGGGCGTGCCGGCTTCCAACCGGTAAGGCAGGGCGGCAAAACTAACACTATCCAGGCTGACATGCTGGATCATCTCACCACCACCAAACAGCGGGCGCAGCTGCTCCAGCAATTGTTTTTTGGCGCACAACACGCCAATACCTGTGGGGCCGTAGAGTTTATGGCCTGAGAAAATATAGGCGTCTATATCCAATTGCTGCAGATCGGGTTGTTGCCAGACCACGCCCTGGGCACCGTCTACCACCACCAGGGCACCAGCGGCTTTGGCCATCTTCACCATCTGCTCCATCGGTTGGATATGACCCAACGCATTGGACACCTGAGCAAAACTGACGACTTTCGGCTGGCGTTGTAATAATTGCTGGTAGGCGGTCAAATCCAGCCTGTTGTGCTGGTCTAATGGTACAAAATCAAGCTCAATACCGGCAGATTTGGCATGCAGCTGCCAGGGGACCAGGTTGGCATGATGTTCCAGTACCGTCAGCAGCACCCGATCGCCCGGCTTAAGTACAGTGCCTGTCAGGCCAAACACCAATTGGTTAAATGCGGCGGTGGCACCACTCTGGAAAATCACCTGATGGCTCGAACCTGCATTCAGAAACTGTGCAACTGTCTGGCGAGACTGTTCAAAAGCGGCAGTGGCCAGCTGGCTTAAGCCATGGGCGGAGCGGTGAACGTTGCTGTTCTGGGTCAGATAAAACTGCTGTTCTGCCGCAAGGACTGCTGCAGGCTTGTGCATGGTGGCGGCGTTATCCAGGTAGATCCACTCCGGATGCTGCTGAAAAAAGCCAAACTCGGCGCGAAAAAGCTCTGCTGAAAAAGTCACATGTCAGGCCTCTGAAAACACAAAGGCCGGATTTTAACATCCGGCCTTTGTTATGCTAAGTGCTTTCTGACTTAGTCTTTTTTCACGAAATCGCGCTGAGTGTAACCGGTGTACAGCTGACGTGGGCGGCCAATTTTGTGGCCTTTGTCAGACAGCATCTCATCCCAGTGAGAAATCCAGCCAACAGTGCGGGACATCGCAAAAATTACGGTGAACATGCTGGTTGGAATGCCGATGGCTTTGAGGATGATACCTGAGTAGAAATCCACGTTCGGGTACAGTTTCTTCTCAATGAAGTAGGGGTCTGACAGCGCAATACGCTCCAGCTCCATGGCTACATCCAGCAGCGGGTCTTTGATATTCAGTTCTTTCAGCACGTCGTGGCAGGTTTCACGCATGACTTTGGCGCGTGGGTCAAAGTTTTTGTACACGCGGTGACCGAAGCCCATCAGACGGAAGCTGTCGTTTTTGTCTTTGGCACGGGCCACAAACTCAGGAATACGGTCCACAGAACCGATTTCCTGCAACATCTTCAGGCAGGCTTCATTGGCACCGCCGTGTGCAGGGCCCCACAGAGACGCCACACCGGCAGCGATACAGGCATAAGGATTCGCGCCTGAAGAACCGGCTAAACGCACTGTAGAGGTGGACGCGTTTTGTTCGTGGTCCGCATGCAGCATGAAAATGCGGTCCATGGCTTTGGCCAGCGTTGGGCTGACTTTGTAATCTTCTGCCGGCACAGAGAACATCATGTGCAGGAAGTTTTCGGCGTAGCTCAGGTCGTTCCGTGGATACACGAATGGCTGACCGACAGTGTATTTGTAGGCCATAGCCGCAATGGTTGGCAGCTTGGCAATTAAACGGTGGGCAGAGCGCTTACGCTGTGCCGGGTCGTTGATGTCCAGGTCAGAGTGGTAGAAAGACGACATAGCGCCCACGACACCACAGAGCATGGCCATGGGGTGTGCGTCGACACGGAAACCCTGGAAGAACGACGCCAGCTTTTCATGCACCATGGTATGGCGGGTAATGGTATGAACAAAGTGTTCGTACTCAGCCTTGCCCGGCAATTCGCCTTCCAGCAACAGGTAGCACAGCTCTAAATAGTCTGACTTTTCAGCCAGTTGTTCAATTGGGTAACCACGGTGTAATAACACGCCGTTGTCGCCATCAATGTAGGTGATTTTTGATTCACAGGAGCCGGTGGCCATAAAGCCTGGATCGAAGGTGAAGTAACCGTGTTGACCTAAAGTACGGATGTCAATTACGTCGGTGCCAGCTGAGCCAGAGTAAATGGGGAGCTCGATAGGGGCCTGGCCTTCGATCTGCAAGACAGCTTTTTTGCCTGTCATTGGATTTCTCCTGTTTTTAATTGGGTTGAACCTTTATCGCGGCTATTCTAACGTCAACCGCAGAGTAAAAGTCAATTTTAATGCGCGAATGCATAATAAGTATTCGACTCTGGTCGTATTGCCTGATTTTGCACATTCGTTAGGCTAAACCGATTGATCTTTTCTATAACTTGATGCAGCGGGTTTTAGGAATAAACCACTTGGGTCGCTTTTGTAGGAAGAATTTAAGATTTGGATTCAAATGTAAATTGTAATCCGAATTAGCGAAATATATACTGTCGCGGGTTTTTAAACCTGTTCAGTGCTTGATAGATAAGACCCTGGCTGAACCTCTCAAAGCGAAAGCCTGTATATCCATTGGGCGTTGACTGAGTAATCAGCAACAAATAATGACAACAAAGCTCGTAAAAGGGCGTCGATGGGCAAGAAACTGTGAAAAAGCAAAGACCTGTAAATCTCGACCTTACAACTATCTCTTTTCCTGCGTCTGCCAGTGCCTCCATTCTTCACCGTGTAACGGGCGTTGCCATGTTCTTTGCACTGGTGTTCGTAATTTGGGCCTGGGCAGTGTCTCTGTCTTCTCCGGAAGGCTTCGAGACCGTCAAATCTGTAATGCAATCCTTTATTGCCAAGTTTATTGCTTGGGGCACTATCACAGTGCTGACCTATCACATTCTGGGTGGTTTGCGTCACCTGGTGATGGACATGGGCCACTGGGAAGAGCTGGAGTCTGGTAACACCAGCGCCAAAGTGACGATCGCATTGTGGATTGTATTAGCAGTAGTAGCAGGAGTGTGGTTATGGTTCTGAATCAAGCCAGTTTAAAGCGTGACGGTGTTCAGGATTATGTCTCGCTGCGTGCAACAGCCATCATTCTGACGTTGTACACCTTGTTTATTCTGGGTTATTTCCTCTGTACACCAGAAGTGACCTACGACAGCTGGAAAGGGCTGTTTTCCAACGTATTAGTGAAAGCCTGTACTTTATTAGCCTTAGTTTGTATCGCGGTTCATACCAAAATCGGTTTATGGCAGGTGTTGACTGACTACGTCAAAAACGCCCGTCTGCGCGCTGTGCTGCAGTTTTTACTGTACACGCTGGCTTTCGGTTATGTAGCTGTCGGTCTCTTTGTTTTGTGGGGTGTTTAAGTGGCTATTCCAGTACGCGAATTTGATGCCGTGGTGATCGGCGCAGGTGGCGCAGGTATGCGCGCCGCATTGCAAATCACTCAATCAGGCCTGACCTGTGCCTTGTTATCTAAAGTCTTCCCAACCCGTTCTCACACGGTGTCTGCCCAGGGTGGTATCACAGTTGCGTTAGGCAACTCGCACCCGGATAACTGGGAATGGCATATGTTCGATACCGTGAAAGGTTCTGACTACATCGGTGACCAGGACGCGATCGAATACATGTGTAAAACTGGCCCGGAAGCCATCACTGAACTGGAGAACATGGGGTTGCCTTTCTCCCGTTTTGAGAATGGCCGTGTCTACCAGCGTCCTTTTGGTGGTCAGTCGAAGAATTTCGGTGGCGAACAGGCTGCCCGTACTGCCGCTGCAGCGGACCGTACAGGTCACGCCTTATTGCACCTGCTGTACCAACAAAACGTGAAGAACAAAACTCAGGTGTTTTCTGAGTGGTATGCCCTGGATCTGGTAAAAAACCAGGATGGCGCAGTGGTCGGTTGTACCGCTATCGACATTGAATCCGGTGAAATCGTCTACTTCAAATCCCGTGCTGTGGTTCTGGCCACAGGTGGTGCGGGCCGTATCTTTGCATCAACCACCAACGCGCACATCAATACAGGTGACGGCGTGGGGATGGCACTGCGTGCAGGCGTGCCGATGCAGGATATGGAAATGTGGCAGTTCCACCCGACAGGTATTGCCGGTGCCGGCGTACTGGTGACAGAAGGCTGTCGCGGTGAAGGCGGTTACCTGCTGAACAAAGACGGTGAACGTTTTATGGAACGTTATGCGCCAAACGCCAAAGACCTGGCCGGCCGTGACGTGGTTGCCCGTTCTATGATGACAGAAATCCGTGAAGGCCGCGGCTGTGACGGTCCTTGGGGCCCACACATCAAGCTGAAGCTGGACCACCTGGGTGAAGAAGTGCTGGAAAGCCGTCTGCCAGGTATCTGTGAACTGTCCCGTACTTTCGCGCACGTGGACCCGGTGAAAGAACCAATTCCTGTGATCCCAACCTGTCACTACATGATGGGTGGTGTGCCGACTAACGTGCATGGTCAGGCACTGCGTCCAACAGCAGATGGCCGTGAAGAAGTGATCCCAGGGTTATTTGCCTGTGGTGAAATCGCTTGTGTGTCTGTGCACGGTGCCAACCGTCTGGGTGGTAACTCGTTACTTGACCTGGTGGTGTTCGGTCGTGCAACTGGCTTGCACCTGGGCGAAGCTCTGGCGGCAACCTCTGAATACCGTGCTGCCTCAGACTCTGATCTGCAAGCCTCGTTGGCCCGTACTCAACGTTGGGAAGACAGCAAACCAGGTCAGGGTGAAGATCCGGCGCAAATCAAAAAAGACTTACAGCAGTGTATGCAGCTGAACTTCTCGGTATTCCGTGAAGGTGCGGCTATGGCTGAAGGCTTAGAGCAGTTAAAAGTGATCCGCGAGCGTCTGAAGTATGCCCGTCTGGACGACAAGAGCAAAGAGTTCAACACTCAGCGCATTGAATGTCTGGAACTGGACAACCTGATGGAAACCGCTTTCTCTACTGCAGTTGCTGCCAACTACAGAACGGAGAGCCGTGGCGCCCATGCCCGGTTTGACTTCCCGGATCGTGACGACGAGAACTGGTTATGCCACAGCGTTTATTCGCCTGAGACTGAATCAATGTTTAAGCGCAAAGTGAATATGGAAACCAAGTTCCGTCCGGCTTTCCCACCTAAAGCCCGTACTTATTAAGAGGGATACAGAATGAATAAGTTAGTATTCTCTATCTATCGCTATAACCCAGATGTGGATACGGCGCCACGGATGCAGGACTATGTGCTGGACAATCCGGAAGGCCGTGACATGATGGTGTTGGATGCCCTGTTGAAATTAAAAGAACAGGACCCAACCTTAAGCTTCCGTCGCAGCTGCCGTGAGGGCGTTTGTGGTTCAGACGGTCTGAATATGAACGGTAAAAACGGTCTGGCCTGTATCACTCCATTGTCTGCTTTAGGCAAGGGCAAAGGCGGCAAGCTGGTCATTCGTCCGCTGCCGGGTTTACCTGTGGTACGGGACCTGGTGGTCGATATGACCCAGTTCTACACTCAGTATGAAAAAGTCAAACCTTACCTGATCAATGATGGTCTGCCGCCTGCCGGTGAATACCTGCAGTCGCCGGAAGAGCGTGAGAAGTTAGACGGCCTGTACGAGTGTATTCTGTGTGCCTGCTGTTCAACCTCTTGTCCTTCATTCTGGTGGAACCCGGACAAGTTTATCGGCCCAGCGGGTCTGTTGCACGCGTACCGCTTCCTGGCGGACAGCCGCGACACGGCCACTGAGCAACGTTTAAACGATTTGGATGACGCGTTCAGCGTGTTCCGCTGCCATGGCATCATGAACTGTGTCAACGTATGTCCAAAAGGATTGAACCCGACCAAGGCCATTGGTCAAATCAAATCCATGTTATTAAACCGGGCGCTGTAAAGCGCCCTTCGTTAGTTCAAAGTCGAAAAATAAGCCTTGGTGAAAATCATCAAGCAATAGCATTGCTAGTTTTTCCAGGTGCTTCGAATAAAGGGAAACCAAATGCACGAAGGTGTAATGAAGGCGTGGTTAGAGTCTTCGCACTTAGGCGGTGGCAACATGGCCTATGTGGACGAACTCTATGAATCCTACTTAGCCGACCCGGCTAGTGTTGACGAAGAATGGCGTCAGTTTTTTGCCAGCCTTCCGAAGATTGACGGTGTTGATCTTGAAACCCGCCACAGCGATGTCCGCGCTCAGTTCTTAGATTTGGCGAAAAACAAACACCGTGAAGTCATTACGGTGGCAGGCGGTGGTGCTGATCAGCGTCAGGTAAAAGTACTGCAACTGATTAACGCCTTCCGTTTCCGTGGCCATCAACACGCCAATCTCGACCCTTTAAACCTGTGGAAACAACCACGGGTGCGTGATCTGGAATTATCTCACCACGATCTGACCGAAGCCGACTTTGACAGTGAATTTAACGTAGGCTCCTTCGCCGGCGGTGAAACCAGCATGAAGCTGGGCGATCTGTACAAAGCCCTGGAGCGTACCTATTGCGGCACCATTGGTGCTGAGTACATGCACATTGTATCGACTGACGAAAAGCGCTGGATCCAGCAACGTCTGGAGTCTGTGCAGTCGCAGGCCAATTACAGCAAAGAACAGAAGCTGCAGATCCTGAAAAACCTGGTAGCAGCTGACGGCCTGGAGAAATACCTGGCCTCCAAGTTCCCTGGCGCGAAGCGCTTTGGTCTGGAAGGTGGTGACGCCTTAGTGCCAATGCTGAAAGCGATGATCCACCGTGCCGGTGAGCAGGGTGCCAAAGATTGTGTGATCGGTATGGCCCACCGCGGTCGTCTGAACACCCTGATCAACGTGCTGGGCAAAAACCCAAGCAAACTGTTCGACGAATTTGCCGGTAAATACGAAGTAGTCGGTGCCGGTGACGTGAAATACCACATGGGTTTCTCGTCAGATTTCGAAACCAAAGGCGGTAATGTGCATTTGGCACTGGCCTTTAACCCGTCTCACCTGGAAATCGTTAATCCGGTGGTGATGGGCTCGGTGCGTGCCCGTTTAGACCGTCGCGGTTGCGTCGATGGTTCTATGGCACTGCCCATCACCATTCACGGTGATTCTGCCTTTGCAGGCCAGGGGGTGGTGGCAGAGACCTTCAACATCTCTCAGACCCGTGCGTTCAAAGTGGGTGGTTCTATCCGTATCGTGGTAAACAACCAGGTTGGTTTCACCACGTCAAACCCGGAAGATACCCGTTCTACACCTTACTGTACTGACATTGCCAAGATGGTGCAGGCACCAATTTTCCACGTGAATGGCGACGACCCGGAAGCCGTGGTTTTTGTGGCCCAGTTAGCTGTGGATTACCGCAACACCTTTAAACGTGACGTGGTGATTGACCTGGTTTGTTACCGTCGTAACGGTCACAACGAAGCGGACGAGCCCAATGCAACCCAGCCGCTGATGTACCAGAAAATCAAAAAACACCCGACGCCACGTGAACTCTATGCACAGAAACTGGCGCTGGAAGGTGTGATTGCTGCAGACGAAGTGCAGAAGCTGATCGACGGCTACCGTGACGCGCTGGATAAAGGCGACTGCGTGGTGGAAGAATGGCGTCCTATGACTGAAAGCATGGCCGACTGGACTCCCTACATTGGTAAAGACTGGGATGTGCCTTACGACGCCGCTTTACCAGTGGAGAAGCTGGTGGATTTAGGCAATAAAGCCATTCAGTTCCCGGAATCTCACACACTGCAACGTCAGGTTGGCAAAGTGTACGAAGACCGTGCATTAATGCTCAAAGGCGAGAAGAAAATTGACTGGGGCTTTGCCGAAATTCTGGCATACGCTTCTATCGTGGGTGCAGGTAACCGTATCCGCATCGTCGGTCAGGATTCTGGCCGTGGTACCTTCTTCCACCGTCATGCGGTGCTGCACAGCCAGGCAGACGCTTCTGTGTATATACCACTGGAGCACATCAGTGCCGACCAGGGCCCGTTCCAGGTGTATGACTCAGCGCTGTCTGAAGAGGCCGTGCTGGCATTCGAATACGGTTATGCCACTGCTGAACCGACTGCACTGGTCATTTGGGAAGGCCAGTTTGGTGACTTCGCCAACGGTGCTCAGGTGGTGATCGACCAGTTCTTAAGCTCAGGCGAGCAGAAGTGGGGCCGGTTGTGCGGTTTAACCCTGTTACTGCCTCATGGGTATGAAGGCCAGGGCCCGGAACACTCTTCAGCCCGTCTGGAGCGTTTCCTGCAATTATGTGCTGACCACAATATGCAAGTGGTGGTGCCGTCTACACCAGCGCAGGTGTTTGCGATGATCCGCCGTCAGATGGTGCGCCCACTGCGCCGGCCACTCATTGTGATGTCGCCAAAGTCGCTGCTGCGCCACCCATTAGCCACCTCTTCACTGGAAGAGCTGGCCAGCGGTGTGTTCCACAACGTGATTGGTGAAATCGACCCACTCAAGCCAAGCGACGTGAAACGCGTGGTGATGTGTAGCGGTAAAGTGTATTACGATCTGCTGGACGAGCGCCGTAAACGCAATATCACCGATATTGCCATTGTACGGATTGAACAGCTGTATCCGTTCCCGGCGGCAGAAATGGCCGAAGCACTGAAAGATTACCAGCACGTCAAAGATTTTGTCTGGTGTCAGGAAGAACCGCAGAACCAGGGCGCCTGGTACTGCAGTCAGCACCACTTCTGGGCGTCAGTCCCGGCCGGTGCCAAGCTGACTTATGCTGGCCGTGAGGCATCGTCCTCTCCGGCAGTTGGTTACCTGTCCGTTCATAACAAGCAACAACAGGCTTTGGTGAACGCAGCTCTGACTCTTGTGTAACTGAAAAGCGCGGTCTGGAACCGCGCTTTGCTGTATCCCAGTCAGGGGCCGGTTTGCGGACCTCTGACTTTGGCTTTTAGCTGCCAGCAGAATGCTGGCAGATGAAACTGAACTCTGACCAATAGAATAGGTGACAAAGTGGAAATTAAAGTCCCGGTACTTCCAGAATCAGTTGCTGATGCAACAATCGCCACCTGGCATGTAAAAACAGGTGAAGCCGTAAGCCGTGACCAGGTACTGGTCGATATCGAAACAGACAAAGTGGTGTTAGAAGTGGTTGCTCAGGCCGATGGCGTGATGGGCGACATTCTGCACGACGAAGGCGCTACAGTGCTGGCTGAACAAGTCATTGGTCACCTGAACGCCGGTGCGGCGGCTGCTGCACCAGCCGCCGCTGCCCCTGCAGCAGCTCCGGCTGCTGAAGCTGCTGACAGCGACGACGTATTAACGCCGTCTGTTCGCCGCCTCATTGCTGAAAAAGGCTTAGACGCCAGCAAAATCAAAGGCTCAGGTAAAAACGGCCGTGTGACCAAAGAAGACGTAGAGAAATTCCTGGCTGGCGCGCCAGCTGCCGCGGCTCCGGCCAAAGCCGCTCCTGCTGCTGCCGCAGTAGTAGCACCAGTCACGGGTGACCGTTCACAGAAACGTGTGCCTATGACACGTCTGCGTAAGACCATTGCCAACCGTCTGCTGGAAGCGAAAAACAGCACGGCCATGCTGACCACCTTCAACGAAGTGAACATGAAGCCAATCATGGACCTGCGTAAGCAGTACCAGGACGTGTTCGAGAAGAAACACGGCATCCGTTTAGGTTTCATGTCGTTCTACGTGAAAGCCGTGACTGAAGCGCTGAAACGCTTCCCAGAAGTGAACGCCGCTATTGATGGCGATGACATTGTGTACCACAACTTCTTCGACGTCAGCATTGCGGTGTCTACACCACGTGGCCTGGTCACGCCAGTTCTGCGTGACTGTGACAAGCTGAACCTGGCTGAAATCGAAAAAGGTATCAAAGACTTAGCCATTAAAGGCCGTGACGGCAAACTGGCCATGGACGACCTGACTGGTGGTAACTTCACCATCACCAACGGTGGTGTGTTTGGTTCTCTGATGTCAACGCCCATCATCAACCCACCACAATCCGCTATTCTGGGTATGCACAAAATCCAGGACCGCGTGATGGTGGTGGACGGCAAAATGGAAATTCTGCCAATGATGTACCTGGCTCTGTCATACGACCACCGTATTATCGATGGGAAAGAGTCTGTCGGTTTCCTGGTGACTGTGAAAGAGTTGCTGGAAGACCCAACCCGTATTCTGCTGGATATCTAATTTCAGCGAACAGGTAAAAAAATGCCGGTTTATTTGTACCCCCGGCATTTTTTATCGAACCGATCGGCACTATAATCGGCGCCGGTTTTAAATCTGGCTGCATCCCCCGGTGCAGCCTTAATGTCAAAATGAACGGAAAATAGCCATGAATTTGCACGAGTATCAGGGGAAGCAGCTGTTTGCCCAATATGGTTTGCCTGTATCTAAAGGCATCGCCGCAGCCACTGTTGAAGAAGCAGTTGCAGCAGCTGATCAGATCGGCGGCGACATGTTTGTTGTTAAAGCTCAGGTTCACGCTGGTGGCCGCGGTAAAGCGGGCGGTGTGAAGCTGGTTAAGAGCAAAGACGAAATCCGCGCTTTCGCAGAAAAATGGCTGGGTAAGAATCTGGTAACTTACCAGACAGACGAAAAAG
>NZ_JBBIQL010000016.1:0-115262 GCF_037442345.1 Rheinheimera sp. | reverse complement strand
AAAGGGCAAACTGGTGAAGTATGCCCAGATAGGCACAGGGAACTTTAACGAAAAAACCGCCCGGATCTACACCGACATGAGCCTGTTCACCTGCCACAGCGACATTTGTGATGAAGTGGACCAAGTGTTTGAATTTATTCAGTACAGCTACAAACCCTATAAATTTAATCACCTGATTGTGTCCCCGACCTGGAGTCGCCCCAAACTGGTGGAGTTGATTGAGCGGGAAATCCGTTATGCCACCTCTGGCCGCAAAGCCGAAATTCTGTTAAAGGTGAACAATCTGGTCGACAATCAGATTGTGGACCTGCTGTATAAAGCCAGCATGGCCGGGGTGAAGATCCGGATTATTGTCCGTGGCATGTGTTCACTGATCCCAGGTATTAAAGGCCACAGTGAGCATATTCAGGTGATCAGTATTCTGGACAGGTATCTGGAGCATGCGCGGGTTTATGTGTTCCATAACGGCGGTGAAACCGATTTGTATCTGTCTTCCGCAGACTGGATGACCCGTAACCTGGACCAGCGGGTCGAAGTGGGTGTGCCGATTTATGATGCCACCATTAAACAACAGATCCTGACCACACTGGACATTCAGTGGCACGACAATGTAAAAGCACGGGTGATAGACCGCGATCAGAGCAATCATTATGTCAAACGTGGCAATAAACGTTCGATCCGCAGCCAACAGGAGATTTATGACTACTTTGCCAGCCTGCATCAGGACCTGCGCGCATGACTGAACGTTGGACTGCAAACCCGCAGGATTCAGGCTACATGGCGGCCGTCGATCTCGGCTCCAACAGCTTTCATATGGTGATAGCCCGGGTGGTCGATGGTGCATTGCAACTGCTGCACCGGGAAAAACAAAAAGTGCAGCTGGCCGAAGGCCTGAATGAGGAGCTGATTTTATCGGAAGACGCCATCAACAGGGGTCTGACTGTACTGGCTCAGTTTGCGGACACCTTAAAGCCCGTGCCGGCCCAGTCGGTGCGGGTAATTGCCACTTACACCCTGCGCCGCGCCAAAAACAGCGCCATGTTTTTGCATCGGGCACAGGCGATTTTCCCTTACCCTATTGAAGTGATTTCCGGTCAGGAAGAGGCCCGCTTTATCTATCAGGGTGTGGCTCACTTTGAACACTATGATGGCCGCCGTCTGGTCATGGACATTGGCGGAGGCTCCACCGAATTTGCCATAGGTGAAGGCTTTCACCCGCTGCGCCTTGCCAGCCGTAATATGGGCTGCGTCAGTTACGCCAACCAGTTTTTTGCCAATGGCAAAATCAGCGGCAAACGCTTTGAACGCGCCATTATCCAGGCCGAACAGGAACTGGAGCCTGTAGTTTCCGCTTACAAGGAAACAGGCTGGCAGCAGGCTGTCGGCACTTCAGGCACCATCAAAACCATCCGGGATATGATTGTTGGCCTTGGCTGGCACCCGGTCTGCATTACCTTGCCAGATTTGCTGCGGCTGCAGGAATTGCTGATCGCCCAGCAAAACAGTTACCAGCTGGACTTGCCAGGTCTGGCAGATGATCGCAAACCGCTGATTTGCTCGGGCCTGGCGATACTGATCGCCGCTTTCCAGTTACTGGGCATAGAGCAAATGCATTACGTCGACGCCGCCTTGCGTGAAGGTGTGCTCTATGAAATGAGCGACCGGCTGCATCACCATGATATCCGTGAGCACACCATTCACAGCCTGATTAAGCGCTACAGCATTGATATTGCGCAGGCTGGCCGGGTACGGCAAACCGCGATGGAGTTATTCTCCCAGGTCCGGTACGCCTGGCAACTGAACGATGACCATGCCGACTTGCTGGGCTGGGCTGCCACAGTCTATGAAATTGGTTTACATATCAATTCGTCCAGTGTGCAGCGCCACAGTGCTTATATTTTGCGCCACGCCAACCTGCCGGGTTTTAATCAGGAACAGCAGTTGCTGTTATCCGCCCTGGTGCGTTTTCACCGCCGCAAAATTAAAGCCGATGAACTGCCAGCTTTTCACTTGTACCAGATGCCAGCCGTGTTAAACCTGCTGGTGTTATTGCGCCTGGCCGTGCTGTTAAACCAAAAACGTCAGGACGACTTTTTACCGCCTTTACTGGTCAGTGCCCGCTCGCATCAGCTCACGCTGGAGCTGCCAAAAGACTGGTTATTGCAACAACCTTTGCTGCTGGCCGATTTACAACAGGAACAGCAATTGCTGAAAAAAATCACTTTTCATCTGGATTGCCCTGTGTTGACTGAATGTGCCGCCTTGGCCGGCGCTTTTGACCTGACCGATCTGGATGACTGACACGCCCCCTGGCTGAGCCAAAAAAAGCTTTGCATTTCAAATCACAGACTCTAAGGTAAAGAAAAGGATCCCAAGGAGTCTGTGATGCGTTGTGCTGTTTTCGCTTTGACTATGCTGGCCCTGCCCGCTGTGGCGGCTGATTTAAAACCTCAGACTGAAACCGCCATAGCCGCCATTCAGCCACAGCTAATTGAATGGCGGCGGCATTTTCATCAATACCCCGAACTGTCCAACCGGGAAGTCAATACCGCGAAAACCGTGGCCACCCATTTAAACTCTCTGGGGCTGGAAGTGCGCACTGGCATCGCCCATCACGGTGTACTGGGCGTTTTGAAAGGAAAAAAGCCGGGCCCTGTGGTGGCTCTGCGTGCTGATATGGACGCCTTGCCCGTCACCGAAATGGTCAACCTGCCTTTTGCCTCCAAAGTGCGCAGTCAGTTTAATGGTCAGGAGGTTGGTGTGATGCACGCCTGCGGTCACGATGCCCACACCGCCATCCTGATGGCGGTCGCATCCGTGCTGGCGCCACTGCAGGATGAACTCCCGGGCACCATTTTATTTGTGTTTCAGCCCGCCGAAGAAGGCCCGCCCGCCGGCGAAGAAGGCGGAGCCAAACTGATGCTCAAAGAAGGGGTCTTTGCTGAGCATAAACCAGACGCCATTTTTGGTTTGCATGTCTGGCCAGGCCCTGCAGGTCAGCTGCAGGTGAAAAGCGAAGGCATTATGGCGGCCGCCGACAGCTTCAGTATCACAGTCAAAGGCAAACAGGTGCATGGCTCCAGCCCCTGGCGCGGCATAGACCCTATCGCTGTTACAGGCCAGCTGATTACGGCGCTGCACCAAATCCCGGCCCGTCAGCTGGATGTGACGCAGGCCCCGGCCGTGTTGTCTGTGGGTCAGGTGCATGGCGGAGTGCGCTGGAACATTATTCCGGATGAAGTCAAACTGGAAGGCACAGTGCGTACCTTTGACCCACAAATGCGCGAGCAGCTGCTGCAAAAAATGCAGCATACAGCGCAGCATATTGCCGCGGCCAGCGGCGCCAGCGCCGAGTTTCATCAGCATGGGTTTGCCGCCGTCACCTGGAATGACCCGGCGCTGACGGAATGGGCCATGCCGAGCCTGCGCTGGGCGGCACGGGATGCCGGTGTCAGCAGCACCAAACCCATTACGGCTTCGGAAGATTTTTCGTTTTTTCAGCAGCAGGTGCCTGGGGTCTACTTCTTTTTAGGTATAGCGCCGGAAAATACAGCACTCGATCAGGTGGCACCCAATCACTCGCCTTATTTCGCGGTGAATGAAGCCGCCTTGCAAAACGGTGTCAGAGCCCTGACGGCGCTGGCGCTGGACTACCTGCAACAGCCAGCCAGAGAAAAAACCAACTGAACAGCAATACCAGTAACAGCAGCGCCAGCAGCAGTACCTTGCCACTGCCCTGGCGCATGGCCCGCCAGTCGGTGTGCACACCAGCCAGCCAGATTGCCGAAACCAACAGAAATTCGGCAGCCCCCCTGCTCAGTGGCACCATCATCGCAGGCACCCAACCGGCCTGAGACGCCCAGGCAGCCAGCAGTACCGCCAGCACAAACCAGGGCGCTGAGGCCTTGACTTGCCCTTTGGCCTGGAACAGAGGCAACCACAATAGGAAAGGCACCAATAACAACACCCGGCTGAGTTTAAGCAGTATCGCAAGCACCGCAACACTGGCAGGTAACAGACTACTGGCTGCTACCACTTGCGAAACCTCTGGCGCCGTCGCCCCGATCAGCAAAGCCGTTGCTTCGGACGTCAGCGGCAGCAGGCCATAGCACAACAAGGACACTAATCCCATCAACAGCACTGCGGCCAGACTCTGGCTCAGCTCAGCGGGCGATGCTTTGCGTACGGTTTGAGTAGCAAAAAGTGCAGAGGTACCACAAAAGGCCAAACCGGCGCTGACCAGCCAGCTGGTATTGGCACTGAGCCCCAGCTTTCGCCCCAGGCACAGCCCTGTCACCAGCACCAGCGGCACACCCAAGACTAAAGGCCACAAGCGCTGCAGCAGTGATAAATCCAGCACTCCAGTGGGCAGCTGCAGGCCAAACAGCACCAGCCCGGCCCGCAGCGCCCAGGGCTGATAACTGCTCAGCCAACCAGGACAGCTGTTGCCCGGCGCCTGCCTCTGTTGCCACAAACTCCAGACCATACCACTGACCAGAGCCAGTAACACAGGGCTGAGCCCTAGTGTTGGCGCGAGCCAGAAGGCAAGCCAGCCAAGCCAAAGCACAGTACCCAGCACAAAACGCATTGTTGTGACTCCGTCAATTCAACAAGGTGATTGTACTGTCATTAAAATATAAGAATAATGGATTTATTAAATACTAAAAATTCAAATAAATTATGAATTACCCGAGCCCACGCCACTGGCTGCTGTTGGATGCCATCTGCCGGTTGCGCAGCCTGACGAAAGCTGCCGACGAGCAGAACCTGAGCCAGCCAGCGGCCAGTCAGGCATTAAAAGAGCTGGAGCAACGGCTTGGCACCCCATTGTTTTTGCGCCAGGGCCGTCAGTTAGTCCCCACTCAACACACGCTTGATTTACGGCCAAAGCTACAACAACTTCTCGACCTGCAGTCTGAACTGGTTCACAACAGCCATTCCAGCAATGCGTTGCGGCTGGTGGCCAGCGAAACCACAGGTTGTTATTTGTTGCCAGAGCTGCTGGCCCGTTTCAGTCGGTTGCGGCCGGGCTTTGAGTTTCAGCTGCAGCTGTGCAACAGCGCTGAAGTGCTGCAGTACATGTCTGAGCAACAGGCACAGCTGGGTTTTATTGAAGGGCCGGTGCTGACCGACACCTTTGATATCCGCTTATGGCGTGACGACCTGACTGTGTTGTTTGGTCAGCCGGATTTACACCATCAGCTGAATGCCAGCCAACTGCAGCAACAACGCTGGATAGTTCGGGAACGCGGCTCAGGCACACGGGCCGTGCTGGAGCATGAACTGGCACGTTTAGGCTGGTCTCCTGCCAAAGTACTGGAACTGCAACGCCCTGAGGCGATAAAACAGGCGGTGCGGCATGGCCTGGGCATTGGGTGCCTGCCGTTACTGGCAATTGAAGAGGAACTTCGCTCCGGCCAGTTGATCCGGCTGAACAGCCCGCTGCGGCTGCAGCGGCATTTTCGGATTGTGCAGCACAAGGGCTACCAGAGCCCCGTGCTGACTGCCTTTATTGAGTTTTTATTTTCAGCTTAGTCGCCTTGGCAGCACGCACCGGTTCCAGCGGCAGACTGAACGAAAACGTGCTGCCGTGTTTGGGTTCACTGAAAATCATCAGCTTGCTGTTATGGCGCTGCAATACATGTTTTACAATGGCCAGTCCCAGCCCTGTGCCGCCAGTAGCGCGGGTGCGGGCCTGATCGACCCGGTAAAAACGTTCGGTCAGCCGTTTGACATGCTGCGGGGCTATACCATCCCCATTGTCCTGCACTGAAAATACCGCTTTCTGGTGCTGACGCTGCCAGCTGACTTTAATTTGCCCGCCTGGTGGTGTGTACTTAATGGCATTGGTGATCAGGTTGGAAAAGGCGCTGCGCAGCTCTTCGGTGATGCCATTGACACAAAGGCCAGCCTCGATGAGAAACTCAATCTGATGCTGCTTTTCCCGGTTCAGGCTTTGCGCTTCCTGCTCCAGCATCGCCAACATAGCCGGCACATCCACCTGCTCGTCAAACTGGACTTTGGTGGCCGCTTCAATGCGCGACAGGGTCAACAGCTGTTGCACCAACGCATCCATACGTTTGGTCTGTTCCAGCATCACGGTATGGGCTTTTTGCCAGATAGCGGCCTGTGGCAACTGCTGCGGTTCCATCACTTCCAGATAGCCCTGCAACACTGTCAGCGGCGTGCGCAATTCGTGCGACACATTGGCGACAAAGTCCTTACGGATTTGTTCCAGCTGTTTCAGTTGGGTAATATCGCGCACTATCATCAGAAACTGGTTATGGCCATACGCCAGTACCCGGTACTCCAGCGTCAGTTCATCGTTGACCGGTGACATCAGCTCCAGCGCCTGGCTGAACTGCTTTTGTTGCACATAAGCCTGAAACTCCGGGTTGCGGATCAGGTTATCAATACGCTGATGTTCATCCAGCGGCCAGCGCAACCCCACCAGTTGCTGCGCCAGTTTATTGCACCAGACAATGGTCCAGTCGTCATTCAGCACCACAATGGCATCAGGTAAGGCCTCTGCACCATCGCGGAAACGGCGGATCAGCGCACGTAATTCTTTATTCTTTTTGCGGGCTTTGCGCTGGCGGTAATAGATACCATCGTAAATCTGCCGCCAGCTGCCATCGCCGGACGGAGGGGACAGTTTTTTATCGCGCCACAGCCATTTGTCCAGCATCAGCAGATGTTTGTAGTGCCACAGCAAGAGAATAAAACAGGTGACAAATAACAGCGGAAACAGCAGGCCAGTCAACCAGCCCAGCAGGGTCACCAAAAAAAACAAAAGGAAGATTTTGCTGAAGATCTTCCTTTTGGATAATAACAGTCGCATAGCACCTACTTGGCTGAAAAGCGATAACCTGAACCCCGGACTGTCTGCACCAGACGATCATGCCCTTCCACCGAAATGGCTTTGCGCAAGCGGCGGATATGCACGTCAACAGTACGGTCTTCGACATAAACATTGGTGCCCCAGACATGATCCAACAGTTGTTCACGACTGTAAACCCGTTCCGGGTGCGTCATAAAAAAATGCAATAAACGAAATTCGGTTGGCCCCATATCGACAGGCTGCTCTGACGCCGTGACCCGGTGTGAGACCGGATCCAGTTTCAGGCCCTGCACTTCAATCACTTCGTCCAGTGACGTCGGTGCAACGCGGCGGATCACCGCTTTGATCCTGGCCATTAACTCTTTAGGTGAAAAAGGCTTGGTGACGTAATCGTCTGCGCCCACTTCCAGACCACGGACCTTGTCTTCTTCTTCGCCCCGGGCGGTAATCATAATAATAGGGATACTTTTGGTCAGATCATGACTTTTCATTTTCTTGGCAAACTGAATACCACTGCCTCCAGGCAACATCCAGTCTAACAAGACCAAATCCGGGTAAGGCTCGACCAGCATATTTACAGCAGAATCAAAATCTTCTGCTGTACTGGCCTGATAACCGTTTTGCTCCAGCACAAAACACAACATGTCGCGGATTGGCGCTTCGTCCTCGACCACCAGGATCTTTCTTGACATACCTTCTACCCAAATTAGTGAATATTTTATGCGAGCCAGTATGGGTGAAGTTTATGACAATTTTATGAAACAAACCGCGTAAAAAGCGATGAGCAGACCGCACTTTATTCAGCTTTGTCGCACCAAAGTAACAATTTAGCAACCTCTAAAAAGACATCTACATGACAGTTTAATGAATCTTTATTGACAGCAGTGGCTACAGACCGCGCCAGTGCTGCCCCCATCCAATAAGTTCCCTCAACAGC
Organism: Rheinheimera sp.; assembly: GCF_037442345.1. Classification (GTDB taxonomy): domain Bacteria; phylum Pseudomonadota; class Gammaproteobacteria; order Enterobacterales; family Alteromonadaceae; genus Pararheinheimera. Next base: position 107,484 of record NZ_JBBIQL010000016.1, on the reverse strand, counting down.
ATGCTCACTGTAATAAAACAGTCATTATTCCCACTTAAGGTATCCGCCCAGCTTCTTATAACAACAGCATTTTTCTGCTTACGGAGACTGAGTGATGGCTTTACGCAAGTTTTTACAACTGAGTGCAGTAGCAACAGCCCTGGTTCTGGCTGGCTGCGGTGGCGGCGATATCAACATCAACACTGGTAGCGGTGGTGATGACGGCGGTGGCACCACTCCTCCTCCAACCAGCGTGTGTCCTACATTCGCGACTCAGGGCAGCAGCCTGGCCGGCGTGACTTTACCTGTCTGTGAAATCACCGGCACCATTACGTCCAACGTCACGCTGACCACAGACGCCGTATGGGCGCTGTCTGGCAAAGTGGTTGTCGGTGGTGATAATGCCAACAGCGCGACCCTGACCATTCAACCTGGCGTTAAAGTATTCGGTAAGAGCGGTGCGGATTACCTGGTCATTTCCCGCGGTTCGAAAATTCAGGCGGTAGGTACAGCGTCTGCACCAATCGTCTTCACCTCAGTGAACGATATGCTGGGCCTGTCCGACGAAGAATCTGCCGGTCAATGGGGCGGTCTGGTATTGCTGGGTAATGCACCCACCAACAAGTGTCCTGACTTAACCAACTGTGCGGTTGAAAGTGAAGGTGAATCAGGCAAATACGGTGGTAACAATCCGGAAGATAACAGCGGTGCTCTGAAATATGTGCAGGTGAAATACGCCGGTTATGAAGTGATCCCTGACAACGAATTAAACGGTATCGGCTTTTTCGGTATCGGTCGCGGCACAACAGTCGAGTACATCCAGGTTCACAACAACGTGGATGACGGCATCGAGTTCTTCGGCGGCACCGTCGATCTGAAACATGTGGTACTGACAGGAAACCGTGATGACTCGCTGGACTGGGCCGATGGCTGGACTGGCCGTATGCAACACGTACTGATCCGCCACAACCCGAATGACAGCAAAGCCAACCGTGGTATCGAAGCGGACAACCAATCCAGTAACTTCACGGCCACTCCGGTGTCGAAACCACAAATCTCTAACCTGACCATTATCGGCAACAACTTTGACGGTGACGAAGACTCTGAAGGTATCCTGCTGCGTGCCGGCACCAACGCTGAGCTGTACAACATTATCGTGACTGGCCCGGAAAAAATGGGCGAATGTTTTGAAATCAACACCTCAGAAACTGCAGCTTTTGCCAACAGCGGTCAGCTGATTTTCCGTAACTCCATCATTGATTGTGCTGAGCCTTTTGCCAATATCAAAGATGCTGCCGGCAACGTCACGTTTAACGCCGGAGACTGGTTCCGTGCTCAGCCAGGCAACATCGTCGGTGATGCCTTATTGGGTGGTTATATCCCGGCAGCTAACTCTGTGGCGCTGAACAACGGCTACAACGTGGCCAACAACGTCAACGGCTGGTTCGACGACGTCACCTATATCGGTGCTTTTGATGGCACAACCGACTGGACCAAAGGCTGGACTTATGGTCTGCATGCCACAGGCGATTCAGGTCTGACGCAGTGCCCTGCTGGTACCACAGAAACCTCCAGCTTAACTGGCCGTCTGAACTGTCAACTGACCGGCGATATCACCAGCAACGTCACCTTACAGACCGGTGCTGACTATGTATTAAACGGCCGTGTCCGTATCGGTGGCGACAACACCAACAGTGCCACCCTGACCATTCAGCCAGGTGTCACTGTGTATGGTAAATCAGGTGCTGATTTCCTGGCGATTAGCCGTGGTTCAAAAATCAACGCCAGCGGTACTGCCGCCAACCCAATCGTGTTCACATCAGTTCAGGACGTGATTGGTTCACCAACTGCGGCTGGTCAATGGGGTGGTCTGGTGTTACTGGGCAACGCCATCACCAACAAATGTCCGGACGTCAATAACTGCTCAGTACAGGCTGAAGGTGAAGCCGGTCCATACGGTGGTGCCAACGCAGCAGACAGCAGCGGTACGCTGAACTATGTGGTGGTGAAACACGCAGGTTACGAAGTAATTCCGGATAACGAATTAAACGGTATCGGTTTCTTCGGTGTAGGTTCTGGCACTCAGTGTTCCAACATTCAGGTTCACCAAAACGTGGATGACGGTGTGGAATTCTTCGGTGGCAGCGTGAACTGTAAAAACGTGGTGCTGACCTCAAACGGTGACGACAACGTCGACTGGGCTGACGGCTACAACGGTAAGCTGCAATTCGTGCTGGTGAAAATGGATCCGAACAATGCCAAGGCCAACCGCGGTATTGAAGCAGACAATCAGGCCGGTAACCTGACGGCAACACCAGTGTCGAACCCGACTGTGGCCAACATGACCATTATTGGTAATGCCTTCGATGGTGACGACGACTCTGAAGGCGTGTTGCTGCGTGCCGGTACCAATGCTCAACTGGCCAACTTTGTCATCACTGGCCCAGCCGGTATGGGTGAATGTCTGGAGATTGAATCCAACGAATCACGCGCCTTTGCTGCCGCTGGCCAACTGACCATGACCAACTCGGTGATTTCCTGCCAGACCGAAGCGGTCAAAGGCACTGTAGCCACTGACGTGACCACAGAAGCATGGTTCCTGAATCAGACAGGCAATAAAGTGCTGAAAGACGGTACTGCTGTGCTGAACGGCATCTTCACTAACGACACCACAGCAGCCAAAGATATGAAAACTGTGGATTCATTCTTTGACACTGTGAACTTTGTTGGTGCGGTATCACCAAGCAATAACTGGACAGCTGGCTGGGCTGTAGGTTTAGACGATTAATCAGCAGCAAGCTGTCGGACACCAGTCCGGCAGCTTTTTTTATGGGCCGGAATTGACCGGCCTTTGATGTAGCAAAAAAGATTCCGCTGATAGGACCCAGTTCAGATGAACACTAAACAAAAATTTCGTATCAGTCAGTTAGGTCTCCAGGTGATGCTGGCGTTGACCTGTGCTTCAACTCCTTTCCTGGCGACTGCTCAGGAAGCCAATCAGGAAGCTGCCCAGACCAAAGAGCAGGACGTTGAACGTATTTCCGTCTCAGGTCGTCTGATGAGCTCTGCGGCGTCTGCTGCGGCCGAACGTCGTGAACAGCCTTATGTGGCTGAATTATTGGGTATGGAACAGATTTCCCGCGCCGGTGACAGCAACGCCGCCTCGGCGCTGCGCCGTGTCACAGGTCTGACACTGGTCAAAGACAAGTTTATTTATGTGCGTGGTCTGGGTGAACGTTACTCCAGCACCCTGCTCAATGGCGCCATGGTGCCAAGCCCGGATCCAACCCGTAACGTGATCCCGCTGGATATGTTTCCGGCCGGCATTATTGAAAGTTTAGTGGTACAAAAGGCCTATTCACCAGAACTGCCAGCCGCTTTCGGCGGTGGTAGCGTGAATATCCGCACTGCGTCCATTCCGCTGCAAGAAAGTTTTAACCTGAGCCTTGGCACTGGTTACAACAGCCTGAACAGTGACGACGCTTACACTTACAACGGTGGTGGTGACGACTGGCGTGGTAGTGACGACGGTAAACGTGGCATGACCCCCGAATTGCGCGCCGCGTTGGACCAGTACGGCACCATCAGCCAAATCAATATTGCCGAGGCTTTAGGTGGTATCAATGCCGGCAACCTGGCCCAGGCCAGCACCATAGTGCGTGAACTGGGTTTAGCCTTTAACCGAGATATTGATGTCACACGCGAAAGCATCAAACCAGATTTCGACGGCAGCCTGTCTTATGGCAATAAGTTCGATATCGGCAGCTCAGTCTTTGGTGTGATGGCGGGCGTCAGCTATGACCGCTCAACTCAGAACATTGAGGAACAGGAACGTTACTTCTCAGTGTCAGGCGACAGCCTGGTGCCACTGAATATCTGGGACGATATCAAAGGCACGGAACACCAGGTCAAACTGTCCGGTATGCTGAACTTTGGTCTGGAACTGAACGAAGACCACAGGTTTGAAACCTCGACCATTTACCTGCGTGACACCAAAGACGAAATCAAAGTCAAAAACGGTGAAAGTATCGAAACAGTCAACGAAGAAAACCGTTTCAATACAGACACCTCTATCCGCTACGAAGAACGTTCTATGCTGTCGAACCAGATCCGTGGCCGCCATGACCTGCCCTGGTTATACGACATCAGCGTCGACTGGCAGTACACAGACGCCAAAGCTGAACGTTACGCGCCAGGCGAAGTGGAATACCGTTATCTGAACGAAATTGGCGATGATGGCTCTGTTACCCGCTTTATGCGCCGTAACCAGAACGCGGTGAACTACAGCTTCGCCCGTATGGATGACGAAACCGAAAACGGCAGCTGGAATGCCAAACTGCCATTGACCTTCGGCAAAGCCGAAGTGGTACTGAACGGTGGTTATTCGTACTTCGAACGTGAACGTAACTCCAGTACGGACTTCTTTAACTTCAGCACTGTGGGTTACAGCCTGGAAGAACTGGGTGGCAGCTTCTCGCAAATTTTCTCTGACGCCAATATTCTGGACGCCAGCAAAGGCTTCCAGGTGTCCAACGTCACCACTCAGGCGGACGATTACCTGGCCGCACAAATGATTGATGCAGGTTATGTCGGCATGGAGATGAACTACGACTACCTGTTCCGTCTGAATCTGGGTGTGCGCTATGAAGACTTCCGTCAGGTATCGCTGCCACTCAATGCTGACGGTGATATCAGTGGCAATCCGGCAGACTCAGTGCTGATGGAAGATGGGTACTACCCATCACTGTCGTTCACCTACTTCGTGACCGAAGACCTGCAGGCCCGTTTTGGTTACAGCCAGACCGTGGTTCGTCCGGACTTACGTGAAGTCACCCCAGTGCTGTTCGTCGACCCGCTGACCGACTTTAAAGTGACTGGTTATTCTGGCCTGAAGAGCACAGACGTGACCGCCTATGACGCCCGTCTGGAATGGTACTACGACGACAGCAACTACAGCATCGGCGTATTCTACAAAGACCTGGAGAACCCGATTGAATCCATTGAGCTGAGCGGCTCGGACGGTAACCTGCTGATGTCCTTCCGTAATGCGCAAAGCGGTGAAGTCTATGGCGCTGAAGCAGAATTCCTGCAACAGCTGAACATCTTTGACGGTGACACAGCAAGCTGGCTCAGCAACTTCTTTGTGGCCGGTAACTTCACCTGGTCAGAATCCGAAATTAACATCCAGCCTATTACCGGTGCTGACCTGACCAACCTGGTGCGTCCGTTGAACGGTCACTCCAAGAACGTGGTCAACTTCCAGTTAGGTTTTGACTCAGACGACGACAAACACAACGCGACCCTGACCTACAACGTCTTTGGTAAGCGTATTGCGTTTGCCGGCGTGAACTCAAAAGACGATGCCTACGAGCAGCCGTTTAACTCACTGGACTTTGTCTATTCCTACACCCCGTGGGAAGCGACGTCCGTCAAGTTCAGTGTGAAGAACCTGCTGGATGAAGACGTGGAAATTACGCAACAAGGTGAATTGCTGCAACGCCGTGTCGAAGGCCAGAGCTTTGGCCTGAGTTTCAGCTACAAGTACTAAACTGCTGGCTGATTCAAAACCAAAGGGGCTGCCAGGCCCCTTTGTTATTTCCGGCCCTGGCCACAGATGCCTGCGTGCCAGATATCAGTTTTGGCGGCCTCAGCCACGTTGTTCACAAATCCGGCCGGTAACAGACGAACAGAGGTTCCAGCTCACCTTGTTGTTTCATCCGTACAGACTGCAACTGAATGTGTTGCATGACTGCAGTATTAACCGCTTTCAGCCCAGAATAAAGGGGAGACGGCGCTGCCCACACCAAGTCTGCAGCCCCTTCACTGTCGGGTGCCGTTTGCCGCAAATGGCCATAACGTCGCTTCAGCGCCGCCTAGACTTTGGCGCTGTTTTTAAGGCAGCTCATCCGCTGTTGGGTGTGGAATAACCCGGGGTCCAGGCGAGTCCGGGGCTGGTCGCTCAGACCTTGTCGTCAGCCGGAACAAAATGGGCACCAGGCCCCTGTGTCGCCAGCTGATCGGCAGGGTTGCGCAACGGGCAATGCGCCAACGACAAACAACCACAGCCAATACATAAACTGAGTTGGTCGCGCATTTGTGTTAATTGCTCAATCCGGGTTGTCAGGTCCTGATGCCACAGTTCCGACATTTGTTGCCAGTGCCGTTGCAACGGGGGTTCCCCCTTAGGCAAAACATCAAAGGCCTGTTTGATCTGCTCCAGGCTGATGCCAGTGCGCTGCGCCACTTTAATAATGGCGACACGGCGCAACACATCGCGCGCATAACGCCGCTGATTTCCCTGATTACGCACGCTCTGGATTAAACCTTTTTGCTCGTAGAAATGTAATGCAGACACGGTCACGCCGCATCGCGACGCGACTTCGCCCACCGAAAGCCAGATTTTTTCTGCACAAGATGAATTCATCACTTGACCTCAAGTTAACCTGAGGTTTTAGCATAGCGGCAGTCCAACACAGGGAGCAATCAAAATATGTCCGCACTTGTACAGGCTGTCGCAGCCCCACCCGTCGCACAGAACCCGGTTCCAGACGCTATTCATCAACTGCTGAACCAACTGGCTGACGCCATTAATCAGCAACACTGGCTGAGCCTGGCCGGCTTGTTTGAACCTGATGCGTTGTTGGTTAATTTGCTTGGACAACGGGTCGCCGGAGACAGGGCCATAGTGCAGTATCAACAAGGCCTGGCGGAATTCTACCCACAGCGTCAGGTGCACTACCGTCTGCTGTCGAGCCAACCTCTGAGTCCGGTGTTGTATTTGCTCAATGTGCAGCAGTTATGGCTCAGAGCAGAGCGGAAACAACCTGAAGGGGTCAGCAGCTGTCCTTTATTCGTGGTACGTCTGCACGGAGACCATGCCCGTATTGTCGGATGTAACAGTCTTTAATTCAGGCATTCAAAAGCAAACAGGCCGCTGACGCGGCCTGTTCACTGTGGATCAGAACTTATGTTCCAACCCGATAGCCAGATAGTCACTGTCGATGGCTGAATCGAAATCGAAGCTGCTGTACCAGCCATAAAGCTTGGTATTTTTACCCAGCTTGTAATCGGCTCCCGCAGAGACTCCGTTGTCGTCTTCCTGCACCTGGTACTGGGTTTTCAGTTCGAATTTGCCCAGCGGGTACGCCAGGCTGGCCAGATAACCGTCTTTTTCATCACCGGTTTCCACATTTTCCTGCTGCTGCAGCATGGCGCCCAGCTTAAAACCTGCCAGCCTGGTGTGCAGCGCCAGACGGGTCGCATCGTAACCATTGACACCATTATCCAGCGCCACGGCAGCATACCAGGCGGATTCTTTTAATTCTTCGTCACCATAGCCAATGGCATAGGACTGGGCGCTGTCTGCCTCCGGTTCATCGGCCATAATTTGCTGCGCCGTGAATTTAAAACCCAGTACAGACGGGCTTTGGTACATGACCGTATCGCTGACCCGGTTTTCACCTTTCCACAGCGTTTTGATGTCGGCTTCGTAGTCGTTGAACTGGTCAATTTTGCCCTGAGCTAATTTCAGCGCCGTATCATGACGGCCTGCCAGCACAGTACCAAAAGCCCCCTGCAGACCAATAAACTGGTTCCGTGACTTGATATTTTTTTCGTTGGCTTCGTCAGACGGGTCCACTTCCCATTCCAGCTGATAAACCAGCGTCAGGTTATGTTCCAGTGCATAATCCCCTTTAATACCAAAGCGTGACGCATTGCTTTTTAATTCACCAAAGGATCCTTCCCCCTCATCAGACTGCTGAGCCGACACATTAATTTTGCCGTAAATTTCCCAGTCCTTTGCTTCAGCAGCCGACACGGCAGCCACAGTCAACGCCATAGCAACGAGAGTTTTTGCAAACATAGTTAATTTCCTGATCCGGGCCAAAACCAACAGAATGCATTAAATGTTGTTCTGGATATCGCCAAAGCGGGCTCAACCCGGCTTTGGCGTCGTTCAATGGCGGGCGCTAAGCGCGTGACAGAATGACAGTTTCATGTCACTCAGATGACCATTTGAAGTCTATTTTATGACTTAAATATTTCAATAATATGACAAGCTAATGTGGCTCAGACAGCTCTTTGCAGACTGGATCCCTGCTGGCTTTGTCAAAATCCAGCCCGTGCTGGAGAATACGTGGAGCTGGCTGCCACTGTGCACTCACCCAGCTCTGCTGCAATTGCTGCTCCGGGTAGCTCAGGTTGGCTAAGTCCAGCAAGGTATCAAACAGCTGAGTGGTACTTAACGGCTGCTCGCGCCGGCTTTGCGCCAATTGCGTTTTTTGCGGCTGTTGCATTTTCAGCGCGTCCGAAAACCACAGCAGGGCAGCCACTCTGTAATCAAACTCTGTATTGTGGCCGTGGCCACTTTTGCCACACTGACCATCAAAAATGTTTTCACCGTGATCCGAGGCAAACAACAGTGCTGCACTGGCGTTGGTCTGTTTCAGCTGATTGATCAGGTTAAACAGCACAAAGTCGGTGTAGGCCACCGTATTGTCATAGGCATTGTTCAGCTTCTGCCGGGCGGACCTGTCATGCATGCTGATGCGCTCCCCCTTGCCGGACGGCGTAAACAGGTCAAAGTGTTTCGGGTAGCGGTCGGCATAGCTGAAATGACTGCCGAGGGTATGCAACACAATCAGCTGTTTAGATTCATTCTGCGCCAGCACCCGTTCCACCGCTGGCAGCAGAATTTCATCGTAAAACCCTTCCTGTCGGTAACCTACAGGGTTCAGGTACTGCACCTGATCGGCTTCGCTGGCATGTAAGGCGATGGAAGAGTCATGCACACCTAAGGGGCTTTGAGTGGACAGCCAGTAGGTGCTGAAGCCAGCTTCCTTAAACGCCGAAACCACAGAGGCCTCGGTGGGGAAATACCGCTGATCCGTACCCGCTTTGCGCGACAGCATCACGGGTACCGACATGCGGGTCCAGGCCCAGGGGCTGATCATATCCGGGTAGCTAACCAAATTAGCTGTACCTGCCAGTCGCGGCGTCGTGGAGCGCGGATACCCATTCAGCTGCAACCGGTCGGGCCTTAAGGTTTCACCTATCACCAGCAGGTAGATCTGGCGCCCACTGATTTCAGGTTCCTGCCTGACACCAAAACGAAATTGCTCCACCTGCGATGCCACTTGTGCCGTTGCTTCCCGTTGCACTCTGAACTCATTCAGCGCCAAGAGTAAATTCAGCGGGTAGGTGGCGTGAAACTTTTCGTGGCTGTAAGGCAAAGGCCTGCTGGCAAATACGGTTTCCTGCGGATTTTTGCGCTCAGCCGCTTTATTCAATTGCTGATACTGCCATTCGTGCCAGGCCAGTGAGGCCCCCAGCCCTATAAACACCAACCACAAAAAAGGTCGCCAGCCCTGACCCCACTGCCACTTCAGCAGCCAGGCCGTGCGTACTGCATAAAACCACAGCAGTCCCAGCACCAGCACAGCCAGCGCCAGCACAACACCTATCCCCGTCAGATAACCTGCAGCTTCCGCCAGATCCGTCTCTGCTACGATAGCCAGCGCATGGGCGTCGGTTGATTTTTGATAGGTGTGCAGATAAAAGACTTCTTGCGGTACCAACAACACAAAAGGCAGCAGCAACACCAAACCCCAGCGGATTTTGCTGAACAGACTGAATAACAACAAATAAAAGCCTGCGGCGGGCAACAGCTTCCAGTGCAGATAGTCCCAATGCCAGCTCGCAGGCCACTGCACCAGCACCGGTGACATCAGCACCAGTAACAACAGCAACGCAGCCACAGCACGGCAACAGACTAAAAACAGCGGGTGATTCATTTCATTTTCCCGTCAACAACCTGGGGTTAATGGCGCGTATTCTGAAGATTTCTCCAATCAATTGCCAGACTAGTATTCAGGCATTTTGTACAGTTCTACCCGGTTGCGGCCGTTGCGTTTGGCCTGGTACAAGGCCGAATCCGCTTCGATATACAGCGCTTCAAAACTGCTTTGTCCCTGACAGAATGCCACGCCGATGGAGGTGGTCATACAGAGCTCAACGCTACCGGCTTTCAGCGGGTAATCGGCCAGCAAGGATCGCATACGTTCGGCCACCTGCAAGGCTGTTTTTGGTGAGGTTTCGGACAAAAACACTGCAAACTCTTCACCGCCAATCCGGCCGACAATATCGTACTCCCGTAAGGCTTTTTTAAAACGTAATGCGGTGGCTTTGAGAATTTCATCACCGGCCTGATGGCCATAGGTGTCGTTGACGGATTTAAAAAAATCCAGATCGAGCAATAACAATGCTGAGGGTTTCATCTGCCGCTGACAACGCGCCAGTTCGGTGTCGACCGACTCCACAAAGCTGCGCCTGTTCGCCACTTTAGTCAGTTCATCGGTCAGTGCCAGCTCACTTAAACTGGCCACTTTGGAACTGAGCTGATGCTCAAGTACCTTCTGCTTGGTAATTTCTTTGGCCTGGATCAGCATTTCACCGGATTCCAGCACCTGCTCGGAAAACAGAAACCAGCGGCCATCCAGTAAATCCACCTCAAACAAACGAAATGGGTTTTGCCGGCGTTTCTGGTGCGCTTCCTGTAACCATTGCTCAATATTATCGGTGTCAAAACGGATGCCTTTGCGCGCGCCGTAGGATAATCGCATCAGATCATCAAAGCGAATGCCCTGCATGGCGGCCATATCCTGATAGAAGATGTCACAAAAGGCCTGATTACAGCCCATCAGCCGATCATCCGCATCCAGAATGGCGTAACCGTCTTTGCAGACTTGAATAAATTCGATCAGTTTCAGTTGGAATTTCTGGTCAACAAAAGTCATGAACAACAGGCTCAAAGCAGACGTTTTGTTAACACTAGCAGAGACTTAAGGCACTGCCAGCCGTCAGGCAGAACTTTGTCGGCCCAGGCTGGCAGCTGCAGGTATAAATGCCGTTACAGCTGCCAGATCAGCAGCTTACTTTTTCCCTGGCCAGGCCTGCAGTACGGTTTCGGCCACCATACGAAGATCATCACAACTGGCACCACTGGTGGCCTGAATAGCCATACCTTGCAGCACAGCGCCAATATAACGGGCGAGTGCCGCCGGGTCAGCATCCGCAGGTAAATCACCTTCGGCCTGGGCCCGTTCCAGCCGTTCGCGCAACGCCACTTCGCCTTTCTGGCGTTTTTCAATCAACGCCTGTTTCACCGAAGCACCAGACTCGCTGCAGGCCAAAGCCCCCTGCACTATCACACAACCCGGCGGGTTGGCCGGATCAGCATTGGCCTTCGCCGCGCCACACAGCATATGCTGCACCACCTGGTAGGAGGTCGGCTGCTCCAGTGCAGGGTAGTAAAAGGCACAAGGCCGGTTTTCATACAGCTCAATGGCTTTTAAAAACAGCTGCTCTTTATTGCCAAAAGCGGCATACAAACTGGGTTTATTGATGCCCATGGCTTCACATAAATCGGGTAAAGAAGCCCCTTCGTAGCCTTTCAGCCAGAAAACTTCCAGGGCCTTTTGCAAGGCGGTGTCCATATCAAAAGCGCGCGGGCGTCCTACAGATGGCGCTGCAGTAGAGGCAGTAGCTGACATCTCATACTCCGGACTATTAAAGTGGCTACAGGATAAACAGCTTTACAGCACTTGTCCAGCAAGGGATATTTACTACACGGTACATTATTGTATAGAATAACAACCACTGCAGGCTGTCACAGTCCTGAGATATAACCAAAAGCCGCGCTCAGTTAAAAAAATGGTCTATTAATTTTTTACCAATCAGTACAAAAATTAATTGACTTCCTTTTCGACTCCTATATATTTACCGACCAGTACAAAATTAAGTTGTATTGTGCCACATCACCTCTAGGTAAATAGTTTAAGGAGCAGGCCATGAGCCAGAAACACCGCATTCGACCCTTGTTATTAGGAGCCCTTGCCGCTGCCGTGTTAAGCGCCTGTGGTCAACCATCTGAGCAAAATCCTGGCGCCATGCAGGCCCCTGCAGTGCAGGTGGCTGAAGTGGTGTATGAAACCATCACACATTGGGATGAATTTACCGGCCGCCTGCAGGCACCACAGACAGTCACGCTGATGCCACGCGTGTCCGGTTATATCGAAAAAGTCTATTTCGAAGAAGGCGCTCTGGTGCAACAGGGTGACCTGCTGTTCCAGATAGACCCTCGCCCGTTTCAGGCCGAAGTCAGCCGCTTAAAAGCCGAACTGCAAAGTGCGCAAACCGCAGAGCGCTTAGCCAGCAATGACTACCAGCGTGCCGCCAAGCTGGAGCGTAAAAGCGCCGTCTCGGAAGAGGTGCTGGACACCCGGCTGGCCCGCAAGCAACAAGCCATGGCCACTGTCGCTTCTGTCAAAGCAGCGCTGGACAAAGCGGAACTGGATTTATCCTTCACTGCAGTGAAAGCGCCTATCAGCGGCAAAGTGTCTTATGCCCAGATCACCGCCGGTAACTTTGTTACAGCAGGCAGCAGCGAGCTGACCCGCTTAGTCAGCACCAGCACTATGTATGCGTATTTTGATGCCGACGAACAAACCTTCTTAAGTTATCAGCGTCAGGCGCAACAGGGTAAAAACGCAGCCGGATCCGGCACTGTCTATATGGCCTTAGCCGGAGACAGCAATTTCAGCCATGTGGGCCGTATCGACTTTATCGACAATGCGGTGAACCCACAAACCGGAACTATCCGTGCCCGCGCCAGCTTTGATAATAAAGATCAGCAGCTGATCCCTGGTTTATTCGCCCGCATCAAACTGGCCGGTCAGGCCAGCAGTCAGGGCGTACTGATTGACGACAAAGCCATTGGCACCGACCTGTCGAACAAATTTGTGCTGGTGGTCGATGGCAACAATCAGCTGCAGTACCGCGCTGTCACCTTGGGGGAAAAAATCAATGGCCTGCGTCTGATCAAAGACGGCCTGAATGCGAAAGACCGCATTGTGGTCAACGGTTTGCAACGGGTTCGCCCCAGCATGACCATCAGCCCGGAGACTGTGCCTATGGCCAGCGATGAACAGATAGGCCAATTGCGTACCGAACAGCAACAACTGGAACAGCATCAGAAACAACTGACCGCTGCCGCCGCCAATCAACCTGAACACGGGTAAGCACCAGCATGTTTTCGCAATTTTTTATCAAAAGACCCATTTTTGCCGCCGTGCTGTCGCTGCTGATTTTTATCAGCGGCGCCATCAGCGTCTGGCAATTGCCAATCACCGAGTACCCTGAAGTGGTGCCACCTACTGTGGTGGTGACCGCTAACTACCCTGGAGCCAACCCGAAAGTCATAGCGGACACAGTCGCCTCCCCTCTGGAGCAGGAAATAAACGGCGTGGAAAACATGCTGTACATGTCCTCTCAGGCAACGTCGGATGGCCGCATGACGCTGACCATCACCTTTGCCATTGGTACCGACGTGGACCGCGCCCAAACCCAGGTGCAAAGCCGGGTTGACCGCGCCAAACCACGTTTGCCGCAGGAAGTGCAGCGTTTAGGTGTGGTGACAGAAAAATCCTCACCGGATCTGACCATGGTGGTGCACTTAACGTCGCCGGATGAGCGGTACGACATGCTGTATCTGTCGAACTATGCCGCGCTGAATATCAAAGACGAGCTGGCCCGTATTGAAGGTGTGGGTGCTGTGCGTTTATTTGGTGCCGGTGAATACAGCCTGCGGGTCTGGCTGGATCCGGATAAAGTGGCCGCTTTGGGTTTATCGCCCGCTCAGGTGGTGACGGCGATTCGCGAGCAAAACCAGCAGGCCGCTGCCGGTAGCCTGGGGGCACAACCCAGCGGCGACAGCGAATTCCAGTTGCTGATTAATGTGAAAGGCCGTCTGACCACAGAGCAGGAATTTGCCGACATCATTGTCAAAGTAGGTGACAACGGCGAAGTGAGCCGTCTGAAAGACATTGGCCGGGTCGAGCTGGGCGCTCAGACCTACGCACTGCGCTCCTTGCTGAACAACAAAGACGCCGTGGCCATTCCTATTTTCCAGGCTTCAGGCTCCAATGCCATTCAGATTTCTGAAGATGTACGGGCCACTATGGCAGAGCTGGCCAAAGGTTTCCCTGAAGGCCTGAGTTACGACATTGTGTACGACCCAACAGTGTTTGTGCGTGGCTCGATTAAAGCTGTGGTGAAAACCCTGCTGGAAGCTGTCTTGCTGGTGGTGCTGGTGGTAGTGCTGTTCCTGCAAACCTGGCGGGCCTCCATTATTCCATTGGTGGCGGTGCCAGTCTCTCTGGTCGGTACCTTTGCGATCATGCATTTATTGGGTTTCTCGCTAAACGCACTGTCGCTCTTTGGTCTGGTGCTGGCCATCGGCATAGTGGTAGACGACGCCATAGTGGTGGTTGAAAACGTTGAGCGTAATATTGCCGACGGTCTGTCGCCCATGGCGGCCACGCAAAAAGCGATGAAAGAAGTCACAGGCCCCATCGTAGCCACCACCCTGGTACTGGCAGCTGTGTTTGTGCCAACCGCCTTTATGTCGGGCCTGACCGGTCAGTTTTATATGCAGTTTGCGCTGACCATTACTATCTCGACTTTTATTTCGGCGCTGAACTCCTTAACCCTGAGCCCGGCTTTATCGGCCCTGCTGCTCAAACCCCATGGTGCCAAACCGGATGCGTTGACCCGTGCGCTGAACAAGCTGTTCGGTGGCTGGTTATTCGGTCCCTTTAACCGCCTCTTTGCCAAAGCGTCCAATGGCTACCAGTGGATGGTGCGCAAAGTGATCCGTATGGGTGCGTTGATTGCGGTGCTCTATGTGGGCCTGGTGGGGTTGACGGCTGTGCAGTTCCAGCAAACCCCAACAGGTTATGTGCCAGGTCAGGACAAACAGTACCTGGTGGCTTTTGCCCAGTTGCCGGATGCGTCCTCGTTAGAGCGCACCGAAGCGGTCATCAAAGAAATGTCGCAAATTGCTTTGGACCATCCGGGTGTGGCCAACTCCATTGCCTTCCCAGGTCTGTCGATCAATGGTTTTACCAACAGCCCGAGCGCAGGCATTGTGTTTGTTGGCCTCGACAGCTTTGACAGCCGCAGCAGCCCCGAGCTGTCGGGCAATGCCATTGCGATGCAACTGAACCAGAAGTTTGCCGGGATCCAGGACGCCTTTATTGCGATTTTCCCGCCACCACCAGTGCAAGGCTTGGGCACCATCGGCGGCTTCCGTCTGCAAATTCAAGACAGAGCCAACCTGGGGTACGAAGCCCTGTTTGGGGTCACCATGCAGGTGATGCAAAAGGCCTGGGCCACCCCGGAACTGGCCGGTGTGTTCTCCAGCTATCAGGTGAATGTGCCGCAACTGGATCTGGACGTGGACCGGACCAAAGCCAAACAGCAAGGCGTGAACCTGGATGAAGTGTTCCAGACGTTGCAGGTGTACTTAGGTTCCACCTATGTGAACGACTTTAACCAGTTTGGCCGTACCTATCAGGTCAATATCCAGGCGGATGAACAGTTCCGGCAAAACCCTGAGCAAATCCGTCAGCTGAAAGTACGCAATAACCAGGGTGAGATGATCCCGTTGGGTTCTTTTGTCACGGTTAAGCATGTGGCAGGTCCGGACCGGGTGATGCACTACAACGGTTACACCACAGCTGAAATTAACGGGGGCCCGGCGCCTGGTTTCAGTACAGGTGAAGCCCAGGCCGCTATTGAGAAAATTCTGGCCGAGACGCTGCCACCGGGCATGACCTATGAGTGGACTGAGCTGAGCTACCAGCAAATTCTGGCCGGTAACACTGAGCTGCTGATTTTCCCTCTGGTGATCCTGCTGGTGTTTATGGTGCTGGCCGCGCAGTACGAAAGCCTGACGTTGCCGCTGGCCATTATTCTGATTGTGCCTATGACCCTGCTGTCGGCGATGACCGGCGTCTGGATCTACGGTGGTGATAACAACATCTTCACCCAGATAGGCCTGATAGTCCTGGTGGGCCTGGCGACCAAAAACGCCATCCTGATTGTCGAGTTTGCCAAAGAACTGCAAGACCATGGCATGAAAACCATGGAGGCCATTCTGGAAGCAGCACGGCTGCGGTTACGCCCCATTTTGATGACATCCATCGCCTTTATCATGGGTGTGGTGCCAATGGTGTTCTCCACTGGCGCTGGTGCAGAAATGCGTCAGGCCATGGGGGTGGCAGTCTTTGCCGGCATGATTGGGGTCACTGTGTTTGGTCTGATTTTAACCCCGCTGTTTTATTACGCTCTGGCCCGTCGTCGTGACCGTCAACTGGCTCAGGCGGAAACTTCTGAGGAGTCTGCTCATGCGTAACAGCATCCGACTGACCAGCCTGAGTCTGGCGCTGGCCTCCACCCTGTTTGGCTGTGCCTCAGTGGGCCAGCCTTATCAGGCCCCCACAGCTTTTGCTGAGCAGCATCTGCCGCAGCGTTATCAGGTGGCGGAGCAGGCCGGCGACTGGTTTGCCCAACTGGGCGACGCTGAACTGAACCGGCTGATTGAACAGGCGCTGAAGGCCAACCCGACGCTGGCCGCGGCCAAAGCCAATGCCGACCGGGCTTATGCGGTGTTTCAGGACGCCGACAATGACGACTGGGCCCGGATGGATCTCGCGGCCAGCCAGCAGAATCAACAAATCCCGGACAGCGCGGCGCAAAACGCCGGCCAGATCCAGCGTCAGGCCAGCTTAGGTGGCCAGTTAAGCTGGGATCTGGATTTGTTCGGTAAACTGGAGCAGGCTGCCGTGGCGGCCAATGCCAGAGCCGAAGCTGCAGGCTTAGCCTGGCAGCAGGCCCGTATTGCGCTGCTGTCTCAGGTGGCCAGCAGCTATGGCGATTACCGCGGTGCTGAGCTGCGCCTGTCGGTCGCCGAGCAGGACCTGCAAAACCTCAAACGCACCAAACAGATTATTCAGGCCCGCCGCGACGCCGGGGTTGCGTCGGACCTGGAACTGAGCCGTATTGATGCGCAGATTTACCAGCAGCAAGCGTTTTTACCGGCGCTGCGCCAGTTAAAAACAGCGGCGCACGCCACTCTGGCGGCACTTTTGGCACAAAGCCCACAGCAGCTGGAGGTGGCCCGTCAGGCGACCCCGGCCTTACCGGCTTTTGACAACCCGCTGCAACTCGACAGCCAGCTGAATTACCTGCAATTCCGGCCTGAAGTGGCGCAAGCCGAACGCGAGTTGGCCGCCAGCCATGCCGATATAGGAGTGGCGACCGCAGACCTTTACCCGCAGTTGTCATTGACCGGCTTTTTGGGCTTTTTAGCCTCACCTGGCCTGAGCCTGGGCAGTGCCAATGAAAGCTGGAGCATTGCCCCAACGTTACGCTGGCAAGCCACTGAGCTCAGCTCCATTCAGGCCCGCATCCGCGGTGCCGAAGCGTCACAGCAGATGGCCGTGGCCAACTTCCAGAAAGCGGTGTTTGACGCCTTAGCGCAGATGCAAACGGCGATTCATGGCTATAAAAGCAGCCGCGAACGTGAGCTTTGGCTCAGCCAGCAAGTGGCTGCAACACAGCAGGCGGTCGAGCTGATCCGGGCGCAATACGACGCCGGTACTGTGGAGTTTCTGCAGTTACTGGATGCCGAACGTGACTGGCTGCAAAGCCGGGATGCGCAGGCCCAGCAAGCGCTGACGCATTACCAGCAACTGGTCGGCCTGTACCAGGCCTTTGCCGGCGCTTTGCCTTTGGCCGACAGCCAGCAGGTCGCCATGGTGAAAGATTAACTTCAGGCTCATCAGGCCTGCGGTTGTACCACCAGTCAGCTCTGCTGACTGGTTTTTTTTATGAATTTGCCCTGTAAAAAAGGCGCACCGGGGTGCGCCTCTGCAAGAGTATCCACACAAGGCTTACACTGCTTCTTCGTCTTCTTCACCGGTACGGATGCGGATCACCCGCTCCACGTCGAACACAAAAATTTTGCCATCGCCAATACGGCCGGTCTGAGCGGTTTTCATAATGACGTCAATGCAGCGTTCAACCTGATCGTCTGACAGCACCAGCTCCAGCTTCACCTTGGGCAGAAAATCCACCATGTATTCGGCACCGCGGTACAGTTCAGTGTGGCCTTTCTGACGGCCAAAGCCTTTCACTTCAGTCACTGTCATGCCGGTGATATTAATTTCCGCTAAGGCTTCGCGTACATCGTCCAGCTTAAAGGGTTTGATAATGGCTTCCACTTTTTTCATAAGGTCCTCACCGCTGTTTCCGCATCCAGGATGTGATGGGATATCGTCTGTCCTTGCCAAAATTACGACGGGTCACTTTGGGGCCAACCGCCGACTGGCGTCTTTTATATTCATTAATATCAATCAGATGCAGCACACGCCGCACCGTTGCTTCATCATAACCCAAAGCGACAATCTCCGGCAGAGATTTGTCCTGCTCCACATAAGCTTCAATCATCGCATCCAGATCGTCATAAGGTGGCAGGTTGTCCTGGTCGGTCTGGTCCGGCGCCAGCTCTGCCGATGGCGGCCGGTCTATAACCCGCTGCGGGATCACCGGCGACAGGCTGTTGCGGTAGGCCGCCAGCCGGTACACCAGGGTTTTCGGCACGTCTTTAATCACAGCAAAACCACCACACATATCGCCATACAAGGTGCAGTAACCGACGGCATTTTCGCTTTTGTTGCCTGTGGTCAGCAAAATGCGGCCGGTTTTATTCGACAACGCCATCAACAGCACCCCACGTAAACGTGCCTGCAGGTTTTCTTCGGTGGTGTCTTTGCCACGGCCGGCAAACAAGGGCGACAGCTGCTGCATAAAGCTGTTGTACATAGGCTCAATGGACACAGAACCAAACTCAATGCCCATGGCTTGAGCCTGCGCTTCGGCATCTTCCACACTCATGCCCGAGGTGTAGGTAAAAGGCAACATCAGCGCCTGCACTTTGTCTGCCCCCAAAGCATCCACTGCAATGGCCAGGGTTAAGGCGGAATCGATACCGCCGGACAGACCGAGCACAGCACCGGGGAAACCGTTTTGCTGCACATAGTCACGGGTGGCCATCACCAGCAACTGGTACACTTCGGCTTCCAGACTCAGGGCAGCACGAGGCTGTGGCTGCGGGTACGGTGTATCGCGCGGCAACAGGTCCTGCGTATGCAACTCTGCAGTGGCGTTGGCGCCACGGAACAGCACTTCGGCGTCTGGGCTCACCACCAGCGACTGGCCGTCAAACACCAGTTCATCCTGGCCTATCACATGGTTTACATAAACAAAACCCAGTTTTAACCGTCTGGCCAAAGTGGTCAGGATTTGCTCACGCTGCGCCGGTTTGCCGACACAATAAGGGGATGCATTCAGCACCAGCGCCCATTGTGCCCCTTCGCTTTTTGCCAGCGCCGCCGGGCCACCGTGCCAGATATCTTCACAAATCAGCACTGCAAAGGTCTGGCCTTTCAGCTCAAAAGTACAGGCCTTGTCACCGGGCGTGAAATACCGCAGTTCGTCAAACACGCCGTGATTCGGCAATTCCTGCTTGTAGTAGCGCGCCAGCAACTGACCATTCTGAATTACCGACGCGGCATTATACAAAGCGTCACCGTCGCGCCAGGGGTGGCCCACCACCAAAGTGACCGCCAGCCGGGCATCCAGCAGCTGTTGCAGCCCCTGTTCAACCAACTGCTGAAACTCATCACGTAACAGCAGATCTTCCGGCGGATAACCGGTGAGGGTTAATTCAGGAAACAGCAGCACATCGGCACTGCTGGTTTTGGCAATACTCAGTACTTTTTCGGTGTTTTGGCACACAGCACCCACAGTAAAGGGCTGCTGCACCAGCGTGACTGTAACAGCGGAGGACATCTGAACCTGCCTGGATGGCTAAAATTGCGCTTATGGTAACGAGTTTTGCAGGCTGGCTCAATGAAGACAGCTAGACTTAAATCCCAACTGATTCACAAGGAATGTGAAGCCATGCAAAGTGACCAGCAAAGCCATAACGGCTTTACCCTGATGGAGCTCTTAATTGTGATGGTGCTGCTGATGGTGTTGGCGCTGTCAGCCGGCCCCAATCTGCGCGAGGTCTGGTTGAGGTACAAAGCCGGACACTTTATGCATCAGCTGGAGCAACAACTTCGCTACAGCAGAGTCTATGCGATCAGCCAACAACGCCTGGTACGGGTTTGTCCACAACTCGGAACCGTCTGTCTGAATAACTGGGATTCCGCACCTTTAACCAGCACAGTGCTGGCCATGCCCGGCATGGCGGAGTTTGCCCTGCAGCAGCTGGAACCGGATCCAACGCAGTTCCGTTTCAGTTACAGCAGAGAGCAGCTTATTTTTCGCCCCGATGGCAGCCTGGATTTATTGGGCTCAGGCAGTTTTATTTTATGCAGTCGTCAGGTGATGCCCTGGCATTTTCGTCTGAGCTTATCGCAGGCCGGACGTTACCGTTCCAGCCTGGTGCCAGGCCTGTGCCCTTTGTAGTTCATCGGGTTCCCCTTTTAATGCATCCAGCAATTGGTTTTAGGCGCGCTCTGTTTTTGTCCCAGGCTGGTCAGGGAAAAACTCAGACAGTCCGCATCTTTCTGCTGCATCGCGACAGCCTGCGCATCCAGCCGGTATCCCTGCTCCGTCAGCTCAGCACTGATGCGATACCGGCCAGATGGGGTAGTAATGACCTTGCCAGCTAACCCGAGCTCGGTCAGATCGCGGGTATAACGCTGCTGGTCTGCTTGCAGTACTTCCTGCAAACCCGCCACTTTTAATAACTCCTGCTGCGCTTCCAGCCGGTAACTACGCAGCAAATCCTGCTGGTAAGAAGGCAGCAACACAGAGGCAAGAATTCCCAGCACAGCCAAAGCCACCAGTAATTCAATCAAACCTGCACCCTGAGTTTTCATTCCTGACCTCCATGTTCAGTCTGGTACACCGCCAGTAACTTCTGTCTTGGAAAATGTTCAACCAATAAAGGGCTGCTGCATTGTGCACAATGCGCCTTGATTTCCAGCAATTCAGGCAGTACGACCTCCCCTGTTCCGGCGTCCTGCAGCACAAAACCACGACCAGACACACTGGCCTTCAGCTGTCGGGCGACGTGGTCGCTGCTCAATTGCCTGCTGCTGTAGACGGCAGTGCCATAATGCAGATGCAATGCCAGCAGGGACACGGCTGCAGGTTGTGCTGCACAGGGCCCGGACTGCTGCAATCCCAGCTGTTGATACCAGACCCCGGCCGCCAGTGTAAAATCTGCGTACAGCGGCGCGGCAAATTCGCTGTACCAGCCATCGGCATCCAACAATTGCTGAAATTCAGCCTCAGTCATCAGGCTGTCCTGCTGCTGTCCAATCAGTTTGGGCTGGTGTCTGCGGCCATGATTTAACCGCAACATCAGCAACATAGCCCCACCTTCTTTCTCCGCACTAAGCAATAACACTTGTGCCGGTCGTCGCCAATGCATGCCTGCAGCAGGTTGCAGTGGCACCATGGCGTCAATCAGCTGCAGCTGCCGCACCACAAAAGGTCCCAGTTGACTCAGGTTAACAACCAGCTCGGCCGGGGTAGCCTTTTCCGTCAACGCATTCAACCGCCAGATCTGCTGGTCGGCCGTGGACAACAGCACCGATTGCCCGGCCATACCTGCCCATTGTACCTGCTGCTGAAACTGCCACTGAGCCATCAGCCCCCCGGTCACTGGGTCCAGCCACTGCAATTGCTGCTGCCGTGCCACCAGCACGGCCTCAGGCGACACCATCAGCAACCGCAGCTCAGTCAGGTCATAGTGCCAAGCCGGCCCCTGCTGCGGCTGACTGAGGTTCACCGCATAAAGCCCGGCAGCATGTTCAGCAAACAGCGTCTGCCCTGTATGCATCAAGGTCGAAGCTGTTGCCTGATGCGGGTTGGGCAACCGGTCAAACAAAGGCCAGGGCAGATACCACCAGCCATGTCCCGAAGCGGGGGCAACATGCAACAAACCTTGTCGGTTGCTGACCAGAACAGATTCGGCATTGAACGTCACCTCAATGGCCTCCGCTTTGTGCTCACAAGGCACGGAGGCCAATGCCTGCTGCAATTCCTGCAGCCACAGTTGTGTTTCACCCGGAGTCAGCTGTAACTTCTCAGCCAGTTGCTGATGCTGGGGTTCAGACAGCAGAAACAGATCCTGCCAGCCAGTATCCGGCCAGTGGGTATACAGCGACAGACTCCACAGCGGCCAGCTCAGCAGCAACAGTGCCAAACTAAAGGCGTTCATCACCAGCCTCCGCCAGTTGCTGCACCTGAACCAGACTGACCACAGCAAACTGCTGTTGTTGTTGCACCAGACTGGTAGTGGCACAACGCAACAGCGGTTCCGACCACGCGGCATAATCGGCCGGACAATCGCCGAACACCAGTGCCTGTGGCGCTGCTGCCATGTCGCCACGCTGCTGATGCAGACGGAATAGCTGCTGCTGAGCACTGATGCCTGCGCTGGCCATTGCCAGACTTAATCTTGACTGATACAACACGGCCCCAGCCATCATGATCAGCACTGCACCCAATATCAAAGTACAAATCAATACAAAACCCTGTTGTTTCATCACACTAGTCCTGTCATAACCTGCTGTTGTGAATCAATACCGCGCTGCTCAGCTGCAGCCGTCGATATGGATCGCCCGGTGCCTGAAAACGCACCGCCCCTAACTGGTACGACACTGTGTTGCGATAACCCGGATCGGCTTGCAGGCTTCGCAGCAACAGGTAATAGCGCACACTAATGACTGGCTGCTGCCACAGCTCTGTGGTCATTTGAGAAGTACTGAACCATTGGTCGGCCTGGCCATCCGCGTTCAAATCCAGCCCCATCTCCAGATGCAACCGTTCAACCCCATCCAGCACAGATTCGGCAGACATCACCAACTGACCAGAGCTGCTGCGCAGCAGGCGCTTGCGCATCAGCACTGGGATCTTGCCGCCATCCCAACTTTGTTGCTGGATGTAATACACCACATGATGGTAAGGCCACAGCTGCAGGGCACTGCCACCGCCAGTGCCCGCCACAAAACGCCCCACGCCAGCCGGATCGAAATACACTTTATTTGCCAGCAATTCAGCAGGCCCTTGCGGTCCACCCAACAAACGGCGGATTTGGAGCAGCTCTGAGCCTGGACTGGCCCCGGATAAACAGGCTGGTGCGACCTGACCAATCAAGGCCGTATACAAAGGTGAAAACCCCAGTGTGGCCTGCGGAAAACTGCCCGCTTGTCCGGCAAAAGCACAATCAGCGGCCGGTTGTTCAGGCGGGGACTGGGCTCCCTGCAATTCAGCCCAGCTTTTTCCTGCCACAAACCAGAGATTTTGCAGCTCGGTCTGCAACAGACGATGGGCCAGCTGAGCCTGATGTTGTAACTGCACCAGTTGCTCTGTTTGCAAGGCCGATTTACGCCCCGTCACCACGGCTCCAATTAAAAAACTCAGCAGCACCAGCGCCAACCCCATGCTAATGCACAGCTCCACCAGGCTATACCCGCGTTGCCGGTCGTTCATGATGTGCTGTGCAGGCTGGTGCTGAGCCGCATAGGTGCCAAGGGACACAAGCTGCGTTGCCGCAGCAGTGGCAAACGACTGCGCCAGCTGAGTTGCAGACCACCAGTGCGGATACAGAGCTGGGGCTCTGGTAATAAAGGCAAAGCAGTGCGGTTAAAACGCTGCTGCACGGCCTGCTGCACCGGAACAGGCGTGTTGCAATCCGCGTCGGCGCAGCTGGCTGGCCCGGCAGACAGCGGCAACCAGTCACGGCTGGGCCCGACGCTGTCTGCATACACAGTGGCGAAATCGGCCAAAGCGGCACTGGCCTGAGTGTATTGTGCCGCCAGCAACACCTGCTGGCGGGCAGATAACAAGGCGAGTAAGGAGCCCAAAGCCAGCACGGCGGCCAGCATCAGGCTGATCAGAAGTTCAATCAGAGTAAAACCAGAACTGTACGGCATATCCTTTGCCCCTGTTCAAGATCCACTCTGTTAAGACTAATTCGGTACAGTGAAAGATCAACGCCGGATCCGATGGTCACACCTCGGATCTTACCAGCAGGCATTCACGGCATCGGCACTGCCAGATCCATTGGCGGTTTTTACGCCGGCCTGGTTGTAACTAAAAGAGGTGCAGCTGTCATTGGCCTGCTGGCCCTGGGCAGAGGCGGTGAGGGTAAAGGTGCGGCTGTCCAGGTTGCTCAGTTCAAAGCTGAATTTGGCTGCAAGGTCGCGGCTGCACTGCAAGTCTGGCAAGGTGGTGTCTTCGCCATTATTGCTGGCATAGGTCAGGTTGGCGCTGTACACCTGCTCCATAAACTGCGCCTGTTCCAGCAGGCAGGCCGTCACCGCCGCCCGCCCGCCCCGTAACACATAGTCGGTGTAGCTGGGGTAAGCAATGGCGGCCAGCATGCCCACTATAGTGATAGCCACCAGCAGTTCGATCAGGGAAAACCCCGTTATTGTTCTACTTCGCGCCATGACATGCGGCCCCTTCGCAGTTGTGTATTGACGTCCAGATTCACCACATTGGTGTCGGCCAACCCAACTGCCATCTGGTTTTCAAAAAATAACGGCTCGGTTGGCATGCTGTCAAAACGTAAACCAGACAGCACCCAGACCTCTTCCCCCTGCTCCACACCGTCCTCATCGGTAAATTCAGCGTCGTCGGTAAAATCAAAAAAATGAATCTTCAGCCGGCTGCCACTGAAAGGGTCCACGGTCATGACATACCCATCACCTTGTGGATTGCACAAATTGTTGTCCGGAATAATGCTGGTAACCACCAACGCATCCCCAATCAGCCTGGGCGACGCCACAATACGTTCCCTGTCCTCAGGTAAATCCATATACCAGCCACGCAACCCGGCCATGTCATTGGCTCCGGCCGCGGACACCAGCCGGGCGGCAGCACCGGACGAATGCATCACATTCGTCAGGCTGCGCTCTTTCAGCTGATTGCGGCCCGACACGACCACAGCGTCCATAATGCCGTACCAGCTTTGTTCGCTGTCCAGTTGCGGGTCCTGTTCTTCCAGATAACGTCCCGTGCCAAAAAAAGCCCACAGCTGGCCGGTTTCAGGTTCTGTCGCCAGCACCACCCCACCAGTAATTGGCTGGGCATTGTTCTGACTGTCGCGTGCTCTGAACAGCGGCTGGCCACTGTAGGCCACTGACCACTGCGCCGGGTTCGCGGCTGACAAATCAAATTTCCACAGATTCCCCTGCAAATCACCGGCAAAAAACCAGTCGGTATTGCCATTGCGATCATAGTCCCAGCCTTCCACTGCCCCTAAGCCGTTATCTCCCGTGGTGTTGGCTTCCAGCGCATTCACCAGGGGCTCGCCTGTTGCAAGGTCCAGTACCAGCAGCCCGACTTTACCGCTGCTGCTGTTGTAGCCATAGCCCGCCACCAAAGCCCAGCTGCCGTTGTTTAACCGGGTGATCACCGCCTTGCTGGTACTGATACCCAACTGAGGAAAGCTCTTATCCCAAAGCAATTTTGAACCGTCAAAATCGTCCGGATCTGTCACATCCAGAGCAAACAAATGCGCCCCACCGCGGCCGGTAGACCCAATCAGTAGGGTGCGCCACTGGCCGTTGATATAGACATCCGCGGTGACCGATGTGCCATCGACATAATAATCTTTGCGTACCACACCGCTGACATTGGGTTCACTCAGCTGCTTCAGGCTGGCGTCAGCTGTCAGCATTGCACGTGGTACATAGGCAAAAAGTTCAGTACCGCTGTCGGCCGAAAAGGCATGCAACATACCATCGTTAGCGCCAACATAAATCACCGGGCTGCGGTTGCGCTGTGCTGTCACAAAGGCCCGGTAACTGCTGGCTTCGGGCCAGCTGTACTGATGGTAGTTGTAGTTGACGGCAGCCCCGACATACACGGGGGACGAGTTGGCGATGTCACCCAGGGGCGTACTGCGGTTGCGGAAGTTGCCGCCGTTTTGTTGCTCATTGCTGCGGTCACCTTTCAGATAATCCAGCACCAGACTGCTGCCAAGTGCCGTTTGCTGACCGCCGGCACCTGAGCTCAGATTGCCCCAGGTAAATTCAGCCGCTGTGGTTTCGGTCTGCCCGAAATAAATGTGCCGTTCTGTCCAGTCCGGCAGTTGCTCAGCCGCGCTCCAGACATAAGAGGTGGTGTCGTCGATATTAAAGTTGACTAAATCACCACTCCAGTCACCGCTGTTAAAGCGGCCCTGATAGACATGCTGTTCGGCCTGCAACGAGGTGGTGGTGCCCGCCAGGTTGGAGCCGGACGCCACTCTGGCGATAATGGCTGACAAGGTGTTGGACAAACCGGCGGCAAAAGTGTCCGGGTCGGCCGCACTGAAAAAACCACCCCTGCTGTTCACAGCCGCATGCAGTAAGTCATCAATTTTGGCTGGCTGAGAATTCAGCGGGTTTGGCCAGGCAATGCTGCTGGCAGCCCCTATCGCATTAAAGGCAGTGGCACTGCTGATGGTGCCTTCGACGCCCAACCCAACGCCGAATGTCACCATATGCTGCCAAAAGGCCGGATTTACCGGGCTGGTTGGCACCAGGTTATCCAGATCGGTACGCAAATCCCGTTTCCAGTAATACATCGCCACATCCGCCAGCGTATTGCTGTAACTGTCGGAAAAAGGCCCGGCCACGCTGTAGGTATAAGACTGACCTCCTGGCTTGGTGATGGTCTGGTTATTGCTGGTACTGCCGTCATTGTTGCTGCGCGCCGCCGAGGTCTCCGCCTGTGAGGCCGAGTCTTCACTCCAATAACCATCTGTCATCAGAATGCTGTAGCTTTGCCGGCACATAATATGGTCGGCACTGTCATTACTGCCCGGCGTTTTGCCCCAGGGCCCGGCATTGTCAGTGCGGGAAAAATACTGACCGGCATTGTTCAGCGCTTTACGCAGCGGCGTGCCCTGATAATCATAAACCCGCTCGTACAATTGCTGATAAAAAGCGCTGCGATCTGCACCGGTAAAGTTACGGACCCCGGAGACCAGCGTGCCCATACTGACCCCATCCACAGTGGAACTGCCTTTGTTGATGGCGCCAAAGCCAACCCGCAAAGCGGCCGTCTGGGTAGAAAAAGCCCGGCCTATGCCGGCCTGAGCCGCCAGCAAACGAGAGCGGTAGTAGGTGTACCAGTTGGCAAAGTTCTGAATTTCTTCCGCATAAGAACACACACCTGCACTGCAATCTGTGCGGTTTTCCCGCCCTTCGCCGGAATAACTGGCGGTGCCAGCTGTGATATCCACCCGCGTATAGTTGGTGTAAGTGAATAAACTGCCTCCGGTATGGCGGTAATAAACCGCAGGATAAAAGCTGCGGCTGCCACTGCTATTCTGGCAATTGGTTTTACTGGTTGCACTGATAGTGCAGTAACGCCAGGTCACATTTTGACTTTGGGTTACCGTTAAATTGCGACTGCCCAACGAGGTGCGCACCGGGTGATGATAAGCCGCCGTCGGGCTGGACTGAGGGTAAGAGCTGCCATCGGCTTTAATCCATGGTCTGTAGGTGATGGCCGGATTGTAGTAGGACTTGTTCAGGCTGAACGAGCGCATCGCCCGCGCGTATAAGGCTTCGTTATTATTGGCGGCATTGTAAGTCCCATTGTCACTTTCATCCCGGAACGACACCACCACATTGCTGGTGTCGTCCGCCCCATAGATACCGTCCGCTCTGGGATACAGGTAATAAGGGTTATCTGTATACAAATCTGGTGTGATTTCCCAGTGCATCGAACCCGAATCATCGATCAGAAACAGAATATTGGGTTCCACTGAACTGCCGGTCTGCAAGGGTGGCGAGGTTAAATCCAGCGCCGCCCAGACCGGCAACACCTGAGCGCACAGGCTCAGCAGCGCCATGTTTAGCTTTGAACCCCGGTTTGAGCCTGCAGACATGGTTCCCCCTCTTAGCGCCTGAACAGACTTTGCAAGGTGACGGCCGAACGCCCTGCACTGCTGACGGAACGCGCCGTGATGCGAAAGGTTGGCGACAGACAGCCAACCGAAATCCGGTCTTTGCTGGCCACATTGGCGCAATCCGGAGGATGCGGCCAGTCACCCAGATACTCAATCAGGTACTGTGCCGGCTCACCAACCCCGGCAGCTGGCAGCGTGGCATCTATCCACACCGATTCCGCATCCAGCCAGCGCTCTGTGGCCCCGGGCACCGCCAAATCATAAATACCGGCGTTATCAATCAAGGCCACAGGGTCAGGCACTGTAAGACGTTGTTCAGCTTCCAGCAAAGCCGCTTCCACCTGCTGGCTGGTACTGATCTGGTCGTACAGGTTGGCCGTAATTTTTTCCTGAATGATGCCACTTTGCATGCTGGAGGTCGCCACCAGAGTGATCGCCAGCAGCAGTAACAACACCACCACCAATGCCACTCCCCGCTGCTGAATGCTCCTGTTCATCGGTTTAGCCTCTGTTGCGCAAATGAACGCTGTAAGACAAGGTCCGGCTGGCCGCTGCCAGCTCGCTTTCCATGCCCGGCGGAGACTGCAACACCAGACTGACCCGCACCGCCAGCACGTCGGCCCAGTCTGCTACCGAATCAGCATCCTGCCAGATCTGATTCGGCCCGCTGATAAACGCCAGTTGAAAATCCTCAACGCCATACACCACCTCTTCTGCCTCCGCGTTGTTCAGCACCCGGTACAAAGACAAGGCCTGGCCGTCGGCGCTGTCGGCGACATACCAGCTGACCGAATCCAGCCGCATCAGCACTGCATTGGTGGAGAACTGCCGCACAGTGCCGGTTGCACCGTCACAAAGCAGGGGAAACCCCAAACCCGAAGTGCAATTGGCCGCGCCCAGCTGATGCAGTACTGTGTCGTCGGCCACAGCGCTGGCGACAAAAATACTGCTCAGGGTCTCGTCACAGAGCAGCAGCAAATCGCCCGCTGCAAAACCAACGCTGGTATTGAGCTGCACCGAAGTTGCTGCGGTGTCGTGGTTTAACACGGCATAACTGCGACCCGCTGCAAACATCAGCCGGATGGCATCCATGGCTTCGTTTGGCGTTACACCGTTAAAAGCCGGAGCCGGCTGTTCAAAGCCTTCAATACCGTCATTCCAGACGGCCCAGTTCTGCCCGGCAACAGCGTCCTGTGCCACATTCACTAGCCTTACTGAATTGCCACACCCCGAATACCCCGCACGCCGGATGTCCTGCGCCAACAAACTGTAGCCAGAACGGGTCGCTTCATTCAGCACTGTCAGTTGCTGATTTAACCTGGCGGTTTTATCGGCTGACAAATAGACATTGAGGGTGACTCCGGTGACAAACAACCCCAGCACCAGGGCGACCATCAGTTCAGTCAGGGTAAAACCTGAAGCTTTTCTGTTCATGGCCGCACCTGCACAACGACGGCCTGCTCCGCAGTCAGCCGTTCATCGGACCAGGCCAACGCAATGGTATAAAAGCCCGTTGCCGCATCCCAACTCAACTCAGGGCATAAGGCAGAAGCCGACGCCTGTTGCAGCTGCGCTGTCCAATCCGCCAACAAGTCCTGCTCGCAATCACCGGCATAAGCGCCGGTTCTGGCCCGTGTTGCGTCGGCCCGGAGCAGTTCAGCCAACGAATTGACCGCAAGCAGCACATGGGTTTTCTGCTGCGCACTCTGGTTCAGTCGCACTGAGCTGCTTTGCAGCGCCACCACCCCAAGTACCCCAGCCGCCAGCACCAGCATCGCCACCAACACCTCCACCAGGGCCACCCCTGCACAGCTCCGGTTCTGCATCAGGAGCCTCCGCACTGGGTCAGGCTGATTTCGGTCCGGCCAGCCGACCACAGACGTAACAAACGGCCCGGGCCGTCCTGCTCAGGACACAATTCAAACTGGTCATTTAATGGCTGATTGGCCGAAGTGCGAAAAAACCCCTGCGGGTTAAACCTCAACTGCGGCTGGGCAAAAGAAACGGTTGCGTTGTCACTGAAGTGCCCAGCCCTCAGCACAGCAGGCGGGTCGGCCAAATCAACCACCACAAAGCCTTGCCATTGCCCGGCCTGGCCTGAGCAGGCGGTCAGCTCGGCGTTGGCATTGCACAACACCAGTGTCTGATTCTGTTTAATGGCTTCTGAGCGTCCAAGCTGCACCGCAGAAAGCAACAAATTGGTATCACTGCTGACACGATTACGCGCCAGCAAATCATTAAAAGCCGGCACCACCAGAGCCAGCAACACCAATGCCACTGTCACTGCCACCATCAGTTCAAGCAAACTAAACCCATGAACCTGACGACTCAAAACTCCCTCCAGTTCATCACTCTTAGGTATCCACTTGATCCCAGACTTAACTGTAGCAACAAAAAAACTGTCAGCAACCATAGGTCTCTGGTCGCAAAAACCCAGAGAAACCATTGATAACTATTCGTATCCGCACTACTATCTAACGCCTTTTTTCTGCATATGGTCTGTGGTGATGTTCAAGCTGAAGCAACGTTTCTGGTTTTTATTACATGGCTGGTTGTCATTGCCTGTCTGGCTGATCTTCTGTGCTGTGTGTCTGACCGGAACCATTGCTGTGTTCAGCCATGAACTGACCTGGCTGACCAACCCAAACGCCAGAGCGGAAAACCCGCAGCACTTGCCAGCCAAAGCGGCGCCTGAACTGATCAGCGCCGTCCAACAGAAAGTGCCGGACGCCGAAGTCAGCACCGTGATGGTGATGGAGCCTTACCTGGTCAACGCCGTGCTGTTTTCCAGCAAAGGCATGCCGCCTGGAGTGGCTTATGTAAACCAATACAGCGGTGAAGTGCAGGAGCTGAACTATGGTCTGAACTTCATCAGCTTTATGCGCGCCCTGCACGGCTGGTTATTGTTTCCCTGGCAGGCCAGTTACAGTGTGGGTTATTACCTGGTCTGTGCTATGGCAGTGGTGATGTTGGGTGCTTTAATCACTGGTCTGGTGATTTATAAAAATTTCTGGCGCGCTTTTACTGCACCAAAAATCCGCCTTGATCAGGGCCGCAAAACCCTGCTGACTGATTTGCACCGGCTGGCCGGTGTCTGGTCTGTCTGGTTTTTACTGCTGATGAGCCTGACCGGTTTGTGGTACCTGGTGCAGGCCATTTTGTGGCACAACGGCGTCGCCTTTTACAAAGAAGCCCCCATGCTGACACAGCAGCAGCTGCCTGCTGCCGGACAACAACAGTCACGCATCAGCCTGGAAGACGCCTTACAAAGCGCGCAGAAAGAATTTCCGCAACTGAAACCGGCTTATATTGGCATGCCGGAACATCATCGGGACGTCTATAAAATCTCCGGCTCCGGGGATTCTGTGTTTTTTGATCAGTATTCCTGGTCCGTGTATGTCAGCCCCTGGACAGGTGAAGTGCTGGACAAATACAGTCCGGAGCAGATGACCGGCTTGCAGACAGTGATGCATATCGCCGACCCGCTGCACTATGGCACCCTGGGCGGCATCTGGACCAAAGCCATTTGGTTTCTGTTTGGGCTGATTTTATCCGGCATGTCGATCACCGGTTTTATGATTTGGGGCAGCCGTACCGTGCGGGCCGCCCGCCGTAGCAACGAAGCACAAGCCACAACTGAAGAGGTATTGTCCTGATGGCTCAACGTGACAACAGCTGGTGGCAACGCCATAAGTTTAAACTCAATGGTCTGGTGCTTATTCTGCCATTCTGGTTTTTGTATGAATCCATGAACATGACCTTTCCGGCGGCTTTGCCCCAGCAGCAGGTGGGCCCTTTTACCGTCACCCCGTCACCTCTGAGCAATGACGCGCCGTATCAGCACGACGGCGACTGGGTGAAAGATTTTATGCTGCAGTTTTGTGACGGTTGTGTGCCGAAGATCCGTCAGGCCTATATGACCATTGCCACAGAGCAGCCAAGCCTGGACCAGTTTGCCGACGCGCACCTTGGCATTTTGCATGGCGATAACCATATGCAGCATGTGCATGCTTTAGTGCAGTCCCCCACCGCCAGCAATCAAAAGCTGTGGTTGCTGATAGAAGACTGGCAAGGCCAGCAGCATATTGCCAGCTGGGATTTTTCGTTACCTCAGTCCTAAGCACGGGTCCCTGAGCCAGCTTTCAGTGGCTGGCTCTTTTTCCTGTAAAAAAATTTTCGTTCTGCTGTCGATTTTCATCAGCCCCAACCGACTAAGCTCTGAATCATCACTGAAACAGGAGCACCAAGATGTCGGCCACCCATCCGGTTTATGCGTTACAACAAGCCTGGGCTTTAGCGGTCAAACGCCAGGACTTGCCACAAATACAGAGTTTTTACCCTGCAGAGTTCCGCGCGTTTGACGCAATAAAGCAGTTGCAATTCAATGCCAGTGACTACTTTGTGCACTGGCAGCAATGCATGGAATTTTGCCCCGGCCACAGCCACTTTGACCTGCATCAGGTACAACTGCACAGCAGCGGCGAACTGGCTCTGGTGACAGCACTGGTGTATTGCGCCGGCAGCGACGAGCAGGGCAACAGCCAGGGCTGCTGGATGCGACTGAGCCAGGGCTGGCAACTGCAGCAGAACAACTGGCGTATTATTCACGACCATTTTTCAGTGCCATTTGATATGGTAACCACTCAGGTGCTGTTCCAACTGAGCCCCGAACAAGGAGAGCCTGTATGAAATACCTCTGTCTGGTCTACAGCAATGAAGAGTTGCTGCACAGCCTGCCGGAAAGCCCGAAGGACAGTGAATGCATGGCGTATGCCCAGTCGGTGCAGCACAGTGGCCGTATGCTGGCAGCCGAAGCACTGCAAAGCGTGACCACAGCCACCACGGTGCGGGTACGGCAAGGCCAGCTGCTGCTGACCGACGGTCCTTTTGCCGAAACCAAAGAGCAGCTGGCCGGTTTTTATCTGGTCGAAGCGCGGGATCTCAATGAAGCCATCACACTGGCTGCTGGTATTCCTGCCGCCCGGGTGGGGTCAGTCGAAGTCCGGCCTGTCCGGCAACTGGAGGTTTAACATGCGTTTTATGTTACTGATGATCCCCAAAGGTTATGAAAGCGCCGAAGCCGGTGCCATGCCCACCGCAGCGCAGGTGGACGCCATGATGGCCTTTAACCGCCAGCTGTCTGAAGCCGGCGTACTGCTGGATTTAAACGGCCTGCATCCGCCCGCTGTTGGCGCCCGCGTCAGCTTTGCCAGCGGCACCCCTGTGGTTACAGACGGCCCATTTACCGAAACCAAAGAAGTGCTGGGCGGTTACTGGATGCTGAACGTCAGGAGCCGGCAGGAAGCCATTGACTGGGCCTGCCGCTGCCCGGCGTCAGCCAATGAGATCATTGAGATCCGTCAGGTGCAGGAACTGGAAGATTTTCCGCCTGACATTCAGCAAATTGCCGCCGACTTCCCGGATCTGCAGGCACAATGACCCCGGCCCACGCTGAAATAGCCCGACTGTATCAACAGCATCAGCGGGCCGTGCTGGCCACGCTGATCCGTCTGTTGGGTGATTTTGATCAGGCTGAAGACGCCTGCCACGAAGCCTTTATCGCCGCACTGGCTCAGTGGCCGGAACATGGCTTGCCCACCAATCCACGCGCCTGGCTGGTCAGTGCCGGACGTTTTAAAGCCATCGACAAATGGCGGCACCAGCAGCATGAACAGAGCATGGCCGAATTACCACAGCTGGCCAGCGAGCCCCAGGACACGGACAGTTCGTGGCTGACCGACGACGAGCTTCGGCTGGTGTTTACCTGCTGCCACCCGGCGCTGGCCATTGAAGCCAGGCTGGCACTGACACTGCGGGAGATCTGTGGTTTAACCACTGAACAGGTGGCACGGGCTTTTTTGCAAAGCCCGGTTACCATTGCCCAGCGCATAGTGCGCGCCAAACAAAAGATCCGAAATGCCGCTATTCCTTATCAGGTGCCATCGGATCAGCAACTGCCGGAACGGCTGGACGCAGTGCTCAAAGTGATCTACCTGCTGTTTAACGAAGGTTATCACCAAAGCAGCGGTGAACAGCTGCTGTCGTGCGAGCTGACAGTGCAGGCGATCCGGCTGGCGGAGCAACTGCTGCCGCTGTTTCCTGATGCGGAAGTCAAAGGTTTGCTGGCGCTGATGTGGCTGCAGCAGAGCCGTAGCAAAGCCAGGCTGGACCCAGAGGGCGAGGTGGTGCTGCTGGCTGAACAAGACCGGGCTCTGTGGGACCAACGGCTGATCACCCAAGGCATCCGGTTGACCGAACAGGCGTTGCAGTCCGGCCGAGTTGGTCCTTATGCGCTGCAGGCGGCCATAGCGGCTGTGCATGCCGAAAGCCCGACAGCGGCAGACACCGACTGGGCTCAGATCATTGGTCTCTATGATCTGCTGTTGCGTTTGCAACCCAGCGCCGTCGTCGCGTTAAACCGGGCTGTGGCATTCGGCCAACTGCATGGTGCTGCCGCCGCACTGACTCTGTTGCTCCCTCTGCAGCAGGAACTGGCGGCGTACCATTTGTATTATGTTGCGTTGGCAGACTGCTACAAAAAGCAGCAGCAGTGGTCTTTGGCGACTGACGCCTTGCAGCAGGCGCTGCAACTTTGTCAGCTGGAACCGGAACGCCGTCTGTTGCAACGCCAGTTGCAGCAGATGTCACCGCACTGACAAAGCAGTCGCGGCACAGTACACTCTGCATACTAAGAGAACACAGGCAGACACTGATGACCCACGAACTGCAGGATCCGACACTGCTGAAACACAGTAGCTTTATTCAAGGCCAGTTTGCCCAGGCCAGCTCGGGCCACTTTGCCGTGCATAACCCGGCCGACGGCAGCCTGGTGGCTTTGGTGGCCCAGGTCAGCAGCATTCAGGTGCAGCAGGCCATTGGTGCAGCAACCCAGGCCTTTGCGCTCTGGAGCCAAAGCCCGGCTATTCAACGCGCCGGTGTACTGCGCCGCTGGCAGGCACTGATGCTGCAACATCAACAGGACCTGGCCCTGCTGCTGACGTTGGAACAAGGCAAGGCTCTGGCCGAAGCCAAAGCGGAAATTGCTTATGGGGCCTCCTATGTCAGCTGGTTTGCCGACGAGGCCCTGCGGATGAATGGTGCTGTTTTGCCTGCCCTGCAGCCAGGCCAACAAATTCTGGTCTTAAAAGAGCCTGTTGGCGTCGTCGGTGCCATCACCCCCTGGAACTTCCCGAATGCCATGATTTTGCGCAAAGCCGCAGCGGCCTTAGCTGCGGGCTGCAGTTTTATCGTCAAACCTTCTGAGCTGACCCCTTTGTCTGCATTGGCACTGGCCGAACTGGCGCAACGGGCAGGGTTGCCGCCAGGGGTGTTTCAGGTGCTGACTGGCACAGAAGCCGCCATGATAGGACAGCACCTGACAGAGGATCACCGCATTGCCAAATTCAGCTTTACCGGTTCCACCGCAGTGGGCAAATTGCTGCTGGCGCAATGCGCCGGCACCGTCAAAAAAGTCTCGATGGAACTGGGCGGCAATGCCCCTTTTATCGTGTTTGACGATGCCGATCTGGATGCAGCAGTGACAGGCCTGATGGCGGCTAAATTCCGCAACGCCGGCCAGACCTGTGTCTGTGTCAACCGGGTGTTGGTGCACAGCGCTGTGTACGAAAACTTTCTGGCTAAACTGGTCAAAGCCACGGCAGCTCTGGTGCTGGCGCCAGGGCTGGACCCCAACTGCCAGTTGGGCCCGCTGATCAACCAGGCCGCTGTCGATAAAATTCACCGCCTGCTGGACGATGCGCTGGAGCATGGTGCCGAGCTGTTATTGGGCGGTACCATAGACGCCGATTTAGGGCCTTTGTTTTTTCAGCCGACTATCCTGACGGATGTCACGCCAGAAATGGCGATCAGCCACAGCGAAATTTTTGGCCCTGTGCTGGCACTGACGGTGTTTGATAAGGAAGAGGAAGCGATAGAACTGGCCAATGCCAGCCCGACCGGATTAGCCGGATACTTTTACAGCCAGTCCGTCGCCCGGGTGTTTCGGGTAGCCAAAGCCTTGCAGCTGGGTATGGTAGGCGTGAATGAAGGCCTGATCTCCAACGCCGCCGCTCCTTTTGGCGGTGTCAAAGAATCAGGCCTGGGCCGGGAGGGTTCCGTCTATGGGCTTGACGATTATTGCGAACTCAAATACCTCTGCATCGGCAGTCTGAGCTAACGGAATACATCCGTCAGTACGTCAGCGACAATCAGGGTTGCCACCGAAACCAACACCAGATCCGTGCCCAGCAATTGCCATTCATAGCCAGGGTGAACAGGCAACCGGTCCAGAAACCCCACTGGGGCCGCCCGCTGTTGCAGGCCGGACGGTAAGGGTTTGCCTTTACGCAGTTTGTTGCGGCTCCCCGGAGCTAAAGGTTTTTCACCCGTTAACTGGTATTCAAGCGCCAGCTGGCGGGCTTCATTGACGGATATTCCTGCCCCAACCAGAGTCGGGCTGTACCCCTGATGCGGCGAACCTGCTGGTCCCTTGGTTTTACTCTGGCCAGCGGGCAACGCCGGATCCGCGACGGCAGTACCGCCCAGCATCGGGACTATCAGCAGAGTCCAGAGTTTGATTCTGTGATTCATGCAGTTTCTCGTCTGTGCAGATTCAGAGGAGAGCATAAGCCCCTGTTACTGAACCTGACCTGACTCTGTGGTATTTTCTGTGCTGCCGGCTGTCGGCTGCACAGCGTTTGCCGCAGGGGGTTTCACCGCGTCCTGTGCAGCTTTTTGTGCCAGCACCACAGGGAAAAACAGCTGCAGTGGGTTTTGCCTGGCCTGTTCCAGCACGGACTTCAGCAAGGCGGGAATGCGGCTCAGACGGCTGCCGCGTGCCCGCAGCGCCACCGCCAGCGCCAGCGTAAAGCTGACCCATAAATTGACAAAACCAATCAACAATACCAGCAACAGATGAAACACAAAACTCAGCACCGATAAATCGCCACTGACGGCACTGTATCCCAGATTCGCCGACGCAAAAGCCACATGACGGATATCCAGCGGCAAACCGGTCAGATACCCCAGGTACCCTGTCATACCCAACAAAATACCGAAAAAGAAATTACCCGCCAAAGCGCCATAATGCTGGTGCATATAAGCAGCAAATCGTTTACGTGAGCGCTCAGGCAAAATTTGTTTCAGGCCCGGATGCTGATACAAACGGACCCGTAAATCCAGGTAATTGGCCCTGTTTTCAAAAAAACCGGCAATCAGGCCCGAACAAAACAACCAGACCCCGGCAATGGCCGCAAAAAACAACGACCCCGCCAAAGGGGACAGCGCCTTGAGCTGATAAGCAACCTGCCCGGCGCTCAGTAACGGAGCATCCTGCCACCACCAGACCAGCGCTGCTATGCTGCTGGCCGTCAACACAGCTATGGTGACATTGCCCCAGACTGCCGCCCACTGTGAGCGGTTCACATCAATCAGCAAGCCTGCCAGTTTCTTGTGTGCTGCCCGGCCGTTTTCACCCCGTTCCACCTGCGAGGCAAAACTGGCCGCCGTCATGGCCGGTTGTTTGGTGGCCACGGTAAAACCCAGCATATGAATAAGCACAAACCCCAAAGCGTAATTCAGGCTGACCAGCAGCGCATTGGCAAAAGGAGCCAACCCCTGGCTTTCAATAAGGATCTTATGCAGCGCCATCAACGCGATAATGACACCAGCCCCGGCAGCCGATCGGACAAGATGAAAAAACTGCGCCTTGCTGCGGGCAATGTAATGCTCGCCATGGCTACTTTTATTGACCGTGATGCTTTTGGATAACATCTGACTGCTGCTGCGCCACAAGGCCGACACCGAGTTTTTTTCAATGCCGGCTGTCACCAAAGTTCGCAGGACCAGAAACAGCTTTTGCTGCCAAAGTTCAGGCTCGGGCTCCCGCCAGACCGCCACCAGCAGTTCAATCCGGTCCAGGGTCTGTTCCAGCCGCTCCAACAAATGTGCCACAGACACGGAACTGCCGACACCAGCACCCCGCCGGCGCAACCGCTCCACCTGATCGCGGCATTGGCGCAACATCACATCAAAATGCGCCAGGTCATAACAGGGCTGCTCCGGGTCATCCAACTGACGTTTGCCTTGTTCGACAAACAGTGTCATTTCACGGTGCAAGGCAATAAAAGGAGAATCGATACTGATCAGACGTTTGTCCATCCGCATCAGATCCGGTTCAATTTCTTCAGCCGCCACCCAAATCCCCAGCATTTCCAGAGCGTACAGCGTTTCTTCGCGGCAATGCAGTTCCAGAGCGCGCATCACCTCAGGCGGGCAATAGGAGGCGAGATCCAGCAGGACCTGCATCAGCTCGTCGGCTCCCCCCCGCTCCAGCCAGTCTTCGTGGTCACTCGACTTAAACAGCTGCACCAGCACATCTTTCAAATCGGCGTAATCTTTCGGTGCCGGGTTGATTTTTTCATAGAAACGCGCCGCCATTTCGCGGAAAAACCCCCGACGGGAAAAGATCCCCAGACTGACCAGCGCCGGGTACAGGTGCATCTGGCCTATCCATTGAAACAATAATGCAGCCAAGGAAGCCGCATGTTTGGGGTTAGCGGTCATCGCCTCAGCGAACTTGTGGGCCCGGCTTTTCTGTTCAAAACCAAAATGCTGTGCGCTCAGCCAATGCACCAGCTGGCCTGCCACCAACTGGCCGTCCGTTTGTCCGGCCAGACTGCGCAGCAGACTGACGGCACTTGATGTTGTCATAGAGAATCCTCTTCACTGCGTCGAACCGGCAAGGGCAGAAACAGGTTCGTTCTGATAGGGCACCATGCCGGATAAGAGAGCAAAAGCACAGCAGAGTTCCACGATCTGCCGCAGATAGCCGATGAAACCGACTGTCTGCGGCAATGCTTTAGTGGCGGGTGGTTTTCAGGTATTGAAACAATTCTGTCGCGGGCATGGCCTGGGCATACAAAAAGCCCTGCCCTTCTTCACAACCCATAGCAGCCATCAGTTGCTGTTGCTCTGCCGTTTCAATGCCTTCAGCAATAGTGGCCAGCCCCAGCTTTTGTCCCAGATGCACTATGGTTTCGGCAATCAGAGACCCATTGGTGCCTTTAAAGTCTTTAATAAAAGCCCGGTCAATTTTAATCCGATCCAGCGGCAGTTGCTGCAGGTAACTCAGTGACGAAAAGCCGATACCAAAATCATCAATCGCCACTTTCACGCCAAAGGCTTTCAACTGCTCCAGCGCCGCTATCACAGCTTTCGGATCGTCCATTACCACAGACTCCGTAATTTCCAGTTCCAGCCGGGCCGGGTCCACCTGATAGTGCTCAATGCAGTCAATCACCGACTGCACAAAACGGTGATGGCGGAACTGTGGCATCGACACATTGACCGCAATACGAACCCCGGTATGACCGGCATGGGTCAGTTGTTGCAACATCTGACAGGCTTGCTGCAGCACCCAGTCGCCGATTTCGATAATCAGGCCCGAGTACTCAGCCAATGGAATAAAAGTGGCCGGAGAAACAAAACCACCTTCAGCCTGAGGCCAGCGCAGCAGGGCTTCCAGACCTATCACTTCATTGCTTTTCAGACAGACCTGCGGCTGATACCACAGCTGCAGTTTGTTGCGCTGAAAATCAGAACGCAGGCTGCGCAGCATCACCAGCCGCTCCATCATCATGGTTTCCATCTGCGCGTCGTAATACTCGAAATTCTGCGCCAGATGTTTCTTCGCTCTGTTCAGCGCTATATACACCTGCTTCAGAATACTGATGCCTTGTTTGGCGCTGTCTTTCAGACGGCAAAAACCAAAAGTCGCATTCACCTGCAACGCATGTTCAGAGCACTGAAACGGCATTTCAAAAATACCGTTCAGGCTTTCCGGATTCAGTGCCGACTGCGGACCAATTAAACCAAACACATCCGCACCAATACGGCCTATCTGGGCGATTTCGCCAAATTGCGCCACCAGACGGTGAGTCACGGCCACCAGCAGCTCATTGCCAATTTCCTGGCCCAGCCCATCGTTGACGTCGGAGAAGTGATCAATATCCACCAGCACCGCCACTGTCTGCTCAGGATCCAGCCGCCGGGTGTCCTGCAACAACACAGTAAACTCATTGCGATTCGGTGTTTTCGTCAGAGGGTCGATATAAGCCGCGTGCTTGAGCTGTTGAAACAGGGTGACATTTTCATAGCCAATGGAAATATTACTTAAAAACACTTCAATCAGCTGACGGTCAAAATCCTCGACCGGTCTGTTGGTTTCCAGATACACAGCGGCCGCATGTTCAGAATTTCCCAGATACAGCACTGTGTCCCTGTCGGTGAAAATATGCCGGCGCTGCTCCAGACACTGGGTGATTTGCTGAATAATACGTTCGTTATTCAGCCGCTCCAGCCGGCATTTGATAAAAGGCGCGTAGTTGCCTGCTGCACCCAGCACATAAATAGTGTCGCTGGCGCTGCCGTCGTCTTCAATCTGCGCGCAAAGTACACCTTCCGCATGCAGGCCAATCAGCGATGAAATCTGGGTGACCACCCCTTCGGAAAACTCGTGCAGCGAATGTTGCTCCAACAGGTTGGCACCGGCATTGATAATTTTCTGTAACCCAAGCCGGTTTTGGTTGATGGTGCGGATTTGCTGGTAAGAACGGATAGAAGCAATGATGGTGGTCACCAGCTTGTTGCGGGTCAGCTCAGTTTTGGTTTTGTAATCATTGATATCGTATTCTTTGATCACACTTTCTTCAGGTGCATAACCAGGCTGCCCGGTGCGCAGCACAATACGCACTTCATCCAGCTTCAACTGTTCACGGATTTGCTGGACCACCTGCAGGCCGGCGTTGTCGGACTCCATCACAACGTCCAGCAGAATCACGGCAATATTGGGATTGCTTTTAAGAAAGGCCAGCGCTTCTTTGCCGGAATACACGTGATGAAAAACCAGCTTGCGGTCCAAAACCAGCAAATCAGATAAAGCCAGTTTGGTAACGGTATGAATTTCTTCATCATCATCGACAATCAGCAGGTGCCACTCTCCGCTGTGTAATGACTCTGGCGCTGCTTCCTGCTCTTCTTCTGCCAGAAACAGGAACTCTTCCTCTGACGCTTTTGACACCATGTTCCGACCTTTTACTACTCTGTCCAGGGGGAAATCCGGTCTGCTATGAAAACGCGTTGGTTTCTCTGATAAACCTTAGCTTATTCCGCCCCGCCCAGCATCCTTTGCAGTTTTTTTACCCAATCAGCTTACACTATACCCTCAGGCAAAAAAAGCAATTCATTTTGTTAAAGTTCACTTAAATCATGCAGTTAACATTTCAATATCATGACGACAAAAAGAGCGTGTTATGGTAACGCGGATAAGGTCCCTAACAAGCGGCAACGCAGTGGAGTCAAACCGGATGCAGCGCATTCAGTCAGGTCGGGGTTTTGAGCGTTTGCAACGGCTGGTCCGCCAGCAACTGGGGCATGAGCTGGCGACCGATCAGAGCAAACCTCAGAGCCAGGTAACAGCCGCCAACACTCCTGCAGAATTCAGCCAGCGCCACCAGCAGCTGGCCAGCCGCTCCGGCGCTGAACTGGACATCCAGACCGGGTACCAGCAGTTAAGTCTGCTGCAACGGGCACAGCGGCGGGAACGTATGCACAAAGAGCGGCAACAGGCCAATCTGGAACAGGTGATGCGACTGACGCAGGATTATTGCCCTGAGCATGTGGCCAGCTTAGAGGTAGACCCGGACTGGTTTCAGCAATACTGCGAACTGGTGCTGAATATATCGAACCCCACGATGCAGCAGCTGTGGGCCAAAATCCTGGCCGGTGAAATAGCCCAGCCCGGCAGTTTTTCGCTGCGCACCTTATTTTTATTGCATCAGATGAGTTACAAAGAAGCACTGGCCTTACAAAGAGCCGCCAGCCTGACCTGCAGGGTGCGGCAGCAGGACAGCGGCCATATTTATTTTGGTTATCTGCGCAGCCCCTCGGTCTGGCAATTTTTAACAGGGCGTAGCAAAGCTGTGCTGAACCTGAGCCAGTTTGGCCTGACCTACCCGCAAATTCTGAGCCTGACCGAACTGAATTTATTACACCCCAGTGAAATTGAAAGTGGCGCTCTGGACCCGGCCACCCCACTGAACCTCTGGTATCACCAGCAACAGCTGCAGGTCAAAGCCAAAGTGCCGGGTCTGGTGCTGCAGTACTACAAGTTTACGCCGATGGGGACTGAACTGCTGCCCTTGCTGAGCAGTCAGCCTAACAGCGCTTACCTGCAGACACTCAAACAACTGCTGAGCCCTGTCCTGCTGATTGAATGAAAGTGCGGTTGAGTCAGGCCAGCTGAGCTGCGGCTTTGCAGCGCTGCAGCAAGTCAACAATTTTCGGCAGGTCCAGGGGTTTTATCACCACATCGTCCATGCCAGCGGCCAGAAAACTTTCGCGTTCCGCTGGCAGCGCATGGGCGGTAAACGCCAGGATCAGGCTGTGCTGGTGATGAGGGAGCTGCCGGATTTGTTGGGCGACGGCAGTGCCCTGCATATCCGGTAACTGAATATCCAGCAGGATCATCTGATAATGATTGGTTTTTGCCAGCTGCACTGCTTGTTGCCCTGTAGTCGCGGTATCCAGCTTCAGCGCCTGGCGCGCCAGCAAGGCCTGTACAAAAGCCAGATTGGTCTCATTATCATCCACCAGCAAAATACGGGGTTGTTGCTGGGGTTGTTTGGGTAACTGCAGTACTGGCAGGATCTGCAAAGGCCGGCTCAGCACGGGGCAACTTAACTGCGAGCGCCACCAGCTGTGCTGTTCCGGCGAGGCAAAAGCAATGACAGGGCAATCCAGCTGTTGCAACAGTTGCTGATACTCGTCGCTCTGCAGCTGGTCAGGCAATTGCAGCACCACCAGGTCCAGCAAACGCAGCTTACGTTCCAGCAGCAATTCTGCCGGCCCCTGCACCTGAAACACCTGTTCAGCCACCGCAGACAAGGCAGGTTTGATTAAGGCGCTGCGGGCAGGTTGTGCATCCAGATAAGCGAGCGCCTGTTTCACCGCAGACGGCTGACTCCACACTTTATGCAGTGGAATTTCCAACACCAGCGAACAGCCCAATTCCTCCAGGCACGATAAACGCACCTTATAGCCAGCCTGTCGGATCAGCTGCTGCACCAGATACTGTGCTGGCAACAAATCCTGTTGATTGTCCGGCGCCGACAGAAACTGCAACGCTGTGCTGCGTCCGGCAAAGTCCCATTGCAACAACAGACTGCTGTCCTGGAAATTCTGCAGATAACAGTGCCAGGTCAGGGGTTGGTCACGCATACCGCTGCAAATCAGTTGAATAATGGCGCGGCAGGTCCAGGTCAGCGCCTGCAGGTCCAGTTCAAATCCGTTCTGATGCAAAGCCGGGTCTTCCACCAGCACCAGCTCAACACCGGCCGGGCCAAGGTACTGCTGCCATTCAGTGTTTTCCTGCTGCAGCCAGACCCCGGGTTGCCAGTGTTCAGGCGCGGCGTCGGTGCAACGCAGCTGCCACTGCATTTGCCAGAATTCCAGTTGTTTTTTTAACTCTGTTTCCGTCAGCGGCCACAGCAGACGCAGCTGCTGCTGCCATTGCTGCTGCACAGTCTGCGCCTGCAATTGTTGCTGCTGACATTGGGTCAGCTGCGCCGACAATGCGGCACAGCGCTGTTGCAGTTGGTCAAATTGTTCTTTGCTCGGTTCGGCCAGCAGCAGGCGTTCAGCCACCTGACCTTTCAGGCTGTGATGGGTCCAGTTCAGTTCAGTCAGCGCATTCTGCAGTTCAGTCCACAGCGCGTCCCCTGACACAGCCGGAGCAGGGCGCTGCAGCAACAGGTGCAGTTCTCTGTTCAGATCCATCATCATACGGTGCTGTTCAACCCGGTATTTGCGAACCCATAACGCCAGTGCGGCAGCAGTCAGCAATAATGCCACCAGCCAGTAGGCGCTTTGATGATACCAACTGGCATGCAGCTGCAAAGGTGCAATCTGCAGTGCTACATACCCTAAAACGTCCCCTTCGGCTTTGGCGGTATCAGGCGCAAAAAACACCATGCTGGCCGGACTGACCAGCACTGCAGACCACAACAAATCAGAGCCATCCGGCAGCGCCTGGCGCCCTGTCATATTCTTTGAAATCGCCCAGTCTACAGTCGCACTGTAGCCCTGACTGGCAGCAAACAACTGGCCGGAGGCATCAAACACCAGAATGGATTTAAGTGGTAAGGTACTGGCAAAGCTGGACGCCAGCAGGTTGGCTTTGATTTGTTCGGCCGCGCCTTTCACCAGCAAAGGCTCCACCATCAGGGCCAGGCTGGTCAGCAATTGCTGTTCGGCTTCACTGCGGCTGCGTTCCTGCTGCTGCCATTGGCTATGCCAGCTCAATAACCCAGCCAGGCCAATCAGCAACAGCGCAAATAAAAGGGTCAGCAGTAAAGCACGGAGTTTCATCAATAAATTCTGCCCGAATCAATTCAGCAGCCACTATAGGGCGGACCTGAATGCAGAACAACAGGAATTCTGCATTCAGCCAGAGCCAGGCTTAAAAATGCAGCTGAACGCCGGCAAAAGCCCCGTCAAACGTCAGGTCGGCGTCCAGGTCATCCACATCATCCAACTGCAACTTGCTGCGTTTAAAGCCTGCCTGAAACTGCAGATCGAACGCCGGCACATCCACCAGCTCATAGGACA
Organism: Rheinheimera sp.; assembly: GCF_037442345.1. Classification (GTDB taxonomy): domain Bacteria; phylum Pseudomonadota; class Gammaproteobacteria; order Enterobacterales; family Alteromonadaceae; genus Pararheinheimera. The sequence goes on along the minus strand of NZ_JBBIQL010000016.1, from coordinate 63,005 downwards.
AACCGTATTTGATATCCGACAGCGAGCTGCCGTCATAGCTGGCGTAATTGGCTTCGGCAAACAAAGTCACGCCTGTGCCGAGCAAACCAAAGCTGCCGTAGCTGTATAGCATAGGCACTACAGCCGACACAGTCTGACGGGCACTCTGACCATTTTGAAGGCTGACCACACTCAGTTCGCCGTCGATGTACTTGGCGGTCACACCCAGATCAAAAGCAAACAGCTCGTTGTCGAGCAACTCGTAATAAAAGGTGGCGTCTATATTGCTCAGGTCGGCGTCCTGCATCACAGTGCTGGCCACATCAAACTGCTGGCCGTCAAACACAAAAGTGCGGTTCAGCACTGTGCTGCCGCCCGACTTCAGGTTGTTGTATTGCAAACGGATATTGGGCATCAGTGGCACCGGGTGCTCAATTTTCAGCATAAAACTGCCCAGATCCTTGTCAGCAAAATTGAAATCCTGCTGAGCGCCTGGCTGACCAAAGCCACCTTTGACATCCGCCTGCATATAATCTGCACCCAAATAGACACCTGCCACCGTATCGGCCCAAACCAACGGAGACATCAGCGCCGCAGTGCAAAGCCAGGCCTTTATTGGAAATTTCATTGTGAGATCCTTGTTCTTTTATTCAATTCGTCAGGGAGTTATTGCGCCAGCGCAACCACATCCGCCTGGTGTTCCGTGCTGCTGCCATCACTGAACTGAAAACTCAGTGCCACTTTGTCACCGGCCTTCAGTGCAGTTTTGGCGTTAAACAGCATTAAATGCAGGCCGCCGGGCTGAAAGGTTACAGTCCCGCCCGCTGGCACCTCCACCTGCTGCAGTTGCTGCATTTTCATCATGCCGTCCTGGTGCACATGCTCGTGCAGCTCAATCTCGGCAAAAGCCGGGCTGGTCACACCGGTCAGCACTACCGCTGTTTTTCCGGTGTTTTCCAACGTCAGATAACCGGCCGTCATACTGCGGCCAGGCAACAGCTCGCGTACTTTGACCTCGCTCAGCTGAACACTGGCTGAGAACGCAGCGGCAGAAAACAACGAAAGCAGCGCCATCAGGCTTAATTTGTTCATCACAGACTCCATCAGTGGGGATGCAGAACATTCTAACGGAAGCCGCAGCGGCGCCGTCAACGCCTTTTTCCAGCAGGCCCCTGCTGCAAAAAACAACAACCACACAATTATCTGTCAAAGCACTGGCTGATTTTCCTGAGGTCTTGCTTTTTGAAAGTCGAAATTTCAGCCCTTTAGCGATTGTCAACCCGGCAAACCGCTATAAATTTGAAATTTTGTTTAAATAATAACCTTTGCATTGTTGGCAAAAATCCGTAAACTTGGCGCCCCTTCAGGGTCGAGCCTTGGTTTTAGCGGTGCGCATAGGTCCATACCAACTTGAGAACAATGTGATTTGTGCTCCGATGGCCGGAGTGACAGATTACACTTTTCGCGAGCTTTGCCGACGTTTTGGCGCAGCTTTAGCTGTGTCAGAAATGATGTCGAGCAATCCTTTGGTCTGGCAAAGCGAAAAATCGCTAAATCGGATGACACATCAGGATGAAAGTGGCATTCGCTCGATTCAGATCGCAGGTGCGGACCCGGAGCAGATGGCCGAAGCGGCCGTGTTTAATGTGGAACACGGCGCCCAGATCATCGACATCAATATGGGATGTCCGGCCAAAAAGGTGAATAAAAAACTGGCGGGCTCTGCCCTGCTGCAATACCCGGAGCTGGTTGAACAAATCGTCCGCGCTGTGGTGAATGCGGTCAAAGTACCAGTCACCTTAAAGATCCGTACCGGCTGGGATCCGGAGCACCGCAACGGGGTGCACATAGCCCGGATTGCCCAAGACAATGGCATACAGGCGCTGGCTGTGCATGGCCGCACCAAAGCCTGTATGTATAAAGGAGAGGCGGAGTACGACACGATCCGCACGATCAAACAAAATGTGTCCATTCCGGTGATCGCCAATGGCGACATCACCACAGCGGAAAAAGCCAGGTTTGTGCTGGATTACACTGGAGCCGACGCCATCATGATTGGTCGTGCGGCTCAGGGGCGTCCCTGGATTTTCCGTGAAGTGGTGCACTATCTGGCCACAGGCCAGACGTTGGCGGCTCCGGCCATCAGCGAAGTGCGGGATATCATGCTGGAGCATGTCCGCGGTTTACACCAGTTGTATGGAGAGGTGTTAGGCCCGCGTATAGCCCGCAAGCATGTGGGTTGGTACCTGGCAGAACATGACAGCGAAGGCGTGTTCCGCAGTGAGTTTAATGGCATCGAGCTGGGCCATGTCCAGCTGGATGCACTTAATGTGTATTTCGAACAACTAGCAGCAACCTAACGTAAAAGAGAATAGGCAATGTTTAATCAAAACGTGACTTCGCCATTTATCACCAATGCCCATGTACAGACTCAGGAAAAACCGCAGCCTCTGAGCAACGCGGTTCAGAAGGCAGTGGCGAACTACTTACAGCAATTAAATGGTCAGGACGTCAATGACCTGTATGAGCTGGTGTTATCTGAATTAGAAAAGCCATTGTTAGAAGAAGTGATGAAGTACACCCGCGGCAACCAGACCCGCGCCGCCAACCTGATGGGCATCAACCGCGGTACGCTGCGTAAGAAGCTGAAACAGTACGGCATGAGTTAATGCCCCTGCGGGAGAAGTCCCGCCAAAAAGCACCTTCGGGTGCTTTTTTGTTTTTTCCCGTTGTACTTGACGCTGCAGCGTCGTTGGCTGCGGATTCTCGCCCAGTCACATAGTGGAGGACTCGAATCCTTGCCGCCTTGCTGCAACGCCAAATACTTAGCGGAATCACTTTAAAGAATACGTTGAATAAATAAGGGATGTCACCAGCGATCCCAGCGACACAGCAAAGCCTTTTTCTCTATGCTTATGTCCAGGCTGTTTTGTTGTCCCAAAGCTGTGAAACACAGTAGCGCTGGTCCGAATTAACCATTACAGCGGAGAATGATCCAATGAACGCAGCTCGTCCAATCCGTCGCGCTTTATTAAGTGTGTCTGACAAAACCGGTATTGTTGAGTTTGCCAAAGCGCTGCACCAGCGCGGCGTGGAATTACTGTCCACCGGCGGCACCGCCAAACTGCTGGCCGACCAGGGCATTCCAGTGATTGAAGTATCTGACTACACAGGCCACCCGGAAATTATGGATGGCCGGGTGAAAACCCTGCATCCGAAAGTGCATGGCGGCATTTTAGGCCGTCGTGGTACCGACGAAGCCGTGATGGCACAACACCAGATCGCGCCTATCGACCTGGTGGTGGTGAACCTGTATCCCTTTGCTCAGACTGTGGCTAAACCAGGCTGCACCCTGGAAGACGCGGTAGAGAATATCGACATCGGCGGCCCGACCATGGTGCGCGCTGCCGCGAAAAACCACAAAGACGTGACCATTGTGGTGAACGCCAGCGACTACGCCAAAGTACTGGCCGAGCTGGAAGCCAACAACGGCGCCACCACGCACGCCCTGCGCTTCAGCCTGGCCATCAGCGCTTTTGAACACACAGCCCAGTACGACGGCATGATTGCCAATTACTTCGGCACCATGCTGCCAGCCTATAATGTGGCCGACGCCCAGCCAAGCCAGTTCCCACGCACCTTTAACGCGCAGTTTGTGAAAAAACAAGACCTGCGTTACGGCGAAAACAGCCACCAGGCCGCAGCCTTTTATGTAGAAAGCAACATTCAGGAAGCGTCAGTAGCCAGCGCCACTCAGTTGCAAGGCAAAGAGCTGTCGTACAACAACATTGCCGACACCGACGCAGCGCTGGAATGTGTCAAAGAATTCGCCGAACCGGCCTGCGTGATTGTCAAACACGCCAACCCTTGTGGTGTGGCCATTGGCGACAGCATTCTGGCGGCCTATGAGCGCGCTTACAAAACCGACCCGACTTCCGCTTTCGGCGGCATTATTGCCTTTAACCGTGAGCTGGACGCGACCACTGCCGAAGCCATTGTCAGCCGTCAGTTTGTTGAAGTGATTATTGCCCCCACAGCCACTGCCGAAGCGGCCGCCGTAGTGGCGAAAAAACCCAATGTGCGCCTGTTGGTTTGTGGCGAGTGGAATAGCAAAACCACGGGTTTTGATATCAAACGCGTGAACGGTGGTGTACTGGTGCAAGACCGTGACCAGAAGATGGTCAGCGCAAGCGATTTAACAGTTGTGACCAAACGTCAGCCAACGGCGGACGAGCTGCGTGATTTAATGTTCTGCTGGAAAGTGGCCAAGTACGTCAAATCCAACGCCATTGTCTACGTGAAAGACAGCATGACCATTGGCGTCGGTGCCGGCCAGATGAGCCGCGTTTACAGTGCGAAAATTGCCGGTATTAAAGCGGCTGACGAAAACCTGGAAGTGAAAGGTTCTGTGATGGCGTCTGACGCTTTCTTCCCGTTCCGCGATGGTATCGACGCCGCAGCCGCCGCTGGCATCACCGCCGTGATCCAGCCAGGTGGTTCCATGCGCGACGCTGAAGTCATTGCCGCTGCCGACGAACACGGCATGGCGATGGTATTTACCGGCGTGCGCCACTTCCGTCACTAATCCTGACGTAAAAACGAAGGGCAGAGTTAAACTCTGCCCTTTTTTATTGGCGCTCAGACCGATATCACAGCCCGGCGGCGGCCAGTAACTCAGCACAGTCAAACCGCTGCACTGCGCCCACATAAGGCCCACTGCTACCTGTATTGCCACCAATCAGATACAGGCTGTTGTTGACCCGCACCGCTGAAGCATGACGCGCCGGTACCATCGGAAGCTGCAGTTGCTGCCAGCCGGCACGGCCCGGCTGCCACAGCATCACTCTGTCCATTTGCTGGTAATCACCAAAACTCACCAAGGTGTTGTCACAACTCGCCACCGCATTGGCACTGGTAGCCTGCGGCAGGTCAGGCTCGGCGTGCCAGCTATGGTTGGAGCTGTCCAGCCGTTCCACCGTATTTAACCCAGTCTTACCGTTATAACCGCCCACCAGATAGAGCTGACCATTGAGTTCGGCCAGTTCCACATCTTTGCCAGTTGCCATCACTGGGCCGCGCCGCCAGCTGCCGCGCTTTAAATTGTAAACCGCCACTAAATCGCGGGCTGTCAGGGTGCCTTTGTGTGCATCAGAACCGCCCAACACCCAAATTTCATGGTTCAGCCGCACTGCGGCATTCATCCGGGTGGGTTCCGGCAAATTCGGCGCAAAGCTCACTTCACCACTGCGGATATTCAGCACTTCCACCCGCCGCTCCAACGACACCACGTTCTTCAGTGCAACCTCGCCGCCCAGAATATAAATGGATTCTTTGCCATCCCACACCGCTGAGAAATAACGCCGGGGCAATAGTTTACTGCTGAGCTGGCGCACCTGGCCGCTCTGGGTGTCTATTACTTCCACATCGCCAAGAAAACCACTGTCGTTGCTGCCACCCAGCACATAAATCTGGTCGCCAATGGGCACAGCGGCGTGGCCCATGCGGGCTCTGTGTAACTGGCTAAAGTGTGGGTTGGATTGCGGCGTACTGCTACAGCCCGCCAGCAGAAACAATACAAGACAAAACGCATACAGCTTTTGCATCTGGATATCCTTATCAGAGGTAAAATGTTAACAGCGCGTAACTTAGCACAAGACTCCGTCACAGCGACAGCCAATCAGCCCATGAAGCGCACCGGAATACAGCTAAAAATGAATGGGGTCAGAGTAGTACTCTGACCCCATTCATTTTGGTGGTTTAACCCATTAAACGCGCTGGAATACTCCAGGCGAGACGCACCGGCAGGCCGGGGTCGTGGTCAAACTCCAGGCAGCTTAACGAGGCCTTTTTCAGTTCAACAAAAGCCGCCGACAACCCCAGCAACTGCTGGATCAGCATAGCTAGCTCGGGCTCATGCCCCACCACCAGCAGCGCCTGCCCATCGGTCAACTGGGCTTTAATCTGTTGTGCCATCAGCTCTGCAGCAGTACCGGGCGCTAACCAGTCCTGCTCAGCGACGGCTTCGGTCAGCTCTAAATCTTTGCGCATCAGCGCCGCGGTCTGCACCGCTCTGGCATAAGGGCTGCACAAAATTTTATCCGGGATCAGCTGGTGTTTTTGCATAAAGGCCGCCACACGCCGCGCCTGCAACCGGCCTTTTTCATTCAGGCACCTATCCATATCATCCACCAGGCCCGAACGTACATCGGCCGTTGCATGCCGCATCAGATACAACACAGATTTCATCGCGCTTTCGCCTCCAGTTTTGTTGCGCGGCACTCTAACCAAGCTAAATGACAGCCGTATGACCAGCAAGGTTTCGGTTGCCTCTGCGACTTTTTGCCGCATTCCCCAACAGCGCCGTATCCGTTAGACTGCTGTCAGTTCTGACCTGCTTTCCCGGAGCCCGGCTTTTGGCATGCCAACCCCTGATCATCCGCTGATGCAACTCATCCGTTTTCGTTGGGGCCTGCTGGCACTGGAAGCAGCAGCCTTGCTGTTTGCCTGGCTGATTGACCAGCCCGTCTGGTCCTGGCCCTTATTGCTGAGCCTGGCAGTCTTGCATCTGCTCTCCAACCCTGTGCTTGACCGGCTGAGCCGACACGCCAGCTACCCGCTGCGACTGGCGGCTTTAGCGCTGCTGCTGGATATTGCCGTGATGACCTTGCAGCTGGCACAAAGCGGTGGTGCCAGCAATGGCCTGACAGCAGTGTTACTGCTGCCGGTGGCGGTCAGCGCTATGTTATTGCCGCCTCTGTCCAGCCAGTTGTTTGCCGCGCTGGCTATTTGCTGTTACAGCCTGCTGACCCAGTGGCAGCTCAGCAGCAACCCGCACGCGATGCACCACCAGAGCGAAGCCATGGCCCAGCATTTACAGCAGATGTGGTGGGGTTTTACCGTTTCGGCGCTGATCGTCAGCTGGTTTATCAGCTCGCAGACCCAACAGATCCGCCGGCAGAATAACCAGCTGGCGCAGTTACACCACCAGCAGGCGCAACACGAACAGCTGCTGGTGGTGGCCACTTATGCGGCCAATGCGGCCCACGATCTGGCCACCCCACTGCAAAACCTCACCCTGCTGGCCGACGAACTGCAGGAACACCCACTACCCACCGAGCTGAAGCAAGATATGCTGACCCAGCTGGATAAATGCAGTGCGCTGGTGCAGCAGCTGCGCCACAGTGCGCAGCAGTTACGGGATGAACAGCCGCAGGATCTTACCCAACTGCTGTCACAAAGCCTGCAGCTCTGGCTGGTCAGCCGGCCTGAGATCAGCGCCAGTTTGCGCCACCAGCACGACGGTTCCGCTCAGCCGGTCAGCGAAGCCTTAAGCATTACCGCTGCTTTGTTTAATGTGCTGGACAACGCGGCCACCGCCAGCGCCCAGTGTGACAGCAATCAGCTGGAGCTGGACCTGACCAGCCAGAACGGCACAGTACTGCTGCGCATCCGCGACTTTGGCCCCGGCCTGAGTGAACAACAACTGCAGCAACTGGGCCGGGTCGTACAACCCAGTGAACAGGGCCTGGGGCTGGGCCAGTTTCTGGCCACCGTCTCGCTGCAACGTTTAGGCGCCCAGGTGAAACGCTACAACCTGCCGGAGGGTGGCAGCTGCACAGAAATTTTTTTTGCCGGGGCGAAAACGCGATGAAACTGGTGTTAGTGGACGACGACGAAACCTTAATCCGCACCTTAAGCCGGCGGCTGGAACAGCAAGGCCATCAGGTGCAGAGCTTTAGCCAGCCACAAAGCCCGCAAGCGCTGGTGGACAGCCAGGCCGATGCGTACCTGCTGGATTTACGTTTTGGCCCACAGTCAGGGCTGGATTTTATTGCCCCGCTGCGCCAGGCCCTGCCGCACTGCCGCATTTTACTGCTGACCGGCTTTGCCAGCATTGCCACGGCGGTGCAGGCCGTAAAAGCCGGTGCCGACGACTACCTGACCAAACCTCTGGATTTTGCCTTGCTGCTGGCCGCGCTCGAAGGTGCGCCGCAGCCAGACAACAGCACCGCATTGTTATCGCCAGAGCAACTGGAGTGGGAACATATTCAGCGGGTGCTGGAGCAGCAGCAAGGCAATGTGTCGCAAACCGCGAAATTACTGAATATGCACCGCCGTACCCTGCAGCGTAAACTGCAAAAACACCGCCCCTGAATTTGCTTTACTTTTTGTGCTGAGCCGCTACAATACGCGCCGCTCTTTTGACTGTTCTTTATACAATAAGGTAATCGCTTATGCATCCGATGTTAAACATCGCCATTCGTGCTGCGCGCAGCGCGGGTAATATTATCGCCAAAGCTTATGGCGAGTTAGACCGGGTACAGACCAGCCAGAAAGGCACCAACGATTTTGTCACCAACGTTGACCAGGAAGCAGAGCACGCCATTGTGGCCGTTTTGCGCAAGTCATTCCCAGACCATAATATTATCGGCGAAGAGTTTGGCGAACACAGCAACAACAACAGCGATTACCAATGGATCATCGACCCGCTCGATGGTACCGCCAACTTTATCAAAGGCATTCCTCATTTTGCCGTTTCTATTGCGCTGCGTGTCAATGGCCGCACCGAACAAGCCGTGGTATTTGACCCGCTGCGCGGCGAAGTCTTTACCGCCAGCCGGGGTGCCGGCGCCCAATTAAACGGCCGCCGTATCCGTACCACCAACCTGCCAGACATTAACGGCGCCCTGTTAGCCACTGGCTTCCCCTTTAAACAAAAGCACCATATGGATGCTTACCTGGCCACCTTTAAAAGCTTTATCACAGACGCCGCTGACGTGCGTCGCGCCGGTTCTGCCGCGCTGGATTTAGCCTACGTGGCTGCTGGCCGTATGGATGGTTTCTGGGAAATTGGCTTAAAGCCATGGGACATTGCCGCCGGTGATTTACTGGTGCGTGAAGCCGGTGGTCTGGTCAGCGACTTTGCCGGTGGCAACAACTACCTGCGCAGCGGCAACACAGTAGCGGCCAGCCCGAAACTGCTGGGCAATATGCTGAAAACCATGCGCCCGCATTTAAGCGATTCTCTGCTGAAGTAATTCGGCGTCAGTTCGGGAGGGTTACCCCCCTACGGCCCAATGCCAGTCAGTGCAGCTGACTGGCATTGTCATTTCTAAAGATGTTTCTTTTGAGTCATCAACATGATTGCTTCGCCCTAGGCGAAATACTTTCTTTTGCTTCGCCAAAAGAAAGTATCCAAAGAAAAGGCGACCCGGTTTGGCTCGACAGCGCTTGCGCTGAACAGCTTTAGCTGGCCCGAAGGGAAGGACGCAGTCCGCATAAAGCCCGCTGAAAATTCAATGATTTGAGGCGCTGGAGTAACTCGTTCGGCAATACCATGCCTCACTCAAACACCCTCCAGTTTAAAACCTCAAATCATCGTTTTTCATCGGCTCGCCTCTACGGGAGATTGGGCGGCCGTCACTGGTGTATCTGATGCTTTGCCTTTCGGTCTTCTCTGGTTCGGAAGGGTTAAAACCCTGCCCTACGTAACGCATCGTTTAATTCTGTAGGGGCGTAGCTTGCTGCGCCCGCCCTGCAGGCCCGCCTTCGTTAAGCCCCCGGCTGATGCAAAGGCAAATCGGCGGCTACCCAGGCGCTGTAACCACCGGCCAGGCTGAGTACGTCTTTGTAGCCCATTTTTTGCAGCATATCGGCCGCTAAAGCCGAGCGAAAACCGCCACCGCAATACAACACCAGGGTTTGCTGCAGGTCCGGCACCGCTTTTTCAATATCACGTTCAAGAATGCCTTTGCCCAAATGCAAAGCGCCGGGTAAGTGCCCGGCCTGCCATTCGTGGTCTTCGCGTACATCCACCAGCACATAAGGCCGGTTAAACTGCTGCAAGTCGGTTATGCTGAGTTCAGTCACCCGGCTTTTGGCGTCATTGACCAGCGCCAGAAAACCAGCAGAATGTTGTTTACTCATCAGAAGGCCTTATCTGTTTACCCCAAAACCTTCGATTGTAACGGCGATGCCCAATTTGGCAACCGCCGCGGTTTACCTTTGAAAAGCCAAAGCCCTTAGCAGCTTTGGCCAATACGGTCACGGCCTTCGCTTTTGGCGCGGTACAGCGCGGTGTCAGCCGCTGCCAGCAACGCCTGGGCGTTGGGGTACAAGCCCCGGCTTTCCGTGGCAATGCCCTGACTGACCGACACAGTCACCTCAGCAGACAGGCCTTGTTCACTGAAATCCAGCTGCTGCACCTTACGCTGCACATTCAGCGCCACTTGCTGTGCCATCTGCGCATTGTGGTGCGGCAACAACATGGCAAATTCCTCACCACCATAGCGGGCCACCAGCCCCACGCCCGCAGGCAAGGCCAGCGAAATGGCGGCAGCTACCCGGCGCAGGCATTCGTCGCCCTGCACATGGCCGTGCTCGTCGTTAAACTGTTTAAAGAAATCCACGTCAATCACCAGCACACTGAGCGGGCTTTGTTTGCTCTGGCATTCCTGCCACTGCTGCTGCAACTGCTGGTCGAAGAAGCGACGGTTGGGCAGTGCCGTTAACGCGTCGGTGGACGCCAGCATATGCAGCTTCAGGCATTCTTCTTTGTAAAAGCTTAAATCGCGCATCAGCACCAGCCAGGTGGGTTCGGCCAGCGGCAGGCGTGACACACTGAGTTCCACGTCCTTCAGCTCGCCGTTCACTTTAATCAGGCTGACTTCCGCCAGGCCATGTTGCGGCGACGACAGCTCTTTTAACGCCGAATCGACCAGGCTTAAATACCGCGGCTGGTGGCGTTTGAGCAGAAAATCTGGCCAGCAGTGGCCCATTAACGCATCTGGCGTCGTGCCCAGGTAACGGGCGGCAAAGCGGTTAATGCCTAAAATTTTGCCTTTGGCATTCACCAGTACCGCCGCATCCACCATGGCATGCACCCACAGCAATGCAGTATTCAGCTGCTGCTGTGCCGGGTTGGCTGGCTGAGGTTGTGCTGGGCTTGGTTGCGGCGCAGGGGCTTGCTGCGATGCAGCGACTGGCGGGCTGACAGCAGCTTTGGCTGAGGCTTTGGGTTCAGCCGGTAAATCGGCCAGGCTGCCTTGCTGCGGGTGAAAGGCCAGCACATTGGTGCCTGCATCGGCGGTGGTTTTTTCCGGAAATGGAGGAAAAGTGTCTGTGGATGTTTTCATTATGTGCGCTCCCTGGGCCCTGCTGGCCTTGTGTTGATAAGCACACTATAAAAAATCCACCCCCTTTAAACCTTCTGGTTACCTTCCAGATTAAGTTACTGATTTTATTCAACTAAAACACAATCTTCTGCCAAGCTTCCGGAGTAATTTGATAGGAAAGCGGGGTTTTATTCTGACTAGTTCGCTGGAAAACAAAGCTTAATTAGTAACTGGTCAAGGAAAAGCCCCGGCTGGGGCTTTGCACCATAACAACACAGCGGCTTATGACAAAGGCGGTTCTTCGTCTTTATTAACAATTTGTGGGTCTGGGCTTAATAACAACAAGCTATTGGTTGGGTTGGTAAAGATCAGCTGAAATTTAGTAACGCCTTTCACTTGGTCTTCGTCCATTAATACCAGTTCCTGGCCATCGGCCGATACCTGCACCGCATCAATAATATGGTCATTTGGTGTTAAAAAACCTGCACCAACAAAAGCATAACCAGGTGAATTAACTAAACGGTAAGTAATGGTTTCGCCACAAGTCACAACAATACTGCCTGAGGCTACTGCGCCGTCCTGCATATAAGTGATCTGCGGTTCCTGATTGTCGTTCAGGCTAATAAGCACCTCAATAACAGGGCCCTGAATTAAGTTGGTTGGATTCATTATGTTCTCCTTGGGTTATAAAAAACTAAAGCTCGCCTAACACCAAACCTGATTGTTGGACAAGCTGCTGCACATCAGAATGCTGATCCAATTCATTCAAACATTGAAGAGCTGTGGCATATGGCTGAATAAGGTGCGGCTTCTTATCCCTTTGTTGCAGAGGAGCGAGTAATTCTTTTGCTCTGTAACAGGATTCTTGAGTTTGTTTTAATTGACGATGTTGTTTGTAATTGAATGCCACTAATAATTCAGTCTCAGCCAAAGCAAGTGCAATACCTTGATTTTTGGAATCATCAGCATAAAGCTTCCGGTACGCAGCTATAGCCTGCGACGCTAACTCAGCCCCCTTCTGCTGTACCCCCTTCGCAAAGTAGTAGTTTGCAGATTCTAGTAGTAGGCTATTTTTAAGCCTAAGGTAATGCCGCTCACTGCTGAATTCGTTTCTTTTCGCTTCAAGCTCTTCCATTAGCGTTTCAGGGGTATAACTAACTCTAGAGTCGTGCATATGCCCATTAAGCACCATTAACTTCACTTTTTGATTAAACAAATCATTTTGCCACCCCTTATTTTCAGGGTCCTGACCAAGCGCTTGCTGCAGCAACTCAAAAGCCTGATATGCCAAATCAAAGGACCTTTTAGTGAAGCCCTGATATCCGTAAATAGTCGACAATATGGCATAACTGTTAAACACTCTGTACAACAAGTAGGCATCGGAAATCGTACCTTTGTTTGGATGTTCAAATTCTGCCTGAATCTGCAAGTGCATCGATATCGCCTTATCCAAATTCCCCTGTGTCATAGCCGCACTGGCCAACCATGAACGGCTATCCGCAATATCCGCTTTTAAAGTGCTGTGGTCAGGTGATATTTGTTGGGCTTTAAGCTTTAACTCCAGTGATTTTTCAAAATAGCTTACAGCCACATCAAACTGCTGTTGTTTCATTGCCACTGAGCCTAATGAATTAGTGGCGTAAGACAGCTCCATCACCGCATCAAAATCGTTGGGTGCCAGCTGCAGCATACGAGCGCTGTAGTCGTGGTATTGCTGTAAATAAGGCAAAGCGCCAGCCCAGTCTTTATTGTCGTACGGCATTTGGCCCAACCAAAAGGCGTTGGCACCCAGGGTTTTTAGCAGCTCCAGGTTATCTGGCTGCTGTTTTAATACAGCAGTCAGTTGCTCGCGCGCCGCCAATAAAGCTGTGGTGGCTTCGTCGGTTTTGCCGCGGGAATAGGCCACTTCGCCCATGGCTTCCAGCGTCTGGCCATGCAGCAGGCGCGATTCCAGGCTTAAATACTGGCCTGAGCCGGCGCTGGTAAAGTCGGTAAAATACTGCAGCGCTTTATTGCTGATGCCGTCGAGTAAGTCCATGCGGCCTATTTGCCGCAGCTTGTCGGCAAAACCACCCACCATAAACCCCACCAGGTTTTCGGCCGCCAGCCGCTTTTGCTGGGCGTCTTTTTCGGCCTGAAAACTGCGCAGGCTCATCAGCACCGCCAGCAGAGTTAACAGCGACAACAGCAGCATCAGACCACGCCGGGCCCAGCGTTTGCTGTTGGCTTTGCTGGCGGATGCCTGAATATAACGGCGAATGTCGGGCTCCAGCAGTACCGAGCCCTGCGCCTGCACCCACTGGGCTTCCTGCAAAGGTTTGCCTTCAGCCAGCAAATAAGCGCTGTGTTGCTGCTCCTGTTGCCAACGTTTGCTTTGTTGCACCAGCCGGCTTTTTACTGCCAGCGCCTGGTAATGCGCGGTTATCCAGTCGCTGGCGCGAGGCCAGCGCCGCAGCAGCGCTTCATGGGCAATGCTGAAACTGGGGCGGGTGTCGTCCAGGTGTGACACCAGCAGGCGCTGATTAACCAGCGCCTGCACCAGCTGTTGTTGCTCGCTGTTTTGCAGTGCCGACCAGGGCGCGCTGCGGCTGGTGACCACCTGCTCGTCGTCACGTAAGGTGACCAGCAGTGACAACACAGTGGGCAAGGCGGCTTGCTGGTTGCTGCTCAATTGGCTTAACACCTGCTCGGCGGTTTGGCCTATGGCGCCTTCCATCCCGCCCAACTGTTCGTACACAGCCCATAACAGCTGGTTTTGTTCACTGCGTTTTAAGTACAACTGCTGCAGCAAATACTGCAACATCGGCAGGCCGTCCGGGTTGTCGGCGGCTTCATTGCACAGTTGTTCGTCCAGCGCAATACCGCTAACCGGGTCGGTTTGCCAGCTAAGCCCGGCCGCCAGCGCTGGCAGGCGGATCATCTGTTGTAGTTCCAGCTTACTGGGTGGCTCTAAGTCAAAATGCGCGCCGCGCTGTTTGTCGGCCATCAGCGCCGGGTAGGTGGCCAGCTGTGGGTAAAACTCGTTACGACAGGCACATAACACCAGCACAGCACCGCTTTGCGCCAGTTGGTCCAATAAGGCCACAAACTGCTGGCGCTCGTCGGGGCTGAACTGCGGTGCTGACAACAGCACTTCCAGCCGGTCAATAAAAAGCGCCAGCCGGCTTTTGTGCTGCTGGTAAGGTTTCAGCAGGGCCAGGCAACGAAACAGCACTTGCTCTGAAGAGAACGCCAGTTTTTCGGCCAGGCTGTCGGCACTTTCGCCAACAAACACAGGTTTGTCGTCCAGCTCCCAGTCCAGCATGGCGCTGGCCAGCTCAGTGAATAAACGGCCGGGGGCCACGTCGGCTAAATCCAGGCTGCTGGCCGACAACACCCGCACGCCGTGGTAACCGGTTTCCTGCTGCAAATTGGGCAGCACACCGGCCTGAATTAACGACGATTTACCGCTGCCGCTGGGCCCTAATACCAGGCAAAACGCCCGGCCTAAATTGACCTGGCGGGCAATGGCCTGCAACAAAGCGTCTATGGCTTTGCCCCGGCCAAAAAATACCTGGGCATGGCTGGCGTCAAAGGCCCGCAGGCCGGGGAAAGGCGAGCCTTGTTGCCAGGGGGTCGATTCGACCAACTGCAACTGGCCCACCGGAAAACGCACTGGTGCGACAGTGCGGTAACCGCGTTTGCGGATGGTTTCGATATAAACAGGGCTGGTGGCGCTGTCGCCCAGCGCTTTACGCAAGGCGGTAATAGTTTTGTGCAGCGGGTTGTCGCCTATCACTTCAGGCCAGCAGTGTTGGGTAATCTGGTCGGCGCTTAACACCTCTCCGGCATGACTGCACAAAAAAACCAGCACATCCATGGCCTTAGGCTCGACGGGGATTTGCTGTTTACCGAAGCGGATTGTGTTGGCTTTGGGGTCTACCTGGCAGTCACCAAAGAAAAAAGTTGTATCCATACCGTCATTATTATGGCTGTTCTGTTTTTACTATATCGGACTCGGCCGCAGAACACAGCAGCAAAAACGGTAAAGATTTGATGAATATTTCAATTTTGATTAAACAAATCGGCAAAAATGAACATTTTTGAGTAACCAGTGGATGCCAAAGCTCAATACGGGCATCAGACTCAGGCAAATCAGCAAAAGGTTACTACTGCGTTCGCCCGTTCGCGCCTCCCGCGCTCACTTTTATATTGCTCACTACGCAGTAACCAATTACTGCTTTGCTAATGGTCTTGAATGGGCGCAGCAAGCTACGCCCCTACGTCGTTGAATGCTGAGGATCGAATGCAGGCTGTAGGGGCGGGTCTTGAACGGGCGCAGCAAGCTACGCCCCTACGCCAATAGATGCAACTCAGGTGATTTCAATGCGGTGTATCGAACGCTGGCTGTAGGGGCGGGTCTTGACCCGCCCGCGCTAAGCCAAGGACGGCTGACATAAAAAATCGTCAGGAACGATTTTTAACAGTGCGAAGCACTGGCCCGAAGGGGGTCTGCCAGGGATGGCAGACATAAAAAAAGCACCTTGCGGTGCTTTTTTTCTTAAGTCGGTCGCCAGTATTAACGGGCACCCAGAACGCTGAAGCGTTTTTTGAAGCGGTCAACACGACCACCTACGTCAGCCACTTTCTGCTTACCAGTGTAGAACGGGTGGCAAGCTGAGCAAACGTCCAAGTGGATGTCTTTGCACAGAGCAGAGTGTGTTTTGAAGCTGTTACCGCAAGTACAAGTTGCAGTGATTTCTTTGTATTCCGGGTGGATACCTGGTTTCATGGCGTTACCTCGTTAGGCCGTATCGCTATCTGATCACCCATGTGTCAGACACCATACGTATTACAGTGAATTTAGGGCGCGTAGCTTAATGGATAGCTGCTGAAGTTTCAACCTAAAAAAACAACTGGGCCAGGCATTTCTTTTCGATGGCGTTCAGGCCAAGGCCTCAGTAGACTAAACACCTGTTTTTATGCGGGAAAACTGTTGTGATTGTGCTTAGGGTGGCCTTGCCGCTGCCGCTGCGTCAACATTTTGATTATCTGTTGCCTGAGTCTGAGCCGGTTTGTCCGGGCTGCCGGGTGTTGGTGCCTTTTGGCAACCGCGAGCTGATTGGCATTGTCTGGCAACTGCAGCCGGTCGATCACTACCCTGCTGAGCAGTTAAAAGCTGTGCTGAAGGTGCTGGACAACAGCCCTGTGCTGGCGCCCGATTTACGCCAGTTATTGTCGTTTGCCGCCGATTATTACCACCATCCGCAGGGCGAAGTGCTGACCAGCGCCTTGCCCGCGCTGCTGCGTGAAGGTAAAAATGCCGACCCCATCCGCACTGTGCGTTACCAGCTCACCGACGCGGGCAACGCGCTGGACGAGCAACAATTTAAACGGGCCCCGAAACGCCTGGCACTGTGGCAGCTGCTAAAAACTGCACCAGAGCAGCAAGCCCTGGCGGGCCAGTTCAGCCGCAGCGACCTGAATTACTTTTTAGAACTGCAGTATGCCCAAACCATTGAGCTGCCTTATGGGCCTTATGCACCCCAGCCGGAAGCGCAAAAAGCGTTGCCGCTGAACCCGGCGCAGGCGCTGGCGGTCAGCCGGGTGACCCAAAGCCTTGGGCAATTCGCCACCTTTTTATTGGATGGCGTCACCGGCTCGGGTAAAACTGAAGTCTACCTGCAAAGCATCAGCCCTGTGGTCGCCGCCGGCGGCCAGGTGCTGGTGCTGGTGCCGGAAATTGGCCTGACGCCACAAACCCTGGCGCGTTTTGAGCAGCGTTTTGCGGTGCCGGTCGGGGTCTGGCATTCCAATATGACTGACCTCGAGCGTTTTACCGTCTGGCAGCGTTGTCAGACCGGCGATTTGGCGATTCTGATTGGCACCCGCTCGGCATTGTTTTTGCCTTTTTTCAGGCTGCAGCTGCTGATTTTGGACGAAGAACATGATGCGTCTTTTAAGCAGCAGGATGGCTTTCGTTACCACGCCCGCGATTTAGCCATTAAACGCGCCTCATTGTTAAAGCTGCCGGTGCTGATGGGCTCGGCCACGCCCAGCCTGGAAAGCCTGGCCAATGTGCAGGCCGGCCGGTTTTTCCCATTGCCACTGCCAGAGCGCGCCACAGGCCAGGCAGTCCCCAAAGTGGAACTGGTGGACTTAAAACAGCAGGTGATGCAGGCAGGCCTGGCTGGCCTCACCCGTCAGCGTATTCAGCAATGCCTGGACAAGGGCCGTCAGGTGCTGCTGTTTTTAAACCGCCGTGGTTTTGCCCCGGCGCTGATTTGCCATGAGTGCGGCTGGCTGACCGAATGCCAGCGCTGCAGCGCCTTTATGACCTACCACAAACAAAGCCGCCAGCTGGTGTGCCACCACTGCGGCACTATCAAAGCAGTGCCACGCCAGTGCGGCAGCTGTGGCAGCACCCAGTTATCGACCGTCGGTCAGGGCACGGAGCAACTGGAAGAGCAGCTGCAGCTGCTGTTCCCAAAGGTGCCTATTACCCGGCTGGACCGGGATTCGACGCGGCGCAAAGGCAGCCTGGATCAGGCACTGCAGCAAATTCAGCAGGGTGAGCCACAGCTGATTGTCGGCACCCAGATGCTGGCCAAAGGCCACCATTTTCCCAATGTGGCACTGGCAGTCATTGTGGATGTGGACGGCGCTTTGTACAGCAGTGATTTTCGTGCCCCTGAGCAACTGGCGCAGCTGCTGACGCAGGTGGCCGGTCGCTCAGGCCGCGGCGTTGAACCCGGCACCGTGTTGCTGCAAACCCATTACCCCGGCCATACGCTGCTGCAGGACGTGATTCAAAATGGCTATGCCTCTTTTGCCCGCAGCGCCTTGCTGGAGCGACAGTCCACCCAGTTGCCACCTTATATGCATCTGGCGCTGTTTCGCACCGAAGCACTGCAGCTGGAGCTATGTCAGCAATGGCTGCAGCAACTGGCGCAGCTGCTGGCGGCATTTCCGACCGTGCAATTGCTCGGCCCTTTGGCCTGCCCTATGGAACGCAAAGCCGGTAAATACCGCTGGCAACTGCAGCTGTTCTGCAAAGACCGCAAGGTGCTGCATCAGGCCTTAGCGCAGGCTGTAGCCAGCGTGAAAGACTGGCCGCTGAGCCGCAAACTCAAATGGCAACTGGATGTGGACCCGCTGGATTTAAGCTAACCTGCAAGTTGGGGTCAGAGTAGTACTCTGACCCCAACCCTGTCTTTTTCATAAAACTTCAGTAGAATGCCTGTTTTAGCTTGTTTTAGTAGTTGTTATGCCTCAACGCGATTATGTCAAAGCTGGCCGGGCCAAGCCCCGCCCGAAGAAAAATGCACCACCGCCAAAAACCTACCCCTGGCCTTTGATGGTGCTGGCTGCTGCGCTGCTGCTGGCGTTCGCCTGGTTTTTATACCATTTAAGCACCCGTGAACCTGTCGCCATTCCTGAACCGGCGAAAAGAGCGGCCATTACGCCGCAAAAAGAACTGCCACCTAAACCAAAAGCTGAGCCGTACCAGTACATTAAAGAGCTGGAAAACAAAGAAATTCAGGTCAAGGTGGAAGAGCTGGAAAACAAAGGTCCTTTTGAAATGTATTGTGGGGTCTACCGCTCTGAAGAAACTGCCGAGCAGCTCAAAGCCAAAATTGCCTTTGCCGGTTATGCCTCAACAGTGCGGCGTATTGAAGGCAAAAACGGCGTATTCTTTCGGGTCACTTTAGGGCCTTATGCCAGTAAACGGCAGGCCGAAAGCGAAAAAAGCCGGCTGAACCGGCAAAAAGTAGCAGATTGCCGGATAGCGGCCATTTAAGCGGCAAGCTCAGTTATAAAAACGGCCGCAACCTTGAAAAGCGGCCGCCACTGCCCCACTTCATCAGCATGTTTCTGTCCTTACCGGATTTATCATGACCACTATTGTTTCTGTACGTCGCAACGGCCATGTGGCCTTGGGCGGTGATGGCCAGGTGTCACTGGGCAACACTGTGATGAAAGGCAATGCCCGTAAAGTGCGGCGTTTGTACCATGGCAAGGTGCTGGCAGGTTTTGCTGGCGGCACCGCCGATGCTTTTACCTTATTTGAACGCTTTGAAGCCAAACTGGAGATGCACCAGGGCCATCTGATGCGTGCGGCCGTGGAGCTGGCAAAAGACTGGCGCACGGACCGGGCGCTGCGCCGGCTGGAAGCTTTGCTGGCAGTGGCCGATGCCAACTGCTCGCTGATCATTACCGGCAATGGCGATGTGATCCAGCCCGAGCATGACCTGATTGCCATTGGCAGCGGCGGCCCTTACGCCCAGGCCAGCGCCACAGCGCTGCTGCAGAATACTGAATTGTCAGCGCGGGACATTGTCGAAAAGAGCCTGACCATAGCCGGTGATATTTGTGTGTTCACCAACCATCACCAGACCATCGAAGAATTGTAAGAGACTGCCTTATGTCTGATATGACACCCCGTGAAATAGTGCACGAACTGGACCGCCATATTATTGGTCAGAGCAAAGCCAAACGCGCTGTGGCCATTGCGCTGCGGAACCGCTGGCGCCGGATGCAGCTGGACCCGGCTTTGCGCCAGGAAGTCACCCCAAAAAACATTCTGATGATTGGCCCGACTGGGGTTGGCAAAACTGAAATTGCCCGCCGCCTGGCCAAACTGGCCAACGCACCTTTTATTAAAGTGGAAGCCACCAAATTCACCGAAGTGGGGTATGTCGGTAAAGAAGTGGAAAGCATTATCCGCGACCTGACCGACAGCGCGGTGAAAATGTTCCGTGAGCAGGAAGTGGCAAAAAACAAGTTCCGCGCTGAAGAAGCGGCCGAAGAACGTATTCTGGATGTATTACTGCCACCGGCCCGCGACAGCTGGGGTCAGGTGCAGCAGTCCGACAGCGACAATTCCACCCGCCAGGTGTTTCGTAAAAAGCTGCGTGAAGGCCAGCTGGACGAGAAAGAAATTGAAATCGACCTGGCCGCCCCACAAGTGGGTGTGGAAATTATGGCGCCGCCGGGCATGGAAGAAATGACGGCTCAGCTGCAGTCGATGTTCCAGAACCTGGGCAGTGATAAAAAGAAAAGCCGCAAACTGAAAATCAAAGACGCCTTTAAACAACTGGTGGAAGAAGAAGCCGCCCGTCTGGTCAACCCGGAAGAGCTGAAGCTGAAAGCGTTGGATGCGGTGGAGCAAAACGGCATTGTCTTTATTGATGAAATTGACAAGATTTGCAAACGCGGCGAAACCAGTGGCCCGGACGTGTCCCGTGAAGGGGTGCAGCGCGATTTACTGCCATTGATTGAAGGCTGCACCGTCAATACCAAACACGGCATGGTCAAAACTGACCATATTCTGTTTATTGCGTCCGGGGCTTTCCAGCTGGCGAAACCGTCCGATTTAGTGCCTGAGCTGCAAGGCCGTTTGCCGATCCGGGTTGAGCTGGAAGCGCTGAGCGCCGCCGACTTCGAGCGTATTCTGACCGAACCCAAAGCCTCGCTCACTGAGCAGAGCATAGCGATGCTGGCGACCGAAGGGGTGAATATTCAGTTTACGAAAGATGGCATATCCCGCATTGCCAATGCCGCCTGGCAGGTGAATGAACGGCTGGAGAATATTGGTGCCCGTCGCCTTTACACAGTGATGGAACGACTGCTGGAAGATATTTCTTTTGACGCGGCCGACCATCAGGGCCAGCAGATCACCATAGACGCCGCTTATGTCGAAAGCCACCTGGACAGCCTGGTGCAGGACGAAGACTTAAGCCGCTTTATTCTGTAATGCAGCAGGCATCCCCCCAAGCAGTCGTGACCCGGCTGCATTACCACCGCCACAGCAAAACACTGGATGTGCAGTTCAGTGACGGCCAGCAGTTTTCCTTGCCGGCCGAATTGCTGCGGGTGTTTTCACCTTCAGCAGAAGTGCGTGGCCATGGTCAGGCCACACTGGTGCTGCATAAAAAACAGGTGGCTATTCACTCTATTGTGCCTGTGGGGCATTATGCGGTGAAGCTGGTGTTTGACGACGGCCATTTTACCGGCCTGTACAGCTGGGGGTATTTGCGTGAACTGGCCGAACAGCAACAGCAGTTGTGGCAGCAGTATCTGACGCAGGTGAAACAGGCCAATGGCAGCCGCGACGACCAGATAGCCGTCAGGTTTATTCCTTAAGCTGCCCGTAAGCCTGTTGCAGCCGTTGCACCAGTTCGGGCGGGGTGCCCAGGCTGGCGGCCAGATAAGCGCTGGCTGACAACTCAGGAATAGCCCAGTCAAACACCAGGCTGCCAGGTGGTAGTTGGTTGCGCCGTTCAATTTCGGGCAGAAACAACGGGTTCTCCAGGACGTAATCTACTTTGCCATTGGCCAGTAACCACCAGCTTTGTTCGGAGTTGGCCGCCACCATCAGCTGCTTGCCTTCAGCAAACCCAGCCTGGACTAACCACTGATAGGCCGAATCTTCCCGTTGTACCGCAATGGTTTTGTGTTTCAGCTGCTCCAGACTATTCAGCGGGCTTCCCCGTTGTTTCAGCCGCACCAACCCCAGCCTGAACTCCACCAGTTTGCCTATCCAATGGAATTTGGCTTCACGGGCCGGTGTTCTTGCCAAGGCAAATATCAGCACTTTGGACTGACGCTGCGCCATGTTGTAGGCCCTGGCCCAGGGATAAAGACGAAACTCAGCCGATAAACCGGCTTGTTTCAGCACAGCACGCACCCTGTCAACATTTTCGCCGCTCAGAACGCCATCTTGCTCCTGCTGCATGGGTGGCATGGACTCGGTGACCGCAATAAAATCGGCGGCCTGCACCCACAGACCACATGCCCCCAGCAGCAAAGCAGCACGCCGTTTCATGGTCAGGCTTTAAACCGGTCGACTGTGTGATGCAACATGCTGGCCTGGCTGGCCACTTCTTCGCTGGTTTGCGCATTTTGTTGCGCCAGCACCAGCGAATGTTCGGAGATATCGCGAATGCGCACCACATTTTTGTTGACGTCGGCGGCGACCAGGCTTTGTTCCTCCACTGCAGTGGCTATCTGGCTGGTCATATCCATAATCAGACCGACATCGCCGGTGATCTGACGCAGTAACGAGATAGTGGTACCCGCCTGTTCTGCGCTTTCTGTGCCCTGTTGCTGACAACGTTGCATCACTTGCACTATGTTCCCTGTGCGTTGCTGCAGGCCCGAAATAATCTGTTCAATCTGGCCGGTCGATTCCTGAGTGCGCATCGCCAATGAGCGTACTTCGTCGGCCACCACCGCAAAACCCCGGCCTTGTTCGCCAGCGCGGGCGGCTTCTATTGCCGCATTTAACGCCAGCAAATTCGTTTGCTCCGCAATACCACGGATCACATCCAGTACCTGACCTATGGTCACGCTGTCACGCTCCAGCTCATTCAACACAGTCGACGCCTGCTGCAGTTGCTGCGCCAGCTGCTGAATGCGGCTCACCGTCTGTTCCACGGCGTTCAGGCCCTGCTGTGCGTTCTGGTTGGTGTCCTGGGCTTTTTGTGCCGCTTGTTCGGTGTTCTGTGCAATTTCGTTGACTGTGGCGCCCATTTCCGTCACAGCGGTCGCCACCATATCGCTTTCCAGCTGTTGCTGTGCCATGCCCTTGCTGGTATCGCTGGTGGATTGAGCCAGTTCAGCTGTGGCCTGATCCAGCATGGTCAGTGCCTGATTGACACTGCGGACCAAATCCTGCACATCGGACAACATCTGGTTGACATCCCGCGCCAGCCCGGTCATTTCATCCTGCCCTTCTTCGTCAATACGCAGGCGAAAGTCATTGTCTTTGCGCACCAGCCCTATAGTGGCACAGACTTTTTCTATAGGTTTCAGAATACTGCGGCTGGTCAGCAGAACCAGCGCAATGACCGCTATCAGCACCAGCACAAAAAGACTGATGGCCAGTGTTTTGCTGGCTTTTGTGGCACCATCCACGGCGGCGGATGACGCCACAGACATTTGTTCCAGGCTTTGTTCGGTCTGATGAATCGCCTGACGCATCTGCCCCATCAGGCCCTGATCATGTGCCAGACCAATCTGCTGCTCCCCTTGCACCAGTTGCTCAAAGGCAGTCCCATACGATTGGGCTTTCGTGATCAGACTGCCAGCCTGGGCCGGATCAGTGATTTTCTGCTGCAACAAGCCGGTAAACTGGTTCAGGCCCTGCTGAAAAGTCTGCAGGTACTTGAGATCCAGCCGCAGCATAAAATCTTTTTCCGCACGGCGCAGCTGCAGCAACTGCGTACTGAGTTCAAAGTCCTGGATGCTGGCAAACGCCTGCTCCAGTTCATGGGCATTTTTGCGCAAAGCGCCATACAAACCCGACTGCGGGTCCAGCCCGACCTGCTCTGACACCGTCACCAGTTGATTAAACAACTGACGGTAGTTACCTGTTAGTTGTAAAAACTGTTGCAGTGCCGCAGTATCCAGCCCTAAATCCTGCATATCCTGCTCGAGCTGCTGCCCGCTTTTCGCCAGCGAATCTGCCTGCTGATTAAATTTTTGTTGATACTCCAGCTCGGACCTCAGCAGAAAATCCTTTTCGTAACGCCGCAGCTGTAACACCGACAACTGCAGCTGCTCCACTTCCAGCCGCAACTGTGCCAGTTGACTGAGCTTTTGCCCCTGGAATAACAGCAACGCCAGCATGACAAGCATGGCCAGGCCAACAATCCACGCATTCAGTAATAAACGCTGACGAATACTCAATTGACGTAATGCAGACATGTGACTTCACTCCGGCTAAATCGCGGCACCAAATACGTTGATTATAAGAGGAATTTCAGTAAAGCAGGCGGCAAACAAGCGGGAAATGAAAAAAATGGCAAATGGTTGCGATGCTTTTTACTGCAGCAACTGCACTGCAATCAGGCAACTGCAGCTGCCCAGCAAGGCACCTGCCAGAATATCCAGCGGAAAATGCACACCCAGCAAAATACGGGATAAACCAATCAGGCAGGCCCAGCCAAATAACATGCCACTCCACAGGGGGTAATACAGACTGATAGCACAAGCCATCACAAAGGCAGCCGCGGTATGACCGGACGGCAGGCTGAATTTGTCCGAGGCTTCAATATGGGCCTGGATACCTTCCGCCAGCCGCTGATACGGCCGCTGACGGCGAATGGAGTTTTTCAGCAGAAAATACAGCGGTAATTCAATAGCAAAACTGAGCAACAGCAGTTCAGTCAGGGCCGAAGCATGAAAGGCATCGGCCAGCCAGAAACCGGATAACAGCAGCAGATAGAAAGGGCCGTCGCCGGTTTTCGAGCACCACAAGCTGAACTTGTGCACCGACTGCCGCTGGCTGCGGCTGAACACCCAATGAAAGTATTTTTGATCCCAAAGACGGACACGCTCAAGCCACATAACTCACCCGCCACTTTGCTGAAGCTTTGACCAGCTTAAGACGCTTGGGTGACAATACTATGACAACAAATTGTCCCGTTTCAGCAAATCCAATGCGTCCTGTTCGGGCAAAGGTTTAGCCAGCAGATAACCTTGCATGGCGTCACAAGACAAAGCCCGCAGCACGTCCAGCTGAGACTGGTGTTCCACCCCTTCAGCCAGAATGCGTTTGCCGAGGCCATGGGCCAGCGTCACCATGGTTTTGATAATCATCATATCGGAATCGTTGGTGGCCATTTCGATGACAAAACTGCGGTCGATTTTAATTTTGTCGATCGGCATTCTGCGCAAATAACCCAAAGAGGAATAACCAGTACCAAAATCGTCAATCGAGACCCGGATGCCCATTTGCTGCAATTCGGCCACATAGTTGGAGCCTTTTTCCATATCATTCATCGCCGTATTTTCGGTAATTTCCAGCTCCAGCATGGCCGGTGACACCTGGTACCTCAGCAGCAAGTGCTGCACCCTCTTTTTCAGGCCCTCCAGCTGAAAATGCACTGGCGACATATTCACAGCCAATGGCACTGCAATGCCTTGACGTTTCCAGTCGGCCAGCGTGGCCACCGCTTTTTCCAGCAACAATAAATCCAGCGCCTGTGCCAACCCCACCTGCTCAGCCAAAGGCAAAAACTGTGCGGGCATCAGCAGGCCTTTTTCCGGATGGTTCCAGCGCACCAAAGCTTCAAAGGCTTCGATACGGCCTTCACGCAAATCCCATTGCGGCTGGAAATAAAAGATAAACTGGTCCTGCTCCAGCGCAAGCAACAGATCTTTTTCCAGGCTGAGCAAACGGGCCGATTCTTCTTCCATGCCTGGCTGGTAAAAACTGCAACTTTGCTGCAGGCGTTTGCAGTGGTGAAACGCAATATTGGCACGACGCAGCAATAGCTCAGCGTCATCACCGTGAAGAGGTGCTTCGGCCACTCCGACACTGGCGGTCAGCTTGATTAACCCCTGCTCTGAGCTAAAAGGTTTTTCAATCAGCTGCTCCAGGTGTTGCAACACAAACAGCTTTTGCCGGTCTGTCACACAATCCTGCACCACCACAGCAAAAATATCGCCACCGGTGCGGGCCACCAGCACAGGTTTAATCACGGAAGACTCCAGCCGCCTGGTCACTTCACGCAGAATACGGTCCCCTTGTTTTAACCCGACAGATTCATTCACCACTTTAAAACTGTCGAGCCCAATCATCAGCAAGAGGCAGGCCTTTTGCCCCGCCAGTAACGGGGTGAGTTGCTGAAACAGTGCATCGCGGTTTAATGCGCCGGTCAGCGGATCATGGGTGTCCAGATACTGTGTTTTCGCCGCCAGTTGTTGATTGGCCTGACGTTCGTCCTGCTGCAACCAAATCACCAGCCCCAGGCTCAGCACCATCTGTACAAAGAGCTCCAGGTATTTGATGACAAAACTGACCTTGGTGCTGTCAGAGGGCAACAGCTGCAGCAGCAGGGGGGTCAGTAAAAACAGACTGCCCCACAGCAACATGGCGCTGGCAACAATACGCACAGCCAGCTGCTGTTTATTCAGAGTCCAGAGCCAGGCGCCGGACACAGTAACCGCCAGCCCTATCAGCAACAAGCGTAAATTCAGCTGTAAAAAAGCCGTCCATTCACGGGTGACAGCCCACCACTGCACAGGCCAGACCGAAATAAAGGCCAGTAATGCCAGCCCGGCAAGCAGCTGATTGACTCGACGGCTGGGAGTGCGTTGAGCCGTGACCGTTTCATGCACCCCCACCAGCAGCCACACGGCAAAGGCATAACAAGAGCCCAGATTGACAAAACTGTTCAGCTCGCGCAGCCAGGCTGGAGCCTGCTCTGCGGCCAGATAAACCCCGCTGAGTATGGAACTGACAAACAAGGCAAAACAGCTAAAGGCAATGGCCCAGGATTTCAGGTAATGCCGCTGATAGATGGTATAGAAATGCCATAGCAAACCAGCCATAGCGCAGGCAAAGCCAATTTGGGTTAGATAAAGCAGGAATCTCGCCAGTATTTCAGTGCTCAACCAGTCAGCCCTGTCACAACAAATTCAGCATGTGGATTTTCACCTTAGCATCGCCTGCACAGCATCACAACTGCAGGACTGACTGAAAGCACAGATCCTGAGCAAAACCAGAATCCGCTTGAGCTTAACGGCGATAAAGTTATACTCTGTTTTTGATCAACGACTTATCTAACGGAGCCCGTCATGGAATACAACACCTCAGAGTTATGCGACTTGTACGCCGATATGATTGATGTGGTGGAACCTATTTTTGCCAACTATGGCGGACGTCGTTCCTTTGGCGGTCAGATCCTGACCGTGAAGTGTTTTGAAGACAATGGCCTGGTGCGTAAAATGCTGGCGGAACCCGGTGTGGGCAAAGTACTGCTGATTGACGGCGGCGGCTCTGCCCGTCGCGCGCTGATTGATGCCGAGCTGGCATCAATGGCAGCCAGCAATGGCTGGGAAGGGATTGTCTGTTACGGCAGCGTGCGTGATGTCGATACGCTGGAAGATTTTGATATTGGTATTCAGGCCGTGAACGCCATTCCTGTTGGCGCCGACGATCAGGGCTTTGGTGAAACCGATGTGCCGGTTAACTTTGCCGGTGTCACCTTTTTGCCTGGCGATCATCTGTATGCTGACGGTACAGGCGTGATCCTGTCCCCTGAACCTCTGGATCTGGAATAGTTAGTTTGTCTCAGTTCACTTTTTATCAGGCCGCCGACTTGGCGGCCTTTCAACAACTGCGTGCTGGCGAACAGCGTTTAGGTGAAGCCTTGTTCTGGCCTGACCCGAGCCTGGGCCTGACCCAACGCCTGCAACAAGCCAAAGCGGCCGGTGTACGTATTGTGCTGCTGGGCGTTCCTGAGGATATAGGCCCACGTGCCAACCTGGGGTTTGGCGGCGCCACTCAGGGCTGGAACGCTTTTATCCGCAAATTTATTAACCTGCAGGCCAATGCATTTCTGGATGCCAGCCAGTTAATGCTGTTGGGTGAACTGGACTGCGCCGACTTACAGCAACAAAGTCTGCAGCTCGACCCGGCGCAGCCAGAACAACTGCAGCAGTTACGGGCCTTGTGCACGGAACTGGATCAACGGCTGGAACCTGTGCTGCTGGCGATCTTCGATGCCGGACTGCTGCCAGTGGTGATAGGTGGTGGCCACAACAATGCATTACCTTTGTTAGCGGGCTTAAGCCGCAGTCGGGGCCAGCCGGTAAACGCGATTAACCTGGACCCGCATGCCGATTTTCGTTTACTGGAAGGCCGGCACAGCGGCAACGGTTTTAGTTACGCCAAAGCTCAGGGGTACTTGCAGCATTATCTGGTGATGGGTCTGCATGAACTAAAAAATTCAGCAGCAGCCCTGGCGGGTTTGCAAGCGGAAAAGGTCGATGTACTGAGTTATCAGCAGTTATTTGTGCGTCAGCAGGCCGACTGGCCGGCGCTGCTGCAACAATGGCAGGCAAAGCATTCCGGGCCTTTTGGGATTGAGCTGGACACCGATGCGATTACCGGTATGCCGGTCAGCGCTTACAACAGTTGTGGGGTGTCGGTGCAACAGGCGGAACATTTTGTTTATCTGCTGGGCAGTTCTGCGGACAGTCAATATCTGCATCTGGCCGAAGCGGCACCGGAGCGCCATCCGGCCGGACTGACCGCCGGGATCAATGACGCCGGGCAAATACTGACTGCATTGGTCTGTGCTTTTGTGATGGCAAAACAAGCCAGGCCGGTTTAGTAACTGGCTTTGCTGTAACCCCACTGCTGCATCCAGGGTACAAAAGCGTCCAGAGCAAAAGGTTTGGCATAGAGGTAACCCTGCCCCCTGCTGCAGCCCATTGCCAGCAGTTTCTGCTCGACTTCCTGCTGTTCAATACCTTCGGCGACCACGGTGAACTGCAGGTTTTTCGCAATATCGATAATGGCGCCTGTGATGGCGCTGTGGGTATCGGAACGGTGCAGGTCAAACACAAAAGAACAATCCACTTTGACCTGCTGAATAGGCAGTTCACGCAGATAGGCCAACGACGAGAAACCGGTCCCAAAGTCGTCCAGTGCCAGCTCCACTCCCAGTTGAGACAGATGATGTAAAGTGCGTAACGCTAAATCAGGCTCGGCCACCAAAGCACTTTCTTTCAGCTCCAGAATCAACAGACTGGCAGGCACCTGGTACTTATTCAGCAATAGCTCTACAGTGTCCACCAGCTCGTCCTGCAGCAAATCCTTACTGGACAGATTCACGGCTATCTGGCAATGCAGCTGCTGTTGCTGTAACTGAGCCAGCAGTTGAATGGCCCGCTCCAGCACCCAGCGGGTTAGCGGGTAAATGACCCCCATTTGTTCGGCCAGCGGCAAAAACTGATCCGGCCCCATCAACCCCCGGCGTGGGTGATGCCAGCGGATCAGCACTTCACCGGCCAGCACCTTGTGATCCGTCAGGCTGAGCTGTGGCTGGATATGCAGTTTCAGTTGTTGGGAATCTATCGCCTGTTGCAGTTCAGCCATCAGGCTGAGTTTATCCTGATCATACTGTGTCAGCTCCGGCTGATACACCAGATGGTGGCTGTGACCAAATTGACGGTGTTGCAGCACCAGCAGCGCTTTATCCAGCAATTCATTGAGCTGTTCACCGTGCTCGGGGTAACAGGCAATACCGCTCAGTAGCTGGTAATCAATGGCGCAGCCATGGATCAATAAGGACTGGGGCAGCTGGTATTCCAGTTTGTGCGCCAGCTGTTCCGCACCATGTTGTTTTTCAGAGGCATCCAGCCAGAGCGCAAAATAAATGCCCCCCAGGTGGGCCACCTTATTCTCTTTATCCAGCAGACAGGCTTGTGCTTCAGAGATCAGCCGCTGCTGCAGGCGCTGAGCAATCTGTACCAATAACAAATCAGCATTTTGTGCCCCTATCGCCTGATTCACCCGGTCAAAGTGTTGCACTTTGCACACCAGCAAAGCGGCCTTTTTACCACGCTGCTGTTTGTCCCATCGTTTAACAATTTGACTGAGCCTGGCTTTATTCGGCAAACCACTCAGTTCATCATGCAAATCATCTGAGCTGTCAGGCCGCATCGGTACAGAAACTTGCAGTTGAGTTTTGGCTTTACGCAGCAGCCACAAGGTCCAAAGCAGCAGCAGGGCCAACACAGCACTGACCAGCCAGCCCAGCGGGTCCTGTTGTTGTTGCGCCATAGCAGGGGCCGACCAAACCAATACCACTGTGACCGCTATCAGAATTCGTCGCACACCTACCCCTTATAAAACGCTAACTTCTTAATCCTACTTCAGATTTTATGATTGTCTAGACAGGAAGTCGCAGCACCTGGCCATCTTTGACCAGTTGGCGCAGTGGATTGACGCCAAACTGATAACAGAGTTCTGCTGGCTGGCCTATCGCATAGAGCGCAAAATCGGCCTTTTTCCCAACGGCCAGCTGACCACGGTCGGATAAACCTAAAGCCGCAGCCGCATGACGGGTGACGCCCTGCAGGGCTTCTTCCGGCGTCAGACGGAACAGGGTGCAGGCCATATTCAGCATCAGCGGTAAATTACAAAAAGGCGAAGTGCCAGGGTTTAAATCGGTGGAAATGGCCATGGGCACGCCATGTTGACGCAACAAAGCCACGGGAGGCTGTTGGGTTTCACGCAGAAAATAATACGCGCCCGGCAGCAATACAGCCACAGTGCCTGCCGCCGCCATGGCTTTGACATCTTCTTCGCTCAGGTACTCAATATGGTCAGCCGACAAACCGCTGAACTCGGCCACCAGGCGGGTGCCCCCCAGGCAGGAGAGCTGCTCGGCATGCGCCTTAACCGGCAACCCCAGACTTTTGGCCTTTTCAAAGAGCCGGCGGCTTTGCTCAACAGAAAAACCAATGCCTTCACAAAATACGTCCACAGCATCCACCAGACCCAACGCTGCCAGTTGTGGCAACATGCTTTCCACCACCAGCGCCATATAGCCCTCTGCGTTGCCCTGGTACTCAGCCGGCACCGCATGCGCACCCAAAAAGGTTTTCTGAATATCGACCGGGTGCACTCTGTCCAGCTCAGCCGCCACTTCCAGGATCTTTTGTTCTGTGGCCAGATCCAGCCCATAACCGGACTTGATTTCTACAGTGGTGACCCCCTGGCTCAGCAGTGCATTGAGCCGGTTTTTTGCCAGCACAAAGAGTTCTTCATGGCTGGCCGCTCTGGTGGCCATCACTGTGGATTTGATACCGCCACCCGCTTCGGCGATCTGCTGATAACTGGCACCATTCAGACGCATTTCAAATTCATTGGCACGGCTGCCGGCGTAAACCAGATGGGTGTGACAGTCAATGAAACCGGGCAACAACCACTGGCCTTGCCCATCATACCAAGGGGTGCTGAGCACATCTGTGGCAGGCAGTT
The DNA here is from genome assembly GCF_037442345.1 of Rheinheimera sp. GTDB lineage: Bacteria > Pseudomonadota > Gammaproteobacteria > Enterobacterales > Alteromonadaceae > Pararheinheimera. The sequence goes on along the minus strand of NZ_JBBIQL010000016.1, from coordinate 32,147 downwards.
CCGCTTTGGGGCCCAACCAGGCAATACGGCCGTCTTTGACTGCCAAAGCGCCGTCCGCAATAGTCCCGTAAGGCCCCGCTGCATCCGTCATAGTGGCCAGCTGAACATTCACCCAGACTGCGTCGAAATCTTGCATAAACACCCCAAAAAAACCTGTCTGATGTCAGCAATTCTAACCGAACAACTTGTCTATACAAGAGATAGACTCTAGAGTAAGAATAAAACTTACCGCCTTTGGTACCGCCATGGATCACCCGGCCTCCAACAAAAAATTTATCACCATCAAAGACCATATTCTGGCGCAGGTGGAGAGCGCCGCCTGGCCTGAACACAGCCGGATCCCATCGGAAAACGAGCTGGCCGGCCAGTTTGGCGTCAGCCGGATGACGGCACGCCGCGCCTTGCAAGAGCTGACAGAACAAGGCGTACTGTACCGCACTCAGGGGGTAGGCAGCTTTGTGGCCTCACCTAAGTCACAGTCCTCTTTACTGGAAATCCGTAATATTGCCGACGATATCACCAGGCGCGGCCATTTTCACAGCGCTCAGCTGGTGCAACTGACCAGCCTGCCTTGCCCGGCCCTGGTGGCCTCAGCACTTGGCATGGTGCGTCATCAGCCAGTGTTTTTTTCACTGATTGTGCATTATGACAACCAGACCCCTTTGCAGCTGGAAGCCCGTTATGTCAACCCGGTGATGATTCCAGACTACCTGGCTCAGGATTTCCACTACCAAACTCCACATGAGTATTTGAGTGCGGTGGCACCGCTGACAGATGCCGAACATTTAATTGAAGCCGTGTTGCCTGACGAGCTGTGCCAGAAATACCTGAAGATCCCGCCCTCTGAACCTTGTTTACGCCTGACCCGGCGTACCTTCAGCCGGGGCGGAGCCGTCAGTTTTGCTTACCTGACCTCAGCTGGCAGCCGTTACCGGCTGGGTGGTCAGCTGACGGTGTCACAGAAAAAACCAGCCCCTTGACCCAACAGGGCGCACCAACCTGGTGCAATTTTTTCCCAAAAAGCCCCCCATTGAACATATCAAGCTGCTAACCGCAGCCGGGCTGCATTTTATCTCAGCTGAAGCCCAGCAACGCTGCACCAGTCTGGCTAGACCAGTTGTGAAAACTCTGTTAGTGTCAGACGGCTGTTCGCATCAGCGTCAACATGCTCTAAAACTAATAACAAGAACAGAAGTTGGGATGATTTTATGAAACTCAGGGTGGCTCACAAGATTTATCTGGGCTTTGGCTTTATTGCCTTGCTGTTACTGATTGCCAGTTTGTCTTCTTTATGGAGTTTTGCGGTCGTCAGCAGCTCCAGCAATCAAATCAATGAAACCGCAGTGCCTGTACAACAACAGAGCAATAAAGCCCAGATTCAGCTACTGCGGTTAGCCAAGTTGTCCGCTATGGGTTTTACCGTCGAAAAAGCAGACGAAATTAAAGCCATTCAAACCGACTTCAGCAATACGTCCGACAGCTATCGGCAACTGATAGAGACGCTGGGACAATTGGTGCAACAGGATGACAGCTTAAAAAGCCAGTTGGCATTAGCTTCAGGTCATTACCAGAATTATCAGCAGGCGGTCAGTGCGTTGTTCGATGCACGTTTAAAAGCCTTAGAGCACGGCGAGCTGGCTCAAGCCGAATTGAAACAACTGGAGCAACTCATTGATACTGCCGGGGCCACGTTGGTGGATTTATCCTTTCTGGAGGTGCCAGGCAAATCTGCCCAGGTGGAACTGATTGCCGGAGCTGCCAGCCGGGTCGATGGTCAGTTGCTGCAATTGCTGCAAACGGTGAGGGAAACTGCGGCATACAGCAGCAGGCAACCACTGGCGAGCAGCCAGGAAAACCTGAGTTTTACCTTCAGCGATATGCAAGGCAATCTGGACTATATTGCCAACCTGATTCCACAGGTTCAGGCCGGTGATTTATGGCAGGACTTTCTCAGTCAGCTGAACGACACCAAAACCCGGCTGGAGGCCAGCCCCAATCTGGTCAGCATCAAACTGCAGCAGGCGGACGAACTGCAGCGCGCCCGTGAACAGTTTCTGCAGTCAGAGCAACAGGTTCGGGAAGCTATTGCTGCGCTTGACCAGTTAATTCTTGGTGCCGAGCAGCAGTTTAACAGCCTGCAGCAAGACCTTTCCTCGTCGGTCAACTCAGGCACGGTGCGGACCATTCTGATGATGGTGGTGCTGGTAGGGCTGGCGTTGACCGCCGCTTATCTGACCATTAAAGCAATGATTCAGCCATTGTCCGGCATTAATAAAGTACTGGCGGATATCGCCTCAGGCAATTTAAGCCGTGAGCTGGATATTCGTTCGCAGGATGAATTTGGCGAGCTGTCAGCCAACGTCAACCGCCTGACCCGGGCACTGCGTCAGCTGATTGAACAAATTCAGCAAGGGGTGCTGGAGTTGAACCACAGCGCACACCGATCCAGCGAAGAAATTACCGCCATTCACCAGGCACTGAGTACCCAGAACCAGCAAGTGGCCACAGTGAATCAAATTACAGTGCAATTAGCGGGTCAGACTGAACAGATAGCTGCGCAGGCCGACGAGGCTCAGCTGCAAATGCAACAAGCCCTGCATCAAAGCCAGGCCATAGACCGGATCTCTGCCGCAAATAACCAGGCCGTGGTGCAACTGGCAGGTCAATTGGACCAGACCAGCCAACTGATGCAGCAGGTGAACAGCCAGTCCAACAATATTGGCGGCATTCTGCAAACCATCCGGGGTATTGCCGAACAAACCAATTTGCTGGCGCTGAATGCCGCCATTGAAGCCGCCCGGGCCGGCGAACAAGGCCGGGGTTTTGCGGTAGTGGCTGATGAGGTCCGCTCTCTGGCCGTACGCAGCCAACAGGCGACAGATGAAATCCGGGATATGATCAGTCAGTTACAACAGCAAAGTGTGCAGGCGGTCAGTTCAGTGGAGAAAGGTCAGCAAGACGCCAACCTCTGTGTCAGCCAGAACGAGCAACTGATGCAAGCATTGCAGGACATCAATCAAGCTATCAGCAGTATGCATCAGGTAAGTGACCACATTGCCACAACCAGCGCAGAACAACGTCAGCTCGGGCACGCAATTGAAGAGCGGATGCACAGCATGGTCGAGCTGGCTGAACAAAGTACCGCGCGGGCCACCACGACCCTTGAACAAAGCACCCAGGTGGCTACAGCCGCAAGCCGGCTGGAGGCATCAGTTCAACACTTCAGATTGCATTAACCCAGCTCTTTCATCACCAGCTGCCACCCAAATTACAGCAAAAAAAATGGCCAGAGAATCTCTGGCCAGGCAGGAAGTGTGTCATCCTTTATCTTTGTGTATTCCGTTAATCAGATTGGTAACTACCTGAACATCATCGTATTTATCTTCGAATAAAACATGACGAAAGCCTTACTTAGCCGTTATATCAGCACTAACTGGCCACTTTGTTCATTGCTCAGGTAACGTTTCAGTTTCTGATGATCAAACAATTCAATGCCGGCTTCGTTTGCAAAGAGCCGCACCTGGCTATTGATACGCTGACAGCTGACAATCAGGCCTCGCTGACAATTTTGCATCAACATTTGCTGGAAAACAGAGCGCACCAAAGACACGGTCAGTGGAGCTTCGGCGTCCTGCTGAATATAAACCAGCAATGCCTGATGGCGGTTACGGACCAAATAATGCGAGTCATGCCGCTCCAACGACTCCATATCACGCTGCAAATGTTCCAGCAGCAAGTCCGTGCTGTATTTGTACTGCTGCTGTGACCGCTCTCCTTTGCCGTCATTCAGCCAGGCCATAGGGTTCAGCAGGTCTTCCTGCCGCTCCAGCTCCAGAAAAGCCAGCACATTAAACACCAAAGCCATTAAAAACATCACAACAAAGGTCCAGAGCAATGAGTTAGACCAAAAGCTGCTGAGTACCCAGTCCTGATAACCAGACAGCACCGAATACTCAGAAAACATCAGGTAACCTGCACCGGCAAGAATTCCGATGCCAGTTGCAATACAGGAGCAAATCAGCCACTTGTTGTTCATCACTAATTCTCCTCAGAAAACGAGGTGTGAGTGTGGCTCTGGCAACAGCTGATTACCTGATCATCTGTTGATAAAGGAATAATAAGGGGTTGGTTTCTGTTTAATGCTTAGGCAACACCGCAAACTGGCCGCGAAACTCAGCCGCCAGAACCGAGTCAGACCAGAGTTCAACGGTCACAGGTACCCTGACTTTCCGCCCCTGAGCCAAGGCGGTCCAGTCCACCTGATGCAGATAGCGGTAACAGCGTGCTGTGGCTGTGCCTGGCACTGGTTTCAGGTAACGAATTTGCGCGTCGGCCAGCACTATATGGCCTTGCTGCTGGTGCTCTTGTAACAGCAACCAGACCATGCCCCAGCCGGTCAGCGTCGCAGTGGTGTAAATACTGCCGGCAAACATCGTCTGATGCAGATTGATATTGGGCGGCAACGGCACCTGAGTCTCCAGGAACCAGGGACTCAGCTGCTGAATGCCAAGCTGCATATAGGCTGACAGTGGAATAGTCTGATGCCAGGTGTGTTGCAGCTCGGCACGCCAGTCAGCCAGCGTGCTGGTATTCGCCTGAAATGCCAAAGCTTTGCCGTAACGGTCATGGGCAATACCAAACAAAGCGTTGGCCGGCTCCAGGTACTGATAACCCAGCTTACGGTAAAAACCTGCTGCGCTCTCCCGGGCATTCAGTACCAACTGTTGCGCGTGCCACTGCAGTGCCTGTTGTTCCAATTGTTGTAACACCAAAGCACCCAGACCATGCCCCTGCCAATCTGGCGACACCGCCATATAACGCACCTGAGCTTGTTGCGCGTTAATTTTATGCACCCGCCCGACGGCCACTACCTCGCCTTGTTCAGTCCAGGCCGCACTATGAAAAGCGTCCTGTTCCAACTCATCCCGCTCAGAACCTTGGGGCTGATGCCAGGGAGCTCTCAGCACTTGCCAGCGCAACAGGTAATACGCCTGCCATTCAGCGGGAGTTTGTGGGGAACGCAGCTGCCATTTCATCCACTCACCTCAGCTTTGCAGTAGAAAAGTAACGGGACCATCGTTGGTCAGGCTGACCTGCATATCAGCAGCAAACTGACCTGTCTGCACGTCTATCCCCTGACTGCGACAATAGCCGACAAATTGCAGGTAAAGCTGCTTTGCATGCTCGGGTAAAGCTGCGGGTGTAAAGCTGGGCCTTAAACCTGAGTTGGTGTCTGCGGCCAGAGTAAACTGCGACACCACCAGCAAAGCACCACCGGCCTGCTGCACGTTCAGATTCATTTTGCCGTTTTCATCAGAAAACATTCTGTATTTCAGTACTTTATCTGCCAGTTTTTTTAGCTGTTGTTCAGTGTCCTGTTGCTCCACTCCCAACAACACCAACAATCCGCAGCCTATCTGCCCCACAGTCTGCTCCGCCACTTCAACTTTCGCCTGTCGGACCCGTTGCAATAACGCCTTCATTTACACTCCTAACTTCAGCGCCATCCGCACCGACGCCTGATACAAAGCCGCTGTAATACCGGGTTCGGACGCAGAATGCCCGGCGTCTTCCACCCAGACCAGCTCGGCCTGTGGCCAGAGCTGGGCCAGCTGCCAGGCGTTTTCTGCTTTGCACACCATGTCATAACGGCCATGCACCAGAATGCAGGGCAAATGCCGTATCGCGGCAACACCATTCAACAGTTGGTTCGGCTGTAAAAAGCTCTGATGCATAAAATAGTGATTTTCAATCAGCGCCAACGCCAGCGCAGCATCTTCCTCCTGCTCGCCGGCAAAAGCAGCAGGATGCGTGCGCAGGCTGGCAATACGCGATTCCCATAAACTCCAGGCTAAGGCTGCATCCAATCGGGTTCTGTGCTGATCAGAGTGCAACAACTGATGATAAGCCCTGATTGGGTCATCCAGTTCCGAACCTGCTATGGGTCTGAAAAAATCACGGTAAAAATCAGGAAACACTTGGGCGGCGCCACCTTCCTGGCCATACAACCATTGAATATCTTCATCCCTGGCCAGGAAAATACCGCGCAAAATAAAGCCAAGACAACGTGAGGCATGGGCCTGCCCATACGCCAGTGCCAGTGTACTGCCCCAGGAACCGCCACAAACCAGCCAGCGCTCTATACCCAAAGCCTCGCGGATCAGTTCCATATCCGCCACCAGGTGGTGTGTATCATTGTTGGTCAGGCAGTACAGGGGTTTGGACTGACCACAACCGCGCTGATCAAACAAAATAATGCGGTAGCGGCGGGCGTCAAACAGGCTGCGATGAAAAGGTGAACTGGCACCACCAGGGCCACCATGGCAATACAACACAGGTATTCCGTCAGGTGCGCCACTTTGTTCCAGGTACAGCTGATGGCCGTCTGCGGTCGGCAACCACTGTATTGCATAAGGCTCAGGTATTTTCGGACTCATTGACCTCTCCTTCGCACTGTTGCTGTTGTTCGGCTTGATTTAAGGGGTAAAGCTGCTGCAACAATGCGGTGAATTCCACACCTGCCAACACCAGCCACCACACCAGATAGACCCACAAAAACAAAATGGGCACCAACGCCAAAGCCCCATAAATGGTCTGGTAGGACGGAAAATAAGTGATGTACAGCGCAAAGCCTTTTTTCAAAAGTTCAAACAACAGGCTGGCCAGCACAGCACCAGCCAGCGCATGGCGATACTTCACTTTGGTATTGGGCACCAATAAATACAGCAGATAAAAGGCGGCAACGGAAAAGAAAAATGGCGTCAGCGTCAGCAACAGATTACTCAGACCCGGCGTGTAATCTTCGGCATAACCTGACAAAGTCAGCAGGTAAGACGACACAGCGATAGAGGCCCCGAGCAAAATAGGACCAAAAGTCAGCAGCATCCAATAAATTGAAAACGAAATAATCAGCCGCGGTCGTTTTTCTATCCGCCAGATTTTATTAATGCTTTTGTCGATATTATGAATCAGCATTAACGCCACCACGACCAAAGCGCCCACACCTACCGCCGTCATCCGGCCAATATTTTCGACAAAGCCAGCAATATAAAGCCGCAGTTCATCCCCCCGGGAAGGGACGACATTAGCATAAATAAAGGCCTCCAGCTGAGTACGCCATTCGGCGAACATCGGAAAAGCCCCCATCACCGAAAACATCACCGCAATCAGCGGCACCAGGGACAACAAGGAAATATAGGCCAGATAGCCAGCCACCACATTAATCTGATCCTGCAGACAACGCTGAACATACAATCCCAGCACCCGATATATCTGATGCAGATACTGCTGCCAAGGCCGTCCTGCTGGCATCATGGGTTACTCCACAAAACTGAAAGCTTGTTTGGACGCCAGAGCCTCGGTCAAGGCCTGGCTGGGTTTCTCAACAAAACTGCTGCCTTGCTGGTCAATAAAGAGCACTGGTAATTTCAGCTTGTCCGCCAGCGGCAGGCCCTGCTCGCTGCCCAGACACAAAAAAGCCGTGGACCAGGCGTCGGCCCAGGTGGCATCCGGAAGCAGAATAGTGGTGGAGACCGTAGGGTGTGTCACAGGTGCACCAGTGCGGCCATCCAACACATGACTGTAACGGACACCGGCCTCATCATAAAAATGCCGGTAGGTACCGGATGTCATAATCGCCAGAGGTTGCGTTTGCTCAACAGCAATAATTTTCTGTAACGTCTGAGAATCTGGCAGTGGCTTTTCAATAGCTATACGCCATTGTTTTTGTTCTGGTTTGCGACCACGGCTTACCAGTTCCCCCCCCACTTCAACCAGGTAGTTCTCGATACCGGCCTGGTCCATCAGTTTGGCCAGTTGCGCCACTGTGTAGCCCTGAGCAATGGACGACACATCAATACGCAGTGACGCTTGAGTTTTTGCCAGCTGGCTGTGGCTGATGGTTTTCACTTTATCCAGACCAATCAAGGCTTTGGTTTCTGCAATTTGTTCATCCGAGGGTTTGGTCAGCTTGTCACCACGAAAACCCCAGAGCTCAAAAAATGGCTTAATCGTCAGGTCATAACAGCCCTGGCTGTGGGCCGATACCTCACGGGCAATTTGCACCAGTTGCACCAGCTCAGTGCCAACCTCCACAGGTTCGGCACTTTGCTGGGTATTAAAGCCTTCAATCACCGAATCAGGTCTGTAGTTCGACATCAACTGATCAATACGATCCAGCTCTTGCTTCAGCTTTTGCTCAAGTGCAGCTTTATCGACCTGCTGCTCTGACCAATAGCTGACCATAAAAGTCGAGCCCTGAGCCGGGCCTGAGATCCGCTGAATGGGATCAGGGTCAGAACAGCCCAACACAGATAAGCTGACCACAACAAAACAACACAGACGATTCAATAACATAGCAATAAAACTGGCGGGAAAAGATGCGGCCAGTGTAATTTATCAGCCTGCTAAAATCCAGCCGCAGCGCGCCTGGCCGCCAGATTAAACGCCAGAATACGGGAGCTGGTCGCTGCAGTGGTGGGCAAAAAGGTTACTCTGCGTTAGGGTAAGCGAGATAAGAAAAAATACTGAGGTTTCCTATGCAACACCCTGTTTTATTCCGCCACGCCCTGCTGGGGCTGAGCTTTCTGGCTGCCTTGCCCCAGGCCGCATTCGCTGCCAGTTCAGCCTATTTTGAATCTGAAGATATTTTTGCACTGGAGTACGCCGCCGATCCGCAAGTATCGCCGGACGGCCGTTTTGTGGTGTATGTGCGGAACAGTAATGACATTATGACCGACGGCACCCACAGCAGTTTGTGGTTGATTGATGTGAACACCGGTGCCCAGACACCACTTTTTGCGGACCAGTTTAATTACAGTCAACCACGCTGGTCTGATGATAGCTCCCGCATTGCCTTTATTTCCGATCGCAGCGGCTCACGTCAAATTCATGTGCATTACCTGAATCAGAATAAAACCGCTTTGGTCAGTCAGTTGCAAAAAAGCCCCGGTAACCTGAGCTGGTCACCGGATGGCAAACAACTGGCATTCACCATGAGTGTGCCAGCCGCACCGACCGCCTTGATGAAAAGCACCAAGCTGCCGAAAAAGCCTGAAGGTGCCAAATGGTCAGCGCCTTTTACCCTGATTGAACGAGCCAATTATCAGGCCGATGGTGCCGGTATTCTGAAGTCGGAATACCGTCATCTGTTTGTGGTGCCCGCCACAGGGGGCAAAGAGCGGCAACTGACCGATGGCGATTTCAACTATGGCGCGGACCTCAGCTGGACGCCGGACAGTCAGGGGCTGGTGTTTTCTGCCAATCTGAATAAAGACTGGGAGTATCAGCCAAGAGACAGCGATTTGCATCAAATCAACCTGCAGACTGGCGCACTGACCCACCTGACTTCAATGCCTGGCCAGGAAAGCGCAGCAGTTTTTTCACCAGACGGCAAAAAGCTGGCGTTTGTCTGGGGCAACAATGCCAAGGTGCCTTACACCAATGGCAAACTGAAGGTGATGGATCTGAAAAGCGGCAAAGTAACCGACCTGCAGGCCGGGCTGGACAGAGACATTGAGAATCCGCAGTGGCTGGATAATGACGAACTGGTGGTGCAGTTTGACGACCAGGGCAAACGTACTTTGGCCCGGGTCAGTTTATCCGGCAAACTGACGCCACTGACCAATGAATTGTCCGGTGCCGGTTTACCACAGCCGTATTTAAGCGGCGAATACAGCCTGAATAATGAAGTGATTGCTTTTACCCGTGGCACCCCGCAGCGGCCTGCCGATGTGGCGCTGCTGGTGGATGGTAAAACCCGGGTCCTGACCGAATTAAATGAAGACCTGTTGGGCCATAAAAAGCTTGGTCAGGTGCATGAAATTCACTACAAATCGTCCTTTGATGGTGAAACGATCCAAGGCTGGTACATTACCCCGCCCGATTTCGACCCTGACAAAAAGTACCCTCTGCTGCTGGAGATCCATGGGGGCCCGCATTTGGCCTATGGCCCGCATTTCAGCGCCGAAATGCAGCGGTTTGCCAAAGAAGGGTATGTGGTGTTTTACGACAATCACAGAGGCAGCACCTCCTATGGGGAGCGTTTCGCCATGTTGTTGCATGGTAAATACAGTTCGAAAGAGGATTACGCAGACCACGATTCAGGGGTCAACGCGATGATCGAGCTGGGTTTTGTTGACCCGGATAACCTGTTTATTGCCGGGGGGTCAGCCGGTGGCATCGCTTCAGCTTATGCCGTTGGCCTGACTGACCGCTACAAAGCGGCTGTGGTCGCTAAACCTATTATTAACTGGCTGAGTAAAGTGCTGACTGGGGATTCGTATCTGTACCAGACCTACCATCAGTTCCCGGGCACGCCTTGGGAAAATGTGGAGCACTACTGGCAACGTTCGCCATTATCGCTGGTGGGCAATGTCAAAACCCCTGTGATGCTAATGACAGGCGAAGAAGACAGACGCACGCCGATCAGCGAATCAGAACAGTTTTATCAGGCGTTGAAGCTGCGCAAGGTCGACACTGTGATGGTACGTATCCCTGGCTCGCCACACGGAATTTCAAACAAACCCAGCCGAATGATTGGTAAAGTGGAATACAGCCTGGCCTGGTTTGCCAAGTACCGCACCCAGCCCTAAACAGGCTTTGGGGTCAGAGTCCCGCTCTGGCCCCAGTCATCAAGGGTCAGCATTGTGTGGCTGGCATCATAAATGAGCCGACGACCTGCTGTTGCTGGTGGATTTCCACCACACAGAGCCGACTGGGTAATAACTCATCACTCAAGCGCAGCTGTTTCACTGATTTCCCTGCAACTTTCAGTTCCACCTGTTCCGCTTCCACGGCACTGTTCAGTGTCGCCACCAGGCAAGGGTTGTGCACCATACGCTGATTCAGTGCCAAATCCAGATCCGCCACTCCAGCCACCCGGCTCAAGTCTTTATTCAGTTGGATTTGTAAATCCGGCGTCTGCGCGTTCAGAAAACCGTTGAAGCGGATATCAAACACCAGCATATCCGGGAAGGCGACATTTGCCTGCTCAGACTGCTCAAAACTGTATTCATAACGGTAGCTGTCACCCAGGCGGGCGGGCCTCTGCAGTTCGCCAGTTAAAGGAAACAACTGATGCTTGAAGCGGGTTAGCCAGTCCGGACCATACACCCAGGCATAAAGTGCTGAACCTTTTGCCGCTTTGGCCTGATCCAGCCAGTAGTCCTGCCAGAGTTGTTGTTTTTCCGCATCCAGTACGACTGACAACGCCGTGTCATCCGGACAACGGCTCTGCACATTGGCTTTCAATGGTTTCGCCACCTTCAGTGCATAAGACAACGCATTGCCTTCTGCATTGGCCTGACCGGTTTCTTCTGCCATCAGCACTGCACTGCACACCAGCAGAGGGAGCAAAAAAATTCGCATCAATAAGTATCCAGCCTTTGTTTAGGGTCGGGGTTAGACCAACGGTCAGCCAAAAGGTGCCGTCAGTCCAGACATCGTCAGAGGGGCGGCAGTGTAGCAAAAACACCAGGCCTGACCTAATTTTGCCGCCTTCTGGCTGTACCGCAGCTGAAGCATAGCGACGGAAAAAACAAAACCCGGCACCAGGCCGGGTTTTGTGCAGTGCTTAAACAGCCGGGCTTACATCATGCCCATGCCGCCCATGCCACCCATATCTGGTGCAGCTGGTGCATCTTTCTTCGGCAGTTCTGTCACCATGGCTTCGGTGGTGATCATCAGTGAACCGACAGAAGCAGCGAACTGCAATGCAGAACGGGTCACTTTGGTTGGGTCCAGAATACCCATTTCGACCATATCACCGTAAGTGCCGTTGGCCGCGTTGTAACCGTAGTTGCCTTCACCGCCTTTCACTGCATTCACGACTACGGAAGGCTCGTCACCTGCGTTGTCGACGATCTGACGCAGTGGCGCTTCCATCGCGCGCAGCGCAATTTTGATACCGTGCGTCTGATCTTCGTTGGCACCGGTCAGGCCAGCAATTTTCGCTGCAACACGCACCAGAGCCACGCCACCGCCAGGCACCACACCTTCTTCCACCGCAGCACGGGTTGCGTGCAGCGCGTCTTCAACACGGTGTTTTTTCTCTTTCATTTCAATTTCAGTAGCAGCACCGACTTTGATTACAGCCACACCGCCAGCCAGTTTGGCCAGACGCTCTTGCAGCTTTTCTTTGTCGTAATCAGAAGTGGCTTCTTCCACTTGCTGACGGATTTGTTTGATACGACCATCGATAGCTTCTTGCTCACCGGCCCCATCGATAATGGTGGTGTTGTCTTTGGTCACCACCACACGTTTGGCCGTACCTAAGTCTTCCAGCGTGGCTTTTTCCAGCTCCAGACCTATTTCTTCAGAAATCACTACACCACCAGTCAGCACGGCAATGTCCTGCAGCATGGCTTTACGGCGGTCACCGAAACCAGGCGCTTTTACGCCTGTCACTTTGACGATACCGCGCATGTTGTTCACCACCAGCGTAGCCAAAGCTTCGCTTTCGATATCTTCAGCAATGATCAGCAGAGGTTTGCCAGATTTCGCCACACCTTCCAGCACTGGTAACAGTTCACGGATGTTGCTGACTTTTTTGTCCACTGTCAGGATAAATGGGTTGTCCAGTTCCACCTGACCCGCTTCCTGATTGTTGATGAAGTACGGAGACAGGTAACCGCGGTCAAACTGCATCCCTTCCACCACAGCCAGCTCATTCGCCAGGCCCTGGCCTTCTTCGACGGTGATCACGCCTTCTTTGCCCACTTTGTCCATGGCGCTGGCAATGATTTCACCAATTTCAGTGTCTGAGTTGGCAGAAATAGTCCCTACCTGAGCCACTGATTTGCTGTCGGCACATGGCTGAGACAGTTTCTTTAACTCTTCCACCGCGGCAGCAACAGCTTTGTCGATACCACGTTTCAGGTCCATTGGGTTCATACCAGCGGCAACAGCTTTGACACCTTCGTTGATGATGCTTTGCGCCAGTACAGTAGCAGTAGTAGTACCGTCACCGGCTTCATCATTGGCTTTAGACGCCACTTCTTTCACCATCTGGGCGCCCATGTTTTCGAACTTGTCTTCCAGCTCGATTTCTTTGGCCACTGACACACCGTCTTTGGTGATCAGCGGAGCGCCGAATGATTTATCCAGAATCACGTTACGGCCTTTCGGTCCTAAAGTGACACGAACAGCGTTTGCCAGAATGTTTACGCCTTTTAACATTTTATTGCGGGCGTCATCGCCAAAACGTACGTCTTTTGCTGCCATGTTTACTAATCCTCAAATTTGGTTTTCAGACGGAAAATTCAGTTACTCAGTGATAATGCCCAGGATGTTGTCTTCTTTGGTGATGACATATTCCTGACCGTCGATTTTTTCTGTGCGTTCTACATAAGCGCCGAAAATCACTTTGTCGCCTACTTTGACGTCTAATGGCTTCACTGAACCGTTTTCCAGAATACGGCCGTTACCTACTGCCACCACTTCGCCACGGGTAGACTTTTCAGCAGAAGCGCCAGTCAGCACAATGCCACCAGCGGATTTGCTTTCAGCTTCCAGACGCTTGATGATCACGCGATCGTGTAATGGACGAATGTTCATGCTTTTTTATCTCCTAAAAGCGAGTTTGTTTATAAATTAGCTGACGCTAAAAATTGAGTACTGGCTATATGGGGCAAAGCCCTTACAATCCCAAGGGCTGCCGCCGAAAAAAATGCGCCGGCTTGTCTGATTGCACATTTTTCCAGCAAACAGCCCCAAGCCATGCAATAAAAACTGTGCCGCTCAGGTCAGTGATGGTATGTCCAAATCAGGAGTCCATGATGTTGCTTATTCTCTGCAACTGCCCCACTGCAGCCGTCGCTGAGCAAATCAGCCATGACTTGCTGCAACGGCGTTTAATTGCCTGTGCGAATCTGTTGCCCCCAGTGCGTTCTGTTTACAACTGGCAAGAAAAAATAGAGCAGACACAAGAGATCCCTCTGCTGTTGAAAGCCCGTAAGCAGGATTATGTCCAGATAGAGCAGGCCATTCTGGCGTTGCACCCTTATCAGGTTCCGGAAATTATCGCTTTGCCTGTAGAATCTGCATTGGCGTCGTATCAGACTTGGCTGTATGAGGTAACTGAACGTGATTAGATCCTTACTGCTCTTTGTGTGTTTACTTTTTTCCCATCTCAGCCTGGCTCAGGTGCAACCTGGGGGAGTACTGGCGCAACTGACTCAGCAGCCGCAATACTTGCCAGTGGAGCAGGCCTTTGTGGCGGATTTTCGTCAGGACGGTAACGCACTGAAACTCAGCTTTACCATTGCAGACGGGTATTACCTTTATAAAGACAAATTTAAATTTGCTGGGGTGGATCTCAGCTTTTCTCACCCGCACTATCCAGCAGGCCGCATGGTCAGCGATGAAACCTTCGGTGACTCTGAAGTCTATTTTCATCAGGTGATCCTGGAAATTCCGCTGAGCCAGGTTGGGCCTGATGGCTTGCTTAAAGTGCGTTATCAAGGCTGTGCTGAAGCCGGGCTCTGCTACCCGGTACAGACCCTGGAAATTCCACTTACCGCCACTACGGTGGCGGCGACAGCTCCAGTGCAGGCATCAGCCACAACGACAACAGAGGCCCCGGTATCTGAACAACTGCAGCTGCTGGGGCAATTGCAGGGCGAGAATCTGGTCACCACTCTGGCGCTGTTTTTCCTGCTGGGCCTTGGCCTGGCGTTTACTCCTTGTGTTTTTCCTATGTACCCTATTCTGACCAGCATCATTGTCGGACAGGGCCAACAACTCAGTGGCAAACGTGCTTTTAGTTTGTCGATGGCGTATGTGCAGGGCATGGCGATCAGCTACTCATTGCTTGGTTTGCTGGTGGCCAGCCTGGGTTTGCAATTCCAGACCTATTTTCAGCACCCGGCTGTGTTAATTGCCATCAGTGTCTTATTTGTGCTGCTGGCGTTGTCGATGTTTGGTGTGTTTACCCTGAGCCTGCCGGAACGTTGGCTCAGTAAAGTGAACCAGCTGTCCAACCAACAACAAGGTGGCAGTGTCAAAGGCGCCGTTGTGATGGGGGTGTTGTCCGGTCTGGTGGCCTCCCCTTGCACCACAGCACCGCTGACTGCCGCGCTGTTGTATGTGGCGCAATCCGGTGATTTGGCGCTGGGGGCGCTGACACTTTATATTCTGAGTCTGGGTATGGGCTTGCCACTGCTGATCCTCGGCAGCACAGGCGGAAAATTCTTACCCAAAGCCGGTGCCTGGATGAATGCGGTCAAAACAATTTTTGCATTTTTGCTGCTCGCTGTGCCGGTCTGGCTGTTATCCCGCTTCTTGCCCTTTGCCGTTGTGGTTGTATTGGCCACGCTGTTGTTGTTGATGCTGGCGGTCTACCTGCACAGCTTATCGCGTCAATTGCAGCAGCCACTAGCACAAAGCAGTGCATGGGTGTTGGCACTCTGTCTGATGTTCGGCACAGTCGGCGCTAACTTAGGCTACTGGTTACCGAAACCTGCCACAGCGGTTGTGCAGCCTGTGCAGCAAACTGGCTTCCGCACTCTGGATACCCTGAGTGAGTTGCAACAGGCGGTACAGCAGGCCTCAGAACAAGGCAAACCTGTGTTGGTCGATCTGTACGCTGAATGGTGTGTGGCCTGTAAGGAGTTTGAGCACATCACATTCGCGGACGCCGACGTAAAAGCGCTGATGAACCAGTTTGTGCTGATTAAAGTGGATGTCACGGAAGCCAACACTATTGACCAGCAGGTATTGGAGCATTTTCAGGTGATCGGCCTGCCGACCCTGCTGCTTTTTGACAAAAATGGCCAGGAACTGACCCAATCCCGCATCACAGGCTTTATGGGGCCAGTTGATTTTCAGCGTCATTTAACCGCAATACTGAACCAATAATCTGGGTGTTGGTCTGAAGCAAAGTCAGTTCTGTACTGGCTTTGCGCTCTTTTAGCTGCCATCGTCCACCACCAGCCAAAAAAGTTCCGCTCTGCTGATAAGACCAGTATTTTGCTGCCATTTGCAACGATTTCACTATAATAAGGCGCAAAACTGCAGGACCACCCGGCCTCTGCTTAAAAAAAATGCAATTGTACAGCTGCTCTGGCAGGATAAACTGCACAATAAGAATTTTTGGGGAACATCGCGTAATATGGCGTCAAAATTGAAGATTTTGCTGCTCAATGGCCCAAATCTGAATATGCTCGGTAAACGCGAGCCTCAGATCTATGGTTCCCAGACATTGGCCCAGATTGTCAGTCAGCTGACCGAACAAGCCGCAGCAATGCAGGTCGAGCTCAGCCATCTGCAATCCAACGCAGAACACGAGCTGATTGATGCCATTCATCAGGCGATGGGCGAGCAGGATTACATTCTGATCAACCCGGGCGCTTTTACTCATACCAGTATTGCACTTCGTGATGCGCTGCTCAGCGTCGCCATTCCTTTTATTGAAGTGCATTTGTCCAATGTACATGCCCGTGAACCCTTCCGGGCGCACTCGTATTTGTCCGATATAGCCAAAGGAGTGATCTGTGGTTTTGGCGCCATGGGTTACCAGTTTGCATTGCAAGCAGCTGTATCGCAGTTATCAACAAAATCAACCAATTAACTATCCACTACAACACAGGCACTTATGTCATGGATATCAGAAAAATTAAAAAATTGATCGAACTGCTGGAAGAATCAGGTATTAACGAACTGGAAATCACCGAAGGTGAAGAATCGGTTCGTATCAGCCGCAACGGCCCTGTTCAGCAGTATGCACCGGTTCAATATGCTGCAGCTCCTGCACCAGTTGCAGCCCCTGTAGCAGCCGCCGCAGCTCCAGCTGAAGCAGCCAAACCAGCCATCTCGGGCCACCAGATGCGTTCTCCTATGGTCGGTACTTTCTACCGCGCCGCGTCGCCTACTGCCAAATCCTTCGTTGAAGTAGGCCAGAGCGTCAAAGTCGGTGATACCCTGTGCATCGTGGAAGCGATGAAAATGATGAACCAGATCCAGGCCGATAAAGCGGGTACTGTGACGCAAATTCTGGTGGAAAATGGCGAGCCGGTAGAGTTTGACCAGCCCTTGTTTGTGATCGAATAACAGAAGGCAGTCCCATGCTAGAAAAAGTCCTGATCGCCAACCGGGGGGAAATAGCGCTGCGTATTTTACGCGCCTGTAAAGAACTCGGTATTAAAACGGTGGCGGTGCATTCGACTGTCGATCGCAACCTGAAACATGTGTTGCTGGCCGACGAAACCATTTGCATCGGCCCGGCCCCTTCACCACAAAGTTATCTGAACATTCCGGCCTTGATTGCGGCCGCTGAAGTGACCAATGCCCAGGCTATTCACCCTGGATATGGTTTTTTGGCTGAACGGGCCGACTTTGCGCAACAAGTGGAAGAAAGTGGTCTGATTTTTATCGGCCCACGCCCTGAATCCATCAGCCTGATGGGTGACAAGGTATCTGCCATTGAAGCCATGAAAAAAGCCGGTGTGCCTTGTGTACCAGGCTCCGATGGTGCCGTTGGTGACGACCCGGAAACCAACAAAACCATTGCGAAGCGCATTGGCTACCCGATTATCGTCAAAGCCGCTGGTGGCGGTGGTGGCCGTGGTATGCGGGTGGTTCGTGCGGAAGAAGAGCTGGTATCATCCATCGAGATGACCAAAGCAGAAGCCAAAGCTGCCTTTGGTAACGACATGGTGTACATGGAGAAATTCCTGGAAAATCCACGTCATATCGAAATTCAGGTGCTGGCCGACGGCCAGGGCAATGCCATCCATTTGGGCGAACGTGACTGTTCTATGCAACGTCGCCACCAGAAGGTGGTGGAAGAAGCGCCGGCGCCGGGCATTACCCAACAGCAACGTGACTTTATCGGTGGCCGCTGTGTGCAGGCCTGTATTGATCTGAATTACCGCGGTGCCGGTACTTTCGAGTTCCTGTATGAAAACGGCGAGTTCTACTTCATTGAAATGAACACCCGTATTCAGGTTGAACACCCTGTGACAGAAATGATCACAGGTGTGGATCTGATCAAAGAGCAACTGCGGGTTGCTGCCGGCGAGAAACTGCGTCTGAAACAAAGTGATATAGTGATCCGCGGCGCCGCAGTGGAATGCCGGATCAACGCGGAAGACGCCAAGACCTTTATCCCGTCGCCTGGCACCATCACCCGCTTCCACCCACCTGGTGGTAACGGTGTGCGTTGGGATTCACACATCTACGCCGATTACACAGTACCGCCAAACTACGACTCCATGGTCGGCAAGCTGATCACTTACGGTGAAAACCGTGATATCGCCTTAGCCCGGATGCGTAATGCGCTGAGTGAGCTGGTGGTGGGTGGCATTAAAACCAATATCGAACTGCATAAGCTGATTATGAACGACGAAAACTTTAATAAAGGTGGCACCAATATCCACTATTTAGAGCATAAACTCGGTCTGAAGTAAGCGTGCTGAAAATAACCTGAAGGGTCAGAGCTGAAGCTCTGACCCTTTTTGTTTTTTATTGCTACAATTCGCCCCCTGCTTTTACCGCCAAACGAGTTTTTGTATGCCTTGGATCCAACTGCGTGTGCACAGCACAGAAAAACAAGCTGAACAGGTCAGTGACATGCTGATGAGCTGGGGAGCCCAGGCCGTCAGTTTTGTTGACGCTGCAGACACCCCGATTTACGAACCCATGCCTGGCGAAGTGCTGTATTGGACCAATACGGTCGTAGTGGGTCTGTTTGATGCTGAACACCCGATGCCCAAAGTGATCCGTCAGCTGGAACAGGCATCTATGTTCAAACAAGGCGTGCACTACAAACTGGAACAACTGGAAGACAAAGACTGGGAACGCGAATGGATGGATAACTTTCATCCAATCCGGTTTGGTCAGCGCTTGTGGGTCTGCCCGAGCTGGCGAGATATTCCGGACCCGTCAGCAGTCAATGTGATGCTCGACCCGGGTCTGGCCTTTGGTACCGGCACCCACCCGACGACCTCCTTATGCATGGAATGGCTGGATGCGCAGGATTTAAGCCAAAGTACAGTGGTTGATTTTGGTTGTGGCTCCGGCATTTTAGGCATAGCCGCATTGAAATTGGGTGCAGCCCGGGTCATTGGCATTGACATAGACCCTCAGGCCATTGAAGCCAGCAAAGCGAATGCAGAGCGCAATGGTGTTGCAGGGCAAATTGAACTCTACTTACCAAAAGACCAGCCAAGTCTGCAGGCTGACGTGGTAGTAGCCAATATTCTGGCAGGACCTTTGGCAGAACTCAGCAGCGTGATCAGTGCTTATGTTCGCAGTGGGGGCTTACTGGCATTATCCGGTATTCTGGAAAGCCAGGCCGATTCAGTGATTGCCGCGTATCAGGCTGAATTCGAGTTTGACCCTGTGGCGGTCAAAGAAGAATGGGTTCGTCTGACAGCCCGTAAGCGTTAATCAATTCGGCAGGTGGCCACAGCCACCTGCGGTACAGCACTTCATACTAAACCACCCAACGTGCCGGTAAAAATACCGCAGCCGCCACGTAAGCCACCAGGACCACAACCGGAAAACACAAAGCCAGCAGGATCACCAAGGCTCTGACCAGCCAGACGGGTTGGTCATAATAACTGGCAAAGCCAGCGCAGACCCCTGCAATTTTCCGTCGCGCTTTGTTGATAAACCACGAGCCATCATTGATTGTTCTCATTTGTCGTACTCCCCCGTCTGTTGTCTGACCTTCTGATCCAGAAACCACATCATTGCTGCCAGAGCCCAGACGACTGCAATGTTAAGCATTATCAGCGTCATTTTATTTGCCTGCAGTGGTGAATTTATTAACACTCGTCGTAAGCCCAAACAGCCACAACACTTAACCAAACCATTACTACAGCGAAAGCTACCATTTCCATTTTATCTCTCCTCAAGTTAGTCAATTTAGTGATCAGCAATTTACTGATATCTATACAATTCAACTTTAATGCCAGATCTGAAAATTATATTTTTACCTTAAATATCAATGAATTAACAAAGTTAAATACAATTTGAACAACCTGAAGTGACGATTAAATATCGTACAAATGTTTTTTTAACCACTTTTTAGTCAAAATGATTATGTTGCAGGTAAAGGTGGACCAATGGGCAGAGAAATGAAAAACAGGCTTTGTAACAGAATGGCGAATCAGCCAATGCAGAGGAGAAGTCCGGCGCAGATAGAAAAAACCCGGTACTGCTAAGACCGGGTTATCGAAGGAATTTTTAGCGGCTGACTGAGCCAGTGCCACAACAGGGAGATCACTCCGACACTGGCGACAGGTAATAAAAACAACCCTAACAGCCAGACTGTTAACATCAGCATCCGTTACTCTCCGGTCTGATCGATAATTTTCACTACCGGGGCTTTGTCAGCCACTGACTGCTCAGTTTGTTGTGGTGTGGCAGCGGCAGTCAACTGAGCCAGGCTTTGCTCCGCCTGCACCAGTACAGAGTATTTAATGTCACTGATCTGCTTGGCAATAAAATCAGCGGTCAGGGTTTTTACACTGAAATCAGTCAGGGTTGCTAAATCAACCTGCGTTGCCTGAGCAGGCACAGAGATAGCAGATACAGACAGTACAGCGGCAGCAATTAACGTTTTCATCGTGATTCTCCATTGGGTTAAGGACAATCAGATAGTTCAATTGCTGTGCCAAACTGAACAAAAAAATAATATGTTAATAAACAATAACTTGGAATGTGAGCTTTGCTCATCCATCTCAGCGAAAACCGTAGGAATAAAAAAAGTGGTGAATTTCACCACTTTTTAGCTATCTGTTTGGCACCTTGGCCAAGGCATCCAATAACACCTGCGGACCGCTGTCAGGCAAATGCCCAACCTCACTTAAATGACGTCGCCATAACCGGGCTCCGGGTACTCCCTGAAACAAACCAAGCATATGACGGGCTATATGCCAAAACCGGCTGCCAGTGGCCATCTGCCGTTCTATATAAGGGATCATCAGTTCCACCACCTGATGCGGTGTTGGAACAACCCTGTTGTCCTGATAAATGGCCTGGTCAATTTCAGCCAGCAATAAGGGGTTGGTATACACCTCGCGCCCTACCATCACACCATCCACGTGCTGCAAATGGCCCAGGCAGTCATCCACCGTTTTGATCCCCCCATTAATGCTGATGTCGAGCTGCGGGAAATCCTGTTTCAGTTGATAGACCCGAAGGTAATCCAGCGGCGGAATTTCGCGGTTCTCTTTCGGGCTTAAACCATTGAGCCAGGCTTTACGCGCATGCACAATAAACTGCTGGCAGCCGGCTTCGCTGATAGTGCCAATAAAATCCACCAGAAACTGGTAACTGTCGAGCTCATCTATGCCAATGCGGCTTTTCACTGTCACCGGTATGTCCACTGCATCTGCCATGGCTTTCACGCAGTCAGCCACCCGTTGTGGTTGTGCCATCAGGCAGGCACCAAACATGCCATTTTGCACCCGGTCGGATGGACACCCCACATTGATATTAATGGCGTCATAGCCCCGTTCTTCACAAAGTTTGGCGCAACGCGCCATATCCACCGGGTCAGAACCGCCCAGCTGCACCACTAAAGGATGTTCTTCCTCGTTAAAGCCCAGGTAATCCCCCTGGCCATAAATAATGGCTCCTGTCGTCACCATCTCGGTATACAGCACTGCATGTTGTGACAACAGACGATGAAAATAACGGCAATGTTTGTCTGTCCAATCGAGCATAGGGGCAACAGAGAAACGGTGGGAAAGTTGGCTGTGTGGCATGTGGCAATCGGCTCAGTTATCAGGTTTCGCTGCCTGGACAGGCTGGCCCGGGCAAGGCAGCGATTCTAGCCGATTTTCCGTGAAATTTCAGCTTTGATAGCTGGCCAGCATCAGACTATAACGCTTAAACAGCCGCAGGCAGCCAATCAAATGCTCACCTTGCAACAAAGGCAACTGACCTGAACGTACCTTGTTCCTCTTCAGCAAAGCCAACTGGTACCCCGTCATACGCAGCAGTGGCCGGCGTTCATACTCAGGAAACCATGACCCGTTAAAGTGGTGAATACTGTAGTTAGGCAACCCTGCTTCCGGTGTACAGAAGTAATGACTCGGGTAAATTACAGCTCCTGGTTCCAACTGCACCTGGCCAGCCCCCTGATACGGCGCCTGCAAACCAAAGCGCTGCGCAAAGTACTCTGCAATCAATCCTGTATTGGGCGTCAAATCCAAAGAACCATCATTGCGGGTAAAAGAGCGGTGCTGGTACATATGCAACAATTCAGTGATAATGGGGTTAGCAGCTTCTGCGCCCATTAATGCAGTTACGGGTGCATAACGGTTTTTAAAGCGTTCAAACCCGGTGACAAAGCGATGCTGGCGGAATAGTTCTAAGCTTCCGGTCAGCTCCAGATCCGTATCCAGGTAAAACCCGCCCTGGCTGGCTAACGCATAGAGGCGCAGGTAATCCGAAACAAAAGCCCACTTACCGGCCGCAAAGGCCTGCCTGGCATACGCATTGTCGGTCGCCATAAATTTTTCATTATTCCACTCCACCAGCTGATAGTCCGGCGCATACCGTCGCCAACTTTCGATACAGCGCTCCACCAATTCAGTCTTTTTGTTGGGACCGACCCAGACATAATGAATAATCTTTGGAATAGCCATATGTTTGCTCCTTTACGCTGTGGCTATGGTATAAAACTGCCGTCAGGCAAGAAGTGAACATTGTTTATTTGATGTGATGAATTGTTACTGAATAGCTTCTGCCAGTACTGGGTACGGCGGAGTTCTGGTGTCCATCGGCATCTGTGTTAAACTGCGTCAGATTTTAATGGAGTCTGTTATGTCGATTGAGTCGCTCGTCAGCCGGGCCCGCCATATTTGCGAAGTCAATGGTGCCCGTTTTACCAGTATTCGCGAAAAAGTAT
This sequence comes from Rheinheimera sp., assembly GCF_037442345.1. Classification (GTDB taxonomy): domain Bacteria; phylum Pseudomonadota; class Gammaproteobacteria; order Enterobacterales; family Alteromonadaceae; genus Pararheinheimera. Next base: position 9,286 of record NZ_JBBIQL010000016.1, on the reverse strand, counting down.
TTCGTCTGCTGGCTGATACCCATGGTGGTATAGGTGCCTATGAATTATTAGACCAACTCAAACAAACAGAGCCTGCCGCCAAACCAGCCACCATTTACCGGGCTTTGGATTTTCTGACCGAGCAGGGGTTTATTCATAAAATTGAATCCAGCAATGCTTTTTTGCTGTGTCACCACTTTGAAGAGCATCACCCGGCACAACTGTTGATCTGTGATCGCTGCAATCATGTTGAAGAATTACACTCCACACCGCTGCAACAAGAGTTCCAACGGTTGGCATCAGAAAAAGGCTTTTTAATTCAACGGCAAACTATAGAAGCCCATGGGATTTGCCAATCTTGCCTTAAAAAAGAGGCAAACGGCTGAATCTGCTTGACGCTGCTTGGCGTCAGTCGTTATTTTAGTGAACAGTATCGTATTTTTTTGTAAACTGACGCGGAAAACTTCATACCAAAACAATAAGCTAGACTTGAGTTCTGATAGCAACAGACCTAACCTTTCTGAGAAGCCAGAGACAAGTCCGGTTCTGAACAGGCAAATTACATGAATGTTGAGTATGTAAACCCATTTCTTTCTTCGCTGGTCAATGTGCTGGCGACTATGGCCAGCACCAAGATAGTTCCAGGTCAGCCCCGACTGAAAAAAGACGAAGTGGCCCGGGGTGAAGTGTCTGGTTTAATAGGTATGATTGGTCCTACGACCAAAGGCTCCTTTTCTGTTACTTTTGAAGAATCTCTGGCGCTGGAAATTATGGCGCGTATGTTGGGTGAGCGCCCGGCAACGATCAACGAAGAAGTCACAGATATGGTCGGGGAAATCACCAATATGGTCACTGGTGGTGCCAAACGTATTTTAGGTGAAAAAGGCTACGAGTTTAATATGGCCACTCCAGTCGTAGTGTCTGGAAAAGGGCACACCATTACCCATAAAACCACAGGTGCCAAAATCTTAATGCCTTTTGATTCTGACCACGGCAAAGTTTTTATCGAAGTCAGTTTCGACGAATAGTCTGTGGCAAAAAAACCGGCGCAAGCCGGTTTTTTTATGCTTAAAGATAATGCATTTCCACCCGACTGGTGATATTGCAAAGCAGCTCATAAGGAATGGTCTGCACCTTGGCTGCAATTTCCTCGACTGGCAGGCCCTCTCCCCACAACACCACTTCATCCCCTTGCTCTATCGGAGCATCGCCGATATCCACAGTGGTCATGTCCATTGATACCCGGCCTACTATAGGGTAGCGCTTGCCTTTAATCAGCACTTCACAATGATTACCGGCATTACGTGGATAACCGTCACCATAGCCTATAGCCACCACCGCAAGACGGGTCGGCTGAGTTGCAGTCCAGCTGCCGCCATACCCCACTTTGTCGCCGGCCTGCACAGTGCGCACGGCAATCACACTGCTGCAAAACGTCATAACAGGCTGCAAATGGAGGGCTGACGCATCCCCGTCTTCCAGCGGAGAGACACCATACAGTGCAAGGCCAGGCCGCACCCAGTCGCCATGGCTTTGTGGCCAGGCAAAGACACCAGCCGAATTGGCCAGGCAGAGCTCGCCCTGACAACCCTCAACAACAGCAAAAAACTGCTGCATTTGCTGCGTCGTCGCAAGGCTCTTCAGCTCATCCGCACAGGCAAAATGGGTCATCAACCGCATGGGTTTGATCACATTCGGGCTTTGACTCAACTGCTGGTAAGCCTGTAAAAACTCATCCGGTAATAAGCCTAAGCGGTGCATGCCAGAATCCAGCTTTAACCAGACCTGCACAGCTGCATCCAGCCGCGCCTGAACCAAGGCTTCAACCTGTGAAGGATGATGCACCACTATCTGCAGATTGCTGGCGACCACCTGAGGTAATTCGTCTGCATGAAAAAAACCTTCCAGCAGCACTATGGGTTTGACCACCCCACCGGCACGTAACATTAACGCTTCGTCAATACGGGCGACACCAAAAGCATTGGCGTCTTTGAGAGTTTCAGCGACTTTCAGCAAGCCGTGGCCATAAGCATTGGCCTTTAATACCGCCAGTACTTTAGCCGCTGGCGCGGTCTCACGCACCCGCTGCAGGTTATGCAACAAGGCGGCCGTATCAATACGGGCCTGAGGACGACGGCTCATTAATACTCATCCTCAAAACGGGCGGTACCGGCATAGTTATCAAAGCGGGAGAAACGGCCATGGAAAGTCAGGCGAATACGGCCTATAGGGCCGTTCCGCTGTTTACCGATAATGACTTCTGCGGTGCCTTTGTCCGGGCTGTCGTCGTTATACACTTCGTCCCGGTAAATAAACATAATTAAGTCGGCGTCCTGCTCTATGGAACCGGACTCACGCAAGTCAGAGTTCACTGGCCTTTTATCGGCCCGCTGCTCCAAAGAACGGTTCAGCTGCGACAGCGCAACCACTGGCACCTTGAGCTCTTTTGCCAAGGCTTTTAATGAACGCGAAATCTCTGCTATTTCCAAGGTGCGGTTTTCTGATAAACCCGGCACCGTCATCAGCTGCAGGTAGTCCACCATAATCATACTGAGGCCACCATGCTCACGCGCCACCCGGCGGGCCCGCGAGCGCACTTCGGTCGGCGTCAGGCCAGAGCCATCATCAATATACATTTTGCCTTTGGCATTGAGCAGCTCAATGGCCGAAGATAAACGCGCCCAGTCTTCATCATCCAGTTGACCTGTCCGCACTTTGGTCTGGTCGATACGGCCAAGGGACGCCAGCATACGCATCATGATTTGTTCGGACGGCATCTCTAAACTGAAGATCAGCACCGGCTTGTCGCTGGTAATAGCAGCGTGTTCACAAAGGTTCATCGCAAAGGTGGTTTTACCCATGGACGGACGGGCGGCGACGATAATCAAGTCCGATGGCTGCAGGCCATTGGTCATTTTATCCAGGTCCATATAACCGGTGGAGACACCGGTAATGCCCCCATTGCTGGGGTTACGGAACAGCTCGTCAATTTTGTCGATGGTCTTGGCCAGAATGTCATGAATAGGCTCAGGCCCTTCGTTGGCATTGGCGCGCTGTTCGGCAATTTTAAAGACTTTGGTTTCGGCGAAGTCCAACAGCTCAGCGCTGTTACGGCCTTGCGGGTCGTAACCGGCATCGGCAATATCGTGCGCAACCGCAATCATATCGCGTACCACTGCACGTTCACGGACTATATCGGCATAGGCCAGAATATTGGCCGCACTTGGGGTATTTTTGGCAATTTCACCTAAATAGGCAAAACCACCGACGTCACTCAGCTGCTGATTGCGTTCTAAATCTTCAGAGACCGTAATTAAGTCAATGGGCTGATTGGCTTCAGCGACACGCGCCATCGCAGAGAATATAAAGCGGTGTGAGCGCAGGTAAAAATCCTGCTCCACCACTTTTTCCGCCACTTTGTCCCAGGCGTCATTGTCCAGCATCAAACCGCCCAGTACGGACTGTTCGGCTTCAATAGAATGAGGCGGCATCTTCACCGCAGCGACTTGTTTGTCTTTTTGTTTGTCCATAGACCTGAAGTTCAGGCGAAACGCCCGATAACGAAGAGTCAGTAAAGGTGCTTAGCCTACCATAGGCAGAAGGCAGCAGCAGAGAGATTTTCTAGCGGATGTTTCGAAATACAAAAAAACAGGCCGGGTTTCCCCGGCCTGTCCTGGCAATTACGCCTCAGCAACAACAACCAGTTTGATGGTCACTGTCACTTCTGCGTGTAATTGCAGATCGATGTCAAACTCGCCCACTTCGCGCAGAGCGCCGTGTGGCAGTTTCACTTCAGCTTTGCTCACTTCAACGCCAGCTGCAGTCACAGCGTCAGCGATGTCACGAGTACCGACTGAACCGAACAGTTTGCCTTCGTCACCCGCTTTAGAAGCGATGGTCACTTCAGCCAGAGCCGCCAGCTTCTCAGCGCGAGCCTGAGCAGCAGTCAGGTTAGCAGCCAGTTTGGCTTCTAACTCAGCGCGACGCTGTTCGAATTTTTCGATGTTAGCTTTGGTTGCAGGAACTGCTTTTCCTTGTGGGAATAAGAAGTTACGGGCATAACCAGATTTAACAACCACTTTGTCGCCTAAACCACCCAGGTTAGCAACTTTATCCAACAGAATAATATCCATTGTTTAATCCTCTCTGTATCGTTGAACCAGGCTTATGCGTGTGAATCGCTGTATGGCAGCAGAGCCAGGTAGCGGGCACGTTTGATCGCGCGGGCTAACTGACGCTGATACTTAGCGCTGGTACCAGTGATACGGCTAGGAACAATTTTGCCACTTTCAGTGACATAATTTTTTAAAGTAGCTGTATCTTTGTAGTCGATCTCTTGCACGCCTTCGGCAGAGAAACGGCAGAATTTACGGCGACGGAAATAACGGGCCATGAACTTTCTCCTAACTTAAAATTTCAATCTGTTGGGCATGCAGCACCAGTTTTGACTGACCGCTGCGGTTCTGATGCCGGTTTAAAAAGCCTGACACCCGAACTGTATTCCCCACTGTCAAATTGTGAGTGACTGAACTGAATGCCTGCCCTGCGCACACGACCTGAAGCCGGACATAGGTTTGGCGATTCATGCCGGCTTCCTGCTGTATGGAGCGGTGCTCCAATACCAGATAACTGTGCGGGATACCGGCCGGACTTTCGCTGTGCTCCACCTGCCGACAAATTTGCCCGGTGAAAACGACGCTGTTGTCCATTCAATTACTCGTCGTTTGCTACCTGCTCTTCAGAATCACGAGGAGCACGTTCACGACGTTCTTCACGTACTTTAGCCATTGGTGATGGCTCAGTCACAGCACCGTTAGTGCGCATGATCAGGTTACGTAATACCGCGTCGTTATAGCGGAAGTTAGTTTCCAGCTCATCGATCACTGCTTGTGGTGCTTCTACGTTCAGCAGAACATAGTGAGCTTTGTGCAGCTTCTCGATTGGGTAAGCCAGTTGGCGACGGCCCCAGTCTTCCAAGCGGTGAATTGAACCACCAGCTTCTTTGATCGCGCCAGTGTAACGCTCGATCATGCCTGGAACTTGTTCACTCTGATCAGGGTGAACCATAAAAACGATTTCGTAATGACGCATGGTAGCTCCTTACGGTTAATTAGCCCCGGCTGAGCTCGACCAGACTCGCATAGAGGCAAGGAACATTCTTGGGTGGTCGAAGGGGGCATATTCTAGGGACTTTGTGCAAGCAGCACAAGGCATTGCTGCAAAAATACACGGCAGCAATACCCAATGAGAGAAAAAACTGACTTAGCTGGCGTTACTGCGTTGGCGCACCGCTTCAAACAGGCAAATTCCAGTGGCAACCGACACGTTCAGGCTGGACACTGAACCGGCCATAGGGATTTTCATCAAGGAATCACAGAGCTCTTTGGTCAGACGACGCAAGCCGTCGCCTTCAGCCCCCATCGCAATGGCCAAAGGCCCGGTCAGGCGGGTCTGGTAAATACTGCTGTCGGTTTCACCGGCCGCCCCCACCACCCAGACACCGGCGTCTTTGAGTTCACGAATGGTACGCGCCAGGTTGGTCACCGTAATAAAAGGCACCACTTCAGCAGCTCCACAGGCCACTTTACGCACCACTGGCGTCAGCTTGACGGAACGGTCTTTCGCCGCGACCACTGCATGTACTCCGGCCGCATCGGCACTCCGTAAAATGGCCCCCAGGTTATGCGGGTCTGTCACACCATCGAGGATCAGCAATAACGGATTGGTCTGCTGCTCAATAATCAGTGCCAGATCTTTTTCATCACCACTGTGTTGCATCCGGGCTTTGGCGACCACGCCCTGATGCTGAGCACCGTCGACTTTGTCATCCAGCACCCGGCGCTGGCAGAACTGCACCGACACGCCAAACTGGCGGGCCTGCTGCAAAATGGGCTGCAGCCGCTGGTCGTCGCGATCTTTGAGCACAAACAATTCCAGCACATCTTCCGGACTGCGCTCAAACAAGGCCTTAACGGCGTGAATACCAAACACAAAATCTGCGCTCATGATGTCCTCAGCTTTGGGCGCGACGGCGCCTCAGAAACAACAAGGCCCGGAGCTCCGGGCCTGAAATGTCGGCAAGTTTAGCAAATTTCTGCCGTGAATGCTGTTACTTGCGTTTGCGGGCCGGTTTGGCCGCAGGTTTGTTGCCGGGCCTTTTCGACGCGGCTTTAGGCGCACCAGAAGATTTTTCTGCTTTACGTGCGCCTTTTTTGCGCATTTGAGCCTTTTCTTCCTGTGGGCTTTGCGCTGCTTTTTTGCTGGCATTGATTTTACGGCCCGACACTTTGGCTGGCGCGCCGACCACACCCAAATCAATTTTGCGTGCTTCCAGGTTCACTGCCAGCACTTTGACTTCCAGCAGATCGCCCATCCGGTAACCGGCACCGCTGTGCTCACCAATCAGCTGCTGCCGCTCGGTATCAAAGTGGTAATAGTCATTCGGCAGGGAGGTGACATGCACCAGACCTTCAATATAAAGGTCAACCAACCGTACAAAGAGGCCAAAATTGGTGACAGTGGACACCACCCCTTTGAAGCTGTCACCGACATGATCCTGCATGTATTCACATTTCAGCCAGTCTGACACCTCCCGGGTGGCATCATCGGCACGGCGCTCCGTCATGGAGCACTGCTCGCCCAAAGGCGCAATTTGCTCTGCACTGTAACCACGGGCACCGGTCACCTGCTGCCCTTGCCCGGCCAGAATGGCTTTGATGGCCCGGTGCAGCACCAAATCCGGGTAACGACGGATAGGCGAGGTAAAATGCGCGTAAGCTTCCAGCGCCAGGCCAAAGTGGCCGAGATTGTCGCCCTGATACACCGCCTGCTTCATCGAACGCAGCATGGTGGTTTCAATCAGTTCTTTGTCCGGTCTGTCCTGCAGTTTCTGCAATACCAGCATCAACTCCAGCGGCGTCGGCTCATTGGAAATATCGGCATTGATACCCAACTCAGCCAGGAAACGTTTAAAGTTCGCAAAGCGGTCGCCATCCGGCCGTTCATGCACCCGGAACAAGGCATGAGCTTCATGTTTTTCAATCAGCTGCGCAGCGGCCACGTTGGCCAGAATCATACATTCTTCAATCAGCTTGTGTGCTTCGTTGCGGTGCACCGGCACAATCTGTTCAATCTTGCGGTGGCTGTTAAAGATAAAACGGGTTTCGACCGTTTCAAATTCAATGGCGCCCCGCTCCGCCCGCGACTTCGCCATTTGTTTGTACAGCGAATTCAGGGTCTCAATATTGGTCAGATTGGCTTCGTACTGCTGACGCAGTTTCGGGTCGCCCTGCAAAATGGCGTGCACTTTGTTGTAAGTCAGGCGCGCTTTGGAATGCATCACCGCTTCATAAAAGCGATAACCTTCCAGCTTCCCTTTGGCGCTGATATGCATATCGGCGACAAAACAAAGGCGGTCGACGTGCGGGTTTAATGAGCAGAGGCCATTGGACAGCTGCTCGGGCAACATAGGTACCACATGGTCCGGGAAATACACTGAGTTACCGCGGTCCAGCGCTTCTTTATCCAGCGGCGTATTCGGCTGCACATAGGCACTGACATCGGCAATTGCCACCCATAAATGCCAGCCGCCGTCTTCTTTGCGCTCGCAGTAAACCGCGTCGTCAAAATCCCGGGCGTCTTCCCCATCAATAGTGATCAGACCCAGCTCGGTCAAATCAACCCGGCCCGCTTTGGCTTCAGCTGGTACTTCAGGGCCATAGGCACTGACCTGCTGCTCAACTTCTGGCGAGAACACATGAGGGATCTGGTGATTACGGATCGCGATTTCGATCTCCATACCAGGGGCCATGTGTTCACCCAGTACCTCAATAATTTTTCCCACTGCATTAATGCGTTTGCTCGGGCGCTGCACCACTTCAACCAGCACCACCTGGCCATGGCGGGCGCCATTTTCGTCGCCAGGTGGAATCACAATGTCCTGGCTGATGCGCGGATCGTCAGGCACCACCACCCCTAAAGCGAAATCTTTAAAATAACGGCCAACTATGGGTTCAGTGCGGGGTTCCAGCACCCGCACTACTCGGGCTTCAATTTTTTCTTTGCCGGAGAACTCGGACACAGACGCCAATACAACGTCGCCGTGCAACAGGCGCTTCATTTCAAACTGCGGAATAAACCAGTCTGACCCGCCTTTTTCCATTTTCAGAAAGCCGTAGCCTTCACGGTGGCCTATCACAGTGCCTTTGTGTAAATCCAGGTCATCGACCAGACCATAGCGTTTGCTTTTGTTAAACAACAACTGACCGTCACGCTCCATAGCGCGCAGACGCTTTTTCAGCGCAAACAGCTGGTCTTCGTCGGATAATTTCAGCTCAGAGGCCAGTTCTTCAAAGTAGGCCGGCTGCTGGCGTTGTTTTAAATGCTCGAGAATAAATTCCCGGCTTGGGATAGGGTTTTCGTATTTTTCCTGCTCACGCGCAAGATGCGGATCATTAACCGTCATGGTATCTCTTTTTGTTTAAATCTGAGCGCAGTGTAGCAGGGGCAGGTGAATTTTTCACTACAGTGGTTTTTTCGCCCTCTCCAATACAGCCCCAGGCATTTTGTTGGCTAACTGAGCCAGCAGCTGCGTAACCTGCGCATGTTTTTTTTCATCAGCAATCACAGTGTGGTGCAACCAGCGATAGGCTTGTTCCATATCCACCGGACTGGCGTCTCCATCCACCAGCATCTGGCCAAAGCGCAGCTGGGCATTTAAATTACCCAGACCTGCCGCTTCCCGCAGATAGAGGATGGCTTTATCTCTGTCCTGCTGCACAAATTTGCCGGTATGGTAATAACGGCCCACCTGCTCCAGCGCTTCCGGCAACCCTTGGGCTGCCGCCTGCTGCATCAGGTCCCAGCCCCGTTCCACGTCTTTGCGCACACAGACACCATAGGCCAGCATATCGCCGTACAGGAATTGATAAGCCGGCACTTTCATCACATCTGCCCGGGCCTGAATGTCGTTCACCAGCTGGCAATCATCAGCCTGTACCCGCTGCAGATGAATGTTTTGTTTAATCAGGTCAAGTAATTCGTCCTGAGTGTAAAGCTGCACCACTTCAAGCTCCTGAGCTTGAGTCTGATGAAAAGCTAACAGCAACGCTGCGATCAGTACCAGTTTCTTCATCTGTGTTGTGGGTCCTGCAAGGGCATCCAGTATCTGGCAGTTTTTATACAAAATTTACGCCAATCTGGACGTCAACAAACTGGCAGACCATAAAAAGCAAAAACGCTGCCGAAGCAGCGTTTTTTATTTTCAGCCCCTAAACCACCTGCTTCAGCAGGTGGTTATCATCGAAAA
>NZ_JBBIQL010000015.1:0-126930 GCF_037442345.1 Rheinheimera sp. | reverse complement strand
TCGACCTTCACAGCGGATGTTTTGGTGCCGACAGCGGCTGTGACGTCAATAGTGCGCAAGCTCTTATCGGAACTGCTGCTGAGCCGGGCTTTCGCGACGCCATCGGCTTCGGTCAGGGCGGAGACAATTTCCAGTTCCCCTGAGCTTGCACTGAATTGCACTGTGATACCGGGTTGCAGCACATTTTTGCTGTCCAGCACCAAAGCGGATAAGTCAATTTTTTCACTGGCGCCTGACCCCAGCTGTAAATTCTGCGCCACCAACCGCACCGAACCAACCGGAGAGGTCGGGGCCTCGTCATCCGCATCACCGGCGGACTCAAAACTGATTTGTGCACTGACACTGTCCGACAAACGGGCGGTGATGATCCCCGCACCACTTTTACTGCCAGCCAGGACACCTATGCTTGCTGTTCCAGTGCTGTTGGTCTGAGCTGTGCCCGCATCATTGCCGAATTTTGCCAGCAGAGGGTCCGACAGCGTAAACGTCAGGACCTGACCGGCCATAGAGCGGCCGGTGGAAGAACTCAGTTGAGCCTGCAGAGTCAATGGTTGTGCCAGGCTCAGGGCTGAACTGCTTTGCCCGGTCGCCGTGTTCAGACTCAGGCTGATACTGATCACTTCCTGCTGTCCCGGGGAGTCACTGCCGATGGTACCACCACCGCCACCACACCCCTGAAGACTAAGCAATAACAGCAGCAGGTAGTCTCGAGCACTCTTCATCATCCCATCTCCCTGAACGACTAACTTATTGTATTGCTTCAAGCTTAGCCCTGAATTTCGACCCAGGTTAGCTTTATTCCGGCATTTGCTGTTTTTCTTTTACTGGCCAAACTGCTAGGCTAGGCGGCATTTTTTGGACTGTACTGGACTCTACACTTGATGAATAACACAAAAAAACTCAGTCTGACGGCCCGTATTCTGATTGCGATGGCTTTGGGTGTTCTGGTTGGCGCAGCATTTAAAGGCCTGTTGGCTGGCGCAGAGGAAAAAGTGTTTTCTCTGCTGGGGCTGGATATTGCCCTGAAAGCATTTTTCGTCGATGGCATTTTCCACATTGGCGGACAGATTTTTATGGCCAGCCTGAAAATGCTGGTAGTGCCGCTGGTGTTTGTGTCGCTGGTTTGCGGCACCAGCTCGTTGAGCGACGGGGGCACTTTAGGCCGGCTGGGCGGCAAAGCACTGGGTCTGTACACCCTGACCACCGCCATAGCTATCGGACTGGCGATATTTTTTGCCGTGCTGGTGTCCCCTGGTGCGGGCGTTGAAATGACATCCGATGCCAGTTTCAGCGTTGCGCAGGCGCCTTCTTTGGTTGAAGTGATCCTGAATATATTTCCGAGCAACCCGGTCGAAGCCATGGCTAAAGGCGAAATGCTGCAAATCATTGTGTTTGCGGTACTGATGGGCCTGGCCATTGCGTTAAGTGGGGAGGCTGGCGCCCGGGTTCGGGACTTTTTTAATGACCTGAATGAAGTCGTGATGAAGCTGGTCGGTTTTATGATGGAGCTGGCTCCTTATGGGGTATTTTTCCTGATGGCCAAGTTATTTACCACGCTGGATTTGTCTGATTTAAGCAGTCTGGCCTGGTACTTTGGCACTGTTTTGTTTGTGCTGTTGTTTCACGGTTTTGTTGTCTATGGCGCGTTTCTGCAGCTGGCAGGCCGTTTAAATCCGCTGATGTTTTTCCGCAAAATGAAAGATGTGGCCTTGTTCGCCTTCAGTATGTCCAGCAGCAATGCCACTATTCCAGTCAATCTGGAAACGACCACCAAAAAACTGGGGGTCAGCAATAACATCGCGTCTTTCACCATCCCACTGGGGGCCACCATCAATATGGATGGCACCGCCATTATGCAGGGAGTGGCCACCGTCTTTATTGCGCAGGTCTTTCAGGTGGATTTGACGTTTACGGACTATTTAATGGTGATCCTGACGGCAACCCTGGCCTCTATTGGTACAGCCGGTGTGCCAGGTGTTGGTTTGATTATGCTGGCGATGGTGCTGCAACAGGTCGGTTTGCCTGTCGAAGGTATTGCGCTGATTATCGGGGTTGACCGTCTGCTGGACATGACCAGAACTGCAGTCAATATCAGCGGCGATGCCATGGTGTCCTGCCTGATAGGCAAAAGTGAAAATCAGTTTGACCAGCACCTTTATGACAACCCGGATGCCGGCAAGTCAGCCTGAAGCTGTCCTGTCTGATCAAAAGCCGGAGTGTGCTCCGGCTTTTTTTTACCAACGGATCAGATAAGCCCGCTCCTTCAACTGACTGACACTGAATTGCCGCTGAGCGAAAGGCCGCCCGGTCAGATCCCTCACAGCCAGCAGCGCTATCTCAGATGCAAAGCCAAATAAGTCCCTGACTTCTGCATCAGTCACCGCAAAAGGCGGCCCTTGCATTTCGGCCTGCGGATACTCCAGCGTCAGCAGCAGTAACGAAGCCGTGGGGCACAACAACTTCAACTGTTGTGTGTAGGCCAACCGCATGGATTGAGGCAACGCAATCAGCGCCGCCCTGTCATAAATCAGTTCAATCTGGCCTGGCTGCTCTGCCTGCAGTGCAAAAAAATCGCCCTGCCAGAGCCGGATCTGTTCAGCGCTGAACACTTGATGTGAGCCATGTGCCTCTCTCTGCGCCAGCCAGCCTTGCTCCTGAAAAAACTGCTGACAGGCCAGCTCAGACAATTCAGCCCCGACGACAGGACCAAACTGGCGCCACCACAGCATATCCAGGCTTTTACCGCACAAAGGCACAAAGGTGTGCACTGGTGCGACTAAACGCAATTGCTGCGTCAAAACCGGTAACAGCGGGTGCAACTCAGTCTGATGAAAACCAATGCGTTGTTGCTGCCAGCATTGATGCCAGAATTCGGGCTGCATCAGTGCCAGCCTGTCTGCTGGGCCAGCTTCAGCCAGGCTTTGTGCACAGCAGACGCTGCTGCCAGACCTAAACGCTCTGCCAGTTTGGCTTTCAGTTGATAGCTGACCTGCACCACCAGCTTGTGTTGGTAACTGTCCAGCAGGTAATCATCACTGGTCTGTAGCTTGTCGACTAACTGCAGCTCTTTAGCCTGGTAACCAAACCAGTGCTCCCCTGTCGCCACTTTGTCTATATCCAGCACAGGCCGGTGTCTGGCGACAAAGTCTTTAAACAGCAGATGGGTTTGCTCCAGCTCCTGCTGAAACTTCTGCCGGCCTTTGTCGGTATTTTCGGCAAACACAGTCACGGTACGTTTAAATTCACCTGCGGTGAACTGTTCAACATCAATATGGTTCTTTTTCAATAGTTTATGGAAGTTTGGCAGCTGAGCCACGACGCCGATAGAACCGACGATCGCAAAAGGGGCCGCAATAATGCTGTTGGCAATACAGGCCATCATATAACCACCGCTGGCAGCCACTTTATCTACCGCCACAGTCAGAGGGATGTTGCGTTGGCGCAGCCGCTCCAGTTGAGATGCCGCTAAACCATAACCATGCACCACACCGCCCGGGCTTTCCAGCCGGACCAGCACTTCATCTGCAGCCGTGGCAACCGCCAGTACAGCCGTCACTTCTTCGCGCAGCGCTTCCACTTCGTGCGCGTCTATACTGCCATTGAAATTAATCACAAAAAGCCGCGGTTTTTCCGCAGTCCGCCCTTTGTCATCAGGCTGGCTTTTTTTCCATTGCTTAAAGGCCTTTTTATCCAGCAACTGCTGCTGGATTTCGAGTTGCTGCTCTTTGTAGTCGGCCGACAAGTCGGTGAATTCCAGGCCCGCTTTCTGGCCTTTTTGTCGGCTGCTGATCACCAGGATAAGAATAAAGGCGATACAGAGCACCAGAGTGACGGCTTTGGCCAGAAACAGGCCATAGTGATACAAAAATTCCACGGGTTTTCCTCAAGGCAAAAAAGGGCATTCTAGCCTGCGGCGGCTGAATTCAGCAAAAGAAAAGGCCCGGCAAAAGCCGGGCCTTGGTCGGTAAAGAAGTTTAGTTGGCAGGAGCCATTACAGCACCATTAGCCACGCTCAGCCCGGCACCGCGGCTTAAGAAGAAACTCACGGTCTGGGTTTGCATCTCAGTGGTCACCGCCTGTACTGTAGGGCGCAGCAATGAACCGTGCTCACCGGCAATAAAGCGGCTCAGCGAGGTGCCGGTCACAGGGTAAGAACCTGCCACATTGTTGACGGCTGTGGCCCCCAACAGACGGGCTAAAGGTTCAGTTCCCGCCAGAGGCATGCCGGCCGCCTGATTGGGGATCACCTGATCCGGCAGGCTGTCGGCGCCATTACCCACCACTTCGTTGATATAAGCTGGTGTTGCAGTGGCAACAAAGGTTGAGGCAAAGTTATTTGGATCGCCAGAATCAGTCACTGTCTGCGCCGCAAAGGCAAACTGGGTAAAGGCTGCATTCATCGCCGCCACAGCCGCTGTATTGCCAGTGCTGGTCAGATACTGCACAAATGGATTGAAGCAGGCTGCAAAGGGTGCCTTTAACGCTGCACCACAACCGCCCTGAGCAGTCGCGAAGTCAGTAAAGCCCTGAGCCGTTGAACCACCGGCACCTAACAACACGCTGGCTTTAATAGTGGGCGCAAAAGCTGCAGATTCCAGCAGGAAGTTCGCCACAGCACCACCAGGCACTGACAAGGCCGCAGTACGCATCTTATACAACGCATCTAACTGAGCACTGCCAGTGGGGCTGTTTGCCATAGCCACCGCAGAAACACCGCTGATGGACCCCAGGGAAATCCCAAGGAACTGCACGTCCTGGGTATTCAGCAAACCAGGCTGGTTATTGAAGTTCATGCCCAGACGCAACCCCAGAATGTCGGCAATACTTTGACGCAGGTTATCACGGGTCACCAGCAGGTTAGACAGGTTCATATACACCGTCGCATCCACTGTGGTGGCGTTCATCTGACCAAAACCCCGTGCACCGTGCAGCGGATGGTCGATGGCAATAGTCGCAAAACCGCGGGCAGACAGCGCACCGGTAATGGCCAGCATATCTTCTTTGCGTGAGGTGATACCGTGTTGCAAAATCACCACAGGCCAACCCGCCGCAGGTTTGGTCACACCAAGACCGGCCACCAGGGTTTCATCCGGCACTGTCACCTGCACCGGCACGTTCTGCACCGAGTTCACTTTCGGGATCAGGTTAAACTTGGTCAAATGGCGGAATTTATCAACACCAAAGTCACGTAAGGCACCACTGGAGGCCGCATTACAGAATGCATCATTGGCCAGTTGAGCCGGGTCGGTGATTGCTGCTTCCAGCGCTGCTTTTTGCGCTGCTGTCAAAGCTGCCACCATAGCACCAGAATCACAACGTGCTACCCAGCGGGTATTCAGCGGTGCCGTTGGGTTGGCTTCAGTCGGTGTGCCCAGATAATACGGCAGATTCACTGTGCCTGTGTACAAACGGGCCATCTTAAAGGCAAACCGTGGATCGGCCGGGGTCAGGCTGACACCAGGGAACAATACATCAGACACAGCGGCTCCCGTATTGGTCAGGCTCAGCACAGGCGAAGCCGCAGTGCCAACTGTCTGCCCCATCAAGCCTTTGATGGTACTAAACACAGGTTGTACCGACTGGGTCGTGATAGCCGCAGTGTAAATAATGCTGTCTTTGGCAATGCCCTGGGAGGCAACCACGTTTTCAAAACTGTTAATCACCCCCTGCAATGCCAGTTGAGCCGCCGAGCCCAGTGGCTTGGTTGCGATATCCTGGCGCACCAGCTCATAGGTGGTGGACGCGGCTACCGCACGGCCTTCAGAATCTTTCAGCTGGTCAGTCAGAACCAGCAGATAGGTGGTATTGGACTTCAGCGGTTTTAACGGGATCACAGCCACGCTGTTGCCGCTGGCTTTGCTGATGTAATCCACCCCAAAGGTCAGGCTTTTCACCGCTTTACAGGCCACACCACGGGGCACGGCACGGCAGTCCGCGTCGCTGGACATCGGGTCGCCCATCACGGCTTCAACCAGCATCACAGAACCCGGCATCGAGGCTGTGGCAGCATCCAGTGAAACACCACTGGCAAAACTTAAACTGATGGAAAACGGGTTTTGGGTTGACCAACCGTCCAGAGCCCCTAAAGCCGTTGACGGGTCTGCATAATTCGGGGCTGCCAGCGCCGCGCCAGTCACCGCGCTTTTTTCACCCGGCATATATAAGGTGCCATCTGTGGTGCCCTGCAACAACAAATCATTGGGTACAGACAAAGTTCCGGCTGAAGGGTCAAATACGACGCGGGATAAAGGTTTCAGTACCTCCCCGCCAGTTTGTGTGTCTTCTTTAATATCATCCAGTGATTCACCGCCACCACAACCAGTCAGGCCTAAAGCACTGGCAACGGCAAAGCTAAGCAACAGCTTTTTCATATCATCTCCCCGTGTCCTGTATATCTTTTGTTTTCGCACCGCTCTGGTGCGTTTTTTGTTTTTGTGATCCGAGCCTTAACAGCTACGACCAGTTAAACTTAACCCAAACCAAAAAAATTCGCTAGCGCAAAATAGGTGAGGTCAAAGAAAGGTGCAAAAATCTGTCGGAGCAGGTATGCTGCCGCCATTTTTTAAGGTCTGAGAGAGAGTTATGTTTGTTTATCAAGCCGCAGCAAATGCCCTGACAGGGAAAGTGATTCTGGTCACAGGAGCTGGTGATGGTATAGGCAAAGCCGCCGCCAAAACCTATGCCGCCTTTGGCGCTACGGTGATACTGCTTGGCAAAACGACAAAGAAACTCGAAGCCACCTACGATGAAATCGTCGCCGCCGGCCACCCGGAGCCTGCTATTGTGCCGCTCGATTTAAAAGGCGCCACAGCCAGGCACTACAAAGATATGGCGGCCACCATTGAGGCTGAATTTGGCAAGCTGGACGGCCTGTTACATAACGCAGGCATTCTCGGCGTATTAAGTCCGTTTGAACACATTGATTTAGCCAGCTGGAATGACATTCTGCAGGTGAATCTGACCTCCGCCATGTTGCTCAGCCAGGCGCTGATGCCGGTGTTGAAAAAATCCCCTCATGCCTCTGTTGTCTTTACATCCTCAGGTGTTGGCCGCAAAGGCCGGGCCTATTGGGGACCTTATGCAGTCTCCAAGTTCGCCACAGAAGGCTTAATGCAGCTGATGGCTGATGAATATGAAGGCTCAAACATCCGGGTCAATGCAATCAATCCGGGCGCAACCCGCACCAAAATGCGCAACCGGGCATACCCTGGCGAAGATCAATTGAGTTTACCGACAGCAGAAAGCATTATGCCGGTTTATCTTTATCTGATGAGTGATGACAGCCAAAACGTCAATGGTCAATCATTGGATGCACAACAGCAATAACGCTGTTCCGCTCAAAAATAACAAGGCCCCTGAACAGGGGCCTTGTTATTTCCAGATATAACAGCTGTGATTATTTCTTTTGTAACAGCTCGTCCCCATTGGCCTGAGCCCATTGGTTCCATACATCCACTTTGGCGTTGTAATTCTCAACAGCCTGAACCACTGCGTCTGCTAACAGTGCTTCCACATCTTTTTCATACTTGGTTTCGACTTTATGAAACGGCACCACTTTGATACCGCGGTCTAATAAACCCTGTTTCATCGTATGGGTTTTTAACAGATTCAATTTGCCTGCATCAACATAAAAGAACTGGCTTTCCTTATTGATGGTTTTGAATTTTGGCTTGACCGGGCGTTTCCCTACTGGCTCAGACGGAACTGCTGCTGATACAGCGGCCTCAGCATCCAGCTTGTAGCCCAGTTGCTCCAGGGTGAACCCCTGAGCTTTTGCCAAAGCACGGATCTGATCGAGCACTTCCGTTTCTTTTTGCCGTTCAGCCAAGACTGAATTTAAGGTATCAATTACTTCCTGTAATTTGATGGTCGTGATTTCTTTAGCAGCTTTTTTAAGCTCTTTTTTATCCAATAACAAAGACATTTAAACCTCCGACTAAATAACTTGCTGCAGAATACTACGAAAAATATTTCTGCAGCTAATATATTTTGCTTTTCAGACAAAGATATTCAGAAAAATGGCGATAAATTTTCTGATACTGATTAAAAAGCTAGATGACTTTTATATGTTGTCCAGTGTTCAGGGCCAGAATCTACCACGGGTTTTGTTTCAAAAAAGTGGCAAACTCGTCTTTTAAAATGGGGTCTTGCAAGGCATATTCAACAATGGCTTTTAAGTACCCAATTTTGCTACCACAATCATGAGATTTGCCCTGAATATGGTAAGCCTCAATCGCTTCCAGGGCTAACAATGAATGCAAAGCATCGGTCAGCTGAATTTCGCCACCTGCCCCAGGAGCGGTCCGGCGTAATAAATCCCATATATTCGCGGACAACACATAACGGCCGGTAATAGCCAGATTGGATGGTGCTTCATCCAGATCCGGTTTTTCCACCATATCTTTAATTTGAATCGACTGTCCGGCGTCGAGCTCGCAACCATTTAAATCAACAATGCCATATTTATTGGTTTCAGTCTGCGGCACAGGCTCAACCATAATCTGACTGGCGCCCGTTTGTTCAAAGCGTTCTATCATGGCTTTTAAATTGTGCTTGCGTGGATCCGCCTGATATTTATCAATCAGTACATCCGGCAGTATTACCGCAAAAGGCTCATTGCCAACCACAGGCGCAGCACAAAGCACTGCATGCCCCAACCCCAAAGCCACGGGCTGGCGCACAGAGATGACAGTCACATGTTTGGGGTTAATGGAACGGACTTCGTCCAACAAAGAACGTTTGACCCGTTTTTCCAACTGAGTTTCCAGTTCAAAGCTGGTATCAAAATGGTTTTCTATCGAATTTTTACTGGAATGAGTCACCAGCACAATTTCTGTAATACCGG
Organism: Rheinheimera sp.; assembly: GCF_037442345.1. Lineage (GTDB taxonomy): Bacteria > Pseudomonadota > Gammaproteobacteria > Enterobacterales > Alteromonadaceae > Pararheinheimera. Next base: position 118,085 of record NZ_JBBIQL010000015.1, on the reverse strand, counting down.
CAGCCGCCGCTTCTTCCACCACATATTGAATTAATGGTTTGTCGACCACAGGTAACATTTCTTTTGGAATGGCTTTGGTCGCAGGTAACATTCGGGTGCCCAGTCCTGCGACAGGAATAACCGCTTTTTTTAATTTCATCATCGCAACAATCCTTGCTTACAACCAAGTACAAGAGTTTTCTCTTCCTATGATACATGCAGGGGCTATAATGCGACCAGCTTTCTGTATCCCGCCTGAATCCGAAGCTGGTCGGGGTTCTTCCCTTGGAGGGATCAGGTATCGTAGCGCAGTTTTTTTCTAAGGTGAGCCTATGTCAGATATCAAACAATTATTCGCCAACAATAAAGAATGGGCGGATCGAATTGAGCAAGAAGTTCCGGGCTTTTTTAAACAACTGTCGGAACAACAGGCTCCAGAATATTTATGGATTGGTTGTTCAGACAGCCGGGTGCCAGCCAATGAAATAGTCGGTCTGTTGCCGGGTGAGTTGTTTGTTCACCGCAATGTGGCCAACCTGGTGGTGCATTCCGATATTAACTGCCTGTCCGTGTTGCAGTTCGCCATTGATGTACTGAAAGTCAAACACATTATGGTCGTCGGGCACTACGGCTGTGGTGGTATTGCCGCAGCCATGAATAAACAACGGATAGGTTTTGTCGACAACTGGCTGCGTAATATCAAAGATGTGTATGCGCTGCACCGTGAAGAACTGGATGGCATCGACAATGAAGCCACCCGACTGAATCGTCTTTGTGAGTTGAATGTGGTCGAACAGGCCCGGAATGTCTGTCACACCAGTTTTGTGCAGGATGCCTGGGAGCGGGGTCAGGAACTGACTGTGCATGGCTGGGTTTACAGCCTGCGTAACGGACGGGTAAAAGATTTAAAGGTCAGTTATTCCGCGCCGTCCCAGATCGACAACATTTACCAGTTGGAACCGATGGAAGAATCGCTCAGCGAAAAATAATCTCGGAGGGTTCAGTGCGCTGATACTGTGCGCTGTGCCCTTTCACCCACTCGCCATTTTTCTGATACTCCGACTCCACGGTCAGCTTGTCACCTTGAAGCAGCGAACGGGAACGCACCTGGGTAATGCCCTGCTGATTATTTTCCACCTGTTCCAGTGCCACTATGGCCCCTGTCGCAGCGTCCACCGACATAGTGCCATGCGTATAAAAACCTGCCGTGGTGAAATAATAAAACACCAGGCTTTGCCGTTTTTCATCCCAGAAGATCATGCTTTCGCCACCGTAAGCGCCATCATTCACCGAATGAACCGTTTTGATGGCCTGCCCGTTTAACACCCGCTGCCAGCTGGATTTATCCAACATTCGCTCGGTTTTACCCGGCTCCGTCAGATCGCCTTGCCAGAAACTGCCCAGAAAAGGCCGGAACACTTCCAGTTTCGGGTGCAACACAGCTTCAGCGGCCTGCACACCCCAGACACAACTCAGTACAAATGCGATAAGGTATTTCATCAGTCTCTCCCCGAATAAAAATCCAGCATATCCTGCTCTACTTCCTGCGAAAAGGCTTTGGTTTTGCGGGCATAGGCCTCCAGAAACCTGTCTTCGTCCGTTTGTGGTACCCAGGCCGGCACCCGTGCAGGCTGCCCCTGTGCATCCAACGCCACAAAGCTGATAATGCAGTGATTGGTCTCCTGTTTGGCGCCGCCTTTGCTGTCAAAAGAGCTGACCTGCACCAGCACCTGCATACTGGTGGTGCCGGTCTGGACGACACGGGCGACCAGCTCGACCTGATGCCCGACCAGAATAGGGTGACGAAAGCGGATGGTGCCGACGGATACAGTGACGCAATAAAGCCCGCTCCAACCGGCGGCACAGGCATAGGCCACCTGATCAATCCACTTCATGACCATACCGCCATGCACTTTGCCACCAAAATTAACATGGGTCGGTTCAGCCAGAAAACGAAATTCAACCTGTCGTTGCAATGCCATAGCGTCTCCTTTGTTCCAGACAGCATAGCTGCCCGGACAGGTTACAGAATCACTGTTTTATTGCCACAGACAAAAACCCTGTCTTCCAGCACCAGTTGCAGCGCTTTGCTCAGCACGTTTTTTTCCACATCCCGCCCCGCTTTCACCATATCAGACGCACTGTAAGTATGATCAACAGGTGTCACCAGTTGTTTGATAATAGGCCCTTCATCCAGATCATCTGTGACAAAATGAGCGGTCGCACCAATGATCTTTACCCCGCGTTTATGCGCCTGATGGTATGGGTTGGCGCCGATAAAGGCTGGCAAAAAACTGTGGTGAATATTAATAATCCGGCCCGGATAAGCCGCAACAAAAGCCGGGCTTAGTACCCGCATAAATTTAGCCAGCACCAGATAATCCGGATTGTAACTGTCGATCACCTGGCGAAGTTCAGCCTCATGCTGCTCGCGGCTTTTATGCAAATGGCTGACCCAGTGGTACGGCAGCTCAAACTTTTCGCTCAGGCTTTGCAACTCCGGGTGGTTCCCGACCACAGCCGCTATATCCAGCGACAACGAGCCGTCATACACCTTCATCAGAATATCGCCCAGGCAATGGGCTTCTTTGGTCACCAGAATCACCACCCGCTTTTTGCCTTGCGCAATCAGCTGGCGCTGGCTGCCTTTGGGCAAAGCGTGGTCTAAGTCCCACAACAGCGTCTGGTCATTAAAAATGCCTTCGAGCTGAGTACGCATAAAAAACACACCTGAATCCGGGTCAACAAATTCGGTATTGCGGATAATGTTCAGCTGGTGCTTGTAACAAATATTGGTGATCTGCGCGATCAATCCTTTGGAATCCGGGCATTCCACTAACAGTACTTTTTTTTCCATGGTTCTATCTTCTCGTCAGAAACTAAATCCACAGCAACACACGCCTGGTGACGTGTCGGATGCTGTCTGAGCGGAATTTACGTGGAAGGCAAAACGGGTCGATCCTTTGCAGACTCTGCTGTCTGTCTTTGCGCTTATGTATCCTGCATATCCACCAGATTGTAAAGCACTTTTTCTGACGTTCAGCCCCCAGGGCTGACAAACTTGTCCTCAGGTGAACGGACCTGCCATAATACTGCCCTGTTGTTTTTCGTTTTTGGTGTCTGACACCACATGCCCAGAGGATCGAATGCCCTCTTATCAACTGCAGGTCGTGGGTTACGTCCGCTCCCCTTACAAACAGAAATTTGCCATTCCCCGCCAGCCAGGCCTGATTGCCGAAGCCAAAGCTGAATTGGTGCTGGAAAAAGGTTTTGACGATGATGCGATGGTCCGTGGCATCGAAGCTTTCAGCCATTTGTGGCTGGTGTTTGTGTTTCATGAAACGGCGGACAAAGGCTGGTCGCCTTTGGTGCGCCCTCCCCGCTTAGGCGGCAATGAAAAAAAAGGGGTCTTTGCCACCCGCGCCACTTTCAGGCCCAATCCGGTCGGTTTGTCGGTGGTAAAACTCGAGGGCGTGCTGCGCCGCCAGGGCCGTTTAGTTCTGCAGTTATCCGGCGTGGATTTACTCGACAACACACCCATTCTGGATATTAAACCTTATCTGCCTTATGCCGACGCCTTGCCTGAGGCGCTGGGCGGCTTTGCCGACAGCGCGCCTGAAACCGATATGACGGTCAGCTTTTCGGAGCAGGCAAGCGCTTTTTGTCAGCACCAGACTCACTACCCCGATTTACGCCTGCTGATTGAAAAGGTGTTGAAACAGGACCCCAGACCTCAGTACAAAAAACAAAAAAGTGACAGTCAAAGCTATGGCATGACCCTGTATCACTTTAATATCAAATGGACAGTGAATGGAGGCCATAACCATGTTACAGAAATACATCAGCTGCAAAATCAGGCAACAGGGCCTGTTGCTATGCCAGGCGCTGACGCTGGGCCTGGTGCTGTCTCCCAGCCTGAGCGTTGTGGCGGCTGAACTGCCCCCACTGCCAGAACCTGTCAGCAATCAGGTTGTTTTGAGCACCAGTGTTGGCGGCAAAACTTATGTCAGCAGCTTTATGGGCCTGGGTGGCGGCAAAAGCGCCAAAGATGTGCATAACAGAGCCTGGCAATGGACGCTTGGTGACCCGGTCTGGCAAGCGGTCAGCCCGGTACCGAGCCGGGCCCGGCTGACAGGCCGGTTGGCGGCCAGCGGAGTGGCCATGCAAAACCACTTCTTTTTATTTGGCGGTTACACTGTCGCAGCCAATGGAGAAGAAACCACCAGCGCCGAAAGCTACAGATACAGCCCGGTGACCCGCACTTACAATAAACTGCCGGACATGCCCGTGGCGGTGGATGATGCGGTCGCGCTGAGTTATCAGAACCGGTACATTTACCTGGCCAGCGGCTGGTCACAGGACGGCAATGTCAACCTGATGCAGCGCTTTGACAACTTCACTCAGAAGTGGAGCCAGGCCACCCCTTTTCCTGGCACACCAACCTTTGGTTTAGCCGGAGCCATCACAGGCTCAGTGCTGGTGCTGTGTGATGGCGTGGCGATCAATTACCAGCCACAACCCCGTCAGTATCAGAGCCAGGCTCAGTGCTGGCGAGGCGACATTGACGCCAAAGACCCGGCAAAAATCAGCTGGCAGCAGTTACCCCACCCGACAGGCACAGCCCGTTACCGGATGGCCGCTGCTGAAGTGACCATCAATGGCAGTACCTACCTGGCCTTTGTTGGCGGCAGTGAAACGGCTTATAACTTTAATGGTATTGGTTACAATGGCCTGCCGGCCGAACCCAGCTCAGCCGTCTGGTTGTTTAATCCGGCCAGCAACAGCTGGTTACTGGCACAAACAGCTGTAGGTGTGATGGACCTGCGCACACTGCTGACACTGGACGGTGAGTTATACAGCCTTGGCGGCATGCTCAGCGGCCAGCAAGTGACAAACCAGTGGACCCGGCATCAGATTAAACTTCTGCCCTGAGCCAACGCTTGGTAGAATGCAACCCAATTTTTATGAAAAGAACAACACGGAATTCAGTATGCGGACAAGTCAGTATTTAATCTCCACCTTAAAAGAAACTCCGGCGGATGCTGAAATTATCAGCCATCAGCTGATGATGCGCGCTGGCATGGTGCGTCGCCTTGCTTCCGGCCTGTACACCTGGCTGCCGTCTGGCTTGCGGGTGTTACGCAAGGTGGAGCAAATTGTCCGTGAAGAAATGAATAAAGCCGGTGCCATTGAAGTGCTGATGCCTGTGGTGCAACATGCAGAGCTGTGGCAGGAATCGGGCCGCTGGGACAAAATGGATGCCGAACTGCTGCGGTTTAAAGACCGCCACCAGCGTGATTTTGTGTTGGGCCCGACCCACGAAGAAGTGATCACCGACCTGGTGCGCAAAGAAATCACCAGCTACAAACAGCTGCCAATCAACCTCTATCAAATTCAGACGAAATTCCGTGACGAGCGCCGCCCACGTTTTGGCGTGATGCGGGCCCGTGAGTTTTTAATGAAAGACGCCTATTCCTTTCATTTAAGCCAGGAAAGCCTGCAGCAAACCTACGATGCGATGTATCAGGCTTACTGCAATATCTTCACCCGTCTGGGCCTGGATTTCCGCCCAGTACTGGCCGACACAGGCGCCATTGGTGGCAGCATGTCGCATGAGTTCCATGTACTGGCAGCCTCAGGCGAAGATGCCATAGTGTTTTCCGACGGCAGCGATTACGCCGCCAATATCGAAAAAGCTGAAGCACTGAAACCTGCAGGTGAGCGCCCGGCCGCGACAGCAGCCAAAGCCGAAGTGGCCACCCCCAATGCCAGAACCATTGAGGAAGTGTCAGCCCTGTTGAACATTGCGGCGGCACGCATTGCCAAGACCCTGATTGTGCGCGCCCATACGGACGATGACAAAGCGCCGGCCAGCTTCGTGGCGCTTATCCTGCGTGGCGATCATGAACTGAATGAAATTAAAGCGGAAAAACACCCACTGGTGGCCAGCCCGCTGCAGTTTGCCACTGAAGCAGAAGTGCAACACATTTGTGGTGCAGCACCAGGGTCTGTCGGCCCTGTGGGTCTGAGTATTCCGGTCATTGTCGACCACAGTGCCGCCCATCTGGCCGATTTTGTCTGTGGTGCCAATAAAGATGGTGTCCATTTGACCGGTGTGAATTTTGACCGCGATATTCAGAACTACCAGAGCTACGATTTACGCAACGTGGTTGAAGGCGATCCAAGCCCTTGTGGCAAAGGCAAACTGGTCATTCGCCGCGGTATTGAAGTAGGCCATATTTTCCAGCTGGGCGACCGGTATTCGTCGGCAATGAAAGCCGGTGTGCTGAACGAAGAAGGCAAACACCAGATCATGACCATGGGTTGTTATGGGGTGGGTGTCAGCCGTATTGTCGCCGCCGCCATTGAACAGAACCATGATGAATTTGGCATTAAATGGCCAGTCGCCATTGCCCCATTTACCGTAGCCCTGGTGCCCATGAATATGCACAAATCGGTGCGCATTCAGGAAGCAGCCGAAGGGCTGTACAACGAACTGAGCGCTGCTGGTATTGAAGTGCTGTTTGATGATCGCAAAGAGCGTCCTGGCGTGATGTTTGCGGATATGGAGCTGCTTGGTGTGCCTTTCCATATCATCATTGGCGAACGCAACCTGGATGAGCAAAAGGTGGAACTGAAAAACCGCCTGACCGGTGAAAAGCAACTGCTGAACCTGAACGAGGTTCAGGCAGTGCTGACATCACTGATCTAACCGGATATTGCGGGCTCTTCGAGCCCGCTTCGGAGCTGTGATGCATTTCTCCAGTCATACCATTGCCGAATTACAGGGGCTGAATTTTGCGCAGCGCATGCAGGTGATCCGTAAAGCCTCCGATCAGCTGCCGACGCCGAAAAAGCTGCTGCTGAATCTGCTGAAACTGGCCATTCTGATCCCCTTGTTTATGTTGATCGCCCGTTATCAGCATATGGCCGATCTCGTGTGGATAGCGGCGCTGTTGCTGGCCTACCCCCTGCTGACCCGTCCGCTGACCTTTTGGCTGTGCCAGCCTTACCTGCGCCAAAGCAGAGCCCAGCTGAAGCTGGAAGGCCAAGGCTGACCATGCTGAAGTTCCTCTGTGATCTGGCCAGCAAAGAGCCGGTTTGCCCGCTGCAAAACCGGATCAGCCGTAAGCAACAGGCAATCGCTGACCGCGAACAAGAGCTGCTGGGTATCGCCTTTGAGCTGGTGAAACAAGAAGGCTTTGCCAACCTGACGATGGAGCGGCTGACCAAACTCAGCCCGTATTCCAAAGGCACCTTGTACAACCATTTTTGCAGCAGAGAAGACGTGATTGTCGCGCTCTGTAACGCCGCCATGCGCGAAGAGCTGGTGCTGTACCGCAAAGCCCGCGATTTTCAGGGCAACAGCCGGGAAAAAGCACTGGCGATGCACTTTGCCTATTTGCTGGCTTCTGAGCGCAACCCCGTATTATTTAACTGTGTGCTGACCGCCAAAAGCCCTTTTGTACAGGAAAAGGCCTCGCAGGCACGCACCCTGATGCAGCAGGATCTGGAAAAAGAAATTACCCTGCTGATCGACAGCCTGCTGGCCCAGGCGGTTGCACAACAGGAGCTGGACAGTCCAACAGAATCATCATTAGAGCTGATGGCCTTTGCCAACTGGGCCATGGCGTTTGGTGGTATAGCACTGCTGCTCAATGCCCGCGCCACCCACAGCATCAGCCGGCTGGATGGTATGAACCCATTTTTATTTAATCTCAATACCTTACTGGATGGCATGCAGTGGCGGCCACTCAGCACAGACTTCGACTACCAGCACAGCTGGCAACGGGTCGCTCAGGAAGTATTTTCTGTTGAAATGGCTGAACTTCCACTGCCATTTCAGCTCTGAGCCTGTTACAAATTCGAACTGTTGCTGTGGTAAAAGCGGATGTTTCCGGCCGTCATTTGTCCGTATAATGCCGCCATCCTGTCATCGTTCACTTAAGGATTTTCGTTGATGAAGCTAAGCATGATGCGTTTGATTTTTCCGTTGCTGGCCGTTGCGCTGGTCAGTGGTTGTGCCAGCACCACCAGCACAGAACCACAGGCCAACAGCGCCTACTCCGACCCAAGGGATCCGATAGAGCCCTTTAACCGCGGCGTCTGGGATTTAAACTACGACGTGCTGGATGCCTATATTTTGCGTCCGGCCACTGTAGGTTACATGACTGTGGTGCCCAAACCAGCCCGCCAGGGCATTGCCAATGTGGTGAATAACCTGGATGAGCCCGTGAATGTGGTGAATGCTTTATTGCAGTTCAAACCCAGAAGTGCAGCTATTGGCACAGGGCGTTTTGTCATAAACAGCACTTTGGGCTTGTTTGGTTTGTTTGATGTCGCTACCGCATTGGATTTAAAAGAACATGACGAAGACTTTGGCCAGTCACTGGCCGTCTGGGGTGTTCCTCATGGCCCTTATGTGATGTTACCCGCCATGGGACCAGGCACGGCGAGAGACGTCACAGGGCGTCTGGTGGACAATCTGTATTTCCCGGCCAACTGGCTCAACACACCACTGGCACTGACCAAAGCGGGCTTGAATATTCTGGGTGCCCGCGAGCAACTGATGTCCAGCGAACAGTTGCTGAAAGAATCGGTCGACCCGTACAGCTTTGTCAAAGAAGCTTACTTCCAGCGCCGTGCTTACGAAGTTCATGACGGCAACCCGCCAGCCGCCGAAGAAGATGAAGCTTATCTGGATGACTACCTGGATAACTGACCATGATAAACAGAGGGCTGATATGCCCTCTGTGTTTTTTCTACTCTGTGCTTAGTTTTTCCACCACTGCGCTGGTGGCATTTAAGCCCGCCTGGGTGGCGCCACCAATCAGATACAACTCATTATTCAGCACCACAGCCCCTAAACCATGCCGGGCTGTGGCCTGTACTCCGGCTTGTTGCCATTGTTGTTTTTGCAGGTCAAAACGCCAGACACCTGCATACACACCACCGCCGTTGGCATCAAAGTACTCACCGCCTATCGACCAGATGCCGTTTTGCCAGGCCACAGCGGCATGGCCCGCCTGAGCCTGGGGCAAGTCGGGTAATGACTGCCAGCTGGCTGGGCTGGCCAGATAACGCCGGAATCCGCTCAGATTGGCCGCCCCCATCTGACGCCCTCCCAACAGATAGCCGGCTCCATCATGAGTTACCGAAGCTGCGCTGTTGAACCGCAAGGGCAAGGCCGGCTGCACACTGATACTGAAATCGGCCGGGTTAAACACCCAATGCACGGACTGGTCTTGCTGGTCGCCCCAACTGGCATTGGCCTCACCTTTGGGGCTACGGCCAGACAGCAGATGCACTTTGCCATCAAGCACAAAACTGACAGTTTCAGTCAGAGGTTGGGGCAGCTGTGCTACTTTTTGCCAGCGTCCGGCGGTCAGTTCCAGTATGTCACTGCTGGCTTTCCAGTTGCCTTTATCCGCCAGCACAAAACCACCAAATAAAAACAACCGCTCTGCAACTGTCGCCAGATAGGCATGGTGCCGTCCTTCCGGCAAAGCAGGACCCATACTCCATTGGTTGCTTTTGGCGTCATACAGCTGCACAGCCGCTGTCATCTGCCCTTGCTCCAGTGGCAACTGGCTGGCAATACCGCCGGCCACCACAATTTTCCCCTGATACACCACAGGGTAAATTTCCTGCACTGCAACAGGCAAATCCGCCACTCGTTGCCATTGCAATTCTGCCTGCGCCAGCATACTGTTGCCTAGCAACAGCACAACCCCACATCCTTTCATGATTTCACTCCCTGCAGAAACAACCAAGGGTATAAGTTGCCTTATACCCTTGGTCAATTTCAAGCCGACACTGCGTTATTCAGTTTTCGCGCGCTCAGCACCATGCATCCAGCGGACCAGAGTGCCAGACAACAGCCACAGCAGTGCAGCAAACACCACCAGGGCCACAGCAATACCACCAAATACCACCAATAAACCGGCATCAGCCTGACGCACGCCCAATGAAGCGGCAAACTCCACCACGGCCGGGTTGTCACCGGCTGAGTCGGAATAAGCGCCAACGAAACCGGCGAGGTACTGTGCCACGGCAGGCATCAGGAACCAAATCCCCATCACCAGGGAAGCCAGTTTCACCGGTGCCAGCTTGGTCATCAGTGACAAGCCGACCGGCGAAATACAGAGCTCACCAAAGGTGTGGAACAGGAAAGCCAGGGTCAGCCACAGCATACTGGCTTTGGAACCAGGACTGGTTTGCATCTCAAACACACCCATGATCAGGAAGCCAAAACCAATAGCGGTCAGCAGCATACCGAACAGGATCTTAATAGGCGCATCCGCCTGAATATTCCTTGAGCTTAACGTCACCCATAACCAGGCAAAGAAAGGCGCAAATATGATAATAAACAACGAGTTCAGTGACTGAAACCAACCGGCAGGCACTTCAAAAGTACCGATAAAACGGTCAGTGTGCGACAACGCAAACAGGCTCATCAGACCACCAGCCTGCTCAAAGGCCAGCCAGAACATAGTCACAAAAATAAACAGGAATAACACCACGCGCAGACGATCAAATTCGACTTTGGTCAGTGGTGCCGCAGTCCCAGCTTCAGTGTGAGACAAAATACGGCCAGGTACTTTCCCTAAATCACCCAGGTATTTTTGCGCAAACAACAGCTGAATTAATACCGACAGCGTCATACCGATACCAGCGGCTAAATACCCATAACGCCAGCCAAAGGCATCACTCTCGCCCAGCGACGAAGTCACCAGCGGCGCCAGAAAACCACCAATGTTAATACCCATATAGAAAATGCTAAAACCACCGTCACGGCGGGCATCACCTGGCTGATACAAATCACCCACGATCGCTGAGATATTCGGCTTGAACAGACCGTTACCACAGATAATAAACCCCAGACCGACATAAAACAGATCCAGGCTGTGCGGTGTAGCAGCAAACAAGGTGAACTGGCCAGTGGCCATCAGAATGCCGCCAATAATGATTGAGCGGCGTTGACCTAACCAGTTGTCGGCAATCAGCCCCCCAAATAAGGTGGTGGCGTACACCAGGCCGGTGTAATAACCATAGGTCAGCAAGGCATCGCCATTGGTCATACCAAAACCTGGGTTGGTCGATTCAGTGGCGGCAACCAAAGTCAGGATCAGCAGCGCGCGCATACCGTAATACGAAAAACGTTCCCACATTTCCGTGGAGAACAATAAAAATAGTCCTTTCGGGTGCCCGAACAGGGTGCCCGAAGCTGGAGGTTGATTCATAACGTGTTCCTAGAGTTCTGTTGTTTTAATTATGTTGCGGGTCACAACCAGAGCGCTTCAAGCCTGCCTGAACAGCAGGCAAACTGCCGTGTTATAGCCGATTGGGCTGCAAATGAAAAGTAAAAACCAGCCACAGGGGGCTGGCTTTGGGATAACAGGGGTTGTTTGCTTAAAATTCAGCCAACCCAACAGCGGCTCAGGGCTGCAGCATCAAATTCAGCTGCACCGGCGCTGTGCCCAGCGTCACAGGCTCACTGCTCACTTGCGGGCCTTTTTCGTCATTCAGTACCTGACCGGACAAGGACAGACGCGCCGTGATCTGCACCGTTTTGGCATTGCTTAACGCCCACCCCTGCTGCATCGCATCTTTGTCGGTCAGACGAATTTTCTGCTCACCTTTAAAGGCCGGTAACCTTTTGACCGCCAGTGGCAAAGGCGGCCCATCGATGGCTTTGGCAAACACAAACAAAGTTGCATTCTGGTACGCCTGATACACCAATTCCGGGATCTGCAGCTGCAGTTCAATCACTGGACCGGTCAAGCCAGCCTGATGTTGTCCCAGCTTTTGTTCGATCAATGCGTAACGCGGGTCCTCTTTTTCCAGCTTAGGTAACAACAGTGCCCAGGCCTGCTGCGCCTGCTGCAGATCGCCCCGCTCCTCAGCCACCATGCCTAACATGGACAGCGCATCTGTATTGCCGGGTTCCTGTTGCAGCACCCGGGCTAAAGCCCGGCCAGCTTTCCCCAGACTGTCTTCATCACCTTGCACCAGCAGGGCCTGACTGTAGCTGACCAGCAAATTGACTCTGTTGGGGGTCAGTTGCAACGCCTTTTCAAACGCATCCACAGCATCAGCGGCCATACCTTTGGACAATGCAATGCGGCCAATCACAAACCAGGCCACGGCATCATCGCCTTCGGCAGCAATTTTGCTACGCAGCGCCAGCGCAAACAGCTGCACTTCCTCGTCCGTCAAAGGTTCGCCTTTATTCAGCAATGCACGCTCCCCAAAACTGGCCAGATTGTCTTTGGCCAGCTGCCACTGCGCCAGTTTCTGGTAGTGGCCTGTCAGCGCATACAAGGCCAGGCTGGCTATTATCACCAGGCTGATGGTGCCCCATAACCAGCCCTGACTGGCTTTTTGCTGAACCGCCTGCAACTGTTCATGTTCAAGGTATTCAGCCTTAAGATCTGCCGCCGCCAGCTCAAAATCCAGCTCAGCCAGCTCGCCCTGACGGCGGGCCTGCGCCAGTAACTGCAGTTTTTGTTCAAAGAGCCCCAGCTGGTTTTCTGCCGCTTCCCTGCTGCGTCGGGCCAACAGCAGCAACGCAATAATTACGACCAGCATGCCAACAAAAGCCAGCAGCAACGAACTCCAGATCATGGTTTTCTCCTGTACTGCTCAATCAGTTGGTCCAGTTCCCCTGCCACCTCTGTGTGTTTGCTGACGACGCTGTCAGCGCCACTGTGCTGCCCACGGCGGCGCCAGAATACCGAAAGTACCAGCAGCACCAGCATCAGGGCCGGAACTATCCAAAGCAGCAGTGTGCTGCTGTTCACTGGCGGCTGGTAATGCACAAAGTCACCATAGCGGCTTTTCATATAAGCCAGCACCTGCTCTTTATCCTGACCGGCTTTTAGCAGCTCCAGTGTTTTATTGCGCATATCCACCGCCACTACCGCATGGGAATCGGCAATATTCTGGTTCTGGCATTTTGGGCAGCGTAGCTCATGTGTCAGCTCTTTAAACAACGCCTGCTGTTCGGCAGAGTCAAACTGAGTGATGGCAACAGGGGTGCCCGGTTTTTCCTCTGCAAAGACAGCAGCAGGCAACAGCAGCAGCGCTGATGCCAACGTCAGAGCAAGGGTTGATCGCTTCATACCTTACTCCTGCAGGGCCTGCCACTGGGCAGCCAGTTTTTGCTGCCACAGCTGTGGGTTAATGTCGCCAATATGGTGGTAACGCACCACGCCGTTTTTATCGATCAAAAAGGTTTCCGGCGCGCCTGTCACCCCCAAATCAAAAATCAGCGAGCGGTCTTTATCCAGAATATTCCACTGGTAAGGGTCGCCATTCTGGCTCAACTTTAACGCCACCTCCTGCTGCAGGCGGGCTAAGTCAAAAACTTCACCAAAAGCGGCGTCGGCCGGCTGCTCGTAATAAAGCCCGACAATAGTGACGCCTTGCCGGCGCAGTTCAGTCAGATACGCCAGTTCGGCATTGCAGGTTGGGCACCAGACCCCCCAGACATTCAGCAGCAGCGGCTTGCCACGTAAATCGTCGGCGGTCCAGCGTTTGGCCGGGTTGTTTAAGTCTGGCAGGCTAAACGCGGGCAATGGCTGATTCAGTACTGAAGATTCGCGCTCCATCGGGTTGGAGAACAGCCCGCTGAATAAAAATACCGCCAACCCCAGAAACAAGGCCAGAGGCAGAAAAAATGCCAGTTTACGCATCTGCATGCTCCTTCCGTTGTGCAGGTCGGCGGTAACGTCTGTCCAGCAAGGCAATCAGCCCCCCCAACGCCATCAGTACCCCCCCCAGCCAAATCCAGCGCACAAAAGGCTTCACGTACAGGCTGAGCGCCCAGGCGTTCTCGCCCAAAGACTCACCAAGCGCCACATAAAGGTCACGGCTTAAGCGGGCATCCACCGCCGCTTCTGTCATTACAGTGCGCTGCACCGGGTAAAAACGCTTTTCGGCATGCAGATGGGTGACGTAATGGCCCTGATAAGACACATCAATTTCTGCCGCTTCACCGCTGTAATTCGGCCCGTTCAGCGCATACACGTCCACCAGCCGGAACTGATAGCCCGCCAGTTCCGCCGTTTGGCCTGGCTGCATCCGTACCTGAATATCTTCGCTGTAGGTTTTGGTCATCGCCACCCCAACCACCAGCACCGCAAAACCAATATGGGCCAGCGTCATGCCGTAATGGCTGGCGCTCAGTTTGCCAAGACCAACGCCGACTGAACCAAACTGCTGCAGGCGTGTGAGCAGTTCAAACAAGGCTGACGCCCCGACCCAGGCCCCCAGCAACAGCCCCATGAGCGCCAGATTGGCCTGTACCGACTGCAATGCCGCCATAGTGCCCAACGCCAGCGTCAGTGCCGCCATGGCCGCCAGGCTTAAAGGTTTGAGTAAAGTGGCAGCCTGCTGCTGTTTCCAGCGCACCCAAGGCCCTAACCCCAGCAATAACGCAAAAGGGATCACCAGATAATAAAACAGCTGGTTAAAAAACGGCTCGCCAATGGAAATTGACCCCAGGCCCAACTCTTTGTGCACCAGCGGAAACAAGGTGCCCAGCAGCACCACCACCATGGCGGTCAGCAAAAACACATTGTTGCCCCACAGCATCACTTCGCGGGAAAACAGCTCGTAGCGGGCCTGGCTGCGCACCGACTGCATGCGCAGACCGTAGAGTAACAGGGAGCCACCAACAATCAGCAGCAGGAATACCAGCAGGTACAACCCCCGGCTTGGGTCTGAGGCAAACGAATGCACTGACACCAGCACACCGGAGCGCACCAAAAAGGCGCCAAGCAGACTGAGCGAAAACGCTGCGATGGCTAACAGCACAGTCCAGGATTTAAAGGTGCCGCGCTTTTCGGTCACAGCTAACGAATGGATCAGCGCGGTGCCAACCAACCAGGGCATAAAAGAGGCATTTTCCACCGGGTCCCAGAACCACCAGCCACCCCAGCCCAGTTCGTTATAAGCCCACCAGCTGCCGAGCATAATGCCAAGGGTCAGAAACATCCATGCCGCCAGAGTCCAGGGCCGTGCCCAACGGGCCCAGGTGCTGTCAAACTTGCCACCAATCAGGGCTGAAATCGCAAAAGCAAAAGACACGGCAAAACCCACATACCCCATATACAGCATCGGCGGGTGAATGATCATGCCAAAGTCCTGCAGCAGCGGGTTCAGGTCACGGCCATCGGCAGGGTAATAGGGCAAGGTGCTGGCAAAGGGGTTGGACATCAATAACACAAAGGCATAAAACCCCAGCGCTATCCAGCCCATCACGCCCAGAATTCGGCCCTGCAGCACCAGAGGTAAACTGCGTGAAAACAATGCCACCGCCGCTATCCAGCCAGACAGGATCAGCACCCACAACAGCATCGAACCTTCGTGGCCGCCCCAAACCGCAGTCAACTTGTAGTACCAGGGCAGCAGGCTGTTGGAATTGGCCGCCACATACGCAATGGTAAAGTCATCCTGGTAAAAGGAATACGACAAAGCCCAGAAGGAAAAAGCCGTCAATAAAAACAGCGCATAGGCCAGCGGATGCCCCAGCTGCAAGGCTCCGCTTTGTTGTTTCAGACTGCCATACAGTGGCACCACCGCCAAAGCCAGTGACAACACCAGCGCCACTGTCAGCGCCAGCTGACCATACTCTGCAATCATGGCTTCTGACCCTTGTCCTGAGTCTGAGAAGGCGGCACATGTTTTATGCCTTTCATGGCTTCGGCCACTTCCGGTGGCATGTACTCCTCGTCATGTTTGGCGAGCACTTCCGAGGCTTTGATGGTACGGGCATCCAGTAAAACACCGGTCGCCACTATGCCCTGCCCTTCACGGAACAGGTCCGGCAGAATGCCCTCGTACTCCACTGTGACCAATGGGCCTGTGTCGACTAAATCAAACCGCACTTTCAGTGAATTCGGGTCACGTTTGACAGATCCTTTCACCACCATACCGCCAATACGCAGGCGTTGGCCTACTTCCGGTTTGGTTTTGTCTTTGCCAATCCCCTCCACCAGCTGGCTTGGGGTATAAAACAAATCAATGTTTTGTTGCAGCGCATAGAGCATGGCGCCTACAGCGCCCCCCACCAGCACAATCACGGCAGTGACCGCCAATAAGCGTTGTTTACGACGTGGATTCATTCGTTGTGAGTCTCCTGATGTTGCCGCACCCGTTGCTCCCGCGCTGCTTTGGCGCGGATTTGTCGTTTTAATTGGTTGTGTTCACGCAGGCTGAACCAGCCAAGCCCCAGCAATAAGGCGTAGGTCACTCCAAATGACAGCCAGACAAAAAAGCCATAGCCGCCCATAGCCCAAAATTCTGCCCAGGAAGAAAAAGCCATCAATTGTTCTCCACCAGCTGTCGGACCCAGGGTCTGTGTTGTTCGAATTTCAGAATCTGGCTGCGCAAACGCAGGCAGGTTAAAGCCCCCAGTAATAAAGCAAAGCCCAATAAGCTGATCAGCAGAGGCCAGAGCATAGAAGCATCAATTGAAGGCTTGGCGAATTTGGTAATAGTGGCGCCCTGATGCAGGGTGTTCCACCACTCCACTGAATAATGAATGATGGGTAAATTCACCACCCCGACAATGGCCAGCAAGGACGCCACTTTAATGCCACGCTGCGGATCCGAAAACGCACCGGCCAGCGCCAGCACCCCTAAATACAAAAACAGCAGCACCAGCTCTGAAGTTAAGCGTGCGTCCCAGACCCACCAGGTGCCCCACATAGGTTTGCCCCAGGCTGCGCCCGTAATCAGTGCAATAGCGGTAAAGACCGCACCTACAGGCGCTATTGCCAACACAGACCACTGTGCCACCCGGATTTGCCAGACCAGGCCGACAAAAGCGGCCACCGCCATGCTGCTGTAAGCCCCCATAGACCAGATAGCCGCAGGCACATGAATATGAATAATGCGGTACGAATCACCCTGCTGGTAATCAGCCGGCGTAAATGCCAGGCCCCAGATACTGCCCAGCAGCAGGGTCAACACAGCCCCAGCCATCAGCCAGGGCAACAAACGGCCGCAGAAGTGATACAAGGTTTCAGGTTTTGCATAAGGATCCAGCCAGCGGAACATATCACCCCACATTCATTTTCAATGCCTGTCGCACGGCCAGAGGCACCAGCGCCAGACTCAACAATAAAAACGCCAGCAACACAGCCAACTGACCACTGTAATCCAGGCCCGTTGCAGCAGCATCCATCGCACTGCTGGCAAAGATCAGCAGTGGTATATACAAAGGTAAAATAATCAGCGCCTGCAGCAAACCGCCTTTATCGGCGGCTGTGGTCAGTGCGGCCCCCAGCACACTCAATAAACTCAGTACCGGCGTGCCCAGCAACAGGGTCAACACCAAGGCCTGATAACTGGCGGTATCCAACCCCAATAACAGCGCAATCAACGGTGACACCAGCAGCAGCGGCACGCCGGTCGACAGCCAGTGACAGGCGATTTTGGCCAGCACATAACGGCCAAGGCCGGTCTGAATAGCCACCAGCTGCTCAATCACCCCAAAGCGGTGATCCTCTTTAAATAAACGTTCGGCCGACAACAACACCGACAACAAAGCCGCTATCCAGACCACTCCAGGAGCTATCTGACGCAGCATATTCGGCTCTGGCCCAATGCCCAGCGGAAATAAACTCAGTACCAGCAGAAAAAATACCAGCGGATTCAGCCAATCCGCTTTTTGCCGCACCAACAGCGCCAGCTCCCGGCGCACTAACACCTTGCTTACCATCTGTACTGCAACTCCAGTTGGGCAAGTGCCTGATAATCGGATGATAACGCTTGATGACTGGTCAGCACCACGGCGCCGCCACGGGCACAATGCTGCTGGATCTGTTGCTCCAGCCGGGCGATCAGCTGTTTATCCAACGAAGTAAAAGGTTCATCCAAAATCCACAGCGGTCGCTCTGTCAGCCATAAGCGTGCCAACGAAACCCGGCGCTGCTGGCCGGCACTGAGCATATAACAGGGAATGTCTTCCAGACCAGCCAGCCCCAGTTGACCCAACAACTGATAAGGTTCGTAGTGGCGGCAGCCTAACAGGGCGGCCCAGAATTCCAGGTTTTGCAGCGCATTTAATTGACTGTGGATGCCAGCCTGATGGCCGATAAAAAGCAGATGCGCGGAAAATTCGGCCGCCGATGCGGTAATCACCTGACCACGAAAGCGGACCTGACCGGCTTCCGCATCAGCCAACCCGGCGATAATACGTAACAAAGAGCTTTTGCCAGCGCCGTTTTTGCCTTGAATATGCAACACCTGGCCTTCTGGCAGGTCAAAGCTCAGCTGGTCAAATAACACTCTGTCCTGACGGACACAGCTTAGTTGTTCGGCGCTTAACAGAATCGACAAAAC
This sequence comes from Rheinheimera sp., assembly GCF_037442345.1. Lineage (GTDB taxonomy): Bacteria > Pseudomonadota > Gammaproteobacteria > Enterobacterales > Alteromonadaceae > Pararheinheimera. The sequence continues at coordinate 99,752 of NZ_JBBIQL010000015.1, read as the reverse complement.
GCAGGCTCCGGAAAAAAGTGGCGGCATCTTAGCATATTGGTAATAGAATACGAATGCGCTGCGCGCCTGAACAGCGCCGACACAGGACAAAACTATGAATCAAATCAACCTTGATAGCCTTTTCCAGCCCCAGGCCAGATCAGCGCAGACGCTGGTGACACTGGTGCAGGAACAAAGTTATCAGGCGCTGCTCAGTGTCGGCAAATCCCAGGGCAGTCTGACTGTACAGAGCCCAAGCGGCCCCTTAACACTCAGCTCAAGCGCATTAAACCTGCCTCAACTGCAGGGTCAGGTCACAGTGCAGTTCAACCCGACCCCATCCGGTCAGCTGCAACTGCAGCTCAGCCAGCAGTTTGCCAGCCCACAAGCCATTCAGCTGAATCAGGCGCAGTGGCAACAACTGGTCAGCAGCCTCAGTCAGCAATTGCCGCAAACAGCGGTCAGCCTGCAGGTTCAGTTCAGGTCACAAGACATGGCGCTGCTGCTCAAATTGCCTGCACAACACACGCCTGTGCGTCTGCCGCTGCCTGCGGTGTTGCAACCTTTGCAGGCCGTGTTTGCGCAGCAACCTGCATCTCAGTGGCTCAATGCCAGACTGGAGTTCAACCAGGGGGAGCTGAAATTGCAGGTGCAGCCAGAGGCAAAATGGCTCGCCAGTCAAACGGAAGAAATACAGACCAGCCTCAGTCAACTGGCCAGTAAAGCAGTGCGGCTCACTCCATCGCCGGCTGTACAGGTCCAGTTGTTACCGGCTCTCAGCCAGAAGCTCAACCAGCAACTGGGCCACACAGCAGTACCTTTGTTACAACTGCAGCAGCTGGCATTACCCACTGCGCTAAAACAACAACTGGCCGCACCGGCTTATCAGCTGCAGCTAAGTTCAACAGGTCAGTTGCAATTAAAGGCGCCACTGCAACAGCAGACGGTCATCATCGAATCGCCCGGAAAATCGGTGCAACTGCAACCCGTTCATACCGAACAGACAACGGCTCAGCGTCCATCCAACGCCCGCCCTGCTCCACTAGCGGCACAGGCAATCCCAGCGGCAGAGCCGTTTGCAGGCGCAACCAAACATCAACCCCAGCAGGCAGAAGCCTTAGTTCCAGGCAAAGTGCTGCAGCCAGAAAGGCCTCAATCACAGGCCGCCCCATCGCGGCTGTCAGCCATGAATCAGCACGGCGCAGTCCAGGCAGAGCCCGTGCCGCTGAAGCTTGAAGCCTCAACGGTGAACCAGGCATGGCGTCAGTTGCTGCCACTGCTGCCAGAACAATGGCAAGAACTGCCCGACAGCCCGGATTTACCGCCTGTGGTCCGAGAGTTGCTGCAACAAGTCCGTCAATGGCAACCTGACCCACTAAAACCACAGCTTGCCAAAGAACTACCCGAACAATTGCAGGCCTTGTTACAGTTCAGTCCGGCGATGGCACTGCCAGGCACTGCCGCGCCAACCACAGCCGCATCAGGCCTGGCGCTGGCGCTGCAATTATTACTCGGCCGGATCAGTTCAGGCTCCCAGGAAAAAACACCGGTCAAAGAAGGCAAACTGAAAGAGCTGGTACAGCAACTGGACAGCCAACAAAGCCTGGACTTACTGAAAAAACTGTCCTCGCACAGTGCGTCGGTGCAACAGGCTCAGCTGGCCACCGTGGAGCAACAAGCGAAAGAGCCGCTGCAGCAACTCTATTTCGCCCTGCCGCTTAATGGTCAGCACCAAAGTGATCTGTGCCAGATTGTGATTACCGAGCGGGAGCCTGACCCTGAACAACGTCAGGCCGGCGGCTCCGGCTGGCAGCTGACCATGAAGTTTGATTTAAAAATTCTTGGTAATTTACTGGTGATCAGCCAGTTGGCAGGCCCCAACCTGAACCTGCAGCTCTATACCGACAACAATACCGCCTTATTGCTGGCCGAGAAGTTTTTGCCTTTGCTACGGGACCGGCTGAAAGCTCAGGGCCTGCAGCTGGGCGAAACCCGCTGTCAGTTGGGTAAAATTCCGGACAGCCTGATGCCCAAAACCACCAGCTTACTTGCGATACGGGTCTGAGATGACAGAAAAAAACGACAAAGCCCAGTCAGCCGTTGCGCTGGCTTATGACGGCGAACATGCGCCGCAAATCGTGGCCAAAGGCCATGGCGAGCTGGCCGCCGAAATACTGCAGGCCGCCAAAGAACATGGGGTTTTGGTGCATGAAGATGAAGAACTGGTGAAAGTACTGCAGCGTATTGAACTTGGTGATTCCATTCCCAAAGAGCTTTTTGTCATTATTGCCGAGCTCATCGCCTTTTCTTATGTGCTGCAGGGCAAATTCCCGGATGAGTGGCACAATATTCATCAGCGGATTGATTTAAAAAACTAAAAGGCTTCAGGCTGGACCTGCAGTACCCGGGCGGCGGCAACAGCAGGATGGGAAATACTCAGGTTTAACCCCGTCAGCAGACTGAAACTGTCAGTTCCTTCACTGACTTCCAATAAAAACTCCAGGCAAGGCTCACCATGCCAGTCCAGCGCACGCAGCAAATGCCAGTCGCTTAGCTGGACATGGCTCAGGGTATGGCCGCAGTCCCGTGCTACGTCGTCCAGATCCGCGTCGTCGTCCGACAGTTCTACTCCGATACAGGCATACAATTTCATAACAGTCTCTGTTCTTTTGTCAGGTCTGATCCTCAGTGTACCAAGAGACAGCCAAAAAAAAGCCGCATCATGCGGCTTAAAGTTCATGAAACTTGGAGAATTATCCGTTCAGTAGTAGATATCTCCCTTTTGATGCAGCTGAGGTTCGTCCAGCAATTCATCAAAAGAGACGGCCATGTGACGTTCCTTGTCGTCCAGATCGGATAAATACACAGCTCTGTCCTGTGCGTCAATCCAACTCACCACTCCGACCCCTTTTTTGGTCTGGCAAATCATGCCCAGCTTCAGCTCAAGTACATTCATCACATAACCTCCGACTCAGTCACAGACAAAAAGTTAGACTGCTTTTACCACCCTTATGACCTCCGACCAGTTAGATTACGCTTTAAGTCTATGAACAGAAACTGAATTTAATTTCCAGCATAATCGGACTGAACAACGGCCCTTGAATACACGTCAAAACAACGCCAGATCCAGCTCTTAGACGAAAGTTCTGGTTTTTTATTGCAATTCAAGCTTTTAGAATAACCTGGAAAGCTTTACTCTGGTGTCGCCAAGCTAACAAGGGGTTTTATGCCGCAGATCATCAGTAATACCGCCATTAGCCAGGTGCTGCTGGTTCTTATTCTCGCCGCCGGCGTGTTCTTTTTTATCGGTTTTCTTGTGCCTGTGTTGGCCGCGCTGATTATCTGCTTTGCCAGCTGGCCTTTGTACCGCCGTTTACTCGGGTTCTGTCGCCACAATACAGCGCTGGCCGCCAGTCTGGCCATCTGTGCCATATTGCTGGGGTTGATTGCGCCTTTGTCCCTGGTGTTCTCTTATGCGGCTGACGAAATTCGCGGCTGGGTGCAATGGCTGATCGATGCCAACCAACATGGCGCCCCTGTGCCACAGTGGGTGCAGGATTTACCTATGGTTGGAGCCTCGTTGGCAGAAGAGTGGCGGCATTATTTGTCCGAACCGCACCAGCTCGGTCAGGTGGTCAGTTTATTCAGTGGCGAGCAACTGGGTGGTTTATCCAAACTGGTGCTGAGTTTTGGCTTAAATTCCGCCGGGTTATTATTGACCTTACTCTTTATGCTAATCACCTTGTTTTTTCTGTACAAAGACGGCGAAAAACTGGCCGTACAACTTGATACTGTTGGTGAGCGTATATTGCCAGACCGCTGGAACCGTTTTTCCCGGGTGGTGCCCGCCACTGTCAGTGCCACCGTCATTGGCATGACGCTGATTGCCATAGGTGAAGGGGTGGTGCTGGGGGTCGCTTATTGGATAGCCGGAGTACCTTCCCCGGTCGCTTTTGGGGTGCTGACGGGTTTTATGGCGCTGATCCCGGGTGGGGCACCGCTGTCTTTCACTCTGATTTCGCTGTACCTGGTGGGCAGCGGTGACATAACCGCAGGTATAGGTTTATTCCTCTGGGGCAGTATTGAACTCTTTATTGTTGATAAAACCATTCGCCCCACCCTGGTCGGTGGTCCTGTGAAGCTGCCCTTTCTGCCCACCTTCTTTGGTCTGGTGGGGGGCGTCAAAACCATGGGCATGGTCGGGTTATTTGTTGGCCCGGTGCTGATGGCGCTGTTGGTGGCCATCTGGCGTGAATGGCTGCATGAAGAGCCGAAGAAAATGCCGCTGATGTAGCTGTTGTAGCCTGTTAAACCATAGAAAAAGCCAGAGCATTGCTCTGGCTTTTTCTTGTCTGCGTTCCGTTAAATCCGGGTGCGTTTTTTCGGCGCCGGTCCTTTAGCTTTCGGCTTGGGGCTGCGCTGCTCAGTCGGTTTGGCTTTGGGTGCTTTTTCTTCTTTGGCCGGTTTTTCACCGCTTTTCACCGCGATTTGGTGCTTACGCACCGCGCGTTTAATGGACGCCATCCGACGACGTCGCTCATCCCGATCTTCAGGTTTGGCCAGACTTTCGGTTTCTGCCGTCAGGTTCACCAGCTTACGCAGGTAATTCACTTCTGCCAGCGGGTATTCGCTGTAACCACCGGCCGGTAAATGCTTCGGCAGTACCAGGTCGCCGTAGCGTACCCGCATCAGGCGGCTGACCACCACGCCTTGCGATTCCCACATGCGGCGTACTTCACGGTTGCGGCCTTCAGTCAGCACCACATGGTACCAGCGGTTAATGCCTTCACCACCCATGGCTTTGATTTTTTTGAAGTTGGCTTTGCCATCCTCCAGCTCCACGCCCATCCGCAGTTTCTGGATCATCGCGTCTGTCACATCACCAAAAATCCGCACTGCGTACTCGCGCTCTACTTCAAATTTCGGGTGCATTAAGCGGTTCGCCAGTTCACCGTCTGTGGTAAACAGCAATAAACCACTGGTATTGATATCCAGACGGCCTATCGCAATCCAGCGGGCACCCTGAATTTTTGGCAACCGTTCGAACACCGTCGGCCGTCCTTCCGGATCGGTGCGGGAACAAATTTCGCCTTCGGGCTTGTGGTAGGCAATCACCCGGCAGATCTGCTCGGTTTCAGCAGCAATTTTTACCGGATGACCGTCCACCCGCACCTGTTGGGTTGCCGTGACCCGGTCGCCAAGATGGGCCACTTTGCCATCTACTGTGACACGTCCAGCACTGATGTACTCTTCCATCTCACGGCGGGATCCGACACCGGAACGCGCCAGCACTTTCTGTAGTTTTTCACTCATTGGTTGTGTTCTCTTCAGTCATCACGACTGGGTTAAAAAAATCGGGCTTGTCGGAAAACTCCGTCAAGGCCGGTAACTGGCTTAAATCCTTTAAACCAAAATAGTCTAAAAACTGTGCTGTGGTGGCATATAAACCTGGCCGGCCTGGCACTTCTTTGTGTCCCACCACTTTGACCCAATTGCGATCCAGCAAAGTCCGCATAATTTGGGTGGACACTGTCACCCCCCGCACTTCTTCAATTTCACCGCGAGTAATGGGCTGGCGGTAGGCAATCAGCGCCAGGGTTTCCAGCACAGCCCTGGAATAACGCGGACTGCGCTCTGGCCACAGCAGCGCCAGATAATCGCTTAAATCGGCGCGGGTCTGAAATCGGTAACCACTGGCGGTTTCGGTCAGCTGAATACCCCGGCCGGCATAATCCTGCTGCAAAGCTGCCAGCGCGGCCTGAATACGCTTTTTGCTCAAGTCAAAGGCTTGCAGCACCGAGTCCTGCAATTCGGCAATCGACAAGGGCTTTTCCGACGCAAAAATAGCGGCTTCCAGTAACTGCAGCAGCTGCTGTTCATTAATGCGTCTGGCCATGGCATTCCTTCACAGGGGTAAAACGGCGGCTATTATGCCAATTTGACGTGGATCTGACCATAAACTTCCACCTGAATCACTTGCACCAGTTTCTCTTTCACCAGTTCCAGCACTGCCAGAAAGGTCACCACCACCCCGGCGCGGCCTTCAGCCAGCTCAAAACAGTCTTCAAAATTCAGGTAGCCACTGCGGCCACGCAACAACTCCAGAATGCGGCTCATGCGTTCGCGGGTCGACAGCGCTTCTTTTTTGATCTGATGGTGCTGAAAGTCTTTGGCGCGTTTGGCAATGTCGGTCAGCGCCGACAACAACTCCTGCATCGACACTTCCGGCAGGATCACAAAAGGGCTGAAGTTGTCGGCAAGCTCTGCCTGCCCACTGAAATGGTCGCGCTCCAGCCGCGGCAGCAGGTCGATGTCCGACGCTGCCTGACGGATCACTTCGTATTCCTGCAGGCGGCGGATTAAATCCGCTCTGGGGTCTGCCTCTTCGTCGCTGCCCTGTGAATGTTGCGGCAATAACAGGCGGGATTTAATTTCGGCCAGCATAGCGGCCATCAACAAATACTCAGCCGCCAGCTCAAAATTCATCTCCTGCATCAGGTTGATGTATTCCATGTACTGCAGGGTGATTTCGTTGACCGGCAAATCGACAATGTCGAATTTGTACTTGCGGATGATATAAAGCAGAAAATCCAGCGGGCCTTCGAAGCTGTCAAGCAGCACTTCCAGCGCCTGCGGCGGAATATACAAATCCTCGGGTTTTTCCAGCACGGCCTCACCGCGGACAAAAGCCAGCGGCAATGGGTGCTGCACCGTTAAGGATTCAAATTCGACCTGCAGCTCGCTCATCAGTGCAGTTCAGGCTCAGACAAAAGCCGAAGCATCGCCCTGGCCCTGGCGCACCAGCACAGGGAAATCTTCGGACAGGTCAATCACTGTAGTGGGCGCTTCGGCTATGACACCACCATGAATAATTAAATCGACCTGACGCTCCAGTTGGTGGCGCATATCGTCCGGGTCTGCTTCGGCAAAATCCTGGCCTGGCAACACCAGCGAGCTCGACATCAGCGGCTCACCCAATTCGGCCAGCAGTGCCAGCGCAATTTTATTGTCCGGAATACGCAGGCCCACGGTCTTTTTCTTTTCGTTCAACAGGCGCCGCGGCACTTCTTTGGTGCCTTTGAGGATAAAGGTAAAAGGACCAGGCGTATGATTTTTAATCAGCCGGAATGCGGTGTTTTCCACTTTGGCGTACACCGACAGCTCCGATAAATCGCGGCACATCAGGGTAAAGTGGTGTTCGGTGTTCATCTGACGGATTTGCAGAATACGCTCCAGCGCATCTTTGTCGCCAATATGACAGCCCAGTGCATAACCCGAATCGGTCGGGTACACAATAACGCCGCCCTGCTGAATAATCTGCACCGCCTGCTTTAACAGACGCTGCTGCGGGTTCTCCGGATGGACATAGAAAAACTGGCTCATAAGTGCTTCTTTTTACTCAAACTTTATATAGAAATAGCAAGGCTTGCCGCTAAACTCAAGCCTGAGTGGGCTGGAACTGCAACCAGTTGTGCCAAACCGGGATAATATCATCGGTAAAATACAAGTGCTTCCCCAGCTCATTCCAGGGCGTGGGCTGGTGGAAATCAGAACCGGCCGACGCAGTCAGGCCAAATTTTTTCGCCAGATCCCAGACCTGACGTTTTTGCACCGGCGTGATTTGCGCCGACGCCACTTCAATGGCCTGGCCACCGGCCGCGGCAAAGGCCTCAGTCAAGCGGGTCAGATAACGGCCATTCAGGTTGTATTTCAGCGGGTGTGCCAGCACAGGCACGCCGCCTGCGTCTAAAATCCACTGCACAGCGTCGGCCAGCGCCACCCAGTTATTCGGCACATAACCGGTTTTGCCACGGCCTAAATACTTTTTAAACACGCCATTCAGATTCGGCGCTTTGCCAATTTCCACCAGATAACGGGCAAAATGCGTGCGGGTCAGCGCAGCACCATCGGCAATACGCAGTACGTTACTCAGCACGTCAGGAATTTTGTTTTTTTCCAGCCGGCGCGCCATCTCTTCAGCCCGTTCGTACCGGCGCTGCTGCTGCGACGCCAGTCGCTCCAGAAAAACCGGACACTCCGGGTTGATGTTCAAGCCGACAATATGAATTTCGAATTCCAGCCAGGCGGTGGAAATTTCCACCCCATTCACCAGTTGCAACGCCAGTTGCTGCGCGGCAATAGCGCTTTGGGCATCGGCAAGACCGGCCACAGTGTCGTGGTCGGTAATAGCCAGCACATCCACGCCTTTTTCAGCGGCGCGGGCCACCAGTTGTGCCGGGCTCAGCACACCGTCAGAACAGGTGGTATGGCTATGTAAATCAAATCGCATTGGGGCTACTCTTCAGAAAACAGCCGCCATTGTGCCACGCCGCACGGGGTCAGGTCTTGAATTTTGAACGGGGTCAGGTCTTGTATTTTGTATTGAAACGCAAAATACAAGACCTGACCCCAAGAGTGACTCAAGAGAAGTTAGTTGGTGGCGGGCAGGATCAGGCTCAGCACCGACTGTGCTGGCACCGAGACGGCGTAAGGCAGTAGCTGCTGATCCAGGCGCAGGTTAACGGACTGAGCTTTCTGAGCCCGGTTTAACAGCAGCAGCGCAATCTGGCCATCCGGGCGCTGGTAAGCAATCTGATGCATATCGGTCAAGGTCAGGCTGGAGCCTATCCGCACTGAACCCGGCGGCACCACTTTGCTGGCCTGGCCAATAATGTAATACGCCACATTGCGGCTGACTCTATCACCGTCAATGGTCAGCGCGCCTTTACACAAACTGCAGCCACCCGGCGTGTAAGGCTTAAATTCGCTGTCGGCCGCCAGGTTCCATTCCAGCACGTTGCGGGCCCAATTGGCCGGAGCGCCAATAATCAAATGCTCGGTATGCCACAACAGATTGTCGGCAAACTCCGACTTCCCGCCCACCCACTGCTCGGTGAAATAAATATGCTTATCCGGATGCGCCGCTTTCAGCTCGGCCAGATTGGCAATCTCCCCGCCGTACAAATGAAAGGCCGAACCGTCAATGTAAGGCTTGGCGATTGGGTCGTTCAGCACCGTAATGGCGTATTCCACATGATCGGTGTTGTGGTCGTAAATAATAATTTTGGTGTCCAGCTTCGCAGCCTTTAAGGCCGGCCCCAGGTGGCGACCAACAAACTTGGCCTGATCCCAGGCGTGCATCAGCAAGCTTGGGTTATTGCCATCATGCAGCGGCTCGTTCTGCACCGTCACTGCGTCAATACGCACCCCATGCGCTGCCATCGCCTGCAGATACTTGACGAAATAGTTGGCGTAGACCGGAAAATACTGTTCCAGCAACTCGCCGCCCACAGTGGACTGATTGCTCTTCATCCAGACGGGCGGCGACCAGGGACTGGCCAGCAATTTAATCGTCGGGTTAATCGCCAGAATTTGTTTTAACACTGGCAGCAGGTACTGCTCATCGGCGCGAATGGAAAACTGCTTCAGTTCAGGGTCCGTCTGACCAGCAGGTAAATCGTTGTAGCTAAACGGCTGCGGGTCCAAATCCGAGGCGCCAAGGCTCAGACGTAAATAGCTGACGGCCAGCCCATCTGACCCAAATAGCTCCTGCAATAATGCCGCGCGGCGTTCGGCACTCAGTTGCATCAGATGCATGGCACTGCCACCAGTCAGGGTATAGCCAAAGCCTTCCATCGACTGAAAACGCTCGTTGGTGTTCAGGCTAAGCTCCGGCTGGCCCGCCTTGGTTGGCTGCTGCCATGACCAGGCCGGACTGAGCAGATACTGCTGATCGGCGCTGGTCAGGTACGAAGTAGCAGGAGCAGCCTGCGCGGGCAATAACATAGCGCAGCCCAGAGCCAACAGGCTGAGGAAACGGGAAAACAGGGTCATAAACAAACCTCTAGGTTGATGCCATCAATCGGGCAATAAAATCTTGGTGTTTGGGCATTTGCGCCACACAGCTTTGGATCACCGCTGCGGTCGACGCGGCAAAATCCCGCAGTTGAGCTTCAGGTTTTAAATCCACCAGCGGGTCATACCGGTTGGGCGATAAGCCCTGGCCTAACAGCACCTGCACCCAACTGTCTTCGCGAAACAGTTCATCAGCAACCCGGTGCACCCGGCCATAAGCGCTGAAGATCGCCAGTTTTTGCGCCAGTGGTTCCGGCACCTGCATGCGGCGGCAGTAACGCCAGTATTCGCTGTCGTTGCGCTGCGTCACCTTGTAATGCGCCACAATAAAGTCACGGATTTGCTCCATTTCGGTGGCCGCCAGCAGGTTGTAATGGTCGATATTGGCCTGAGCAAAGCTTTTGTCCGGAAACAGGTTCACCAGCCGGGTAATGGCGGTTTGCACCAAATGCAGACTGGTGGATTCCAGCGGCTCCAGAAAACCGCTCGACAAACCTATTGCCACACAATTGCCCCACCACATTTGTTTGCGTTTGCCTGTGGTAAAACGCAGCAGTCGTGGGTCATCCAGTGGCGGCGTAGTTAAGCCCGCCAGTAACTGGCTTCGAGCCTCATCATCCGAGCAAAACTCAGAACTGAACACCAGGCCATTGCCGGTGCGGTGCTGCAGCGGTATACGCCACTGCCAGCCGGCGCTATGCGCGGTCGAGCGGGTATAAGGCGGCACATCGGTCAAGGCTTCTGTCGGCACAGCCCAGGCACTGTCATTTGGCAACCAGTGACTCCAGTCGTCGTAGCCCACTCCCAGGGCCTGCCCCAACAACAAAGCGCGGCTGCCGGAGCAGTCGATAAATAAATCACCATGCAGCTGGCGGCCATCGTCCAGCAACAAATGGCGGATATGGCCTGTCACTTCATCACGGGCCACATGCGAAACCAGACCTTGTAGCCGCACCACGCCACGTTGCTCTGACAACTCGCGCAGGTAACGGGCATAAAGCCCTGCGTCGAAATGGTAGGCATAGGCAATTTCACTGACCGGGGATTGCGGCCGGTTCGCATCAGCAGGCATAAATTTATGCTGCTGCGCCATACAGCTTGCAATGCAGTAGTGCTCAAACGGCAGGGCTTGCCCCAACTGCTGTAGCTTCAACCAGTACTGGTAAAAGCTCAGCCATTCCCACTGCCGGCCCAAAGCACCAAAGGCATGAAAATAGCTGTGACCCACTGTTTTCCAGTTCACAAACTCAATGCCCAGCTTAAAGGTGGCGCCGGTCGCTTTGATAAAGTCAGCTTCGGCAATACCCGCCAGATGATTAAACAGTTTGATCGCCGGGATGGTGGCTTCCCCCACCCCGACGGTCCCAATCTGTTCTGACTCCACCAGTGTAATCGCAACCCGGCCCTGCAGTAACTTCGACAGCAGGGCCGCGCTCATCCAGCCGGATGAGCCGCCGCCGACAATCACAATGTGCTTGATCGGTTCAGACATGCTGTGGTCTCTCTTACAGTTTGTAGCTGACACCAAACAAGAACTGACGACCGTACTCTTCGTACACCTCAGGGAAGTGGCCGCCATTTTCCTGCAGCGTACTCAGCCGTGTGGTGTACGGCGAATTGGTCAGGTTGTTCACCTGAAACAGCACCGTCAGGCCATACAAATCGCCTTCCTGAAAGCTGTAGCTCAGCTGAGCATCCACTTGTTTATCCGCCAGCACTTCGGTGTAACCCCGGGTGGCAAACAGCTGCACCACTTCGCCACGGAACTCCGAGCGGTAGCGCGAGTTCAACCGGGCAGAGAAGCCGTCTTTTTCATAGTAGAAGGTTAAATCACGTACCCGGTCGGACAGACCAGGCAGCTTATTGCCACTGGACGGGCCATCAGGACGAATGTCCGAATCCGCCCAGGACTGGCTGCCAATAAAACCAAAGCCATCCAGCGGCTGGTAAAACTGGCCTAAATCCAGCGACATACTCAGCTCCAGGCCGCGGATATTGCCGCCCTGCCCATTGGCTGGACGGCTCATATTGCCGATAGGACTGACCGGCTCAATGTTGGAATTGTTCGGCGCGTTGCTAAAGTCGAAATCAAAGTTCTGGGTGTAAATATAACTGTCGAGTTTCTTGTAAAACGCACCAAGCGCAACATAGCTGGTGCCTTCCAGATACACCTCGTAGGTTAAATCCACAGCTTTGGCGCGCCATGGCTCCAGCTGCGGGTTGCCGCTGCTGCCACTCCAGCGGCGGCTGTCCACCGACACCCCGGCGGTAATATTGGCGCGCATTTCGTCCATCCGCGGCCGGGCCATGGTTTTGCCCAAGCCCAAACGAATAAACTGATCATCCAGCACTTCCAGCCCCAGGTTCAGTGCCGGCAGCACATCGTTATAGGAAGCCCCACTTTCGACCTGCGTCAGGGTCGCCGGATCGTCCGGGTTGTAATCGCTGGCCAGGAAGCCACTCGACAGTTGGTCCGTCTGCACAAACTGGGTGCCGATATTGCCTTTTAATGGCCGGCCAAACAGCTCGGTATCCAGGTTCAACCGGACAAAACTGGTCAGCACTTCTTCGTCCACGCTCCAGGCTTTGTTCCATCTGTTAGTGTCCAGAATAGGTTCAATGTCGTAATAGCGGTCGACCGTTTTCAGAATGTCGTAAGAAATTACCCCTGGAATACCAGCAAAGGCCAGCGAGGTAGGGCTGACCAACAACGACGGGTCAATGCTGACTGGCGTGCGGTCATTTTTCAGGAATAAATCGTTGTCATCCACCAGCTTGTTTTTGCTGCGTTCGGTGTAGTTCGCGCCGATATCAAACGAGCTGAAGTGCTTGCCCAGCATGCCGTCGGTTAAGTCGTAACGGCCGCTCAGCTCCACCGCTTTGACGCTTTCTTTCACATGAGGGTAACGGATCGAACCATCATGGCCCCAACCGCCCCATGGCGCCGGGTCGCTCAGCTGCACCTTGTTCACGTCTGTGTAGTCGGTGGCTGGGGTGTAAGTCGGGAAGCCATAAGGCTGCAGGTTGAACTGAATAGAATCAAAACTGCCGCTTGGTGCCAGGCCAGCATAGGTTTCCAGCACCATCTCATCACGCTCCGAGCCCGAATACGACAAGTCCGCTTCCAGTGTCCAGCGGTCCAGCTTGAACTGAGTATTCCAACCCAGCGCTTTTAATTCGTCGTCTCTGGTGTTGTTGTCGTTGCGCAGTACCGGGCGCAGATTAGTCGCGGTGCCACTTTGCACCACCTGAGTTCCGCCAAAGTTGGCAAAAGTCGGGTTTAAAAACTCCATGCCATCGCCAGTCCATTGGTTGGTAAACCACATGGCACCGCGCATCACTTCGTCCTGTTTAAATTTGGAGTAATAAGCGTCGATAATGCTGTGCACCTGGTCATTTGGCTTGTATTCCAGTACAGCCATCAGGCCGTCCCGCACCTGACTGCGCGCCACGGCCGTCACTTCCTGCCCCACTAAACCCAGCGCCTCGTCGTTTTCGGTACCTGCCAGCGCCTGATCGACCGTATTCCATTCCCAGGCTTTGTAATGCTTCACCTGAGTTGGCGTATCCATATGGGCAAACCCAATGGCCAGACCGACCGTGTCGTCGGCAAACTGGTCGATGTAAGACGCGCTGCCACGCCAGCCGTCGGCTGACACTTCCGGGTGCATCTGGTCAAACGAGCTTTTCTCACCCCGCAGGTTAAACACCACGGCTTGTTCGCCGTACGCCAAAGGGCGGATGGTGCGTAAATCGACGGTGCCGGACAACCCCATGCCGGCAATGGCCACGTCAGAAGTTTTGTACACCACGGCACCGTTAATCAGCTCAGACGGGTACTGGTCGTATTCCACCGCCCTGTTGTCACCGGCGCTGGCCTGCTGGCGGCCATTTAAGGTGGTGGTAGAGAAATCCGGTGCCAGACCCCGGATCGAGATCACCTGCACCCGACCATTCACCCGTTGTCCAGCCAGGCCCGGCAGACGGGTTAGTGACTCGGCAATACTTTGGTCCGGTAACTTACCAATGTCTTCGGCAGACACGGCTTCGACCACACCAATTTCATTCTTTTTAATATCGATGGTGGTTTCCATACTGCGGCGAATGCCCTGCACAGAAATCACTTCCACCTGCTCTTCAGCCTTCGGCACTGGTTGCTGTGCCTGCGCCGCAGACGGCAACAGACCAACCCCGACAGCAACTCCTAATACCTGTGAAATGGCCACACCCAATTTGCTTTTATTCATCTTGTTATCTTCCTTCTCCCGTTGATGAGCGCCTGCATGTTCTGTGCATACTCTGGCGTTCAGCTGACACTAGCGCTGCCCCTGAATTTTGTCGTTTGAACTAGGTCATACCTGAAATTTTTTGCATTATCAACAGGTTCGAATAAAGTCGAACCCGCACAAATAATTGATTTAAAACAACAAAAACTCAAACCTTTGGTTTTAACATAGGTGCATTATTTTTATGCATAGCCGGTTCTACCCCAAGCATCTGCGGCTTGGCGTTTCGGTTTCAACCACAAGCAGCCAGGGGATGTAGTGGGTGGATGAGAGCCAAAAGAGCCTGACCGACAAAGCGCTTGCTCTGGGTCGGAGCCAAAGGCATAGTGACTGGTAATTGCATCAGCAGAATGCGATGTTTTGCTAAAAACCGGCGTTCAACCCGGTCAGACAACAGGTTGTTTTTGGGATATGGATACCATTCTGTTTAACTTCCATGACTTGCTCATGGTGGTCACTGCCTTCGAATGTTTGCTACTCGCCGCCCTGCTGGCTGCCTCAGCCCGCACGCCGTCGCTGAGCAACGCGCTGTTGGTCGCCTTTTTGTTATGCCATTTTCTGATCCCGCTGCACGAACTGATGTTTTGGGGCAAACAATTCCGTATCTGGCTGCTGGACATCTCGCCGGACCTGTTTTTTATCTTCAGCTTTGCGTATTACCTGGACGGGCCTTTGTTGTATTTCTTCGTGCGCGCCCTGCTGTACAAAGATATTCAGCTCAAACCCAAACACAGCTGGCATTTGTTGCCCTTAGCGCTCTATGTGCTGCATATGCTGGTCAGTTTTTACCTGCAGCCAGACGCCGTGCAGCGTCAGCTGATTGAAACTCAGCATATTGCCTATTCGTCGCCGCACCTCTATGTCGAAACGCTGGGCCGCTTTGTCCGCATGGGCTATGTGCTTTGGTGTTTTATGCTGGTATGGAACTACCGCCAGCAACTGCGGCATGAACAGGCTGATTTAAAAACCTCGGACGTGGCCTGGCTGAAAATTATGCTGCTGTCGTTTTTGCTGATCTTCGCGCTGGACACCGTACTGGTCTGTCTCAAGCTGTACGGCTTTTTGGCGGACGATTTTGACATGGACTTGCTGAATGTGGTGGGGCTCAGCAGCTACTACCTGAACTTTGTTGCGCTGAATATTCTTATTTTTCTGCGCTTTACCTCCTTCGTGACCGTAGCGCCGGTCAGCGAACAGCCACTGTTTGAAGCCAAAGATGAAAGCGCGGCAGTGTTTGATCAGCAAATTGCCCTGCGACTGGAACAGCTGATGCGTGAACAGAAGTTTTATGCCAATCCGGACATCACGCTGGACAAACTGGCAGCCGCCGCTGGCTACCCGGCGAAAAAGGTGTCACTGACCATTAAACAATGCCACCAGCAAAATTTTTACGAGTACGTCAACAGCTACCGTATCGCACAGGCCAAGCTATTACTGGCCGAGCAAGGGCCAGAGGCGCAGACCATTACCGACATCTACTTTGCGGTCGGTTTTAACAGCAAGTCGGTATTCAACACCTTCTTCAAACGACTGGAAGGCGTCACCCCCAGCCAATACCGCGACCAACAAAACCCTTAATCCCCTTTTGGGGTCAGGTCTTGCACGGGGTCAGGTCTTGCATTTTGCGTTTCAGTGCAAAATGCAAGACCTGACCCCAAAAAGAAAAGAAAGTTAGCGCGCGATGCAAAATTCAAGACCTGACCCCAACGGAGCCAAGCACCGGCGACAAAGGCAGCCGCTCAATTTCACGTTGACTGAAGTTGGCGGTGGTCATTGCCAATGCAACCAGCACCAACAGCAAACACAAAGCGCCATGCAGCCCATACCACCTCGCCAACTGAGGTTGCTGGCGTTTGGTGCGTAACCGGTGCAGCCAGAGCCCGCTCGCGACCAGAAACGTCAGCGCCAGGCCAAACAGCAAATACAGCAATTTGACGCCCAAACCAGCAAAACTGCCAAAGTGCAGCGGGTCGGCAATATCCACCAGGGTGCCGACCAGGCCTAAATCCCCCTGCCGCTGCGTTTGGATAATCTCGCCACTATTGGGGTGCAAATAAACGCGATTGGCCCGGTTCCGGTAGAGCGGATTACCGTCCTGGCCGGACAGCATCACAGCCGCTTTGGCCTGCACAGGAAAATTAACAGCACGGACCTCCAGCCATGGCGCGACCTGCTGAGCTTTTTGCACCAGCTCCGCCAACGGCAGCACCGCCGCAGGGTCTGCCGGCTGGCTCAGTTTAGGCACCGAGGGGTAATGCTCTACTTTAAGCCGCAGTAACCAGAACTCAGTGAAATACCAGAGCCCGGTTAAGGTGATGATCAGAATAAAAGGCCAGCTGCAGGCGCCGAGCCATTTATGCCAGTCGGACCAATGAGTACGCTTTTGCAGCGTCAAGCGGCCCGGCCACTTCAGTAGCCCCTTCCACCACTGCTTGTAGACGTAAAAACTGCTGACCAGCAGCGCCGCCAGCAAAAAACTCAGCGCGGTCACCAGCACTTTGCCGACATCGCCCATCGACAGGTACATATGCAGGTTGCGCAGGTAACGCGACAACCTTCCCCACTCGCCATCCCCGGTCAGCTGGCCACTGGCTGGGTCAAAATAGACAAACAAAAATTCGTTTTGCCGCACCAGGCTGATTTCGCCCGCCAGATAGGGCTGATCAGGCAATTCAAGCGCAAGGATCTGATACCCAACATAGTCACGGTCGAGCTCTGCCTGCAGCTGAGCCCAGGGTACAGGCCCGGATGCACCACTGGCGCGAAACTTAGCGTCGCTCAGGTATTCAATTTCGTGACTCACCACAGCCAGGGTGCCGCTCAGGCAGACCAACAGCATCAGCCAGCCAAAATAAAAACCGGCAAAACTATGCACCGCAAACCACTTTTTCGGGCTCATCAATCCATTATCCTGTAAAAACAAAGGCTGCCCGACAGGACAGCCTCAAGTAAAACAGAGCCCTTAGTCAGAACTCATAACCCAGTTGCAGCATCAGGCGGCGCGGCTCACCGGGGAAATGTCCGGTGCGGGCAATAAAGCCAGAGGTTGCATAGGTTTTATCAAACAGGTTTTTCACGTTGGCCTGCACAGTCCACTGCTGCCAGTGCGTTTGCCAGCTTAAGTCAAACACTGTGTAAGGTTTCACTTTCTGACCGTCGATACTCAGTTGCTCAGCCACATAGTCCATGCCGGCAGAAATGGCTGAATTTAGCGCGGGCAAGTCGTAGCGCGTCCACAGCCCCAGCTGATGCAGCGGCGCATTGGCAAACTTGGTGCCAACCGCATTGGTGATGGCGCTGGTGCTTTGCTCCACCCTGGTGTCGTTGTATGCGTAGTTCAGGTTCAGCACCCAATTGGCCGACAAGTCGCCGAGCAAATCCGCCTCAAAGCCTTTGGCCCGCACTTCACCCAGTGCAATTAAATCATCACGGCCGTCGCCCGCCACATCACCCCGCGGATCGGACTGCAGAATGTTATTGCGCACCATGTCATACACAGCCAAATTCAACCGAACCGCATCGTCCAGCAAAGAGAAGCGTACACCCAGTTCATCAATGGACGACTGCTCCGCATCAAAAGGACCGCCGACGGCTTCCACCTGAGAGCTGGCCGACTGCGGGCTAAAGCCGGTGCCACGCAGCGCGTACAAACGGGTGCTGTCGTTCAGCTGATAGGTGGTGCCAATACGCCATGACATATCGTGTCCGGCCACTTCTGAGCCATCCACCAGATTGCGGTCGGTGAAGCTATCCCAGCGCAGACCAGCCAGCAGATTCCAGTGTTCAGTCAGGTCGACCATATCCTGCAGGTACATGCCCTTGCGGGTGGCTTTGGTGTCGGTAGAGCTGATCACCGCCAGGCTCATGTCATAAAAATCACGGCCAGCCAGGCCATACACCGGGTCTTTCAGGCTCAAGCCAGGCACCTGGCCACGCTGCTCTTCAGGCTGAATATTGCGGCCAATAAAAAATGAGTCCTGACTGAAATAATCCGCGCCTACCAACACCTGATGGGTAAAACCTGCGGTGTTCAATGAAATCACATTGTTCAGCGTAAAGCTGTTGGCGGTGTTGTCCCGCTGCTGGTCGCGGAACTGGCGGCGACAGTAATCAATCACGCCATCGTTATCGGTGTCATAGCTGCAGTGCGGCTCGTGGTAGTTTTGCAGCTCGGTGTTGTCATAACGGCGCCAGGTCAGGTCAAAGGACCAGTCACTGCTGAATTCATGATCCAGCCGGGCCTGCCAGACGTCCGCTTCCAGTGTCTGAAAGTCAGAGGCTTCATTGTGGTTCCAGTCACGGCTGGTCAGGAAATTGCCGTCCGCATCTGTTGGCACTCCCCGTAAACGCGCGCCCTGATAATTCTGCTCCAGCTGCTGGTACTGCACCAGCAGGCTGGTTTTGTCGGTCAGCAACCACTGATAACCCAGGTCCAGAATGTCATTTTCCACTTCGGTGTTTTGCCGGAATGGTTGCTCGCTGTCGCGATAATAACCAACACGGTACAGATGCTCATCGGTCAGCGGGCCGCTCAACTCCAGCGAACCTTGCCAGTAGTTGTAATTACCAAGCCCCAGCTCCAGCCGGTTTTTCTGCACCGCTGTTGGTTTTTTTGTGACGTAGTTAATCAGACCACCGGGCGCGCTACTGCCATACAAAGCACCGCTGGTACCTTTAAGCAGTTGAACTTCCTGAATATTAAACAGTTGCGGTACGGCAAAGCCGTTAAAAGGGTCGCCACGCACGCCGTCGTACAGAATTTCGTCCTGGCGGAAACCACGGAAGGTTACGCCTGAATAACTGAAGGCACTGACACCGCTCATGCTGCGGTATAAATCGGTAATTTGCCGGGCGGCCTGGTCCTGAATCAGGGCTTCAGGTAACACCTGAATGTTCTGAGGCACCAGCGCAATATCCTGATCGGTCCGGGTGGCCACACTGGAGTTCGAGGCACGGTATAAAGTTTGCGCCCGGCCTTTTACTTCTATTACTTCCAGTTCATCGTCTTGCTTTTCAACCGCTTGCTGCGCCTGCGCAGACAAGGACAACAACAACGCACTTAATACACTTAACCGAAACTCCGCTCGCACCTGGCACCCCAAAAATACAAATGATAACAATTATCATCTTACATGATTTAATCCCCAGCCGTAAACCACCAGGGTCAGGTCTTGCATGGGGTCAGGTCTTGTATTTTGCATTGAAACGCAAAATACAAGACCTGACCCCAGCAGAGGCGCTACTAAATCCATCGCGCCACTTTAGCCGTCTATCCGTTTATACGGTTTTATTTGGGCTTATAACAAAAAAGGTGCTTGACGCTTTTGTTAATTCAGGGTTTTATAGTGCGCAGTGGATCAGATGGAAAACAGCTCAATGAACAGTCAACGTAATTCAATCACAGTGTGGTGGTGGCATACTCCTTAACGGGCGTGTGTTGGCGTTGTCGTAGCTATCCATCCAGGCCCGTTTCGAAAGAAGCGGGTTTTTTGTTTTAAGCGGTCAAAAAATTTACAAAGGGGTCAGGTCTTGTATTTTGCGTTTCGATACAAAATACAAGACCTGACCCCAAACGATGAGAGATAAAAAATGACACAGATACAAACTGTACGTTGGCACTGGTGGCGCATTTCCTGACTCAGCGGGCCGGACTGTTATTGTCTGAAATTTAGCACCACAAGCCCGCGATAAGCGGGTTTGTTGTTTCTGGCTTATCGCAGGGTGTAACCCCCAAGTCACTGCAGGCTGCGGCTTCAGGTACGACGGGTAGAAAACTTAAGGAACAGGATGAACTTACAACACATCACCCACATTCAGGGCCAGGTCGCCAGCTTTAGCCAGCCACTGCCCTATTTGCCGGATCCACTGCAAAGCTTCAGCCAGCTGTGCGGTCAGAGTCAGGGCAGCCTGCTGCTGGAATCTGCTGAAATTGACAGCAAAGACAACTTAAAAAGTCTGATGCTGATTGACGCCGCGCTGCGTATTGAATGCCATGGCCTGCAGGTGACTATTCAGGCATTAACCAGCAATGGCGCCACCCTGCTGCCGTATTTACAGCACAAGCTGCAAGCAGCAGCCGCACAAACCGACCTCAGCAACAGCACACTGCAAGTGCAGTTTGCCAAGCCAGACCCACTGCTGGACGAACACAGCAAGCTGCAGGTTCCAAACAGCCTGACGGTGCTACGGGTGTTGCAGCAGCAACTGACCAGCAACAGCAACGAGCCCTTCGCCGTCTTTTTGGCTGGCGTGATTGGCTATGATCTGGTGGCGATGACCGAAGCGCTGCCTGCGGTGCCCACTACGGCCAACCAATGCCCCGACTATTTGTTTTACCTGGCCGAGACTTTATTGGTGATCGATCACCAGAACCCACACAGCACCCTGATAGGCAACGTGTTTTGTGGCGAACAGGCGCAGCAGCAGTATTTTGTCATTGGCAACCGCCTGCAGCAGCTGGCGCAGCAATTGGCAGAACCACAAGCACAACCCGCCAGCGCCCCGGTCCGTGATGCCGATGTGCAGGTTGATATCAGCGACGCCGACTTTATCCGTCAGGTCGAACAACTGAAAGAAAACATCGTCGCCGGTGACGTATTCCAGGTGGTGCCGTCGCGTTGTTTCAGCCTGCCCTGCCCGGCCCCGCTCAATGCCTACGCCAAACTGAAACAACAAAACCCCAGCCCTTATATGTTCTACCTGCAGGACAAACACTTCAGCCTGTTTGGCGCCTCGCCAGAATCTGCACTGAAGTACAGCGCCGACAACCGCCAGGTCGAAATTTACCCTATAGCCGGTACCCGTCGCCGTGGCTTTAATGCCGCCGGTGAACTGGACCACGATTTAGACAGCCGGATTGAACTCGAACTGCGCCAGGACGAAAAGGAAAAAGCCGAACACCTGATGCTGGTCGACTTAGCCCGCAACGACGTGGCCCGTATCAGCGTGCCGGGCAGCCGTTATGTCAAAGAGCTGCTGAAAGTCGACCGTTATTCCTACGTCATGCATTTAGTGTCCCGCGTGGTCGGCACCTTAAAACCCGAACTGGACGCACTGCATGCCTACCAGGCCTGTATGAATATGGGCACCTTAGTAGGCGCACCCAAAGTGAAGGCCGCCGAACTGATCCGTCAGGTGGAGCAACAACGGCGCGGCAGCTACGGCGGCGCCGTCGGTTACCTGTCGACCAATGGCGACTTCGACAGCTGCATCGTCATCCGCTCGGCCTATGTACAAAACGGCATGGCTTACATTCAGGCCGGCGCCGGTGTGGTGTACGACAGCGTGGCGCAAGCCGAAGCCGACGAAACCCGCAGCAAGGCGCAAGCCGTGATCAACGCCATTCGCGCCGCAGGAGGTGCCGTATGAGTATCGTGTATCTGCTCGATAACCTGGATTCCTTCAGCTACAACCTGGTGGACGAAGTGGCCCAGCTGGGTTTTACCCTGAAGCTGTACCGCAACACAGTGCCAGCCGCTTATATCTTCGACAAAATGCTGGCCGAAACTGAGCCAGTGGTGCTGTTGTTGTCGCCTGGCCCGGGCGCACCGGCAGACGCAGGCTGCATGTCAGGCCTGATTAAACTCGCCGCCGGCCGTTTTCCAATGCTGGGTATTTGTTTGGGTCATCAGGCGCTGGTCGAACATTACGGCGGTGAAGTGGGCCGCGCAGGGGAAACCGTGCATGGCAAAACCTCTATTATTGCACTGTCAGACCATCCGGTATTTGGCGAGCTGCCAAAGCAGTTTTCTGTGGCACGTTACCACTCGCTGATGGCCACCAAAGTGCCGTCAGCCTTAAAGGTCATCGCCAATTACCAGCATATTCCAATGGCCATTGCCAACGATAGCGACAAAGTGCTGGGTTATCAGTTCCACCCCGAATCCATTTTAACCACCTTGGGCAAACCGCTGTTGCAGCAAAGCCTGAACTACCTGCTGCATGGCACCGCCTTGCAGCAGAAACAAGGAGCAGCCCATGTCTGAGTTATTACCGCTGGTGCAACAAAGCCTGCGCGGCGAAGTGCTTAGCTGCGCCCAAGCCGAACAGTTTTTTGCCGCCGTAGTGCAAGGGCAAGCCGACCCGGTGCTGCTCACCGCTTTATTGGTCGCGCTGAAAATGCGCGGCGAAACGGCCGGTGAAATTGCCGGCGCAGCCCGCGCGCTGCGCAGTGCCGCCACACCCTTTGAACGCACAGTGCCAAACAGCATCGACTGCTGCGGTACTGGCGGCGACGGCTCCAACACCATCAATATTTCCAGCACCGCCGCTTTGGTTGGCGCCAGCATGGGCTTGCCGGTGGTCAAACACGGCAACCGCAGCGTGTCCTCACGCTCAGGTTCGGCCGATTTACTTGAGCAGCTCGGCGTGAATATTCAGATGAGCCCGGCCACTGCCGCCAAAGCACTGGCGCAAAGCAATGCCAGCTTTTTATTTGCGCCGCTGTACCATGCCGGAATCCGTCATGCCATGCCGGTGCGCAACGCGCTGAAAAGCCGCACTCTGTTTAACCTGTTAGGGCCGCTGGTCAACCCGGCTAAACCAGATTTACAGCTGCTTGGCGTCTATGATCCAGCGCTGACCCGGCTGATGGCAGAGGCGCTGCAGCAACTGGGCACCAAAGCCGCCTGGGTGGTGCATGGCAGTGGCTGCGACGAAATAGCGCTGCACGGCCCAACCAAAGTCAGTGCACTGAGTAGCACTGGTATTGAAGAATTTGAACTGACACCGGCCGACTTTGGCTTAAACAACCGCGCGCTCAGTGAGTTAGCCGGTGGCGAGCCTCAGCAAAACGCCGCAGCAACACTGGCCATTTTGCAAGGCCAGGGCCAGAGCGCGCACAATGAGGCGGTGGCAGTGAATGTAGCGGCCATGCTGAAAATCAGCGGCAAACCAGAGGGCCTGCCGCAGCTGACCACACAGGTGCTGGACCACCTCGCCAGCGGCAATGCATTATCGACCTTAGCGCAGTTAAAAGAGATCAGTCATGGCTAACGTGTTAGACACCATTATCACCCACAAACGCAGCGAGCTGATTGAGCGCAAACAGCAGTTGCCACTCACCCAGTTTATAGATCAGGTGCAGCCCACCACCCGCAGTTTTTTAAAGGCGCTGCAGCAAAAGGGCCCGCGTTTTATTCTGGAATGCAAAAAAGCATCGCCGTCCAAAGGACTGATCCGCAGCCCGTTTAATCTGGACGAAATTACCGCCGCTTATGCGCAATACGCCGACTGCATTTCAGTGCTGACCGACGAAAAGTTTTTTCAGGGCAGCTACGACTACCTGGCCAAAGTGCGTGGCAAAGTGCAGCAACCACTGCTGCATAAAGACTTTATTATTGACCCTTACCAGATTTACCTCGGCCGCCTGCAAGGTGCCGACGCCGTGCTGCTGATGCTGTCGGTACTAAGCGACCTGGAGTACCTGAAACTGGCTAACGTGGCCAAAAGCCTGAAGATGGGCATTCTGACCGAAGTGAGCAATGAGCAGGAAACCCAACGTGCAGTCGCCTTAGGGGCCGAACTGATTGGCATTAATAACCGGGATTTACGCGATTTAAGCACCAACCTCGACACCAGTTTCCGCTTAGCCAAGCTAATCCCGGCAGGCATTTGCATAGTGTCAGAATCCGGCATTTATACCAATCAGCAGGTGCGACAGCTGAGCAAAGTGGCCGACGCCTTTTTGGTCGGCAGCTCGCTGATGGCACAGGATGATTTGGCCGACGCCTGCCGGGCGCTGATCATTGGTGAGCACAAAGTCTGCGGCTTAACCAATCCGGAAGATGCAGCCGCCGTCTATGCCGCCGGGGCTTATTATGGCGGGCTGATTTTTTACCCTCAGTCGCCCAGAGCCGTCACAACAGCGCAGGCCAGGTTGGTGCAACAAGGCGCACCATTGCTGCATTATGTCGGGGTCTTCGTCAATGAACAGGTGGAACAGGTGGCCGCCATTGCTCAAGAGCTGCAACTGGCTGCAGTGCAACTGCATGGCGAAGAAAGCGACCTGTACCTGCAAAAGTTAAAACCCCTGCTGCCGGCCAGCTGTGCCATCTGGAAGGCGTACCGGGTGAAAGACCAGTTGCCACAACTGAGCCGTTACGCTGACCGTTATCTGCTGGACGCCTTTAGCGACAAAGCGCATGGTGGCACTGGCCAGCAGTTTGACTGGGATTTACTGGACCAGCGCCTGCTCGACAAAAAAGTACAGCTGGCTGGTGGCCTGACCCCGGACAACGTCACCGCGGCGTTAAAACACCAAATTCTGGCGCTGGACCTCAATTCAGGGCTGGAAACAGCACCAGGCCAAAAAGACCCAAACAAAGTTCAACAGGCATTTTTACAGATCAGAGAATTCAGCCATGAGTAAATTAAAGTTAAACCCTTATTTTGGTGACTACGGCGGCATGTTCGTGCCTGAGCTGCTGGTGCCGGCCTTAACCCAGCTGGAGCATGCATTTGTTGAAGCCCGGCAAGACCCGGCTTTTCTGGCCGAGTTTCAGGCGCTGTTAACCGACTACGCCGGCCGGCCAACACCGCTGACCTTATGCCGTAATTTGTCGCCGAACCCGCTGGCGAAAATTTACTTAAAACGCGAAGACCTATTACACGGCGGCGCCCACAAAACCAACCAGGTGCTGGGTCAGGCCTTGCTGGCCAAACGTATGGGCAAACAAGACATCATCGCCGAAACCGGCGCTGGTCAGCACGGTGTGGCCACGGCGCTTGCCTGTGCCCTGCTTGGCCTGAACTGCAAAATCTATATGGGTGCCAAAGACATCGAACGTCAGCAGCCCAACGTATTCCGGATGAAGCTGATGGGCGCGACAGTGATCCCGGTGACCAGCGGCTCAGGTACCTTAAAAGACGCGGTCAACGAAGCGATGCGCGACTGGTCCGCCAGCTACGCCACCAGCCACTATTTACTCGGTACAGCAGCGGGCCCGCATCCGTTCCCAACCATAGTGCGCGAATTCCAGAAAATGATTGGTGAAGAAGCCAAACAACAAATTCTGGCCGCCGAAGGCAAATTGCCAGACGCGGTGCTGGCCTGTGTCGGCGGTGGTTCAAACGCTATCGGCATGTTTGCCGACTTTATCAAAGAAGACGGCGTAAGGCTGATTGGCGTAGAGCCTGGCGGTAAAGGCATCGACACTCACGAGCATGGGGCGGCATTGTCCACCGGCAGCTACGGCATTTTGCACGGCGCTTACACCGCGATTATGCAAACCGCCGATGGCCAGATTGAAGAATCCTATTCGGTGTCCGCAGGCCTGGATTACCCGGCCGTCGGCCCGCAACATACCTATCTGCAGTCGATTGGTCGTGCTGAGTATGTGGCTATTAATGACGACGAAGCCGTAGCCGCCTTCCAGCAACTGGCGAAATCCGAAGGCATTATTCCAGCGCTGGAAAGCTCGCACGCCTTGGCGCACGCGCTGAAAATGGCTGCCGCCGCCACAGAACCTTTGGTGTTGCTGGTGAACCTGTCTGGCCGTGGCGACAAAGATTTAAACCATGTGTATTCAATTTTGGGCATGGCACGCTAACCACGGCTCGAATTAAGGAATTTGTGATGCAACGATATACAGAGTTATTCAGCCGCTTAGCCACCCACAAGCAAGGGGCTTTTGTGCCTTTCGTCACCATTGGTGACCCGAACCTTGCGCTGTCGGAACAGATCATCCGCGCCATGATAGAAGCCGGCGCCGACGCTTTGGAGCTGGGTATTCCCTTCTCAGACCCCATTGCCGACGGCCCTACTATTCAGGGCGCCAATATCCGGGCTCTGGCAGCCGGTGTCACGCCCGATCAGTGTTTTGCCCTGATCAGCCGTCTTCGCGCCGACTACCCGCAGTTGCCCATAGGCCTGCTGCTGTACAGCAACCTGGTGATGGCCAAAGGCATAGACACCTTTTACGCCAGCGCCAAAGCCGCAGGGGTCGATTCAGTGCTGATAGCCGACGTGCCTATGCTGGAGAGCAAACCTTTCCGTCAGGCCGCAATGAGATATGAAGTGGCACCAATTTTTATCGCGCCGCCGAATATTGACGATGAAGGCTTGCGGGAACTGGCCTCTTATGGCCGCGGTTACACTTACCTGCTGTCTCGCGCAGGGGTGACAGGCACCGAAACTCAGGCCACCATGCCCGCCAGCACCCTGGTCGACACCCTGAAAAACTACCACGCCGCCCCGGCCTTATTGGGTTTTGGCATCTCCACACCAGAGCATGTCAAGGCCGCCATCGCCGCTGGCGCCGCTGGGGCTATTTCGGGCTCCGCGATAGTGCAGCGCATCGAAAAACTGCAGGCTCAGCCAGAGCAACTGCTGGCCGAACTGCAACATTTCGTGCGCAGCATGAAAGCCGCCACCCACCTCTGACCTTCAGGGGGCAGATCCAGACGAAGGCAAACAAAGAAGACGCTATAGGGGTCAGGGGCCGGAACCTATCATGCCTGACCCCAACAGCCAGCTCAGAAACGGCTGATCACCTGTAACGACCACTCCGAGCCCGGTGCCGCATAGCCTGGTACATACTGGTAATCCTTGTTGGTCAGGTTATCCAGTTTCAGTGCCATCTCCCAGTGGTGGCCAGGCGCCCAGCGCAGTCCTGCCCCCCACAACGTAAAACCGCCTTGTACAGGAGTTGAATAATCTCCGGTGAAAAAATCGCTTTGGTACTGACTGTTGATAAAGGCGCGCCACTGCTGCCACTGATAGCTGCCTTGCCAAAACATGCTGTGGCGGGATTTTTTGATCAGCCGCTCATCATTGATAGTGTCTTTGGCATCGGTGTAGCTGTAATTCAGCTGCTGACTGAACGCCTGCCATTGCTGCGCCAGGCTCAACTCCGCGCCCTGGATTTTGGCTTTACCTACATTAGCGGGCAGCCAGTTGCCGCTGTCATCCGGCGCCCATTGCACCAGATTATCGACGTCCTGCTGATACAGGCTGCTGTCCAGCTGCCAGGTTTTGCCACTGTAGCGCAGCCCCAATTCATGGGATAAGGCATGCTCAGGCTGCAACAAGGCATTGCCGCTGTAGGGGTAATACAGGTCATTAAAAGACGGCGCTTTAAAGGCAGTGGCGCGGTTGAATCGCAATTGCCAGTCCGCGGTGAGCTGATAACCGGCAGACAGCTGGTAGGTATTCTGATGGCCATACTGGCTTTGTTTGTCATGCCGCACAGTGCTGTCAAGCAACCAGCCATACTGCTGATAACTTACACCGGCAAACAGGGCTTTATTAATGCGGGAGTCAACCTCATAGTCGGTGCCATACACCTCTTCCTGGTACCAGTTCACCCCGGCCAGTGCAGTCAAAGCAGCATTCAGCTTGTGGCTGTATTGATAATCCAGTTCATCACGACGGGTTTGAAACAGACTGTCCGGGCTGTTATTGCCAAAGTTCAGGTCGGCATTTTTCTGTCGGGCCAGCTTCAGCGTCTGCTGACTAGGTTCAGAGCCATACTGCCAGCCCAAGGTGGTCAGGTCGGTCTGAGTGTCGGCCTGATCGGTGCCTCCCCAGGTCGGGTCGGCATCGTAGTGCACATCTTGTTGCAAGCGCTGATGGTCCAGACTCCAGTCACCTAAGCTGCTTTGGTAGGCGGCAGCGACTTTACCAAAACGCTGCACATAGCCATCTTCATCTGGCTGTGTCCCCGGACGCACATCAAAACCATCGGCTCGGGCCACCCCCAGGTTTGCACTTAAAGTCAGATCGCCACTGCGTACAGCAGTGGCGAAGTCCGCTTCCCTGTTGCCATAGCGGCCGGCTTTGACCGTCAGTTGGGGTTGTTCCGCTTTGCGGGTAGTAATGGCAATGACGCCTGAGACTGCATCAGAGCCGTACAAAGCCGCTTTTGGCCCTTTAATCACTTCAATCTGTTCAATCTGCTGCAACGGCAGTTCTGCCAGCGACGCATAACCCAAAGTGGCCGCTCCGATACGGACGCCGTCAATCAACACCAGGGTATGACCGGCAGCCCCACCGCGGATATAGACAGAGCTGGCGTGGCCTTTTGTCCCATTCCGGCTGATTTGCACCCCGGCGATTTGCGCCAGTAAAGCCGGCAAATCGGCCATCTGCGCCTGTTCGATGGCCTGGCGATCCAGCACCACGACAGAAGAAAGCTGTGCAGACACAGGGCTGGCCATACGGTTGGCATACACAGTCAGATGTTCAACAGGCTGTGGGC
This sequence comes from Rheinheimera sp., assembly GCF_037442345.1. Taxonomy (GTDB): domain Bacteria; phylum Pseudomonadota; class Gammaproteobacteria; order Enterobacterales; family Alteromonadaceae; genus Pararheinheimera. Next base: position 71,434 of record NZ_JBBIQL010000015.1, on the reverse strand, counting down.
CTGGATCCGCCACCACAGCAAAAGACGACAAAGCCACAGCAGTGGCCAACGCAGAATAACGCACCATGAAAAGACTCCTGCAGGACGCCCACCGCGCCTGAGTTAGGTTGATAGGTCTTTCAGGCCGGTCTCCGGGCTGACCTCAGGCATTGCAGCAATCACAGGTCCTTCCCATTGGCATGACGCTAACAGTGGACTTTGCAATCAACCGGTGTGAACCGGTTCTGGGGTGTACCGTTGCGGGGGCAGCTCTGGGTTTGCACCAGATTCCCGTTTCACGCCACCACAGACGAGTGGCAGCGCACCTGAAAAAAACGCGGCCACAGTGTAGCGGCCCCGGTTAAAAAGTCAATTGGAAATCCAGACGTCCAAACAACAATAGATTGCAATGCCCGGTCAGTCGCGGAAATTCTGGTACTGGAAGGGCTGGCCTAAATCGCTGGCACGAATATGGGCAATGGCTTCCTGCAGATCATCCCGCTTTTTACCGCTGACCCGCACTTCATCGCCCTGAATCGCCGCCTGCACTTTAATTTTGCTGTCTTTGAGCAGTTTCACAATTTTTTTCGCCATTTCAGTTTCAATACCCTGTTTGACACTGATCAACTGGCTGTAGGTTTTCCCTGAATGCACCACTTTCTCTTCGCTAAATGAACGCACATCCAGATTGCGTTTCACCGCTTTGGCGAGAAAAATTTCGAACATCTGCTGTAACTGATACTCCGATTCCGCTGTCATGCTGACTTGTTTGTCTTTCAGCTCAAAGCTGGCCTGAATGCCACGAAAGTCAAAACGGGTGGCCAATTCGCGGTTGGAGTTTTCCACCGCATTTAAAATTTCCTGTTGTTCCACTTTGGACACGATATCAAAAGACGGCATAAGGCTTCTCCTTGTTTTGGCTGGTGATTATAACGCTAAAACTGATACAATCCGAGCAGGTCTTTTTGCAACGAGCTCTGTGTGAAACGTCATCTTTATCATCTGATCTGCCTGGTTGGCTTCGCGGCTGTCACTTACGGGTTTCTGGCAGAGATGAAAAACAGCGGTCTGAATCTGAACCAATACGACAAACATCTCCACTTCACGATTTTTTTTGCTTTGTCCGCCTTATTGCAGTGGAGCTATAAGCCAAAACTCTGGCAAGCCGTGTTGTTGCTTGCCAGTTACGGCGTTGCCATTGAGTTTTTGCAGCAAAGCTTTACCCGCGGCCGCAAAGCGGAACTGTGGGATTGGGTGGCCGATTTGTGTGGCGTGGCCGCATTTTACCTGCTGTTTTATATCTGGCGCATTTGGCGTATCCGCCGCCACGGCCACCATCTGTGAATCCGGTATGGACTGTGGTCGGCCAGGGCGCTATCGGTTTGTTGGCTGCCAGCCGGTTGCATCTGAACCAGCAACAAGTTCAGCTGTTCCGGCGCCAGCCAGGTCCTTTCCGTTATCAGTTTGAACAACAGCAACAAGGGCTGCGGCAGATTGAACTCCCCGCTGCCACAGCCCCAATCCGGCTGGTTTTGATTCCGGTCAAAGCTTATGCCGTGCTGCCTGCAGTCAGACAGTTGCTGCCGTTATTGTCGGCCGATGCCCAAGTGGTGCTGTGCCACAATGGTATGGGCACTATCGAGCAGGTACTGCCGCTGCTAAGCCCGGCGCAGAGCCTCTGGTTTGTCAGCACCAGTCAGGCCGCCTTTAAACCCTCAGCATCACAGATCCGCCATACGGGCTCAGGCCCCTCTTATCTGGCGTGCCTGAAAGCAACAGACGCCCTCCACACACAGTGGGTACAGAGCGCCATGGCGCTGGCTTTTGAACCTCTGACGCTGGTGGACGATATCACCCCGCTGTTATGGCGCAAGCTGGCGGTCAACTCCGTGATCAATCCGCTGACTGCAGTGCATCAAATCCGCAATGGCGAACTGGCGCAGCCGCAGTATCAGGCCCTGATCACACAGCTGCTCAGCGAATTTATTGCGGTTGCTCAGCACTATGGTCAGGCCTTTGATCAGGCAGATATCAGCAGGCTGGTGTATTCAGTGATTGGCAATACCGCCGGAAATTATTCATCGATGCAGCAGGATAAAATCCATGGCCGGCCGCTGGAGCTGGATGCCATTACCGGCTACCTGCTGCAACGCGCCGATGAAGCAGGCCTGACGTTGCCTGCTCATCAAGCGCTGTATCAGGCACTGCGGGCTGGCGATCAAAGCTTATCGTCGCCGCGGTAAACCCCAACATTGGTATAGCCCTGCTCGGCCAGCAGCAGTGCCTGCAGGCGGCTCATCACCCCACGCTGGCAATACAGGAAGTACTGCTTGTTTTGATCCAATGCAGAAAACTGACTGGCCAGGCGGAAAAATGGCAGTTCCTGTACCTGATGGCTGGCGTGCAGCGGCTGCTCGTCCGCCTCTTCCGGCGCGCGGATATCCAGAATAATGGCGTCTGCTGCCATCTGCTGTTCATCCAGGACCGTCTGCACCTGCTGGCTGGCCTGGTACTCCACAGTGCGGATATCCATCACTTTGGCGTCCATCGCCAGCTGCTGCAGCATGCTGAAGTCCAGCGCCTGCTCAGCCCTCTCTACATCCGCTAACTTGGCACTGACAGTCGGGCTCTTCGAGATCACACCACAGTACTCCGGCATGGTTTTGGCCATATCTTCGGCCCCGATTTTCCGGCACAGGTCGACAATTTCCTGCTTGTCCTGCGCTAATAAAGGCCGCAGCACCAGAGTTTCAGTGGCACGGTCTATCACATTCAGGTTGGTGATGGTCTGGCTGGCCACCTGTCCAATACTCTCGCCTGTGACAATAGCCTGAATGCCCAAACGCTCTGCCACCACAGCAGCGGCGCGCATCATCTGGCGTTTCAGCACCACGCCCATCAGGCCATTGTCTATTTTCTCCAGAATTTCGTTGACCACAGGCGCAAAATCGACACTGACAAACTTCACTTTGTGCGACAACGAAAACTTTTGCCACAGGTAAAAGGCCATTTGCCGGACGCCGGTCTCGTGGGCCGGGCCGCCCAGGTTAAAAAACAGGTAGTGGGTGCGCAGGCCTTTGCGGATCATCAGATAGCTGGCCACAGCCGAATCAAAACCACCGGAGATCAAAGACAACACGTCCGTCTGGCTCGGAATAGGAAAGCCGCCCATGCCCTCATAGGCCTCACTGACCAGCAGCAATTTGTCTTTGCGGATCTCAAGCAGCACAGTGACATCCGGCTTTTTCAGCTGCACCCGTGCCGAGGCAATATGTTGGTTCAGGCCGCCACCAATATAGCGCTCGGCATCGAGCGAGCTGAACTCATGGTTGCCCTGACGACGCACGCGCACACAAAAGCTTTTGCCTTCCAGCCGCGACCGGTACACAGGCAATACTTTTTCAAAGATATCGTGTAAGGAGTCAAAGCCACTGGACTGCATGGCCATAAATTGCACTATGCCTGGAATGCACTGCAGGTGCTCCACCATACGTTGCTGCAATTTGGCATCGTCGGACGGGCAGCGCACCACCAGATGGTCGTAGTTGTTCTGAACTGTGGTCTCAGGGTGCAGACGCAACAGAATGGTTTTTAAGTTTTGTTCCAGCAACTTCGTCTGGCGCTTACGTACCGACTGCGACTTAATCGAAATTTCCGGGTGCAGTTTAATTAAAAATTCCATCAGCTGACTCTGTACTCACAAGGGGCCTGAAAAACAAGGGCGCGGATTATACCGCGCCCTGCCCTGACTGTCAGTTGCTTTGAGGTTGGGGTTCCAGACTAATGGGCTCTGATTCCTTCGCTTTGCCTTGCAGTATGGCAATTTCAACCCTGCGGTTGCGCTTGCGGTTTTCTGTGCTGTCATTGGGGACCAGCGGGCGGGTGTCCGCATGACCGACCACCACCAGGCGATTTTTATCAAAACCCGGCGCTTTAATCATTTCCGATGCTACCGACACGGCCCGGGCGGCCGACAAGTCCCAATTGTTGCTGTGCAGCTCATCGGACACCTGATCATCGTCGGTATGACCAGACACGGTAATTTCACCGGGCACGTCTTTAATCAGGGCACCTATTTCCTGGATAATCGGCTTAAAGCGTGGCTGTAGAAAGGACGAACCTGACGGGAACGAACCATTTTCCCGGATCCGGATAATAATCTGCTGACCTAAAGACTCCAGCTCGATAGCCCCATCCATAATTTGTTTTTCCAGCTGTTCTGCAATTTTTTTCAGCAGCTCATTGGTTTGCTCCTGCATTTCACCGGCCACGGCTTCCGGATTATTCAGTGGTTCCTCCGCCGTACTGGTGGACTGGCCGCCGGTTTTGTCTTCCCGTTGCTCCTGACGGCCACCGGCAGAATCTTCTTTCCCAGCCTGGAAATTCAGCATCTGTTGGGTCATTTCCACCGTTTGCTGCTGAATGGAGTCAATAGGGGTGGGATCCGGCCGGCCTGGCCTGAACTCCATCGCAATGACACTGGTGCCTTTGGGAATATCTTTGACTTCAATTTTATTCTGCACACCAAAGGCGTATTGCATGGAGCCGGCAATTTGTTTGAATTTCAGTACATCCATTTCAGAAAATGACAGCAACAACACGAAAAAACACATCAGCAGAGACATTAAGTCGGCAAAGGTGCCCATATAGGCCGGTAACCCCGGCGGTGGACATTTTTTACATTTTGCCATCAGGTCAGCTCCTACTCAGCCGGTGCCACTTCACGTTTTTTCGACGCCAGATAATTGCGCAGCAAGCTTTCGATGACTTTGGGGTTTTGACCATCCTGAATGCCCATAATGGCATCCAGGATCAGTTCGCTGTTGGTCTTTTCCTCTTCGTTACGCACCGCCATTTTTTCGGACAGAGGCAGAAAAATACAGTTGGCCTGGATAGCGCCATACAAAGTTGTTAACAAGGCCACCGCCATGGCCGGCCCTATGGCTTTGGGGTCTGACATATTGGACAACATGGCCACCAGACCAATCAGGGTGCCTATCATGCCCATAGCGGGGCCGAGGTCACCCAGCTGTTTAAACACCCCAATGGCCGACTCATGCCGGCTGTATGTCAGTTCGATATCTTTTTCCAGCGTGCCGCGCACCACATCCGCGTCATGGCCATCGACCAGCATATTGATGCCCTTTTGCATAAAGGGATTGGGGATCTCCGCCTCTTCCAGTGCCAGAAAACCGCCTTTACGGGCTGAGTCCGCCAGTTGCACCGCTTTTTCAATCAGCTCTTCCGGTGACTCAATTTTAAACATAAAGGCTTTGCTGATGGCTTTCATTGCATCAGCCAGTTGGGAAAAGGTGAATTTAATGATGACCGCGGTAAAGCTGCCGCCAAATACAATAACAATAGACACGAAGTCATAAAACATGCCTATGCTGCCACTGGAGCTGAGCCACATAGCCCAGACCATCATGCCCATAGTCGCAATCAAACCAATGACGGTTGCTAAATCCACGGTTTATCCCCCAAAACGACCGGCAAATTTTCGGTTTTATCTTAGCTTATAATGAGTTATCGGCAAAACTATAGGATTGTTGAACAAGAATTTCAGCACAGAACTGATTTATCCTTTCCCAAGCTGCAACAGATTGCTCATAATAACGCGCTCAGCTTGGGTTGCACACCGACTTTCGGGCAAAAAACAATGACAAAGAAAAAAACAGATTTCAGCCAGTTTGAACAAGGTCTGACCGAACTGGAACAGATAGTTCAGCAACTGGAACAAGGCGACCTGCAGCTTGATCAGGCGCTGGCGCAATTTGAACGTGGCATTACGCTGGTACGGCAAAGTCAGCAGCAACTGCAGGCAGCGCAGCAGAAAGTGCAGATCCTGCTGGACCAACAGGGTGAAGAAAGTCTGCAGACCTTCAACCCGGTTGAGGAATAACAGATGTTGGTTGCTTTATCTCACTACCAGCAGCGGTTGGAACAACTGCTGACCCAGCAGTTGGATGCCCGCCCGGTCTCAGACCCGGTTTTGTTGGAGGCGATGCGCTATAGCCTGTTGCTTGGCGGCAAACGTTTACGTCCTTATCTGGTCTACAGCTGTGGGCAGATGCTCGGCGCCAGCCTGACCGACCTGGACGGCCCGGCCTGCGCCATTGAAGCCTTGCATACCTACTCGCTGATCCATGATGATTTGCCGGCCATGGACAACGACGATTTGCGCCGCGGTAAACCCACCTGCCATAAAGCCTTCGACGAAGCCAATGCCATTCTGGCTGGGGATGCCTTGCAAGCCTTGGCTTTTGAGTGGTTAAGCCTGCACCCTTACCAGAACGTATCCGCACCACGTATTGTTGCCATGGTGCAACAACTGGCGCTGCTATCCGGCTACAACGGCATGTGTGGTGGTCAGGCCATCGATCTTGCCCATACGGATAAAAAGATGACGCTGGACGCGTTGGAGCAAATGCACCGGCTGAAAACCGGCGCGCTGATTGAATGCGCTATCCGTTTTGCCTATCTGGCAAGTCCAGTCGACAACGAGCAACACCTGACCGCCCTGGTGAGGTACAGCCGGGCCATTGGTCTGGCCTTTCAGGTTCAGGATGACATTCTGGATATTGAAGGCGATACCGCAGTGCTTGGCAAAACCGCAGGTTCCGACCAAAAGGCCAATAAGGCGACTTACCCTTCCCTGTTAGGTCTGGACCAGGCAAAACAAAAGGCAATTCAGCTGGTCGAACAAGCTCAGGCTGAGTTACACTCCTTGCCTTATGACACCACAGCACTGGCCGGTTTGGCACAGTATGTGATAGCTCGACAGTATTAATACAGGCATTTTCCATGGCTTCAGAAGTTCACGATTTTCCTTTATTGGCCCAAGCCAACTGGCCTGCCGAACTCCGTCAGATCCCTCAGGATCAGTTGGTCCAGCTCTGCGACGAGCTGCGCGCCTTTTTGCTGAAAACCGTCAGTCAAAGCAGCGGCCACTTTGCCTCTGGCCTGGGAACCATTGAACTGACCACAGCGTTGCATTATGTGTATAACACCCCTTTTGACCGGTTGATCTGGGATGTGGGCCATCAGGCCTACCCTCATAAAATTCTGACCGGGCGCCGCGATCAAATGCACAGCATCCGCCAGAAGGATGGTTTACATCCGTTCCCCTGGCGCGAAGAAAGTGAATACGATGTATTGAGTGTCGGTCATTCCAGCACCTCGATCAGCGCAGCCTTGGGTATGGCCATTGCCGCCAAAGCGGAGCAAAAACACCGCAAAGTGGTGGCTGTGATTGGCGATGGCGCCATTACAGCAGGTATGGCGTTCGAGGCCTTAAACCATGCCGGTGAAGTGAAACCCGATATGCTGGTGATACTGAACGACAACGAAATGTCGATTTCAGAAAACGTCGGTGCACTGAACCGCTATTTTGCCCGTATTTTGTCTGGTAACTTTTACACTAACCTGCGCGAAGGCGGTAAAAAGATTCTGCGTAACGTGCCGCCTCTGCATGAGCTGGCCAGTCGCGCCGAAGAACATTTTAAAGGCATGGTCACCCCAGGCACCTTTTTTGAAGAGCTGGGGTTTAACTACATAGGCCCAATCGACGGCCATGATGTGATCAGTCTGGTCGACACCATCCGCAATATGCGCAATATGAAAGGCCCACAGCTGCTGCATGTGGTGACCAAAAAAGGCAAAGGCTACCTGCCGGCGGAAAAAGACCCTATCGGCTATCACGCCGTCAGTAAATTTGACCCCAGCGAACAGAAACAACCGGAGAAAAAAGCCGGTAAACCCAGTTTCTCCAATGTGTTTGGTCAGTGGATTTGCGATATGGCCGCCGCCGACCCCAAGTTACAGGGCATTACGCCAGCCATGCGTGAAGGTTCGGATCTGGTGCGGTTTTCACGGGATTTTCCGGAGCGTTATTTTGACGTGGCCATTGCGGAACAGCATGCTGTGACTTTGGCTGCCGGTATGGCCATTGAAGGTTTAAAGCCCGTGGTCGCCATTTACTCCAGTTTCCTGCAGCGCGGTTACGATCAGCTCATTCACGACGTCGCGCTGCAGAATCTGGATGTGTTGTTTGCCATTGACCGCGCAGGTGTGGTCGGTGCCGATGGACCCACCCATCAGGGCGCTTTTGACATCAGCTTTATGCGCTGTATTCCGAATATGCTGGTGATGACGCCCTCCGATGAAAACGAATGCCGCCAGATGCTGTACACCGGCTATATGCACCCAGGCCCTGCGGCAGTGCGTTACCCCAGAGGGGTTGGTTCCGGTGTAACCCCAGAAGCACAAATGCAGGCTTTACCTGTAGGTAATGGCCTGGTGCGCCGTCAGGGTCAACAGACCGCACTGTTGGTGTTTGGTCCTCTGTTGCAACAAGCCATCAGCGTGGCCGAACAACTGAATGCAACCCTGGTGGATATGCGTTTTGTAAAGCCTCTGGATGAAACACTGCTGACAGTGCTCAGCCAGCAGCACAGCCATTTTGTTACGATCGAAGACAATGCGCTGATGGGTGGCGCTGGCTCGGCCGTCAATGAGTTCTGTATTGCCCGGCAATTGCCGGTGAAGCTCTGTAATCTGGCACTGCCGGATCAGTTTATTAAACACGGCACCCAAGAGCAGATTTATGCGGAACTGGGGCTGGACAGTGTGGGGCTGTTGCAGTCAGTTCAGCGTTTTCTGGCCCGCTAACGCATAACTCTACGGCTATCGTCTAAGGGCGATAGCTGTAGAGTTCAAACCAGGCCATGCCGTCGGCCAGCAGCTTTTCTACCAGTTGTTCGATGTGCCCGGCATCTTCAAACTCAAACGCATCAACCTGCGCATCAAAACTCAGGCAGGCGTTGCCGTTACGCCCGGATAATTTCACGCGTTTACCAGCAATTTCAGCCAGTTGCAGCGAAATCTCCCAGGAAATCAGCTGCCCGCCCAACAAATCCAGCGGAAAACAGGCATAGCCTATAGAACAGGTTAACGTCAGCGCCTGGCCGTCTGGTGTCTGGAACAGATGCGACGCCAGCTTTTGGTTCCACTGCCTGGCGTAGTCAGCCACCGCATTTTGCTGAACGTCACGCAGCACCAACACAAATTGCTCACCCGCATAACGCACGACATAATCGGCGCCCCTGCTCTCCCGTAATAACAAGGCGCTGACCTGCTGCAGCACCGCATCGCCTACACTGTTGCCATGAATATCATTGATCTGTTTAAAGTGATCTAAATCCAGATGTAATAAGGCCATGCATTTGCCTTGCAGCAGCAGGGTTTCACGGTTTTGCTGATACTGTTCGGCATCTTTAGGCAACTGTTCAAATAAAAAACGCCTGTTGCGTAAGCCAGTCAGCGCATCTTTATGCGTCAGTTGCTGCAACTGATCGTTCAGCTCATAGAGCCGTTCATTACTGCTTTGCAGTTCAGAAGTGCGCTGACGCACCAGCTTGCTCAGCTCCTGCTGATGCTGCAGGGTTTTGCGCCGCCAGAGCCAGGCGACCCCGTAAAGCATCAGCAGGACCAGCAGAAGCCATAAGCCCTGATACACCAGGGTTTCGTTAAACAACCTGGGCACCACTAATTCCAAGTGTTGCTGCTGATCTGCAGACCAGCTTTGCCCGCTGTACCTGGCCTGTAACTCGAAACTGTAAGTGCCGGGTGGCAGGTTGGTGTAAATGGCCTCCCGGCGCTGCCCGGCGTATTGCCATTGTTGATCAAAGCCATTCAGCCGGTAGCGGAACTCCACCTCATTGGCTTTGCGAAACTCAAGTGCGCTGTAATACAACGAAATATTCCGATCGGATAAGGCCAGTACCAGCCGGCTCTGATCCGGCTGTATCAGATAAACCTGATGACCTTGCACGGACTGCAACAGCGGTTTCAACGTTTTATCGGACAAAGATTTTAAATTCAGCGGCACCGCCACCAGTCCCTTCAGGCTGGGGTACCAAAGCTGATCCTGCCACAGAGCAACCTTGCTATGGCCTGAACCATTGCAACAACGACCTGGCGCTGCCCCCAACTGCCGGTCATAAGGGGTCAGGATCTGTTCAAAAGGTGGCGGCTGCGTATCTGGCCCGTCAAGCTCTGCACTTTTCACCCTGAAGATGCCTTTGAGCGAACTGGCCCATAACAGATCGGTTTTGGCATCAAACCACAAGCTGACCACAGGCTCCTGCGGTAAGCCTGTACTGCTGGAAAATTGCCGCCAGAACCCGGCCTTTGAACGCACAAACAAGCCATCGTCCAATGTCGACACCACCAGGCGGGCATCCGGCAATGTCAGGACCCCGGTAATATAAGCACCATACAAGGAGGTGCCAACCCCAACTCTGGTGAGTTTTTGTTGGGCATACCAATACAATCCTCCCGTGGTGCCAACATAAAGCCCAGGCTCAGTGTCTTCAATCACAGTAACAAAGTTCGATTCCAGTTGTGCATTAAAAGCTGCAGCCTTCAGCTGACGACCGTCGTAATGAAACAAACCTGTGGCCCCACCAACCCACAAGCCGCCAGCACGACTGGCTTGAACCACCCGCAGCTGCGTATCTGCCAGCTCAGCAAAGGGGTGCTGTAACCTCGCTGTCGCCGGCGAAAAACTCAGTAGCCCTTTATCCGTTCCCAACCAGATTTGCTGCCGAAACTCGGCGAAGTCGTAAACGTTGCGGTTCTGCAGCTGCTGCTCGTTCAGCCAGGGCTGAAATTTCAGCTCTGGGTTAAGCAGACCGACACTGTTCTGGGTCGCAATTAATAAACCTTGGTGTGTGGCGGAATACCGCACCGATCGGACTATGGCGTCCTGCTGGCCTTGTCCTGTTACCCGCCGGATATTCCCTGGGGAAGCCCGGAACAAACCTTCGCTGAAACTGGCCAACCAGATATTTTGTTCGTTGTCTTCAAAAACATCACTGAACCAGGGCGAGCTACTCAGTTCATCCGAATTAATTCGTTGCCACTGCCCTTTGGTTTGCCGGTAATACAAGCTGTTATAGCTGGAGACCCAATCGTTGCCGCGACTGTCACGAAACAAGGTATAGACGGGCGAACTGTCGGTATGAGGTTCGGGGCAAACCTCCAGTTGCATATTTTCATTCAGATGGAAATAACCGGACTCGCTGGCCAGATGCAAGCTGCGGCCTGTCCAGAGCAAATCATAAATGGGATGTTGCTGCAGCTGGTGAGGTAAGGAAATGGTCAACACTTTGTTATCAGGACCAATGCGGTGCAAATGGTGGGCTGTCGTTGCCCAGACATAATCTCCGGCTTTTTTCAGTTGCACCACAGGCTCTTTGATCAAGTCAATCCGGCTGACTTTGCCTTGTTTAACACGGAACAAATTGTCTGCAGCCAGCCAAATTTCCTGCTCAGTCACCTGCACTATAGAGGTCACTTCGGACAAAACGGGAAAACGTTCAAACTTCAAGCTGGCCGGGTTCACTCCCGCCAGGCCAGCTTTGGTACCAATCCACAAATACCCCGAGGAATCAAGCAGTAGCTGATTGATGGCATTGCTGGGCAATTGGCGGATCGTTTTGGAGCTATAGGTGACAAATTGCTGACCATCAAAACGGTTCAGGCCATAGGAGGTGCCAACCCAAATATAGCCCTGCTGATCCTGGCTGATGGCCCGAACTGAGTTGGACGACAGACCATCTGCACTGGTCCAGTGTTTTATATCAAAATCATAAATGGAAGATGGCTGGGCAGACAGCCAGAAGGAGCAAAATGCATAGCACAGGGCCAGCCAATAACGCACAAGGATCACCGGGTTAAGTTAAAAAATTATCTTAACCAAAAGGCAGGTAAGGCACCAGTAACAAAATCAGCCCCAACGCCATAGCACCCGCCAGCATGTCATCCAGCATAATGCCCAAACCACCGGGCACCTTGTGGTCGAGCAAACGTATGGGCCAGGGTTTGACAATATCAAAAAAGCGGAACAATAAAAAAGCCGCCAGCAGATAAGGCCAGTCAAAAGGCAGAGTCCACATCGCCAGACTAAAACCAGCGACTTCGTCCCAGACAATGGCACCATGGTCATGTTCACCTATGTCGTCGGCCGTTTTACCGCAGACATAACAACCAAGCAGAAACAACAACAGCACCCAACAAAGGGCCAGCACAGGGCTGAGCTGAGATTGCAGCCACACCAAAGGAATAGCGGCCAGAGTGCCAAAGGTACCGGGGGCCTTGGGTGCCAGCCCGGAGCCAAACCCAAGCGCCAGAAAGTGTGTCCATTTTCTCAGTTGAAAAGCTGGCTTGCTCATCAGAAATGCTCAAAGCCTTTGTGCAGATAGTTCAAGGGTACTTCCCCCTGCTTGAGTTCCAGCTTGCCGGCCACACCTGTGATACGGCCAATACAAGTGACAGGCACACCATAAGGGGACACTAACACCTCAAGGGAACTGCGCCGGATCTCCGGCACGGTAAACAACAACTCATAATCCTCACCACCGGATAACGCCAGCTGCAAGGCCTGCTCGGCACTGCAACTGTCTTTGAGCGCCTGCGACATCGGAATGCGGCTGACATCAATGGCCGCGCCAACGCCGGAGCGCCGCAATATATGCAGAATGTCACCGGCCAGACCATCAGAGATATCCATCGCGCTGCTGGCAATAGTGCGTAGCGCCTGCCCTAACGCCACCCGTGCGGTCGGGTAATGAAAACGTTGCAGTAAATGAGCCCGGTGTTTTTTACTGACCTCGACCTGCTGCTGCACCAGTTGCAAACCCAGAGCCGCATCACCTAAGGTGCCGGTGACATAGACATAGTCGCCCACTTTCGCACCGGCGCGGGTTAAGGCTTTGCCTTTAGGCACCTGGCCTTTGGCTATCATGGTCAAAGACAAGGGGCCTTTAGTGGTATCGCCCCCTATCAGCTGGCAATTGTAATAATCGGCCGTTTCGCTTAAACCTTCAGCAAAAGCGGTTAACCAGGCTTCATCAACCCGGGGCAACGTCAGGCCCAACGATAACCAGCAGGGTTCGGCGCCCATGGCGGCCAGGTCTGAGACGTTGACAGCCACCAGCTTGTGCCCTAAAGCTCTCGGGTCGACATCAGGAAAAAAGTGAGTCCCTTCAATCATACTGTCGGTGGTCACCACCAAATCACAGCCTTCGCGCACCTGCAGCACGGCACCATCGTCGCCAATACCTATAGCCACATCGGCCCTTTGACGGCCAGCTTGTGCAAAACAACGCTGAATTAACTCAAATTCACCCATAAAAAAGCCGACTTTCGCCGGCTCTCCATTTTATTCAGTCCGCAGGCGTTTCACTGCTTTATCCAGAATGCCGTTGACAAACTTATGGCTGTCTTCAGCAGCAAAGGCTTTAGCCAGCTCAATAGCTTCGTTAATCACCACTTTGTACGGCACATCCAGACGGTATTTCAGCTCGTAAGCCGAGACCCGCAGTACTGCTTTTTCCACCAGATCAATTTCTTCAAAAGGCCGGTCTAAAAACGGCTTCAGAATTTCATCCAGCGTACCATGATGCACGGCCACACCGCGCAGCAGGTCCTGAAAGTAGCCTACATCCAGATGTTTGGTATTTTGTTCCAGCAATAACTGCTGTTCGATATCACCAACAGGGTTTTTACTGACCTGCCAGCTGTAAACGCCTTGTACAGCCAGACTTCTGGCCAGACGACGTGCATTAGGTTTCATGCATTATTCCTGGATCTGCGCTACCACGTTAACCATTTCCAAAGCAGACATCGCGGCTTCACCGCCTTTGTTGCCCATTTTGGTGCCGGCACGTTCGATCGCCTGTTCAATACTTTCGACTGTCAGAACGCCAAATGCCACAGGCACGCTGTACTGCATCATCACCTGAGCCAGGCCTTTGGTGCATTCACCGGCCACGTACTCAAAGTGTGGGGTTCCGCCACGGATCACGGCGCCCAGCGCAATAATCGCGTCATACTTTTTGCTGGCAGCAACTTTTTGTACCGCCAATGGCATTTCAAAAGCACCAGGTACGCGGATCACCGTGATGTCCTGCTCAGCAATATCACCGACCCGTTTTAAGGTATCGACAGCGCCTTCCAGTAAGCTTTCCACAATAAAGCTGTTAAAACGGGCGACCACAATAGCGAATTTTTTTCCTTTGGCGGTTAAGCCAGCTTCAATCACTTGCATGGAAAATCCTCATTGCACCTGGGTTTGAAAAAAACGGCGGCAATAATACCACAACAGCATCAAATCACCGCTCGTTTTTTTATTCACAAATATAATCCACCACATCCAGACCAAAGCCGGATAAGGCATGGTATTTTTTGGGCTGGCTGAGCAGGCGCATTTTCTTCACGCCCAGGCTGGCCAGAATTTGTGAGCCGACGCCGACATTGCGGGAGGCGCCTTTCCAGGGGGTGGCTGCCGCACGTTCGCCTTTATCTTCCGCTTCAAAAGCGCGCACAGTTTCAATCAGCTCTTCCGCTTTTTCGTTTTTGCCAAGCAGCACCAGCACCCCACCTTCATCGGCGATACGTTTCATCGCACAGTGCAACGAAAAACTGCGGTTGGCACCGCGGTCTGACAGCAGTAAATCGCTGAAGGTATTGTGCAGATGCACCCGCACCAGAGTGGGTTGATCCGCTTCAATCACCCCTTTGACCAGGGCAAAATGAATTTGATTATCAATGGTGTCGCGAAAGGTATGCAGCTGGAAATCACCAAACTCAGTCGGCAGGTTGCAGCTGGCGACCAGCTCTATGGTGGTTTCGTTCAGATTGCGGTATTCAATTAAATCGGCAATGGTGCCAATTTTAATGCCGTGTTTTTTGGCAAAGACTTCCAGGTCCGGCCGACGGGCCATGGTGCCGTCTTCGTTCAGAATTTCGACTATCACCGCAGCCGGTTCCAAACCAGCCAGCCGGGCTAAATCACAACCGGCCTCGGTGTGGCCTGCGCGCACCAGCACACCGCCATCCTGCGCCATCAGCGGGAAAATATGACCTGGGTAGACAATATCCGTCGGTTTGGCGTCCCGCGCTACTGCCGCTTTGACAGTGCGGGCCCGATCGGCCGCAGAAATACCAGTGGTTACGCCTTCAGCGGCTTCAATCGACAAGGTAAATGCAGTGGCGAAAGGCGACAGGTTTTTGTCCACCATCAATGGCAACTTCAGCTGCTCACAACGCTTTTTGGTTAGCGTCAGGCAAATCAGGCCCCGGCCATGGGTCGCCATAAAATTAATAGCATCTGGTGTCACATAGTCGGCCGCCATCACCAGATCGCCTTCGTTTTCCCGGTCTTCATCGTCCATCAGGATCACCATTTTGCCCTGACGAATATCTTCGATAATTTCAGCTGGTGTATTTAATTGCATAGTCGGGTCCAGGTTCAGAGGGGATCAGACAAAACCCCGTTGTTGTAATAAGTTCAGCGTCACGCCTGAGCTTTTTGACTCAGCGCCGTTGGCACTCAGCAGGCGTTCCAGGTAACGGGCGATTAAATCGACTTCCAGGTGCACCAGGCTACCGGCCTTCAGTGTGATTAAGGTGGTTTCTTTGGCAGTATGCGGCACTATGGTCAAACGGAACTGGCCGGCAGCCAGCTCGTTCACTGTCAGGCTGATGCCGTCGACGGTAATGGAACCTTTTTCGGCAATATAACGCGCCAGCTCGGGGGCCATCTCGACCCAGACCTGCCAGGCTTCGCCATAGGTGTCGATACGCAGGACTTTGCCTACGCCATCGACATGACCACTGACCAGATGCCCACCTAACCGGCTGGTCGCCAGCAAGGCCTTTTCCAGGTTCACCTGCTGCCCTACTTGATACTGACCAAATAAGGTCCGCTTGACCGTTTCCCCCGACACGTCGGCACTGAAGCTCTGCGGCCCTAAGGCGGTCACTGTCAGACAAACCCCGTTGGTGGCAATACTGTCACCTAATTTCACGTCGGAAAAATCCAGACTGGCCGATTCAATGGTCAGCTTCAGGTCTTTGCCTTTGTGTTGCAGCGCCGTGACCCGGCCTTTGGCTTCAATAATTCCGGTAAACATTTAAGGCTCCTGTAAGCAGGCTCTTAGTTTCACATCAGGCCCCAGGCACTGGGCCTGTTGCCACTGCCAACGTGGCGCATCGGCTAAGCGGCTCAGACTGGCCACGTGCAGCAGTGGCTGGGAACCCGCCCCCAGTAACAGCGGAGCCTGATACACAATGAGTTCATCCACCAGCTGCTGCTGCCATAAAGAGGACGCCAGAGTTGCGCCCGCTTCCACCCACAAGTCATTGATTTGTTGTTCGGCCAGCAGGCGGAGCAAGAGCTGTAAATCCAGTTGGCCATCAAGTTCCGGCACCGCCAGGTAACGTACCAGCGCATTGCCTTCTGGTGCATGGATCTGGTCGCTATGGACTAGCCAGATGGGGCCACCAAACTGAAATAACAACTCTTGCCCTGTTAATTTCAACTGCCGGTCGAGAATAATACGCACAGGTTGCCGTACAGTGCCGTCAAGCAAAGGAGTAATCTCAGCCGTTTCAGCGCGAACTGTCAGCCAGGCCTGATCCTGCAGTACGGTAGCGGCTGTCGATAAGATGGCGTGGGATGCCGCCCGTTCCAGCTGCACATCAGCCCGGGCTTCTGGTCCGGTTAACCATTGGCTTTCGCCATTGGCCAGCGCAATAGCGCCATCCAGGCTACAGGCAAGTTTTAACCTCAGCCAGGGACGCTGCCGCTCCATCCGGCTGAGAAAACCCGGGTTCAGCGCCCGGGCTTCCCGCTGATACAGGCCGACATGAACCTCAATACCCGCCTGCTGCAGGATAGCAACGCCTTTGCCTGCCACCAGTGGATTCGGGTCCAACATGGCCACCACCACCCGGCTCACGCCAGCATCAACCAGCGCCAAAGCACAAGGTCCGGTGCGACCGTAGTGACTGCAGGGCTCTAAGGTGACATAGCAGGTGGCGCCCAAAGCTTTGCTTCCGGCTTCCCTCAAGGCATAGACTTCGGCATGAGGCTGGCCAGCCTGATGGTGATACCCCTGGCCAACCACCTTGCCATCGAGAACCACCACAGCCCCGACATTAGGATTAGGTGCTGTGGTAAAACGGCCCTGCTGTGCCAGTTGCAACGCTTGCTGCATAAACTGCTGGTCTATGGCTGACCACTGCATTACTGATCCCCCAAGCGGGCAATTTCTTCGCCAAACTCGCGGATGTCTTTAAAAGAACGGTAGACCGAAGCAAAGCGTACGTAGGCCACTTTATCCAGTTTGACCAGCTCATCCATAATCAGGGTTCCCAGCAGTTCACTGGGTACTTCGCGCTCGCCCGTGGCACGTAACTGGCTTTCCACTTTACTGATCAGCGACTCGACCTGCTCTGTGGGGACCGGGCGCTTTTCCAGCGCCCGCATCAGGCCAAGCCGCAGTTTGGTGTCATTGTAGGGTTCACGCGAACCATCACGTTTAATGATACGCGGCATCACCAGTTCAGCCGCTTCAAAGGTGGTAAAACGTTCATGGCAGGCACCACACTCCCGGCGACGTTTCACCTGGTACCCATCAGCCACCAGGCGGGAATCAATCACTTTGGTGTCGTCGGCCCGGCAAAATGGACAAAACACTATGACACTCCTGAAAAAAAGGCCGCACTAGGCGGCCATCTTAACACTGCGGGCAGGATCAGGCATAGACCGGGAAGCGGCTACACAGCTCTGCCACCTGGCCGCGAACCTTGTCGATCACTGCGGCATCACCACGGCTATCCAGCACGTCACAGATAAAACCTGCCACCTGACGCGCTTCAGCTTCTTTGAAACCACGACGGGTAATAGCCGGAGTGCCAATACGTAAACCTGAAGTCACAAAAGGTGACCGTGGGTCGTTTGGCACCGAGTTTTTGTTCACCGTAATATGTGCCTGACCTAACCAGGCATCCGCTTCTTTACCTGTGATGTCTTTGTCGATCAGATCCATCAGGAACAGGTGATTTTGCGTGCCACCAGACACAATCTTGTAGCCACGTTGTTGCATGGCTTCACACATGGCGACTGCGTTTTTCAGAACCTGTTGCTGGTAGGCTTTAAACTCAGGTTGCAGCGCTTCCTTAAACGCAACAGCTTTGGCGGCAATCACGTGCATCAGAGGGCCGCCCTGACCACCAGGGAACACGGCTGAGTTGAGTTTCTTCTCAATTTCTTCATTTTTACGCGCCAGGATCAGACCGCCACGTGGACCAGCCAGTGTTTTGTGCGTAGTTGTAGTGACCACATCCGCCACAGGCACCGGGTTTGGATACAGACCAGCAGCCACCAAACCAGCGACGTGCGCCATGTCCACCATCAGGTAGGCGCCCACTTTATCGGCGATGTCACGGAAACGTTGCCAGTCGATAATGCCTGAATAAGCAGAGAAGCCAGCGATAATCAGTTTTGGTTTGTGTTCCAGTGCCAGTGCTTCAGCCTGAGCGTAATCAATCACACCAGTTTCAGGGTGCAGACCATATTGCACCGCTTTGTACAACTTGCCTGACGAGCTGACCGTTGCACCATGGGTCAGGTGACCGCCGTGCGCCAGACTCATCCCTAAAATAGTATCGCCAGCACTTAATAAAGCTAAGAAGACAGCAGAGTTGGCCTGTGAACCGGAGTGCGGCTGCACGTTGGCGTAATCAGCACCAAATAATTCTTTGGCACGGGCGATAGCTAAATCTTCAGCCACGTCCACGTACTCACAACCACCATAATAACGCTTGTGCGGATACCCTTCGGCGTATTTGTTGGTCAGCTGAGACCCCTGAGCTTGCAGTACCCGCGGGCTGGCATAGTTTTCAGAGGCAATCAGTTCGATATGCTCTTCCTGACGACGGGTTTCGTTGGTAATGGATTGCCATAACTCCGGGTCGAAATCGGCAATGTTCATTTCACGCTTTAACATGCTTGCTCCTTGAATCGCCATAAGGCTGGGCTGATCAAAAAAATTGGCGCTATTCTACATCGAATTCTGGCAGGATGCACCGATTAAATAGACGTCTAAACATCCAAACCAACATGTAAGAGCAGTTCGTCAGCAACGCTTTTTTCTGATGCAGGAAATCTTTGACATTCATCAGATACTGTCTAAAATTACAGCTGTATATAAACACAGTTAACGACGGTGGAGCCATGCGGAAAATTATTCATATTGATATGGATTGTTTTTATGCTGCAGTGGAAATGCGAGACAGGCCTGACTGGCGTAGCATTCCGCTCGCTATTGGCGGTAGCAGGCAGAGCCGTGGCGTCATCAGTACTTGCAATTACCCGGCACGCGCTTTTGGGGTTCGTAGCGCCATGCCAACCCATCAGGCGCTGAAACTCTGCCCCCATCTGTTATTGCTGCCCGGCAATATGGAAAAATACAAAGCGGCAAGTTTGCAGATCCAAGCCATTTTTCACCGGTACACAGACAAAGTAGAACCTTTGTCTCTGGATGAAGCTTATCTGGACGTAACCGATACCCCGCTATTTAATGGCAGCGCCACCCGGATAGCGGAAGATATCCGTCGCACCATTGTGCAGGAAACTGGCTTGACAGCCTCTGCTGGTGTCGCTCCGAATAAATTTCTGGCTAAAATAGCCAGCGATGAAAATAAGCCCGATGGCCTCTTTGTGATCCGGCCCGAACAAGTCGCCAGTTTTGTCAGCACTCTGCCCCTGCACAGAATTCCCGGTGTTGGCAAAAAGACCGCTGAGCGTCTGGCTTTGCTCGGCCTGTATCACTGTGCCGACGTCCAGAAAGCACCACTGAAACAACTGATCAGTCATTTTGGCAGTTTCGCCGAAACCTTGTTAGAACGCAGCCATGGTGTGGATGAACGCCAGGTCAAAAACGACTATCCGCGGAAATCTGTCGCTGTTGAACACACTTATGATCAGGACCTGCCTGATCTTGTTGCTGGCGAACAAAGTTTGCAGGAATTATTGCCGAAGTTAAGACGTCGTATTGAACGTTGCGACGCTGCTCCTTTTATCCAGAAAATAGGCATCAAACTCAAATTTGCCGACTTTCAGCAAACCACAGTTGAGCGAAGCCAGAGTGAATTGGACTTCATAACGCTGAAACAGTTATTGCAACAAGCCTGGTCCAGGGGGGACGGCAAAAAAGTGCGACTGGTCGGGATCCATGTCGGCCTGAAAGATCAGCAGGCCCAGGCTCAGTTATCTTTAGCTTTGTGAAACAAGACAAAAATGCAGCCCTTTTTCGCGCAGTAAATCAGTAAAGAGTAAAAATAAAAAAACCGGCATTAAGCCGGTTTTTCCAGAAGCTTCGTCAACTTAGTGCTATTAAGCAACTACAGTTACGTTTTCTGCTTGAGGGCCTTTTTGACCTTCAGTGACTTCGAAAGTCACTTTCTGGCCTTCAACCAGAGTTCTGCGGCCAGTACCGTTGATAGCGCGGAAGTGTACGAATACATCTTTGCCGCCTTCGCGCTCAATGAAACCAAAACCTTTATCTTCGTTGAACCACTTAACGGTACCGGAAATTAATTGTGACATAACATTCTCTTACTTAAACTAAATTTGCCGAGTCATCGGCGACTTTAAATATTACCGGCCACGTTGAGCTAGCACATATTTCAACCCCATTATCAGTGAAGCCACCAGAGGGGTCAATACTTATCACTGGATCAACAGAAAAATAGTTGTTTCTCTATTGGCCGTTCCGGTTACTTAACTCTATTTCTCAATAAAAACAAATTACTGCAAATTCAATTGATGAACAAAGCGTCAAAGTAACTTCTCGAGTGTAACACTTTTTTCCGAATAAAAAACAACCAAAAGTAAATTAATTGTTCTTTTTCCGTACAGGCATCAGGCCATCATCTCCAGCCTGAAAAAACTGTGAGCTAGCTGCCTTTTTACCTTTTTGTACCTGTTTTGGTTTTTGTCCCGGCGCCTTAGCTACAGAGCCCGATTTAGCCTTGACTGCTTTTTTCGGAACAGCCATCGTGACAGGCCCTTTAAAGCGGGCAATCAGTCCTTCCACTTCGGATAGCGGTAAAGGACGGCGTAAAAAGCTTTCAATCTCGCAAAAGGATTTCCAGTCTTTTGGGCCCACCAGGGAAATGGCCACGCCTTTTTGCCCTGCCCGTCCGGTGCGGCCTATACGGTGTACATATTCTTCTGCATGTTTAGGCAGGTCGAAATTCACCACATGGCTGACCTGCAGCAAATCCAATCCTCTGGATGCGACATCAGTGGTGACCAACACCTTAAAACGGCCGGACGCAAACTCCTGCATCACCTGGTTCCGCCTGGCCTGACTCAACTTGCCACTCAGCCCCACTGCAGGCAGCCCTAATTGCTCACAGAGCAGCGCCAGCCGTTCCGTGTCTTCACGAGTTGCGGTAAACAGGATCAGCTGTTTAATCTCTTCGGTCGAAATAAAGTGCTTCAGCAGCGCTTCTTTATGGGTCAGGTGATCCGCAAAAAAACAACGCTGTTCAATGTCTTCATGTTGCTGGTGTGACACGCCGACAGAAACCCGGTGCGGACTTTTCAGCAGCGCCATAGCCAGCTCGTTAATTTCTGTATTGTCCAGAGTCGCTGAAAACATCAGGGTTTGACGCAGTCTGTGGTCCGCAGCTTTGTTGATGGCTGTCAGTTGCGGCATAAAACCTAAATCCAGCATCCGATCCGCCTCGTCCAGGATCAGCAATTCCAATCCGGCAATAAACAAGCTTTTATGCTCCAGATGATCCACCAGGCGACCGGGCGTTGCCACAATAATCTGTGGCTGACGCTTCAGCAGCTTTTCCTGATCGTTAAAGTTTTCCCCCCCGACAATCAGCGCACTGCTCAAAGGCGTATTGGCAACAAAAAGCCGCAACCGGCCATAAACCTGATGTGCCAGTTCACGGGTCGGCACTAGGATCAATGCCCTGGCATCTTGCTTCGCCAGCGCTTTGCTGCGCAGTAAACGTTGCATCATAGGCAGCAAATAGGCCAGCGTTTTGCCTGAACCTGTCTGAGACGACACCAACAGGTCTTTACCTGTCATTGCAGCGGGGATCGCTTCCTGCTGCACTGTGGTTGGTTGGGCAAACCCTAAATGCTGTACCGAACGCACCAAACGCGGGTCCAGCCGGAAATCCTGAAATGCCAAAATAAATCACCTGTCCGGTCAAAAGATACCCTTATGATACCTGAATTACGCCGCAGCCGTTACTGCCTTGCTTGGCAGCGCAGGCTGCACATGAAACAATAAGCCGATCACAGAACAGGATTGCATCATGAGTAAATCACTACAGGAGCAGTTGCTCAAAGCTGGCCTTGGCAATGCCAAGACCGCCAAAAACATCAACAAACAAAAACATAAAGAACGGGTGCAGGCAGGCAAAAAGGGCACAGTGGTGAACGAAGCGTCGGTTCTGGCTGAGCAGGCACGTCAACAACAGCAAGCACGCGATCAGGAGCTGAACCGTCAACGTAAGGCAGAACAGGACCAAAAGGCCATTCTGGCCCAGGTAAAACAGCTGATTGAGCTGAACAGTATTCAGGCCAAAGGTGATTTGGCGTACAACTTTACCGATGGCAGCCTGGTCAAACGGCTCTATATCAATGCCAAGGTGCAGTCGGAACTGGGCAAAGGCCAGATTGCTATTGCACGGTTGGCGGACAGCTACCACCTGATCCCAGTCAAAGTGGCTGAAAAAATCCAGCAACGACTGGCATCTGCCATCATAGTGCTGAACAACTCCCAGCAAAGTGCCGAAGTACTGGCGGAAGATGACCCGTATGCGGCTTATCAAATTCCGGACGATTTAATGTGGTAGAACAGTACGACATTTTGCCAGGCGTCCAGCTTCAGCTCAGCGAGCTGGAGTTCAGTTACGTCCGGGCTCAGGGCGCCGGTGGGCAGCATGTGAACAAAACTTCAACCGCAGCAGTGCTGCGATTCGATTCACAGCAAAGCAGCCTGCCTGACTGGGCGAAACAACGACTGCTGTGTTATGCCGATGATCGTATCACCCGTGAGGGTCTGGTGCTGATCAAAGCTCAAAGTAGCCGCAGCCAGGAACAGAACAAACAGGACGCCATCACTCGTTTGGTCGCTTTGCTGCAAAAAGCCCTGTTTGTCGAAAAAAGAAGAAAAGCCACCCGCCCTACCCTGGCCTCAAAAATCCGCCGGCTGGATGGCAAGAAAGCACAGCAACAGCGAAAACAACAACGTGGCAAAGTTCGACTACAGGAAGGATAAAATAAATGGGGCGTCTGTTAGGCATTTTGGTATTGGTTGTATTGGCCAGCAGTACTCAGGCGAACAGTCTGTGGCAGGTGACAAAAGGCAAGCAACAGTTTTATCTGGCTGGCACCATTCATCTGCTCAGTCCCGACGATTACCCGCTGCCAGCATCTTACGAACAAGCGTTATCAGAAAGTAGGCAACTGATCCTTGAAACTCCGCTGGACCAACTGGAATCGCCAGAGGGGATCAGCTTGCTGTTGCAACGTAACCGCTATCCGGACGGCGAGAATTTACTGCAACATCTGAGTCCGGCACTGGCCGGGCAACTCAGTGAGTTTTGCCAGCAGCACCAGTTGCCGCTGCAGCAAATCAGCCGCTTCAAACCGGCTTTTGCGGCCCTGATGCTCACCAGCACTCAATTGCAACAACAAGGAGCCACTGCGCCTGGGGTGGACAAATACCTGATGCAACAAGCCAGCCAAAAAACCATCCCTCATCTCGGATTTGAGACTGTGGAACAGCACCTGGCGGTATTGGATAAACTGAACCAACAAGGGGCTGAGCTGTTGATCCAAAGCACTCTGCAGGATTTGCGCAGCAGCACGCAGGATTTTGTTGCGATGAAACAAGCCTGGCGCCAGGGCAATGTGCAGGTGCTGGAGCAGCTGTTTTTGTCTGATCTGTTAAAGTACCCGGCCTTGTACCAAATCCTGATTGTTGAACGCAATCAGGCCTGGCTGCAGAAGCTGCCCACCTTACTGAATAACAAACCCAGCTACATAGCCGTTGGCACTTTGCATTTGGTGGGAAAAGATGGCTTGTTACACGCCTTACAGCAGCAGGGCTATAACATCCGGCAGGTGCATTAATGGCGTCAGTGCAATTACGCCCAGCCTTGCCGGAGCAGGTTGTGAACCTGGGAAACTGGCTGCCGGATCAACAGGCCATGGATCTGTGGGGGGGGCCGGGTTTCAGCTACCCACTGCGACCATTGGCATTTTTGCAACAAGTGTATTTACCTGGGACCCAGAGTTATTGGCTGATGCAACAGCAACAGGCTGTGGCTTTTGGTCAGCTCTGCGATCGCTTTGACCGTCATCATCTGGCTCGTCTGTTGGTTGCGCCGTCCAAACGCAGTCAGGGATTAGGTAAAAAACTGATTCTGGCACTACTTCAGTTGGGGCTGAGTGAACACAAGGCAAAAGACTTCTCACTGTTCGTACACAGGCACAATCAACGGGCTCTCAACTGCTACCAAAGCTTAGGTTTCCAGTTTACCACCCAGCCTGATATCGAGAATCCGAGCCTGTATTTTATGACGATGGGCCAGACCGAAGCCCGACAACTTGTGGAGTTGCACCATGATTTGGCTTGATGCCGATGCCTGCCCTGTGGTCCTGCGCGAAATGTTATTCCGCGCCGCAGAGCGCACCCAAACCCCACTGCACCTGGTGGCCAACCATCGTTTGCCTGTGCCCAAAAGCCAATACATTCGTGCCATCCAGGTTGGGCATGGCTTTGATGTTGCCGACCACTACATCAGCTCAGCCATCACGGCAGGTGATTTACTGGTTAGCAACGACATTCCTCTGGCCGCCGCAGTGATCCTAAAAGGCGCCTTGTGCCTGACCACCAAAGGCCAGTTGTTGGATAACCAAAACATCAGCGAACGTCTGGTCGTGCGGGATCTGGCAGATGAACTGCGAGGCAGTGGTGTGCAAATGCGTGGTCCTGCCCCTTTATCTCAGGCAGATAAGCAACAGTTTGCCAACCAGCTCGACAGATACCTGCAACGGCTCAGCCAGAACTCTGGCGGGCGCTGATCCCTTTCACTGCAGGCTGGAACGAAGGTATTTTTTGCCATTTGGGCCGGATAGGTGTCAGCGGATGCTCGCGCTTGCGGGCAATCAGCACATAACAGGTGCCGAAATAGCCCAGATACCGTTCACACCAACGCTGCCAGCCGCTGTTTTCTTTGTAATGCCCAAGCAAACCCGACCAGAAAAAGCGCTGTTCATGGATCAGCTCAAACCCCAACAAATGCAACCAGTCCCGCACCCGTCCGGGTGTAAAAAACCGTCCTGACCAGGGCAACTGCTGTTTGACGCCAGGCCAAAGCTTCAGCAAACCGGCATTGCTCAACGGGTTGTAGCCTGTCAGCAATACATAGCCATTGGGCATCAGTACCCGGTGAGCTTCCCGCACTATATGGTGCGGATCCGGATAAAACTCCAGGCAATGCGCCAGCAATACGGCATCCACAGCGTGCTCTGTAAGAGGTAACGCATCGGGTTCACCGAGCAGATTGCTGCTTTGTTCATCTGTTCCCAGCCGGATTTGATGCTTGATAGGACATAAACTGCTGTCAAGCTCCGAGCTCAATGAGCCGACTTTCAACAAATGGTAACCAAAGATCCGCGGCCACCATGCATTCAGCTGCTGCTCTACGGCTTTTGCCATCCAGGGCCCCTGAGGCAATTCAGACCAGCTTTGTGGTAAAGGGCTACTGTGGTAACTTAAAGCGGGTTTCATAAGTCTGCCGTTGAGATAAAAAATGTCTGAGCCTGTTGCTCTGCCTGCATTTAAGGATAACTACATTTGGTGCCTGCGCCAAGAGAACAAAGCGCTGGTGGTCGACCCCGGCGATCCGCAGGTCGTACTGGCGTATCTGGCCAGTCAGCAGCTGGAACTCGACCTGATCCTGATCACCCATCACCATTGGGATCATGTGGATGGTATCCAGTTGTTGCGTCAGCACTACCCCCAGGCCCGTGTGCTGCTGCCTGCAGTTGAACAACACAAAATTGCAGCTGCTGGTGAAGGGGTTGCGCATGGGGACATTATTCACTGGCAACAGTACCAGTTTCAGGTGATGGCGGTGCCAGGCCATACAGTAGGGCATTTGGCCTATTACTGCGCACCTTGGTTATTTTGTGGCGATACCCTGTTTAACGCTGGCTGTGGCCGTTTGTTTGAAGGCACGGCCGAGCAGATGTGGCACAGTCTGAACCAGATCATGGCGCTGCCAGCTGACACCTGGCTGTACCCTACTCACGAGTACACGCTGGCCAATCTGGAGTTTGCCCGTTGGGCCGATCCGAACAACCCAGAATTGGAGCGCTATCAAAAACAAAGCAAAGCGCAACGTGACAGAGGCGAACCCACTCTGCCCACCCGTCTTTCGGATCAGCTGAGATTTAATCCCTATTTACGAGCCGTGGATCCGGTGTTGCAACAGCACTGGCAGCAGGAAAACGCACTGGAATTGTTCAGGTTTTTGCGTCAGCGTAAGGATCAATGGTAGCTGTTAACTTGCAATTCAGATCGGAGCGGGTAACATACTTGTCTTTATCGTTGTTGGAACCGCTTTATGCTCAATAAACTTTATGTCGCCGTTGCAGCGGCTTTACTTGCCAGCTGTGCAGCACAGAAGTCGGTACAAAGCCAGGATCCGGAACCAGAGATCATTGCCGATCAACCGATCCGAGACAAAACAGCAACGGCGCAGCAAGTCGCCAATGCCCTGTGGCAGGATGCAGAACTCTCCCCTTTAGCCCCGGACACCAAACTGCAGAGTTATGACAACCTGTGGCAACGGGCCATCGCTCAGTTCAGTCTGACGGTTCCAACCGATAATCGTGAAGTTGAACAACAGATCCGTTTTTACCTGCGCAATCAGAAGCTGCTGAAAATAGCCACCGACAATGCAGCACCTTTCTTATACCA
This sequence comes from Rheinheimera sp., assembly GCF_037442345.1. Lineage (GTDB taxonomy): Bacteria > Pseudomonadota > Gammaproteobacteria > Enterobacterales > Alteromonadaceae > Pararheinheimera. Next base: position 44,576 of record NZ_JBBIQL010000015.1, on the reverse strand, counting down.
TCTGATCACTGAGCTGGAACGGCGCAATATGCCGCTTGAACTGGCGCTGTTACCTATAGTCGAAAGCACCTATAACCCAAAAGCTGGTTCTGTGTCCGGTGTACTGGGGATCTGGCAGTTCAGTGCCGGCACAGGGCGTAATTTTGGCTTAAAACAAAACGCCTGGTACGACGGACGTCGCGATGTCATCGAATCCAGCCGCGCCGCCTTTGACTACTTAAAGTACCTGTACAGCAACGTCGATCAGGACTGGCTGAGCGCTGTGGCAGCCTTTAATGCGGGTGAAGGCCGGGTGTTTAAAGCAGTAGAGCGCAACAGATACAGCGGTCGGCCGACCGATTTCTGGTCCTTGCATTTACCCAAACAAAGTACCAGTTACATTCCCAAATTGCTGGCGCTGGCCCAACTGCTGAAGCATGCAGACAAGTACGCCATTTCAGTGCCAGTTATCGCCAACAAACCGCAAAGCCGTATCCTGAAAATCAACAGAGGCCTGGATTTACCTCTGACCGCTGAAGTGTTGGGCATCAGCCTGGACGAACTCAAGCGTCTGAACCCGGGCTTTAAAGCCAACATCATTCCAAGCGCCAGTTATCAGTTGGTGGTCCCTTTAACCAGTCCGCTAGACACTAAGCAACAATTGGCCGCTTTACCTAAAGTAAAAGTCGCTCCGGTGGCCAATACCCCCAGTGCAGGGAAATACAAAGTCCGCTCTGGCGACAGTCTGAGTAAAATTGCGCTTCAGTTTAAAACCTCAGTTAACGCCTTGCAGAAAGCCAATCAACTGGCAGGTACTCAACTGAAAGTAGGCCAGGTCCTGAACATTCCGGGTCTGAATGCCACAGAGGCGCCGGCTCCGCAGCCCAGAAATAAGTCAGGATCTCACTACAAAGTGAAATCCGGTGACAATTTGTGGCTGATTGCCAAAAAGCTCAATGTCAGTGCTGCCGATCTAAAACGCTGGAACCAACTCACTGACAAATCCACCTTAAAACCTGGTCAGCTGCTGCAATTGAAGTCTGTCGCGGCCAGTACAGGCAATAAAATGACCTATCAGGTCAAAGCCGGCGATTCGCTGGCCAGCATCGCGCAGCGCTTTAAGGTAAAGGTTGCAGATATTCTGCAGTGGAACGGCCTGAACGCCGATAACTATTTACAACCAGGCCAGGAACTGACGCTCTATACTGCAGGTTGAGGTTGTTGCTGTACTGGAGAAAAACCGATGAAACAACTACTGGTTTTCATATTATCCGTCTGGTTACCCTGTGCCTGGGGCGCCTTTGAAGTGCCGGGTAAAGGCAGCATGACTCTGGCTAACGGCGAAACTCAACCGCTGATGTTCAGCTTCGCCTACAAACAAGCCAACAGTGGCTTTGTGTTCCAGGCCGGACAACAAGAAGTGGAAGTCGCTGATGTGCCGGAGAAATACACTCTGGCTCTGGTACTGCATCAGGACAAGGAAGTCTGGGTCACAGACTGGGTCAATGAACCCATTGCATCTTTTGACTGGACTTTGGGCCAGTATCATCTGGTCCTGAAAAAGAATACGGATCCAAAGCTGGCCACCAAAGCGCGTGGCGGTTACGTTTTGTCAGTGAACGGCACTCTGTACTTTTTCCATAAAAATATGGCGCAGCTGAAGTTTCATTTTGATGCGACAGGGTTAAAAGAACTCAGCGTTGAAGGCATGTTCACCCCCGGACGTTAACCCTCTATTTGTCGCGCTCCGCTGGTTCTTGCTGCAGCTGCAATGCGGGTACCAGCCCCCACAGCAGACAGACCAGCGGCGCGGCCCAATGAAACCACCAATGCAGCTCCCGGCTCTGCCCCTGCAGCAACATTACGCCAGAGGCAATCAACTGAAAACTCAGCCCGGTCAGGCCACAATAAAACAAGATTTTGTTTAACCAACGGCTTGGTAACTTCATACAGGCTCCACACTGCTTGCCAGTACCGTCAGACTACCGCAAAACATCTTATTGTGCATCCGGCTGCTGTTCAGGCGCCGCCTGAAAAAAGGCTGGCTGTTGCATACAGTGCTGATAAATACGCAATAACACCGGGTAAGGCGTCATATCCAGGTTAAAACGCAGCGCATTGTACACCTGTGGCACCAGACACAAGTCCGCTAGACTCACTGCATTGCCAGCAGCGTACAAAGCTGCAGAGTGCTGCAGGCGTTTTTCCAGAGCGGCAAAACCTGTGTGCAGCCAGTGATGGATCCAGGCCAGTTTCTGCTTTTCATCAAGTGCCAGCGGTCCGGTCAGGTATTGCAGTACCCGCAGGTTATTGAGCGGATGGATATCACAGGCAATATCCAACGCAAGAGCCATCACTTTGGCTTTTTGCAGCGGATCCGCAGGCAATAAAGCGGGCTCCGGGTACAGATCGTCCAGGTACTGGATAATCGCCAGCGACTGATTCAGCGTGTCCTGCTCCAGTTCCAGGGCCGGCACCAGCTCAGCCGGGTTCTGCAGCTGGAAAGCGGCACTGTGTTGCTCGCCCCCGTTATTCAGCAAATGCACCGGCACCTGCTCGCAGCTTACTCCTTTGAGGGCCAGGGCGATCCGGACCCGAAAGGCTGCGCTGGAACGCCAGTAACTGTAGAGTTTCATATCATGCTCCATAAAAAAGGCTATCCTGCGATAGCCTTGTTGCTCGGTTCGGGCACTCAGCCCTGATACTTCACCACTTGCTGTTCAATAGCACCAAACACCGACTGGCCCTGGGCATCAAACATTTCAATGCGGATGCGGTCGCCAAACTTCATAAAGGAGGTTTTAGGCGCGCCATCGCGAATGGTTTCAATCATCCGCACTTCAGCAATGCAGCTGTAACCTACCCCACCTTCGTCCACCGAGGTGCCCCAGTCAGTGCCTTGTTTATTCGACACTGTGCCTGAACCAATCACCGCCCCTGCGCCCAAACGGCGGGTCCTGGCGGCATGCGCCACCAGCTGGCCAAAATCGAACGTCATATCGACACCGGCATTGGGTTTGCCAAAGAGTTTGCCATTTAAATGTGACACCAAAGGCAGATGCAGTTTGGCGTCCTGCCAGTCAGCGCCCAGTTCATCTGGCGTAACCGCCACAGGGCTGAAGGCCGAAGCTGGTTTGGACTGAAAGAAACCAAACCCCTTGGCCAGCTCGTTCGGGATCAGGCCCCGCAAAGACACATCGTTAACCAGCATCACCAGACGGATTTTCTCTCTGGCTTGCTCCGGGCTTGTTGCCATTGCCACATCATCCGTAATGACCGCCACTTCGCCTTCAAAGTCGATGCCATAGTCTTCACTGACAACATCAATGGCGTCCCTTGGGCCTAAAAAGTCGTCGGAGCCACCTTGATACATCAGCGGGTCTGTCCAGAAACTTGGTGGCATTTCGCTGTTACGGGCTTTTCGCACCAGCTCCACGTGGTTGACATAAGCACTGCCATCGGCCCATTGGTAAGCCCGTGGCAACGGCGATTCACAAGCGCTTTGGTCAAAAGCGGTTTCACCAGCCACAGTGCCGCTGTTCAGGGCCTGATAGACTTCACGGGCTTTTGGCGCCAGGCCCGCCCAATTGTCCAGCAACTGCTGCATAGTGGCAGCAATGGCCGGCACTGCCACACAACGTTGCAAATCACGGCTGACAACCACCAATTGTCCGTCACGCTGGCCATTTTTTAAGGTCGCTAACTTCATCGACTTATCCTTCTGCCTGTACAGGTTTAATTTTCCAGCTGTTCACATAATCCGGGTTTTCTGTGGCCAGCGCCGCCTCGCCCATTTCAAGAGCATCCCTGGTGTCCAGCATCACAGCCACTTCATCGGTAAACTTTTTGCGGTACTCCCGCCCGGCCTGAAAAGCTTTCGGGTGCGGGCCATGCGTAAAACCAGCCGGGTGGAAGGTCACCATGCCACGTTCAATATTGTCGCGACTGAAGAAATCTCCGGCATGGTAAAACAATACTTCATCGTAATCGTCATTGTTGTGGTAAAACGGCACTTTTAACGCACCCGGATCACTTTCAATAGGACGGGGCACAAAGGTGCAGACGACAAAACGCGACGCCACAAAAGTGGTGTGGGCCGATGGAGGTAAGTGGTAGCGGTGGCTCATTAAAGGCCGGATATCACGCCAGTTAATGCGCATCACGGTTAAATCACCATGCCAGCCAATGGCATCCAGCGGGTTGTAGGGATAAGTCATCACCGACAGCTGATTGTGCCGCTTGACCTGCACCTGGGTTGGCTGCTCGGAATACTGCGCTTTAAAAGCCTCGTCAATTTTCGGGTGATCCAGCATTGCCGGGTCGAAAATAGCGTGATTGCCGACCAGGCCTTTTTCCGGCAGCTGGTACGAATCGTTGGTCGCTTCAATCATCAGTAAAAACAGCGGCGCTGTCACTTCCAGCCGCCACATGGTGGAACGTGGGATCACCACATAATCACCATCGCGCAGCGTCAAATGACCGTAGTCACAATAAAGTTCAGCCGAACCTTCATGCACAAAGAGCAAATCGTCACCGTCAGCATTACGCACCAGATACGGCATGGATTGTGTCAGGCGCCAGGTGCGCATTTTGCAGTGCGCATTGTGCAGTAAAAACGGCACCTGCCACGGCGATACATCCTGGTTGTCGCTGATGTTGTTAAAGTTAAACAACCGGGGCTTTAATGGCCCCTGCCAGTCGCTCCAGCCCGTTGGCGCATGGGTATGGTGAAAATGCGCTGCCGGGCCAAAAAAGCCACTGCGACCGGTTTCACGCTCGTAAATCGCCTGCTCCGGAAAATCAGCATGAGCCTGACGTGAAATTTCGCCTTCTTTTAATGGAAAAGACGCCCATTTACGCATCTTGCAGCACTCCGCGACGGATCTGATCTTCTTCAATGGATTCAAACAAGGCTTTGAAATTACCTTCGCCAAAGCCTTCATTGCCTTTACGCTGGATAATTTCAAAAAACACCGGGCCAATCACAGTCTTGGTAAAGATTTGCAGCAAAATACCATCTTTCATCGGCGCGCCGTCAATCAGAATGCGCAGCTCTTTCAACTGGTCCAGGTCTTCCGTGTGGCCTTCCACCCGGGCATTAACCCGCTCGTAATAGGTATCGGGCGTTGGCATAAAGTCCATGCCCCGCTCACGCAAGGTGCGCACTGTCTGGTAGATGTCCTCTGTGGTCAGCGCAATATGCTGAATACCTTCGCCTTTGTATTCACGGATAAATTCTTCGATCTGCGATTTGTCGTCGGACGATTCATTGATTGGAATACGGATTTTGCCACAAGGCGCCGTCATGGCTTTGGACACCAGGCCGGTCAGTTTGCCTTCAATGTCAAAATAACGGATTTCGCGGAAATTGCCGATGCGCTCATAAAAGCCGGCCCAAATGGCCATATTGCCGCGGCGAACATTGTGTGTCAGGTGATCTATCACTTCCAGACCCACCTGGTTTTTCGCCATGTCCTCCTGCCAGTTGTCGTAGAACTTAAAGTCAACGTCGTAAACGGAGCTTTGACCATAGCGGTCCACAAAGTACAGCAGGCTGCTGCCAATGCCATACACAGCAGGAATATTCAGCTCCATAGGGCCAACCTGGTTCTGGTACTGCTTGGCACCATTGTCGACGGCATTTTTCAAAGCGGCGGCAGCATCCTTCACTCGAAATGCCATAGCGCAAACGCTGGGGCCATGTTCAGCCGCAAACTTCTCCGCCTGGGAATTTGGCTCGGCATTGACGATAAAATTGACATCCCCTTGTTTATACAACCAGGCTTCTTTGGAGCGGTGCTTTGCCACTTCAGTAAAACCCAAAGATTTAAACAGGTTCTTCAGATTCTCAATGCCCTGTTTGTCTGCGGCTGTGTATTCCACAAACTCAAAACCATCGGTTCCCAGCGGATTTATCGGATCGAACATCATAATTCTCCTGCAGTTGCACACTGTAATTTTGGCTTATCTTGCTTACTGCCACGAAAAAAGAAAGATAGCCCCGTGTTGACGGGAATCCGCAGGAAAACCGGCTTTTTGTACAGTTCTGCTGACAAAACTGACCATTCATCAAAAAATGGCGAAAAAAAGCTCCGAAACACAATCCGGAGCCTGGTTTTTGTATCAGAAGCACTACAAAGCGTGGCTAAATTTTTACACTCTTCTTGCTAATACCGTAATCACGCAGTTTATTCGCGACTGCGGTATGGCTTAAACCGAGTTTTTTCGCCAATTGACGTGAACTGGGGTAAGCAGGAAACAATTTGCGTAACAAATCTGCTTCAAAGGCTTTGACGGCTTCATCCAGCGTGCCTTCAAAATCTTTTTCCAGATAGCCCAGATCACTGGTGTAGCTGGGCAGTTGCAGGTGGTCTTTGTCCAGCTCGTTGCTTTCCAGTAAGGTCACGGCCCGGTACAAGGCGTTTTCCAGTTGCCGCACATTGCCTGGCCAGGGGTAATGCTGCAGGAAGTGTTCACAGGCTTCTGTCAGCTTGGGTGACTTGCGACCCAAACGCGCGGCAAAACGGGCAATAAAGTGTTCCGCCAGCGGCACCACGTCCTGCTTACGCTCCCGCAGTGGTGGTAAGGTCAGGCTCAGCACATTGAGCCGGTAATACAAATCTTCCCGGAACTTGCCTTCCTGCACCATAGCAGGTAAATCTTTTTGTGTGGTGCAAATCACCCGCACATCCACCCGCACTTCATTTTCATCGCCAACACGGCGGAAGCAGCCATCCTGCAAAAAACGCAGCAGTTTGGTTTGCAATTCGCGGGACATCTCGCCCACTTCATCCAAAAAGACCGTGCCTTTGTTGGCTTGTTCGAAAATGCCTTTTTTGGCGTCCACCGCACCCGGCATCGCATTGGGACCATGACCAAACAGCTCGGACTCCGCCACATTGTCCGGCATTGCCGCCATATTCACCGCCAAAAAGGGTTTGCCGCTGCGACCACTGGCGGCATGGCAAGCCCGGGCCAACACTTCTTTGCCGGTGCCGGTTTCGCCCATGATCAGAATAGGCGCATCCAGCAGTGCCATTTTTTTCGCTTCGCGCACCACTTTACGCATCAGGTTGCTGTGCGCATGCAGGTTGTTAAAACTCTCCTGATCGCCTTTTTTAAAGACCACCATCTGCTCACCAAGGCGGCTTTCAGATTTCAGGTTCAGTACGGCACCAGCCAGGGTTTCCTGTCCCTGTTCATTCGGCACCATCACCGGCAACAAGTCGGCAATAAATTTTTTATTCTGAATTTCGACCCGACGGGTTTGCGCCAGCACATCGTCCCCTTCGAGCCAGCGGTTTAAATGAAAGCCTTTCAACAGCGGAGTGAGCAGATGGCCTTCTATTTCTTCCCGCTTCAACGATAAAGCGTCCAGCGCGGCTTCGTTGATAATGGTGACATTGGCTTTGCTGTCGACCGCAATAATGCCATCCGGCAAGGTGCGCAGCAGAGTGGTCAGTTCATTGTGCTCGCGCTCTGAAGGTAAAAAGGCGGTGGTTTTGACGTCATCGACACCGGCCAGCCGACGGATTTTCGCCATCAACTCCTGAAAGGTAGCAAACTCAACGCCAGGGAAAGACACATAAATACGTCCCTGCGTCGGGTCCACTTCGATGCCCCGTAAGTCAAGCTGATAACTGACCAGGATTTGCAACACTTCCTGGGCTATGCCCAGTCGGTCCTGGCAATGGATTTCTAACCTCATAAGCAACAACCGTGTTTGGAATTGGGTTCAGGCTATAATACGGCAGGCAACGCAGAAGAAACCAGAGTAAATTGTAAAGAATTATGCACGGCTCCGCCTGGTACACACAAGCGGAGCCTTCAGCCGTTTAAGCGTTCAGCAGCTGATCGGTTTTCGCTGCGCAGATAAAGTCGTTTTTGTGCAGACCTTTAATGGAATGGGACCACCAGGTCACCGTCAGTTTGCCCCACTCCAGCAGCAGCGCCGGATGGTGGCCTTCGGCTTCCGCCAGTTCAGCCACTTTGTGATGAAAAGCCCAGGCTTGTTTGAAGTTTTTGAATTTATAGATACGCTCCAGCTGCAGTATGCCGTCCCGCACTACAGGGGTCCAGTCCGGGATCTGACGGATCAGCACCGCCAGCTCTTCGTCACTGACTTTGGGCGCATCGGCGCGACAGGCTTCACATTTTGCTTGGGTTAAATCAGACATGGGTCACTTCTCTTTTTTTGTCCAGCCATCAGCTGGCTTGTTTTTGTTTCGGAGGAAATTTAGCCGGATGCAGCCCCAGTGCTTTCGCCTGTTGCACCAGCGCCATCAAATCCAGTTTGGCAATATCAAACAGATCATCAATGGACTGCAGCATAAAATACACCGGTTGCATAATATCGATACGGTAAGGCGTGCGCATCACATCCAACGCATTAAAGCTGTGGCGTTCTGGCACATCAGAACCCAGGGCATATTGGGTTTCACCTGGCGACGATAAAATACCACCACCGTAAATCCGCAAACCTTCTGGTGTATTCAGTAAACCAAATTCGATGGTAAACCAATACAAACGGGCCAGGTAAACCCGATCTTCTTTGCTGGCCGCCAGACCCAACTGACCGTACCTGTGGGTAAACTCAGCAAAGGCCGGGTGAGTCAGCATGGCGCAGTGACCAAATATTTCGTGAAAAATATCCGGTTCCTGCAGGTAATCAAACTCTTCCCGGCTGCGGATAAAAGTGGCTACCGGAAACTCTTTGTTGGCCAGTAACTGAAAAAACCGGTCAAAGCTAATCAGCGCCGGCACTTCAGCACAGCGCCAGCCGGTGGCCTGCTGCAAAACAGCATTAACTTCGGCTAACTGCGGAATGCGGTCTTGCGGTAAATTCAGCTTTTTCAAGCCGTCCAGATATTCATTGCAGGCCCTGCCTTCAATGCAGGACAACTGGCGTCTGATCAACTCAGACCAGATTTGGTTTTCTTCATCAGTCCAGTGGATAAAACCCTGCTCATCCGACTGCCTGGATACGTAGCTGCTGCTCTTACTCATAACAACCCTGGTTTGAAATGCTTGAATGCGGCCTTTGGCCTGCTTTTTATTGCGGCCGATACTAGTGGATTGGACTGCGGCTGTTAACCCATGGTTGTGCAACCGCAGTCTGGACCGCCTGCTGGTTTTGTAAAAAAAACGCTACATCAGGCCGTCTTCAGACCACTGCTCTGGCGTTGTTGCATTTTTTTCAGCGCCTGAGCCAGGTCGGCAATAATGTCGTCCTGGTGCTCAAGCCCAACCGAAATACGGATCAGACCGTCGCTGATGCCTGCCATCGCCCTTTCTTCCGGGCTGTAGGGGCTGTGCGTCATCGAGGCCGGGTGCTGAATTAACGACTCGGCATCCCCCAGGCTGACGGCAAGGGCCAATAACTGACACTGATTGATAAAAAACCGGCCATCGTCCAGGCTGCCGTTCAGTTCAAAAGCCAATACACCACCGGCTCCTTTCATTTGGCCGCCGAGAAACTGATGCCCCGGATGCGACGGCAACCCAGGGTAATAAACCTTTGCCACGGCCGGGTGCTGCTCCAGGTATTCGGCCACTGCCTGCGCATTTTTCAGATGCCGCTCCAACCGCACCGACAGGGTTTTCAAGCCTCGCAGGATCAACCAGGCATCGTGTGGACTGATGGTGGCCCCCATATCTTTTAAGGTTGTCAGCTTAATGCTCTGAATTTTTTCTGCACAGCCAACAATGGCTCCAGCAACCAGATCCCCATGACCATTCAGGTACTTGGTGGCACTGTGCACAATTAAATCAATGCCATACAGTGCTGGCTGTTGCAGCAGGGGGGTCAGAAAGGTGTTGTCGACCACTGAGATCAGGCCATGACGACGGGCAAAGTCACCTAAAAAGCTCAGATCAATCACTGTCAGTGTCGGGTTGATCGGGGTTTCTGCAAACACCATTTTGGTGTTGGACCGCACCGCCGCTTCCATTGCCTGATGGTCGGTAAAATCGACAAAACTGACTTCAATGCCATACCGGGCAAACTGATGGTTAAACAACGCAAAACTGCAGCCATAAATGGCTTTGCTGGCCAGTAAATGATCGCCCTGCTGCAAAAAAGCCAAAGTAGCCGCTGCGACAGCCCCCATGCCTGTGGCCGTGGCCGCCGCGTCTTCCATGCCTTCGAGCGCCGCCAGTCGCAACTCCAGTTCACGGGTGGTCGGGTTGCCTAGCCGGGTGTAAATATAACCGTCGGCTTCACCGGCAAAGCGGGCTGCGCCTTGTTCGGCACTGTCAAACACAAAGGTCGAGGTTTGGTACAGCGGCGTGGTTAAAGCGCCGTGGGGATGAGACTGGGGTTTACCAGCATGGATACATAAAGTTTCGGCATGGCCGTACTGCTTGGTCATAAAACACCTGTTGCGTCTAGATTGTGGTTTTTTCTTTTATCTAAGCAAAAGACCCTGGATCACAACAGGCATATGGACATCTGAGGGGCCGAAACAACGCGGGTAGGCTGTGACGACAACTGAGTTAAGTGTCAGAAATTATTGACAGTCACTCCTTATTCGTACCGCTCAGGCGCTGCATCAGTGCTTTGCCAAGCTGACGCAGGCTGAGTTTCTGCTGCTCAGGTAACGGCACAGGCCGCAACAATTGCTGAGCCGCCAGACCAAGCCTGGCGGTCAATAAACCAGCGATCAGACCCTGACCTGCCCGGGCAGAAAGACGGGAGGTCAGTTCAGTGCCAACCACCTCTGACGATAAATCCAGTGCCAGCTCTGAGCCCCCCGCCCAGACCAAAGATGCAAACAGCCGTTTGAGCAGCAACAGGCTGCGCAGCTGCCCTATGCTGGCGCCATAACTTTGCGCTATTTCACGAAGCATCCGGCTGCTGCGCCACAACACGAGCAGCAGATCAGCCAACACAAAAGGCGACAGGGTCACCGCCAGGCTGGTATCTGCCGCCGCCTGATGGATCTGCTGTTGCACTTGTTTATCAAGCGGATTGAGCACCGACAACTCAAATAACTGCAGTACCTCTTTGTCACTGTGTTCGGTTTTATAGTGCTGGTGAAACTGCTGTACAGAGGCTGGCGTGGCTGGCAATTGCTTCAGCATCTGCTGACAAAGAGGCAGCGCTTCGCCATATTGCATACTTTGTTGGATACGTTCAGCACTTTGCTGCCACAGCTCTCCCTGCTTCAGACGCCGCCAGAGCCTGTACTCGCGCCCCAGTAACACCAGCACCAATCCAGTCAGACTTACCGCCAAGACAGCGCTGAAAAAAGTTCCGGCTCCCGGGTTTCTAATCAGTTGCAGTACAGTGTCAATCAGCTGCCAGCCACCATAAGCCAAGAATGACAATAAGGCCGCCGCCAACCAGCGCCCTACACCTCTGCCCTGCGGAACCTCTGAGACAGGCTCGGTCAGGTCGGCTTCGACGAAGTCAGCCGGATCAAAGTCTTTGGCCTGTACAGGCAGGGTCTTGATTTCGGCCTGGCTCTGAGTTTCAAATTCAACGGCGGGTTTCAGTGGTTTCATCGGAGTTTGTCTCCCAATAAAAATTCAAGGGCATGATCCAGCCGGATATGCGGCAACGCCCCCTGGCCATCCCATGGCGCCGGGTTCAATTCACTAAAGGCAAACTGATGGGCGCTGAACAGCTGATGGTCTGGCCAATAACGCGGTACGTCGCCCGGATAAAAAGCAGTTGCGTGTGGCTGTCCGCGTTTGGTCGCACGCAAACAAGGCAAGTTTTGTCCCTGGTATTCCACAGTACCGGTTTCACTGGCCCGGACTGCTGCTATCACCATCACCTCAAACTGGCAAAGCTGGTACTGGGTTTGACTCAACTGCTCAGCCAATAACTGTTGCAGCAGCAAACTCAGCGCCTGATGCTGGTCTGGTGTGACATGGTCGGCTTTGCTGACTGCAAACAGTACTTTGCTGATCCTGGGCTTCAACACCCGGCGCAACCAATGATTGGGCCCATAACTGAAGCTTTGCAGGATCAGCAAAATACTTTGTTTGAGCTCAGACAACGCGGCTTCACCGGCATTGAGGGCCCCCAGAATGTCCACCAGTACCAGTTGCCGGTCCAGACCGGAAAAAAACTGCTGGTAAAAGGGCTTCACCACCAGCTTCAGATAATTGGCATACTGCTGCTGCATCAGCGCCACCAAAGCGCCGCCTTGCCGAAGTTGTTCCGGCAATAATGGCAATAACTGCAACACTGGGGTGCCTTCCAGTTCTGCCGGTACCAGCAACCGGCCAGGTTGATTCAGGTAAGCACCGGCAATCTGGCTGAACTGTTGCAACAGGTCGCGATACGAAGCGCAAAGCTGCTGCACGGCCAGAGGCTCGGTTTGATTCAGATCCACCCGGCTTAGCTGCGTGCGAAACGCTTCGGCCAGCGCCTGACGATGTGGCTGGCTGAATAAGTCCCAACTCTGTTGACACCACTGCACATAACTTTGTTGCAGCATAGGTAAATCCAGCAGCCATTCGCCTGGGTAATCCAGCAATTGCAGCGACAGCTGCTGATAATCTCTGAGCAGGCGTTTGACCGTTGACGCACTTTGATAACGCAAGGTCAGCGCCAGCTGGCTCCAGCCGACTGTGGATGGCGGCCACTGTGGTTGCTGCTGCTTGAAATACAATAAATTCTGTTCATAAGGAAAACGGGGGAAGTGCAGCGCCTGCTGCGCATCAATGCGGGCCCCAAGCCAGCGTTTTTGTTGCATTACACTGAAAAAAGGCATTGCGGTGTTATCGTGCTGCAGCAGTTGTTGCAGCGCAGCGGTTAAAAAGGCGGTTTTTCCTGCGCCACTCAGTCCGGTTACCCCAAGACTCAGCTGTGTATCTAAGGCGCGCTGGCCCAGAGTTTTCAGTTGCCAGCTCGCCTTATCTACCCACGTCATTGGCTTGTCCTTGCAGTCAATATCAGTCTCAGAGCTTATTCAGCTCACGGTTCAGCTGAAACTTTGCCGAAGTCACATGGCTTTCCATATCACGCAGCCGATACTCCAGGCTATTGAACTGCGCCACCAGATGGTGCAAGGCAGACTTGGGTGCTTCTCCTCGCTGCCAGACCCGGGTTTTGACTTCGACAGGTTTCTCTTCAAACTTCGGTTGTGTGACGCCCTGACGGGCTTCCACCACAGATTTCTTTTCGAGAATAAACCAGGCAGCCACATAGAGCACCGGCAATAAACCACCTAAGCCCAACAACACCGAAGTCACCACAATCAGCCGGATTAACCAGACTTCCCAGCCAAAGTAATCGGCGATACCAGCACAGACCCCGGCGATTTTGCCGTTCCGGTCATCCCGGAACAGCTCGCGGCGTATTTTAGTCATGTTTCTCCCTCCAGCGCGGGGACTCCGCATCCAGAATGGCTTCCAGTGTTTTGATCCGGTCTGCCATTTTTTCGGCTTTATGGGACAAATCGTTTAACTGAGCCAGTTCATTGTCGCTCAGCCCCTGCCCGATTTTGTTTTTGCTTCTGTAGTGCATAAAGACCCACAGCGGCGCGACAAAAATCATAAACAGAATGACAGGAATTCCAATAACCTCACCTATATCCATGATGCACTCCTACAACGCCTGAGAATCAGGCGTTATCTTTTTTAGACAATTTAGCTTTCAGATCAGCCAGTTCGGAATCTATCTTGTCAGAAGATGCCAGTTCAGCAAACTCATCTTTTAAGCTTTTCTTGCCTAAATCATAGGATTCAACCTGCGCTTCCAGCGAATCAATTTTTTGCTCGTAGCGCTCAAACTTGTACATCGCATCCTGCAGACGGCTGCTGTCCAGCGTCTTTTTCACATCCAGCCGTGAGGCCACGGTTTTCTGGCGCATCAGAATGGTTTTCTGACGGGCTTTGGCGTCAGCCAACTTTTCCTGCAGCTGAGCCACTTCGTCCTGCAACTTGCTGATGTGCTCGTCCAGGTGCTGAATATCGGCTTCAACGGCGGCAGCCTGATCAGCCGCTTTCTGTTTTTCCACCAGCGCGGCGCGGGCCAGGTCGTCACGGTCTTTGCTCAACGCCAGTTCCGCTTTGGCCTGCCAGTCTTCCACTTCGGCATGCAGCTTGCCAATCACCCGTTGCAGTTCTTTTTTCTCTGCAATGGTTTTGGCAGAGGTGGAACGCACTTCCACCAAGGTGTCTTCCATTTCCTGAATAATCAGGCGGACCATTTTTTCCGGATCTTCAGCTTTATCCAGTAACGCATTGATATTCGAGTTCACGATATCTGAGAAGCGAGAGAAAATACCCATAGCAATTTACCTCTTAAGGATGTTTCGGTTTCGTAAGATACTATTCAGGATCGGTGCCAACTCGAAAAAACATTATAAGCAATTGTTTTAATTGAATTTTATTTATTCAGAAAAAGCACTATGCCATACCATCGTTATGAAATACACTACTTATTAGTTAAATTCACTATTTCGTGAGCAGGCATGAGCAGAGGTTTTCAGCAAGACAACTTAATAGGTCAGTCCAACAGTTTTTTAAGTGTATTGGAACAGGTGTCCCAAATTGCGCCTTTGCACAAGCCCGTGCTGATTATTGGCGAACGCGGCACAGGGAAAGAACTGATTGCCGCCCGGCTGCATTACCTGTCACAACGCTGGGATCAGAGTTACCTGACCTTAAACTGTGCCGCGCTGAATGAAAACCTGCTGGAAAGTGAATTGTTTGGCCATGAAGCAGGAGCTTTTACCGGCGCGGCTAAACGTCATGAAGGCCGCTTTGAGCGGGCTAATGGTGGCACGCTGTTTCTGGATGAGTTGGCCAATACACCGGCCATGGTGCAGGAGAAACTGCTACGGGTGATTGAATACGGTGAATTCGAGCGGGTCGGTGGCAGCCGGCCTATCCGGGTTGATGTGCGGCTGATTTGTGCCACCAATGAAGACTTGCCTGCAATGGCAGAGCAAGGCGAATTTCGTGCTGACTTGCTGGACCGGCTGGCCTTTGATGTCATCACCTTGCCACCGATGCGCGAGCGGCGTGAAGATATTCTGGTGCTGGCTGAACACTTTGCCGTCAATATGGCGCGCGAGCTGGGTTATGAGCTGTTCAGCGGTTTCAGCGAGAAAGCCAGACGCACCCTGCTGGATTACGACTGGCCAGGCAATGTGCGGGAACTGAAGAATGTGGTGGAACGCAGTGTGTACCGCACCAACAATCCTTATGTGCCGGTGCACCATATCCAGTTAGATCCCTTTGAATCCCCGTTCCGGCCTCAGCGGCGAGTCCGCACACTGGACAGGGCGCCAAAAACGGCCACACCTGTTGTGGCAGCCAACGCAGAAACGACCATCGCAGATACAACGGCTTTCGCAGCTCCAACTGCCAGTTTTGATGCCAGCAAAGGCGCCGATTTTAAGCTGTTGTCTGAGCAGTTTGAGATGGATTTAATCAAGCAGGCGCTGGCTGGCTGCCAGTATAATCAGAAGAAAACTGCTGAAGCGCTGAACCTGACCTATCATCAGCTCAGAGGCTATATGAAAAAGTACAAAATGCTGGATAGCCAACAATGAACGTTGTCTTTTATGGCTCGCTGCTAAGCAGTCTGTGCCTGCTCAGTGCCTGTCAGCCTCAGTTACCTCAAACCCTGGCCGAAGGCCTGGTCTATTGTGCTGAGGGATCACCCGAGAGTTTTAACCCTCAGCATGTGACCTCAGGCACCACCATCGACATTGTCAGCCAGCAATTGTATGACCGGCTGCTGGATATCAACCCTCAAAGTGGGGAACTGGAGGCTGCGTTGGCTGAACGCTGGCGTGTCAGCGAGGATGGCCGTACCTATTGGTTTGAACTAAAGCAACAGGTGCAGTTTCACCACACGGGGTATTTCTCGCCAAGCCGGCCACTGCAGGCAGCTGATGTGGTGTTTACCTTTGAGCGCATTCTGGATACTCATCATCCTTATCACCCGATTGGCGGTGGAGATTACCCTTATTTCGAGAGCGTCGACCTTCGCTCCCTGGTCACCGCTGTCACTGCCGAAACCCCATTGACGGTGCGCTTTGATTTGAGCCGGCCCGACAGCTCGTTTTTATCCAACCTGGCCACTGATTTTGCCTCCATCCTTTCGGCCGAATACGCAGCTCAGCTGTTGCAGCAACACCAGCCAGAGCTGCTCGACAGCCAGCCGGTCGGCACTGGCCCTTTTATGTTTCGGGACTATAAAAAAGACCAGTTTGTGCGTTATTACCGTCACCCGGAGTACTGGGGAGGCAAAGCCCAGCTGTCTCAGCTGGTGTTCGATTTAGTGCCCGACAGTGCCAAACGTATGGCCATGTTGTTGACCCATGAATGTGATGTGGTAGCTTATCCACGTCACGCCGAGCTGAAGCTGGTCACGGAACGGCCGGATGTGGAAGTGCAAAGTCAGATCAGTATGAATGTCGGTTTTTGGGCATTTAACACCCAAAAAGCGCCCTTTAATAATGCCAAAGTGCGTAAAGCGCTGGCGATGGCGATAGACCGCAACACCATTTTGCAGGCGGTGTATTTTGGTCATGCCGATTTGGCCCGCTCTGTATTGCCCCCAACCTCCTGGGCCTTTGACAATAACGCCGAAGAACTGCCTTATCAGCCGGAGCTGGCCAAACAGTTGCTGGCAGAAGCCGGCTATCCCAAAGGCTTCCAAATGGATATCTGGGCCATGCCAGTGCAGCGGCTCTACAACCCCAATGCCCAGAAGATGGCTGAGCTGATGCAGGCCGATCTCGCCCGCATCGGGGTGCGCGCCCGTATTGTCTCCCTGGAATGGAACAGTTTCAGACGCAAACTCAGTGACAACGAACATGACTCTGTGCTGATTGGCTGGTCAGCTGACAATGCCGACCCGGATAATTTTTTCCGGCCATTGCTCAGCTGCGCCGCAGCACAAAATGGCAGTAACAGGGCCAACTGGTGCGATCCGAAGTTTGACAATCTGCTGAACCAGGCGCTGCTCACGGCCGATCCACAGCAGAGACGCAGTTTTTATCTGGCCGCCCAGCATTATCTGGCCGAGCAGATGCCACTGTTCAGCATTGCCCACTCCAAGCGTTTTCAGGCTCAAAGTGTCAAGGTTTCAGGCGTGGTGATGAGCCCTTATGGTGGAGTGTCGATGGCCAAAGCGGAGAAGGATTTGTAATGCTGCATTATTTTCTGCGCCGGGTATTTTTACTGAGTTTTGTCTTTGTTGCCCTGACCATTCTGGGGTTCAGCCTGAGTTATCTGGTTCCTGGTGACCGGCTCAGCACCCTGTCCGGTCTGACCGATATCAGCCCAGCGCAACGACTGGAACTGGTCCGGCATTATCAGCTTGATAAATCCGTAGTGGAGCAATACCTGGCGTATGTCGGCCGCATTGTAGATGGTGACTGGGGTTTATCCTTTGCCAGCCAGCAACCTGTGTTGCCGGAATTACTGGCTGTATTTCCGGCTACGCTGGAGCTGGCAGCTTATGCCCTGATGCTGTCGTTTTTTGTTGGTGTGCCTGTGGGTTTGTTTTGTGCCATCCGTTCAGAGTCGCTGCTGGCACGACTGTTCTCAGGCCTGACGTTAATTGGTTACTCACTGCCTGTGTTCTGGTGGGCTTTGCTGCTGATTATGGTGTTTGCATTGTCGTTGGGCTGGCTGCCCACCTCCGGTCGTCTGCATGTGCTGTTTGATGTACCAGCCCAGACAGGGTTTATGCTGCTGGATATTTACCTGTCCGATTTAACACACAAAGCGGCCGCGTTTCAGGATGCGCTGTACCACCTGTTACTACCGACCATAGTGCTTGCCACTTTCCCAACCACCGTGATGATCCGTTTTACCCGTAATTCGATGCAAACCGTGCTTGAGCAGGGTTATATCAAGACGGCCCGCGCTAAAGGTCTGAGCCGCGCCCAGGTGCTGTATCACCATGGCCTGCGCAACGCCCTGCTGCCAGTGATCCGCCAGGTAGGCCTGCAATTCAGCACGCTGATCACCCTCGCTATGCTGACTGAAGTGATTTTTTCCTGGCCTGGCATAGGCCAGTGGCTGATTGACAGCATCTACCAGCGCAATTACCCGGCGATCCATGGGGGCTTGCTGGTGGTGTCGTCCCTGGTGATAGTAGCCAATATGCTGACCGAGATCCTGCATACCCTGTTTAACCCATTGGCGCGTCAAGGCTGATATGAAAAAATTTCGCCTGTATTTTGAAGAGCATAACCGCGGTCCGCTCAGCCAGCTCTGGCAGCAGTTTCAGCGCCAGCACAGCGCCATGCTCGGTTTGGTGCTTTTTGTGTTTTTCCTGGTGCTGGTGCTGCTCGCCCCGGTGCTGAGCCCCCATGACCCCTACCTGCAAAACCCTGATCTGCTGTTACTGGCCCCCTCCTGGAGTGACGCCGGTCAGGTCAGTTATGCCTTTGGTACCGACGATTTGGGCCGCGACATTATGTCCAGGCTGATCACCGGGGCTGTTTATACCTTTGGATTGTCTATTGCGGCGGTGCTGATGGCGCTGCTGCTTGGGCTGGCGCTGGGGGTGATGGCCGGCATGAGCAAAGGGGTGAAATCCAGCATTTTTAATCACTTACTCGATTTGGCCCTGACCATCCCTTCCCTGCTGCTGGCGATACTGATTGTCGCAGTTCTGGGTCCTGGTTTATGGAACACCACCTGGGCTATTGTACTGGCCTTATTGCCGCAGTTTGTCCATGGTATCCGTAACAGTATTCAGGACGCACTGAAACAGGATTACGTGGTCGCTTACCGGCTGGATGGCGCCAATAACTGGCAGGTGCTGCGCCATGCCGTGCTGCCCAATATCTGGGAACCTGCCACCCTGATGTCCAGTATGGCGTTATCCACGGCCATGCTGGACATTGCCGCCTTGGGGTTTTTAGGCTTGGGCGCGCAGGCGCCAACGGCCGAATGGGGTACCATGATAGCCGACGCTTTGGACCTGATATATCTGGCTCCATGGGCCATCGCCTTGCCGGGTTTATTGTTGTTTGCTGCGGTGTTGTCGGTCAATCTGGTCGGTGACGGCCTGCGCACAGCCATTAAAAAACGGCGGGAAAACTGATGATTCTGCTCGATATTAAGAACCTGACCATTGAACTGGAAACAGCGGACGGCTTGATCCGCGCTGTTGATCGGGTCAACCTGACGTTAAGGGAAGGCGAAATCCGGGGTCTGGTTGGTGAATCCGGCTCAGGCAAAAGCCTGATCGCCAAAGCCATAGTGGGCGTGCTGAACAAACGCTGGCGCATCACCGCCGACCGTTTCAGCTGGCGAGGCCAGGATTTGTTACGCCTGCCCTATTCGGAGCAACGCAGCATTATCGGTCGCGATATTGCGATGATCTACCAGGAACCCAGCCGCAGCATGGACCCCACCTCCCCCATACTGGAGCAACTGACCGAATCCATTCCTGACTGCGAACTGGAAAGTGGTTGGTTTGGCCGGCCTTTTGAGCGGCGAAAAAAAGCCGCAGCCTTGCTGCATAAAGTGGGCATTCGTGACCACCAGGCGATTTTCCAGTCTTACCCTTACCAGCTGTCCGAAGGGGTATGTCAGAAAATATCCATTGCGATGGCCATCGCAAAAAAGCCCAAGTTACTGATTGCCGATGAACCGACGACAGCGCTGGAAAGCACCACTCAGGCTCAGCTGTTCCGTTTGCTGGCCAGCTTTAACCAGCTCAAAGGCATGTCGATTTTATTGATCAGCCACGAGCTGGAGAGTGTCGCCCGCAATACCGATACCTTGAGTGTGTTGTACTGTGGTCAGTTGGTGGAAGCCGGTGAAACCGAAGCGTTGCTGTCCAAACCCATGCATCCATACACCCATGCCCTGATCAAAAGTGTGCCTGAGTTTCAACCCGAGCTGCAAAGCAAACAGCCGCTTTATGCCCTGCCCGGCAGTATTCCGACCCTGCAGCATCTGCCTATTGGTTGCCGCTTAGGCCCACGTTGTCCCAATGCGCGCAAAGAATGTGTGAAAACCCCTATGCTGGAGCGGCTGCAAAACCATTATTACAGCTGTCATTTTCCTTTGGGTGGCAAAAAACCATGAAGCAGGTGTTACTGGAAGTCCGTCAACTGAGCAAAAGTTACCAGAAAGCCCAGGGCTTTTTTGGTCAGAAAAAAATTCAGGCATTGTCCCACATCAGCTTTGAGCTGGAAGCCGGCCAGACTCTGGCCATAGTGGGCGAAACCGGCTCAGGCAAAAGCACGCTGGCCAAGTTGCTGATCGGCATTGAAAGCCCGGATCAAGGCGAAATTTTACTGGACGGTGAAGCCATTAAAATCACTGATTTTAAAGATTACAACCAGGTGATCCGCTACATTTTTCAGGACCCGGCCCGCTCATTAAACCCACATCAAAAAATCGGCCACATGCTGCAGGATGTGCTGCGTTTCAGCTCGCCTTTGCCAGCTGAAGAGCACCAGGCAAAAATTCAGCTGACCTTACGGCAGCTCGGCCTGATGGATGAACATGCCGACTACTACCCTCATATGTTTTCTGGTGGTCAGTTGCAACGTGTTGCGCTGGCACGCGCGCTGATTCTGGACCCTAAACTGCTGATCCTGGACGAAGCCCTGACCGCAATGGATCCCTCGTTACGGGCACAAATTGTCAATTTGCTGCTGGAACTGCAAAAACAACAGGGACTGGCATATTTGCTGATCACCAACCATCTGCGGCTGGTACGGCATATTGCCGATAAAATGCTGGTGCTGCATCAGGGCAATGCGCTGGATTACGGCGATACCGCCACTGTTTTTGCCAACCCGCAGTTTGACTACAGCAAAAAACTGATCAGCAGTGCAATGAGTTAGTAGAACCACAGACAGCTGGCCGCTTCGACATCCGCTGATGGCGCCTGCATAACCGGCATACCGTACATCCTGTACATAAAAAAACCGGCGCTTTTAGCGCCGGTTTTTCTTTATCACCACAGCTTTACTGTTCGTCGCTGCTGGCCACTTCCAGGCTGCGAACTATTTCTGCTTTGGCTTTTAAGGCGGCAATCACAGCGGCATAACTGGTCTGCGCCTTTTGCTGAGAATACTGCTCCAAATCTTCTTTGGTCGGAACTGCGGTTGCTTCAGACTCTGTCACTTTGCTGACAGCCAGTACCACCGCATCGCCAGCTGCAGTGCTTAAAGAACCGTAAGATACTGGTACCTGTTCTGACGGTTTGGCCAGCTCAAACGCTTTGGTGCGAATATCTGCATCCAGATCGCCGCCAAAACGTGGTACCGCAGTTTTGCTCTCCACCGTCAACTGATTGGCTTGCGCTGTTGCTTCCAGCGTAGCTCCTCCCTGCAAAGCAGCCAGCAGCTCCGCGGCCTTGGCCTGTGCCATTTCTTCGGTTTTCTGACTCAGCACCGCGGTACGTACCTGCTCTTTGACTTCATCAAAGCCTTTGGTTTTTTCCGGCTGATGGCTGCTGATACGGACCACTACCACCTGGTCCGCCGAGACTTCCAGCACGTCACTGTTCACACCGCCGGCAATAAATTCTTCAGAGAACAAAGTGCTCAGCACGGCCGGTGCATTCAGTGGCGCTGGGGCAGAACCCTGGGTAAAGGCAGGTACAGAGACTACTTGACCGCCAATGGCTTCCGCAGCTTCCTGCAGCGAGTCGGCAATTTCGAAGCTCTTTTCACCTAAAGCCTGTTGCAGCTCAATAAACTTCTCTGCGGCTTTCTGATCTTTCAGCTCAGTGGCGATTTGCTCTTTCACATCTGCGAAAGCTTTGGTTTGTGACGCCTGCACCTCAGTCAGCTTAATCAGGTGGTAACCGAATTCAGTTTTCACCACAGGACTGATTTCACCTACTTGCTTCAGCGCAAAAGCCGCTTTCTCAAACTCAGGGTCCATGACACCGGCTTCAATAAAGTCCAGATCGCCCCCGTTTTCTGCCGAGAAGGTATCACTGGATTCTTTTTTGGCCAGTTCGGCAAAGTCCGCGCCCTGAGCCAGCTGAGCAGCCAGCGCTTCGGCTTTGGCTTTTACCTCTGCATTGTCTTCAGCTGATTCCAGCAGTATATGCGACACCCGACGGCGCTCTTCAGTCTGATAACGATTTAAATTGGCATCGTAGTAGGCTTGCAGGTCAGCGTCTGACACCGCAATACCAGCAGCGATATCCGCTTTGTTTAACTGCACATAATCAACAGCCACAGTTTCAGGCGAGACAAACTGGTTCAGGTTGGCCTGATAATAATCCTGCAGCATTTGTTCAGTCACTTCGACTTTATCGGCAAAGCTGGCCGCTTTGATCTGCAGATACTGCACATCGCGGGTTTGCTGCTGCAGTTTCGCCAACAGGGTTAACTCAGATTCTGTGGCAAATTCACTGGACACCAGGCTGCTGACCAGCTGAGTGCGTGACATCTGGCTGCGCAGGTAATCACGGAACTGGTTTGGTTCATACCCATTCTGGCGCAATAAAGCCAAATATCTGTCGTTATTAAACACGCCATCCACCTGAAACTCAGGCAGAGACAAGATAGTTTCGCGGATTTGCTGGTCACTGACCATCAGGTTTAAATCCGTCATCAGCTGCTTTTGCAATTTTTCATCGATCAGCTTTTCCAGGACCTGGCTGCGGAAGCTGTTCATATAGTTAGGGTCGCTGGCCAGACTGCTGAACATCTCACCAAACTGCTGCTGCATCCGGTTGCGTTCATTCTGCAGCGCGGTATCAAATTCTGTTTTGGTCACATCTTCGCCGTTTACTACAGCAACCACTGGCTCTTTGGTATTTCCCAGATAGCTGCCAACCCCGGCTAATGCAAAGGTCAGGATCACAAAACCAAGAATCACCTTGGCGATCATCCCCTGAGAACCTTCTCTGATCTTCTCTAACATGCTCTCTATGTCTCTTTTGCCAACAATGTGGTAGTAAAAAAAAAGCGCATCTTAGCAGATACGCCTTTTTCATTAAAGCTGCGACCGCATCAGGCTTGTTGCTATCTGCGCCACGGCTTTCCCCAACCGGTTGACCAGTCGGGGTCTGGATTAGTTCACGCTGTCTTTTAATGCTTTACCAGGCTTGAACGAAGGGATCTTCGCAGAAGCGATCTGGATAGTTGCACCAGTTTGTGGGTTGCGGCCTGAACGTGCGGCGCGCTCGCGAACGGCAAAAGTGCCGAAACCAACTAAGGCTACTGAGTCACCTTCTTTCAGAGCTTGCGTCACTGCGTCGATGAACGCGTCCAGTGAACGACCAGCTGCCGCTTTAGAAATGTCT
Organism: Rheinheimera sp.; assembly: GCF_037442345.1. Lineage (GTDB taxonomy): Bacteria > Pseudomonadota > Gammaproteobacteria > Enterobacterales > Alteromonadaceae > Pararheinheimera. The sequence continues at coordinate 21,382 of NZ_JBBIQL010000015.1, read as the reverse complement.
GCACCAGCAGCGATTTTGTCGATAAGTTGAGACTTGTTCACAATATCATCCCCTTCAATTGTTATTATTTTCAACAACTACCAAAAATTAATTTGTTGTGTAGTGCGCACTTGTTATATCAAGCCTGAAATAGGCTTGCAAGCACAAAACGCCGCCCCACAAAAACTTTTTGTTAGGCTGTAAGCCTTGTCAGACAAGGCCTGCAGCGAAACTGCCCATAACTTAACACACAAAAAGCGTTTGAAAAGCCCCTAGGCCGGATTTTTTTGGCTTTTTTTCGCTTTTGGCGCGGCTTTTGGTGCAGTTTCAGCCGTTTCGACTACAGCCATGCCGGTTGGTGGCTCCTGCAACGCCAATTCCAGTACGTCATCAATCCATTTCACGGCACGGATATCCAGATCGCCTTTCACATTGTCCGGAATATCTTTTAAATCCCGAACGTTGTCATGTGGGATCAGCACCCGCTTGATACCACCACGGTGGGCCGCCAGTAATTTTTCCTTCAGACCACCAATAGGTAACACTTCACCACGCAGCGTGATTTCACCCGTCATCGCGACATCCGCCCGCACCGGGTTGCCGGTCAGACTGGACACCAGCGCTGTGACCATGGCGATACCGGCACTGGGGCCATCTTTCGGCGTCGCGCCTTCAGGCACATGCACGTGAATGTCACGTTTCTCATAAAAGTCTTCATTGATCCGCAGCTTTTCCGCACGACTACGCACCACAGTCATCGCCGCCTGAATGGACTCTTTCATCACATCGCCGAGTGACCCTGTGTAGGTTAATTTACCTTTACCAACCACAGCAGCCGCTTCAATGGTCAATAAATCACCGCCCACTGAAGTCCAGGCTAAGCCTGTCACCTGCCCAATGCGGTTACTGTCTTCGGCTTTGCCATAATCAAAGCGTTGTACGCCCAGGTACTCTTCCAGATTGCTCTGACTGATGGTGACCTTCTTCAGCCTGCTGTCGAGCAGAATATTCTTCACGGCTTTACGGCACAGCTTGGAAATTTCACGCTCCAGGTTCCGCACCCCGGCTTCCCGGGTGTAGTAACGGATAATGCCGATAATGGCACTGTCTTCCACTTCAATTTCATGGGGTTTCAGACCGTTGCGTTCAATTTGTTTGCCCAGCAAATGTTCTTTGGCTATGTTCAGTTTTTCATCTTCGGTGTAACCCGCCAGACGAATCACTTCCATCCGGTCCAGCAAAGCTGCCGGTATATTCAGGCTATTGGAGGTGGCAAAAAACATCACGTCAGACAAATCGTAATCCACTTCCAGGTAGTGGTCTGAAAACGCCGTGTTTTGCTCCGGGTCCAGTACCTCCAGCAGCGCCGCCGCAGGGTCACCACGGAAATCGGAAGCCATCTTGTCTATTTCATCGAGCAGGAACAGTGGGTTCCGTACTCCCACTTTGGCCATTTTCTGGATAATTTTGCCTGGCATAGAACCAATATAAGTGCGGCGATGACCACGGATTTCCGCTTCATCCCGTACACCGCCCAGCGCCATCCGCACATACTTGCGGCCTGTGGCTTTGGCCACTGACATGCCCAAGGAGGTTTTCCCCACCCCCGGTGGGCCAACCAGACATAAAATAGGGCCTTTCAGCTTGTTGACTCGTTGCTGAACAGCCAGATACTCCAGAATACGTTCTTTTACTTTATCCAGGCCATAATGGTCTGAATTCAGAATTTTTTCTGCGCCCGCCAGGTCTTTTTTCACCTTGCTGCGTTTTTTCCATGGCACATTGGTCAACCAGTCAATGTAACTGCGGACCACTGTGGCTTCGGCCGACATGGGCGACATCATCTTCAGCTTCTGCAATTCGGCCGTGGCTTTTTGCTTTGCATCAGCCGGCATTTGCGCCGCTTCAATTTTGTTGTTCAGGGTTTCAAATTCATCTGGCGTGTCTTCCAGCTCGCCCAGTTCTTTCTGAATGGCTTTCATCTGCTCATTCAGATAGTACTCGCGCTGGCTTTTTTCCATTTGTTTTTTCACGCGGCTGCGAATACGGCGTTCCACCTGCAGAATGTCGATTTCGCTTTCCATCATCGCCATCAGAAACTCTAACCGTTCTGTGACGTCAATAATTTCGAGAACCTTCTGTTTGTCCTCGACTTTCAGCGGCATATGGGCCGCCATGGTGTCTGCCAGACGGGCAGCGTCATCAATACCAGATAACGCAGTAAGCACTTCAGGCGGGATCTTTTTATTCAGTTTGATATACCCTTCAAACTGATTAATGGCCGAGCGCAAAATCACTTCCTGCTCACGGCTGTCCAGCTGAGGGGTCGGGATCAAATCGACATAAGCAGCAAAGGTTTCTTCGGTATCGGTAAACTCCGCCAATTCAGCGCGTTTGCCACCTTCAACCAGCACCTTGACGGTTCCATCCGGCAGCTTCAGCAATTGAAGAATAGTGGCGACAGTACCGACACGATACAAATCGTCGTCTTTCGGGTCATCCAACGTGGCATCTTTTTGCGCAACCAGGAAAATCTGCTTTTCCTTTTCCATCGCCGCATCCAGGCATTTGATTGACTTAGCCCGGCCAACAAACAGTGGGATCACCATATGCGGATAGACGACCACGTCCCGTAATGCCAGCACAGGCATATGCAAACGTTCTGTCTTTGCTACTGTCATGAAATCTCTCTTGAATTATTTACTGCAGGGGTGGATTCCCAGTATATGGGGTCACTATTTGCGACTTCAACGAGTTAGTGAAAAATTTGAACCGGCTGGGCACAGAATAGACAAAGCCGGTCAGAACCGGCTTTGTTGAGTGCGTACACGGAATTACTGGCCCGAAGCCGCCTCAGCTGATTCATAGATGAGAATAGGCTGGGACTCACCACGGATCACGGTTTCGTCGATCACCACTTTGCTGACATGTTCCATTGATGGCAATTCATACATGGTATCCAGCAACACGTTTTCGACGATAGAGCGCAGACCACGGGCTCCTGTTTTCCGCTCCATGGCTTTATTGGCAATGGCTTTCAGTGCGTCGTCACGGAACTCCAGGTCCACCCCTTCCATCTGGAACAGAGCGCCAAACTGTTTGATCAGCGCATTTTTCGGCTCACTGAGGATTTGTACTAAAGCGTCCATATCCAGTTCTGTCAGCGTGGCAACCACAGGCAGACGGCCGATAAATTCGGGGATCAGGCCATATTTCACCAAATCTTCCGGCTCCACATCGCGGAAGCTTTCAGTCAGGCTGCGGCTGGATTCTTTGCCCCGCACTTCGGCACCAAAACCTATACCTGAGCCTTTGGCACAGCGCTGTTCAATCACTTTATCCAGACCGGCAAAAGCCCCGCCACAGATAAACAGGATTTTTGAGGTGTCCACCTGCAAGAACTCCTGCTGCGGGTGCTTGCGGCCCCCTTGCGGCGGCACCGAGGCAATGGTGCCTTCAATCAGTTTCAGCAACGCCTGCTGCACACCTTCACCAGACACGTCACGGGTAATGGACGGGTTGTCTGACTTGCGGGAGATCTTGTCGATTTCGTCGATGTACACAATGCCTCGTTGGGCTTTTTCTACATCATAATCGCATTTTTGCAGCAACTTCTGGATGATGTTTTCCACATCTTCACCGACATAACCAGCTTCGGTGAGGGTGGTGGCATCGGCCATAGTAAAAGGCACATCCAGCAAACGGGCCAGAGTTTCAGCCAGCAGAGTTTTACCGCTGCCCGTCGGGCCAATCAGCAGGATATTGGATTTACCCAGTTCCACATCGGCTTTTTGCTGCACAGAACGCAGGCGTTTGTAGTGGTTGTACACCGCAACCGCCAGAACTTTTTTTGCGTGTTCCTGGCCAATCACATAATCGTCCAGGTGGTTGCGTATCTCACGTGGAACAGGCAGTTTACTGGCATCACGCTTAGGCGAAATATCTTTGATTTCTTCGCGGATAATGTCGTTACACAAGTCAACGCATTCATCACAGATGTACACCTGTGGGCCTGCAATCAGTTTGCGCACTTCGTGCTGCGACTTACCACAGAAGGAGCAGTACAACAGCTTGCTGCTTTTCTCGCCGTCAGAGCGGTGATCAGACATGGAACTTCCTCTTCAACTGGGGCCTGCACCACTACGGCTGCCCGGCCCCTAAACTCAATTACTTCGCATCCCTTTGCGTTAATATGGCATCGACCAGGCCATATTCCAAGGCTTGTTGCGCGCTTAAGAAGTTATCGCGCTCGGTGTCCTTGATAATTTGCTCATAACTCTTGCCGGTATGCTCGGCCATCAGCCGGTTTAATTTCTCTTTCACCGTCAGAATTTCACGGGCATGGATCTCAAAATCCGTCGCCTGGCCCTGGAAGCCTCCCAGTGGCTGGTGAATCATCACTCTGGCGTTTGGCAGTGCATAGCGTTTGCCTTTGGTGCCACCAGATAGCAGGAATGCGCCCATGCTGCAAGCCTGACCGATACAAACGGTGGCGACATTGGGTTTGATGTACTGCATGGTGTCGTAAATCGACAGGCCAGCCGTCACTGAGCCACCAGGTGAGTTGATATAAATGTAGATATCTTTTTCCGGGTTTTCGGATTCCAGAAATAACAACTGCGCGACAATCAGGTTGGCCATATGATCTTCCACCTGACCGGTCAGGAAAATCACCCGCTCTTTCAGCAACCGCGAATAAATGTCAAAGGAGCGTTCGCCTTTGGCAGTTTGTTCGATAACAATGGGGACCAGCGCGCTGACGATATCACTCATTTTTGGCTCGAATGCCATCATGGTACTTCCTTATGCTGTAGGGCCGCAGAAAAGAAAATGGCCCGAACTTTAATGCTCGAGCCATTAAAACTGTCAGATCAACAGATGTCAATTCTTAGTTTGACGCCTGTGGATTCATGATTTCATCGAACTTGGCTTTCTGTTCTGTCACTTTGGCTTTTTCCAGAACCAGGTCAATGGCCTGTTCTTCTAACGCCACATTGCGCATACCTTGCAGCAACTCTTTGTTGCTGTTGTAGTACTGCACCACTTCTTGCGGATCTTCGTAGGCAGAAGCCACAGTTTCGATCAGCGCCTGAACGCGGGCATCATCAACCTGCAGGTTGTTGGCTTTGATCACTTCGCCCAATAACAGACCTACTTTGACACGGTCTTTGGCTTGTTCAGCAAACAAAGAAGCTGGCAGCTCCGGCAGGTTTTTTGCGTCCAGGTTATTACCGAAACGCTGCAGAGCCTGACGACGCAGAACGTCAACTTCGCTGTCGATCAGGGCTTGTGGCACGTCCACGTCGTGGTTCGCCAACAGACCTTTCACTACCTGATCTTTGACTTTCGCTTTAATGTTGTTGCTCAGCTCGCGTTCCATGTTTTTCTTCACTTCAGCGCGCAGTGCATCCACAGTTGGCTCAGCCAGACCGAACAGAGCAGCAAATTCTTCATTGACTTCAGGCAGCTTTTGCTTTTCTACGCCATTAATTTTGATGGCGAACTGGGCCGCTTTCCCTTTCAGGTTCTCGGCGTGGTAATCTTCAGGGAAAGTCACGTCGATGGTGAACTCTTCACCGCTTTTCTTACCGATAATGCCATCTTCAAAACCTGGGATCATGCGGCCCTGGCCGATTTCCAGCGTGAAACCAGCAGCTTTGCCACCTTCGAATTCAACACCGTCAATGGAACCAGTGAAGTCCATGTTGACACGGTGACCTTTGGCGATAGCGGCTTTGGTCTTGTCCCAAGTCGCGTGTTGTTTACGCAGTGTGTCGATCATGGTGTTCAGATCGGCCTCTGTGATTTCAACCACTGGCTTGCTCACTTCTACTTTATCCAGGTTGTTCAGCTGAACTTCCGGGTACACTTCGAAGGTGGCCACAAATTCTAAATCTTTGCCTTCAGCCAGTTGCTTAGGAGCAAAAGTTGGAGCGCCGGCCGGAGTCAGTTTGTTTTGGATAATGGCCTGGTAGAAATGGTTTTGCATCTGACGTGACGCCACATCTTGCAGCACTGGCAGACCAAACATTTTTTTGATCATCGCAACCGGAGCTTTACCAGGACGGAAACCGTCGATACGGCGGGTCTTAGCGATAGTACGTAATTCTTTTTCAACTTCAGCGCTAATTGCCGCAGCCGGGACTGTGATGGTTAAACGGCGTTCTAAACCCTGAGTGGTTTCCACAGAAACTTGCATCTTGTTACCTCAAAATCAAATCAGGCGTTTCGTGACGCCATCTTAGTGCTGGTCCGGGAGCCTTCTGTTGACGCGTCATCCAGACCTGTTATACAGGACGCGGCATTATAACGAGGCTTTTTCGCTGCGTCGAGCTTTTGATAAAAACTCAGATTTGACGCGGCTTAGAAGGCTGATTTTGTTCTTTTTTTGCGATGACTTTCGCTGATTTTGCCGCCAGCATAACTTGCGGCAGGCGGCAGGCTCAGGGCACACTGCCCCTTCAGTTTTTCACCGATAAGAACAACTTATGACCGAACTGGATCTTTGGCCTCTGTGTGGCATTTTGTTACTCGCCCTTGGGCTGTTACTGAAATTCCACCCGCTGCTGGTGGTGATTCTGTCCGCGCTCGCCACGGCGCTGGCTACCGGGTTACCGCTGCTGTCCTGGCTTGAACAGTTGGGCAATACTTTTTTACGCACCCGAAATTTGCCGCTGATCCTGTTGTTGCCACTGGCGGTGATAGGTCTGCTGGAGCGCCATGGCCTGCGCCTGCAGGCGCAGCGGCTGATTGGCCGGATTAAAGTGGCGACGACAGGTCGCTTACTGTTGGTGTATCTGGCGCTGCGCGAAAGCTCAGCCGCTGCAGGTTTAACCAGCCTGGGCGGCCACCCACAGATGGTACGGCCGCTGGTGGCCCCTATGGCAGAAGCCGCCCACCCGGATGGGGCCAGGCACCCGCTCATCCGCGCAAAAATCCGGGCAATGTCCGCCGCCACAGACAATGTGGGGCTGTTTTTTGGCGAAGATATTTTTGTCGCCTTTGGTGCCATTATCCTGATGCACACTTTTTTGCGTGAATCCGGCATTGAAACCGACCCGCTGCATATCGCACTCTGGGGCATCCCCACTGCGGTCGCCGCATTTTTAATTCATGGCTACAGGCTGGTCCGGTTTGACCGTTACCTGGCTCGCCTGCAACAGGAGCAGGCCAATGATTGATTTGCCCTTGCTGTACCTGATTGTCGGCCTGCTGTTTGCGGTGGTGGCTTTGTATGCGATTCAGGACAGGCGCTTCGCCGCCGCGTTGTTCTGGGGCAGCTATAGCCTGATTTTTCTGGCCGGGGACCATCTGCCCAAAGCGCTGGTTGGCGCGTTGGTGGTGTTCATGAGCCTGATTGGCGGGCTGTCGCTGGTGAAAAGCCGTAGTTACACTCAGTTGACGAACGAGCAGCAACTGGCATCCGTCAACCGGCTTGGTCATCAATTATTTGTGCCGGCGCTCTTCATCCCGCTGGGCACCGTATTTGGAGTGCTGGTGTTATCGCACCTGACCTTGTTTGACCAGCCTCTGCTCTCCCCGGCCAATCTGACACTGGCTGCACTCGCAGTTGCAGCGTTTATTGCACTGTTGTTTGCGCTGTATTATTGCCGCGAAAAGCCACAACAGGCGCTGGCCGAATCATCCAGACTGATTGAAGCGATGGGCTGGGCGGTATTGCTGCCACAACTGCTGGCCACTTTGGGTCTGTTGTTTACCCAGGCGGGTGTCGGTGGCACCGTTGCGGAACTGAGTCAGCGCTATCTGGCTCTGGAGCATCCGCTGGCCGCAGTGGCCTGTTATGCCCTGGGCATGGCGCTGTTTACTGTCATTATGGGCAATGCCTTTGCGGCCTTTCCGGTGATCACTGCTGGTATTGGTATTCCTTTATTGGTACAGCAGCACGACATTAACCCGGCGATGATGGCCGCCATTGGCATGTTCAGCGGGTACTGCGGCACCTTGCTGACCCCAATGGCCGCCAACTTTAATATAGTGCCGGTGGCGCTGCTGGAGCTCAACGACAAACATGCGGTAATTAAAGCCCAGGCCCCAACTGCAGCTTGGTTGCTGCTGACGAATATTGTGCTGATGTACTTGTTTTTAAGGTGGTTTTAAATGGCGACAGTCTTATTAACCGGCTTTGAGCCGTTCGGCGGCGAGAGTATCAATCCGTCCTGGCAGGCCGCGCAGGCGCTGGATGCTGTCTGGCTGGATGACGAAGTGCAAATCAGAGCTGTGCAGCTGCCCTGTACCTTTGCTGACAGCCTGCAGACTCTGGAGCAAAACATCTCCAGGTTTAAACCTGCACTGGTGCTGTGTTTAGGTCAGGCGGGCGGGCGCACTGACCTGAGTTTTGAAAAGGTCGCAATTAATCATATTGATGCACGGATTGCCGATAATGCCGGTGCACAGCCCATCGACCAGCCGGTCATAGCACAGGGGCCCGCGGCTTATTTCAGTACGCTGCCGTTAAAAGCCATGCTCAGCCACCTGCATCAGGCCGGTTTTGCCGCCAGTATTTCCTACAGCGCAGGCACTTTTGTCTGCAATCAGGTGTTTTACGGCCTGATGCACCTGCTGCAAAACCAGCCACAAGTGCGTGGCGGTTTTTTGCATATTCCTTATTCTCCGGCACAGGTGCTGGGCAAACAACAAGCCTCCATGAGCCCTGAGCTGGTGGTTCAGGCGCTGAAAGTATGTCTGCCTGTTGCGCTGCAGACAGAACAGGATTGGTTAATAGCCGGCGGCACACTGGACTGACGGCGACAACTTGGTTATTCTCTGGCCGCTTTTCACTGGCCAGGCGGGACGACCCGCCTGAGCGTCACAAGTCCGGGGACGACCCCATTCACTGCAAGCAACAGCACATGACTTCAGTAACAGGGTTGCTGTGAGTCGTTGGAGATTTGGTATGAATTGGGTTCTGCTTCTTATTGCGGGTTTACTGGAAGTCGGTTGGGCTGTGGGTCTGAAATACACTGAAGGCTTCAGCAAATTCTGGCCTTCAGTCTGGACGCTACTGGCCATGCTGCTGAGCATCAGCCTGCTTGGCCTGGCCATGCGGGATTTACCTGTCGGCACTGCCTACGCTGTCTGGACCGGCATAGGCGCAGTCGGTACTGTGATCGTTGGCATTTTTTTGCTGGGCGATCCGGCCAGCTGGCCACGTTTGGTCAGTATTGCAATGATTTTGCTGGGTATTATCGGCCTGAAGCTATCCAGTTAATCGCATCGGCCGGGGAGCCACCACTCCCCAGCCTCCGGCACCTACAAGGTAATATGCTGACGCACCCGCTCGGCCAAACCCAGACCAGCTTCTGACATGGTCAGGTAAGTGTGGTCGGCACCGGCAGCCATAATCTGCTGGGCTTCATCCTTGTGCATACTGTGCGACACAATTAAACCGGCAAATCCCGCCTGCCGGAGCTTTCGGGTGGCGATCACCTTGGCTTCCACATCATTGAGGCAAAGTACCACGGCCTTAACACAGTCAAGTTTCACCCCCTGCCAGAACACCTGATCTTCCGCATCAGCGAAGAGCACATTTTTGCCTTGTTCAAAGTGCTGCGCTACTTTGGCCGGATCCGAGTCCAGCGCCACCAGGTGGCATTTATGCTCCAGGTACTCATAGGCCGCACTGCCGGTGCGGCCCATGCCCATAATCAGCACTTCAGCATCCCCCAGTGACACCGGCTGTTCATCCGGATGATGGCTGTCGCGCTCAAAAGGGATCAACCGCTGCGCCAGCCGCTCATACAAAGGGTGGGCAAAACGGTTCAACGGGGCCGACATCACAAAAGACAAAGCCACAGTCAAAGCCATAGGGATCAGAAACTGTGGCATCGCCGCAGCCACCACAATCAACGCAAATTCACTGTAGTTGCTCAGCGCCAGACCGGATAAAAAAGCACTGCGGGCCCGCAATTTAAACAGCACCAGCAACGCAAAAAACAGCAGGGCTTTCACTGGTAACAATAATGTCATCAGGCCGGCAAACCACCAGGCCTGCAGGTCCGGCATGCCACCGAGACCAATTTGCAGAAAGAACCCCACCAGAAAAAACTCTTTGAGGGCCCAGAGGGTTTTGGACAGTTCTCCTGCCCTGCTGTGCCCGGCCAATAAAGCGCCAAACACCAGGGCACCCAGTTCAGAACTCAGACCAAGCAGATGGAAGCCAGAGCCCCCCACCACCACGGCCAGCATCACACCAAACAGAATCTGCAGGTCATCATGCCCCATTAAGTCCATCAGTTTATAGAGCACGGGCCTGAGCAATGGCACCAGTAACACCAGCAGCGCCCATGCCGAAGGCGTGGTCCCCTGCGACAGGCTTAACAATGCCATCGCAATCAGATCCTGCATCACCAGAATACCTATAGCCACCCGGCCATGAAAGGCCCGAATTTCCCGTTTATTTTCCAGTACTTTGGCTGCCAATACCGTACTGGAGAAGGCCAAAGCCGCCCCCAGCATCAGTGCATGGGGCCAGTCGGGTTCAAAAGCGAGGTAAATGACCGGCGCATAAAACAGCGCCGACACAGAAAAATGCGCCAGACTGCCGCCCAAAACCTCGGCTTTGGTCAGGCTGCGCATATTCAGTTTCAGGCCAACGGTAAAGAGCAGCAGCAACACCCCCAGATGGGCGACATGAGCAATAATGGCATTGCCTTCTTTTGGTAAATCCAGCTCAGAACCAGTGGCCGTAATGACAAAACCTGCCGCCAGATATCCAATTAACGGCGGCAACCCCACCAGCCGGACAATCAGCCCCAAACTAAAGGCAAAGCCTATCCATACTGCTTCCAATAACATTTATTTTCCTTTGTCCACTGCGTTGTTGTTTTTATCGGACGCCCGTTCCACCCAGTCTTTCGACGTTCTGTGCACACCGCGGCGCAGTGCTGAACTGGCATCTTCCAGTAAATTCACGCCGGTCAGGATACTCACCACCAAGACCGATAACCAGATAGCGGTGTGGTAATAGCCAATACCGGCGGCCACACCAATAGCGGCTAACATCCAGATGGTCGCCGCCGAAGTGACGCCCACCACCAGACCATCACGGGTTAACATCACCCCGGCACCTAAAAAACCAATGCCAGTGACCACCTGACCGATGATACGGCTTGGATCCATCAGCGCGGTTTGCAGCGACAAACTCAGGGCAACAAATAAATAAGTGCCCAACGTGATCAAAATGGAAGTGCGAATGCCTGCCGGTTTGCCGCGCAGCTGACGTTCCAACCCTACCACAGCGCCACACAACAAGGTGCAGCCAACCCCGGCCCAGCTGAGCGGGCTGATATCCAGCCATGGTTGCCAGTTAATTGTGAGCATTGTCACTCCGCTGCCGGTTACGTTGTCTGGCATCCAGCCATTCCTGCTGGGTCATGGCTTTTTGCGCGACCGGAGTCTGCCAGTTCGCTTTGCGCCGCGCTATGTTGAGCGCTATCTGCTGGTACTGGTCAGGCGTTTTTTTACGCCAGTCGACAATTTCATCCATATGGCGGTAACAGCCAATACAGACGTTTTCTTCATTCAGGCGGCAACAGGCCACACAAGGAGACTCCATACCTCACTCCGCTTATTCTATCTTGTTGCAGTGTAATCAGTTTTTGTTCCAGACCAAAGTTTTTGCAGTTAGTCAGCTTCTGCGGTGAATTGGTCTGCTTTGCTTTACCCCGCTGTGCAGTTATGGCAGTTTGATGCGGCAACTTACAAGGAACCTGTCCATGAAAAACTATAACTACAACCTGCTTGCGCTGGCCATGATGGCCAGTTGTCCAACGCTGGCCGACGACAAGGCACCCGCCTGGTCGGTCGACAAACCCCTGGGTCAGTTTGAAGATATTCACATCAAGGTGCAAAGCGGCACCTGGATGAATGTCAGTGTCAGCCCGGACGGCAAAACCATTGCGTTTGACTTGCTCGGCGACATTTACACCATGCCGATCAGTGGCGGCAAAGCCAAAGTACTCACCTCCGACATTGCCTGGCAAATGCAGCCGGTATTCAGCCCGGACGGCAAGCACATCGCCTTTACCAGCGACCAGGGGGGTGGCGACAATATTTGGGTGATGAATGCCGACGGCACCAACCAGACCCCAGTCACCAACGAAAAATTCCGTCTGCTGAACAGCCCGGCCTGGAGCCCGGATGGCGAATTTATCGTCGCGCGCAAACACTTTACCAACACCCGTTCGTTAGGCGCCGGTGAAGTCTGGCAATACCATAAAAGCGGTGGTGACGGCGTGATGCTGACCGCCAAAGCCAATGATGAAAAAGATTTAGGCGAACCGGCCTTTTCGCCGGACGGCAACTACATTTATTTTTCGCAGGACGACACTCCGGGCAAAACCTTTCACTACAGCAAAGACTCCGAACAAGGCATTTATGTGATTAAACGCTTTGAGCGGGAAACAGGTGAGATTGAAGTGCTGCTGAGCGGTGCTGGCGGTGCGATTCGCCCGACCCCATCCCCAGACGGCAAGTACCTGGCCTATATCCGCCGCGTTGATTTCCAGACCACGCTGTTTTTATACAACCTGGCCACAGGGGAACACACCGAACTGGATAACAAACTGGACCGGGATATGCAGGAAACCTGGGCGATACACGGCGTGTACCCCACCTTAAGCTGGACACCGGACAACCAGCATCTGCTGTACTGGGCCGGCGGCAAAATCAATAAATTAAACATCAAAGAGAAAAGCCGCAGCGAGATCCCATTCAGCATTGAACGCAGCAAAAAAATTCAGACGGCCCAGCGGGTCAAACAAGACATCAACCCGGATCAACTGGATGTCAAAATGCTGGGCAATGTGCAGGTGTCGCCGGACGGCAACACTGCCGTCTATTCCGCACTGGGGCATTTGTACATCAAGCAGCTGCCATCCGGCACCCCACGACGTTTAACCAGCCAGACCGAACACTTTGAGTTTTATCCGCAGTTTTCCCGGGACGGCAAACAACTGGTTTATGTCAGCTGGCACGACGACAAACAAGGCGCGGTGCATCTGCTGGACATCGCCACAGGCGCTAACCGTACTCTGACACCGGAACCAGGCAAATACGTTGAACCCACCTTAAGCCCGGATGGCCGTACTCTGGTGTACCGCAAGTCCGGTGCCGGGTCGCTGTTAAATAAACAATATTCACGCGACACCGGCTTGTATGCTGTCCCTGTCAGTGGTGCCGAAGCGCCACGGCTGATCGCCCGTAATGGCTACGCGCCTATGTTCGGCAAAGAGAACGACCGGGTCTTTGCCCAGGATTATGGCCAGTCGCCTGTGCTGTTAAGTATTGATTTGGCGACAGAACAGCAGCGCACCTTGTACAGTGCCAAATACGGCACTGAATTTAAGGTGTCGCCGGACGGCAAATACCTGGCCTTTATTGACCGCTTTAAAGTGTATGTCACCCCTTTTGCTGAACGCGGCAGCGTGATTGATATCAGCGGCAGTGACAGCCAGTTTCCGGTCAAACAACTGTCGGTCAAAGCAGGCAGCGATATCAGCTGGACAGCCGACAGCGCCAGCCTGTACTGGCATTTGGGCCCGGAGCTGTACCACAGCTCTATTGCCGGCCTGTTTGACGTTGGCAGTAAAGTAAAAATTGCCGCCAAAAACGGCGCCAATTTAAGCTTTGAAGTGCCGGTGGCCACCCCGGCTGGCACTGTGGCTTTTGTCGGTGGACAGGTTATTACGATGGAAGGCGACCAGGTGTTGCAGGATGCGGTGGTGCTGGTCGAAGGCAACATCATTAAAGCCGTGGGCAGCAAAGACGAAGTGCAGGTACCATCGGACGCCAAAGTGATCGACATCAGCGGCAAAACCCTGATGCCAGGCCTGTTTGACGCGCACGCCCACGGTGCACAGGGCGTGAACCAGTTAATCCCGCAGCGCAACTACGCCAATTACGCCAGCCTGGCACTGGGCGTGACCAGTATCCACGACCCGTCCAATGACACCCAGGAAGTCTTTACTGCCAGTGAGCTGCAAAAAGCCGGCCTGACCGTAGGACCACGTATTTTCAGCACAGGAACCATTTTGTACGGGGCTTATGGCGCGGGTTACACCTCCCATGTCGACAGCCTGGAGGATGCCAAATTCCATCTGGAGCGGCTGAAAAAAGTGGGGGCTTTTTCGGTAAAAAGTTACAACCAGCCACGCCGTGAACAGCGTCAGCAGGTGATTGAAGCCGCCCGTGAACTGGACATGATGGTGGTGCCTGAAGGGGGTTCCCTGATGCAGCACAATCTGAGCATGGCCGTGGACGGCCACACCACCTTAGAACACTCACTGGCAGCCGCGGTGCTGTACGACGATGTAAAACAATTGTGGTCACAGACCCAAACCGCCTATACCCCGACCCTGGTGGTCGCTTATGGCGGTATTTTTGGTGAAAACTACTGGTACGACAAAACCGACGTCTGGAAACACCCGCGCCTGAGCAAGTTTGTTCCAGCCGATGAGCTGCGCCCGCGCAGCATGCGCCGTACCAAAGCACCAGACCATCACTACAATCACTTTGCCATTGCCAAAATGGCCAAAGAGCTGAACGATCTGGGCGTGGTAACCAATATCGGTGCTCATGGCCAACGGGAAAGTTTGGGGGCTCACTGGGAGATCTGGATGTTTGCCCAAGGGGGCATGAGCCCGCTGCAGGCACTGAAAACCGCCACCATCAACCCGGCGAAAACCTTTGGTATGGATCACCAGTTGGGGTCCATCAAAGCTGGCAAACTGGCGGACTTAATAGTACTGGACGCCGACCCGTTGAAAAATATCCGTGACACCGATAAGGTGAAATACAGCATGGTCAATGGCCGTCTGTTTGATGCACAAAGCATGGACGAGCTGCACCCGCAGCAGGTGAAAAATCAGCCGTTTTTCTTCCAGCGTTAAGCTCATACAGCAGGCCTGAATGGCAGGCCTGCTGTTTCTGCACAGAATCCCCCTTTGTCGCCGGCCTCAACAACTGCTAGCATTAATTGAAATTCAGCTAATACAGTCATTTATGCGAAGCACTTGCCTGAGATTTCTGCTGTTGTTTGTCACTGGCATTGCCTGTGCTTCCCCTCCACTGTTGCCACAACCTCAATTTGCGATGTTTTCGGAACAAGTGCAGGATGCCCCAGTGGTCAGTTATGATCTGGTGCAGGACCAGACAGGTTATCTGTGGCTGGCCAGTGAACTGGATGGTCTGCAACGGTTTGACGGCTATGAATTGTTGCGGTACCCCATTTTTTTTGAACAGGAAACTGCACAGCGCCGTGCCAATGTGAATAGAATACTGAGCGCGAAAAGGCAGTTATGGGTCAGTACCTGGGGCCAGGGGTTCAGCCTGCTGGATCACAACGGCGCCCTGCTCAGACGCTACCATAGCAGTTCAACACCCGCCTTACCGTCCGACCATGGCCAGACCATGTACCAGGATGCACAAGGCCGTACCTGGCTCGCCACAGTAGCGGGCCTGCGTGTCGTCGAGCCGGGCTTGAACCTGGCGGCTGCGGACAAAGTACCGGCGGAGCTGCGGGACAACAGGGTCTGGCAAATTCAGCAGGACACCCTAGGCGCACTCTGGTTTGCCACGAGCACAGGCTTGTATCGGTTCAGCCAGGATTTAACAGACAAACAGCATTGGCCTGTGCCATCCCCCCATGCGCGACAACACAGCCAGGAAATTCGCACCTTGTTGCTGACGGAAGCCGGCGTCTGGTTTGGCACCCAACTGGGGTTGTATTGGCTGGCTTTTGCTGAACCAAGGCAAGTGGTGCAGGCGGCCCCTGCCATTCAACGGGTGAACGCACTGTTTCAGGACAGCACCGGGCTGTGGATTGGCACCAGCCGTGGTTTGTATTTGCTGAGCCAGCAACAGCAGTTACAGCACTTTTTGGGCAGTGCCGATATTCGTCAGCTGTATCTGGATAAAACTCAGGTCCTGTGGATCAGCAGCCGCAATCTGGGCCTGTTTAAACGCGACCCCATCGAGCGTTTATTCGAACCTTGGTACTTTCCCGGCGTCTCCGCCAATGATGAATTGCCTGTGCATCAGTTACAGAGCATGACATGGCTGAACGATCACATTTGGCTCGGACTGGACCGGCAACTGCTGGCCTTTAGCCCAACGCAGCAAAGCTACACAGCAGTGCCCTTTGACACCCAGAACAGGCCAACCCGGGTGTCGGCCGTCAGCCGATCTGGACAGCAGCTTTGGATAGCAACAGATGCAGGTTTATTCCGCCAGCAATCCGACCAGGTTGCACGCCAGGTGACCTTGCCCACAGGTTTACCGCCACAGCCGGAAATCACCAGCCTGTTCGCAGCCACCGATAACAGCTTATGGTTTGGTGTCTGGGAACAAGGCCTGTATCACTGGCAACTCAACTCTGACACCAAAACGCTGCAGCATTATGCGGTAGCCACCCAACCCGGCGATGCCATCATTCAGCTAAAACCGGACCGGAACCATTTGTGGCTGGTCAGCCGTTTCAGTGGTCTGTACCGGTTAACCCCAGAGACAGGCCAACTGACCCACTTTCATCAGGGAGCCGACAGCCCCCTGCCTTTGCCATCCGACACCTTGTTATGTGCCGAGGCCGCCAGCCGGGGCGGTTGGTGGCTCTGTACCGATCAGGGCCTGTTTTGGTTCAATCCGGCCACCGGCGAACATCAGCTGTACAGCAAACAACAGGGCTTGCCGGACCAACGGGTGATCGCTGTCTCTGACAGCGGTGACGGTCGGATTTGGATCAGTACCAGACGGGGTCTGGCCATGCTCGACAGCAACAACCAGCGTATTTATTCCTTTGGCCGCAAAGATGGTCTGCCAGCCATGTCACTCGGAGTCCGGGCTTTGGCACAACACGACAAAGACCAGCTGTTTATCGGTACCCATCAGGGTTTGTTCCGCATTGAGCCAGATAAACTGAAAGACGAAGAGCTGCAGACCAGTATGGTGATAAGCAAACTGGAACTGGATCAGAAAAGTATACCCGTGCCGGCCACCAGCGCGGAGCAGCCGCTGGTCTTGCCCTTGCATACCAAAAGACTGCAGATCCATTTCAGTTTTCTGGAATTTTATTACACCGACCTGCATCACTACCAATACAGATTGCTGGGTTTAAGCGAGCAATGGCATCCACTGGGCACCATCCATCAGGTCAGTTTTAATCACTTGCCAACCGGCACTTATGTGTTTGAGGTCAGAAACAGTACATTTCAGGATGAAACCAACGCAGCCAGGCTGCATTTTGTGGTCCCTGCCCCATGGTGGCAAGACTACAAACTCTGGTTAGGTTTTGCCCTGATTGCAGCCTTCGTCAGTTGGAGATTATGGTGCTGGCGTAACCGTCTTTTACTGAAGCAATACCAAAAACTCAATCTGATGGTGTCTGAACGCACTCAGGCACTGGCGGCCGCTAACCATGCCCTGAACCAGCAAGCCAGAACAGACTTTTTAACCCAATTGCCAAACCGGCTGGCCTTTACAGAACAGTTTGAACGCAGCCTGGCGCAGGCACAACGCAGCGGACAGCCGATGGCTCTGGTGCTGTTGGATGTTGACCATTTTAAACAGATTAATGACCAGTATGGCCATGAAACAGGCGATTATGTGTTGGTGCAGATAGGCCAGTTGTTAGTACAGCGGCTGCGTAAACAGGATCTGGTGGCCCGCTGGGGGGGCGAAGAGTTTATCCTGCTGTTACCAGACACAACCGTTGAAGGGGCTTTGCAACTCTGTGAAGAGTTACGTCACACTATCAGTCAGATGGAACTGTGTTATCAGCAAAAGTCTTTCCACATCAGCGCCACTTTTGGGGTTCAGGTACGCCGGGCCAGCCATTCAGATGCGCTGGACCAATGGTGCAGCAGTGCCGATCAAGCGCTGTACAGTGGTAAACGCAGTGGCCGCAACCGGGTAGTGCTGTACGCGCCAGCCGAACCTGTGGAAATGGATTCGATTTAGTCGAACTCATTCATGCGTTTTTAGCGATATTCTTTCCATAAAAATTTTTTTAAGCTGACAGCAGTCGATCCACTGAGCCTGAACAATGACCTTACCCCTGCTGTTTTTTGGTCATGGCAGCCCCATGAATGCGCTGCAGTCCACCACTCTGACCCAAAGCTGGGCCCGGCAAATTCCGGCGCAACCGCCTGCTGCTATCCTGATGATTTCCGCCCATTGGTTTACCCAAGGCACTGCGGTTACAGCGCAAACACACCCTGCGACTGTGCATGATTTTTTTGGTTTCCCGGACCTGTTGCAACAGTTTCAGTACCCGGCACCTGGCCATCCCGGGCTGGCAGACCGCATTGCCGCGTTGCTGGCGCCCCATCCGGTGCGACTGAGCACTGACTGGGGGCTGGATCATGGCAGTTGGTCTGTACTGACGCATCTGTATCCTGATGCCACTGTTCCCGTGGTCCAGCTCAGTTTGGACGCAGGTTTAAGTGCGTCACAGCATTTAGCGCTGGCCAGCCAATTGCGCCCACTGCGCGATCAGGGGGTACTGATCATGGCGTCCGGCAATCTGGTGCATAACCTGCGTTTATTGCGCTGGCACAGTGAGAAGGTGCCCGGCTGGGCGCTGGATTTTATCCGGCCTGTACGGCATTGGATTGAACAGCGGCAGTTTGACCAGGTGGCAAATTACCAACAATTGGGTGACGTGGCGCAACTGGCGGTGCCACACCCGGATCATTTTTTACCCTTGTTGTATGTGCTGGGTGCCAGCACAGAGCAGGACAGATTGTGCTGGTTTAACGACCAGTTTGAACATGAAGCACTGTCGATGTTATCGCTGCGCTTTGATGCCGTGTCCGCTTAGTTTTTATACTGCTGCTTTTGCTGCTCTGCATCCGTGATCAACTGCGACAAAGCAGCACCAGATAACTGATGCTGATGCATCAGCTGACGCATCTCATCAGACAGTTCAGCACTGCTGTGAGCGGCCTGTGGCAATTTCAGCTGACGGCTGAAGGTGACCGCATAATCGGCCAGCGCGGCCAGCAGATAAGCCGCCAGGATCAGCGCGGGGTACTTCATTTTTTGTACCATGCCAGTACCTCCTGTTCCCAGACAGTCCGTTCATCCGGCTGCAGCTTCGCCGCTATGGCGCCGCTGAATTTGTAGTCTTTGTTCGCTTTTAAGTACAACAGCACAGCGCCAGGTTCAGTTTCCATGTCCTGATACTCCAACTCTGCGGCTTTCAGCACTTTGGCAAACTGCAGAATCTTGGCGGTAAAGTCATTGCCCATAGGCACAGGCGCCATTAACCGCACCTGACACAGGGTGTTACGGCATTCGCTGTCCAGAATACGCAGCTCGTTGTTGCTGGTGGACACCGCCAGGTGTGCCAGTAAGTATTCGGTCGCCTCGGCCCAGCCTTCATCCCGCTCCTGCCGCTCCCAGGGCGCAAAACGTTCACGCAAGGCTTTTTCTTCCCGCACCAAAGTACGCAAATTTAAAAAGGCGTCCAACACAACAGCGGCTTCGGGATTGGCCTGTTCAAAACGTTGCGCCTGCCTGAGCTGCGAGCTGGTCATAGGCTCCGGCAGCAACCAATAGCTCAGCCAGGGCTTGGCCTGATACAGCACGACACCAAACAGCACTGCAACGGCATAAGACAGCCAACGGGCAGCCTGGGACTGCAACAACATTTGAAGCTGAGGGTTCATACAAACTCCGGAACAAAAGGCGGCAAAGTGTAACAGAGGGCAACAGGTGACTAAAGGGCGGCGGCACCAACTTTGTTAAATTTGTTTACACCAGAGTTCAGTGTCCTGCTCCAACAAGGAATACTGAATGGACTGTTGAAACTGGAAACCCAGCTTAGCCACCACAGCTTTAGAACCTTGGTTTTGCGGGTGGATTAACGCCACCAGTTCAGTAAGCCTCAGTTGCTGCGCCCAGCCAAGCACAGCCATTCCGGCTTCGGTCGCCAGGCCCTGCCCCCAGAATTCTGGTAACAAGCGGTAACCCAGTTCAGGCAGCTGGATTTCTGGAATAAATTTAATGCCGGAAAAACCGATTAAACGCTGGGAGTCCTGTTCAATAAGCGCCAGCCGGCCATAGCCATAGTGTCGATAATCCTCAAGCGGGTGCTGAGCTAAATACTCGCGCACCTGCTGCACTGAAGTGACGGGTTTATTGCCAACATAGCGCACCACTTGTGGCAACGCCATCAATGGAAAAAACGCTTCGGCATCGTCCAGCGTAAAAGGCCGTAACAGCAGGCGTTGGGTGTGTAAAGTGACAGGCATATCCTTCTCCTGTGCAGGTCACTGCAGCCAGCCGAAAAACGACTGGCTGTCGGTTAACCCGGACGTTTTTTCTGGAACGAGGCTTTACCGCTGGATTTTTTCACCCCAGTAGCCGCCTTTTTCGCCGGGTTCAGGCCTGTGTGTCGGGTCAATGCCGGTTGGCCCGGAGAGCGCGGCAGTTTGGGGCCTTTCAGCAGTTTGGCTTCTTGTTTTTCATCCGGCACCAGGCAGCTTTTGGCGGTGCCAATCAGATGCTTCAGGCCCATTTTCAGCAAAGCTTCACGGATCAGCGGCCAGCCCTTCGGGTCGTGGTAACGCAGTAAAGCCTTGTGCAGACGGCGCTGACGTTCGCCTTTGGGCACCGCCACCTGTTCGGTATTGCCTTTGATGTTTTTCAGCGAGTTCAGCTCGGTATGGTAAATGGTGGTCGCATTCGCCATTGGGCTTGGGTAAAAGTTCTGCACCTGGTCCAAGCGGAAATCCCGCTCTTTCAGCCAAAGCGCCAGGTTCACCATATCCAGGTCCGTCGTGCCTGGGTGTGCCGAAATAAAATAGGGGATCAGGTACTGCTCTTTGCCCGCTTCTTTGCTGAAGCGGTCAAACATTTCTTTAAATTTGTCATAAGCGCCCATGCCCGGCTTCATCATCTTCGACAATGGGCCTTCTTCGGTGTGCTCCGGGGCAATCTTCAGGTAACCGCCCACATGGTGCTGCACCAGCTCTTTGACGTAATTCGGATCTTCCACCGCCAGATCGTAACGTACGCCGGACGCTATCAGAATTTTCTTTACGCCTTTGAGCTTACGGGCTGAACGGTACAGCTGCACCGTCGGGCTCTGGTCTGTGTCCATATGCTCACAAATGGTTGGGTAGACACAGGATGGCCGGCGGCAGGTTTGCTCCGCTTTCGGGTTTTTACAGCGCAGTTTGTACATATTGGCGGTCGGGCCACCTAAATCGGAAATGACGCCGGTAAAACCAGGAACCTTGTCACGGATATCTTCGATTTCACGCAGAATGGATTCTTGCGAGCGGCTTTGAATAATGCGGCCTTCGTGTTCGGTAATAGAGCAGAAGGAACAACCACCAAAGCAACCACGCATAATATTGACCGAGGTTTTAATCATCTCGTA
>NZ_JBBIQL010000014.1:0-127278 GCF_037442345.1 Rheinheimera sp. | reverse complement strand
CTTCGAGGGGCCTACTGCAAAGCCACCTTCTTCAGAAGGTGGATTCTTTACTTGGGCAGCATGGTATGGAGTGGATCAGGAGTGACGCAATGCAAAACAATGGGGCTATTCAGACCTTAGTGGTGGTTGGTGGCGGCTCAGCTGGCTGGATGACTGCCGCTATGCTGAGCTCCCAACTAAATGGTATTCATATCCAACTGGTGGAGTCGGATCAGATCGGCACTATAGGGGTAGGCGAAGCCACCATTCCGCCTATTAAACGTTTTAATGCAATGCTCGGGTTGGATGAACATGAGTTTCTACGCCGCTGCAACGGTTCGATCAAACTGGGTATTCAGTTTGAAAACTGGCTGCAGCCTGGCCACAGCTACTTTCATCAGTTTGGCCGTTTTGGTGCCGATTTTGACTATATCCCCTTTCCTTATTTTTATTACCAGGCCAAAACTCAGGGCTACCCCCATAGCATTCAGCAGTTTTCCGCGGCCTGGCAGCTGGCCAGCCGCAATAAATTTGCGCCGCCAAATCCGGATCCGCGCCATTTGTTTTCCGGCTTTGATTACGCTTACCACTTTGATGCCAGCCTGTATGCCGCCTTTTTACGCCAGTACGCTGAACAACGCGGAGTGGAGCGCATAGAAGGCCGTATTGCTGCAGTAAACCGCACCAGCAGTGGTGCTATTGCCGATCTGGTGCTGGAGTCAGGTCAGGTTGTCAGCGGGCAGTTTTTTGTCGACTGTACCGGATTACAGGCATTGTTGTTGGGTAAGACGCTGGGCGTGGATTTTATAGACTGGTCTGAGTATCTGTTTAATGACAGTGCTGTGGCGGTGCAAAGCCTGCTGGCCGGGCCTGTGCGGCCTTACACCCGATCCATTGCGCATCAGGCAGGCTGGCAATGGCGTATTCCGCTGCAAACCCGGATGGGCAATGGCAATGTGTTCAGCAGCCGTTATATGACCGCACAAGCTGCTACTGATTTATTAGTCAGTTCAGTGGAAGGGCCGCTGAAAACCGACCCCCGGCTGATCCGCTTTCAGACCGGGCGGCGCCGTGCATTCTGGCAGCACAATTGTGTGGCTATTGGTTTGTCCGCTGGTTTTCTGGAGCCGCTGGAATCGACCAGCCTGCACCTGATCCAACGTGGCATCATGCGGCTGCTCAGCCTGTTTCCGTCCGCGGTGCCGAATGAAGCCGATATTGCCGAATACAATGCGCAGACGGTGGCGGAATACGAACATATCCGCGATTTTATAGTGTTGCATTACCACGCGACTCAACGACGGGACAGCCCTTATTGGCAGGATTGCGCCAGCATGGCGTTGCCGGAATCATTGCAGCAACGCCTGCAGTTATTCTGCCAGCACGGGCACTTGCGCATAGAGGATAAAGAGTTGTTTAAGCAGGAAAGCTGGTGGGCTGTGTTGCTCGGGCAAGGCATAGAGCCGCAACAGGCCGCGCCTGTGACCCGGCATAAACAGCATCTGGACCTGCGCCGTACTTTGGATGCGATGCTGAGCGCCTATCAGGATGGTGCACTCAGCGCTTCAGGTCATGAGCAATACCTGATGAAGCATTGTGCGTACAGCCCTTTATAGTTTCTGTCTGAGTAACGCGGCTGCGGCCGGTGGATTGGCACTTTGTTCGGCCCGTCCCAGATAAAAACGCGCTTCATCCTTGCGGCCAGCCTGCTGCAAAATAGCGGCGGCCTGGTAATTGACCTGACCGTCATGAGGCAGCGCGTCGGCCAGAATTTTCAGCGCTTTGACCAGCATGTCGCCGTCTTTTTGCTGATGGTAAAGTGCCGCACTGCGCTGGATCATGCCAAGCCAATCCATTTTGCCTTGCACATAGGCCAGAGCCCAGGCTTGTTCCTCGTTCTGAGGGGCAGGAAACTGCACGGCTTCGGGCTGGCTTTTAAAGGGATAATCGCTTAACAGCTGTTGTATTTTCAGCCATCCGGCATGTTCTTCAGCAGGCAATAACGGCCGCTCCAGCCAGCTTAACCCGGAAGGAACAGCTTTGGTCAGGCCTGGTATCTGCTGCTGCCGGAACAGGGCCTGATAAAAGCTGTCCGCCAGTACAAAATAACCCTGTGGATTGGGGTGCAAATGTTCCAGCATCAGGCTGTTGCCTATCAGCCCGTCTGCGGCGTGCTGGCGGAATGCGGCTTCGGTTTCGACCAGCACAGCCTGCTGTTCCTGCGCCAGCTGACGGATGCGTTGATTGATGGCACTGGGCGCACGAAAACGCAACAAGTCCAGATCCCGGGCCCGCAGCAGGTGGTGTTCAGCCAATTGCATCAAACCGGCCTGACGCAGCAATTGCCCGAGCTGGTAGTGAAAATCTGCGCTGGACGAGTTCTGTGCGCTCAGGCGGGTCAGCTTCTGCTGTGTGGTCGGGCTCTGCAGCTCTGCTGCTTGCACTAGCTTCAGTTGCTGTTGTTCTTCAGCAGACAGCGCTGTGCTGCTAAAAGGCGGCTGGTCGGCGATATTGCTGGCCACAGTGGCCAGGTACACTGGAATACCGGCTTGGGCGTAGTTTTGCAGCAGGGCCGTCATATTACGGCTGAATTGCTCCAGGCCGGCCTGATACAGAGGGGAGTCCAGTGCAATGTGTTTATGCCGGGCTACCTGTGCCATCAGAGTGCGGGTGGATGGACTGGGGTCTGTGCTGGCACTGGGGGTCAGCAGTTGCTCCAGCAACTGCACCAGATACAGCTGGCGCAACTGGATCAGCAACCTGTTCAGCCAGATGGATTGTGACGCAACGTAACTGGACCCCACACCCAGCAGGCCAAGGTATTCGTTATGACCGGCATAAATCAGCACAGCGTCTGGTTGCAGCGCAATAATTTCATCGGACAAATCCAGCAAGGTGTAACTGTTAACCGCAGATAAGGCCGTGTTGACCACTTCTATGTGCCGGTCGGGCATAGTACGGCGCAGCCGTTGTTCCAGCATACCTGCCAAAGAAGCCCCCATGCCATAAGGGTAACCGGCGGCGGTGGAGCCTCCTTGCACGACCAGCCGCAACCCATGGGGCGGTTTTTGTTTCAGCACAAAACTGGGTTCCAGCTGCACATTGGGCCGGCTGGCCGGGTTGGGGAAATAACGGTTAATAATGGCCGGGTTGGTCACCCAATACTGCGGCGCGGCCGGGTTCTCCAGCAGCAAAGGCGTGTGTTGACCCAGGCTGAGCAGCCGTAGCAGTGCTTCGAGCAGGAATAAAAGCAACAGTGGAATACACAAAGCTATCAATCTGAACAACCAGAGCCGCATAAATCCTCTTTCACCCGTTCAGGAGCCGGGCCTGGGGACTGCCGGGGGCTCTGTTCAAACTTCAGTTTATTCTGTACTTTAAGCCAACCGCAAAATAGACGTCAATTTCATGAAGTACATCCTGGGCATCTCCTGCTTTTATCACGACAGCGCTGCCTGCTTATTGCATCAGGGCCAGATAGTGGCCGCAGCGCAAGAAGAGCGTTTCAGCCGGGTGAAACATGACGCGGCTTTTCCGCTGGACGCCATTCGTTATTGCCTGCAGCAGGCCGGTATAGGGCTGGAGCAAGTCAGCCAGGTGGTGTATTACGACAAACCGCTGCTGAAATTTGAACGTTTGCTGGACACTTACCTGGCCTGTGCCCCCAGGGGGTTTTTAAGTTTTGTCCGGGCTATGCCGGTCTGGTTGAAAGAAAAGCTGTATCTGAAATCTGTGCTGCGGCGTGAGCTGCGACAACTTGGCGCCACCGCGCCATTGCCGGAATTGCTGTTTTGCCAGCATCACCAATCCCATGCTGCGTCGGCTTTTTACCCTTCCCCTTTTCAGAAGGCCCTGGTGATTTGTCTCGATGGTGTAGGGGAATGGGTGACCAGTTCCATCTGGCTGGGCGAAGGTAACCAGTTGACAGCGCTGCAGGAATTGCATTTTCCGCATTCGTTGGGTTTGTTGTATTCAGCCTTCACCCAATACTGTGGTTTTCGGGTGAACTCCGGCGAATACAAACTGATGGGCCTGGCTCCTTACGGTGAGCCCCGTTATGTGGAGCTGATTTACCAGCACCTGATCGATGTGAAAGCGGATGGCAGCTTTGCACTGAATATGGATTATTTTGCTTACCCTGTGGGCGAACGTATGATCAACAGCCGCTTTGAACAGCTGCTGGGCCGGCCTGCGCTGGCTTATGACGCCACACCGGATCAGCACTATCTGGACGCCGCCCGCTCAGTGCAACAGGTGACCGAAGAAGTGGTGATGGCGATAGTGCGTCATGCCTGTGACCGGTATGGCGTGCGGGATATCTGTCTGGCTGGTGGGGTGGCGCTTAATTGTGTCGCTAATGGCCGTTTAGTGGCAGAGCAGGTCTGTGACCGGCTCTGGATCCAACCTGCGGCCGGTGATGCCGGTGGGGCTTTGGGAGCGGCCATGCTGGCCTGGTTTGGCCACCATCAGCAGCCCAGAATAGCCGATGAGGTACAGGACCAGATGCAACTGGCCTTGTTGGGGCCAGAGTACAGTTCGGCGCAAATCAGAGCCGAGCTGCAGCAGCAGGGCCTGGTCTTTACTGAGTTGCAGGCCGAAGATAAATACCAGCAGGTTGCCGGTTTGCTGGCGCAGGGGGCTGTGGTTGGCTGGTTTCAGGGCCGCATGGAATTTGGGCCCCGCGCTTTGGGGCACCGCTCAATTCTGGCAGACCCCCGCTGTGCGCAGATGCAGAAAACCCTGAACCTGAAAATTAAACAACGTGAATCCTTCCGGCCTTTTGCCCCGGCCGTACTGGCGGAGCGGGCTCAGGAATTTTTTGCCTTGGCGCATCAAAGCCCTTATATGTTGCTGGTCGCCGCACTGCAACCAGAGCACCGGCTGGCTCCACAAGCAGAAAGCCAGGGGCTGGCGCAGCGGTTGCAGCCACGGTCGTTGTTACCGGCCATTACCCATGTCGACTACAGCGCCAGGCTACAAACGGTGTCGGCGCAACATCAGCAGTTTTATCCTTTGCTGAAAGCGTTCGAACAACAAACAGGTTGTCCTGTGTTGATCAACACCTCTTTTAACGTGCGCGGCGAGCCGCCGGTGTGCAGCCCGGCTGACGCCATCGCGGGTTTTCTGGCCACCGAAATGGATTACCTGGTGCTGGGTGATTTTTTACTGAGCAAAACCCAACAGCCACACGACCAACTGGAGCAGGCCCGCCAGCGCTCCTTTACGCCGGACTAATTGTTATGTCAAAACCTGGTTCTGAGTTGCAGTTAAAAACTTTTGGTTATCAAATGGCCGTTGCATTGCCGCTGCTGTTTGGGCTTGGCTTGCCCTGGTTATTGGAGTACAGCTGGCCGCTGTGGCCCTGGCTGGTTGCTGCGGTGCTGGCCATTTTGGCTTTTGTTTGTGCCAGAGCCTTGCAGCCTGTGTACCGCAGCTGGTTTTGGCTGACGCATCTGCTTGGGTTGATCAACTCAAAGCTGTTACTGGCGCTGCTGTTTTACCTGCTGGTTCTGCCTTTTGGCCTGATAGCACGCTTTTTGGGCAAACTGGGCTACCATGCAAAACCTAAAGCGCAACAGGGCAGTTACTGGCGACAGCCTGAGCATTCAACCTCCAATCTGAAGGATCCGTTTTGATGAAAGAGTTTCTGCTGGATTTATGGGCGTTTTTACGGGTGCGGAAAAAGCTCTGGTTATTGCCGTTGTTTCTGATTATGGCCCTGTTGGGGGGCTTGATTGTCGCCAGTCAGCAGTCGGCTTTAGCGGGGCTGATTTATACCTTGTTCTGATCACAATGAACTCTCCTTGTCGAAGCGTCTGAATTGCAGACGCTTTGTCCTGGCATCGTCTTGACTCCGATTGGTGCAACTGCAGGTTGCTAACCAGGCTGTTTTTCGCGGGCTTGCAACCAGGCGCACTGCAATAGTGCAAGAATTCAGTGGTTAGCACCCTTGTGTGGCAAAGAGTCGTACTTGAATACGTATTCATGTTGTACATAAAAGCCAATCAGCTTAATTAGTCAGACTGAAACGATGTCTGACAACTCTCTGAGTCCATCAGGCGTCTTTTGACAACAACAAAAAACACCGGGGATAAGGGCATGCATAAATTCAAATTAAGTATGTTAACAGTGGCTATGGCAACCGCAGGCTTGATGTCTGGTGCTGTCGCTGCTGATCAGGCTGCTGACACTCAAAATAACAAGCAGCTGTCTGCCAAAGAAAAAGCCAAACAAGAAGCTCAGTTAGAAGTCATTGAGATCAAAGGTTTCCGCCGCTCAGTGGTCGACTCCATCAACACCAAACGTTTTTCGCCAAACGTCGTGGAATCTATCTCGGCGGAAGACATTGGTAAGTTACCGGATTCCAGTATTGCGGAATCTATTTCCCGCCTGCCTGGTTTAACCAGCCAGCGCCTGGACGGCCGCGCCAGCCGCGTCAGTATCCGTGGTTTTGGTGAAAACGAAAGCGCTACAACCTTTAACGGCCGTGAGCAGGTCTCTATCGGTGATAACCGGGGCGTGGAATTCGACCTGTACCCATCAGAAATTATGAGCGGTGTGACCGTTTATAAAACGCCAAACGCCACACTGGAAGCCGAAGGTATTGCCGGTGTGATCGACATGCAGACCGTGAAGCCTTTGAGCCGTGAGCGCACACTGCAGTTCAGTGGCCAGTATGAACAAACCAGTCTGGACAAACTGAACCCGGACGGGAATGACTCTGGCGGCCGCGGCACCATTTCTTACATCGACAAATTTGCCGATGACAAAGTAGGTATTGCTTTTGCGTACACCACTATGGCGTCACCTAACCAGGAAAAACGCTGGAACGCCTGGGGGTTTAATGGTGCAAAACTGGATGGTGACGATATCACTATGCTCGGTGGTGCCAAGCCATTTGTCCGCTCTTCTACGTTAGAGCGTGACAGTGCGTTATTTGTGCTGGAAGCGGCTCCGACGGACGATCTGAAGCTGACCTTTGACGCCTTATATGTGGATTTCAACGACGAAAAAATCCTGCGTGGTATCGAAATTCCATACGGCTGGGGTTATGCGGTTTCAGATGCCAACACCGAAATTCTGGCGCGTGATGGCGATTTCGTCACCAGCGCACGTAAGTCCGGTGAAAAACTGGTGGTACGTAATGACGCGGAAGACCGTTCTGCCGAAATGACCGCTGTTGGGTTTAATGTGGATTACAACCTGAATGACGACTGGTCTTTGGAATTCGACGTGTCCAATTCGCAGGTCGACCGTAAAATCTGGAGTATGGAAAGCTATTCAGGTTATGGCCGTGGTGACTTCAATGGCCCGTACGACACTATTACCTACAGCTTAGTGGATGGCACCAACGGCGCTATCTTTACGCCGACACTGGACTACGGTGATTTTGACCTGGTGAAATTAGGTGGCCCACGCAGCTGGGGTTCAAGCGCAGTGCTGAACAACACCTATGGTATCAATGGCGACCCTATTTATCAGAACTCCGCTCAGGATGGCTTTATCAATGCCCCTGAAATCAGCGATGAACTGACCAGCTTTAAACTGGCGGCCACTCAGCTGCTGGAAGATGCCGGTATGTTCACCAAAATGAACTACGGCGTGTCGTTCCGTGACCGTGAGAAGCAGAAGAAGTCTGAAGGTTATTTCATGACCTTAAAAGATTTCCCTGCCATGGTTTCAGTGCCAGAGCAATACCGTTTAGGTACGGCCAACCTGGACTTTATCGGTATGGGCGACATGATTGCGTATGATTCCCGTGGTCTGGTGCGTGACGGTTATTACAACCTGATCCAGGAAAGCCTGACCAACCCGGATCACTCGGCTAAGAGCTGGACTGTCAATGAAGAAATCCTGGCCTACTTTGTACAGGCCGATTTTGAAACAGAACTGGGCAGCATTCCGGTGACTGGTAACTTCGGTCTGCGTTACCTGGATACAGAGCAGTCATCCCAAGGTACTGCTTACAACACTGTCAATGGTCAGGTTGTCTTTACGCCGACTGATGTCAGCCATAGCTACTCGCACCTGTTACCAAGCCTGAACCTGACCTTTGATGTGGCAGAAGATCAAAGTGTGCGTTTAGGTGCGGCCAAGACACTGTCTCGTGCCCGTCTGGATGAAATGCATGCGTCGGTCAGTGCCTCGTACAATTCAACACCAGATGCCAACGGTAACTACTGGGCTATCAGTGGTGGTAACCCGTTACTGGAACCAAAAGAAGCCACAGGTGTAGATTTAACCTATGAAAACTACTTCAGCGAAGAAGGTTATTTCTCTGTTGCTTATTACTGGAAAGACCTGAATGAGTGGATTTTTGATGGTCGCTACCAGCTGGAACTGGAAGGTGTAGCCAACCCGAATACAGGTGAAATTCCTGCGACGTCCGGGGCCACAGGCTCAGGTAAAGTGAATGGCGGTGGCGGTACTCTGCATGGGTATGAACTGTCTGTCACCCTGCCATTTAACTTTGTCAGCCCTATGCTGGATGGTTTTGGTCTGATTGCCAGCCACAGCCGCGTGTCTCAGGATGTGACGGATCAGAATGGCAATGCTTACTCGCTGCCAGGTCTCTCAGATACGGTTCAGACTCTGACGGGTTACTATGATCACAATGGCTTCCAGGCGCGTGCCAGCCTGCGTAAACGCAGTGACTTTAAAGGCGATGTCTACGGCATCGGCTTTAATACCCAACAGGTTGACGTGAAAGGTGAAACCATTGTTGACGCCCAAATCGGTTATGACTTTGGCGAAGGCGGTTTTACTGAGCTGCAAGGCCTGTCGGTATTCCTGCAGGGCCAGAACCTGAGCGACGAGCCATTCGTTTCGCTGCAGGACGGTCGTGTCCGTGACTATCAGCAGTACGGCAGAACCTTCCTGTTAGGTTTCAGCTACAAAATGTAACAGCTGTTTCGGCAGAAAACCCCGGCATTGACTGGGGTTTTTTTTCGTGACCATGTTAGCGTAGTGACAAGGCGTAAAGCGGACACCTGAAGAGGCAGTGATGCAGCAGAAACCAGTAAAAAAAGTGGTGATTTTGGGAGGCGGCACCGCCGGTTGGATCTCCGCCTCGTTGTTAGTGAAAATTCTCGGCAAGGTGCTGGATATCAGCCTGGTCGAATCGGATGATATTGGCATAGTCGGTGTGGGCGAAGCCACCATACCGCCTATTCAAAGCCTGAATGCGGCTTTGGGTTTGCAGGAAGAAGATTTTCTGCGCGAAACCATGGGCAGCATCAAACTGGGTATTCAGTTTGAACACTGGGGGGCCGTGGGCGACAGCTATATGCATGCCTTTGGCACAGTAGGCAAAGACTTCCCTTTTTGCCATTTCAACCATTTCTGGCGTCGGTCCGAACAACTGGGCATGGGCTATGGTTATTGGGATTTTTCGCTGAATTATCAGGCATCGTTACAGAACAAATTCAGCAAACTGGACAGGATTGAAGGGGTCAATCTGGGTGGCCTGACCTATGCCTATCACTTTGATGCCGGCCTGTATGCCCGGTTTTTACGTAAATACAGCGAGTCGGTTGGCGTAAAGCGCATTGAAGGTAAAGTGGCTTCAGTGCAGCAAAACCCACAAAGTGGCGATATCGAGGCATTGGTGCTCGCATCGGGCGAACGTATTGAAGGCGATTTATTTCTCGACTGCAGTGGTTTACACAGCCTGCTGATCGATAAAACCCTGAATACAGGCTTTG
The DNA here is from genome assembly GCF_037442345.1 of Rheinheimera sp. Taxonomy (GTDB): domain Bacteria; phylum Pseudomonadota; class Gammaproteobacteria; order Enterobacterales; family Alteromonadaceae; genus Pararheinheimera. Next base: position 117,595 of record NZ_JBBIQL010000014.1, on the reverse strand, counting down.
AAGACTGGTCACACTGGTTACCAGCTGACAGCGCCGTGGCTGTGCCTTCGGCCCGAACCGAACCCATAGTGCCTTATACCCGTTCCATTGCCCATGCCAACGGCTGGCAATGGCGTATTCCGCTGCAGCACCGCACCGGCAATGGCTTTGTGTATTCCAGTAAATACTGTACAGACGAGGAAGCCAAACAGCTGTTGCTGAGCAATCTGGACAGCGAAGCACTGGCTGAACCCAGGGTGATTAAATTCCGCACCGGGCGGCGCCTGCAGCAATGGCAGCGCAATGTGGTCAGCATTGGTTTATCCAGCGGTTTTCTGGAACCGCTCGAATCCACCAGCATTCACCTGATCCAGTCCGGTGTGCTGCGATTGCTGAAGTTTTTTCCGCATCTGGGCATTAATGATGCGGACAGAGCCGAGTACAACCGCCAGTCAAAAACCGAATTCGAACAAATCCGCGACTTTATTATTCTGCATTACAAGCTGAACCGCCGGCAGGACAGTAAATTCTGGCGTGATTGCCAGAACATGGCGGTGCCTGACAGTCTGCAACGCAAAATGCAGCTGTTTGCCCAGTCTGGCCTGGTGTGTCGTGAGCAGGATGAACTGTTCAGCGAAATTGCCTGGCAGCAGGTGATGATAGGGCAGGGACTGATCCCGGCCGATCATCATCCCCTGGTGGATGCGCTATCGGAAGCGCAGTTACAGGATATGCTGCAGAATCTGAAAGTTATCTTTGCGAAAACCACTGAACGTCTTGGCAGTCACCAGCAGTTTCTGGCGCATGTCGCCAAAAACGCCTGAGTACTGTGACAGGAGAGTAAATGAATAATCTGGATCTGATGAGTTGCCGTGGCTGGGTGCTGGCCCTTTGTCTGGCTTTTCCGCTGTCGGCGGCCGCCGCCGAGTACCAATCCCACCAATTGCAGCAAAACAGGCTGCAGGTGCAGACCGACGAGTACCAGCTGCAACTGAGTTTTAAAAGCAGCGGTGCGGTGGAGGTGTTTTACCAACAGCCCGGCGTCAAACAGCTGCCCTCTTTTGCCCTGGCTGAACCTGAACTGGCCTTGCCAGCCCAACTGAAAGACGACAATACAGCGTTGCAGTTTGGCACGGACCAGCTGCAGGTGCGGCTGCAAAAATCACCGCTGCAGTTGCAGTTTTACCGGGGCAAAGAGCTTATTTTGGCCGAAGAAGCCGGTTATTTTGCCCATCAAACCCTGCGTGGTTTTCGCTTTGCGTTAACGCCGGACGAAAAACTGCTGGGTGGTGGCGAGCGGGTGCTTGGTATGGACAGAAGGGGCCAGCGCCTGCCGCTCTACAACAAAGCCAGTTATGGCTACAACGGCGAAACCAAACAAATGTATTTTGGTTTGCCGGCTGTGCTGTCGAGCAAAAAATACGCGCTGGTGTTTGACAACAGCGCCAGTGGTTTCCTTGATTTAGGCGCGACAGAAAAAGACGTGCTGCAGTTTGAAGCCGCTGCTGGCCGCACGGCTTACCTGGTGATGACGGCCCCAGGCTACCCGCAGTTAATGCAGCAGTATGTCAATGCCACAGGGAAACAACCTTTGCCGCCGCGTTGGGCCTTGGGCAACTTTGCTTCGCGTTTTGGTTACCGCTCTGAGCAGCAAAGCCGTGACATAGTGCAGAAGTTCCATGATGCCGATTTTCCGCTCGACGCGCTGGTGCTGGACCTGTACTGGTTTGGCAAAGACATTCAGGGCCATATGGGCAACCTGGCCTGGGACAACGAGGCTTTCCCGCAACCAAAACAAATGATTGCAGATTTAAAAGCCAAAGGCGTCAACACCATTCTGATCACCGAACCTTTTGTGCTGAGCAGTTCCAAACGCTGGGATGAAGCCGTGGCTGCCAATGCGCTGGCGAAAAACCTGGCGGGACAGCCAAAGCGTTTTGATTTCTACTTTGGCAATACCGGCCTGGTGGATGTGTTTTCCAAAGACGGCCAGGCCTGGTTTAACGGTATTTACAACCAACTGGCCCAAGACGGCGTGGCCGGCTGGTGGGGCGATTTAGGCGAGCCTGAAGTGCACCCTTATGACACAGTGCACTCTGTGGGCACCGCCGATGAAATTCACAATGCCTACGGCCATCAATGGGCCGCTATGTTGTACCAGAACCGCCTTGAGCAGCAGCCACAGCAGCGGCCGATGATTATGATGCGCGCCGGTTTTGCCGGGTCGCAGCGCTACGGCATGATCCCCTGGACTGGGGATGTTGACCGCTCCTGGGGCGGCTTAAAACCACAAGTGGAACTGGCACTGCAAATGGGCCTGCTGGGCATGGGTTATACCCATTCCGATTTGGGCGGTTTTGCCGGTGGTGAGCAATTCGATCAGGAGCTCTATGTGCGCTGGCTGCAATACGGTGTGTTTCAGCCCGTGTTCCGGCCTCATGCGCAGGAGCATATAGCGCCTGAGCCTGTGCTTCACGACCAGGCCACTCAGGACCTGCTGCGGCCTTTCGTCAAGCTGCGTTACCGCATGGCGGCGTACAATTACACCCTGGCTTACCAGAACTCCACTTTGGGCTTACCCCTGATGCGGCCGCTGTTTTTTGCGGACGACAGCCAGCCACAGCTGATGCTGAATAAAGACAGCTACTTCTGGGGGGATGCCTTTTTGGTTACCCCGGTCACAGCACCGGGCGTAAAAGCCGTAACAGTGCAGCTGCCTCAAGGCGTCTGGCTGGATTATTTCACCGGCCAGCGCTACGAAGGTGGCCGCAGTATTGAGCAGCCGACCAGCCTGAGCACTTTACCTGTGCTGGTCAAAGCCGGTGCTTTTGTGCCTTTGGTACCGGCCGTGCAGAGCCTGAGCCAATACAGCAGCCGTCAGCTGGAACTGCATTATTACCATGACGACAGCGTCAGTCAGGCACAGGGAGAGATGTTCGAAGACGATGGCCGCTCGCCAGACAGCCTGGCCAAAGGCCAGTATGAGCTGCTGAAATTCAATGCCACTTATGCCCAAGGTCAGTTGCAACTGAGCTTAGATCGCACTGGCCTGGGGTATGCCGGTATGCCAGCACAACGCAGCCTGACGCTGGTGGTGCATCAATTTAGTAAGGCAAGCGCCATCACGCTGGATGGTCAGACCCTGCCAGAGCTGCCAAGCCAGGCTGCGCTGGACGGGGCGGCGGTTGGCTTCTACCGGGATAAAACCAACAACAAGGTATGGCTGAAATTCGACTGGCAGCGAGCACGGCATCAGCTGCAACTGACAACAGGGAGCTAAGATGAAACAGGTTCTGTGGCTAAGTATTTCGCTGATGGCGGCCTCAGCCGGGGCTGCGACTATAGACCGGCTGGAGCCCGCCTTCTGGTGGGCAGGGATGAAAGAACCCAGCCTGCAGCTGATGGTGTATGGCAAAGGGATCCAGCATTCAACTGTGAGCCTGAAGTACCCCGGTGTCCGTGTCACAGGTATTCAGAAAACGGCGAACCCGAACTACCTGTTTATTGACCTGCAGCTGGCGGCCGACGTGCAGCCGGGTCAGTTTGATCTGGTGTTTTCGCAAAGTGGCAAAGAGCAAAGCCGTTATCAGTACCGCCTGTTACCACGGCGTGCAGGCTCAGCAGAGCGGCAGGGCTTCAGCCAGAAAGATACTATTTATCTGATTACACCAGACCGCTTTGTCAACGGTGACCCGGGCAACGACAGCGTGGCGGGTTTGCCAGACCGGCTGGACAGAAGCAATCCGGGTGGCCGCCATGGCGGCGATATTGCCGGTATGCAACAGGCGCTGCCGTATTTGCAGCAGCTCGGCATCACACAAATCTGGCCGCAGCCTTTGGTGGAAAATAACAGCGCGGCTTATTCCTACCATGGCTATGGCGCCACAGATTTATACAAAATTGACCCGCGTTTTGGCAGCAATGCCAGCTACCAGGCCTTTGTTGCGGCCGCCAAAAAGCACGGCATAGGGGTGATCCAGGACATAGTGGTCAACCATATTGGGGTGGATCACTGGTGGGTAAAGGATTTACCGTCCAACGACTGGCTGAATTATGGCGGCAGCTTCCAGCCGACCAACCATGCCCGCACCACGGTGCAGGACCCTTATGCGTCGGACGCCGATAAAAAAGCTTTTGTGGATGGCTGGTTTGTCGACAGCATGCCTGATCTCAACCAGCGCAACCCGCTGCTGGCGACTTACCTGATCCAGAACTCGGTCTGGTGGGTGGAATATGCCGATTTATCCGGTATTCGGGAAGACACTTACCCTTATGCTGACAAAAACTTCTTAACCGCCTGGTCGAAACGCCTGATGACCGAGTACCCCAATTTCAATATTGTCGGTGAAGAGTGGAGTGCCAACCCGCAGGTGGTGTCGTACTGGCAACGTGGCAAACAGAACCCTGACGGCTATGTGTCCTACACCCCCAGCATGATGGATTTTCCGCTCTATTATGCGTTGCTGGGGGCCTTAACTGCGCCTGAGAGTTGGGATGCCGGTTGGGTGAAATTGTATGAAGCCCTGGCCAACGATGTGCTGTATCCAGACCCGACCAACCTGGTGCTGTTTGAAGGCAACCACGACACAGCCCGGCTGTTTTCACTGCTGGACAATGACGTTGACCTGTACCGGATGGCCCTGGTGTATCTGTTTACCAGCCCACGTATTCCGCAGCTGTATTACGGCACCGAAATTCTGGCGCAAAGCCCGAAACAACGGGACGATGGCCTGGTGCGCAGTGATTTTCCCGGCGGCTGGGCGGGCGATGACCGCAATGCCTTTACCGGCAAAGGTTTAACAGCGCAGCAGCAACAGGCACAGCAGCTGGTGAAACGGCTGGCCAATCTGCGCAAAAACCAACAGGTGTTGCAGCAGGGCAAGATGAAACATTTCAGCCCCCTGGATGGGGTTTACAGTTACGCCCGTTACAACGACAAGGAACAAATCTGGGTGTTTTTTAATAAAAACAACAGCGACAGTCTGTTGCCGCAAAGCCGTTTTGCCGAGCTGATGCCTGCCGGGGCCAAAGCGACCAATCTGCTGACAGACCAGGCGGTGCAACTGGGCTCACAGCTCACTGTTCCGGCCCGGGGCACAGTGCTGCTACACATCCTGTTACCTTAAACAGCGGCCAGTTGGTCGTTAATCCATACAAGCCTGCTGGACATCAGCAGGCTTTTCTTTACACTGGTCCGGTCCAGGATGCGCTTAGGCGCAGTGTGTATCTCAATAAAAAATAACGAAATTCAACGAGGTTCTTATGCAACATCAATCCTTACTGGCGGTGGCCGTACTGGCTGCACTGGCCGGTTGTGGTCAGCCGCAACAGGCTGTGCCTGCTGACAGCAAGCCAGCGGCTGTGGCAGAACAAAAACAACTGACGTCCGGCATTGAAGTGGCCAATATGGACACCAGCGTTAAACCACAACAGGATTTTTTCCGCTACGTAAACGGCCAGTGGCTGGAACGCACCGAAATTCCGGCTGATAAAGGCCGTTGGGGCAGCTTTGATGAGCTGCGCGAAAATGCTGACAAACAAGTGCTGGCTATTGTGAAAGAGCTGGCGGCACAACCTGCGGATGCAGGCACAGACGCACAGAAAATTGCTGACTTGTACCGCTCTTATATGGACACTGAAACGCTGGACAAGCTGGGCCTGACCCCGCTGACGGCAGGTTTTGAGCGCATCGACAGCCTGAAAACCCATGCAGATCTGGCTGTACTCTGGGGCGAATGGCAGGCCTACCGTGTGGGAACCCCTGTGGTGCTCTTTGTCGGTCAGGATCAGAAACAGTCTGATCAATACACCACTATGCTGAATCAGGCCGGTTTGGGTATGCCAGACCGCGACTACTACCTGAACAGCGACGAAAAATCGAAAGAGACACAAACCAAATACCTGGCGTATATCCAGAAAGTGGCCGAGCTGGCCGGCTGGCAAGAGCCGGCTAAAGTGGCTGCCACTGTGTACGCTATTGAAGAGAAACTGGCGAAAGAGCAGTGGAGCCGGGTACAAAACCGCGACCGCAATGCCACGTACAACAAGCTGACAGTGGCTCAACTGGCCGAAACCGCACCTGGCCTGGATTGGGCGGCGCTGCTGAAAGCGGCCAGGCTGGATACAGTCAGTGAGGTTGTCGTACGTCAGCCAACCTATCTGGCTGCTTTTGCCAAACTGCAGGCCGAAATTCCAGTGGCAGACTGGCAGACGTACCTGAAGTTCCATCTGGTCCGCGCCAACAGCGACAGCCTGGCCAAAGCCTTTGACGAGGCCAGCTTCGAGTTTTACGGCAAAACCTTATCTGGCCTGGAAGCCCAACGTGAGCGTGAAAAACGGGCGGTGGAATCTGTGCAGCAGGCGCTGGGGTTTATGGTCGGCAAAATGTACGTTGAGCGCTACTTTAAACCTGAAGCCAAAGAACGGATGGATCAGCTGATCAAAAACCTGCGGCTGGCGTTTAAAGAGTCGATTGATGGTCTGGAGTGGATGAGCCCAGAAACCAAACTGGCGGCACAGGAAAAACTGGCCAAGTTCAACACCAAAATTGGTTATCCGGATGTCTGGCGTGACTACAGCTGCCTGGAAATCAAAGGTGGTGATTTGATGGGCAATATGCAGCGCTCCAGCCAGTGTGAATACGACCGCATGATTGACAAACTGGGCAAGCCAGTAGACCGCACTGAGTGGGGCATGACACCTCAGACAGTGAACGCCTACTACAGCTCGACGATGAACGAAATTGTGTTCCCGGCCGCTATTCTGCAACCACCATTCTTTAATGTGGACGCCGATGACGCGGTGAACTACGGCGCTATCGGTGGTGTGATTGGTCACGAAATTACCCACGGCTTTGACGACCAGGGCAGCCGCTCTGATGGCAACGGTAACCTGAAAGACTGGTGGAAGCCGGTGGATGCCGAGCAGTTTAAAAAGCGCACCCAACTGATGGTTGAGCAGTACAGTGCCTTTAACCCTATTGACGATTTAAAACTGCAGGGCGCGTTGGGCCTGGGTGAAAACATTGCCGATTTGGGTGGCCTGACCGTGGCTTTTAAAGCCTACCAGAATTCTTTGCAGGGCAAAGCAGCGCCGGTTTTGGACGGCTTCACGGGCGATCAGCGCTTCTTTATGGGCTGGTCTCAGGTGTGGCGTATCAAGTTCCGCGACGCCGCACTGCGTCAGCAAGTGATCACAGGCCCGCACTCTCCGGGCATGTACCGCGTGCTGGGCGTGCTGTCGAATATGCCTGAGTTCTACCAGACCTTCGACGTCAAACCGGGTGACGGCATGTACAGACCGGACGATGTGCGGGTGAAGATTTGGTAAGCGCTAATGCATTGAGTTGGTTGAATTAACCCTTTATAAGCCCTGGACTGTCTGGGGCTTTATTTTTGTTGATTACGCAGTGGCCACCCTCTTGCCATCAGCCACAGTAAAAATACGCAGGCATGTGCGTTGAGTGCAAAGCTGCAGTCGAAAAGGATTTCCAATGGCGAATTTCACTTTATTTAAAAGTTATACTGCGTGGTTGCTATCCAGTGCGAACTTTTTGGTCACACTCCTCTTTTTGCTGGTTTTTTATGCCTTCCATGACAAGGTCTTTAACTCGGCTTCAGTCGTCGATATGAATTACCTGACTGCGACCATAGTGGCACACGGCGCTTTGGTTTTTTATGGTGGGAAATTCATCGTATTTGTCTGTAAACCCAAAACTCTGGCGATTGTCGTGCAGCAGGGAACAGTGCAGCTTGGTAGCGGTGCGTCTATTGCTGTGGATAAGGCGGTGTTCCGGCTGAACAGGTTTGATGACGAAGTGGTGGTGATTAATTTTTACCACAACGACAAAAATGTACTGAATATTGATCTCGGGTACCAATGTCCAGATGGCTTTAAGCCGCTCGCCAAACAACTGCAAAGCATGCAGTGCATCGTTGAATTGACCTAGCTAAAACTCTGGGTCTGTTTCAGTGCTTAAAGTGAGTCACCGCAGGCAGCCAAAAGAGAGCTGGCTGCTTGAATACGTATTCATCTGTAGTAGCATGGAAAAGCTGCTCTAATCGGGCACCCGCGCGCGTTGGCAGTGTCTGTCGTACTGCCGCAGCAAACGCGGTATCGGTGACACATATTCTAAAACAGGACTTCAGTCCGGACGCTCTCTGGCAACAGCCCCTAAAGTTGTTTGCACTGCAGGGCTTAATAAGACAACAGGACAGCAGATGAAACAACCACAGTTAAGCTTCTGGCAGATCTGGAACCTGAGTTTCGGTTTTTTGGGGGTGCAAATTGGCTTTGCACTGCAAAACGGCAATGTCAGCCGTATTTTATCCGACTTAGGCGCCGATTTATCGTCGTTATCGTTATTCTGGCTGGCCGCCCCTATTATGGGCTTGCTGGTGCAACCAATTGTGGGCGCGGCGTCTGACCGCACCTGGAATAAACTGGGCCGGCGTTTGCCTTTTATGCTGGGTGGGGCCTTAGTGGCGGCGGCGGCCATGTTGCTGTTGCCAAACTCGTCGATGGTGGTGGCTTTTATTCCGCCTATGTTGTTTGGTCTGGTGATTTTTGCCATTAAAGACGCCGCCTTTAACGTCACCTTTCAGCCGTTCCGCTCTTTGGTGTCGGACATGGTGCCGGCCAATCAGCGTAACCTGGGTTACTCAGTACAAACGCTGCTGATCAATATTGGCGCTGTGGTCGGTTCTGTATTGCCTTTTGTGCTGACCAATGTGATGGGGCTGAACAATGCCTCCACACCGGGTGAAGTGGCGCCTTCCGTGGTCTGGTCTTTCTATATTGGGGCCGCTATTTTGCTGGGCTCAGTGGCCTGGACTGTGTACCGCACTCATGAATACCCGCCGGAGCAGTACTTTGCCTACAAAGGTGAAACCGCGCAGCCTGCTGAACCTGCCGAAAAAAGCTTTGGCGAAAAGCTGGCCGGTTTCTGGCAAACCACCAAAACCATGCCACGTATTATGCGTCAGCTGGCGCTGGTACAGTTTTTCTCCTGGTTTTCGTTATTTATTATGTGGACTTATTTCCCGGCTGCTATTGCTCAGCACAGCTGGGGCGTGGACGTGCAATGGTTTGACCCGGCGTATATCACCCAGATGGGAGGCTTGCCGGCCGATATTGCCGCCGCCAAAGGTGCTGCAGGCGACTGGGTGGGTATTCTGTATGCCGGTTATTCTTTGTTTGCCGTGCTGTTCGCGCTGGTGATGGCCAAACTGGCCAACCTGTTTGGCCGCCGTCTGGTGTATTCAGCCGCGCTGCTGTGCGGTGGTTTGGGTTACCTGAGTTTTATTCTGTTTAAAGACCCCAGCATGATTGAAGTGGATTTACTGATCACCCAGGTCACTATTCCACAAGGGGCCCTGAGCCTGATGTTCCCTATGGTCGGCATTGGTATTGCCTGGGCCGCTATTCTGGCCATGCCATACGCCATTCTGGCGGGTGCATTGCCAGCGCACCGCACCGGCGTTTATATGGGGATTTTTAACTTCACCATAGCCGCACCACAGATTATCTCAGGCCTGCTGGCCGGTTGGATCTTAGGCAACCTGTTTGCCAACAATGCGGTGTACATTGTGATGCTGGCCGGTGGCTCTATGGTGCTGGGCGCCCTGTCGGTCTGGCTGGTGCAGGATAAAGACAGCAAAGAGTAACTGCTGCCGTGATTGACAACAAAGCCGCTGATACAGCGGCTTTGTTGTTTCTGGCAGCGTTCATTCAGCCGGGATTATTTCAATCTGTACTGACACCATAACTGACGCTGTTTGGCGTTTTGCCAGCTCCAGGCCAGAATGCGGCTGCTTTTCTGGCCTTGTTGCATCTCAATGGATTTGACTTCGGCTCCGGCTTGCTGCGCCTGTCTGGTTAACGCTGGCAGGTGATCGGCTTTGGACACCAGGCTGCTGAACCAGAGCACCTGGCTGGCGAAGGTTTTGCTTTCATCAATCATCTGGCGGATAAACCCCAGTTCACCCCCTTCACAGACCAGCTCATGGCGGCGGCCAGCGAAATTCAGCCCGCTGCCGGTTAAGCCGAGCTGACGTTGTTTGCGTTCGGTACCGGCGGCTGCTTCTTGCTCTGTGGCATGAAAAGGCGGGTTGCACATTGTCAGTTCAAATAAATCTTTGGGGCCAATAATGCCGTTAAAGATCTGTTGTGCCGAAGCCTGCTGGCGCAGCGAAATTTTCCCCTGCAGCTGGTTCTGTTCTATCAGCTGCGCGGCCACAGCCAGAGCGTCCGGGTCCAGTTCTGCTGCCACTACCTGCCAGCCGTAGTCGGCCTGCGCCAGCAGTGGGTAAATCAGGTTGGCACCGGTGCCAATGTCCAGCAGCTGTACCTTGCGGCCTTTCACCAGTTTGCCGGTTTCCTCTGCCAGCAGGTCGGCCAGATGGTGCAGGTAATCCACCCGGCCAGGCACGGCAGGGCATAAAAAGCCGTCCGGCAATTGCCAGTGCTGCACACCATAGTGGTGGGCTAATAAAGCTTTGTTTAACTGTAAAACTGCCGCAGGGTCGGCAAAGTCAATGGATAAACGGCCATAGCCATTGTCGCGCACAAAGGGCTGTAAGGCCGCATTGGCCAAGGTTAATGCGGCGAAATCATAGCCGTGCAGGTGTTGGTTACGTAAGTGCATAGGGGGCGGGTTGGCTCAGCTTTGCGCGCCGCAGGACTGACGCACCACAATTTTCGGTTCAATTTCCGTCAGTTGCACCGTTTCATGGTTAATCAGGCGCAGCAGGTTCACCACCAGCATTTCACCGGCCAAAGAGGTGTTCTGCGCTATGGTCGTCAGGGCTGGCGACGAAAACGACGCCACCGGAATATCGTCAAAACCCACCACAGCCACATCTTCGGGTATGCGTTTGCCGAGTTTTTGCAGCGCACGCATCGCCCCTATGGCGATCAAATCGCTGGCACAAAACAGGGCGTCAAAGTCGTTGCCTTGGGCCTGCAGCTGCATAATGGCGTCAAAACCAGCCTGTTCAGTGGAGATGGCATCCAGCTGCGCCACCTGGGATTCGTCTATACCCGCCTCTGCAATGGCTTTCAGCATGCCCTGATAACGGTCAAAAAACTCCGGGCTGCCTGCCGAGGCATTGCCAATAAAGGCAAAACGGCGCCGGCCCAGGCCCAATAAATGCTGGCCGGCCAGTTTGCCACCTTCGAGGTTATTGCTGCGGATGGTCACTTCCGGATGGTTCAGTACTTCGGCCCCCCAGCAGACAAAATGAGTTTGTTGTGCCAGCAGGGTATCCAGTTTTTCTTCGTAATCTTTGTAGTCGCCATAGCCCAGCAGAATAATGCCATCGGCTTTTTTACTGTCTTCGTAATCGGCATGCCAGTCGTTACTCAGTTGCTGAAAGGACACCAACAGATCATGACCCCGCTGACTGCAGGCGCGGGTAATGCTGCCCAGCATCGACAGGAAAAACGGATTAATCTGCGATTCGTCCACAGTCGGGTCTTCAAACAACAACAAGGCCAAAGTACCACTGCGTTGTTTACGCAGGTTGCTGGCGTTTTTATCCACCTTGTAATTCAACTGCTTGGCAATAGCGAAGATTTTATCTTTGGTTTCCTGATTCACAGCCGGGCTGTCGCGCAGCGCGCGCGACACTGTGGATTGAGACACCCCTGCCAGATAAGCGATATCAAAAGAGGTCGCTTTTCCTTTTAGTACGGGCCATTGCGTTTTGTCTGACTTCATCTGAGGATTCGGTGCTGTTTACGACTGATGCGGCATCATAGCATTATTCCGCTGGATTGGATCGCGGCAGACCAACGTGCAAAAATTGTCATGCATTTTGTGAAACATTGTTATGTTGGCTTAAGCTGGTTTTCAGAAACTGCTAAAGTATCGCCATCTGATGAGGGCTGGTTGAGGTTTCAGGGGTATTTTTGCAGCAGTCTGGCCGCACCCTGAACTTTGTCACTCGTCGCTTATTCAGACGAACTAAACTTCGCTCCTCGTTTCGCGTTCAGAACGCCACCAGAGCGGACAAAATTTAATCTCGAACGTCCACAGGCCCTAGTGAGTTATTCCTATGAAGAAACTGCTGATGATTGTGCTGTTGTGTCTCAGCGGTCTCCAGACTGCTTTTGCCTCCTGCACAGAAACATCTGCGTCCGCTGATTGTGTGGAATCAGGCCAGCTGAATCTGGCGCTGGCCTTTGGCCTGGGTCAACGCACCAATCCTCTGCATCAGGGCGAAAATGTGCCTTTGTTGCTGATACCGGATGTCAGTTATTACGGCGACCGCTGGTTTTGGGATAACACCACGGCAGGTTACAGCCTGGTGCAGCAGCCTGATTTTGTGATGAGCCTTGTGGTGAAGCTGAATCAGGAAAAAGGCTATTTTCAGCGCTGGTTTGCCGGCAACCTGATGACCTACAGCACCTCGGGCTCGCTGTTGCCGCCAGAAGTCGATACAGGGACGACCAAACAAATGGCGATGGTGTCTGTCACTGAGGTGAATAAAAGACCCACAGCCTGGGATGCTGGCGTGCAATTGCAATGGTTCGGTCAGGGCTGGCAACTGGGTATGAACCTGATGCAGGACGCCAGCGGTGCTTATGACGGCCAGAATGCCAGTGTCTCAGCCAGCACTCAGGTCCCTCTGGCCGGAGGTCAGCTGCAGCTGGGCGCCAATCTGCACTGGAAAAGCCGGAAGCTGATAGACAGGTATTATGGGCTGGATGATTCGGAGCTGTTTTATCTGCAGCGTTATCGGGGGGAAGCCAGCTGGCAACCTGAACTAAGGCTGGGCTGGCAAAAAGCGTTAACACCCCAATGGTCCTTGCTGAGCTTCTATCGTATGCTGTTGCTGGATGATGCAATGACAGACAGTCCTTTGGTAAAAAGCTCCAGGGTGCATACCTGGTTTGTCGGGGTGAGTTACCAATTTTTTTAAGGCAGGGATAGAGCATGTTTGGGCTGATATTGTCCAGCCAGTTGTGGCTGGCGCCCGCCCCAAAACCAGAATGTAACCAAGATTTATGCTGGTCGGTCAGTCCGGCTTTTTGTATTTCTGCGTTACCTGAACAAGCCTGCGAGGCACAGCTGTCGGTGCACTGGCAACACAGTGCCAGTCTGAATTTGTGCCTGACACTGGCGCAGCAGAATTTATCCTGCTGGCAGGATGCTCAGTCTGGGCACTGGCAACAAAACATTGTCTGGCCGGATAAAGGCGTGTTGAGTTTGCAGCAGGGAGAGCGGGTGTTATTGCAAAAGGAGTTGGTGGTGTTAAGCCGGCAACCTGAAAAAAGACGGCGTCTGGTAGCGCCCTGGAGTGTATTCTGATGCATAAAATTTTACTGGTCGAAGACGACGCCCGGCTGGCCAGCCTGGTGCAAAGCTTTTTGCAGCAACAAGGTTTTGAAGTGCGGCTGGAAAGCCGGGGTGACACTGTGGCGGCGGCCTGTCAGTCCTTTGCGCCTGATTTACTCATTCTGGATTTAATGCTGCCAGGTATGGATGGGTTTACTGTCTGCCGTACTATCCGGGCCTGGTTTCAGGCACCCATTCTGATGCTGACCGCCAAACAAAGTGATATTGACCAGGTGCTGGGATTGGAACTGGGCGCCGATGATTATGTCATTAAACCGGTGGAACCCAGGGTGTTGCTGGCCAGGGTCAATGCCTTGCTGCGACGGACTCAGGCGGCCAGTAAAAGCGATAATCAGGAATTGCAGTTTGGCAAACTGAAACTGAACAACAGTGCGCGGGAAGCGCATTATGGTGCTGAGCTGGTGGAACTGACCAGCTATGAGTTTGATTTATTATGGATGCTGGCCAAACACGCTGGCCAGACCGTGAAACGTGAAGCCATTCACAAGCAGATTATCGGCCGTGAATACGACGGTCTGGACCGCACCGTCGATGTGCGGGTATCGCATTTACGCCGTAAATTAAACGACAATGCCGACACCCCTTTTCGGATAAAAACCGTCTGGGGCAAAGGGTATTTGTTTGTCGCTGACGCCTGGAATGACTGACAAAAAGCCATTCGCAGCCATGCCCAGGCTGTTCTTACATTTTTATTTGTTTATCTCGCTGGTGTTGGTTGGCATTGGCTGGACGGTCGAGCGGCTCTGGCAACAGGTGCATGCCGAGCAGGTGCCGGCTTGGGTACTGGTGCTGGCCGGGCAAATCAGTCAGCAGCTGAAACAACAGCAGTTAGCCGCCAACAGCCATGATCTGGTGTTGCCGGTCACCGCTTTGCCTGAAGGCAGCATTCTTTGGTCTGACGCCGAGTTGCAGCAATTGCAACAAGGTGAGGTGATCCCGCTCTTTACCAAAGACCAGGCATTTTTTTACGCCATGCAACAGCAGCAGCTGTGGCAGCTTGGACCTTTGGATCTGACCGATGACAGTCAGGTGCCAGGGTACTGGTTCAGCTTGTTGTTTTTGGGGTTGCTGGCCGTGGCGGTCTGGTTGTGGCTCTGGCCTGTGGCCCGTGACTTACAACGGCTGAAGCAACAGCTGCAGCAGGGCCAGTCACCCGTTGAGGCCTTACCTGTACGTTCCTTTATTGCGCCAATTGCCCACAGCTTTCAGCAAATGCGTCAGCAGATCGAGCGGTTGTTGGGGTTGCAACGCGAGATGACGCAGGCGGTGTCGCATGAGCTGCGTACTCCACTGGCCCGGCTCAGTTTTGCACTGGAGTTGTCGTCGCTGCCAGAAACGGAAAAAGAGCTGATGCTGAAGGATGTGAAAGAGCTGGAGCTGCTGGTCGATGAAATGCTGGACTATGCCCGGTTGGAGTCGGCGCAGCCAGCGCTGGACTGGCAGCAGGTGGACCTGACCGAGCTGTTGCAGAACCTTTGTGAAAAACTGTCGCCTTTGCCCGGCGCTGCCATCGAAACCCGGCTGCCACCTGTGGCGCTCTGGTGGTGTGATGCACATTATCTGGAGCGGGCTGTGCAGAATTTAGTGGTTAACGCCAAAAGGTATGCCAAAAGCCGGGTATTGCTGAGCCTGCAGTTAACGGCTACCGACTGTCTGTTGCAGGTGGATGATGATGGCCCCGGTATTCCGGCCGCCCAGCGGGCTGAAATTCTGAAACCATTTGTCCGGCTGGACCCAAGCCGGCAAAAAGGTTTTGGTGGTTTTGGGCTGGGGTTGGCCATTGTCTGCCGGGTGCTGGAGTGGCATCAGGCTGAGCTGGAAGTACAAAGCAACAGTTGGGGCGGTGCGCGTTTTGTATTGCGTTTTCACCGCTCCGGTAGGCCTGGGGCTCTATAGACCCAGGTTTTTCAGAAAATCATCGTCTGCGTCATCGACCACAGCGGCTGGCGCCACCTGTTCGCTTTGCGTGGCGTTGGCCAGAATATCATCCGGGTTCTCTTCGGCATTAGGCGCAAAGTCATGCAGCTGGATAAACTCGGTTTTGTCCATCGACAGTTCCATATAAAAAATGGCGTGGCTTGGTGTACTGAAGGTGACACGACGCGCCTGAGGCTGGTCCAGCTGGGTATTGACCATGATCTGCACCTGCTTGTTAATGGCCATCATTTTCGGCTGGCTCTGGTTGATGGAGGTTTGCAGTTCCTGCCGTACCCTGTTGGTAAAGTCACCGACAATCTGGTTCATCAGTTCACCCATCACATTGCCCACTTCATCGGAGGTGTGGAACTGCGCCAGTTCGGATTCTGGCATGCCCATGCTCATCAGGTATTTGCGGTAAATTTCCATCGCTGCCGATGCGGTGAAGTTCATAATCACCAGGCCGGAGAAGCCGCCATCAAATAACACAAAACAACCCAGGTCAGGGCGCAGGCAGGTTTTGTGGATCTTCTGCACCATAGGGGAGTAATTGACATTGTGGTTGCCAGCCGCGGATAACACATCGGTGACAGAGCGGCATAACGTCAGCAGAATTTCTTCAGTGGTAATAATTTTGTTCTTTTTCATTGTGTTCTCTACAGCCAGACAGAATTTAACCTAGTATAAGCCGATTTTTAACATGAAGACCATAACTCAGAATTGGGTGATGCAGAGGGAAATGAAAAATGACTGAGCTGGAAAAAATGCGCAGCGGGCTTTGGTTTAACGCCGGGGACAAAGAGCTGGTCGCGATGCGGCAAAAAGCCAAAGCCTTGTGCAGGCAAATAAACCAGCAGGGACCTGTACCGGTGAAGGCGCATCAGCAACTGGCAAAGCAACTTTTTGCCCGGGTCAGCCGTTGTTACATTGAGCCAGACTTTTATTGCGATTACGGTGTTCATATTGAACTGGGGAACAATTTTTACGCCAACCATCACTGCGTGATGCTGGATGCGGCGCCGATACGCATTGGCAACGACGTGTTATTGGGGCCTGGGGTGCAGATTTATACCGTGACTCATCCATTGGACGCGGAGCTGCGGAAAACTGGGGTGGAGCAAGGGTTGCCTGTCACCATAGGCGACTCGGTCTGGATAGGCGGCGGTGCGCTGATTATGCCTGGTGTCAGCATAGGCAATGGTGCCGTGGTGGCCGCTGGTGCTGTGGTGACCAGGGATGTGGCGGCTTTTAGTCTGGTGGCCGGTAATCCGGCCCGTGAAATCCGCAAACTGGAGCCGGGGCCGTCAAAGTCGCAGCCTCAGAATCGAGGCTGCGCATAAATTTCTGCCAGCTTGCCTTGTGTCTTCAGCTGTTCCAGGCCCTGATTAAATTGCTGCTGCAGTCCGGCATTCCAGAACGCTGCCGGGTAATCGACTGCAGGGAAAATCGGATAAATGCTCAGTAAATTGGGGCCGTAATAAGTGCGTGAGTAAAACGACAACACCCGCTCGTCGCCGACAATCAACTGCACTCTGTTATTAAACAGCAGTTCAAACTGCTTTTTCCGGTCTGCTTCTTCCAGGTAATAAGCCTGCTTCATTTGTTGGGCAAAATCTGGTCCTAACACGGCACTGGCCTGTTGATAAGCCACTATGCTTTTGCCTTTTAAATCAGAGAGCTGGCGAATTGGCATTGGACTGTCACGACGGCTGACCACCACGTCCTGGATGGTAAAATAGGGTTGGCTGTAGTAGGCCCCGGGGTAAGGCACAGCCACAGGGCTGGCGATATCCAGTTTGTGCTCTGAAAACAGTTTGAGCAGGCGGCTGTAGCTGTAGAGTTCAAATTCGGCTTCAATGCCTTGCTGGCGCAGAATGTTCTGCACTATGTCGTAATCAATGCCGGTAATTTGTCCCTGGCTGTCGCGGTACGCCCAAGGGGCAGAGTCATGCAAACCAACTTTGATAGGACTGGTGTGGGCCAGGCTACTCAGACAAAGGCCAAGGCAAAACAGGATAAATTTCATAAAGTCCATAAAACTGGCTCAGCTCTGGGTTCAAGTCTGGCATAAATTGGGTTTAAAGTGGCGCCCTGCGCGACAGATAGTAACAGGTTTTTGTGTCAGATCAGCTATCATAGTAAGCCCTCTCGGTTCGAAACCAAAAGTCTGTTGATGAAGTCTCCTGTTTCCTTTGCGATGCTGGCATTGTTAGCCAGTATTATCGCCAGCACCCCGCTGGCAATTGATATGTACCTGCCGGCTATGCCTCAAATGGCACTGGAGCTGGGTACCGATATAGCGGTGATCCAACAATCCCTGAGCAGTTACCTGGCCTTTTATGGCCTGGGGATGTTGCTGTTTGGTCCACTGGCTGACCATTGGGGGCGCAGACCATTGGCCCTGTTTGGTTTGAGTGGTTTTGCGCTGGCCAGTCTGGCGTTGTCCTTTTGTCAGGACGCGCATCAGTTGATTTTTCTGCGGGCAGTGCAGGCCTTTTTCGGCAGTGCAGCCACAGTGGTGGTGCCTGGGATTATCCGCGCTTTGTTCAAGGAGCATACCGCCAAAGGCATGTCTTATGTGTCGATGATTATGATGCTGGCACCGCTGATTGCTCCGGCCATTGGCAGTGTGGTGCTGTGGCTGGGGCACTGGCAGCATATCTTCTTGTTGCTGGCCTTTTATGCGCTGCTGGTGTTGGGCTGTGCCTGGCGTTTCCTGCCCGATCCGACGCCCAGGCTGGCAGGTAAACTGAATTTACTGACCGGCTACAAAGTGGTGTTTGCCCAGGCCAAAGCCCGGCCTTATATCGCCACCTCCATGTTCAGCTCCTTTGCCTTTTTCTGCTTTTTAACCGCAGTGCCTTTTGTGTATATCCAGTTTTATGGCGTGGATGAACAGCAGTTCAGCCTGCTGTTTGCACTCAATGTCGGCGCCTTGATGCTGGCGAATTTTACCAACAGCCGATGGGTGGTACGGGTGGGATCGCCTCGTATGCTCAAAGCAGGTTTAGCGGGTGCGCTGTTTTGTGCCAGTGCCCTGGTCACGGTGAACCTGCTGGGCTGGTCTTTGTGGTGGACAGTGCTGTGTATAGCGCCACTGATGGGCTGTCTGGGCTTGGTCGCTACCAATGCCGACGCTATGATTCTGATGAAGTTTCCGCAGCACAGTGGCAGTGCGACCGCGGTGATAGGCACACTGAGGTTTGGCAGCGGTGCAGTGGCCGGCCCCCTGCTGGCGCTGAGTTACACCGGCACCCCTGTGCCTTTTGCCTGCCTGATGCTGGCCGGGGTGCTGGCGATAGCCTCTTGTCAGTATTGGGCCATCAGGACTGATGCAGGTACTGCAGCAACCGGTCAAACGCCCGGTAACTGATGGCTTCGAGCATATGCTCTCGCCTGACTTGGGGGCTGGCGGCCAGATCGGCAATGGTGCGGGCCACTCTGAGCAGTTTGTGGTAGCAGCGGGCCGACAGCTGCAGTTTATCCAGGCTCAGCGCCAGAAAGTCCCTGTCAGTCTGACTTAACTGACAATACTGCTCCAGCTCGGCAGGCGACAGCCGCACATTGGCTTTGTGCTGGCGCTGCAGTTGCCGCTCTCTGGCTTGCCACACCCGGCTGCGTACCTGCGCCGTACTCTCTGTTGTTTGCGGTGTGTGCAAAGCCTGAATGGGTAATAACGGTACTTCAACCTGCAAATCTATTCTGTCCAGTAAAGGACCTGACAAGCGGCTGAGGTAACGGCGGATCTGCTCGTGACTGGCGCGGCCATCCTGATGGTGACCGGACGGGCTGGGGTTTAACGCGGCCACCAGCTGAAATTCGGCCGGAAACTCAGCCTGACGGGCGGCGCGGGAAATAAACACAGTACCGGCTTCCAATGGCTGACGTAATACCTCCAGCACAGTGCGGGGAAATTCCGGCAGTTCGTCCAAAAATAATACCCCATGATGGGCCAAAGAGATTTCACCAGGTCTGGGCACAGAGCTGCCGCCAACCAGAGCCACCGCTGAACAGCTGTGATGCGGCTGGCGAAAGGGGCGCTGCTGCCAGTCAGCCAGGGGTCTGGGCTGACCGGCAATCGAATAAATGGCGGCGCAGCTTAAAGCTTCACTGGCGGTTAAAGGCGGTAACAAACCTGGCAGGCGTTGGGCCAGCATCGACTTTCCGGTGCCGGCCGGGCCATACATCAACAAATGGTGGCCGCCGGCCGCCGCCAGTTCCAACGCGCGTTTGGCCTGCTGCTGGCCCCGCACATCCTGTAAGTCCGGCCAGTCAGTGGCGGATGCCAACGGCAGTTCAGGCACGGCAGGCAATGCTTGCCCATGCTGCAAAAAGGCGTGGACCTGCAACAGATGGGCGGCACCATGCACCACAGCCTGTGGGATCTGCCTGGCCTGACTGGCGTTGTCCAAGGGCATCAGCGCCTGATGCCCTGCGTGCTGGCAGGCCAGCATCAGCGGAATTTCACCCACAATAGGACGTAAGGCTCCGGACAGCGCCAGCTCGCCATAAAATTCATAGCCTGAGGTGTCGGCCTGCAACTGGCCGCTGGCTTTCAGAATGCCCAGGGCGATGGCCAAATCGAAACGGCCACTTTCTTTGGGCAGGTCGGCCGGGGCCAGGTTGACGGTGATTTTTTTATCCGGAAACTCAAACCCACTGTTCAGCAGTGCGCTACGCACTCTGTCTCTGGCTTCTTTTACCGAAGTTTCAGGTAAACCCACCAGCAGAAAAGCGGGCAAGCCGCTGCTCAGATGCACTTCCACTGTGACTATGGGGGCTTGCAGGCCACAACGGGCTCGGCTTTGGATCAAGGCCAGACTCATCACAGTTCCTTTGTGATTCGTGGTGTTTGCTCAGTCTAATTCAGCTGCTGTTTTTTGCCACTGCCCCGGCTCTCGCTTGTACCGGAAAGAGTTCTGGTCAACAGGTATGGCTCTGCGCTATTTTTAACGGGTGTTAAGTTGTTGTGAGAACCCGGATGCGATTGACGTTGGTGCTGACTCTGTTTTGCCTCTGTCTGAGTGCGGCTGCTGTAGCAAAGGAGTACCTGATAGGTATAGAGCAACTGGATTATTACCCGCATTATGATTTTAAATCGGCGCAGCCCAGAGGCTACATTTACGATCTGATCCAGCTCTACAGCCAGTGGAGCGGCGACAGTTTTCGTTTTGTGCCTTTGCCGGTCAAACGGCTCTATGCAGACGCAATGGAACTGACCGATTTTGTTTACCCGGATAACAGTGCCTGGCAGGCACATCTGGCTGTTGCTGGCCAACCGGAAAAAATCTTCAGTGACCCGGTGATTTATACCCTGGGCAGCACTATGGTCAGGCCGGAAAATGCGGCTATGCAGCTGGAACAATTTAAGGTGCTGGCCCATATCCATGGTTTTTCACCCACTTTGTGGGCGCCATTACTCAGCCAATACAAGATCCGCATTCTGGAGGTCCCGGACGCCGAGTTTGCGCTGAAAATGACATTGCGGGGGCGGGTGGATGGTGCCAACGTGGAATACAATGTGGCGGCTTATCATCTGGCGCAGATGAAGCAGTCTGGCGCCCTGGTGGCCGGGCAGTCGTTGCCGTTCAGCAATCTGGCTTTTCATCTGTCCACCCAAAAACACCCGGAGCAGATCCGGCGTTTTAACCGTTTTTTGCAGGAGCAGGCGGCAGCTGTTAAGGCGCTGAAACAACGATACGCCTTAATAGAATTTAAACACCAGTTGCCTGCAATTGCACCGGCGGCACCGCAAGCTGCTGAAATCCGCCAATAAAGCCGCTACACTAGCCGCAGTTTCTCAACTTTACAGGACATTGTTATGTTTGAATGGATCGCCAGTCCCGAAGCCTGGATTGCGCTGGGTACCCTGGCCGCGCTGGAAATAGTGCTGGGTATCGACAATATCATTTTCTTATCCATCCTGGTCGGGCGCCTGCCCGAGCATCAGCGTGCTTTTGCCCGCCGTTTAGGTCTGGCGCTGGCCATGATTGCCCGTCTGGCCTTGTTGTTCTCCATCAGCTGGGTGATGGGCCTGACTGAACCGCTGTTCAGTGTGTTGGGTAACGAAATATCCGGCCGGGACATTATCCTGATCGGCGGTGGTCTGTTCCTGCTGGCTAAATCGACTCAGGAAATTCACCACAGTCTGGAAGGGGTGGAGGAGCAAGCTTCAGGCCCGAAAGTGGCGGCCAACAGCCTGATCATGGTGCTGATCCAGATTGCGATTCTGGACATCGTCTTCTCGCTGGACTCAGTGATTACCGCCGTAGGTTTGGTGAATGATATTGAAATTATGGCCATTGCCATTATTGCTGCTGTCGCAGTGATGATGTTTGCTGCCAAGCCGATTGGGGATTTTGTCGACGAGCATCCGTCGGTGAAGATTCTGGCTTTGTCCTTCCTGATTGTGGTCGGTGTCACCCTGATGGTGGAAGGCTTCGACGTGCATGTACCTAAGGGGTATATCTACTTCGCCATGGCCTTCTCGGTGGCGGTGGAGATGATCAATATCCGTATGCGCAAAGGCAAAGCGGTAAAGCTGCACAAAGCCATGTCGGATTCCGAGCAGGCATAAGCTGCTGACGTTATTAAAACAGGCCCGTAGGGCCTGTTTTTTTTAGCTGTCAGTGGCGGCTACGCCGTTCCAGTAAGTAAAACGCACAGGTAGCGAGCACCAGCATCACCCCAACGGCCACTGTGACCGAACTGATACGGTACAACGCGCTGTACATCATGTCCTGATTGGGGGTCAGGTACTGACCAAAGATAATGGCCATCGTGGTCATGCCGCCAAAAGCGACGCCTGAACCTGGTCCTTCTTTTTGCTGGGCGCGGGCAAACAGCAACATGCCCAGAAAAAACAGTGGCAGGACCAGAGTGATTTGCTGGTAGTGGTTGTACAGCAGCACCTGGCACAACACCGCATAAGCCGAGCCCAGCAGCACCCCTGTCGCTCTTTTCAGCCCGGCCTGTACTATGGCACTGAATTGCAGAGGCAGCAGGATCAGAATGGTGCTGGCCTGGGCAGATAAAGAGTCCTTCAGGTCCAGCCACTGAAACGCCAGGAAGGACGCCGTTACCAATGCAGCCAGGACCAGCAGGTGCGGGACTGGAATGGGGGGCGGAGCGGGCCGTGCCGGCGGTGGCGCTGTGGGTAACAGGTAGGTCAGACTCAGCGCAATCAGCATAGCGCTCACATTGGCCAGCACGCTGTTCTCCAGCATGGCCCCGGCGTCCAGGCCAGGATAGCTGGCAAAATGCAGAAAAATACTGCTGTTTATCAGTGCTGTGGCGGCAAACACAAAATAGACCCCAGCGGCCATCAGACGGAATAACCAGAAAAAATAGCCAAACAACAGCAGGCTGAGTACGGGGCCATAGCCGCCCAGCCATTGGTAGACCAGCACAGTGCTGCCGGAAATCAGTGTTGAGGCGACAAACTGTTTCAGCAAAAAGCCATTCAGCGTGGGCAGCAGCCCCAACAGCAATACCGGGCCTATGGTAAAAAATACACCCCAGTTATCGGAGTCTGTCAGTTTGGCCAGCAGCAGGCTCAGGCTGGCACCTATCGCCAGCCTGAGTACAGCGTTAAAAGGGTGGACGGCAGCGGGGCGCATACGGACCTCAGTGGTGAGCGTTCAGCACGTTAATAAATGTAGTGCAGCAGGCTGATGGCTTTAATTTGTAACTGCGCCAGCCTGTTGAACAGGCTCCAGCTGTGCTCAGCAGGTAACAACTGCACAGTAGCGCGCGAGCCGACCACCAGTTTGTCCGGCACCTGACTGTTCAGCGTCAGGTTGACCCGCAGACGCTGTGCATCCCGCACCCAGCGGGTGCTGCTTTCCACACTGGCCAGCTGGCCATCGGGTTTCCCTTGAGCTGTGGCGACACCTGCATCTATGGTATTGACCTGGGCCGCAAATACCTGGCCCGGCAGGGCGTCAAAAGCCACCAGCGCCTGAGTGCCCTGCGTTACATGCAACAGGCTTTTTTCACGAAAGGCGGCGCTGACCCAGCTCTGCTGGGTGGATACCAGTGCCAGCACGGCCTGATGGCTGTTCAGATTGGTGCCGACTTCCAGTTGCAAATCGCTGACCACCCCATCAACATCGGCATAAACTTTGGTGCGCGACAAATCCAGCTCGGCCTGCGCCAGCTGAGTACGGGCCTGCTGAATAGCCACCAGTTCAACACCCTTGGCACCCAGTTCGGCCACCACTTCCGCTGTGGCCGCCTGTGCCGCTTGCCAGGCGGCATCAGCTTGTTGCAGGGCCGTCAGGCTTTGTTCCAGTTGCTGTTGTGGGATCAGTTGCTGCTGGCGTAATTGCCGGGCCCGGCCTGCGTCCAGCCGGCTTTGCTCCAGCTGCACCTGGGCCTGCTGTTGCCTGGCTTTGGCACTGTCCAGTGTCGCCAGCAATTGTTGGTGTTTCTGCTGCATTTGTTGCAGTTGCAGTTGTGCCAGTTCCAGTTTCAGCTGCTGGTCTGTGGCATCCAGCTCAAATAACAAATCACCCTTTTTCACCTGCTGGTTATTACTGACTGCCACATGAGTGACACGGCCCTGCACTTGCGGCGCCACCTGTACTACATAACGTTGCATCAGGCTGTCCGTGCTCAGCGGCATCAGCAAATCGGCCAACAGGTAATAACCAAACAACAAGGCAAAGCTCAGCAGGGTCCAGCGGACCCAGCGGTTAAAGAGTTGTTCTGCACTCATGGCTGTACTCCGGATTTTTGCTGCTCCAGCAACAGGCTGCTCTGTTGCACCAATTGCTGGATCAGCAAGGGGAAAAGTTGTTGCTGTTCAGCGGGCAGGCAGCCCAGCATCTGTTGCTGCAACGCAAGACGGCGTTCGTTGATTTGTGCCACCAGCGGCAGGGCATCCGGCAGTAACACCAACACTTTTTGCCGTCTGTCCTGTTCGGATGGCTGGCGTTTTACCAGTGCCTGTTTTTCCAGCTGGTCCAGTACAGGCACTAAAGACGGCGTTTCAATGCCTAATAAGCGAGCCAGCTCCGTTTGGCTCAGGCCCTGATGCTCGGCGATGTAAACCAAAGCGACCCCTGAACATTGGGTAAACCCCAAAGGGGCCAGTTGCTGGTCCAGCAAACTACGCCATTGGCGGGATAACGAATGGATTAACAGGCCTATGCTTTGGAAACTCATTGTTCGTCGCTTAATTGTTAGGAATCTAATTAAATTATAATTAGCTTCCTAACTAATTGCAAGCGAGCTTTGGAAAGTGGTGGTGTGACTCAGCGTAAATCGCCTTTTTTGCCAAACACCGGAATGGTCAGATGCCAGCGAATAGCGGCCAGCCGCAACGCCAGCAATGCCACCATACCTGCCAGCATGGCCGGCATTTTGGCGGTGCCCAGCGCCAGCAGCTGCACATAGACCAGGCCTCCAAAAATGCAGGTTATGGCGTAAAGTTCGCCGCGAAACACCAGGGGGATCTCGCGGCACAGCACGTCGCGGATCATACCGCCACAGACCCCACTCATGGTGCCGAGCATAATAGCGACAAAACCGGATGCGCCGTGGTCCAGTGCTTTTTGCGTGCCCATAATGACGAAAAAAGCCAGCCCTATGGCGTCGGCAATCTGCAGCGCATTGTTGGGGATCCGCAGGCGTTTGCGCACCCAGAGAATCGTCAGCAGAGCGGCAGTGAAAATGGCGACAAAATAGCTGTTGTTGCTGAGCCAGATCACCGGGGTATCCAGGATCAGATCACGCAGGGTACCGCCCCCTATTGCCGTCACAGTGGCCAGCACTATGACGCCAAAACCATCCATTTGTTTGCGCCAGGCCGCCAGGGTGCCAGTGGCGGCAAATACGGCAATACCCAATAAATCAAACCAGTGAAAGTACTGTTCCATCCCTGCAAAATCCTGCTGGCCGGTAAAGCGACAGAGTAGCGTCCGGGCCTTGCGGCTGACAAGCAAAAAGCCGCCGTGGTAGCATGGCGGAAATTTCGAAAGGACAAGCAAATGACCAAAAAACTCTGGATAGGTGGAAGTGTGGTACTGATCCTGGCCGCAACAGGGGCTCTGGTCTATGCCAATCATCAGGCTGAGCTTTATGTTGCAGCGCAGATTAAGGATGCAAACGCGCAATACAGAGCTTTGGCTGAACTGGGAGAGATGCCGCCATTTCAGCTGGGGTATCAGGATTTATCGGCCAATGTGCTGACCTCGCATTACAAGGTGCATGGCCTGACACTGAGCATGGACGGCATGGGGGTCATTGCCAGCGTGGAGTTGGTCGACTTAAAAGGGGTGCAACTGTCTGGTATGCCAAGCCAGAGTTCGGCCCGGCTGGAAGGGATCCGTATTGCGGATGCAGCCTTACAGGGCTTGCCGCCGGATCTGTCGGCTTATTTGCAGCAATTGACCATGGGACTGAACTATCAGTACCAGTACGATGCCCATCTGGGTGAACTGAATTTTTCCCAGCAGTTGCTGGTGCAGGACAAGCTGGAGCTCAGTTATCAGTTCAGCCTTGGCGGGATGCAACCTTTATGGGGCTATGCGGAAGAATTGCAAAAACTCAGCCCTGAGCAACAGCAACAAAGGGCCGAACAGGAAGATTACCTGCCACAGCTGATGCAAAAAGTCGGGCAGGCCAGCCTGATCAAAGGCGAGGTGCAGATTGACAATCATCAATTCTGGCAACAGTTGACCGGCCATTTTGCCAGTGCAGGTTTCAGTGCTGATTTCGCCACGCTGCAAAGTTTGCTGCTGGCCCAATTGGATGACAATCCGCAGTTGCCTGCCGCCATCCGGCAACCTTTGCAGCAATTTATCCAGCAGCCTGAACAGATCCGGCTGAGTTTTGAATTTGCTGAACCCGTCAGCTTTGCCAGCATGCAGGACGGCACTGCTATGCAGGGTATTGAAAGCACAGAGCAGTTGCTGGAAAAAGCGGGTTTTGTGCTGGAAGCCAAAACCTTCTGACGCCCTGTTTGGGGTGCAAGTCCGATCAACTCCAGGTTGACATAAGAATGGTTCGCATTTATAAATGCGAACCTTTTTCAATCCTGGTGCTCCCGAAATGAAACTGACGAAATTCGCCCTGTTATGTCTGCCTTTGCCGTTATTGGCTGCAGAATCTGTCGATCCTGTTGAAACTATTGAGATTTCTGCAACAAGGAGCAGTTACCCAGTCAGTACAGTGCCAGCCACTATTACGGTGATCGACCAGGAACAAATTAAACAACAGCTGGCAACCACCTCGGATTTATCACAAATTCTCGGCAACCTGATGCCGTCCTTTTCACCCAGCCGGCAAAAAATGACGGCCAATGGTGAGACGCTGCGAGGCCGTGAACCTCTGTATATGATTGACGGGGTGCCACAATCCACACCTTTGCGTAATGGCTCACGGGATGGCAACACCATAGACCCGGCCATGATTGAGCGTATTGAAATCATTCGTGGTGCCAATGCCATTCAGGGCATGGGCGCCAGCGGCGGTATTATCAATATCATCACCAAATCGCCTGCTGAGCTGCAGCATCAGGTGAAGCTGACCGGTGTGGCTCCCACTGCAGGTGGCAGCGATACCCAAAGTTATAAAGCCAGTTACCTGTATTCGGACCAGTTTGACAATGTATCGCTGGTGACCGGCGTGGCCTACAACAAAACGGGCCTGTACCTCGACGGCGACGGCAATCCTATAGGTGTGGATACCACGCAGGGCGACACCATGGATTCGGACAGTGTTGATCTGTTTGTCAAAACCCGCTGGCAGCTGGACACAGAGCAAAGCCTGCAACTGATGGTGAACCACTTCGACCTGCAGGGCAATAACAACTACGTACTGGTAAACGGCAATGCCGCCGCTGGTATTCCGGCCACGTCCAAAGCAGGTGAAACCGAAGGCAAAGCGGCACAAAACAAAGTGACCACAGCCTCTTTGGATTACCAGCATCAGAATTTCGCTGGTGGCTCGCTGAGTCTGCAGCTGTTTGGCAAAGATTTTAAATCCATGTTTGGTGGCAGTCGGGCGGCCACTTTCCAGGACCCGGCGCTTGGCAGCAATATTTTTGACCAGTCCCAAAACGTGTCACGCAAACTCGGCAGCCGCGCCACTTACTTCAAAGCCGACCTGCTGGGTTCAGACCTTGACCTGAGCACAGGGCTGGACTGGATGCAGGACACCACCTATCAGCAACTGGTGATGACAGGCCGTAACTGGGTGCCGGAAGCCACCTTCAGCAACTACGCCCCTTTTGTGCAGCTGCGTTATGACGGGCTGAAAAACTGGATCTTCAGTGCTGGTGGTCGTTATGAATATGGCAAATTAAAGGTGGATGATTTCACCACCCTGGCGTCCAGCAACAGCAGCTTTGTCGAAGGCGGCTCGCCCAGTTTCAATGATTTTCTGCATAACTTTGGCGTGGTCTATCAGCTGACCGCTATGACCCGGGTGTATGCCAGCTACAATCAGGGCTTTGGTATGCCGGACGTGGGCCGGGTGCTGCGGGCGATCAATAAGCCCAATCAGTCGGTGGCTCAGTTCCTGAATCTGCAGCCTGTGGTGTCAGACAATGCCGAGTTTGGTTTTGAAATGGCGGATGATCTGTACCGCTGGCAGTTGAGTTATTTCCAGTCGGATTCGGACTTAGGTTCACGGCTGCAGGCGGACGCCGACGGTATTTACAGCGTGATGCGCGAACAGACCGAAATCAGCGGCGTTGAATTTGAAGCCGAGTTGTATCTGAGCAGTGAAACAACCCTCGGACTGACTTACGCCACTACGGACGGTCAGTACGACAGCAACAATGACGGCCGGGTCGACCGTGATTTAGGTGGCATTAACATTGCGCCTGAACGGTTGAACCTGTACTGGCTGGCCCAGTGGCCACAGCACATCAGCAGCAGAGTGCAATTCAGCCAGCTGATGGATATGAACTTCAATGATGGCAGTTCCTTTGAGGGCTATCATACGGTGGATGCTTCAGTCCGTTACGACAATGCGACTTACGGCAGCTGGAGCCTGGGGATCGAAAACCTGCTGGATAAGCAGTACATTACTTACTATTCACAGACCACGCCGGCCAATGCGACCTATTTCTCTGGTTTGGGACGCACTGTCACCTTGAGCTGGCAAACCGCCTTTTAAGAGGTTTTGATGAGCCGTACCTGGCACCGACAACTTGGACTTTGGTTTGGCTTGCTGTTGGTGCTGATGGCTGTGACCGGCGGTATTCTGCTGTATAAAAACAGTCTGCTGCAGTGGCACTACCCGCAACTGCAGCTGCCTTACCAGCCAGATTTGAAAGTCTGGGGTCAGGTACTGGACCAATTGCCACAGCAGGACTACGGCTACGCCCGCATTCCGACCCCTGAGCGGCCCTGGCTGGAGCTGGCCCGGCACGATGGCACACTGGAGTACTTTTCACCTGCGGGTGAACTGCTGCTGAGCCGCACACCTTATCAGGACTGGATCGGCTGGAGTTACCAGCTGCATCTGTATTTTTTTGTCAAAGACTGGGGGCATCAGCTGCCCGGTGTGGTTGGGCTGCTGGCGTTGCTGCTGTTTGCCCTGGGTGCAAAACTCAGCTGGCCCAGACACTGGAGCTGGCGTGTATGGCAGCCTCCTGCAGGTCCGGCCGATGGCCGTCGCGCCCGGCACTGGCACTGGCTGGTCGGCCTGTTGAGCTTGCCTTTGTTAAGCTGGACTGCTCTGACCGGCACTTTGGTGGTGTATAACAAAGAAGTGAGCGCCGGTCTGAACTGGCTGCTGCAGCAGGCGCCGCCAGCGAACACCAGCCTGCCTGCAGTGAATTACCCGATACAACAGGGGCAATGGACTTTGTGGTTGCAGGCGGCTCAGCAGGTCGCGCCGCAAGCGCAGATCCGGCTGGTCAGTTTTCGTAAAACTGCAGACCAGCCCTTGTCGATGCGGCTGCAATTGCCAACAGAATGGCACCCCAATGGCCGTACCCAATTGCTGCTTGACCCAGGCAATGCTCAGCTGTTGCAGCTGAACAAAGCCACAGAAATGGGCTGGGTCAGCCGGCTGATGCAACTGCTGTATCCACTGCATATAGCGGCAGTAGGAGGAACCCTGTACTTACTGGTGTTGCTGCTCGCAGCGCTGCTGGTGCCGCTGCTGTGGGGACTGGGGTTGTTGTGGCACAAAGGCCGGACTGCAAAATAAAAAATCGCCAGGAGCGATTTTTAACAACGCAGCGCGTTGGCCTGTAAGGTGCCAGCCATGGACAGGCAGGCATAAAAAATCGCCAGGAGCGATTTTTAACAACGCAACGCGTTGGCCTGTAAGGTGCCAGCCATGGACAGGCAGGCATAAAAAATCGCCAGGAGCGATTTTTAACAACGCAACGCGTTGGCCGGCATAAAAGCGGGAATCAATCCCGCTTTTGGTTGAGCCAAATGGTGGATTAATCCTGGCCGATACGGGCCTTGATATCGTTCAAAAGGGCTGAGCTGCCAAAACCGTTGGCTGCAGCCCAGGCTTCGAGCCCTTCCGCTTGCAGCGCTTTGGCTGGCATCTGTTTCACAAAAAATGCACCTGTTTCATAAGCATCGCTGCGAATGGCAAACTGGATCAGGCTGTCACCATTGCACTTTACGGCATCGTATATTTTGCGCACGTTCATTTTGTTGTCTGACAACACTTTACGTACCCGGTTTTTATCGTCGGCTTTGGTGTATTCACATAACGACACCAGCCATTGCTCTTGCGCCATCGCAGGGGCTGCAACAGCAGTGAAGGTCAACAGCGCCGCACAGGTAACAAGTTTCTTCATTGGATTTTCCTCAGTGGTTAAATTGATAATATCGAAACTATAGACAGGGTGTTGAGCTTTGCCAAGTATGGTTCTGCTGAAGAAATAAGCAAACGAATTAATTTAAAATCAGTGGCTTACGTCTGGATGGCTAAAGGTGCCTGAGCTGGCGTTGCCGTACAGCTCAGGCAGAGCGGGGTTAACCTAACCAGGGTTGCTGCTGGCGGCGTTTCTGTTCGTACTGCTCTATTTGCGGATTAAACTGCTCGCTGGCACCGATAAAATCCAGGCCAGACAACAGCCGTTGTTTAATATCCGGGTCTATCTGAAAACCCAGCGCTGCATTGTTACCGAGAATGATTTGCTGGCCTGCCAGGTCAATCGACAGCTCCAGCGGGCCTTGCTGGCAGCGGCTGAACAGGTAATCAATATTGGCCGGGCTTAAGCTGATCAGCAACATACCGTTGTTAATGCTGTTATTAAAGAAAATGTCTGCAAAACCTTCGGCAATCACCACATGAAAGCCGTACTGCTGAATAGCCCAGGGCGCGTGTTCCCGGCTGGAACCACAGCCAAAATTGGCACGGGTTAACAACACGGATGCCCCCTGATACTGCGGCTGGTTCAGCACAAAATCTGGGTTGGGTACTCCGTTGTCCAGATAACGCCAGTCAAAAAACAGCGCTTCGGCAAAACCGTCGCGGCTGACTGAGGTTAAAAACTGTTTCGGGATGATCTGGTCGGTATCGACATTGTTTTTATCCAGCGGACAAACCAGGCCTTTGGCAAAGATTGGGCTCATTTCAGGCTCCTCGGGCTATATCAACAAAACGGCCGGCAATAGCAGCGGCGGCAGCCATGGCCGGGCTGACTAAATGGGTGCGGGCACCACGGCCCTGACGGCCTTCAAAATTACGGTTCGAAGTGGAGGCACAGCGCTCACCGGCACCCACACGGTCATCATTCATGCCCAGGCACATAGAGCAGCCGGGTTCGCGCCATTCAAAACCTGCGGCTTTAAACACCTCGGCCAGCCCTTCGGCTTCGGCCTGACGTTTGACCGAACCTGAGCCCGGTACTATCAAAGCGCGCACGCCAGAAGCGACCTGCTTGCCTTGCACCACGGCGGCCGCCTGGCGCAGGTCTTCAATCCGGCTGTTGGTGCAGGAGCCGATAAAGACCACATCCACGGCCAGGTCGGTCAGCTTCTGGCCAGGTTCTAAGCCCATGTAACTCAGCGCACGGCGGGCGGCGTCGGCTTTGATTAAATCGCTGAAGGACTCAGGAGAGGGTACTGGCTCGTCGACGGCGATCACCTGTTCCGGGCTGGTGCCCCAGGTGACCTGAGGTTTGATACTGTCAGCGGCTATGGTCACTGTTTTATCAAACACTGCATCGGCGTCGGAAAACAGGCTTTGCCAGTACTGCACGGCACCATCCCAGTGTTCTGCTGTTGGCGCATAAGGACGGCCCTGCATATAAGCAAAGGTAGTGGCGTCCGGTGCGACCAGGCCAGCTTTAGCGCCCATTTCAATGCTCATATTGCACAGCGTCATCCGGCTTTCCATGCTCATGCCACGAATGGCTTCACCACAAAACTCGGCGACATAACCATTACCACCCGCTGTGCCTAACACCCCAATCACCGCCATAATCACGTCCTTGGCGGTCACCAGCGGTGACAGCTGGCCTGTCACTTCGACTTTCAGTGTTTTGGCCCGTTGTTGTGGCAAGGTTTGGGTGGCCAGCACATGCTCCACTTCAGAGGTCCCAATACCAAAAGCCAAAGCACCAAAAGCGCCGTGGGTGGAGGTGTGCGAATCGCCGCAGACAATGATCATGCCTGGCTGGGTTAACCCCAGTTCAGGGCCAATCACATGCACTATGCCCTGATCCGGGTGGTGTAAATCCAGCAGGGTAATGCCATTGGCTGCACAGTTGGCGGCCAAAGCTTCCAGCTGCTTACGGGAGGTTTCGCCAGCAGCGTCGTAGCTGCGTACCTGAGTGGAGGTGTTGTGGTCCATAGTGGCAAAAGTTAAATCCGGACGGCGTACAGCGCGACCCGCCTGACGCAAGCCGGCAAAAGCCTGCGGGCTGGTCACTTCGTGAATTAAATGCCGGTCAACAAACAGCAGGTCGGTGCTGCCATTCACAGCGGCAACCACATGGCTTTGATAAATTTTCTGGTACAGAGTCTGGCCCATCTTAGGTTCCTCGTCAGATAGCGGCAATCACGGCTGCACCTACATCTGCAGTGCCGTAGTTTGAATTTGGATGAATGTCACGGGTGACCACCCCATCGCTTAAGGTTTTGGCCACTGCCGCTTCAATGGCGCGGGCTGCGGCTTCTTCAGCAAAGCTGTAACGCAGCATCAGGGCTGCACTTAAAATTTGGGCTATTGGGTTGGCAATGCCTTTGCCGGCAATGTCAGGTGCAGAGCCGCCCGCCGGCTCGTACAGACCAAAGTTGGAACCGTTCAGGCTGGCGGATGGCAATAAGCCCAGAGAGCCGGCAATAGCGGCTAACTCGTCGGACAAAATGTCGCCAAACAGGTTGTCACACAGCAGCACGTCAAAGGCCTTAGGCGCACGGATCAGTTGCATAGCCGCATTGTCGATATACATATGTTCCAGTTCGACCTGCGGGTAGTCTTTCGCAACCCGTTCCACCACGTCGCGCCATAACACGCTGGTGGACAGCACATTGGCTTTATCAATCGAGGTGACTTTGTTGCGGCGTTTGCTGGCGGCGTCAAAAGCGACGCGGGCGATGCGTTCAATTTCAGCCACACTGTAGCGCTGGGTGTCGTAAGCGTCGATGTCGCTGCGGCCTTTGTCGCCAAAGTAAATGCCGCCGGTCAGCTCACGCACACACAAAATATCCATGCCCTGGCTGCTGATGCGCGGGTGCAGTGGAGATAACTCCGCAAAGGCCGGGTAAATCTGGCCTGGGCGCAGGTTGCAGAACAAATCAAAAGCTTTACGCAAAGGCAATAAAGACGCGCGTTCAGGGTGTTGCGCCGGTGGTAAACTGGCAGTCCATTTGGGGCCACCGACCGAGCCGAATAAAATGGCGTCGCTTTGTTTGCACAGGGTCAGGGTGTCATCCGGCAGTGCTGTGCCTGTGGCATCAATAGCAGCACCGCCGATCAGCGCCTGAGTGGCGGTGATTGAAAAGCCGTACTTGCCGGACACTTTATCCAGCACTTTTAACGCCTGAGCCATCACTTCAGGGCCAATGCCGTCACCGGCCAACACGGCAATTTTATAGTTCTTCATGCTTATTTCTCTGTAGGTTCTGTCTGGAATTCCGGGCTGCGACGCGCTTGTTTGGCAGCGTCTACCTGTTTGCTGCGTTCAATTAAATTCAGCACATGCACATAAGCCAGCACGGATGCACGCACTATGTCTGTGGCCAGACCGGCGCCGTGGTAACGGCGGCCCTGATGCTCGGCAATAATGTCCACCTGGCCCAACGCGTCTTCGCCGCTGCCTTTGGCCTGCAGGTTAAAGTCGACCATCCGTACTTCGGTACCCACCATACGCTGAATGGCCTGGAAGGCTGCTTCCACCGGGCCATTGCCTGTGGCGGCCTCAGTTTTGACTGTGCCATCCACACTGATCCCCACTGTGGCACTGGCCACATGGCCTGTATGAGTCGAGGAGCTTAGAAACTCCAGCTGGTAAGGTTCATTGGTGTCTTGCAGATTCTGGAAAAACACCAGAGCTTCCAGGTCGTAATCAAAGACCCGGCCTTTTTGGTCGGCTAAGGCCAGGAAGGCCTGATAAATCTGATCCAGGTTGTAGTCGTCCTGGGTGTAGCCCATTTCGCTTAAACGGTGCTGGATCACAGCGCGGCCGGAACGTGAGGTCAGGTTCAGTTCGTTCTGACGGATACCGACCTGCTCCGGTGACATAATTTCGTAGGTGTTTTGTGCCTTTAACACGCCGTCCTGGTGAATGCCTGAGCTGTGGGCAAAGGCATTTTCACCGACTATGGCTTTGTTCGGCTGGATCGGCATATGGCAAATCTGGCTGACCAGATGGCTGGAGCGGTATATCTCGGTGCTTTTGATGTCGGTGTAAAAGGGCAACACGTCGCCACGGGTTTTGATAATCATCGCCACTTCTTCCAGCGAGCAGTTGCCAGCCCGTTCGCCTATGCCATTGACTGTGCATTCAATCTGGCGGGCGCCAGCCTGAATGGCGTTAATGCTGTTGGCCACCGCCAGGCCCAAATCGTTATGGCAGTGCACACTTAAAATGGCCTGGTCGATATTGGGCACTTTGTTTTTCAGTTCGGTAATGATGCGGCCAAATTCATTTGGAATGGTGTAACCGACAGTATCCGGAATATTGATGGTACGGGCACCGGCTTTGATTGCGGCTTCCACGGCGCGGCATAAATCATCAATCGGAGTGCGGCCGGCATCTTCACAGGAAAACTCCACATCGTCGGTGTAACGACGCGCCTGCTTGATGGACGCGACGGCCTGTTCAATGGCCTGGTCCAGTGTGCGGCGTAACTTGTACTGCAAATGCAGAGGGGAGGTGGCGATAAAAGTGTGAATACGTTTACGTTCGGCGGGCGCCAGGGCTTCACCGCAGGCGTCGATGTCAGCGGCCACAGCGCGCGCCAAACCACAGATGATCGGGCCTTTAACGTCGCGGGCTATGCTTTGCACCGACTGGAAATCACCGGGTGAAGACACAGGAAACCCCACTTCCATCACATCCACATGTAAGCGGGCAATGGCATGGGCCAGCTGGATTTTCTGTTTATGACTTAAGCTGGCACGCAGTGCCTGCTCGCCATCACGTAAGGTGGTATCGAAGATCCAGATTTTGTCGCGGCCACTCATAAAATAATCCTCTTAGCATATGAATTCCTGTGCGGTGGCCTTGGTTTGGATACAAAAAACCCCGGCCTGTGGCACGGGGTTGAAGTGTGTGGTAACTACAGATTTACCAATGCACAAGACCCCGTGGTCCGTTGAGGAGCACGAGGAGGCTGAGCATGGTGGTGTTCTGAGTTACAAAATTCATCGACTGTTATTCGCCGTATTTGTTATGGCTTTTATTAGTAGCACGGCCACATGGTGATTGCAACAGTATAGATGGCTAAACCGCCATGTTTTTTGCCGGCTATTTCGGCAGAAATTGCGCGGGTTTTGCGCAAACACAAAAAAACAACCTTGTTTTTGCTGAATTTATCAGCAGTTATTTAATTTTTTACGGCTTTTGATGAAAAATACATGACGAACACTGTTTCTGCGCATAGAATACGCGCCGTCGCCCGGGTGGTGAAATCGGTAGACACAAGGGATTTAAAATCCCTCGGGGGAAACCCCGTGCCGGTTCAAGTCCGGCCCCGGGCACCATCTGCAGGCAGTTTATTCCTTATCATTCCTTATCCTTACCTACGTAACGCTATCTGGTGCCTGACTGCAGCTCAGGTTAAATGCATTCGTTCGCCATAACTCTGTGGCCACTTTTCTGGATAGCAACATCAGCAGGACAGCATCTGGTGGACAGTTATGGTTGCTGACTGCAGTGTTTAACATGCTTCCAGTATGGGTGCTTATCTTTTTTCCGGCGCAGATCCTACTCTGGCGCCCTTGCCATGCTTTTTCTTTCAGTCCGGATACCACTGCACAGATCCCCCTTTTCTGTCAAAAAAGAGGTCCGCGGATGGAAAGGCTGTGGAAAGCGCATCGTGCCGGACAGACCGTCAGGTTAAATAAACTGAACTCGAGCTAACAGGCGCCGGCTTTTCCCCTGAATGAAACTGGCTTTGGCCTCAGCCCGAGAATGCAGAATCCTGATTTTGGCGACTTTTTAGTCACAATTGCTTTGCTAACCTTGCAGCGTTTTATCACATTCATACGCTTGATAATTGGAGGAATAGAAGGATGAACAGGCAATTAAGAAAGCTATGGTGGTTGACTCTGTGGGCGCTGCTGATTGACTTGCCACTTTTTAGCCACGCTGCAGAGGCGCCAGGTGCGCTGAGCCTTATCGTCACAGATCAGCAGACTGACCGGCCACTCGCAAGCGTGCAGATCACGCTCAGGAAAAGGGAAACCTCTGCCAGCCAAACGTTCGCAACCGACGGGCAGGGCCGCATCCTCGTTGAGCAGCTCGAGCCAGGGCTGTATTCGGTAAGCGCAGCCAAAAGTGGGTTTGTGTCCTCCTATGAGCCAAGCGTCCGCGTCATCACACGCAAAACGATGCAGATTAACTTCGAACTACTGAAAGAAGAGGCGATTGAGGTGGTGGAGGTCCGGGCCCGGCAGGCGGATGCCTTTGCCTCAGCATCGAGTACCTACCTCGACAGGGAAGCATTACAAAGTGCCGTGGGAGGAGGTGCAGATCCGCTGTTGTCACTGGATGGCTTGCCTGGTCTGGCATCCACAGGGGAGTTTGCCAACTTTAGCGTACGTGGCCGTGGCCCACGGGATAATTTGTTATTCGTGGATGACTTTCCTTTTGATAAGGCGGTGCACTTTGATGCAACTTTGGGTGAAGACGAAGATGTCGGTGGCGGCGGCCGTTTCTCGATTTTTGCACCGAACCTGATCAGTGGTGCAGAGTTTTCGCCCGGTGGCTGGGGGCCCGCTTATGGCGGCCGGGCGGCATCGCTGCTCAAACTGGAAGTCGCCGATGGCAATCCTAGCCCTTCAGCAAGTTTCCGCTACGACCTGGCAGGTTATGAAGTGGGTTACGATGGCCCAACAGGTGTGACCGGGGACTCTACTATGCTGCTTTCGGCCCGGCGGCTGGATTTTGGCGCTTTTTTTGAAACTATCGAAGAACTGGACATTGGTGATCCTGTGTTAAGAGATATCATCGTCAAGTCGGTGATCCCAGTGAACCAGAACCATACAGTTGAAATTCTGCTGATGGATACCTACGAAGACTACATTCGTGATGTCACTCATGTGTTTGCGTCGCCCAATTTCGAAGATGTTGCGCTGCTGGATTTCAAACAAGACAGTGACTTGTACGGTCTGACGTTGCGGTCATTGGTGGGTGATGAAGCGGTCTGGACCAACAAACTTTACTCCCGTAAAAGCGACAAGCTGAGTTCTGAGGGCGAAGCCTTTCCTGATCTGGTCCCTCCGGGGTCACCGGCATCCAGTTTTCCGGTGCGGGAGGACATTCTGACCATAGGTGAAAATGAAACAGAGCTGGGCTGGCGCAGCGATTTTGAGACCCTGAATTCATGGGGTCGGTTCAGTGCAGGTGGACAGGTCACGCAAATTGAACTGGACTACACCACTGTGCTGGCGGGGGATTGGACCCGGTTTATCTACGACGAAGATGACTTCAGACCCGACCCCGAACAGCGTTTTATTGTACTTGAGCCCGACCATATCAACTCTGCCATGAAGCGGAAAGAAACCAGCTATGCGGGCTACGCCGAGCAGGTTTTTGAAGTTGGTGATTGGGATTTTGGCACTGGCTTACGGCTGGAGCGGGATGGTTTTGCCGACCAAAGCCTGGTGTCGCCGAGGTTCAATGCAAACTGGCAACCCACTCAAAGGGTCAGATATTTTGCGACCGCAGGACTTTTTCATCAGTCGCCACGCTTTTTACAGCTGGCCGCCAACGAGTCCAATGACCTGAAGAACGAAAAAATCAGCCATGGCAGTGTCGGTTTCAAATATTTCCTCAATACCCATTGGTCGGTACTCACGGAGGCCTATTATCAACAGCTCGACGATCTGGTGGTTGACCTTGACCGGGCCAGCGGTACCTTTGCCAACATAGGGGACGGTACTTCCTACGGCGTGGATATAGTGGTTAACGGCACCATCCGCGAAGGGCTTTACACGACGGCAACCTACTCGTATAACGATATCGTGATAGACCGCAAGGACGGTCGTGGTGAGGTTGCGGCCGACTTCAGCCGAGAGCATGTCGCCACCCTGGGCCTGACCTGGGAAATTAACGACCGCTGGAAGGTGGCCGGACGCTACAAATATCTGTCTGGCCGACCCTATGACGACTTTATTATTCACTCCGATGTGTTGGGACCCGGACAACCCCTACGCTACTCAAAAGAGATCACTGCCCGTAATGTCGGTCGTTATAGCGGCTATGGCTTGTTGAACCTTCGGGTTGACTATCGACGCGCATTTGGTCCCATTGATGTGACGGCCTTTCTCGATGTGATCAACGCCACCTCCGCGTCGTCGGGCGATGACACCGAGTTTGATTACCGCCGGGGTGTAGAGGTGAAAGACGACAGCGAAGCCGAGCCACTGATTGGTCTTCGGCTGGATTACGCCTGGTAACAGAGGAAAGCAGATGGTTCGCAAACTTGGTGACGCACCGATCAGAGCCTTGATTGTCGAAGACAATCGCGACATTTGTGCCAACATTGCCGCTTATCTGGAAACGCATCACTATATTCTGGATTTTGCCTATGACGGGTTAAGTGCGATGCACCTGGCGTTGACGAACCCGTTTGACGTCATTGTGCTGGACCTGATGCTACCGGGCATGGATGGCCTGAGTTTTTGCAAAAAGCTGCGCGCCGATGCCAATCTGGAAACGCCTGTGCTGATGCTCACGGCGCGAGACACCCTTGAAGACAAACTGAAGGGGTTCGAGGCGGGCGCCGACGACTACCTGGTCAAGCCGTTTGCATTGCAGGAGCTGCACGCACGGTTGCAGGCGCTGTACAAACGCAGCCACGGAAAAACCGACAACCTGCTCACTGTGGGGGAGCTGACGTTCAACAAGTCCACACTGCAAGTTCATCGTGCCGGACGGCGTGTTGATCTGAACCCTACGGGCATGAAACTGCTGCAACGCTTGATGGAAGAGGCGCCCTCTGTGGTGGACCGCGATGCGCTGGAAACCTTATTGTGGGCGGATGAGGTTCCCGATGGTGATGCGCTTCGATCCCATATGTACAAGCTGCGACAGGCCATTGACAGGCCGTTTGACAGGCCGCTTATTCACACAGTGCATCGTATCGGCTACCGAATTTCAGAGGAACTTGAATGATGTACAGGCACAGTTTGCGCAAGCGTGTTGCATTTGCTTTTGCGGTCTGTGTCGCTGGACTCAGCCTGGTCTGGGGATTGGCTTTTTTTGCGGCGATCAGGTTGAGCGAAGACCGGGTGCTGACCCGGCAGCTGGAGGTGGCGGCCAAAAGCTATCCGGAAATTTCGGTGAACCTTCGCAGTTACGCTGAGGCTGCCAGTTTGCCGGAATCACTGAAGGAATGGGCGCAGACGAACCCCGCTGAGGGATTGTACGAATTCGAAAGCGAAGAGTTGCATGTCGCGGTCGTCGCTGCCGGCAAGGCGCAGCAACAGGCCTTTGTGGTGTTCGACGTTGCCGGGATTGAAGCGGCGTCGTCCGAAGACTGGTGGTTGCTGCTGGTGATCACCAGTGTGGTGGGAACCCTTGGTGTGCTGGGCTTCGGACTGGGTTTAGTGGTGATGCGCAGAGCTGTCGCCCCTGTCACACAACTTGCCAAAGTGGTGGCGGACATCGACGTAGAACATCTGTCGGTGGATGATCATAAACGCATTGAGTCTGGCCGTTTTGGCGGTGATGAGGTGGGTGTACTTGCTGAGACTATTGAGCGGACGCTTGAACGTATCAGTGCATTTGTGGAGAGAGAGCGGTACTTTACCAGTTCGGCCAGCCATGAGTTGCGCACGCCCATTACGGTTATTACAGGTGCGCTGGAGTTGCTGGAACACAGTGATTTGTCAGCGGCCGATGTCAGGGCACTCGAGCGGGTAAGGCGTGCCACGCTTGATATGAAAACCACCATTGAGATGTTTTTGTGCCTTGCCCGCGAAAGCGATGATGGGTTGTATGACGCGCAGTTTTTTGTGATGCCGCTGGTGACCAAGGCAATAGAACAGCAACGCTACCTGCTGAGTGGTAAGTTTGTTGCCATTGAGATAGACGAACGCGCAAACCCCAGACTCTGCGGACATCCACAGGCGTTTTCGATTGCGGTCACTAATCTGGTGCGAAATGCGTTTGAGCACACGCTGGCCGGACAAGGGCCGATCAAGGTTCAGATCCATGACCATGAACTGCTGGTCACCAACCAGCTGAGCAATGAGATGGATGACCGGCACAGGCCAACCGAGGCCTCGTCTTCTCACGGCTATGGCTTGGGGCTGGGAATAGTGCAGCGGCTGTGTGAGCGCAATGGCTGGTCGTTTTCGCTGCTTGCTGAAGAAACGCATGTCGTCGCCCGTCTTTCCTGGCCTGAGGCCAGCACTCCGTCAGACCAATGGCAGCCCCCCTAAGCCGTTCTCCGGTTGCTTGACACCAGGCTTTGCCATTCCTGTTAAAACAGCAGTACCGGCGCTTGCTATTGTTTTGTAAAAAGAGCTAAAGTCCCGCCGAAATGCAGTGGTACCCCGGTTGGGGGTCATTGCATTGTTCTCTGGAGCAGTGTGTTGTTGTAAGGCGTGGTGGTGTTAAAGGGGAGGGAGCCGTTACCGGGCACCAAGACCACGGAGTTTTCTCATCTGTTGATTCACTGAATTTCTTCGGTATTTTCTTCAAGCACATACTGCTATAACTAAAACCAGTCGTCTTTATTCGTGAGTTTTAGCTGATGCACTATTATTCCTTTGATTTTATTAAAGAAATGCCGAAGTCGGATTTACATCTGCACTTAGACGGCAGTTTAAGGCTCGACAGCCTGATTGAAATGGCGGCCAAAGCCAATGTCAGTTTACCCAGCCAGACGGTGGAAGGCTTAAAGCAACTGGTGTTTAAAGACAGTTACCAGAACTTAGGCGAATACCTGCATTGCTTTCAGTACACCTGTGCTGTGCTGCGCGATATGGAGAATCTGGAACGGGCGGCTTATGAACTCGCCATCGATAACCAGCTGGAAGGGGTGAACTACATTGAGGTGCGCTTTGCTCCGCAATTGCTGATTGATTTACCAAACGGCATTGATTTTGACCGGGTGATGCATGCGGTCAACACTGGTCTGAAGCGCGCACAGCAGGAATACAATCAGCAGCCAGCTATTCAGAATGGTGACAAACCGCCTTTTGCTTACGGCATTATCAATTGCGCCATGCGTATGTTTGGTGACAAAGGGTTTTCACCTTATTACACCAACCTGTTCCAGCTGATGCGCGATTTCACCCCAATAGAAGTGATTAAACTGGCGGCGATGGAGCTGGTGCGGGCCAGTGTCAGGCTGCGTGATGAGGCCGGTATTCCTATTGTTGCGCTGGATCTGGCGGGGCAGGAATCGGGTTATCCGGCGCATAACTTTAAAGAAGTCTATGAATATGCCCACCAGCACTTTTTACTGAAAACCCTGCATGCCGGTGAAGCTTATGGCGCCGAGAGTGTGTTTGAAGCCATTACTGAATGTTACGCCGACCGTATTGGCCACGGTTATTCGTTGTTTGTGCCGGACATGATCCAGGACTCAGCCATCAAAGACAAAGCGCGTTATATCCGCGAGCTGGCGTCTTATATTGCCGACAAGCGCATTGCGATCGAGGTGTGCCTGACCAGTAACCTGCAAACCAACCCGGCTATTGGTTCCATTAAAGCGCATAAGTTTGGCGATATGCTGGACCACCGTATTGCCACAGTGATCTGCACCGACAACCGGCTGGTGTCGAACACCACGGTGTCGCGTGAATACAAACTGGCACTGGATCACTTTGATATTCCGCTGAAACGTTTAAAAGACATGGTGGCTTATGGCTTTAAAAAGAGTTTTTTCCCTGGCAGCTATGTCGAAAAACGTCAGTACGCCAAACAGTGCCTGGAGTACTTTGACAAGGTCGCCCGTAAATACGGTTTTATTGACTAACCCCTCTGGGGTCAGAGTACTACTCTGACCCCACGCCTGCTTGCAACTATG
Source organism: Rheinheimera sp. (assembly GCF_037442345.1). Classification (GTDB taxonomy): domain Bacteria; phylum Pseudomonadota; class Gammaproteobacteria; order Enterobacterales; family Alteromonadaceae; genus Pararheinheimera. Next base: position 75,697 of record NZ_JBBIQL010000014.1, on the reverse strand, counting down.
CCTCACCACTCATTTTATCTATCTGATTTTTAAAGACTTTAATGGGTTTTAACTTTTTCTGAGAAAACTGTCGCTAAAAAGATACAGTTTAAGTTGTTGATTTGTATCGATTTATTTTATGAGGGGGATTTGCTGTCGCTAATTGGCAACAGATCTTTTGTGGTTGGCATTCAGTTTCAGCCCTTTACTAAGGATGAGCTGACATTTATTTATTTATCTTATTGTTTTTAAATGATTTAATTTTTTATTTTGGAGTTGGCACAGTCTCTGCATTGTTAGTGTCGTCACGGTAAATTAGGTAAGAGATACGAGGTTGTTGCTCTTACCTAATTTACCGACCGGCGCAGCCCAGGCTGCAACTCAACAGATGTAAGAGAGGTCAATCATGGATATGTTTTTAATCACCGCAGTCGCCTTCTTTATGGTTAACGCTTTTGTGTTCGTCAGCTTCCTGCGCAAAATTGATTTGAATGGTGCCCAGGTAAAGGAGTTGGAGCGGGCACAGGCAGCTGATGCTTATGCCCGCACTGCTGCCAAGGCGCGTAAAGCACGTGCTCTGGCCTCTGCTGTGCAGGTTGCCCAATAAGCTGCTGTCAAACTTGAGAAAAGCCGGTCCTTTGACCGGCTTTTTGCTTTCTTGCGCCGGATAAAATCCGTTATGATACCGGCAGTTTTTTCCGGCCTTTGCTTATCCTATGCGTATGCCTATTCAGCCAGCCAGTCTGCGGCAATTTGTGTTACTCAGCTTCTGTATGGCGCTGATCCCGCTGACTGTGTTGTTATGGCAAAGCAACAGCTCGTTATCGGATGTCAGTCGTTTTGCTATTGCCGAAGCCGAAAGTTCAGTCGCCAATGTGCGTCGTACTGAAAATATGCAAAAGCTGGTCAATGACATCGAACGGTCCGTGTTGCAGTTCAGTATTCTGAAAACCGATGCCTTGTCTAAGCTCGCCGCGACCCATCTGGACAATTACCAGCAGAACCTGACGTCGGTCTGTCTGAACCTGGCTCAGCCGTTGTTATGTCAGCAGCAGCAAACACAATTGCAGTTGTTGCTGGACAATTACCTGACGGAGAACAATGAAGAGCTCAGCCCCATACTGCAGAAAATCCGTCAGCAGCAACTGCAACTGACACAGGCCATTTGGGCCATGCTGGAACAACGGTTACAGCAACAACAAAGTTATGCCGAAGAAGCGCAAAGCCAGCTGGCCTGGCAAACTGTGGCTTTGGTGGTGCTGACTTTGCTGCTGGTCATCTGGGCATCCGCCCGTATTACGGCGCCGGTAAAAAAACTGGATGTGATGATCCGATCCATTGGCCAGCCGAGCCATCATTTTCCACATGATAAAGTCGATGGCCCACGGGAACTGACCGAACTGGGCGAACAGCTGCGTTGGCTGGCGTCTCGTTTACAGCAACTGGAGGCCTTGCGGCTGATTTTATTGCGCCATGCCTCGCATGAGCTGAAAACCCCGCTGTCCAGTATCCGCGAAGGTTGCGCCTTGCTGGCCGAACAACTGGTGGGGCCTTTAACGCCACAACAAATGGAAGTGGTGACTTTATTAAATGGCAGTGCGGACCGTCTGAGTGTGCTGACCGAACAACTGCTGGATTACAACAAGTTGCTGCAACAGGCCAAGCCGGAGCTGAGCTGGCATGACAGTGACAAGTTGTTGCAGGACTGTTTTAACGACCATGCGCTGTCATTGCAGCAGCGCGAGCAGCAGATTGAGCTGGATTGTCAGTTGCCGCGTATTTATACCGATGGCATGTTATTCCGCCGCATTCTGGATAACCTGATTAACAATGCCCAGGCTTATGGCGCCGAAGGCAGCAAAGTCTGGGTCAGCCTGCGGCCGCATGATAAGTACCTGATTTTGGATGTTGCCAACAACGGTACTCCTATTCCGGCCGAATTGCGGGCCAAACTTTTTGAACCCTTCCAGCGTGGCAAAGCCCAACGTTTTGATTCAGTGCAAGGCTCAGGCCTTGGCTTGTCTATTGTGGCTGACTGCGCCCGTTTGCTGGGAGGAATAGCCGAAATTGTCGATGTGAATTACGCCGATGTCTGTATTCAGGTCCGGTTGCCTTTAGTTGAGGAAAGCATATGAAAGTCTGGTTAAGCATCACCACTGCCGTGTTGTTGGTGGGTTGTCAGTCAGTGAAACCACTGCACCCTGTGGTGAAGAAACCTGAGCCTCAGCCTGCCCTGGTGCAGCCAAAAACAGTGGAACCGGAAAAACCAGTCAAGGCTGAACTGGCGATAGCAGACGATGTGCTGACTTTACAGGCCTGGCGCGATTTTCGTGCCCAGTTACTGCCCACCACTCAGGATCAGCGCGATGCGTTGTTACGCAGCCTGACCAGCAGTGCGGTAACCCAGCTGCAAACCTTGTTGATCCGGCTGCATCCGGACAGCCCTTATTCAGTGCGTTTTGCCGCCCAGACGCAGCTGTCTGACCGGCTGAACACCTTGCCCAAAGGTCTGGCCGATTTATTGCGTTGGGATTTAGCCTATAACCAAAAGCTGCTGGAGAGTGAATCCGCAGTGACGGCGCTGTCCAGGCTCAATGCCCAGCATCAGGGCCGCATTGAGCGGCTGAACCGGCAGACCAAAGATCTGCAGAAAAAAATCGATGCCTTAACCCAGATTGAAGCCAAATTAAATCAGACAGGTAACTAAAATGAGCCACGGAGCCCGTTTACTGTTGGTGGATGATGACCCCAGCCTGCTGCGGCTGATGACATTGCGGTTGGAAGGGGAAGGGTACCAGGTGACCAGCGCGGACTGCGCGGAAACGGCCTTGCCGCTGCTTGGCAAAAACAGCTTTGATGTGGTGCTGTCCGATTTACGGATGCCAGGCCTGGATGGGATGGCGCTGTTTGATGAAATTGCCAAACGCTGCCCTGGTTTGCCTGTGGTGCTGATGACGGCCCATGGTTCTATTCCGGAAGCTGTGGCGGCGACGCAGCGCGGTGTCTTTGGTTTTCTGACCAAACCGTTGAATAACAATGAGCTGCGCGACATTCTGGCGCAGGCCGTGCACCAGTCGCATATACCCAGCCAGGATCAGTGGCGTCAGGCCATAGTGACCCGCAGCAAAGTGATGGAACAGGTACTGGATCAGGCGTACCGGGTGGCTCAGCGAGATGTCAGTGTGCTGATCACCGGGGCCAGCGGGACGGGTAAAGAGCTGCTGGCCAAAGCCATTCATCAGGCCAGCCCAAGGGCCAAAGGGCCTTTTGTCGCGATAAACTGCGGTGCCTTACCTGAGCATTTGCTGGAGTCGGAGCTGTTTGGTCACACCAAAGGGGCTTTTACCGGTGCGGTCAATGAACACGCCGGTTTGTTCCGCGAAGCTGACGGCGGCACGTTGTTTCTCGACGAAATCGGCGATATGCCGATGCCACTTCAGGTGAAGTTATTACGTGCCTTGCAGGAGCGGCAAATCCGCCCTGTTGGCAGCACCAAGACCATTCCCATTAATGTGCGGGTGTTGTCGGCCACCCACCGCGATTTAAAGCTGGCGATGCAAGAGCAGAGCTTTCGCGAAGACTTGTATTACAGGCTCAACGTGGTGAACCTGCAACTGCCCAGCCTGCGCGAGCGGGCCGAAGATATTCCGCTGCTGGCCCGCCATGTGCTGGCACAAAGCGCTGAGCGCCATGCGGTGCAGGTGAACCGTTTCTCTGACGATGCGATGCAGGCGTTGGTGACAGCCCAATGGCCGGGTAATGTGCGTCAGCTGGTCAATGTGGTGGAGCAGTGTGTCGCCCTGACCCACAGTCCGGTGATTAGCCTGGCCCAGGTGGAACAGGCCTTGTCGCAGAATGTCAGTTTCTGGCCGACCCTGACCGAAGCCAAAGATCAGTTTGAGCGTCAGTACCTGATCAAAGTGCTGAAAATGGCTGAAGGCAATGTGACCCGGGCGGCAGAGCTCGCCGGTCGTAACAGAACTGACTTGCATAAACTGATGAAAAAACATGAACTCAGCGCGGCTCAGGTGGCGGAGCAGGGTGACGAAGTTGAATAGAGGGGCCAAGTGCCTTTGAAGAGAATACAGATGAACGAAAATTTTGCCGTGGAACCTGAAGTACAAAAAGCCAAAATTACCAGCGAAACCGCCCGCATTAACTGGCTGGAGCTGCAAAAATTTTATGCGGCCGGTTCTGTGGTGCAGGTGGCCGCCAGCCTGGATTTAGTCGACGTGGCTTATGCCTTTAGTCAGGACGATAAAATGCAGGTGCAGCTCTGGTTACAGCAAGGCCTGGTCGACCGGGTCAATGACAGTCAGGCAGGCCTCTGGTTTGAACAAAAGGCGGAGTTATGGGCTGTGGTGGTGTCGCCTTGGGTGCTGGTGCAAGACAAAGCGGGCTCAAAGCTGAATTAGGAGCCGATGATGTTTGCCGAAAATTTTGATTTAGCTGCTTACTTCCAGCGTATTGGTTATAGCGGTCCGGTGGATCAGACGGCGGAAACCCTGCACGACCTGATGCGGGCCCAGCTGTTTGCGGTGCCTTTTGAAAACCTCGATGTGCAGGCTGGTCAGGTGGTGTCTATGGTGCCGGAGCAAATCGTGGAAAAAATTGTCCACAAGCGCCGTGGCGGTTACTGCTACGAGGTGAATGGCCTTTTTGCGATGGCACTGCAGGCGCTGGGTTTTAACTACCGTTTTGTTGCTGCCCGGCCGATGTTTTATCCGGTACGCCGGCCAAAAACCCATATGGTGTTGCTGGTGGAAGCCGAAGGCGAACAGTATCTGCTGGATTTAGGTTTTGGCAGTTATGGCATTCGGGCCCCCATAGCGTTGTCTCAGTTGGATCTGGAGTTGGTGCAGGACTTTGACCGCTTTAAACTGACGCTGGATGACCAGGGCGCTTATGTACTGCAGGCTTATGTGGACGGCCAGTGGCTCAGTCAGTTTGGTTTTGACGGCTATGAAAGTGAGTGGGTCGACTTTATGCCGGCCAACTACCTGAACTCGACACACCCGGACACTATTTTTGTACAAAAGCTGCTGGTGATCCGGCACAGCCCGGCAGGCCGCGATATTCTGCTGGGGGATCAGCTCAAACAAATTCGCGCCGAAGGCACCAGTGTGCGTCAGCTGTCAGAGGCAGAGCGGGAAACAGAATTACAACGTCTGTTGGGGTCAGAGTAGTACTCTGACCCCCAATATTGGGTTGGTATTAGTATCCGGCGGCCTGACCGTCTTTACGGGACTCGGAAGCGCCATAATAAACGCCGCTGTTCGGGTCGCGGTAAATCGCCTGATAACCACCAAACTCACCTAAACCTGAACGCACGTCATGGCCTTTTTTCATCAGCTCACGGGCGGTTTCATAAGGCACCCCTTTTTCCAGCTGCAGATAACCGCCATTTTTCAGGTAAGCAGTGGCCGCTTCGGTAGGCTCTGTGCTGCCCAAATGCTGCCAGCGGGCGGCGTCACCGGCTTCCTGCAGATTCATACCGTAATCAATCATATTGATCACAATCTGCGCATGGCCTTGTGGCTGCATGGCTCCCCCCATCACACCAAAACTCATCAGCGGCTGGCCGTCTTTGCTCATAAAAGCCGGAATAATGGTCTGGAAGGGGCGTTTGCCTGGTGCATAGGCATTGGCATGTGTCGGGTCAAGCGAAAACAGCTGGCCACGGTCCTGGAAACCAAAACCTGTGCCTGGTACCACCACACCTGAACCCATGCCCCTGTAGTTGGATTGGATCAATGACACCATAGTACCGTCCTTATCGGCTGTGGTCAGGTAAATGGTGTCGCCTGTAGAGAGGTGCGGGTTACCGGCATCAACCCGTTGCGCGGCTTTATCGGTGATCAGTTTGGCGCGCTCTTTACCATAGGCTTCAGAAATCAGTGCTGCGACTGGTGTTTTGTTAAAGTCCATGTCGGCATAAAATTTGGCCCTGTCTTCAAAGGCCAGTTTTTTCGCTTCAACCTGGGTATGAATGCTGTCCACGCTGTTGTAACCCATGGCTTTTAAGTCAAAGTTTTTCAGTATTTGCAGCATTTGCAGCGCGGCTATGCCCTGGCCGTTTGGCGGTAACTCCCAGACATCATAACCACGGTAATTGACCGACACGGGTTGCACCCAATCGGATTTATGGCTGGCCAAGTCGTCATAACGCAGGTAACCGCCATTGGCTTTCATAAAAGCGTCGATGCGTCTGGCTATTTCGCCTTTATAAAACGCGTCCCGCCCGCCTGTGGCGATAGCACGGTAAGTCTTGGCCAGGTCTGGGTTTTTAAACAGTTCCCCTTTGGCCGGGGCTTTGCCATTGATGGTAAAAGTGCCTTTAAAATCGCCGGGCTGAACAGATAATTTTGGCACTGAACGCTCCCAGTAATAAGCAATCAGCTCGCTGACCGGAAAACCTTTTTCGGCGTAGTTGATCGCCGGTTGCAAGACTTGTTGCATCGGCAGTTTGCCGAATTTCTGATGCAGCTCAAACCAACCGTCGACCGCGCCAGGCACACTGATCGGCAACATGCCGTGTGGCGGCAGTTCCGTCAGGTTCTGTTTTTTCAGCTCTTGTTGCAGTGTGCTGAAACTTAAACCTTTGGGGGAACGGCCGGACGCATTCAGGCCATACAGCTGTTTGGTTTTACCGTCCCAGACAATGGCGTATAAATCACCGCCAATACCACAACCTGTAGGTTCCATCAGGCCCAGCGCTGCATTGGCCGCTATGGCCGCATCGACGGCACTGCCACCTTGTTTCATCACATCCAGCGCAATCTGGGTGGCCAAAGGCTGGCTGGTGGCCGCCATCGCATGGGGGGCAATCACTTCTGAGCGGCTGGCAAAATCAGCGCCTGTGATACGGTCATAGGCCAGCAACTGGGGGCTTAAAGCCATCAGGCAACATAAAACGAGTTTTTTCATTCTGGTTATCCTCTGTGTCTTAAGCATTTCACGCTACCCGGTTCGATGAGGGCTTACCACCCGACATCGACTAATGGCTGCTTTTTATGGGTAGAGCGCAAAGTTGGTATGGATGAGCAAAACTTTTGCTAATCATCCGGCTGCGGTTGTATTGTGTCTGACCATGAAGCGCAAGGTCGTTACCGCTCTAACCCGAGGCCGTTTGGTTTTTTATGCACGATTTTATTGAAGTTTATGATGATGTTCTGTCCGCTGAATTCTGCCAGCAGCTCATCCGTGTTTTTGAACACAGCCCTTACACCACGGCCGGCCGCACGGGCGGTGGGGTGGATACCAGCAAAAAAATCAGCACCGATTTGTATCTGAACCAGCATGCTGAGTATCAGCAGGCGTTAAATGACATTTGCCGCCCTACCAGCCAGTACGTGATGGACTACTTTCGCAAGTACTATTTTGCGCTGATAGGCCCCATCAGCATGACCTTGCCACATCCATCCGGCCAGGGGGCAGTCACTCTTACCGCAGATAATTTTCATGAATTTGGCATGCCGCAGGTACCACAGCTGACACAGACTATTTACCGGCTTGGGCCTGTTCAGATGCAAAAATACCAACAGGGTCAAGGCAACTACAACTACTGGCATTCCGAGGTCTACCCCCAGTTGCCGCATAACGAAGCGCTGCACAGGCTGCTGTTGTTTATGTTTTATCTGAATGATGTGGCCGAAGGTGGTCAGACTGAATTTTATTATCAGAACAAAGCCATTCAGCCCAAAGCAGGCCGTATGGTGATAGCACCGGCCTACTTTACCCATACTCACAGGGGCTGTATTCCGGTCTCAGGGGATAAATACATTCTGACCAGCTGGGTGCTGTTTAACCGCGCCGAACAGCTCTATGGTCAACCTGGCTAGCCGTCAGGCGGGTCTGAGCATTTCCAGATGTGGAATATTGTCTTCCAGATACGCTTCACTGCAGGCAATAAAACCAAAACCTTCATAAAAACGCTGCAAATAACACTGGGCTGAAATGCGGATCGGCTGTGAAGGCCAGTGTTGTTCAGCCAGCCCAATTGCCTGACGCACCAGCTCTTTGCCCAGGGCTAACTGGCGGGCGCCTTGCGCCACACAAATCCGCCCCAGGGACGGATTATCCGGATAACTGCTGCCAGGTGGCAGAATACGGGCATAGGCCAACACTTTCTGCTCGTTGTGCAGATATAAATGCTGGGTGTCGGGTAGCAGGTCTTTGCCATCCAGCTCCGGGTACGGGCAATTTTGTTCAACCACAAAAACATCCACCCTTAACTGCAATAACTGGTACAGGGTGCCTGCATCCAGTTCACTGAAACGACGACTGTGCCACTGCATAAATTCTCCTCCGGATAAAGCTGAGCACATGATAACAAAGCTTCAACTGAAAAAACTTAAGCAATACAGCAGCTCCTGGTTAACACTTAACTAAACTGTCGGGCAGGCAAACGGATAGCGACGCAGGAGCTGGCCATGGGACTTTTTGAATTACTTAAACGCAAGCAGCGCTGGCAAATCATCTTGTTTTTGGGCGCGTTGTTGTCGCTAAACGCTTTGCTGATGGTTGCAGCACCGGCCATGCCAGACCGCTATCTCCCGCTGGCACTTTGTCTGAATCTTCCTTTTGTGCTGATTACGGCCTGGTGGCTGTGGTGGCAACCTTTTATGCGTGAACAATTACAGCTCTGGCAGCAAACGGAAATCCAGGCCAGGGCCTTGCTGAATCAGCTGGAAATGGACTATCAGGACGCTGTGCCTGTAGCTGCCCAGTTGCAGCGCGCCACACTGAAGCTGAAAAACTGGCAAAAACGCGATGCAGAAACCCGCCAGTTGGTGCGGGTGCAAGGTCTGGTGGATCACGAGCTGGCGGTTGGCAACCGGCTGTATTTTGAAAGCCGGCTGCAGCATTACCTGACCGATAGTGCTGAACCTGCTTCCGGAGCCCTGTTTTTATTACAAATCAGCCATCCGGAAGCCGTACTGCTCAGCACAGTGAAGTTACCAAGATTACGCAGCTGCATTGATTTGCTGACCGAGCTCTGTTCGGTCTGGCCACAAATGGTGATAGCCCGGATGGCCGACAATGATCTGGCACTGCTGATCCCAGGTATGCAAGGTAAAGAAGCTGAGGCTTTCGGCGATCGGCTGGCGCTGGTGCTGAGTCAGGCCAATTGTTTCAGTGAGTTGCAGGATTTTGATCTGATCCATGTCGGATTTGTATTGTATGAACAAGGTCAAAGCAGTTATCAGTTGTTATCGGAAGCGGATATGGCACTGAAAACCGCTCAGCTGCAAGGACCCAATGCGGCTTATGGTTTTATCGATCCGCAAAAGCCAAAAATCAAAGGTTCTGTCTGGTGGCGCACTGAGCTGAACAATGCACTGCGGGACAAACGCTTTTTATTGAGTTTTCAACCTGTGTTCTCCTGGCAGGATGAAGATGTGCTGCAGCATGAGGTGCTGGTCAGGTTACAAAGCAGTGATGGCGACAAACTGCCTGCCGGGGTTTTTCTGCCCATGGCGGCCAACTGTGGTTTGACAGCAGCTATCGATCAGTTTGTGCTTGCCCAGGTGGCAGTGGTCTGTATCCGTGAGCGCCAGAGCTATCAGGGGCGGCGCTGCAGCGTCAATATTGCCGTTGCGTCAGTGTTGGACAACAGCTGGTGGCGCTGGCTGGAGGACCAGGTGCAACAACGGCTGTTACCGGTGGATTTAATAGCACTGGAGTTTCATGAACATCATCTGCATCAGCACTACCGGCAACTGAAACCAAGGCTGTTGCAATTGCAGCGCTGGGGCTTTGCGTTAGTTGTTGATCATGTAGGCCTGAGCCTGACGCCGGCGCCTTACAGTGATGAGCTGCCAATCAGCATGCTGAAAATCCATCCGGCTGTGGTCAGGCATATTGACCAGCAGCTGGAGCAGCAGTTGTTTGTGCGGGGCTTGCTGGCCAGCAGCAGTGGCACCGATACCCTGGTCATCGCAACGGCCGTGGAGAGCGAAGCCGAATGGTATTGCCTGAAAAAACTCGGGGTTGCCGGGGCCCAGGGTTACTATTTCAGTCAGCCGCTGGCCCGCATCATTGCCCAGAATCAGTTGATGGAATAAGACCGCAATAGGCCAGCCCTGCCAGGCCTTGTAAACCACCGGTATGGAAAAAACTGAGGCGCCGCCCCACACTGAGTTGGCCCTGTTCAATCAGCTGTAACAGGCTGTACAGGGCTTTGCCGGTGTAGATGGGTTCAAGCATGATCCCTTGTTCTTTGATCCCGCAGCAAAAATCCCATAATTTTCGGTCGGTTTTACCATAACCAGGCAAGTGTAACGCCTGCTGCAGTTGCCAGTGGTTGGTGACGTTCCCGGCCAAACGGCTGATCTTATCCCTGAGCCCTGAATCCTTGACCACCTGAATACCCACTACTGAGGCCGGGCCTGCACCACGAATTAAACCCGCCAAAGTTCCACCGCTGCCGACTGCACTGATCAGCCAGTCCGCCTGGCCTGCCGGGGTTTGCCCCAAAGGAAACTCACTGACGGCCCGCACTGCGGCGTCACAGGTCCCTCCCTCTGGCACCCAGAGAAAATCCGAAAACTGCTGCTGCCAGTGCTGTTGCCATTCCGGGGTGTCGCGTTGACGGTAGCTTTCGCGGCTGACAGCAATCAGCTGCATGCCCAGCTGCAGGCAGAGTTTCAGGCTTGGGTTGTGCTGGTCCAGCTGGTCAGTCCGGACCAGCCCGACACTGGACAGACCCAACTGAGCACAGGCGGCTGCTGTGGCCACCAGATGATTGGAAAATGCGCCGCCAGGCGTCAGGATCCCGGCCTTTTTTTCTTTGAGTGCCTGCTGCAGTGGGTATTTTAGTTTGAGTGCTTTATTCCCAGAAACGTGCGGATCTGGGCTATTCAGTTGACAAACCCAGAGCTCATGCTGAAATCTGCTCAGTACCGGATGAGATAAAAGCTGCCATTCTGTGGTTAACACCATACAATAGCCTCGGTGTTACAGGAGTTGATGAATATTTTTATCATTTTTATCGTTTCTGTGATAACGTAGCGTTGCAATAACTGGATTAAGTGAAGGGTAGTATTTGCATTTATGTTAGCAGCCTGGTTGGAACGCCTGAACCTTAAAAAGAAGCCAGCTGGCTATTATGCCGGCGTTCACTGGTCACCCCAACAACTAAAAGTCGCTGTGGTGCAACACCTGGCCGGGCAATGGCTGAACCCTCAGTACTATAGCTTTGCCGTGACGGGGCCTGCCCAACTGGCTCAGACCTTTCGGCAGCTGGCCGAAAAACTACCCGCTCATTGTGACTGCACTTTAGTGATCCCGCCTGAACGTTATATGGTGCTGCAGATTGATAAACCTCCGGTGCCACCTGAAGAGCTGATGCTGGCTTTACCTTGGACTATCAAAGATTTAGTGGCTTTGCCCGATGATGACCTGGTGGTGGATTATCTGGACCTGCCACTGCAAAACCAATTGCAAAGCGCCAAAGTGAATGTCGTGGTCAGCTCAAAAAGCTGGTTAAAGGAACTGGTGGCTTTGTTTGTGCAAAACAAACTCAAGCTTAAAGGTATTCAGCCCGAAGAATGGCTGGCGCGTAATTTATTGCCCAAAAAGAGCCATGCGGTCATGCTGGTTTGTCACCAGCCAGGGCAGGACCTCAGCGTGCAGATCATTCAAAATGGCAGCCTGTATTTCTCCCGGCGTTTGCGGGGTTTTAACCGGCTGGATCAATTCAGCCCCGATGAATTGCAACAAGGGCTGTTTGACAATTTGTTACTTGAGTTACAACGCTCTATCGATTTTTTCGAAGGCCAGTTAAAACAGGTTCCGGTGAGGGAAATAGGGCTGTGGCTCAGTGGGCCTCACCAGCAGCAGATAGTGCAGCTCTTTATTCAGAATGGCTTTACTCAGGTGTTCAGTGTCACTGCTGATGCCCTGCAACTGAGGATCAGCGCGGATGATTTTGAGCGCTATGGTCAGGCGCTGGCGGGGGCGGTAGAACCTGTGATGGCCGCTGTGGAGGCGTCAGATGAAGTTACGCCTTAACCTCTATACCCAGGCGATACAACCGGAACGGGAGAAAGTCAGCCTGAAACTGGTGCTGCAGATTGTGCTCAGTCTGGTGCTGGTACTGACACTGCTGGGGCTGGTGCTGGATTACCGTGCGGCGTCGCTCACTGAAGAACTGGCGGCGATGCAGCAGAAAACCGCGGCACAACAAAGTCAGATTGAGCAACTGCGCACCAGGCTGCAGGCGAAAACACCGTCCCCTTTACTGGTAAAACAGCACAGTGAACTGAGTCAGATGCTGGCTCAGAAAAATAAACTGCTGAACTTTGTTCAGAACGAGCAAAAAAAGACCGCAGTAAAATATGGGCCTGTGTTTGATTATCTGGCGCAGATTGATCCGCAGGGATTCTGGCTGACGTCCTTTAAGCTGTCGGCACAACGCAGTACCTTTAAAGGCTATGTGCTGAAGGCGGATCTATTGCCTTATTGGCTGAATCAACTGGGGCAGAATGCGTTTTTTAAAGGCCAGAGTTTTGCCCAGTTCGAGCTTGAACAACATCAAAGTCAGGTTCTGTCTTTTGTGGTGCAGTCAGAAAAAGCCACAGCAGCAGAAACCACAGCAGGGGATGCACCATGAATCAATGGCTGTTGTGGCAGGAAAAATTCAGGGCGCTGAAGCCGAGAGAAAAATTAATCACCCTTTATGGTGCGGTGTTGTTATGTCTGTGGCTGTTTCTGTTGCAGTGGCTGCTGCCCGGTCTGGAGCAGCAGTGGAAAGATCAGCAGCAGGTACAGAGCCTGACCAGCCAGTTCAATGCGAATCAACAGTTAATCCAGACCCTGACTCAGCAGGAAGGGGTTGATCCTGACCTGAGTTTAAGAGAAAAGATCCAGCAGCTTGAGCAGGAAGAACTGCAGCTTCAGCAGCGCATTTCAGCGCTGACCAGCTATTTTATTGGTTCAGAGCGAATGGCGGTGGTGCTGCAGGACGTATTAAAAAGCAGTGACGAGGTCGTTGTGAAACAGGTTAAAGTGACGCCTCCGGTGCCGCTGACCTTTGCGGATTCCGCGTCTGAGCAAAAAGCTGTAGTGTATCGTCATTCTACTGTGGTGGTGCTGGCAGGAACCTACCCGGCTTTAACTGAAGTACTGCGCCGGTTGGATCAGTTGCCCTGGTCCCTGGGCTGGCAGCAGCTGGAGTATAAAGTGACCGACTATCCCAATGCAGAACTAACTCTGGACCTGTTAACGGTAAGTGACAATGAAAGTTATATTAAGCTTTAGTCTGCTGTGCTGCAGTGTTCTGGTTCAGGCCTTGCCAGACCCGACAGAACCCGAGCTGAGGCTGAGCACAACGACCGAAGCGCCGGTTGAGGCAGCCCAGGCGGGTCCGGAGCTGAAACTGAGCCTGATCAGAACAGTGCAGGGCAAGCCGATAGCCCTGATTAACGGTCAGACGCTGCGCCAGGGCGACAGTCTGGGCGAATGGAAAGTGCAGGCCATTGAGCCACAACAGGTGGTGTTGCGTCAGGGGTCAGAGCAAAAAATTTTACAGCTGTTTAAAACGATGAAAACCAATGATTAAACAAACAAGCTTAGTGATCACGTTAAGTTGTCTGAGCTTACTGGGATGCCAGGGGCTGGAGCAAAGCAAGGTTGCCAGGGAAGCCAGTGCAGAGCTGGCCAAAGCAGCGGCTCCTGCAGCGAAACAAACTGCGGCGGTGCCAGACAGCGTGACTGAGGATTTACTGGCGATGACCAGTCCCATGCAGATGGCCGCTCCGGTGTTACCGCGTTTTAATGTGGCTGCGGCCAATGTGGATGTCAGCGACTTTTTTACCTCGCTGGTGGCCGACACGGACTACAGTGTGGCGTTGCACCCCGCAGTGAAAGGCCAGATCACACTGGATTTGAAACAGGTGACACTGCAGGAAGCTTTTGCGGTGGTTGAACAACTCTATGGTTTTCATATTGAACAGGTCGGCCAGATTTACAAAGTGATGCCAGGGGGCTTGCGGACTGAAACCATAGCGGTGAATTATCTGCTGATGCAACGCTCCGGTAACTCGTCGTTGCAGGTCACCGCAGGCGGTATTTCTGCTGCGGAAGGCAACAATAACGGCAGCAATAACGGATACAGTCGGTCATCTCAATCACAGCAAACTGATAATGGCAGTGAATACAGCAGCCAATCACAATTTGGCCAGACTGCTGGCAGCTCGATTCAAAGCTCCAATAAAACCGATTTCTGGAAAGATTTAAAAGAGGCCATTACCGGCATTATTGGTTCAGGTCAGAACCGGGCTGTGGTGATTAGCCCTCAGGCTGGTCTGGTCACGGTACGGGCAATGCCGGCTGAAATTGCCGCCGTCAAAGCCTATCTGGGGCAAACCGAACAAAGCCTGCAGCGTCAGGTGGTGCTGGAAGCCAAAATTGTCGAAGTGACGCTGAATGACGACTACCAGCAAGGCATTAACTGGTCTGAAATTGCTGGCTCCATCGGCAATACCGACTTTAATTTCAGCACGTCAGGCTTTGGAGTGGTCAGCAGCTCGGCATCAACGGCCAGTGGCCGTACCGGCATTGATTTCAGTGGCCCGGATTTTAGCGGTGTCATTGAACTGCTGGAAAGTCAGGGCAATGCCCAGGTGCTGTCCAGCCCCAGAGTCACGGCCATTAATAACCAGAAAGCGGTGATCAAAGTTGGCACTGACGCCTATTTTGCCGTCGGGGTCAACCCGGGTTTTGCCTCCACAGGGAGCTCCAGCAGCACAGTGCAGCAGGCCACGGCTGAGTATTCGGCTATCTTCTCGGGCATAGCCCTGGATGTCACTCCGCAGATCAGCCCGAACAATGACGTCATTCTGCATGTGCACCCTTCTGTCAGTGAAACCACTGAACTGCCGCGTTCCATAGGCCGGGATGATTCTGGCCAGGATATTCAGGTGGATTTTGCCCAGACCAATGTGCGGGAGTCCGACACCATTATCAAAGCCCGCAATGGTGAGATTGTCGTGATTGGCGGCCTGATGCAGTCGACCATCACAGATTCCGAATCTAAAGTGCCTGTTCTGGGGTCTGTGCCTGTGGTGGGTAAACTGTTTAGCCGGGTCAGCAAAGTAGAACGCAAAAAAGAACTGATCATTCTGATCAAACCCACTGTGGTCAGCTCAGGTGTGATGCAGCAGCAGGTGCAACAATCTGCCGAGCTGATCGACCAGTGGTATCCGAAGAAGAACTGACCATGTTGTATCTGAAGCATTTTGGTCTGCAGCAAAGTCCCTTTGGTTTAACGCCGAATACCGCTTTTTACGTGGACCTGCCGCAGCACCACGAGGCCTTGCAGGTACTGACCACAGCGCTGCAGGCCGGTGAAGGTTTTATCAAAGTCACAGGGGAAGTAGGCACTGGGAAAACCATGTTATGCCGCAAACTGCTGAATGAGGCCCAGCCCGACTGGGTGATTGCCTACATTCCGGATCCCTACCTGTCACCGTCCGAACTGCGTTGGGCAGTCGCCTGTGAACTGGGTTTAAAACACTCAGACAATATTGATCATCAGCAGCTGGGGCAACTGCTGCAGCGGCATCTGATGATGCTGGCCGGTCAGGACAAAAGAGCCATACTGGTAATAGATGAAGCCCAGGCGCTGCCGGACGACACGCTGGAAGCGCTGCGGCTGTTGACCAATCTGGAAACGGAGCAGCGCAAACTGCTGCAGGTGGTGCTGTTCGGCCAGCCAGAGCTGGATGAACGCCTGGCCAGCCACAAATTCCGTCAGCTCAGGCAAAGGGTCAGTTTTTCTTACCATTTACGTGGTATGTCGTTTGAGGAAGTACGGGCTTATGTCCGGGCCCGGCTGGAAATTGCAGGTGTAATGCAACCTTTATTTGCTGATTCGGCGCTCAAGGCGTTATGGCGTTACAGCAGAGGGGTGCCGAGGCTGGTCAATGTACTGTGCCACAAAGGCCTGATGCTGGCGTTTGGCGAGCATAAATTTCAAATCAGCGGCAGTCATCTGCGTTATGCCGCCAAAGACACTGAAGATGTACAACTGAGTCCGGGTCACAAAAAACGCTGGCTGCTGCCGCTGCTGTTGGCAGGGGCCATGGCTGGGGCTGCGGCTTATGTCAGGTGGGCGGGCTGGTTATGAGTGTGATCAATAAAATGCTGCGTGATTTAGACAAGCAGCAACAGGAACGCGGCCATAGCCCGCTTGTCCTGCAAAACAGCACACGAATAAACTGGTTGCCCTGGTTGATTATTCCGCTGGCGTTGCTGGCGGGCTGGTGGGGCCAGGCTTGGTTTTCTCGCGACGAGGCCACCAAAGCCCTGCCTGTCGTGGCTGACCAGCAAACGCCGCCTGCTCAGTTAAGCCCTTTGCCTGGAGTGGCTGCAACACCAGAGCCCCTGCAGCAACAACCTGTTGCGAAGCCTGCGGAGGTCCAAACCGTTCAGGCAGAAAATACGGCGCCAACCCTGACGGAGCCTTTGGCTGCAGAGCCTCAGTCTGCGGCAGTTGCCAGAGGTGCAACGCAAGAGCCGCCTGCGATGCCAGAACCTGCGCCGCTGGCCGCAGCCCCTGCTGAGGCTGAGCAACAGGTGGCAGCAGTTGAGACTGTGGCTACTGAGCAGGACGAACCTCATTCTGATTGGCTGCAGGAGCCAGCGTTGGCTCCTGAACCCGCTGCAAAAAGCACCCACCTTGCCATTGAAAAAGTGCAGTTAAGCCCGGCGGAGCAGCTGGCGCTGTTGAGTCAGCAGGCCCGGAAAGCTGAAAGTGCAGGCCAGACTGCACTGGCCCTGCAGCTGTGGCAAAAAGCCAGCACAGTGTTGCCGACAGAGGCCGAAGCTTATTTACAACAGGCCAGGCTCTGGCAATTGCAGGCGAATTTCGCCGCAGCTGAGCAGGCACTGCAGCAGGGGCTGGAACGGGGCGTCACTGATCCGGCGCTGGCGATGGCGCTGGCCGCTCTTGCGGTCAGGCAACAGCGGTGGCCAGACGTCATCCGTTTGTTAAACACAGAGCCTGAGTTCAGCCTTTACCCGGATTTTTATGCGCTGAAAGCCACGGCACTGCAGAAAACCGGTCAGCATGCCCAGGCGGTCAGTCTGTTTCAGCAGCTGGCCCGTTTACAGCCGCAGCAGGCGCGCTGGTGGCTGGGCATGGCACTGAGTTTTGATGCAATGGCTCAACCGGAACAAGCATTGCTGGCGTACCGTCAGGCCGAAAAACAGGGGCAGAACCTGGCGGCAGACAGCCTGAACTTTGTCCGTAGCCGCATTGCGGAACTGGAGTAACAGATGCTTAAACCCAAACTCAAAATGCGCTTGGGCGATTTACTGGTTCACGAAGGCATCATTAGTGAAGCCCAACTGCAGCAGGCTTTGGCACAACAGCAAAAGACAGGCCGTAAGCTGGGCAGCAGTCTGATAGACCTGCAGTTTCTGTCTGAAGATCAGCTGCTGCGGTTTCTGGCACAGCAACTGAAAGTGGACTTGCTGGATATCCGCCAGCGCCAGATTGACCCGAAAGCCGTGGCCTTGTTGCCTGAAGTGCACGCCCGCCGTTTCCGTGCCTTGGTGCTGGAAGATCGAGGCAATGAAGTGCTGTTAGGGATGAGTGACCCGGCGGATTTGTCGGTGCTGGACCAGATAGCCCCTATGCTGGCACCCAAAAATATCGCCATTGCGATAGTGCCGGAAACGCAGCTGATCAGCGCCTTTGACCGTTTGTATCGCCGAACCAAAGAGATAGAAAGTTTTGCCACCCAGCTGAAACAGGAATACTCCGAAACGGAAGAGCTGGATTTTGGCGCACTGAACGACCCCACAGACAGTGACAACACCATTGTCAAATTACTGCAGTCGATTTTTGAAGACGCAGTGCAGGTGCGGGCGTCTGATATTCATATTGAACCGGACGAAAAACTGTTGCGGATCCGCCAGCGGGTCGACGGTGTGTTGCAGGAAAATGTGTTAAAAGAAGTGTCCATTGTGCCAGCGCTGGTACTGCGGCTGAAACTGATGGCACAGCTGGATATTTCGGAAAAACGTTTGCCACAGGACGGCCGTTTTCAGATCAAAATCAAAGGTCGCACCATCGACGTGCGGATGTCGACGATGCCGGTGCAATACGGTGAGTCGGTGGTGATGCGTTTGCTGGACCAGTCGGCCGGTCTGCTGACACTGGAACAAACCGGTATGCCGGAGCCGTTACTGAAAAGGCTGCGGCGTATTCTGAAAACACCACATGGCATGATCCTGGTGACAGGGCCCACAGGCTCGGGAAAAACCACCAGCCTGTATGGCATGCTCAGCGAACTGAATCAGTCCGGCAATAAAATTATTACAGTGGAAGATCCGGTGGAATACCGCCTGCCCCGCATCAACCAGGTGCAGGTAAACCACAAAATTGGCCTGACGTTCAGCCATGTTCTCCGAACCAGCCTGCGGCAAGACCCGGACATTATTATGGTCGGTGAGATGCGTGACCATGAAACGGCCGAAATTGGTTTGCGTGGCGCTTTAACAGGCCACCTGGTGTTGTCGACCTTACACACCAATGACGCTGTCAGCAGCACACTGCGTCTGATTGATATGGGGGCGGCGGATTATTTGGTAGCCAGTGCACTGCGCGCCATTCTGGCGCAGCGCCTGGTGCGGCGTTTGTGTCCTCATTGCAAAAAGCCGTACCTGCCGGATGCCGCTGAGCTGAGCTGGCTGGCGCACAAAACTATTGCTGCCAGCCAACAATTCTGGCGCGGTGAGGGGTGTCAGAGCTGCAATCACACCGGCTATTCAGGCCGGATTGGGGTGTTTGAACTGCTGGTGATGAACCGCGAGCTGGCGGATGCATTGCGGCGTCAGGATCTGGATGGCTTTGCGCAGGCGGCCCGTGCCAACGAAGGATTTAAACCTTTGGGGGACATGGCGCTGGAGTATGCCCTGGCGGGCCTGACCAGTCTGGAAGAAGTGATTAAAGTGTCCGAATACCTGGAACTGGATGATGGGCTTGCTGTGAACAGGCTGCAGGCTGACTGATGGCGACTTACAGCTACACAGCGCGGGACCGGCAAGGCCAGTCTGTCAGCGGCACTCTGGAAGCAGGCAGCGAAGCGGCGGCGGCGGATCTGTTGCTCAGACGCAGCCAAATTCCTGTCCGCATCCAGTTGCAGCAGGAAGAGCCAGAAAAAGCCGCCTTTGTCTGGCCCTGGCAGCGGGTCAGTCTGGCCGATTTGATTGTATTTGCCCGCCAGATGTATTCGCTGACCAAAGCCGGCATTCCCATTATTCGTGCCATAGTTGGCCTGGCCGAAAGCACCAGTTCGAAAGCCCTGAATAAGGTGTTATTCGATTTGGCCGAGCAGCTGGAAAAAGGCCGGACTCTGTCTGCAGCTATGGCGCTGCACCCGAAGATGTTCAGTCGCCTGGTGGTGTCGCTGGTGCACGTAGGGGAAAACACCGGCCGGCTGGATGAAGCTTTTTTGCAATTAGCCGGTTATTTCGAGCAGGAGCTGGAAACCCGCAAACAGATTAAGCAGGCCACCCGTTACCCAAGTTTTGTGTTATTCGCCATCGTCGTAGCTATGGTGCTGATGAATATTCTGGTGATCCCGCAGTTTGCAGCTATGTTTGCCCGCTTTGGCACTGAACTGCCCTGGGCCACCCGCTTGCTGCTGGCCAGCTCCGATATGTTTCTAAATTACTGGGAGCTGATGCTGGCTGCGCTGGCAGGCTCGGTGTGGGCACTGAAACTTTATTTGGCCAGTGCTCAGGGCAGTTATCAGTGGAGTTACTGGAAACTGCGGCTGCCACTGATGGGCTCCATTGTCAAACGGGCCACCTTAGGCCGTTTCAGTCGTAGTTTTGCCATGATGCTCAGGGCAGGTGTACCACTGACCTCGGCGTTAACCCTGGTGTCGGAAGCCGTGGACAATGATTATATGGCCGACAAAATCCGTGAGATGCGCAAAAACATTGAACGCGGCGAAAGCTTATTGCGGGTGTCGGTGCAAAGTGAGCTGTTTACGCCGCTGGTGTTGCAGATGCTGGCGGTGGGAGAAGAAACTGGCCAGGTCGATGACATGCTTAGCGAAGTGGCCAGTTTTTATGAGCGGGAAGTGGCGTATGATTTAAAAGGTCTGACGGCCAAAATTGAGCCAGTGCTGATCTGTATTGTGGCCGCCATGGTGCTGGTTTTGGCGCTGGGGATCTTTACGCCCATGTGGGACATGATGAACGCTTATAAAAAAGGTTAGAAAAGTTGCAATTGAATTGAAAGATTTATAACTTTGGTCACAAAGACCAGTTAGAATGCGCAAAAACCATAAATTTATAACCTAGGGGTGTGAAGTGAAAAAGATGAAACGTCAAAGTGGTTTCACTATTATCGAAATTATCATCGTAGTGATCATTCTGGGCTTGTTGGCGGTGACGGCGCTGCCACGTTTTTTAAATGTGACCGAACAGGCGGAAGATGCGTCTATCGACGGTATTGCCGGCGGTTTCGCCTCTGCGGTCGGCCTGGTGCGTGGCCAGTGGGAAGTGGCAGCTCGCCCCAATGGTAACTTTGATAACGGTGGCACTTTATCGCCCAATGGCACTTTTGTGACTGTGGATGGTGTGCAGGTGGCAGTCAATGCGGCATCTGGCACAGGGGTGGTCGCTGGTTTCCCTACGGGCACTCCAAGAGCGGACAGCCGTATCGGCAGCATGGATCATGATCAATGCCGCAATGTGCTGAATCTGATTATGCAAAATGCGCCAACTTCGGTGGCTCAAAACGCTGGCGGAACAGTCACTGTGGCCAATTTGGCGGGAGCCAGCCTCTTTGTACAGGTTGATTCCAGTCAGTGCTATTACTACCAGACCAATGGTTTGTCGGCGATTCCTGCTGCGGGTGATACCAACTTATTAAACGGCTTTATTTACAATCCGGCCACCGGGGCCGTGACAGTATTTAAAAACAAGGCATAACGGTTTTAGTTAATCAGAGGTAGAAGAAGTATGAAAACTATCAATAAAGCTCAACAAGGTTTCACACTGGTGGAACTGATTATTGTCATTGTGATCCTGGGTATTCTGGCCGTGACGGCAGCGCCGCGCTTTTTGAATTTCCAGGGTGATGCCAAAGTATCTGTATTACGTGGTATCGAAGGCAGTCTGCGTGCCGCAGTCAGCCTGGTGGAAGGCAAGGCCATTATTGCCGGCCAAAATACAGCGCCATTGTCTTGTTTTGTCACTGCAACTAATTCAGTGCGTGAGGCCACTACTGCTGAACTGGCTGCTAACCCTGCGACTTGTGCAGCAGGCAGCGTCAATGTAGTGTTTGGTGCTCCAGCTGCCAGTGTTGCGGCTTTGACGGCTGTGGCTGCATTGGATGGTGGCATTGTAGTGCATGACAACACGTCTGGCGCTGCTTTAACTCCAGCCTTAACTGTCACAACGGGCACAGCAATTTTAGGTAACAACCTGCAAGACTTACGTGCTGCCGGTGCAACCTGCCGGGTGACTTACACTGCGGCAACTTCTGCGACAGTGCGCCCAACAGTTGTGGTTGAGCCAACCTGTAGTTAATTAACAGGGGATTAAGGTGAGGGTATGCGAAGCCGGGCTTCGGGGTTCACCTTAATTGAACTGATTATTGTCACTGTAGTGCTGGCCATTTTGGCTGTTACGGCTTTACCGCGTTTTGGCGGTAAGGCCGATGTCGAAGAGCGCGCTGCACAAGACCAACTGATGGCTGCATTGCGTCTGATCCAAAACAGAGCCATGCAGCAAACCAGTGCTTCTTTTTGCCAGCAGGTACTGGTGACGGCCAAACAACTGGGGTCAGCTGCCACGAACCCCTGTACTGCAACTTCTGCGTTTTCAAGCCAACAGGTCAATGCGGCTGATCAGTTTGTGCTGGTAAGCAGCGGTGCCGTCTCCTTGCAGCTATACAATGCGGTCAGTGCCGGCACTGTGCAAAGCCTGCCTTATCGTTTTCGGTTTAATGCACTGGGCCGGCCAGTCACTGATGCTTCACCCGGAGTGCAGTTGTCCAATGGCTTAAGGCTGGTCTTGTCGGGCGCTTTAAATCTGGCAGTTTGTATTCAGGCGGAAGGCTATATTCATCCATGCTGACATACCAGCGCCGCCACTCCGGCTTCACTCTGATTGAAATTATTCTCGGCATTATTGTGCTGGCGACAGCACTGGTGGTGATCACCGGTGTACTCGCACCTTTGTATAAGCAATCGGCTGAGCCCTGGCAGCAGGTGCGGGCTGCTGAGCTGGGACAAAGCTTGCTGAATGAAATTATGGCCCGTTCCTTTGATGAAAACTCCGACCGTGCCGGTGGTCAGTTTCGCTGTGGTGAAAACAGCACCAGCTGCACCAGTTGTACTGCCTTAGGGCCGGAATCCGAGCTCAGGGCTGCTTTTGACGACGTAGACGATTTTCATGGCTTGACCCTTAGTGGCAGCGATATTGTTGGCAGTAGTGCTGCTTTGGCGTTAACCAGCCTGTATTTGGGTTACAACGCGTCGATAGCAGTGAATTGCGCCGAATTGAATGGCAGCAGCTCTACTGCAGCCACAGCTCCGCTAAAACGTATAGTGGTGACTGTTACCACCCCTAATGGTGTGCCTATCCAGTTTTCCGCCTACAGAGGGAATTGGTGATGGGAAAACAAAGCGCTGGTTTTACCCTGCTTGAGCTGATTTTTGTGGTGGTGCTGCTGGGTATCGTATCGGCAGCAACCTTCAGTTATCTGGGCACCGGGGCGAGAATGTATGCCGATGCGGCCGACAGAGAAGAGCTGTTGAGCAAAAGCCGCTTTGCTGTCGAGCGTTTAACCCGCGAACTGCGAAATGTGGTACCAAACAGTGTGAGGGTGTCAGATAACGGTTACTGCATCGAGTTTGCGCCTTTGGTGAAAGCCGGGCGTTACAGCAGCAGTCTGAACTCGGGGACCACCAGCCTGTTCAGCCCTGCCGGTTGGGGGGCTTTGTTTCCGAGCCCCCCACCTACCTTGTTTATGACGGTGTATCCATTGGACGCACAGGCCGACATTTACAACAGAGGCAAAGTGGTTTCTACCGGAGCTGGTCTTTCATTTGCCAGTTACACCCCGCCCAATCCGTCGGTCACAGTGAATTTCACGGCACCTGTGACAGCTTTGTCTTCTGCCAGTCAGCGCATGTACTTTTTTACCGCGCCCGTGGTCTATTGTGTACGGGGCACTGAATTGCACCGGTATCAGCGCACTGCTTTGGTCAGCTCTGCGGCCACGGCAGCCGCTTTAGGGGCAGGGATGCCGATGGCTGCCAACCTGAGCACAGCCAGTAATGGCTTTTACAACAGGAATTCGGTAGCACCTTTTAGCTATAACAACAGCGTAGTGCTGACCCGAAATGCCGTAGTTCAGATGCGGCTGGCTTTTGTTTCGGCACAAAATGACGAGTTGGTGTTTAATCAGGAGATCCATATTCCTAATGTCCCCTGAGCAAATCTCTGGTGTAAGCAAACAACAGGGCAGCAGCCTGATTGTGGCTATTTTCGTGATCGTGATTATGGGGTTGCTGGTGGCCGCACTCTCCCGTTTTCTGCAAAGCAGTGCTGCCGCTATCAGCTATGAAGTGCTGGGTACCCGCGCTTTTTTTGCGGCTCAAACGGGGCTGGAGCAAGGGCTGGTCCAGTTATTCCCGGTGAACAGTACCTCAAGCTATTGCGGTATGACAGGCTCTCAGCTGTCGGCCACTGCACCAGTGCAAAGCAGTCCGGCCAGCATGCAATTGCCTGGCTGCAGCTACAGCCTGAGCTGTATTTCAGGCCGGGAAAACGCGACAGCCACTGCTGTGGTGTATTACCAGTTAACCAGTGTGGGGACCTGTTCGGCGGGAACTGTGGTCAGCGAACGTACCCTCAGCATCGAAGTCTGGCAGTAGTGAGGCAGGAATTATGAAACATCAGGGTTGGCTGATTATTTTCTTGTTGCTGGTGTTGATGCTGACGACGCAAAGTCAGGCCGCTACCCTGAATTTCAATAACAATGGCAGCCTGTCAGCGCTGAACAGCAGCGGCAGTTGCAGCGGTAGCTGGTCACACAGCAACGGGGTTTTTAGCTGCAATGGCCAGGTAAGTTTTGCCAGTGGTGATTTGTTGCGAACTTCAGGTTCCAGTGTCACTATCAGTGCCAATGCCGGTATCAGCCTGAACAACAACTCAGTGGGCACTTCGGGCAACCGTATTAATCTGCAGGCCAGTTATGGTGCCATTCAGGTCAATGGTAGTTCCGCTGTGTTCGGCAATATTCAGAACAGCAGTGGTGGTATTACCGTGCTGGGAACCAGTTCGGCTGCCAGAGCCGCAGTAACGGGAACTATCAGCACCAATGCTGCTCTCAGCCTGACTAACCTGAACCTGACCGGGTCAGCTCAGGGGGATTATGGCGCAGTGACACTGACCAGTGTCAGCGTCAGCGGCAACCTGGCATCGTCCGGCACAGTGTCGTTAAGTGCCAGCGGTGTGACTGGGTCCATCACGACTTCCGGTTCCGGCTCCATCACCAATGGCAGCAGTGTCAATGCGGTCAGTTTTGGCGCCTCTCTCACCAGCAATGGTACAACCTTTAATGGCACTGTAACTGTAACCAACGGGGGCTTAAATACCGCCAACAGCACCTACAAAGGCAACGTCAGCATCAATAATGCTATTACTGCAAATAACGATGTGTTTATGGCTAACCTGACCAGCACCAATGGGTCGCTGGATCTGACTGGTGGTTCGGTCACAGGGCTGATTTATAGCCCTTGCTGTACTTTAACCACGAATAATACCAATCTGGCTGGTGGCGCTACGGTGAAGTCGGGTATCAGCATTACAGGTGGCACTATTTCCGGCGATTACACCATGACGTCTGCCAACCCCGCTGTGGTGAATAATGTCACCATGACCAGTGGTTCCATTACCAGTGCCAGTACTGTCACTATTAACAACAGTACCCTGGGTTCAGACACCTCGCCTGTACTGGTTACTTCCGTCTCTGGCCGGATTGAAGTGAATGACTCGACTGTTTTCGGTGATTTGATTACCCCGGATTACGACAAAGTGTATGTCAATGGCAGCAGTCAGGTAACAGGCTCCTGTATTCCTCTGGATGAGCCGCGGTATGCCTGCGGCGGTGTGGCGACTGTCACCCGCAATGCGTACTGGCGTTTCGATGAAACTTTGTGGAATGGTACTGCAGCCGAGGTCAAAGACTCATCAACCGATGGCCGGCATGGGCGAGCCATCAATGGTGCCGAGGTGGCTGTGCTGACGCCTTCACCTGCATCCTGCAGTTACGGGGATTTTCAGCGCGGCTCGTCTTCCTCGAACAATCCGCATGTTTTTATTGATCGCAACGCCTATTTCCACGATGCGGATAACTTTGGTTTTACGCTTTGGCTCCGAATGACTGCCTCGGCGCAGCCGTCCTCCGGCCGCCAGGTGATTATGGCCTATGGTGATGAAGAGGGGGTGGAGGAAGAAGACGAAGGCCGCTTTGAACTGGTCCGGACTTCGTCCGGCAGCTTAAGGTTTGCAGTCAGAATGCAAAATGAAAACCTGCGATATGTGGAAACCAGCGGCACCACTATCTTTAACGGTCAATGGCAACACATTGCGTTCAGCTACAGCAAAACCAACAGACGAATGCGGCTGTATGTCAACAATGTGCTGGTGACTGATACGCCCAACTCCAGCATTGGCAGTAGCAGCAGCCAGAACACACCGAACGATGGCAATACCGGATTGTCTATTGGTGCGTTGCCGGGCGGGGACTATGGGATCCGGGGTCAGATTGACGAGGTCAGATTTTTTAATTACGAACCTACCTCTGCTGACGTGAAAACCATGTATGAGCAGGCGGCCAGTTGTACCAATGAATGTTTTACCGAAACCTTTGTCAACGATACCAATTGGTACCTGACTCAACGTAACAGCACGCCGCCTTCGCTAAAGACCAGCCCAAGCCGGTTAAGGCTGACAGAAAACCTGACAAGGCAGGCAACGTCCATTACGTTTAAGCGCAGCTTCCCGGCCCTGAATAATAAGCTGGAGATCCAGTTTGATCATTATGCCTATGGTGGTAATGGGGCTGATGGGATAGGGCTGGTGTTATCCGACGCTACCGTAACACCGGTACCCGGCAGTTATGGCGGCAGTTTGGGGTATGCACAGCGCACCAATGTCAATCCCAGCCAGAGTGGCTTTGCCGGTGGTTGGTTGGGTATAGGTTTTGATGAATTTGGTAATTTCTCCCAGCAGTCTGAGGGACGCTCCGGTGGCAATTCGTATGCAACTGCAAACGCAATTGGGGTGCGGGCAGCGGCCAGTACCAATTACGGCTGGATTGGGGGGACAGGAAGCCTGAGCCCTGGCTTGTGGGTCAGCGGCAGCTCTTTGGGGCGTGGCGACAGGTACCGCATTACCCTGGATTCACGGGGCACGAACCCGCAGACGGTGTCGTTTAAACTGGAGCGCCGCCAGGCCGGCAGCAGCAGCTTTTCCACTTTGTTAACCTCGTCCAATTTGTTGAGCCTGGGTCAACCGGCACCGCCTCAGGATTTACTCCTGTCTTACACCGGGTCGACTGGCGATAACACCAATATCCATGAAATTACCAACGTGCAGGTGTGTACGGTAAAAGCCTCAGCTCCGGTGCAAATTGGCGGCCCCAGCGTGCATCATATTGAACTGAGTTATCCGCCTCAGGGCCTGACCTGTGAATCTTCAGCGGTCACAGTGAAAGCCTGTGCGGACGCGACCTGCTCCACGTTATTCAGTGGCGCCATGACAGTGACCTTAGCCGCGACCAATGGAGCGTCTTGGGTGGGGGGCAATCAGGTGACATTAAGTAACGGGCAGGCGACAAAGTACCTGAGTAAAACCAGCAGCGGTGATTCTGTCGTCAGTGTGACGTCGGCCAGCGTGGCATTGACCAACGCTGCAGCCGTCTGTAAAGAGGGCAGTGCGACAGATGCAGCATGCAGCATGAGCTTTCAGAATACTGGCCTGCGTTTCAGTACTATCCCAAATCAGGTTGCAGGGCTTACCAGCCCCAGCAAAGTGAAGCTGCAGGTTGTTCGTACCGATACCAATACCGGTGCTTGTGTGGCCAGAGTGACGCCGTCCAGCGCCGTGAAGTTTGCCTATCAATGTGTCAACCCAACCAGCTGTATTACCGGTCAGAGCTTTACACTGGACGGCAGTGCCGTCGCTGCCAATCCGTCCTCGGCCGTGACCCAATACAGCAGTCAGACCCGCATTTTTAACAGCAGTGCAGAAACTGAGTTTGAAATTAAGTACAGCGATGTCGGGCAACTGAAATTGTATGCCCAGCTGGACCTGGCGGCGTCCGGTAATGAGCCTGCCCTCAGTCTGAGTCAGGAGTCCAATGCCTTTGTGGTGAAACCTGACCGCATTGCAGTCACCGCAGTACAGCGTCCGGATGGCAGCAGTAACCCTGGAACCACTGAAACCGGAACTGGTTTTGTTCCGGCCGGGCAAATTTTCAGGGTGCAGCTTGATGTGCAGAACAGGGAAGGCAACCGTACACCGAATTTTGGCAAGGAGATAACACCGGAGCGGCTGGGGCTGCAAAATACACTGGCTTACCCCACCATCTCAGGTACCAATTGCCAAACAGGAACCAGCCCTTGCACACCAAACCCGGATGTTCAGCTGAGTGCCGCAGGTTTTACCGCGGTCAGCGGTGTAGCAGGACGTTTTGAGAATACGGAAGTCAGTTGGCTGCAGGCTGGGTCTATCAACTTGAGTGGCAAAATCAGTGACAATGATTATTTGGGAGCCGGCGACACGGCTTCAGCCAGCCCTGCTGTATTGGTTGGCCGCTTTTATCCGGACCGTTTTGTGTTGCAGTCCTCGGTCAGTGCAAACAGCTGCAGCGCAGGTAGTTTCAGTTATATGTCACAACCTGCAATAAGCGCCAGTGCAGAACTGCGTGCAGTGGCGACCAATGGCAGCACAGTGCTGACTAATTACAACAACCTTGCCAATAAGTCCTATGCAGGTACTGCTGTTATACAACTCAGAGCGGCCAATGGCGGCACAAGCACAGACTTGTCCGGCCGCCTGGCGGGCTATTCTGCCGCAAGCTGGCGGGATGGTGTCTGGTCCTGGTCACAAACGAACCTGAGTTTTACCAAACAAAGCAGCCTGGTGCCGGATGGCCCGTTGACCTTGTTGCAGCTTGGCTTGTCAGTACAGACTGAGGTGGATAACAGGGGCTTGGCATCTACTATGGCAATAGGTGCAGCTGCAGCAGGCAGCCCGCTCAACCTGAGATTTGGCCGGTTGGTGTTAAGGGGCGGTAATGTTGCTGATGCGGCAACATCAGGGTCCACTGCGGTACCGGTCTGGCTTGGCAGTGAGTATTGGAATGGCTCGGCTTTTGTCAGCAATACAGACGATCACTGCACAGCAATCAATGCAACAGCGCTGAGTTTTGACAGTTCAGGCGCCACGCTCACGGCGTCCGGTACAGCACATAACCTGAACGCAGGGCAGAGCATTGATTACTCCAATCAGAACCCGATAACCAACCCAAACTGGACGCAAGGTTTCCGTGTCAATGTGCCGGCCAACAACACAGGTGTCTGGCCGGTATTTTACACAGCACCAATTTGGCTGAAATACAACTGGCAGACGGAGTCTGGCACCGCGGTTGAAGACGATCCGTCCAGCGAAATCAGCGTTGGCCGCTACCGTGGCAATAAACGGCAAATCTACTGGCAGGAACAGCTGAACTAATGTGGGGTCAGAGTCGTACTCTGACCCCAATTCTTTTTTGGTGCCGACAAAACTTTAAACAACTTTCAGGGTCCATCCTTCGAAACAATTGGCTTTTCAGTGGCTTTGGTTTAATTTGGACAAAAGCAAAGATAAAGCTATGTTCCCGGCCAATTGTTACTTAAAATAAGCAGCATTTTTTGACCGCCTTTGCGTCACCACACCTAGTTAAAAGGATTAGTCTGTTCCATGTTAAACAAATTACGTGGCCTGTTTTCGAACGATCTGTCTATCGATCTGGGGACAGCCAACACCCTGATTTACGTTAAAGACCAAGGTATTGTATTAAATGAACCTTCTGTGGTGGCGATTCGTCAGGAGCGCACAGGGGGGCCGAAAAGCGTGGCTGCTGTAGGTCATGCCGCCAAACGTATGTTGGGTCGTACTCCAGGCAATATCAAAGCCATCCGTCCGATGAAAGACGGCGTGATCGCCGACTTTTACGTGACTGAAAAAATGCTGCAGCATTTTATCAAACAAGCCCACAGCAACAGCTTCTTACGCCCAAGCCCACGGGTACTGGTCTGTGTGCCTTGTGGTTCTACCCAGGTGGAACGCCGCGCTATCCGTGAGTCTGCTCAGGGCGCCGGAGCCCGTGAAGTCTACCTGATTGATGAACCTATGGCCGCCGCCATTGGTGCAGGTTTACCGGTATCGGAAGCCACAGGTTCGATGGTGGTGGATATTGGTGGTGGTACTACTGAGGTTGCCATTATTTCGTTAAACGGTGTGGTGTATTCCTCTTCTGTGCGTATCGGCGGTGACAAGTTTGACGACGCCATCATCAACTACATTCGCCGTAACTACGGCATCCTGATTGGTGAAGCCACCGCAGAACGTATTAAAACCGAAATCGGTTCAGCCTACCCAAGCGATGAAATTCTGGAAATTGAAGTACGTGGCCGTAACCTGGCTGAAGGGGTGCCTCGCAGCTTCACTATGACCAGCAACGAAATTCTGGAAGCGCTGCAGGAGCCACTGGCTGGTATTGTGTCTGCAGTCATGGTGGCGCTGGAGCAATCGCCTCCGGAGCTGGCGTCAGATATTTCTGAGCGTGGTATGGTGCTGACCGGTGGTGGTGCCTTATTGCGTGATTTAGACCGTCTGCTGATGGAAGAAACCGGTATTCCTGTGGTGGTTGCTGACGACCCGCTGACCTGCGTGGCGCGGGGTGGTGGTAAAGCCCTGGAAATGATCGATATGCATGGCGGTGATGTGTTTAGTTACGACTAAACAGCCCGGCGGCTTCTGAATGAAACCTATCTTTGAGCGTGGCCCCTCACTGCCGCTGCGATTGTTTTTTGCAGTGTTGTGCAGTGTCGGGCTGATGGCGCTGGATAAATTTACTGACAGTTCCACACAGCTGCGCAGTTATTTAACGGCGCTGGTCAGCCCGTTGTATTACGTGGCCAACCTGCCGCAGGCGCTGTTGTCAGATGCCTCAGCCCAGTTCAGCTCACACCAGCGCTTACTGGAAGAAAACCAGAAACTGCGCGAAACCCTGTTGCGGCAAAACACCCAGGTGCAACGTTTTCAGTTTCTGCAGCAAGAAAACGACAAACTGCGCTCCTTGCTTGGTTCTGTGCCTGTGACCGAAAGCAAGCGTCTGGTGGCCGAAGTGCTGGCGGTGTACAGCCATCCGTTCAGCAACCAGATCGTCATTAACAAAGGCAGTAACGACGGTGTAGTGGCCCAACAACCTTTGTTGGATGATTTAGGCGTACTGGGGCAAATTGTCAGTGTGGGGCCCACCAGCAGCCGTGCTTTACTGATTTCCGATACCACCCATGCTATTTCGATGCGCATTGAACGCAATGGTGACCATGTGGTGGCTGAAGGCATGGGCCAGTCAGAACAGCTGCGGCTGATCCATTTGCCACACAGTGCCGATATTCAGCAAGGCGACAAACTGATCACCTCTGGCCTGGATGGTATTTTCCCTGAAGGTTACCCTGTGGCCGAAGTGGTGCGCATTAACAAAGACGCCCAACAGCCGTTTTTACAGGTGTATGCCCGGCCTTATGCCCAGTTGGATCGTATCCGTTATGTGTTATTGGTCTGGCCTAAAGCCAAACCTGAAATTGACCAGCAGATAGCACCACCAGAAGTTGAGGCTGGTGCAGCGGCCGGAGGCCATTGATGGATAAGTCCAACCGTTTGTATCTGGTCTATGCCTCGCTGGTGTTTGCCCTGGTGTTGGCCGTGGTGCCTCTGCATTCTATCGTCAAACTATTCCGACCCGATTGGCCTTTACTGGTGTTGCTGTACTGGTCGCTGGCGCTGCCCTTACGGGTCACTATAGGCACGGCTTTTGTCACTGGCTTTGTGCTGGACGTGCTTGCGGGTACCGTGCTGGGGGTGAATGCACTGGCCTATTCGGTGATTATTTATTTCTGCTCGTCGCACCATCTGAAAATCCGTAACTTTTCGGTACTGCAACAAAGTCTGGTGGTTGCACTGTTTCTGGCCTTTAACCATCTGCTGGTATTCTGGCTCAGCCACTTCCTGACCGATGTCACCTTTAACCCAGCGTATTTGTGGCCCGTGCTGACCGGTGCTCTGGTCTGGCCCTGGCTGTTCTGGTTGCTGCGCCGTATCCGCCGGCAATTTAAAATCCACTGAGGTATTCCATGATTGCTCTGGCATCTGCCTCGCCGCGCCGGCGTGAATTATTAACCCAGTTGGGCCTGAATTTTGTGGTGGTCAAAGGCGATATTGACGAAAGTCAGCAACCAGATGAAAGCCCACAAGCTTACGTGACGCGGCTGGCCAAAGCTAAGGCGCAGGCCGGTTATGCCAACCAAAGCGTGCCTTTGCCAACCCTGGGTGCCGACACCATAGTGGAAGTGGACGGGCAGGTGCTGGGAAAACCCGTTGATTTTGCCGATTTTCAGCGCATGATGCAGTTGTTGTCCGGCCGTCAGCATCAGGTGCGTACCGCGGTCGCTTTGTGCACGGGCGCCGTCACTGCCGAAGTGCTGGTGACCACAGAGGTCTGGTTTAAAGCCTTGTCGGAGGAAGACATACGGCAGTACTGGCAAAGTGGTGAGCCGGCCGACAAAGCCGGTGGTTATGGCATTCAGGGCAAGGCAGGCCGTTTTGTCACCCGGCTTTGCGGCAGCTATTTTGCCGTGGTTGGGTTACCCTTGTTTGAAACTGAAACTTTGCTGGCGCAACAGGGAGTGACTGCATGAGCGCAGAATTACTGATTAACGTCACACCCAGTGAAACCCGGGTGGCGCTGATAGAAAACGGTGTGCTGCAGGAAGTGCATATTGAGCGTCAGGCCAAACATGGGTTGGTTGGCAATATTTATATGGGCAAAGTCAGCCGGGTGTTGCCAGGCATGCAGGCTGCTTTTGTCGATATTGGCCTGGACAAAGCGGCTTTTTTGCATGCATCCGACATTATCTCCAGTGAACTGCACATTGCTGAACCTGAGTCCGTCAAACCCAATGCCGTCAAAGATATCCGCCTGCTGGTGCATGAAGGCCAATACCTGCTGGTGCAGGTCGTGAAAGACCCGCTGGGCACCAAGGGCGCCCGCCTGACCACTGACATTACCTTGCCCAGCCGTCATCTGGTCTTTATGCCGGGTTCCGGCCATGTCGGCGTGTCGCAACGCATTGACAGCGAAACCGAACGGCAGCGCTTAAAAGACATTGTCAGCACCTGCCTGGATGATTCCGGTGGTTATATAGTACGGACCGCGGCGGAAGGGGCCGGTGAAGACGAACTGGTGCAAGACGCGCAGTTTCTGAAAAAACTCTGGGCCAAGGTGCAAAAGCGCAAAAAAAACGCCCGCAAAGAAACCATGTTGTACGAAGAGTTGACGCTGGCCTACCGTATTTTGCGTGATTTTGTCGGGTCGGACCTGGAGCGGGTACGGGTGGACAGCAAACTGACCTACCAGCAATTGCTGAGCTTTACCGAAGAGTTTGTGCCGCAAATGACGGACAAACTGGAGTATTACCCGGGCGAGCGGCCAGTGTTTGACCTGTTTGACGTCGAAAACGAAATTCAGCGTGCGCTGGAACGCAAAGTGATGCTGAAAAGTGGCGGTTACCTGATGATCGATCAGACCGAAGCCATGACCACCATAGACGTCAACACCGGCGCTTTTGTTGGCCACCGTAATCTCGAAGAAACTATTTTTAACACCAATATTGAGGCCACCCAGGCGATAGCACGGCAATTGAGGCTGCGGAACCTGGGCGGTATTATCATTATTGATTTCATCGACATGCAAAGCGAAGAGCACCAGAAACGGGTGCTGCACAGCCTGGAAGTGGCGCTGGGGCGCGATAAAACCAAAACCAATATTCATGGTTTTTCAGCCCTGGGTCTGGTGGAAATGACCCGTAAACGGACCCGCGAAAGCCTGGAGCATGTGCTCTGTGGGGAGTGTCCGGTTTGCAAAGGCCGTGGCAGCCTGAAAACGGTGGAAACCGTCTGTTTTGAAATTTTACGGGAAATTGTGCGGGTCAACCGGGCGTACGTGGCCGACAAGTTTATGGTCTATGTGTCGCCTTCAGTGCGCGATATGCTGACCAATGATGAATTTCACAGTCTGGCTGAACTCGAAGTCTTTATTGGCAAACAGATCAGTCTGGTGACTGAACCGGCGTACAGTCAGGAACAATTTGACGTCGTCATGATGTAACAGCGAACAAAGAGAGCCGCAGTGCGAAGTATCCGACAGGCCTTTTGGTATTGCCTGCACAAAGTCTGGATTGTTTTTGCTATCGGTGTGGTGCTGATGGCCGCACTGGTGTCTGCGCTGCGTTTGGGTCTGCCTTATGCGCCCGGCTATAAAACCGATATCGAACACTGGATACAAGCCGAATACGGCACTGAAGTGCGGATTGGTGCTTTGTCTGCAGGCTGGCAGGGCACAGGTCCGGCCTTGGTACTGCAACAGCTGCAGGTACTGGACAGTCAGCAGCAACCCCAGCTGACGGTGGATGAAATTGGTGTGCGGCTGGATTTCTGGCGCAGCCTGTCGAATATGAAACTGACCGCTGCTCATTTTGAGTTGTCCGGTCTGACCTACCATGTTGAAGCCCGCCGCTGGCTCGGGTCCGGTGTCAGCACTCCTGCTGACAACCAACAATTGTTTCAGGCGCTGCAGGATCTGTTTTTTAAACAACTGCGGCAGTTCTCCGTGATCCACAGCAAACTGGTGTTCAGCACAGAGCAGGACGAGGATATTGAGCTGGCTATCAAAGCGCTGAACTGGCAAAACGACTCCGACCGCCATCAGGGCTGGGGCGAAGTCTCTGTGGCCGGTGTGACCGCCAATACGCTGTCTTTTATTGTCGACCTGAATGGCGAAGCCCATGAAGCCAATGGCCAGCTGTATCTGGCCAGCCAGCAGCTCGACTTGCTGCCCTGGTTCCAGCAACTGATGCCACAAACCCGCAAGCTGAACAGCGCCAAGTTAAATTTTGCCGCCTGGGGCGACATTAAAATGGGCAAGCTGCAACAGATAGATGTGGCCTTGTCAGACAACAATGTCGGTTGGCTGAAAGAAGGCGTCTGGAACAAAGTGGCGCTGTCGGATGGTTACCTGCGCTGGAAACCGACCAAAGCCGGCTGGACTTTAACCTCCAGCCCCATGCAACTGAGTAATACCTCAGAGCAATGGCCAGACCTGCAGTTTCAGCTGAGCCGGACTCAGGACAATTACCATGCCTCCTTGCAAAACCTGCAGCTGGCGGTGGCGGAACCTTTACTTCAACTCTTTGCCGACGACTCAGAGCAGCTCAAACAACTACTTGAGTATCAGCTGGATGCCAAAGTCAACCGACTGGATTTACTGCTGGAAGGCGAACACTGGTATTTGTCCACCCACTTTGATGGCCTGACATCGGCCGCTGTGGCGGATGTACCAGGGGTGCGGGCGTTGGCCGGGCAATTGGTCGCGTCGGCTTATTTTGGCGCTTTGGAGTTGAAAGGCAAAGACGCGGAGTTGAGCTGGGGCAATGCCTTCAGTCAAAACTGGCCTTATCAGGGGCTGGAATTGTCGATGGCCTGGCGCAAAAGAGCAGGCCACTGGCAGCTGTTGTTGCCCTCACTGAGTTTATGGCGCGACAGCTTTGGTCTGGAAGCCGAAATGGTGCTGAACCTGGACGAACAGCCGGATATGGATTTAGTGGCCGAGCTGAAGAATGTGCCGGTGCTGGAGGCCGGGCACTTTTTCCCGCTGCGGCATATGCCGCAATCCGTCATTAGCTATTTAAAGCCCGCCTTGCTGTCCGGCGATGTCAGCTCAGGCAAAGTGCTCTGGTCCGGTGAGTTTGCCCAGTACCCCTATGCTGAGCGCAACGGTACTTTCCAGGCGCTGGCCTCTGTGGTGGGCGCTGAGTTTCAGTTTGATCCGGATTGGCCCAGCCTGACGGAGCTGTCGGCAGAACTCTTGTTTGAAAATGCCAGCATGACCATTCAGAGTGAAACCGGCTATCTGGTCGACGCACCAGTGCAGCAAGGCGTCACAGCGCGTATTCCAGACTTATTCAACGCCACAGATTTACTGATCGATATTAAACAGCAATTGCTGGCCGAACAGGTGACGACCCTGATGCAGGCGTCGCCTCTGCACGACTCGGTCGGCGAAACCCTGGCTTATCTGGGCGTGACCGGGCCCGTGAACGGCGATGTCACTTTGTCGATAGGGCTGGACCACCCCGGGGTACAGGTGAAAGGGGATATCGACTTTCAGCACAATGGCCTGAATTTATCCGGCCCAGCGCTGGTGGGGGAAAACCTGACCGGTCGTCTGAGTTTCGACAATGCCCGCATTGAAGCCAATGAG
Organism: Rheinheimera sp.; assembly: GCF_037442345.1. Taxonomy (GTDB): domain Bacteria; phylum Pseudomonadota; class Gammaproteobacteria; order Enterobacterales; family Alteromonadaceae; genus Pararheinheimera. Next base: position 40,086 of record NZ_JBBIQL010000014.1, on the reverse strand, counting down.
CTGAACATGTTTATTTCCGCCATTCCGGTGCAGTTCAGTCTGAGGGGCGAGCAGCAGGAACAGGGCTATCAGGTGTCGCTGCTCAGTCAGGGACTGCAAAACAGCCAGGAACTGCTGCTGGCACTGGCGCCTGAGTTTGATTCTTATGCGGTGGGGCCGCTGAGCTGGCAGTTCAAACTGGATTTGCAACTGGCCGGAGAAGGTTATCAGTATCAGTCTGATTTAGCGCTGGATTTTGTCGACACTGAACTGAAACTGCCCAGCCCGTTGGCGAAAACGCCTGGGCAGCCGGGGTCCATGTTCCTCTCCACATCCGGCAATCAGGACAGCAGTGTCATGACACTGAATTACCAGGACCTGCTGTTTTTTGATGCCAATTACCAGCATCAGCAAAATCAGGTCAGCCAGGCCCAGTTGAGTTTGGGGCAGCGAATAGAGCCAGGCTCAGCACCGGCCGGTTTCAGCATCAATGCCTCGCTGGCGCACACCGAATTTGTGCCCTGGCTGACGTTGATCCAGCAACAGATCAAAGCGGCCGCCACCGACGAGCCGTCGCCTATGCCAGCGCTGAGTCAGGTGACCGCCAAAGTGGCCACTTTGACTCTGACGGATGATATTCAACTGACCAATCTGCAACTGGAGATGACACCGGCGGATCAACACTGGCAGATGAAACTGCAGTCGGACCAGACCAAAGGCGTTGCTATGCTGGCCAAAGACCTGCAGCAGGGCGGCATTGCGGTAGAGCTGGAGTTTTTAAAGCTCTTCCCGTACGACGCGGCAGCCGCAGAAGCCAAAGCACTGGCTGAAGCAGAAGAGCTGCTGAAACTGAGTAAAGAACAGCAAATTGCCAAAGCGCTGGCCGAAGTGGTGCCGCCGGAGCCGATGCCCTGGCTGGCCGACTTGCCGCCGCTTAGCCTCCATTGTGCTTCCTGCGTGTTTGGCCCTTATGATTTAGGCCAACTGAAGTTGAAGACCCGTTCAGACGGCCAGAGCCTGAGCATCGACCAGTTTGAATCCCGCTATAAAAAGCATCAGCTGAACCTGACCGGCCGCTGGGTGAAAGACGAAGCGGCGGGACGCACCACTGTGGACGCGGAAATTAAAAGCCCGAATTTTGGCGAGCTGATGCAGGACTACGACCTGACGTCAGCCATAGCTGGCAGTGACGGTGAAATTCAGTTTAAACAAATGAGCTGGGCTGGCGGACCGACCCAATTTAACTACGCCACGCTGGGCGGTGATTTGCACTGGCGTTTAGGGGAAGGCTCTTTGTCGGAAGTCAGTGACAAAGGCGCCCGTTTATTGTCGGTGTTCAGCCTGGGTTCCCTGGTGCGTAAGCTGAAACTGGATTTCCGCGATATTTTCTCCAAAGGCTTTTTCTTTACCGAAATGACCGGCGACCTGAAGCTGGACAAAGGCGTAGCCCACACCAATAACAGCAAAGTGGAAGGCGCTGCCGGTAATATTGAAATTCAGGGCTACGCTGATTTAGTCACCCGCCAGCTGGATTACCAGATGGCCTTTTTACCCAAAGTAACGTCCAGCCTGCCGGTGTTGGTGGCGCTGCTGCAGTTTAACCCGGCTACAGGCCTGGCGGCGCTGGCGCTGGATGAGCTGGTGGAGTCGGCGGAAGTGGTGTCCAAAGTGAATTTTGCCGTCACCGGTAATTTTGCAGCCCCATTGGTGACTGAAGTGGCGCGTCACACCACAGAAATTGAAATTCCGCGTTCTGAGCTGTTAAAAGCGGAGCAGGAAAAACGCCGGCAGTTACAGGAGCAACAGCAGCAGAACCAGCCGCCTAAAGCCGACAGCACGAAAAAGGACAAAGCCAATGGCTGAGTGGCGTTTATCGGCGGTACAGCTGACCAGCGGCCCGGACTGGCAGCAGAACCTGGCCAAAGTGCGGGCCTTAATGGCGCAGTTGCCGCGGGCAGCACAGCATTTGGTGGCGCTGCCTGAAGGTGTGGCGCTGTTTGCCGGGCCAGATGGCCTGAACCTGCAGCTGGCCGAGCCGCTCGGCCTCGGGCCTATGCAGCAGGGCTATGCAGAGCTTGCGCGTGAATTTGGCTGTTATTTGCTGGTGGGCACCTTACCGACCCAAAGCGACGATCCACTGAAATTTGCCGCCAGCAGCCTGCTGTACAACCCGGCGGGTGAACTGGTGGCTGACTACCAGAAAATTCATTTGTTCGACGCGTTGGTCAACGACAGCAGCAAGCAGTATCAGGAATCCGCCAGCACGGCGGCTGGCCACAAGGTGACACTGGCCCGTTGCGGCGAGCTTAAGCTTGGCCTGATGATTTGTTACGATATGCGTTTTCCGGGCCTGGCCCAGCAACTGGCGCAGCAGGGCATGAATGTGCTGGCGGTGCCTTCTGCTTTTACCTTAGTGACAGGGCAGGCACACTGGGACCCTTTATTAAGGGCCAGAGCCATCGAGACCCAGAGTTTTGTGCTGGCGCCGGCGCAGGTGGGGACCCATGTCAATGGCCGCCAGACCTATGGCCACAGCCTGATTATCGACCCCTGGGGCACAGTTTTGGCGCAAGGCGATGGCGACAGCGAAATGGTGCTGTCTGTGCTGGTCGACCTGGAGCAATGCCGCCAACTGGCCGACAACATGCCGGTGCGGCAACACAACAGATTCAAAAGTGAGCTGATGAAATGAGCAATGTGGAATTTAACCTGTTAGAGGCCAGCGAGCTGAAAGCAGACGACTTACAGCAAACCTTGGGTTTTTTATTTGCCCATCAGCTGGATTACGCCGACTTGTATTTTCAGTCCAGCGTGCATGAATCCTGGGCGCTGGAAGACGGCCTGGTGAAAGAAGGCTCATTTAATATTGAACGTGGTGTGGGCGTGCGCGCTATCAGCGGTGAAAAAACCGGTTTTGCTTATGCCGACGCTATTTCACTGCAGGCATTAAACCAGGCGGCCAGTGCCGCCCGCGGTATTGCGGCGGCAGGCCAACAAGGCCAGGTAAAAGCCTTTAGCCGGGGCAACACGCCACAAATTTATTTACCGGTGGAGCCGTTACAAAGCCTGGATAACACCGCCAAGGTGGATTTGCTCAAACAAGTGGATGCCTTTATCCGCACTTTGGACAACCGCGCTGAGCAAGTCAGTGTCAGCTTAAGTGGTGTGTACGAAGAAATGCTGGTCGCCGCGTCAGACGGCACCTTCGCCACTGATATCCGGCCTTTGGTGCGGCTGAACTGCTCAGTGCTGTTGCAGCACAATGGCCGCCGCGAACGTGGCAATGCCGGTGGTGGTGCCCGGTTGGATTACCAGTATTTTTATGAAGAGGTAGACGGCGAACCGCGCTGGATGGGGTATGCCCGCGAAGCCGTGCGGATGGCGCAAGTGAATTTAACCGCGGTGGACGCACCGGCCGGCACTATGCCGGTGGTACTGGGCAGTGGTTGGCCCGGCGTGTTATTGCACGAAGCGGTAGGCCACGGCCTGGAAGGCGACTTTAACCGCAAAGGCTCGTCGACTTTTGCCGGCCGTATTGGCGAACAGGTGGCGTCCAGGCATTGCACTATTGTTGACGACGGTACCCTGGCGCACCGCCGTGGCTCACTGAATATTGACGATGAAGGCACGGCCAGCCAGTACAACGTTTTGATCGAAAACGGCATTTTAAAAGGCTACATTCAGGACAAACACAACGCGATGCTGATGGGCGTAGCACCCACAGGCAATGGCCGTCGTGAAACTTTTGCCCATTTGCCAATGCCACGTATGACCAACACTTATATGCTGGCGGGTGATTACGCGCCGGAAGAAATTATTGCGTCGGTGGAAAAAGGCATTTATGCGCCGAATTTTGGTGGTGGCCAGGTGGATATCACTTCCGGCAAGTTTGTGTTTTCGGCCAGCGAAGCTTACCTGATAGAAAACGGCAAAATTACCCAGCCAATTAAAGGCGCGACCCTGATAGGCAATGGCCCGCAGGCGATGCAGCAAGTGTCGATGGTGGGCAATGATTTGCGGCTGGACAGCGGCGTAGGCGTCTGTGGCAAACAAGGCCAGAGCGTACCAGTGGGGGTGGGCCAGCCGACCTTAAAACTGGACGCCATGACGGTGGGCGGCACCGCCTGACGAAAAAAAGCTGGGCCAAAGCGCCGTTTTACGGCAAGATCCTGGGGTCAGAGTACTACTCTGACCCCAAACTTTTTATGGAATGAGAACAGAGCCTGTATGTTACAGACCCTATTAAACCGTCGTCGTCTCGCCCGGTTAGCCAAAACCAATCTGGTGGCTGAAAGCGTTTCGGTGCTGAACTCGGCAGTGGACTACAAACAAAAAGTGCTGGAGCTGATTGGCAGCGCCCAGCAGCGTATTGTGATCACCGCTTTGTATTTGCAGGCCGATGAAGCAGGCGAAGAAGTGCTGCGCGCTTTATTCGAAGCCAAACAGCGCAACCCGCAGCTGGATGTGACTGTTTATGTGGATTACCACAGAGCCCGCCGTGGTTTGATAGGGCAGGAAGGCGCCCGCACCAATAACGATTTTTACCGCGATATAGCCAAAGACTACCCGCTGCCTATTCAAATCATTGGTGTGCCGGTAAAAAAGCGTGAGCTCTTTGGTGTGTTGCATTTAAAGGGGTTTGTGTTTGACCAGACGCTGCTGTACAGCGGCGCGTCGCTGAACAATGTGTACCTGGCGCAACAAGGCCGTTACCGCGCCGACCGTTATTTAGTGCTGAGCAATAAAGCCTTAACTGACGCTGTGGTGCACACCCATCAGCAGTTGTTTGGTGACGCCGAACAAACCCCCTTGTTGTTAAGCGATGAAAGCCTGTTAAAAGATGCGGCGAAAAAACAAAGCCGCAACTGGCTGAAACATGCCAAAACCATGCACTACGGCTTGCAGGACAATGCAGACGAACCGCTGCGCGCGGCCTTGTTAATGGGGCTGGGCCGGCGTGACAACGAACTGAACACCAGCATTCTGGCCATGCTGGCGCTGGCGCAGCGCGACGTGTTTATTTACACGCCTTACTTTAACCCGCCACTGGCTTTGTCCCGTGCGCTGCGTAAGTGCCTGAAGCGTGGGGTGCAGGTGACTATTGTGGTGGGCGACAAAACCGCCAACGATTTTTACATTCCGCCTGGCCAGCGTTTCAGCCGCATTGGTGCTTTGCCTTATCTGTACGAAACCATTTTGCGTAAGTTTCTGCGTGCCAATCAGAAGTTTATCGATGCCGGTTTGCTGACGGTGAAACTGTGGAAACACGAAGACAACAGTTACCATCTGAAGGGCCTGAGTGTGGACGGCGACAAACACCTGTTTACCGGCCACAACCTGAACCCACGCGCCTTCGCGCTGGATTTCGAAAACGGCATTTATGTGGAAGACGAGCTGCAGCAGTTAAAGCCGGTGCTGGAGCAGGAAAAAGCGGTGATTACCGCCCATGCCAAAGCGATCAGCCACTACCGTGAAATCGAAACCTTAAGTGATTACCCGGAAGCGGTACAAAAGCTGCTGGCCCGCATCGGCCGCATCGGTGGCACCCTGGTGGTGAAGCGGTTGATTTAGCGGTCTGCCGCGGTCGGCGGTAGGGGCGCAGTTGACTGCGCCCTTTACTCCCTTTAATGCAGTGCTTTAAACCCTGCACTGGTCGTTGTATTCCCCCATCAGGCGACTGATTTAACCGCCTGCTGACATCTGCGGTAGGGGCGTAGTTTACTGCGCCCTGTAATGCAGTGCTTTAAACCCTGCACTGGTCGTTGTATTCCCCCATCAGGCGACTGATTTAACCGCCTGCTGACATCTGCGGTAGGGGCGTAGTTTACTGCGCCCTTTAATCCAGTGCTTTAGACTGTGCTCTTACGGAAAAGCTTTCGCCTTTGGCGAGGCACTTTCTTTTGCGTCGCCAAAAGAAAGTACCCAAAGAAAAAGCGAGCCCGGTTCAGCTCGAAAGCCCGCTGAAAAATCAATGATTTGAGGCGCTGGAGGTGATTGCCGGTCTTTCAAGACGCAAAGAGTTTTGCGTCTTGCCGCAAGAACACCTTTTACTCTGTAAAAGGCAGGCTCGGCAACGCCTCGCTCAAACACCCTCCAGCTTAAAACCTCAAATCATCGTTTTTCATCGGCTCGCTTCTACGGGCGATTGGTTTTCTTAGCGGATCTTGATTTGGAGAAGAGCTAGTTTGTGCCAAAAGCAAACAGATGCAGATAGGCAATGGTTTCGATAAGGCCCAAAAGCCACTGGTGAAAAAACCAGCCAACCACCATGAGTTAAATTCCGGACAACTCGCGTACAGCGAGTACGTATTTTGCCCGGCTGGCTTTTAGCTGATTCGAAAAAACCGGTTGAAAAATAGGGACTTCGGAATTAACTTGGATTGAGTAAAAATCAGCAAAGAAGGCAAAAAAATTTCCTACTTGCGGGCGTTTTGCCTTTGAATAAGCGTTATGTAACTACGGAGAAGTTATGAATCGCATTCTGGATGGAATCAAATTCTTGATCGCAACAGGCTTTTTAGCGGCTGTGTTTGTTGCTATTTTTCAACATTATTCTACTGAATCTGCTAAACAGGCAGAATTTGAAAGAATTAAGAAAGAAGAGTCCTATAAAAAGCTTCTATATAGCTTAAGAGGGTTTTATCCAGAAATTGTTGGTTGTATGAAACCAAATGATATTAATAAACTTCGGTTAGATTTTTCTATTCAGATGGACTATTGCATGCTTTATTGTTCAGATGAGGTAGTACAAGCTACAAACGAATTAATGATTGCGGTATCAAACAAACAAGATTCAGATACTCAAACGGCAGCTAGGAATAAATTAATGATCGCAATTAGAGATGAGTTTTTACCTAATTCTCAAATTTCAGAAAAAGACTACATAGCCCTTAACCCAATAAATGAGAGTATGGCTTGCGATTTTACGTTACATAACAATCAAATTCATCCGACGCCAAAAAGCGGCGAGGCTGATTAGGGCGTTATGTGTCATGAGGCTAAGTAGGGCATTATGAGCGCAGGCATACCGCTACTGTTACTAAGCGTTCTATCCACAATCATTCTTATAGTTTGGTTGCGCAATGGTGCAGGGCATAAAACACATCGAGTTATTGCAGTAGGTGCTTTGCTAGTTATTTTGCATTTGTCTTGGGTGGCATTACTTTCATTTGGTGTTTTTCATCCTATTGGCTCATGGGGTATGGGCGTAGGTTTAATCGCGTCAATTTTCGCTTTTTTTGTTCCCATGCTTTACAACAAGTTGTGTAGTAATGAGCACACATAACAAGGCAAGTCAGCATCGCACCTTCTAAAACATCAGAAAAATCAGGGTCAGGTCTTGCGCCGTGCCCCAATTAAACTTCAGCATCGCCATTGAAATGTATTCATGAGAATTTCTGAGGGGAAAACCAGTCTTGCCAGAATGAAGCAAAACAGTTTAGTTATGACATACGAAAATACCATTAAGGGCACGAGGTAAGACCTGACCCTCAAATTTCGTCGCGCCTGTTACCCAAGGCGTTAAATCTAAAAACAGGAAATAATACCGTGAAATTATCGATCGTCGCATTGATGGCTCTGGCATTATTGGCTGGCTGCCAAACAGGAAATCAGACTAGGCCGTCTCCGTCAGGCAATGGCCTCGCTATATATGGCCTGATATTTGGCATCAAGAAGGACAAGGCCGGCGATGTCGAGGCCGTGAGACTGGCCAGAGTTGAAGATGTTCGTACAAAATCCCCTATCCAATTCGAACTCTCATCAAGCTTGATGGAGCAAGCCGAAACCAAGATCAAAAAGCAGCACCAGGGTATCGATGAGTACTCGAAAAGTGGCAAAGAATCATTTGTAATTTGTATCTACACCAATATTGATTCCGACGTTGTGAAGTGTGGTGAGGAGTAGTGATTTAACAAAGGCAAGCACCCGAGCCAATTTTGCTCCGGCTTTGCCTACACAACATTGGCTGGGTGTTGCCGACGTTATGTGTACTTAAAGGTTAAGCTTTGCAAATGAAGAAAAAATTAACCAAAGATGAAAAGAAGCTAATAAAGAGTCGTAGGCTTTATAAAATTAAAATTGGACACTTGGCTTATAAAACCTCACGAGGAGATGTTGTTGCTGAAGCTAAGCTTGAGCAAGAACTGAAGAACAATCCAGTAGCCAAACAGATATTAGAAAAAATTATCCGAACCAATACTTTAAACAAGTATGGTTCTAACTCCCAGCAGACAAAAATAAAATCAATTGGCATGCCAAATTACGGCAACGCATTTAGGCTGTATAGCGGAGGCTCTCCTGGACTCGGCAAAAAATCATAAGCATAACAAGTAAAATTAAAACTGACGCCTAAGGCGCAATTGCTTAAGCGTTACGCCAGATAGGAATACAAATTGAAGAAGATTGCCATTTTTGTCGATGTCCAGAATGTCTATTACACCACGCGACAGGCGTATGGGCGTAATTTCGATTACAACAAGTTTTGGGCTCAGGTCACTGAAAACCGGCAGGTTGTCAAGGCTATTGCTTACGCCATAGATAAAGGCGACAAGAAGCAGCGGGAGTTTCAGAATATTCTGCGGGCCATTGGCTTTGAGGTGAAATTAAAGCCATTTATTACCAGAGCAGACGGCTCAGCGAAGGGGGATTGGGATGTCGGTATCACTATCGATGTGCTCGATCACTCGGCGGCTGCAGATGTGGTGGTGCTGGTGTCCGGTGATGGCGACTTTGACTTGCTGGTTAACCGGGTGCGTGCAGACAGCAGCAAAGCGGTGGAGGTGTATGGCGTGCCAGCCTTAACAGCCACCTCATTGATAAACGCCGCCAGCCAGTTTATGCCCATTGAGCAGGCGCTTTTGTTAGGCTAGCCAGTTGTGGCGGGTGATAACTGCACCAGCTTGAACGGGCGAACACCGCCGTTGCCAGCCACCTGCTGTGCATTCCCAGTCACCTTTACAAGGTATATACCGTCGACATATCCCTGACTGGCTTCTAGCATGGGATATGTCAGTGGTATATACGGTGAGAGGGGTTTATGGAAAGGGCCAGTATTTTTAAAAGTAACAAAAGTCAGGCGTTGCGTTTGCCTAAACCTGTGGCTTATCCGGATTCGGTGAAGCAGGTAGATATTGTGATTCAGGGCCGTGCCCGCATTATCACCCCGGCAGGAGAATCCTGGGATAGCTGGTTTGATGGTGAAGGAGTGTCTGACGACTTTATGCTGGATAGGGAGCAAGCTGAAGCTCAGGAACGTGAGTCATTCTGATGCTGAAATATATGCTCGACACTAACATTGCTGTCTATACCATCAAAAATAAACCGCTCGAAGTCAGAGAGGCGTTTAAAGCCCATGATGGTCAGCTTTGTATTTCCTCAATTACCCTGATGGAGCTGATTTACGGTGCGGAAGAATCAGCAGCTGTTGCGCGTAACTTACGGGATATTGAAGGGTTTGCTGCCCGGTTGGAGGTGTTGCCGTATGACAATGCTGCTGCGGCATATACTGGGCAATTAAGAGCTGAATTGAAAAAAGCCGGCCGGCCAATTAGCCCTTACGATGAAATGATTGCAGGCCATGCCAGAGCCTTGGGGTTAATTCTGGTGACCAATAACACCAGACAGTTTGAACAGGTGCCAGGGCTTCGACTGGATAACTGGGTGAGTGCCAGTTAACAAAAGGCCGTCTGTGTAGACGGCCCTGTGCGTTTAATTACTCTTCCAGAATGGCGGGTTTAATCAGTTGGAACAGCTCGCGGTAGGCTTTGGGCGGCTGGTTTTTTTCCTGCTCTTTTTTCGCATTGCGAATTAAGGTGCGCAGCTGCTGAATATCCACTTGTGGGTATTGGGCAATAAAGTCGGTTACTGCATTGCTGTCGGCAATCAGCCTGTCGCGCCAGTCTTCCACCAGGTGAAACTTGCGGGTGGCGGCCTGGTTGGTGTTGCGGATCAGCGCCAACGCGCGTTCAATAGGCTCAATGTCGCGGGTGCGCATCAGGCGGCCAATAAACTGCACGTGGCGGCGCAGCGCTTCACGTTTTACTTTTAATTTATCGGCCAGTGCCAGCGCGTCTTTCAGCTCGTCGTCCATTTCAATTTTGGCGCGGGCGGCCGGGCTTAATGCAATCAGCTCTTCGCCCAAAGCCTGCAGCTGGTGCATCTCTTTTTTCACCTGGGTTTTGCTTTTGCCTTCTTCGACATCCCAGTCATCGCCATGGGTAAAGTCGGTCATATCTGCCATAAATCTTGCTCTGTCGCCGGTAAAATTGCGCTAAGTATACCGCAACGCCGTTCTGGCGGCGAGCAGGCAAATGACGGCCCGCAGGCGGCTGTGGTAAGCTTTGGCAAAATTTTTTCCGGGTGACCCCTATGAGTACGACAAGCACTGAAATTTGGCAGGAACTGGACGAAGTAAAAGCCGCAGTACAGCAGGTATTACAGCATGCCAAAACCTTAGGCGCCACCAGCGCCGAAGCCTCAATGAACCGCACCCGCGGTCTGAGTGTGGAAACCCGTCATGGCGAAGTGGAAACCGTCGAGTTTAACCAGGACGGTGGCCTGGGGGTCAGTGTTTATGTCGGGCAGCGCAAAGGCTCAGCCTCCACCGCCGATTTAAGCCCGGCCGCTTTAAAACGCACAGTGGAAGCCGCAGTGGATATTGCCCGTTACACCTCCGAAGACCCCTATGCCGGTTTGCCGGACGCGGCGGCGCTGGAGCATAATCCACCGGATCTGGACCTGTTCCACCCGGCGGCGGTCAGCACAGAACAAGCCATTGACTGGTGTAAAGCAGCCGAAGAAGCGGCTTTTGCGCTGGACAAGCGGATCACCAATTCGGAAGGGGCGTCTTTTACCTCGCACCAGGGCCTGAAAGTCTATGGCAACAGCCATGGCCAGATGGTCGGTTACCCGTCCAGCCGCCACAGCTTAAGCTGTGTGGTGATAGGCGAAGAAGGCGAGGATATGCAGCGCGACTACAGCTACAGTGTGGCGCGTGAGCTGGGTGAGCTGATGAGCCCGCAGCAGATTGGCCGTGAAGCGGCAGAAGAAACCGTCGCCCGCTTAAATGGCCGTAAACTGGGCACACAAAAAGTGCCGGTGATTTTCCGTGCCGACATTGCCAGCAGTCTGTTCGGCCATCTGGTGTCGGCCATCAGCGGTGGCGCCATTTACCGCAAATCCAGCTTTTTGCTGGATAAAGTTGGTCAGCCTGTGATGTCCGACAAAGTGACTATTCTGGAGCGGCCGCATATCCGGCGTGGCCTGGCGTCCAGCCCGTTCGACAGTGAAGGGGTGAAAACCACAGACCGCACTATTCTGGAGGCTGGGGTGCTGACAGGGTACCTGACCACCAGTTACTCCGGCCGCAAGCTGGGGTTGCCAAGCACAGGCCATGCCGGTGGTATTCATAACTGGCTGGTGCAGCATGGCGACGCCGATTTAGCCCAGCTGTGCCGTGATATGGGCACAGGCCTGTTGGTGACTGAGCTGATGGGCCAGGGCGTCAATACAGTGACGGGCGACTATTCGCGCGGTGCTGCTGGTTTCTGGGTGGAGAATGGCGTGATCACTTACCCTGTGTCGGAAATTACTATTGCCGGAACCTTGCAGCAAATGTTTATGGATATTCAGGCCATAGGCAAAGACGTGGACCCACGTGGTGGTGTGCTGACAGGTTCCGTCCTGCTGGGCCAGATGCAAATTGCCGGGCATTAATGCCGGCCGGGCTGGCTAAACCAGCCCGGAACATCAGGCACTCAGGCGGAAGCCGTGGCCGCTGCTTTCGGCTGATAAATATAGTGTTTCACGGCATAACCCCAGGGCATAGCGACAATAGCCAATACCACAGGGATAAAGACTTCCACCAGGCCTTCGGCTTCACTGCCGGCCAATTGGTCGCGGGACCAGAGTGGGTAAGCCACAGTGATCAGCCAGGTCACTTTGTAGACAATTTCCAGCAGCAACACAGGCAGCATTTTTAATGGCTTAAACAGCCCGAGAAATGCCATTATCGCGAATGCCCCCCACACGCTCCAAATGACGGCCTCACGTGGCCCTACGGTACTGATATCGTTCAGAATAAAAGACCAGGCAGTGTGGCCCATTACGGCAAACATCAGCAAATACAATAATCTGAGCAGATAAATATTAATGCGGCGAACCCCTTCATAGTGCACGTGGTCGCGGCGGAAAATATATAAGTAATCCATTGTGTGTCCTTTGGTTGGCTGTTGCTTTCAGCGCACGCTGAACAACCAATGTACAACGGCCGGTGCTGTTGTGGTGTGAATGCAATACTTTGTTACATTAAATTAACCTCGTTCCGGCTGGGCAATGTGGTGGTGTTGCCACGGACTCGGGGTTGCCCCAGGCCCAATCCGCTAGGGCCTGAGCTGGGCTATATCCCGAGCCGGAGGCTGGCCAAACATCCGGCTGTATTCGCGGCTGAACTGAGATGGGCTTTCATAGCCTACCTGGTAGGCGGTGCGGGTTGCGTCCAGGCGTTGACTCAGCATCAGGGTACGGGCTTCCATCAACCGCACAGATTTCTGAAACTGCAGCGGACTCATATGGGTAACCGCCTTAAAATGGGCATGAAAAGACGACACACTCATGCCGGCCTGGCTGGCCAGTGCCTCGATACGGATAGGCTGATGGTAGTCTTTGCGCAATTTCTGAATGGCTGCTGCAATGCGCTGGGTGGGCGTACCGTGCAGGGAAATCTGTGCTATGGCATGGCCATGTTCACTCTGCAGCATGCGGTAATGCAGTTCGCGCACCAGGGCGTCTCCCAGTATCGGAATATCTTCAGGCTGCCGGACCAGGCTGAACAGCCGTAGCAGGCTCTGCGTCATGGCCGGGCCTGCTTCGCCGATAAACAAGGCCGCCCCGGCTTTTTTGCTGGCCCTGGCCAGCTGTGGCAGCTGCAGCACCAGTTCAGACAGCAGGTGTATATCAATATTCAGTTGGATCACATAATAAGGCATGTCTGCAGACGCTTGGGTGACGGTGCCAATCACAGGCAGATCCATCGAGGCCACCAGAAACTGCAGGGGACCATAACTGAGTAGCTCAGGGCCGAGCATGACATCCTTCCGGCCCTGCACAATAATGCAAATACAAGGTTCATAGACAGCCGGCATCACAGTGCCGGGTGTGGATACCTTATAACAGAATAAGCCAGGCACCGGCGTGGCATTCAGTCCTTCCTGCACGGCAGCCTGCTGCACCAGATGCAGCAACTGCTGCAGTTCCGCAGAGTTCATCTGCTTTCTCCTGATTTTTGGAAAATCAGGCAATCATAACGCAGCTTTGGGTATCCGTCATCCGGCGCGTCGGGCGTAGCATAACAGCCATCGGGAAGCCCCTGGCTCACCCGGTTAACCAGCAAATTATCAAAGGAGCCTTGTTATGTCAGCTAATCAATCCAAAGTTATTCTGATCACTGGTGCCAGCAGCGGTATTGGTGAAGCCACAGCTCAGGTTCTGGCCCGCGCTGGCCATAAGGTGATGCTGGCCGCGCGCCGGACAGACCGTCTGGACGCCATAGTGCAGAGGATCAGGCAAGAAGGTGGCAGTGCCAGCGCTTATCGCCTGGATGTGGTATCACGCGACAACTTTAAGGCCGTTGTGGCGGCCATCCAGGCCGAACATGGCGCATTGGACGTACTGGTGAATAACGCCGGTATTATGCCGCTGGCCCCTATGGCAGCTCTGCATGCCGAAGAGTGGGATCAGATGATCGATGTGAATATCAAAGGGGTGCTCAACGGTATTGAAGCCGTGCTAGGGGAGATGGAGCAGCGTGGCGGCCATATTATCAATATCGCCTCTATTGCCGCGCATAATGTGTTTCCGACGGCGGCTGTTTATTGTGCCACCAAGTTTGCGGTGCGGGCTATTTCAACCGGGCTGCGGCTGGAGACGACTAAGGTGCGGGTGACCACAGTATCCCCTGGTGTGGTTGAAAGTGAGCTGGCGAAAACCACCACAGACCAAGCGACCAAAGCCTGGCTGGAGGAGTTTCGCAAAGTGGCGTTAAAACCTGAAGCCATTGCCAATGCAATTGCTTATGCAATAGCTCAACCGGCAGATGTCAATGTAGACGAGCTGATAGTGCAACCCATTCAGGGTCGTTAACAGGGGGTTGGATGGAGGCGGGTTTTGGGTCTCAGGACAGAGGACAAAACCCGCCTCCCAGGTCAGTTCACGCCGGAACAGCGCACCTGAATTACAAGGCCGCCTGAAGGACCAGTTCGGCCAAAGCGATGGCGTGCTGCTCCTGTGTGGCTGTGACATTCTGATGATTCTGCAAAATGGTCACCACCAGGTCTAAGTCCGGAGCCAGGATCACAAACTGTCCACCATGGCCCCAGGCTACCCGGACCTGTTGTCCAGCCAGTTGTCCAATCCACCACAGATACCCATAACCATGGAGCTGCATTGGCCCCAAAGTGCGCTGCAGTTGGACCTGAGCTGTGCTTGCGTCCGTCAGCCAGTAGGCTGGGATCAGCTGTTGCTGTTGCCAGCGGCCCTGCGTCAGCACCACCCCAAGTTTGGTAAGATCCCTGGCGTTCAGACTGAGCCCTGCACTGCCATTGTTATGGCCATCGGCAAAGGTTTCCCAAGTCCATTGACTGATGCCAAGGGGAGCAAACAAAAACTGTCTGGCATAGTCTGCAACCGGCCACCCGGTTTGTTGTTGCAATGCAACAGAAATCAGGTCACTGGCGCCGGAGTTGTAATTAAAACGGCTGCCTGCGGCACTGCTTTGCGGTCGTTGCAGCACATAAAGTACAGGCTCGGCGGCTAATACCCAGTTGTTGTAACCGGCCGCAGTACTTTCATCCCAATCCAGACCGCTGGTCATGGTCAGCAAGTGCCAGAGGCGGATATCGGCTTTATCGCTGAGTAACTGCAGGTAACGGGCTGGCATCAGTTCACTGAGCGGCTGTTGGACCGACTGCAGCTCCTGCCGTTCAATGGCAATTCCGGTTAATGCGCCCAGCAGGGTTTTGGTCACTGAGCGCAGCTGCAGCAGATCCTGCTGGGTTTTTCCGGCGAAATAGGCTTCGGCCACCAGGGCTCCACGTCGTGCAACCAGCATGGCGAAACAGGAAGGCAAGCCTGCGGCTTGCTGATAAGCCTGATGGAGCCGTGTTGGGTCCATTGCCGCCGATTGTGCGGACAGAACAGACCAGCCTGGTGGATCTTGTGTGACCTGCCAGTTGACCGTAGTCTGCACTGGAGGCGCTGTGGGGGAAGACGTGGCGTCTCCACCTCCACCGCAGCCAGCAAGGGCCCAAGTGATCCACGCGGTCAGTAAGCTAAAGCGTAATGTGTTCATCGCCGGACTCCGGTGTGTGCTCGAATTCAGTGTAGCGATGAAATCGAAACCCCGGCTGAACAAGCCCTACAGCCTCAGCGTTTTTCTTCCATCAGGCCAACCAGGTTGCCATCCGGGTCTTTCAGGAAACCAATCCAGAGTTCATGGTCTGGCATTTGGGCTGCCAGTTGGGGTTCACGGAAGGCTGTTGCGCCTTTGTCCACTGCCGTCTGATACACATGTTCCAGCGAGGTCACTGTAAAATACGGAATGGAATTTTTGCCGACTTCCCCAGCCCCTTGGGGTGTGCTTAGCATCAGGCGGGTGGCGCCACACTGCAAAAAAGCCAGGTTGTCGTTGGGCGCAAACAAAAAATCCAGGCCGAGCAGATCGCGATAAAAGCTCAGTGCTGTACTGACCTCGCTGACGGTGATCGCCAACTGGCCTAATCCGGTGATGTTGCTGGTCATGGGGTCTCTCTTAGACAGGGGAGTGGGTGGTTGCCTTATTCAATCATAAGCCTGAGAGGAGGCAAAGAAAAAGCCAGTCAGGTAAATGACTGGCTTGTCAGACCCAATCACCGGGGGCGCTTGCCCCTGGTGGTGAACCGGGCTTTAGTTAATGCCGGTTTTTAAACCACGGCGGATTAACAGTGCATCTGTGGTCGGTTCCTGGCCACGGAAGGCTTTGTACGCTTCCATGGGGTCTTTGGTGTCGCCAATCGACAGAATGTTTTTACGGAAGTTTTGTCCGTTTTCCAGCTTCAGACCACCTTGTTGCTGCACAAAAGCGTAAGCGTCAGCCGCCAGAATTTCGGACCACATATAGGCGTAGTAGCTGGCAGAATAACCGCCGGCAAACACATGGGCAAAATACGGCGACTTGTAGCGTGGTGGAACAGCCGGAATATCAATGCCGTGTTTTTTCAGTGCTGCGGCTTCAAACTGCTGTACGTCCTGCAGTGGTGCGTCGGCTGGCAAGGAGTGCCATTCCATATCCACTAAGGCAGCCGCCATATATTCCAGCGTGTCGAAACCCTGGTTGAAGCTGCGTGACTTGATGATTTTGGCCAGCAGTTCCGCCGGAATGGCTTCGCCGGTTTTGTAGTGTTTGGCGTAATTGCCAATGACGTCCGGGTGGGCCGCCCAGTCTTCCTGGAAGGTGGACGGGAATTCAACGAAGTCGCGTGATACTGAAGTGCCTGACTGTGAAGGGTATTTCACAGAAGAGAACAGGCCGTGCACGGCATGACCAAATTCGTGGAAGATGGTGGTGACGTTGTCATAGCTGACCAGGGTCGGTTCGCCGGCTGCGCCTTTAGGAATATTCATCACATTGACCACGACAGGCTTCTTGTTCAGCAGCTCGCTTTGATCCACGAAAGAACTCATCCAGGCACCACCACGTTTGCCTTCGCGGGCGAAGTAGTCGGCGTAGAAAATCGCCATGCTGGTGCCATCAGCGTCAAACACCTCATAGGCTTTTACATCCGGATGGTATACCGGCAGATCTGGCCGTGGTTTTAAGGTGATACCGAACAGCTTGTTCATGGTGAACAGCAGGCCGTCGTTAAAGACGCGGTCAAACTCAAAGTACTGACGCACTTCGTTTTCATCCAGGTCGTATTTGGCTTTACGCACTTTCTCCGCGTAGAACTCCCAGTCCCAGGGTTGCAGCTCAAAGTCACCACCGGTTTCTTTGATCATTTCCTGAATGGCCGCTGCTTCTTTTTTGGTGTTTTCCACTACGGCAGGCACCATAGAGCCCAGCATGTCATAGACAGCTTTTGGTGTTTTCGCCATGGTGGGTTCTAACTGATAGTCTGCCCAGCTGTTGAAGCCCAGGAGTTTGGCGCGTTCGGCACGCAGCTGAGCTAAACGGGCCACTATAGGTTGCTGGTCGGTTTCACCTGAAGTACCGCGGTTGGCAGAGGCCTCCCAGATTTTTTTCCGCAGTTCGCGGTTTTCCAGTTGAGCCAGTACCGGCTGACGGGTGGTGTTGGTCAGTTCGATAATGAATTTGCCTTCCTGACCACGGGCTTTGGCGCCTTCAGCTGCAGCGGCAATTTCTGCTTCAGACAAACCAGCCAGGTCTTCTTTTTTGTCGACAAAGACTGCGATGTCTTTGGTGATCTTCATCAGGTTTTGCTGATACTTGTTTGTCAGCTTGGATTGTTCTTCATTCAGGGCACGGATCTGGGTTTTTTGCTCTTCAGTCAGCAAAGCACCGGCGCGGACAAAACTCTCATAGCGGTCTTCCACCAGGCGGGTGGCGGCTTCGTCCAGGCTTAAAGTGGCACGGGCGTCATAAATGCTTTTGATACGGGCGAACAGTTTTGGGTTCAGGCTGATATTGTCTGAGTGCGCCGCCAGTTTGGGGGCCAGCTCAGCCTGAATTTTCTGAATTTCAGGGTTGCTGATCGTACCTGTCATATTAAAGAACACACCGGCAGCGCGGTTTAACAGTTCACCGCTTTTTTCCATCGCGACAATGGTATTTTCAAAAGTCGCCGCTTCAGTGCTGTTGGCAATGACTTCAATTTCAGCCAGGTGCTGCTTCATGCCTTCTTCAATGGCTGGCTGGTAGTGCTCCACTTTAATTTTATCGAATGGTGGTGCTTCATACTGCAGCGGGCTCATTGTCAGCAATGGATTGCTGCTGGTGGCCGCAGCGGCTTCCGGTGCTGGTGCTGCTTGTTCAGCCACAGTGGTGCTGGTTTGTTCTGGTTGTTTTGAGCAGGCGGCTAATACCACCGCAGCGCCAATGGCGCTGGCAATCAGAGTTTTGCGCATTTGAATTCTCCCTTTGGACCTTCACGAGGTTAAATTTTTTGTAATGGACGATCTGCAATAATGTAACACTATAACTGGTCGAGTATGCCAAAAGCTGCCCTGAAAAAACAGGTTTTGCAATAGACGGCTGACTTCGTGGGATAAAAGGGTCTCAGGACAAAAGCCTCTGTGCTCAGGCCTTGGGCAAACTGAACCAGAACAGGCTGCCTCCGCCAGGGGCGGATTCATAGCCGGCATCCCCTTTCAGTTTCAGCATAATGCGTTTCACGATAGATAAACCCAGACCATGGCTGCTGTGTGCACTGGACTGAAACTGGTTAAATTCAGTAAACAGATCTGCCACTTTCTCAGCCGGTACGCCACTGCCATAGTCCCGCACCCAATACTTCACCTGCGAGCCTGCAGCTGAAGCACCCAGTTCAATACGAGCTGAAGGGCCGGCATATTTAATCGCATTGGACAGGTAATTCACCCAAACTTCTTCCAGCCATTGGGCGTGGCCGAGGCACGAGGGTAATTCTGCAGTCAGCGACAGGCAGGCGTTTTCCTGGCTGGCAAAATCTGCCAGCCGTTGCATGGCTTCCTGAGCGCTGCGTTGCATATCGACCACAGTGGTTTCCAACTGGTGTTCACTGCGGATACTGGCCAGTTGCAACAGTGCATTGATAATGTCGTTCATCTTCATCGCTGAGTTTTTAATCTGCAGCAGAAACTGCTTTTGTTGTTCCAGTTGCAGCGTCAGTTCAGGTTGTGACAACAGGGTCGAAGCGCCGATCAGGCTGGTCAGCGGGTGTTTTAAATCGTGAGCGACGGTATGGGCATAAGCATTCAGTTCGGCGTTTTGTTCTTCCAGTTCCTGAGATTGGCGCTGCAACAGCTCGGTTTTTTGCTGCAAGAGTTGAGTGCGTTCCGCGACTAACTGCTCCAGATGGTGCTGATGTCGACGCAATTCATGTTCTACCTGCTCACGTTGGGTAAATTCCTGCGTAATACGGTGTTGCATCTGGTTAATGGCCTGCACCACCAAATCCAGTTCATCCGGTTTTTTGGGTGGTTCCCTGTCCAGTTTCAGTTCATGCTCAGGTTGATTCAGATCCAAATGCGCTGCGTAAGTGGCCACCTGATCCAGATGTTTGCTGATCCAGTGATGAAACAACCACCACAGCAGCAGTGCACCCAACACCATAGTGGTTAAGGTACTGACCGCCACAGCCAATGCATAACCCTGTATTTGGGCTGTCACTGCCTCTGAACTGAGCTGAACCTCAAGTTCTCCGACTTTATGGCGTTGCTGGCTGTCGTTGTCGGTGTAATACAACTGGTAATGGCGCTGGTTCAGTACTTCATCATCCGGAGTTTTCTGCAGCCTCAGCTGACGGCCCAGTTCGTCGCGCAGCGTCAGGCCGTTGACCTCGGGTAATCGTTGCAAACTTTGCAATTGAGACTGGATCCGGGTTTCATCTATGGTCCAGAGCGCTTCGGACAGCATTGGCACAAAGACTTGTTCCATTTCGACCAGCCGTTGTTCGGCTTGCTGTCGGGCGTTCTGATAATAAATTGAAAGTTGTAGTGCGGTGATCAGCACGGCAGTCACCAGTGTCCAAACCAGCACAGCCGACACCATGCGCGCACCCAGACTCTGGTTGGTGGCTTTGAAAGGTAAAAATCTGAACTGAGGCATCATCAGTAGCCCTGCTGTGGGTCAAACCATAACGCTCTGTCTTGCAGCGGCGTTTCCGGCGGTAATAAGGGGTTGGTCAGTGGCACAATAATCCGGTTTGCCAAATCGGCCTTTTGCAGGACCTCAGAGAAATGCTGCAGAAACAGCTGTTTCATACTGCCATCCTGCATCGCCAGCCGAAGCCCTTTTTCAATACTGTCTGCCAGCGCTTTATTGTCTTTTTGCACAAAGAAATACAAGGCAGCAGGGTAATACAGCACCAGCTGAGGGGCCACCTGCAAGTTCAGTTGGGGTCTGCTGTGCAGTTCAGGCCAAATCTCAGTCACGGAGCGGGGGAAATAATCGACCCGTTTTGCCTGCAACATATCAAACATACCGGCGAAGCTGTTGCTGTTAAATACTTTGAAGTGATTGCTTTTCAGAATGGCGTAGTCAGGCCAGTCCAGACCCTGCACAGTGGTTAACTCTTTCAGTTGCCAGGGTGGCAAGGCAGAAAAGCGTGTTTGATCCCCGGCCCGGATCAGTAACAGGCGCCAGCCAATCAGGCCCCGGTCTAATGGAATGCGAATGGCGCGCAGCTGCCGTTCCCGTTCAGGTGAGGTCATGGTCCAGACCACATCCACTCCCTGAGCCAGCTCCAGCTGGCGCAGGGTGCGGTATTGCGACATCAGAATCTCGGAGGGGACGGCCTGGTAGGGTTGACCGCTTTTGGCCAGCGCCAGCTGCAGTAAGGCAATGGGGTAATGGCCCCGCTCGTCAGCAGCCATGGCTTTGGGCCAGGCATACACGACCTTCTGCGCTGCGGCGAAGCAGTCAGCGCACAACCACCAACAACAGAACAGCCAGCACCAGCGCATCAGGTTAGCCTTAGATAAACCCTTACCCCTGTAGAAGAATTTATCAGAAGCCTGGCTGAAAATCAGCGCCTTTTATGACCTGCCTTCAGCGTTTTTTATGACCAAGAAGCGCGTAATAAAAAATCATCGCGTAGCAGGGCAACAGCAACCAATAGGCCGCCTGATTGCTGCTTTGTCCAGCCAGATAACCATAGAACAGCGGCAGCACGGCACCACCCGCTATGCCCATAATCAGCAGGGCCGAGGCGGTTGCGGTTAAGGCGCCTAAGCCCTGCAATGCCAGCGGCCAGACGGCGGGCCAGACTAGCGCATTGGCCAGGCCCAGCAGTGCCAGATAAAACACCGGGTCTGGAATGGCGGCAATGCTGAGCCAGCCAGTGAAGAGATCGGCCAGCAGGGTATGTTCTGGGCTGGAGTACAGTACACCGGCACTGAACAGCAAGCCCAACACCGCAGAGGCCAGCAGAGCCTGCGGCTGGCTGATCCATCGTGGGATCAAGGCGATGCCCAACAGATACCCCAACACCATAAAGGCCATGGTGTAGGAGGTCAGTACACCAAAGTTCGCCACCCCCAGCTGCTGGCCAAACAGGCCTATGCTGTCCCCTGCAATCACTTCCACCCCGACATAACAGAATAACGTCAGGGCGCCGAGCCAGACCTGCGGGTACTGCTTCAGCTCACGCCAATGCCGTTTTTGCTGCTGTTCAAAGTCCAGTTTAGGTAAGGGCGCCCACCAGACAAACAAGGTCAGGGCGCTCAGCACCAACGCCATCAGCAGGTAGGGTTGGATCAGCCGCTCCGACAATTCGGTCAGTTGCTGCAGTTTCTGTTCTGGCGTCATCGCCGCCAGGGCAGCGTCACTGTATGCCTCCATACCGGTCAGCACCCAGGCACTGAACAGCAGCGGCACAATAAAACCGACGCCTTTGTTCACTATACCCATGCAGCTGATCCGCATGGCGGCACTTTCGCGTGGGCCGACGCAGACAATGTACGGATTGCTGGCGGTTTGCAGTAAGGTCAGGCCGGTGCCGAGCACAAACAAGGCGAGCAAAAATAGTGGAAATGCCGCACTCAGCGCCGCCGGAATAAACAGCAGGGCGCCCAGCACCATCACGGCCAGACCCAGCACCATACCTTGTTTATAGCCATAACGGGCCAGCAGGCCAGAGACCGGCAGCGCCATCACAAAGTAGGCAATGTAAAACACAAAAGCCACCAACATGGCCTGAAACTCATTGAGCTGGCAGGCAATTTTCAGAAAAGGGATCAGGGCCCCGTTCAGCCAGGTGACAAAACCAAAGATAAAAAATAACGCCCCAATCAGCAGCATTGGCAGCAGGCTGCTGTGAGGCCGGCCGGATATAGCCTGCAGTTGCATAAGGTTCTCCCTGTAAAATGATAAAATGTGCAGCTAAAAATTGGGGTCAGAGTACTACTCTGACCCCAATTTTTTTAACCCCCGGTCTGGCCGGCAATCCAGCTTTGTTGTACCTGGTACTGCTCATTCAGCCACAGCAGATCCGCCACAGCGCCTGGTTGCAGCAGGCCGCGATTGGTTTGTTGCAGCCACTGAGCGGGCGTGAGGCTGGCCATCTGCAACGCCTGAACCGGTGGGACTGCCAGCTGGGTGATGGCGTAAATCACCGCTGCCTGCATATCCAGCACTGAACCGGCCAGCGAACCTGCCGCATTGGTCAGTTTCATGCCCTGACGGCTGACCCGGCCACCGGCAAACACAAATTCGCTTTGGTTGGTGCCGACAGGCGACATGGCATCTGTAACCAGCACCAGTCGTTCAGCGCCTTTGGCCTGATAGGCCAGCCGGGCCGACAGCGGGTGCAGATGCTCGCCATCGAGGATCAGTCCACAATAAGCGCGGCCGTCGGCCAACGCGGTGCCGACCATACCCGGTTCCCGCGACGTCAGGTTGGACATACCGTTATACAAATGGGTAAAACCGCTGGCACCTGCATCCAACGCGGCCAGCACCTGAGCTGATGTGGCATTGGAATGACCCAAAGCCACAATGACTCCGGCATCCACCAGCTGGCGGATTTGCTCAGCAGGCACAGCTTCGGGCGCCAGCGTCAGCATCACCACCCCTAAATCCTGTCGGCTGTACAAGGCCAGTTCGGCGTCCGACAGCGGCCGTAAAAAGGGCAGCGGGTGGCAGCCACGTTTGGCTTCGGATAAATGCGGCCCTTCAAAATGAATACCGAGAATACCGGGTTCGTTCAGCCGGATGGCCTCTGCCACTGCATCAGCTGCCTGTTGCATGACGGCCAGGTCGTCGGTGATCACAGTTGGCAACATGGCTGTGGTGCCATAAGGCCGGTGTGCAGCCATCATCTGGCGCAGGCAAGCCAGGCTGGGGTTGGTATTAAACAGCTCACCGCCGCCACCGTTTACCTGCACGTCAATAAAACCAGGGCACAACAGGCCAGATGGCAGCTGGATCTGTGGCAAATCCGCCTTTGGGTTGGCCTCAATTGCGGCGATGCGGCCTTGTTCAATTCGCAGCCAGCCAGTGCTGAACCCTGTTGGCCGCAGCAACTTGGGCGCTGTGAGATAAAAGGCATCCGTCATCAGCACTGTCCTGTGAATGGGGCTGACAACTGCAGCGCTAAAATGGCGGCACCGCGCACGCCGCTGGCATCGCCGCCTTCGGCGCTGAAGACAGGCGGTACAAATGCCCCGGCAAACAGGTGTTGTTGCATCACGGCGGGCAAAGCCTCCAGCAGTTCAGGGATTTGTGAAATACCCCCACCCAGCACAATACAGTCGGGCTCCAGCGCCAGCACCAGGCTGGCCAGGTGAGCGGCCAAAGCATCCAGATAGACCAGAAAGGTGGTTTTGGCTTGTTGGTCGCCAGCGCGGTAGGCTTGCAGCCAATCGTGGCTGTTGCCTGCAGTCTGACTGTAATGCTGGTAGAGCCGGGCCAGGCCCGAGCCTGAGATATAAGGTTCGACACAACCGGTCAGGCCACAGCCGCAGTGGTACAGCGGCAGTTGATGCTGCAATGCCACTTTGGCCGACAGTGCCATATGGCCATATTCCCCGGCCAGCCGGCCAGCCAATAACTGACCATTGAGGCAAAATCCGCCGCCGGCGCCAGTGCCAAGAATATAGCCGAGCACTTTGTTTTGGCCTTTGCCTGCACCGGCGATGGCTTCCGACAAGGCAAAGCAGCGGCAGTCATTGCCAATGGCGACAGGACGTTTCAGCAATGCCGTCAGATCGGCGGCAACCTGCTGTCCGGTCAGGCAAGGCACATTGCTGGAAATCACTGTATTGTCTTCGCGCAGCACACCGGGTAAGGCTATGCCCAGCCGCGCCTGGTGGCCGCTGAGCCGGTCGGCCTGTTCAATTTGTGCCACCACAGTGGCTAAGAAATCGCCATAGTGACGGGTGGGGGTACTGACCCGCCATTTTTGTTGCAGCGCAAGCTGGTCGTTAAAAATGGCCAGTTCCATTTTGCTGCCACCAATATCCAGGCCATAACAGAGCTGTTGCATCATCAGGCCTTAACATAAGGATACAAAGTGACACCCTGCACCACCCGGTTCACCTGGCCGCCCGGGCAGGGATTGTCTGGGGATATGCCCAGTTGCATCGATTTAAAGCAGGCCAGTGCCTGGCACCAGAGGATCAGCAGCAAGCCGAGCCAGGCGTCCGGCAGCGAGCTGCTGCCGAGCAGTTGCTGCTCAGACAGCCGATCCAGCCGCAGTGCTTTCTGGTCGCGTTGCAGTTCGGCCAGTAAATCCAAATCGTAGCGGCTGGTGTAGGCATCTGAGCTTTGTAACACCAGCACCTGAGTGCCGGCGTCCACCAGTGATTTGGGGCCATGGCGGAAACCCAACGGGCTTTCGTAATGGCTGAGGATCTGGCCGGACGTCAGTTCCAGATACTTTAACGCGGCTTCGCGCGCTATAGCCTGCAAAGGCCCGCTGCCTAAAAACACCATACGGCGGCACGGCGTTTCGGCTTGCTGTTTAATCTCGGCCAGCCTGTGCTGCAACAGCTGCTCAGCGCCGCTGATCAGCTGCTGTAAATACGTGTTGTCCGGGGCAAAAGTCAGCAAGGTCGCCAGATACATAGAGCTGAAGCTGCTGGTCATGGCAAAACTCTGGTCGTGTGTAGCGTCTGGCAAGGCATACAGATAACAACGCTCTGGATCTTGCTGGCTGAACTGCGCCAGTTTGCCTTGTGAATTACAGGTGATCAGCAGGTGCCGGCAACCCGGAACTAACTGCTCGGCCAGTTCGACGGCGGCCACACTTTCCGGGCTGTTGCCGGAGCGGCCATAAGACACCAGCAAGGTCGGCAGCGCTGGGTCCAGATACAGGCCGGGGTTGCTGACTAAATCTGTGGTGGCAATGGCCTCCACCCGTTGGCCCGGTTGCAATTGTTGCTGCAAATGGGCTGCCAAGGCCTGGCCTATATAAGCCGAAGTGCCGGCACCGGTCAGAATAATGCGCAGCAGCGGCGTTGCCAGCAACGGCTGTAAAAACTGTTGCAATGCTGCGCATCTTGGCTGGTGCTCAGCCGTCACTTGCCGCCAGATCTGCGGCTGCTGACTGATTTCACGGGCTGTCCAATAACCGCCTGCTTGTTTCAGTGCTGCCACCGGCAGGGTTAAATAAGAGTCAACTGACATAGGTATCCTTAATGAAAACCACAGGCTGTGGCGTAACTGCCGAGCACTGCATCCAACCGGGCGAGCAGCAGGGCCTTGGCCTGCGCCGGAATTTGCCCCAGTTTAACCGCTGGGTACAGGTCCGGCATAAACTGGCGAATAAGAGGCAAGGGCACCGGCTGCGCCAGATTGTTCAGCAATTGCTGCACCGCCTGTTGCATCGGCTGTTCTGGCCAGTAATAACGGATCCGGTCGCTGTAGCTGTACAGCAACTGCCAGTCTGGCTTGCTGTAAAAACTTTGCCAGTAGCCGGGCGAGGCCAGCATCTGCGCTTTACAAACCGCCCGCAAATTTGAAGGGACAGCAGGTTGCAGCTCTTCTTCCATCAGGTTTAAGCAAAACAGCGCTTCGCGCAGGGCCAGCGTCAGCTCAGGACCAACTTTTAAAATGGCAAACTGGTCCTGCACCAGCTGGCGTAACAGGGCGCTGTTCTGGTAATCGGTGGAGTGGGCTTCAAACACCAGACCTGGCTGGGCCTTAATAAAGTGGCTCAGTTCAACCGCCTGCTGCGGCTGATACAAATGCACCGACTGGTTATCAAACTCCACGCCGGGCTGGACCACCAGGGCTATCACTTTGTGCCAGACCTCTGTTGTTAAACCTGCGGCAGCAAAGGCCTGCTGGTGGCTGTCCAGTGTCTGCTGCACATTGGCCACAGGGGTTGGTTCAAGCTGGTGCTCCAGCTCTGCCACGCCGCCTGGTGCCGGCACTTCGGTGCCAATCACATAACACAAGGTCTGACCGGGGCGGGCGCTGCGTTCTGCCACAGCACACAAGCGGGCCGCGCGCTCTGCTATCACTTCGTCCGGCAGCGCCGCCGGGTCGTCGGCGCAGGCCATGCTGGTGTCGAGGTGAATTTTTTCAAAACCGGCTTCGACAAAAGCCGCAATCAGCGCTTCGGCTTTTTGCATTGCCTGTTCAGCTGGTTCTTTACGCCAGACCACAGGGCCTAAATGGTCACCGCCAAATATCAGCTGCTCAGTGGCCAGGCCCAGACCGGCCGCCTGCGCCTGCACTTTGGCAATAAACTGGGCCGGTGTCTGGCCTGTGTAGCCGCCAAACTGGTTCACCTGGTTGGCGGTGGCTTCAATCAGCAGCAGCGACTGATCGGCTTTGGCCCGCCGGATGGCGGCTTCCAGCACCAAAGGGTGGGCCGAACAGACCGAATAAATTCCGCTGGGCTGGCCTGCTTTGGCGCTGGCAATCAGTTGATGGATACGGCTCATCCGGGACCCCTTAGCGCACTATGCCCAGTGGTTTACCGGTTTGCCAGGCGCCACGGGTAAAGTCAGGGAAATCTTTGGAGTTGCTGCGGTCGGCCACAGAGGCCACAGACAAAGGCAATACGGCGGACCAGGCGGCGCCGTCATACACATCCTGATCCAGCGGCTCAGCATTGCGCAGGCAATAAATCATGCGCCAGCACATCAGGAAATCCATACCGCCGTGGCCGCCATTTTTTTCGGCTTCCTGACCCATCCGGGTCCACAGCGGGTGGTCGTATTGCTTAAACCATTTGTCCATATCGTAATCCCAGTCGTGGTAAGACCCTGAGCCGCCCTGTTCCAGCGCAATACGGTTGGGGAAGCCGGCGAATACCCCGTTGGTGCCCTGGATCAGGTTATGGCGGCTGTATGGACGCGGCGTGGTGGTGTCGTGCTGCACCATAATGGTCCGGCCTTTTACTGTTTTGATAATGCTGGTATTGATGTCGCCGTGAATGTACTTCAGTTGGTTGCGTTCATGGTCAGCCGGGAACTCACGTTGGGCATAGGCCGCGCGGCCAAGTGCCGGTGAGCTGGCGCTGGTCAGGTAATCAAAACGATCCCCTCTGTTGATATTCATATACTGCGACACCGGGCCCAGGCCATGGGTCGGGTAGATATTGCCGTTGTATCTGGTGTGCATATAAGTGCGCCAGGAGCCGGTTTTGCGCTCAATTTCTTTCATCTGCCAGCGCAGTTCATGGATATAAGCCGCTTCGGCGTGCAGCAGTTCACCAAAGAGGCCCTGACGCACCATATTCAGCACCATCAGCTCTTCGCGGCCGTAGTTGACGTTTTCCATCATCATGCAGTTGCGTTGGGTGGCTTCGGCGGTGTTCACCAGGTCCCACAAATGCTCCACCGTCAGCGCCATGGGTACTTCGACAAAGGCGTGTTTACCGGCCAGCATGGCGGCTTTGGCCATAGGGTGGTGCCAGTCCCATGGCGTGGCGATCACCACAATATCGACGTCCGGGCGGGCCAGCAGCTCCTGGTAGGACTCCTTATTCTGGCCATAAAAAGCCACATCGGTGCGGCCCAGTTTGGCCAGCAGGCCTTTGGCGCGTTCAATGGTCAGCGGGTCTGTGTCGCAAATGGCGGTAATGCGGGCGCCTTCAATATTGCTGAAGTGGCTGATATAACCTGTGCCGCGTTCACCCACCCCAATCAGGCCGACTCTGACCTCGTCCATTTTTGGCACTACCAGCCCCATCACCGATTGGCCTTTGGCTTTGGTGGTGAGGCCTGTACTGCTGTTATTCGCCTGAGCGCAGGCTGAGATAGCGCCTAAAGCGGCAGCACCCATGGATGCTTTTAAAAATGAACGACGATCAAAACCAGACATAAGTCCCCCGTTGTCTTTTATGTTTTTTCAATAAGATGCAGCTGCACCCCTTGTTTGGTTAAGGTTTCGGCATAGGCATCCGGTATGCCTGTGTCGGTCACCAGCGCATGGATAGCGCTGCTGGCGCAGATTACGTGAAAGGCCTTCTGGTCAAATTTCGACGAGTCTGTCACCACAATAATTTCACTGGCGATGTCACACATCAGCCGGTTTAAGCTGGCTTCCTTTTCGAAGTGAGTGGTTAAACCTGCTTTTAAATCAAAGCCGTCTACCCCCAGAATCAGCTTGTTAAAGTTGTAATCCCGCAGGCTTTTTTCAGCGATATTGCCGTAAAAGGACATCGACTTTTTGCGTAATAAGCCGCCGGTCAGCATCACTTCCACTTCATCGCTTTGCGCCAGCTCCATCGCGATATTCAGACCATTGGTCATCACAATCAGGTCTTTATGGCCGGTTAAACTGGCCGCCACCTGCTGGGTGGTGGTGCCTGAATCCAGGATCACCCGGTCGCCGTCCCGCACCAGGGCCGCCGCGGCTTCCCCCAACTGTTGTTTCAGTGCGGAATAACAGCTGCGTTTTTCTTTTAACGACAACTCGCGGCTCAGCTCCGAATTCACCATGGCGCCGCCGCGGGAGCGCACCAGCAGTTTTTTCTGATCCAGCATCGCCAGATCGCTGCGAATAGTGACTTCCGATACCAAAAAGCGGTCAGCCAGTTCTTTCACTGACACTTTGCCCTGCTGCTGGGTCAGCCGCACTATTTCCTGTTGTCGTTCAATGGTGTTCAGGTGGTCCATAGCTAGTTCCGTTTTGTTCAGATGCGCTGAACATACCACGCTGCCTGTGCTTTCGAAAGCTTTCGAAAGTGACCGGCTGTACCCAATATTCTTTGTTTTCAGTGTTGGCGCGCTTTGCAGCCCGAAACCAGTGACGGCGCCCGACTTCAGTTTTAAACAGCATGGCAGATATTGAAAATAAATAAAAGTTTTTTTGTGCTTCGTTATTGATCATTGTTTGAAATTAACGCTATAAGTAAATAATCGAAAGTTTCCAATGTTGTGAATTCTTTCGGTTAGTCGCAAATAAAAAAGCGGTCACGCACAGCGAACCAGCACAGAACAGCAGAGAATGGGGAGAGTCATGAACACAAAATTACAGCCAGCTTTAGTCAGCCTGGCCATCGCAACCGCCTTAGCGGCAGTGCCAGCCTGGGCACAGCAGGACAGCACGGCAGCAACCAGTGCCGAACAGAAAAAAAAGCAGGCCGACGACAAAGAGGTGGAAGTGATCCAGGTCTCTGGCATTCGCAGCAGTATTAAAGAGTCGTTGTTCCAGAAGCAGAACGCGACCAGCGTGGTGGATCTGGTGGTGTCGGACGATATTGGCAAATTCCCGGATGAAAACCTGGCGGAAGCGCTGCAGCGTATTCCGGGCATTACCATTACCCGCAATGGCGGTGAGGGCCAGAATATTCTGGTGCGGGGCTTAGGCGGCGGTTATAACGTGACCACACTGAATGGCCGCAAGCTGGCGTCTGAATACGCGGGGCGGGATTTTAACTTTGACACCATCGCCTCTGAGCTGGTGAACGTATTGAAAGTCTACAAGTCGCCGGAAGCCCAGCTGCCGGAGGGCGGTATTGGTGCGGTGATCGACATTGAAACCCGCAAACCTTTGGATCAGGATGGCCTGACCTTGTCGGCGTCGGCCAAAGGCATTTATGAAAGCCGCACTGAAGACACCCACCCGCATGCCTCATTTATCATTGGCCAGAACAATGACGACAACACCTTTGGCGCCTTGTTTTCGGCCGTCTATTCGAAGAAAACCCTGAGGGCAGATACCTATTCAGCCGACGGCTTTTTTGACGAAGACGAAGGCTGGGGCGTCGACAGCGCCGGTGTGCCTGTGGATCAAAATGGCAACGGCGTGATCGATGAGGGCGAAATTTTTGCGTCCAAGATCCCCAGTTATATGTATTTTGCCAATGCGCAGGACGTGCGTGAGCGTTTGGGCGGCACCCTGGCACTGCAATGGCGGCCCACTGAGCAGCTGGATATTAACTTTGACGCGCTGTACTCGCGGTACAACACTGACGGTCACCGCTATCAGATTGGTTTTGTCAATTACGGCGAAGAATGGACACCGGGCACTCCTGTGTTCAGCGATGCGCTATTCGACGAGATGGACAGGGTGGTGAAGATGCGCCAGACCGGTGAAAACACCATGGTCGAACTGCTCAATATCAGTACACCACGCAAAACCGACACTTATCAGCTGGGCCTGAATACCAAATACCAGCTTACCCATGAATGGACCCTGTTGCTGGACGCGGCGCATTCGCAGGCCAAAGATAAAAACGCCGGCGATAACCGCTTTATTGTGGCCCGCGGTTTTGTCGATTCCATCGACATTGACTACAGCACAGGCCATAAATTACCGGACGTGGTGATTGGCCCGGGCCTGACCGCCGAACAGGATTACGGCGCGCATTACAGCTACAACTCCGGCACCGGCGTGAAAGACGAAATCAACGATTTGAAACTGTTCGCCGACTACCAGCCCGAACAAAGCTGGTTCAGCAAACTGAGCACTGGCGTGCAGTATGTGGAGCAAAGCAAAGGCCAAAACCAGTTTGCGTCCGCCAACCCCAGCCAGTTCAGCCGCGGTGGTTTTTACCTGACCCGCGACGGCTACAGCTTTGACAACAGCACTGTGTTTACCAAAGGCGAATTTGAACTGTTTAAGATCCCTTCGTCTGTGTTTGTACCAGCCAACTTTGATAACTTTCTCGATGGCGAAGACAGTATTTCCCCCGAGCCTTGGCCAAGTTTTGATTACGACAAGCTGATGGAGTACTACCGCAGCCTGAACGCCGCCGCGGCCGACAAGTCGATTGTGGCCGTGCAAAACAAAGCGGGCAGCTACGAAGTGAAAGAAGCCGTCAGCACAGCTTATGTTGCTTTGACGCTGGAACCTGAGCTGTGGGGCATGCCGTCTAAGCTGAACCTGGGGTTGCGTGGCAGCCGTACTGACGTGACCTCCAGTGGTTTTGGTTACGACTTAAGCAAGGTGCAGCTGGACAGCACTGGTCAGCCCATCAATAACGACTGGCGTGCCGTCACTGCCGTCAGCTTTAAGGACAGCTACAGCGATATTCTGCCCAGCCTGAACTTTAAGCTGAACCTGCAGGACGACCTGATCTTCCGCTTCTCCGCTGCCGAAGTGTTAAGCCGTCCGTCTTTGTATTACCTGCGCTCCTGGATGGCGCCGAACTTCACCACCCGCGAACAAAACCTGCCAACGCTGGCAATGGGCAACCCAGGGGTGGAGCCGGAAAAAGCCCGCCAGGCCGACATCACGCTGGAATGGTACTATGCCGACAGCAGCGCCCTGAGCGGCGGGATTTTTATCAAGGATATTCAGTCCTTTATTTCCGAGCAGAAGTTTGCCGCCAATGTGATGGGCACAGACTACCTGGTGACCACAGCAGTGAACGAAGGTTATGGCGCCAAAGTGACAGGGTATGAAACGGCCTGGCAACAGTCGCTGGATGAATTATTGCCAGAACCCTGGAATGGTTTTGGCTGGCAGCTGAACTACACCTATGTCGACAGCAGCTATGACGACCCGGAGCTGAAGGCGAAAAACCTGCCGTTCCAGGGCATGTCAAAAACCAGCTACAACGCCGTGCTGTATTACGAGCAGTATGGTCTGCAGGCCCGCTTAGCTTACAACTGGCGTTCGAAGTTTGTGTCCAACCCGGAAGCCTGGGGTGGCGCCGCCTGGGTGGCAGATTATGGCCAGCTGGACGCCAGTGCCAGCTATGACCTGATGCCCAACCTGACGGTGTTCCTTGAAGCAACCAACCTGACCAACAGCCGGTATTGGGGCTATATCAAACGGGATGACCAGGTGAACTACCTGGAACGTTTTGGTACCCAAGTGGCTTTTGGGGTACGGGGTAGCTTCTAACCCGGTTGGGGGGCAACCAAATTGGGGCCAGAGTCGTACTCTGACCCCAATTTTTTTGAAATGGGCCCAGGCGGCCGCTGTTGAATTTGCCAAATGGCTTTAGCGACTTTTTCGGCAAGCCCTAAAAAAAATGCCAGTCAGCTGTACTGAC
Source organism: Rheinheimera sp. (assembly GCF_037442345.1). Lineage (GTDB taxonomy): Bacteria > Pseudomonadota > Gammaproteobacteria > Enterobacterales > Alteromonadaceae > Pararheinheimera. Next base: position 8,014 of record NZ_JBBIQL010000014.1, on the reverse strand, counting down.
TGGCATGGAGTTTTTTAGGCTGTTGGTTGTGATCAGGCCTTGCGGCGTCTGAATGCCAGCAGGCCAAGCAGGGTTGTCCACAGCAACGGCATACTGCCGGAATCCTTTTTCGCGGTCACTTCCAGGTTAAAACTGACACTGCTGCTGGCGCCAAGGCTGTCCGTCACAGTCAGTACCAATTCGTACTGTCCTGCGTCCATTCCTTCTGCGGTGATAATGTCGGCTGCACCTGTGCTCTGCACATCTCCGACCGCCAGCAACTGAGCGCCGCCATTAAGGGTGACAGATTTCACTGTGGCACCTTCGCCCAATACTGAGGTCGTAAAGCTGGCGATGGTGGCCACTTTATCCTGTTCCACAGTGGTCAGATGCTGAGTGAAATTGATCTGCGGCAGTTCCGCTTCATTGGTCAGATTGACTGTGATTTGAACAGGCTCAGAGGTGACACCACCTTCCTGCTCAGCAACCACCGTCAGGCTCAGTACCGGGGCGGTTTCAAAATCAGGATTGGCCTGGGCCGTCAACCGTAATTCTCCGGCTGGCGACAGGCTGAACCAACTGGCTGCCGGGCCAGACAACTGATAAACCACCACAGGACGTAATGCATTGGCCTGCACAGTGCCTACCAGGGTGTTGGCGCCAGCATTTTCAGAGATGACAAAATGTTGCGCTGACACTTGAGGTTTGACATAACGCACCGCCACCACTAATGGGTCATGGTCAGAAGAGCGATACGGCGTTGGTGCAAAGAAGTTGGCTTTGGCCTGCTCTGATTTGTACTCTTCGTTGTAATCCAGAATGGTTGGTTCGTCGGCGTTGATATGCCACTCGGTAATATCGGCAACCAGGTCCTGCAAGGCGGCATTGGCAAAAGCATGATCCAGACTGCCCGCTTCGCCGTCATACGAATAGGAGTACTGGTTTGTACCGTGGAACGCCTGGCTCAGTTCAGTAAAACCTGCGTCAGCAAAGGCGTGGATCGGGTCTTCCTGCAGGTAGGCGTTGATATCACCCAGCAGCAGTGTGGGTAACGACGCTGCGCTTTGGCCCTGTGCTAATGTGGCCTGGGTGGGGTTACCGCTTAACCACTGGCTCAGCTGTTGTGCCGCCAGCACCCGGTAGGCATTCCAGCAGCCCTGACCATCGCCGCTGTCGGCATTGGCTGCATCAGTTTGCGCATTGGGGCAACTGCCTTTGGACCGCAAGTGGGCCACCACCAGTTGAATGGTCTGGGCGGACACCTTATGCCGGAAGCTCTGCGCCAGTGGAGGCCTGTTGCCGTAGTGGAAGGGTTCAGCAGTGGTAAAAGCGGCAGTGCCGGTTTCTTCGACTTTATCTTTGCGGTAAATAATGGCAGAGGTAATGGCGTCAGTGCCAATTTGCTCGGCGTCAACAGCCACATAAGCCCATTGCTCAGCACCGGCTTTGTCGTTCAGGCCTTTGACTAAATCAGCCAATGCACTGAACTCGCCAAAACCATCGTTTTCAATTTCCAGCAAACCGACAATATCGGCATTCAGCGCGGTTAAAGCGGCAATAATTTTGCTGCGTTGTTTGTCGAACTCCACCGCAGTGCTGGCACCACGGGACGTTGGGAAACCACCGCCCTGACCGTCACCATTAAAGTAATTCAGCACGTTAAAGCTGGCCAGCCGGAAGTCGCCTTCCTGGCTGAACACAGGGTGTTCTGTGCGCAGGTTTTTGGCTTCAAAAGTCAGGGGGCTGACCGGAAACAGACGATAGGCGCTGAAACCGTACCCCAGCACCGCCGTCAGCGGCTGCACCTGATCACCGGTACGCAAGGTGTTGTGAGCGGTTAAGCCTGGTGCAGGGTAAGGCTGGTCTATATTCTGCAGGTTGGAACCATCGTCCAGCACCAGCCGGTCCAGCGCATTGGCGGCTTGTACGGCTTTGGCGGCGTCGCCAGGAGCGGCAACCTGGGTTGGAGTCATCAGGCGTTTGCTGGATAAGGTCACTTCGTTGTAGCGGCCCAGACCATAGTTGTCACTGATTACCAGCGACTGCGAAGTACGGACCAACATGCCTTCCAGTGCCTCAAAGCTGTTGGCGCTGGTCTGAGGCAGGCTGATGGCTACGGCGTCCGGTACTGTCGCAGTGCCGCAACTGCTGATGGCTTCCAGTTTGCCCAACTGGGTCTGCCCATAACTTTCTTCGACCACACCGCTGACCCGCACGAACTGGCCTGGCTGAACCTCAGTCGTCAGGCTATTGGCAATAAACATACCTTCCGAGGTGGAGGCATCGGCGTCGTAACGGGCTGGATCCTGCTGCAGATAAAAGCCACCTAAACCTGCGCTGCCTGGCATGGCTGCCGTGACAATACCTTCAACACTCAGGGTGGTACCCACCAGAGGGGAAGCCATGCCGCTGCCTTGCACGGCGGAAATCAATGTGACCGCGTCACCGCAATTTCCATGTGCATAAGGGGGTTCGACGCTGCCGCCACCGCCAACACCGTTATAGAGGCCAAGATCAGAAAAATCATCAATAGGGTAAGCATCATAGGACAGCGCGACATCAAAGGCATCATCAACAAGGGTATCGCCTGTGGTGATCGAGGATTTGCGTCTTAATGTCATATTGACGGTGGAGACTGAACCTGAGGTCCAGGCTGAAGTTGGCCGTTCACCAACCCGGCCCAGACTGTCGACCACTGTGCCATTGGCTTTTAATACCAGGGCGTCATCGCCGTTGTAGTTCAGCGCTTTTAAGCTGTCCGCTTTGGCTTTTAAAGCGTCGTTGGCTGAAGTGTGGGCAATGACGTGTAAAGCAGCGGGTGCCAGAGTGCCACTCAGGCTAATGGCCGGGCTCAGGGCTGTGGTGGAGCCATTGGCATAAAGCTCCAGTGTGTAGCCGGATAAATCAACGGCTGTGCTGCCAAGGTTAACCAGCTCAACAGCTTTGTTGTTGCTGGAGCCTTCCACATACTCAGAAATAATGACTTGCGCCACAACGGGCAAAGAAAGTGCCTGTGCCACTGCAATAGCAGCCAGGGTAATAGGTTTGTGCATGGGTACGCCTGTAACTCTATTGTTAAAAGTGGGCGAAATACATTACACAGATTGTGTTTAATTACAATGAGTTCATGGTGAAGTTTTGGTTAATATTTTGATGTTTTTTAGCTTATTCAAAAGGGCAACTTTGTTTGCTACTCAGTAACTGAGCTGTGATCTGTTGCAGCTTTGCCTGCTCTGCAGTTGAGCCGGGCAAGCTGCTCTGTTCTGGCAGCAGTTCGGCACTTTGTCCTGTGATGACCTGATACAACACATAAGCGCTGAGTAAAGAACCCAACGCATTGGCGTGATTGCCGTCATTGCTGTGCAGTCGCGGCACACCGGGCTGAAGCAGGGCCAGATCCCAGACCGGGCCTACCGGAGCCACACAGCTCGATTGCTGCCGGGCTATGCCCAGATGCAACTGATAGACCCGTTGACCCTCTGCGGTGTCACCATACTGTGGGTGCTCGGGAAACAGAATGGTCTGGCTGTTGGCGGCTTTGCCTCTGTGCAGCAACAACTCCGTTTCGCCGGTCGGGTAATCAACAGTGCCGGATTGCGAGTATTTTTGCCCTTGCAGGATTAAGTGAGTCCAGCCACCCTGGTCAATCTGTTGCAAGGCGCTGCTGCTGGCTGCTGCACTGTCCAGAAACACAAAACCGATAAAACTCAGTTCGTTGTCAGTTCCCGGTAACCCCAGTTGCAACAGGCGGCTCAGCTGCGGCGCCACACCAGACGCATGGCTGTTACCAATCAGCAGTACCCGGATTGGCCGTGCCTGCCGTCTGTCCGGCACGCTCAGATTTCCGGCCGCAGGTGGAATCTCCCCTGTATCAGGCACAGGCAGCTGACCTGTTCCGGCAGACGGACTGCTGCCACCACAAGCCGACAACACCAAAGCGGATAATCCCAGCACCCACTGCCGTAACTCATCACCTTGCATACACACATCTCCAGTCAACACCTGATTGCAGACTAAACTGCGGTTGCAAAGCGTCGACAATAAAGTAACAATCTTTTAATAATGAAATGGCAATTTCAAATAAAATCATAGGTTTATGATGGACTATCAGATAGGTGCTGTCCGGCTGCATCAGCGCAGCGCACAGTTATACAAAGAGGGACAGCGGCTGCACTGTGAACCCAAAATTTATGCGCTGCTGTTGTATCTTTGTCAGCAGCCCGACAGGGCTGTCAGCCGGCAAGAGCTGATGGAGCAGGTCTGGCAAGGCCGTATTGTCAGTGACGCGGCGGTCAACCGGGCTGTCGCCGAACTGCGCAAACTGCTGGAAGCCGACCCGAAACATCCTGTGTATCTGCACACTGTCAGTAAGCTGGGTTATCAGCTGACTGGGGTTCAGCCCTGCCACGAACGACCGCCACAGGTTATAACGCCAGTCAGAACACCGTTCATTGGACGGGGGATGGTGCTGCTCATGGGGTTGCTTTTGCTGGTGCTGCTGATTGGGTTCTGGCCCCGCCAGACCCAGCAGTACAGGCTTTTTGGGGCTGAACCTGTCACCCGTCTTGGGGGCGAAAGCTTTAAAGCGGCCCTTCAGGGGCGGGAGCGACTGTTTTTTTTACACAGAGCGGCGGCAGACAGGCCGTCACAACTGTGGGTACAGCAGGGGACTGAGGCCAAGGCGCTGACGTCTGACGCTTACCTTTATCTGGATTTTGCGCTGATCAGTGAGCAGCAGGCAGTCGCGTTGCGCTGGTCAAATGAAGAAGAGCGTGACTGCGAGCTGGTCAGGCTGGAGCTGACCACAGGTCACAGCCAGCCGTTGAGCCCTTGCCCTCGGGCGTCCGCAAACCAGCTGGCTTATGCAAAAAAATCGGGGTGGCTGTTTTTTAATGAAAGACCCGATATTTCAGCACCTTATGCCATGCATGCGCTGCATCTGGAAACGGGGCAGCGTCGCCAGCTCACCCAGCCCGTTGTGGCAGGCAATGGCCTGGGCGATTACCTGTTTGCCTTGTCGGCGGCAGAAAACGAGCTGCTGGTGCTGGAATACCTTGACGGCCAGACGGTGGTGCTGAAACAGCTGGATGTGCAGGGGCGGCTGGTGCGGCAAATGCCTGAGGCGCTGGCTCCCACGTCGATGCACTGGGTTTTGCCGGATCAGGTGCTGCTCACCACGGCGCAGGCTGTGTATTTGCTTGGCCTGAACGATGGCGGGTTGCAGCTGTTGACGCAGGAGGCCGGCTGGTCGAGGTTTCGAAGTGCCGGGCCGGATCTGTTGCTGGCAGAGCGTTTTGATTACCTGAGTCAGATAGTGGCCCAGACATTCAGTGGGGATGTGCTGCCGCTGTACCCGCAAGGGGCGGGACGTTACGGCAACCCGGCGCTGAGCCCGCAAGGAACGCTGGCCTATGTGGCCAGCGACAGCCAGGGCCTGCGCCTGCTGCGACAACCTCAGGGAGACACTGCAGTGCCCTGGCCCGCACCGGAGCCTTTGCATTTTGTGTCAGCGCTCAGCTGGTCTGCCGACGGTGAGCAATTACTGATGGCCGCCAATGACAAATTGTTTCTCTGGCAACAAGAACGCTGGCAACAACTGGGTGCACAGTTCAGTCAGGTGCATTACGCGGCTTTTTCTTCTGACGGCGCTGTGCTGTTCAGCGCATTGCAGCAGGGCATCTGGCGTTTATTCCGGCTGGAGTCTGCGGCTCATCAGCCAAAACTGTTAGCTCCTCCTGAGGGGTACAGTGTGCAGGGGCCGGACCACCAAGGCTATTACTACTACAGCACTTTTTCGAAACCAGGCCTGTTTCGCTGGCGCCAGGGCCACGACGCTGAACTGATGGTGGCGGATTTTCCAGTGCATGGCTGGCGTCACTGGCAGCTGCAGGGGCAGCAGCTGTTGGCGCAGTACCAGGGAAGCTGGTGGCTGCAACAGCTGGATAAAGGCGCACCGCAGCGGCTGCATGCACAAGGCAAACAGTGCCGCCTGCTGGGTTCAGAGCAGCTGGTCTGTGAACAAAGCAGCCACCAGCAAAGGGCGATTTGGTCCTTAAAACTGGGTGCTGAGTGATAAAGCGGCCAGGGGGGACTGGTGTTGGGCCACCATGCCAACCAGGGCTGTGTACAGCAGCATAGGCAGCAGGGTGTAACGCAGTATTTTGCCTTCCTGCTGCTGCAATTTCACCACGGCACAGGCCGCCACTATATTCACCACACAAATCATATTGCCGGCATTGGCGCCCAGCATTTGCAGCGCCAGCACCAGATTGGCTTCCAGCCCGGCCTGTTGGGCTATTCCCAGCTGCAACTGAGCAAACATCAGGTTGGAAAATGTGGCGGAGCCAGCAATAAAAGAGCCCAAAGCACCAAGTACCGGAGCGCACCAAAGCCAGAGCTGCTGCAGGTGCGCTGCAGCCCAGTCGGCCAGATAAAGTGGCATGGCGGGCAAACCGGCCAGGTTCTGATCGGAATGAATAAAGATCCGCACCATAGGCACGGCGGTGGCCAGGGTGAGGGCCGCTGGGCCAATTTTTTGCAGGCTCTGCCAGCCTAAGGTGGCAAACTGAGGCAAGGCAGCGCGGTTTTTCGGTAAAAACACCAGCACTGTGAGAACAAACAAAGTGCCGGGCAAATACAAGGGCTGCAGACTGGTGGAGATGGCAGTGCCAAGAATGGTGTCAAACTGCCACTGATAGCTTTGCAGCCAGTTTTTCAACGGCAACTCGGGCAAGCGGCTTGCGATCAGCAGGCTGATCAGGCACAGATAAGGCAACCAGGCCGTCAATAACTGGCGTGATGTGGTGTTGCTGGTGTTGTGCTTCGGCTGGCCTGTTTTAAAGGCGAGCGCCAGCAACAGCATGGTGCTGAAGGACGCCAGTACGGTCGGAAACTCAGGCCCCAGAGTGCGGGCGGCCAGCCAGGCACTGAACGCATAAAGCACACCGCAGGCCAGCGCCCAGGGCAAGGCCGGCCAGAAATAGCGCCAGCTTTTTTCAGCACTGAAACAGCGGCAATAGAGCGCCAGCATATAGACAGGGATCAGCGGGGCCGCCAGCAAATCAATAGCAGCGGCCTGTACTGCAATGGCATTGACGGCCAGCGGAGCGTCCATGCCCTGGGCAATACCCACCAGCACCGGGGTGCCTATGGCGCCAAAGGATACCGGCACTGAATCGGCAATCAGCGCCAGAATGACGGCGGCCAGAGGCTGAAACCCAAGGCTGATCAATAAAGGGGCCGCTATGGCGGCTGGCGTACCAAAACCTGCGACCCCCTCCAGAAAGGCGACCAGCAAAAAACCAACCAACAGCAGTTGTTTTCTCGGGTCTGGCGTCAGTTGGCAAAAACTCTGCCGTATCAGTTCAAAGCGGCCCTGCAGCTGCAACTGATGCAACAGCAACATGGCGCCAAAGACTATCCATAACACCGACAGGGCGATCAGCCAGCCTTCCAGCACCGCAGCGGCCAGCTGCAACCAGGGCATCTGCCAGACCAGAACGGCCAGCAACGCCGTTCCCAGCAAACCAATACACATGGCAAGACGGGCAGAAAGCTGCAACAGCGCCAGCAATAGCAGAATGCTCAGCACAGGAAAAAGCGCAGTGGCCAATTGCAGGGCAGACATAGAAAATCCTTTTCCCGGGGGTTTTCATTAAGGTAACGGCAGGAAAAGCCTGTGGAAAGTGCTTTGTGTGTTTTTTATGCACCGCATTGAGCCTGATCAAGCACAGACGCGGCGGGCCAGTTGCTGCTTTTTTGTGCCATCACACCCAGCCGACCAGATTAAACTAATCTGCTGGCTGGACATTAACAACAAAGCTCCATAAAATGCCCAGCGTCGCGCACCCATAGCTCAGCTGGATAGAGCGCTGCCCTCCGGAGGCAGAGGTCTCAGGTTCGAATCCTGATGGGTGCGCCAAACAATCAAACCGCCATTCGGCGGTTTTTTTGTTTGTTGTATCCACAGATTTGAACCTTTTTCGACAAAAACGCTGGGAGCGTTTTTGGACAGCTTTAGCTGGCCTGCGAAGCA
>NZ_JBBIQL010000013.1:0-128157 GCF_037442345.1 Rheinheimera sp. | reverse complement strand
CCTTCGAGGGGCCTACTGCAAAGCCACCTTCTTCAGAAGGTGGATTCTTTACTTGTTGTATCCACAGATTTGAACCTCTTTCGACAAAAACGCTGGGAGCGTTTTTGGACAGCTTTAGCTGGCCTGCGAAGCAGGCGAACCCCATGGAAGGGGTGAGCAATCCTGATGGGTGCGCCAAACAATCAAACCGCCATTCGGCGGTTTTTTTGTTTTCAGCCCCTAAACCACCTGCTTCAGCAGGTGGTTATCATCGAAAAGGCTTTGCCTGAAAAAACTTACCCATGCCAGTTACCGCTTTGATTTTTCGCAGAGTCAAAGAAGTAAAAAACATGAGTAGATACCAGCAAGCATCGCATGTGTACTTGAGGTGTCAATAGCATATTGTGTGGACGCCGAAGTACAGATTTAGGATCTTGAAAGACAATGTAGGCAAAGAAGCGTGGCGAAGTATTCAGGTTTACAGCCTCAATTAGGATGTGAATTTGTGGAGCTTGACTCTTCGACAGAGTTTCGAATTTGAAGCTGAAAGCTAAACCTACAGCATAGAAGCTCAAAGCTTAGGAACAGCCTGTTACACATATTTCGACAAGTGATAAAGTTAGCCAGCACGTACTGTGCAAACTGTGATTTGTTCTCTGGTGTGCATCGGGGAGCTGTGCTTGATACCATCCTGCTGCGCTAGGCTGCAGGATGGTCAGGAGAAAAGATATCTTTAATGATGCAGCAGGCGATCAATCGCCTCCGGCTTATTGTGAATAGCAAATTTATCCACCAGCGTCGCGCTTGCTTCATTGAGGCCAATCACTTCCACCGTTTTACCCTGCCGGCGCAATTTCAGCACCACTTTATCCAGTGAACTGACAGCCGTGATATCCCAAAAATGCGCGTGGGTTAAATCAATCTGCACCTTGGGCAAGGTTTCATTAAAATCAAAGCTTTGCACAAAAGGCTCGGCCGAAGTGAAAAACACCTGGCCGGTGACGGTATACACACGGCATTGACCATCAGTGGAGACAGCGGTTTCAATCGCCAGTAACTGGCCGATTTTATTGGCAAAAAACAGCGCGCTCATTAATACGCCGACAAACACACCCAATGCCAGATTATGGCTGTATACCACCATGGCGACGGTGGCGAGCATGACAATACTGGAGCTTTTGGGATTGGTGCGCATGTCTTTGACCGACTGCCAGTTAAAGGTACTGATCGACACCATAATCATTACTGCGACCAAAGCTGCCATTGGAATATGACCCACCCAGTCACCGAGAAACACCGCAAAACAAAGCAGCAACACACCGGCCAGCAAAGTCGATAAGCGGGTGCGACCGCCGGATTTGACGTTGATCATCGACTGACCAATCATGGCGCAACCAGCCATACCGCCGAGCAAACCCGAGCCGATATTGGCAACGCCCTGGCCGACACATTCGCGATTTTTGTTGCTGTTGGTGTCGGTTAAATCATCAACGATGGTTGCTGTCATCAGCGATTCCAGTAAACCGACCAGAGCAAGTGCCAATGAATATGGGAAAATAATCTGCAAGGTTTCAAAGCTCAGTGGGACTTCTGGCCATAAGAATATCGGCAGGCTGTCCGGCAACTCGCCCATATCAGACACTGTGCGCACATCAATGCCAAAATACAGCGCGATAGCGGTCAACACCAAAATACAAACCAGTGGCGATGGCACTGCCTTAGTCACCAGCGGTAACAGATAAATAATGCCAAGGCCAGCAGCGGTCATTGCATAGACATGCCAGGTCACATGGGTTAGTTCCGGCAACTGGGCCAGAAAAATCAAAATCGCCAGGGCGTTGACAAAACCGGTGACCACGGATCGCGAGACAAACCGCATCAGCTCACCAAGTTTTAATACACCAAACAGAATTTGCAGCACACCACACAAAAGGGTAGCGGCCAGCAGATATTGCAGGCCATGTTCTTTCACCAAGGTGATCATCAGCAGCGCCATAGCGCCGGTGGCTGCAGAGATCATTGCCGGCCGGCCGCCGGCAAAAGCTGTGATCACGGCAATAGCAAAAGACGCATACAAGCCCACTTTGGGGTCAACGCCTGCAATAATCGAAAAGGCAATCGCCTCAGGAATAAGCGCCAAAGCAACAACGATGGCAGACAAAACATCAGCACGAACATTGGACAACCAATGCTGTCGGAGGGAATTCATCATAGAAAAATCCAATACAAGGGATCAGCAACACTGATCTATCAATACAACCAGTTGCAACGACTGCGACTCTGGCACAGGGGCCAATTTGTGTTAAAGCCTGACGCAACCCAATTAAGCATCTGAGCTCGAACAAAAATGAATGAGTTATGCAATCAATTACATCGGCGTGAACTACCCTGTCATGGAGAATGGCCATCAAGTCTAACAGAAATTGAACCGATATTCAGCCCACATGATTTCAGCAGTTGCTGTCAGCTGACTTCGAGTAGCACGGAGTAGTTAATGCTATAAAAAACTGGCCAAAAATGACCCTACACCTGCCTGGGCCACCTCTGCTTGATATCAATAGAGTTTGAAATGACAATCATTCCCATTTGCTTGCTGGTGTGGCACAATGCGCTCCTTTTTCCGGTAGCTTAGGTGTGATATGGCCTGGTTAGTAGCCGCAGCTGCGGCAGTGTTTATAGATGCAAAAGGTTTAGAGCATTTAGAAGTGACTCAGCAAAAAGCTGAGTATCAATTGACGAGTCAAGTCGATGTGCGTTTGCTAACACGCGACCACCTGAGCCGTTTTGGTGATCAATCACTGGCTGAGGCGCTTGCCCGTATTCCTGGCTTGCTGTTAAGTGGCCCTCCAGGCAAAGGTAAGGATCTGCGCTTAAAGGGCCTCGATAAAGGCTATTCACAGATTTTGATCAACGGCAAACCTGCACCTGGCAATGGTGAAAAACGTGAGTTTGATTTAAGCAGTATTCCACTGGCCTGGGTTGAACGGGTAGAGATCCTGCAAGCTGCGGATGCAACGGTATCTGGTGCCGGCGTCGGCGGTACTTTAAATATCGTATTAAAAGATTATCGTGCCAGCGATGAAATTCAGGTCGTAACCCGCCGTCTGCAAAACAACAACTGGCAGCCTGCAGTTTCATATTCCCATGCTTTTATGCAGGATAACCTGCGCGGCCGTTTGGGTATTGATTACAGCGAGACCGACGCCGACAAGTTTAAAGATAAAACCTCCACCAATGCGGCAGGCGTAGTTACCTCCAGTCAGGAGAACGAGCAACGCGCGGATCAACGTGGTGCATTAACCGCTGATTTGAATTACCAGCTGAGTGAAAAAACCGAGTTGGCCAGCCAGGCCCGCATGATTAAAAAACAAGAAGATAAACAAAAATCTACCCCAACCTATAGCAACGACGCTTTGGTCAAAACGGTGGTAGAAACGGAAGACAAAGACAACCGTTTTCTGTGGCTTGACAATAGTTGGAGTCATCAATTGACAAGCTCGCGACTGACCGGTGAGTTTGTTTATCGCGATCAGCAGGAAGATAAAGACAAGCTCAACATCGAAACCGACGCCAAAGGCAAAACCAAACAAAGTTCTGAAACGGAAGAGAAGCGTGAGCAGTTACGTTCGCTAAGCTTTCGATGGGCTGATGACCGGTGGATTGTCGGTGCCGAACAGTTCTGGCGAGATCGTTACCGCCTGAAGTTCAAAAATGGCGTGTTAAGTGGCAATAAAGACACTTATGATTTCACCGAAAACCAAAGCGCGTTATTCAGCCGATACAACTTTAAAGCTGCCGGCAAGTGGAGCCTGGGCTTGCGCGCTGAGCGGATGGCGCGCGAAGCGGAGCTTAATGGTCAATTTTACAGTACCGATGACACGCTGGATTGGCTGCCGAATATCAAATATCAGACCGATTTAGGCGCCGGCTTTAAGTATCGATTCTCGGGTAGCCGATCGGTACGCTGGCCAAAATTTGACGATATGGTGCCTTTCACTGAACGCAAAAGCGGCACCCTGACCGATCCGGATAAAATGGGTAACCCAGATTTACAACCTGAAAAAGGCTGGGGGGTCGACACCTCTCTGGTTTGGCAGCAGGAGCTACAAGAAATTGAGTTTTATCTGAACCGGCGTTGGGTGAATGACCTGATTATCAACAGCACAGAGTTGGACAATCAATCAGGCCGTTATGTGCAAGCCCCTCGTAATATCGACAGCGGGATCGCCAGTGGCTGGGGGCTGCGTTTTAGCTATGAATTGCTGACAGATTTAGTGTTAGGCGGCAGTGCAGACTGGCAGAAAGTAGAGGCTGATGCTGTCGCCACTGAATTTAATCAGGTGCCGCAGATGTTCGCCAAACTGACGGTCGATTATCGGCTGACGGACCAGTGGCAGGCTGGCGCAGCACTGGGTTATCAGGATGAAATGCAAAAACGCGAGTTAACGGCCACGCAATCCAGTCTGGAAACCGAAGCGCAAATGATAACGGCGGATATCTACAGCAATTACACCTTTGCACACGGCGGTAAGCTCAGCGTCTCAGTGATTGGTTTAAACAATCCGAAAAAACGCAAAAGCAAAACTACCTGGACCAGTAAGGGCGCGCTGCAACAACAAGATGATGAAGCCGAATACAGTGCACGTGAGTTAGTCGTCGGCTATAGCTACCAATTTTAAGCAAGAGAGTAAAAGAATATGTGGCGTAAATTACACACTTGGGGTGGCGTCATCCTGACGTTACCAATGATCATTATTGGTATCAGCACCATTTTTATTGCTCATGCCGACTTGTTCGGCACGAAAGATATCAAGTTTGGGGCAATACATCCCGAGCAAGAGTCTAAACGACTGGTGGTGCAGGCTAATCAGGTGATTGTTGGTGGCAAACAGGGACTGGTACAGCTGGATGCTAACTGGCAACTGAACAGCCATCAGCTGTCCGGCTTTGATGTGAAAAACTTACGTCTGCTAGACGACACTTTGTATGCTACTGGCAAAAAAGGTGTGTTTCGCCAGCAAGCCGACCAGCAATGGCAACAAGTTTATCAGGCCGACAGCGAAGACGTTGCACTGTTGAACAATCAGCTGCTGGTGCTGGATAAAAAACAGGGGCTGATGCTGCAGCAAGCCGACCAAAGCTGGCTGTTAGTCAAAGCCTACGGCAAAGACGAAGGCCCGTACGATCTGAAAAAACTAATGATGGACCTGCATACCGGTGAGGCGCTGTTTGGCGAATACGATTGGTTATGGATGGATATCTTGGGTCTCTACATCCTGATTTTCAGTGTCAGCGGAATTTGGCTGTGGTCGCGACGCTCGTCCTCTTAATTTTAGGTGTGGCACCAGCCTTTTGGTGCCTGTACCGAATTGGCCGCATGCTCTGCTATTTAAAACGCCAGCAGCAAGACCAGCGCCGGTTGCGCCTAATTGTCTGCCGCGTGCGCCGACAAGGACAAAGCGTGTTGCTGACATTGCGTACGGCAGATAGCAGTAAGCTGCCAAAAGCCTTGCCTGGCCAACATTTACTGCTGTTCTGTCGCGATAAAGACGGTAAACCGGTGAGCCGGGCTTATTCGTTATGCCACGACACCAAACAACGTCACTACTACCGACTGGCGATTAAAGCGGAACCGCACGGGCGACTCAGCGCGCCGTTGGTCGCAGGAGTCGCGGTGGGTGATAGCATAGTTAGCAGTTGGCCGCGCGGCCATTTTTTGTTAAAAACAAATCGCTCCCCGCTGGTGCTGATTGCTGCCGGCGTTGGGATCACCCCGATGCTGGCGATGGCTTATCGTGCCATTCGACAGCAGCGCCCCGTGACGTTGTGGTATCAGGCCAGAACGCTAAACGACCTCTATTTTCACCGGCTACTGCGTCGGTTACCTGGCCTTGATTACCGCCCTATTCTGTCTCAACCTGCGGTAGATTGGCTTGGCGCCAGGGGCCGCATCACAGCTGACAATATTCTGGCTCACACCCAAACTGACAGTGATTTTTATTGCTGTGCCTCAGCATCAATGACCGATCAGCTGACACAGGCCCTGCGGCAACAAGGCAAGCAGCTGCACTATGAGCTATTTAGTGCACCGGCCAGCGCTGAAAGTTTCACTATAACGATGGGAACTATCAGCGCTGATTCAGCCGGCTACGCCAGCGTGCTGGATGCGCTGAATCAAGTCGGCGCTCAAATTCCTTTTGATTGTCGCGGCGGCAGCTGTGGGCTTTGTAAAAAGCGTCTAATCAGTGGCGAAGTCAAACAAGTGCTGGAAGCGGCAACGGCGCTCAAAAGTGACGAAGTGCTGACTTGTTGCATTCAGGCTAAATCAGCCTTGGAACTTGCTATCTAAAAAAACGCGAAGATACCAGATAAAAATTCAATCGCCGTAATGCCCATTACAACGATGACGTAAAACTGCACCACTAATGTAATGTCGGTCAGATAAACAGCTTTTATCCCAAAAATTGCTTATCTATTTAATAGTTGGTTCAGATGCAGTGGAAAAAGCAAAGCCCAGGCCGACACACCCCAAACTCCATTTAATTGCACTTTTTCGCCAGACTTTTCGGTTTTATTCACTGGGTACCATGTTGACATGTGGAAAATCATATATATTATTAAACATATATATGGAGACTCATATGTTAAAGAAGCCAACCTTAGTCTTTATCTGCACCGAGAACTCGGCCCGCTCGCTGATGGCAGAAGCGATTGCCAAAAGTCAGTATGCTGACCGATTCGACGTTTATAGTGCTGGCAATCAGCCAACGTATCCCGACATTCGGGCGCTAGACGCCATTCAACGACACGGTCTTTCTAATGAGGGGCTTACTTCAAAGTCACTGGGAGAGCTCGCGGGTATTGAATTCGACTATGTCATTGTGCTTTGCAGCAAGGCCCGACAAGAGTGCCAAAACCAATTAAAAGCCAAAAATGTGCTGGCTTGGGATTTCCCTGATCCAAAAGAGAATGGTAAAGCCAAAGCGTATGACATCACGCTCAATGAACTGAGTGAACGACTGAAAATGTTTGTCCTGCTCTATGATAAATCTCAGCGCATCCAGTAATCGCGAGGATCAAACTATGCTACCCGTTGAATTTTTTAAGTTATTAGCCGACGAAACCCGCTTGTCCTCACTGCTGTTAATTGTGCAGGAAGGCGAGCTTTGCGTCTGTGAGCTGACCGCTGCCCTGAATGAGTCGCAGCCGAAAATTTCCCGTCACCTGGCGATGCTGCGAAGCGCCAAGGTGCTGTTAGACCGTCGCCAGGGGCAATGGGTGTTTTACCGGCTCAATCCTGAACTACCGGCTTGGGCCGCGGAAACGCTGGAACAAACCCGCGCCCAGAACACTGAATTGTTAACACCGCTGATGCAGAATTTGTGTGCCATGGGTGAACGGCCAGAGCGCGCCAAAGCCTGTTGTCAGGAACGTTAGTTGAACGCATAAGTAAGAAAACATTGGCCAATTGCCACGATGGAGCACCCCATGAACATCTTGTTTTTATGCAGCCATAACGCTTGTCGCAGCATTTTGGCCGAAGCGATTTTTCGCCATGTAGCCAAAGCGCTTGGGGTGAAGGCGCAAATTTATAGTGCAGGTTCAACGCCACGAGGCCAGGTGCATCCATTGACGCTGCACTACCTGACGGATTGGCAGATCAATACCGTAGGGCTTACCAGTAAAAGCTGGGATGATTTGGCGGCTGTGACGCCGGACCTGGTGATCACTGTGTGCGATCAGGCAGCCGGCGAATCTTGTCCGGTGTGGTTTGGTAAAGCGGTGAAAGCGCACTGGTCACTGCCAGATCCGACCCGCGCAGGATTAAGCGAGGTCGAACAACAACGGGAGTTTGCGGCGTTACTTCAAGCCTTACAGCAGCGTGCAGAAGCACTGTTTCAGATGACATCCAATGCAGATAGTGCAGCGTTAGCCGCGATCGAAAAGCGGTTTCCAGTCACCAAGGAGTGAGCGTGGGTATTTTTGAACGGTATTTATCGGTGTGGGTGGCTTTGGCGATGGCTGTCGGGATATTAGGTGGACTCTGGCAACCCACATTATTTCAGGCCGTAGCAGCTTTTGAATATGCGCAGGTTAATGGCGTTATTGCGCTACTGATTTGGCTAATGATTTACCCGATGATGGTGCAGGTGGATTTTTCAGCTATTCGCGATGTGGGCAAAAAACCAACCGGACTCGTACTGACGTTGGTGATCAACTGGCTGGTCAAGCCTTTTACCATGGCGCTGCTGGGTTGGTTGTTTTTCCGCCTGTTATTTGCTGATTGGGTCGACCCGCAAACCGCCACTGAATATATCGCTGGCATGATTTTATTAGGCGTTGCGCCTTGCACCGCTATGGTGTTTGTCTGGAGCCAACTGACCAAAGGCGATGCCAACTACACACTGGTACAGGTCAGTGTAAATGACCTGATTATGATTGTTGCTTTTGCGCCGATCAGCGCCTGGCTGCTTGGCGTATCTGATATCACAGTGCCCTGGTCAACCTTGCTGTTATCTGTCGCGCTGTACGTGGTATTGCCGCTACTGGCCGGTGTTGCCACCCGACGTTATTTGGCCAGACATGCAGTGTCAGGTGAGGATGCGATCCGTACCTTTGCCAGCCGCATCAAGCCATGGTCGATCTTTGGTTTACTTGCCACAGTGCTGCTGCTGTTTGGTTTTCAGGCGCAGACCATCATCAGCCAGCCACTGGCCATTGTGCTGATTGCTATTCCACTGCTCATTCAAACCTATGGCATTTTTGCGTTGAGCTACTTTGCTGGCTGCCAACTCAAGCTGCCCCACAATGTTGCTGCACCGGCGGGCATGATTGGTGCCAGTAACTTTTTTGAATTGGCGGTCGCCGTGGCAATTTCGCTGTTTGGCCTGAATTCAGGTGCCGCGCTGGCCACAGTAGTTGGCGTGTTAGTCGAGGTGCCGGTGATGTTGTCGCTGGTCGCTTTTGCCAACCGTACCCGCCATTGGTTTCCATCCAACTGATTTTATAAAGGAATGCTGATGTCTCATCCATACGATGTATTACCGCTTGACGCTCAATCTGCTGCAGGCCTGATTTTTACGCCTTGCCCGGGTACCAAAGGCACATCCATCGCTGAGGCGCTTGCCACCCTGCAGCAAGCAGGCGCTGCGGCGGTGATTTCATTAAATCCGATGTCAGAACTAGAAAGTTTGCAGGTCGCCGATTTAGGGGCACAGGTTAATGCCCATGGGCTGCAGTGGTTTCATTGTCCGATTGAAGATGACCATGCACCGCTTGAAGATTTCGCCTCAGCCTGGCAACAAGCAGGCCCGCTGGTGCATCAACTGCTGAACGAAGGCAAAACGGTTGCCATCCACTGCAAAGGCGGCTCTGGCCGGACAGGTTTAATAGCCGCGCAAATTTTGCTGGAACGAGGCTATAGCAAAGACAAGGTGAAAAGCAGGGTGCAGGCGCTGCGACCTTATGCGCTCACACTGCCGCCGCATGTCGAATATTTTAATCAACTGGCTGCCCGTTGAGCGCAGCCATTTTTGAGGACACAGGCATGACAATTAAAGTAGGGATTAACGGCTTTGGTCGCATTGGCAGGCTGGCGCTGCGCGCCGCCTTTGACTGGCCGGAATTTGAATTTGTCCGTATAAACGACCCAGCCGGCGATGCCGCCACTTTTGCCCATCTGCTGAACTTTGATTCAGTACACGGCCGCTGGCAGCATGAAGCTACCCATACCAATGACAACATCGTTATCAACGGTAAACAGATAGCCGTCAGTCATCACAAAGCCATTGCCGAGACCGACTGGTCAGGCTGTGACATCGTGATTGAATGCTCTGGCAAAATGAAAAGCAAAGCCGTGCTGGAGGCGTATTTAGCGCAGGGTGTGAAGCGTGTAGTAGTCAGTGCCCCGGTGAAAGAAGCTGGAGTACTCAACGTGGTCATGGGTGTGAATCATCAGCTTTATGATAAAGACCTGCATCGCATAGTGACCGCAGCAAGTTGTACCACCAACTGCTTAGCACCTGTGGTTAAAGTGATCCACCAAAGCCTGGGCATTAAACACGGCTCTATGACCACCATCCACGATTTAACCAATACCCAGTCGATTCTGGACACGCCACATAAAGACTTACGCCGCGCCCGTGCCTGTGGCGCCAGTTTAATTCCAACTACTACCGGCTCAGCCACCGCTATTACCGAGATTTTCCCCGAGCTTAAAGGCCGCTTAAACGGCCATGCGGTGCGGGTGCCACTGGCCAATGCCTCGTTAACCGATTGCGTATTTGAAGTGGAACGCGCCACCAGCGCCGCTGAAGTAAATCAGCTGCTCAAAGCCGCCGCCGACGGCGCGCTGCAAGGTATTTTGGGTTATGAAGAGCGGCCGCTGGTCTCCGTTGATTACAAAACCGACCCGCGCTCCAGCGTCATCGATGCGTTATCGACCATGGTGGTGAATGGCACGCAAGTGAAAATCTATGCCTGGTATGACAATGAATGGGGTTATGCCAACCGGACGGTAGAACTGGCCCGCTTAGTCGGTGTGGCCGACCTGAGTTAAACGCCAGTAGCGGTCGTAGTGTTCGATCAATGATGAACTATCAGTTCTCACTGCGACCGTTTCATCAAACAAAAATATGGATTTGAGACCGATGTCAGAGACGTTCAACAACAGTGGCCTTCGCCAATACCTGGTCGTTACCGGTAACTACTGGGCTTTTACCCTGACCGATGGCGCACTGCGTATGCTGGTTGTCCTGCATTTTTACAAGCTCGGTTACAGTCCGCTGGCTATTGCATCATTGTTTTTGTTTTATGAGCTGTTTGGCGTTGTCACTAATTTAGTGGGCGGTTGGCTCGGTGCGAGGATTGGCCTGAATAAAACCATGAATATAGGTTTGTTGCTACAGGTTGTTGCACTCTCGATGCTGCTGGTGCCAGCCTCTATGTTGACTGTTGTTTGGGTCATGGCTACGCAGGCTATGTCGGGCATCGCCAAAGATCTCAATAAAATGAGCGCGAAAAGTTCGCTGAAACTGCTACTGCCTGACGAGGCACAAGGTGCTTTGTACAAGTGGATCGCTATCCTGACCGGCTCGAAAAATGCCCTGAAAGGTGTTGGTTTCTTTTTAGGTGGTTTGCTATTGGCCCAACTTGGGTTTCAAGGCGCAGTGGCGAGTATGGCCGCAGTCCTTGCGGCTATTTGGTTGCTGAGTTTATTTCTGCTGAAAAAGGATCTGGGTAAAAGTAAATTCAAACCCAAATTCAAAGATTTGTTTTCCAAAAGTTCAGCCATTAACAAGCTCTCTGCGGCCAGATTGTTTTTATTTGGAGCCCGCGATGTCTGGTTTGTCATAGCCCTGCCGCTGTATCTGGCTACACAATTCCAGTGGAGCCAAACCTCAATTGGTAGCTTTTTAGCGTTGTGGGTCATTGGCTATGGCATGGTGCAGGCACTGGCTCCGGCAATCACCGGTAAGAAAGCCGGTAAAGTTCCCGGCGCATCTGCCGTTGTTGGATGGGCAATCGCACTCTGTGCGATCCCACTGCTGATAAGTACAGGTATGCAATACAGCTCTGCACCTCTGTGGGTATTGATCGGTGGCCTGATGGTGTTCGGCGCTGTGTTTGCAGTCAACTCTTCCCTGCACAGCTATCTGATTGTCAGCCTCGCCGGACGTGACGGAGTCTCTCTGGATGTCGGTTTTTATTACATGGCCAATGCTATGGGCAGGCTTATCGGCACTGTGCTTTCAGGCTGGGTTTATCAGGCATATGGCCTTGAGGTATGTTTGTGGATATCAAGTGTATTTTTAATGCTAACGCTATTTATCAGCATCACATTGAAGAATGAAGACGCTTGATAATGGGTCTCGCTCTATCGCTGACGATGTCATTTGCTTACACATTTATGCCTCAAAAAATATGAGCATAATGATTGGAATGATTCCAGCGTTGTCCGCTTTCACCTAACAGCGGACTTTAATGCCAGTAAAGTGAATAGATTCCACTCAATTTCTGCTAAATAAAATTATTGATCCTGAGACCTCCTGCGCTTGGCTGCCGCTCATCACGCGGGCCCTTAACCTCCACTCCTTGTCCTGAATTGCGCGGCTTTATGGCGGTTGCCGCATAAGGCCATGCTGCACCAACGGCGTTTGTGGGCTTTGGTACGATCGTAAAACCACAAAATGCAGTCCGGGTGTTCACATTGTTTGACCAGGGCGGCGTTGCCTTCCACCAGCAACTGCGCCACCGCTTCCGCCACCGGGCCTAGCAAAGCGCCGCTGCTGTTGGCTGTGGATTGGCGGCTTAACCGGAGTGTTCCTTCGGCGTCTTGTTCTAAATACGGCACTGTGCTGTGGGCCTGTAAGTAGGGGTTTAGCAGACGGTAATCGACCGGCTGGCCCGCTCTGAACTGGCTGATCAACTGATGCGCCAACGCCCGCAACGCCTTGGCTTGTGACAGCAAATCAGCCGGTGTCGCAGTTGCTGTCTGGCTGATGCCGTAGCGCGCCAGCCATAGCAGCAGATCCTGGTCATTGGTCCAGAACTCCACCAACTGGCCGTCAGCGCGGGCTTCGGTATTGAGTAAGTCCATCGCCAGGTGATCCCCCAGCATAGGCGCTCCGCTCTGGGGTTGTTCAGTCGTACTTTGGGTATCAGGCATAAGTAACCTCTAAATATTAATTTGACAGGTTACTTTGGCTTGGCGATACTTGCAGCATGTAACCTATTAAAATTGATTATATGGGTTACTTGGTGATGTGCCAACCTTAACTTCACGGAGCAACCATGACAACTCAACATTTACTGCTTGCCGCGGCAACCTTAGCGGCTTCAGTTACGGCCACAGCGGCAACAGCCACCACTCAGGTGCATTATCAGCAGCTGGACGTGCAGGGAGTGACGGTGTTTTACCGCGAGGCGGGTTCAGCACAGGCACCAACAGTGCTGTTGCTGCATGGCTTTGGGGCCTCGTCTTATATGTTCAGAGACTTGATGCCGAAACTGGCGGAAAAGTACCATGTGATAGCGCCGGACTTACCTGGTTTCGGCCAGACCACCGTCAGTCCTGCGGTAAAATTCAGCTACAACTTCGACAATCTGGCTGCTGTGATGGATGCCTTTACACAAGCCAAAGGGCTGCAGCGCTACGCCCTTTATGTGTTTGACTACGGCGCTCCGGTCGGTTGGCGGCTGGCGGTCAAACATCCGGATAAAATCACCGCTATTGTCAGTCAGAATGGCAACGCCTACGAAGAAGGTTTAAGTGCAGGTTGGGCGGATATGCGTAAAGCCTGGGCCAACCCGACGGCAGAAAACCGTGAGGCTTTGCGTAAGTTTAATACGGCGCAGATGCTGAAATGGCAATACACCGAAGGGGTGCAAGACCAGTCCGTGATTGCGCCAGAGACTTATCAATTGGCTTATGCCGCCATTGAACGCCATGGTGTGGAACCCCAGCTGGATTTGCTGATGGACTATGGCAGCAATGTGAAGCAATACAGCCAGTTGCACCAGTACTTTCGTAGTAAGCAGCCACCCTTGCTGGCAATTTGGGGAAAACAGGACCCGTTTTTTATTCCGGCCGGCGCTCAGGCATTCCGGCGCGACAATCCAAAGGCAGAAGTGCAGTTCGTCAACAGCGGCCACTTTGCCATTGAAACCCATGGCAATGAAATAGCGGCAGCTATGCTGGAGTTTCTGGGGCGCAATCTGCAAGCTTCTGCTTTGTAATAAGATTGGGGCGGCTTTGCCGCCCCAACTCCGATGCGCCGTAGGCAGTTAAAAAGCATGACTGCAAGACAAGCTTAAAAAGTCTACGCCGGGGTTTGGAGAGTTCAGGCCAGCATTGGAATAATGCATATAGTGAACAGCCAAGGTGGTAGTTTCACTGAGCAGCGGCTGCAGTCTGCATCCGCAAAGTTGCGCAACCCAGGTACAGCTTCAGGCTGAGTTTGTGCCGGTAGTGAGTCATCTCAGCCCTCAGATCGCCATCAGCGTTTATTCAAATAGCTGGGGGCAGGGCCGGTTTAGCGATGGTGATGATTGCGGTTGCTGAAAAAAAGAGAAATACACCGGCCTGGGTGAAGACAAAGAGTAGCTCTTGTTGAGTCGGTGCCAAGCCGTGCAAAAAATCAATGTGTATAAATGCCTGAACCACAGCCACAAAGACATTGAGATAAAAAGAGGCCAGCGCACTAATAATGTAAATGATGCGCCAGCCGCCCTGTAACTGCTCCACATAAAGACTATTGATAGCAAAGATCAGCAAAATGACGGACAGCAGGCCTACCAGGTGTGAGGGGCGCAGTTCATCGGCCGGTAATAAAAAGCCGGACAGGCTTGCGGTAAATGTTGCTGTTAAACAGATCAGCGTCGTGTAGCCCCGGAAAACACCTTTAAACCAGCCTGCAATAACCCAAAAACAGCAAACTATACCGAGCAAACTGAGAATGATGTGCGACTCAAGAATGATATCCATGATTTTCCCTCTGTTTTATGAAGTACATCATTGGTTTTTCGGCTTGATAAAGTCCGTCCTGCTGTTGGCGTTACTTTGCTTACTTTGGCTCTGATTTCACTTTACCTGGCAGGCTGAGATCGCCTGACGCCACTTTAAATACCTGGTCGACACACAACAGAGGGCTATGTAAATTGCCGTTGATTTTCAGGCCTGCGGTCACTCCGTCATAAGCGGCGTTTGAAATGCCGTTTAAAAACTCCAGTGGAATCACAACTTCCACCACATCTTGTTTCAATTCGGTAGGATATTCCGGGCTGTCAATCAGCAGCGGCACGCCGGGCCAGGTGGCGGGTAGTTTGGGGTTGCTGCCTTTGGCAATATCCACCACTTTCAGGCCACCGCCACAGGCGTCGTCTTTGGTTAGCACCACCCAGTGCGGATGCCAGACATCCCGGTTCTTTTTGCTGTAGGCGCCATCATCAAAATCCGGGTGAAAGGTCACAGCCAATGCGACAATGCCCTGTGCTGCGTCAAAGCCAACTTCGGCGCTGTCCAGGCTGGTGGGCCAGACATAGGCGTACACGTCAGAGCCTTCAAATTTGCCCGTTGCCTTTGGCTTCTCTGAACCAGCGTTCCCTCTGACCTGAGTGGTAAAGATGGCGGAGCCGTCCTGCACTCTGATCCGGGTCTGAATAATGTCGAAGGAAGCTTTCACCGCGGTGTCAGGTGCGGCTTTAATCGAGTCAGCCAGCGCCAGTTGCAGTGGCAGTAAACTACTCAGTACGGTTAGTCCTATTCGTGTGCTCATCATGGATTTTTCCTTATGTGGCGGCGGACCAGCTGGTTAGCCTGGCGTATTAAAGTAACGTGGTGCCGGATGCTGGAGGGACAGGTACGGCGCCAGCTGCTGTCTGGTGTGTTCGAAACTGCGCCAGAGCGCCAGGTCGACCAAAGACGGAATGGTCACCAACTCGCCCCGCTCAAAGCCAATCAACGCCGCTTCAACCAGTTCGCTGGCGTTCATCAGCATGTCGGGCGGGATTACCGAGATATCGATGCCCGCCCGCTCAAACAATTCGGTGCGGGTGAAGCCTGGTAATACCGCCTGAATTTGCACGCCATGCAATGCCAGCTCACCGGCCAGTGCCTGAGTCAGCACCAGAACAAAGCTTTTGCTTGCGCTGTAACTGCCGTTGAATTTCTCGGGCATCAGCGCCACTACAGACGCAATATTGATGATGGCTCCTAGAGACCGGCTCGAAAACACCTTGGCGGCCCGGATGGTAAGCCGGTGTAATACGTTGACATTCAGATTAACCATAGCGGCTAAGCTCTGCTCTTCTGATTCCAGCACCGGATCCTTCGGGCTAATTCCGGCACTATTAACCAACATGGTTAATGTGAGGTCCTGCTCCAGTAGCGCCAGCGTTTGCTCAAGCCCAGCCGCCTGAGTTAAATCAACCCCCAGACAGCTGACCTCTACGGAGTAGGTGTGACGCAAGCGCTGTGCAATTGCCTCCAGCCGGTTGTGGTCGCGAGCAACCAAGATAAGATTTAACCCTCTGGCGGCCAATTGGTCCGCATACACAGCGCCAATCCCAGAAGAGGCGCCTGTTATCATAGCTTTGCCAGCCCTGTTCATTGGTGCTCTCCTTGGTCAGCCTCTTGTGGCACACACAATCCCAATGCCATCGCGACGCCCCGGCCATAGGCAGGGTCTGCCTTACTGCAGTTTTCGATATGACGCATCTGAATAAAGCGTTCGGCGGCGCTGATATTGCGGGCGGTGTTTTCAAATAAAATCTGCCGTTGTGCGGCGTTCATCAGTCGGAATAAATTACCAGGCTGTTCGTAATGATCGTCCTCCAGCCGGTGGTCCCAATGGTCGGCATCCCCCTCTAAGGCTAAAGCGGGTTCGTTTAATTGAGGCTGGTCATGCCATTCGTGGTAGGAGTTCGGGTAATACGCCAGGGTGGCCCCTTTATTGCCGTCTGTACGCATCGCACCATCGCGGTGGTAGGAATGAAAGGGGCATTTAGGGGCATTCACCGGAATAGAGTTAAAGTTCACGCCTAACCTGTAACGCTGTGCATCCCCATAAGAAAACAGCCGGGCCTGCAGCATTTTATCCGGCGAGAACCCTATGCCTGGGACTACATTGGCCGGCGAAAATGCGGCTTGCTCAACGTCAGCAAACACGTTGTCCGGGTTACGGTTCAGCTCAAGCAGGCCGACTTCACGCAGTGGGTAGTCTTTGTGCGGCCAGACTTTGGTTAAATCAAAGGGATTGTGCGGATGCTGCCGGGCCTGAGTTTCAGTCATCACCTGAATACATAACTTCCACTGGGGAAAGTGGCCCTGAGCAATACTGTTAAATAAGTCGCGCTGATGGCTTTCTCTGTCTTCACCTATCAGGGTGGCAGCATCCGCATCCGACAGGCATTGCAGCTGTTGTTGGCAACGCAGGTGAAACTTCACCCAGAACCGTTCATCCTTGGCATTCAGTACGCTGAAGGTATGAGAGCCATAACCATGCATCATCCGGTAAGATTTCGGAATGCCGCGTTCGCTCATCAAAATGGTAATTTGATGCAAAGCTTCTGGTAATAAAGTCCAAAAGTCCCAGTTATTGTTGGCACTGCGCATGCCGGTATGGGGATCCCGTTTTACTGCGTGGTTCAAATCCGGAAAACGCAACGGGTCACGAAAGAAGAACACAGGCGTATTGTTGCCGACCAGGTCCCAGTTTCCCTCATCCGTGTAAAATTTCACGGCAAAGCCGCGAATATCACGTTCTGCATCTGCTGCACCACGTTCACCTGCAACAGTGGAGAAACGTACAAAGACATCGGTCTTTTTACCTATGGCACTAAACAGACTGGCTTTGCTGAATTGGCTGATATCTGCCGTGACGGTAAAAGTGCCATAAGCGCCGGAACCTTTGGCATGCATGCGTCTTTCCGGGATCAGCTCCCGGTCAAAATGCGCCAGTTTTTCCAGTAACCAGATATCCTGCAGCAACGCCGGGCCACGACGACCGGCCGTCAGGATATTGGTGTTGTCTGAGACTGGTGCCCCATGGGCATGGGTCAGTTTTGGTTTGGTCATAGTTGTCTCCACAATTCTGAATCAGGGAATGGGGACAGCTATTCGCAAGAAATAACCCCAAATTCATGCTATTTACAGGCAATCATCAGTGCTTCAGCGCCCGGTCTGTCGTTACTTCTGTCAAGCGATCGGCCAGACCTAAGCTTTAATAAAAGCGAGAACGTCCTGATTAAATCGGTCGGCTTCAATTTTTGCTAAACCGTGTGAGGACCCTTCATAAATCTTTAATGTGGAGTTCTTCACCAGCTTGGCGGATTCCAGTGCAGAGGCTTCAATAGGCACAATCTGGTCGTCATCGCCATGTACTATCAGTGTTGGTTTATCAATTTTTTTCAGATCTTCGCTGTAATCGACTTCCGAGAATTCTCGGATACAATCCAGTTGGCCTTTGAGGCCCCCCATCATGCCCTGAAACCAAAAGGCTTCACGGACGCCTTCAGAGACCTTGACTCCAGCACGGTTGTAGCCATAAAAAGGAATGGTGACGTCTTTAAAAAACTGAGAGCGGTTGTCCAGGGTGCCTTTGCGGATCCCGTCAAAAACCTCCAGTGGTAAGCCTTTGGGATTGCTGGCGGTTTTCAGCATTAAAGGCGGTACAGCCCCCACCAGCACCACTTTTGCCACACGGGACGTGCCATGGCGTCCAAGGTAATGAGCAACTTCGCCGCCGCCGGTTGAGTGGCCAATCATGATCAGGTTTTGCAGGTCTAACTTAGTGATCAGCTCCGCCAGATCATCCGCATATTGATCCATGTTATTGCCATGCCAGGTTTGCGAAGAGCGGCCATGGCTGCGGCGGTCATGAGCTATGACCCGGTAACCCTGACTGCCGAAGAAAATCATCTGGTTTTCCCAGTCATCGCTGGTTAATGGCCAGCCATGGCTAAACAGAATGGGTTGGCCTGAGCCCCAGTCTTTGTAAAACAGGTGGCTGCCATCTTTAAGGGTCATAGTGCTCATGGTCGGTGTTCCTGTGAATGGTTTCTCTGAGTGTGACGCTGCCATTGCAGTAGTGGGCAATGTGAACAATGCCATTGCGCCAAGACCTGCGCGCAGCACTTCGCGACGGGAGAGCGAGTCGGGTGATTCATTGCTGTTCATAGACATCTCCTGGTTGGGCCTGAAAGTCGAAATTCAGCCTAATCCCGAATTTTTTAAGAAACGAGTTAAGCAGTGTTAAACGGTGTTAAACGTGGATTGATTAAAAATTAACCAGGGTGCGATGGGTTTTTTTCAGGCCTGAGCTTATCAGGGCGCGGAATATCTGGTGGTGCAGCAACAGCTGCAACGGACAGAGGTGCCGCTGTTGCAGATTGAGCTGATTGAGGTGCTGACCCCAGGTGCAGCAATTCGGCACATTCAGCCAGGCGCCAGCGGCAGCTGTGCCATTTCACACACTCTGAACCAACTTTAGCGAGGCAATTTCTATAAAAAAAATTCTGCTGACTGCCGCTGCTGGCCTGACACACAACACAGAAACGCAGTCCACAGGCCACGTTTTTTCAAAAACAGATGGCGTACAGGCGCTGGGCCCTGGTTTGCCAGTCTGGTTGGCCTCTGTTAGTCTTTAAGGGACGAAACGGCGGAGCCGGCAATGATAAGGCAAGGTGCCTTCAGCAAAAGGTCCGTCAGGATTCAGCGCATTACAGGACTCTATGCTTGCCCCATCTGTTCCGCCCAATGAAGCTGAACGTTTACATGCGCTCAGTTCTGCTGCCTTGCTGGACACTCTGGCTGAACCCAGGTTTGACCGGCTGACCCATCTGACCAAGCTCTGCCTTGGCACTGAGATTGTGTTGGTGTCTCTGGTGGATCAGCAGCGGCAGTGGTTTAAATCCAGACAAGGGCTGACTGCCTGCGAAACCCCCAGAGACATTTCATTTTGTGGCCATGCCATACTGGCCGGCACCATTCTGGAAGTGCCCGATGCAACAAAAGACTTCCGTTTTTTTGACAACCCCCTGGTGCTTGGGCCGCCTTTTATCCGCTTTTACGCCGGCGCGCCCTTAAGTTTTGAAGGGCAACGTATAGGGACCTTATGTCTGATTGACTCGCAGCCGCGCCAGCTCAGCCAAAACGAACGTGACATACTGCGTAATTTTGCTGATTCGGTTGAGCAGGAAATTCGCGACCGACTGCAGCAGTTTGCCCACCAGCAACTGGCACAAAGTGAACTGCTGAACCGCTCTGTGCTGGAAGGTACGCGCATTGGCACCTGGCAATGGAATGTGCAGAGCGGCGAAACGTCGTTGAATGAACGCTGGGCCGAGATTATCGGGTACCGGCTGGAAGAGCTGGCGCCTGTCAGTATGACTACCTGGCAGAGGTTGATGCATCCGCAGGACCTGGCGCTCAGTGAGCAACTGCTGCAGCAACATTTTTCCGGGGAAGCGGCGTTTTATGACTGCCGCTGCCGGATGCGGCACAAAGACGGGCATTGGGTCTGGGTGCATGACAGAGGGCGTCTGGTGTCCCGCACCGACGATGGCCAGCCACTGATGATGTATGGCACCCACGCCGATATCACAGAGCAAAAACAGGCAGAACGTGCGTTAGTTGAAAGCCATGACCGGCTGGCCAAAATGGCACAGCAGCTGCCCGGTGTGGTGTATCAGTTTCAGCAATGGCCGGACGGCCGGGCGGCGTTCCCTTATGCCAGTGAGTCGATTCGGGAGATCTATGGAGTGACGCCCGACCAGGTGCTGCAGGATGCCTCGTCAGTGTTTACGGTGATTGTGCCGGACGATATTCCCTCGCTTTTGGCCAGTATTGAACAGTCCCGCAGCCGGCTCAGCCTGTGGAACCATGAGTACCGGGTTATCAAAGCCGGTGGTCAAACCGCCTGGTTGTCCGGCCGGGCCATGCCGGAACAAATGCCGGATGGCAGTGTGCTCTGGCATGGCTATATCTACGATGTAACGGATAAAAAGCAGCATTATCTGGAGCTGGAACAAGCCAATGACGATTTGCACCTGGCGCAGCAGCGGCTGGAGTTGTCCAGTCGCCAGGCCAGAATAGGTTATTGGCGGGCCAGCCTGACCACTGGGGAGTTGTGGTGGTCGCCCATGATTTACGATATTTTTGGTTTTGACCCAGTCTTCACCTTGCCCAGCGTTGCTTTGTTCAAAAGCACCATTCATCCGGACGATTTGGCGGCAGTGGAAGCAAGTGAAGCCAGGGCGCTGCAGAGCGGGGAGCACAATGTGATCCACCGTATTATCCGCTCTGACGGCGAGATCCGCTGGGTGCATGAATTGGCGCAAATGCTGCCGGCCGACGAAAATCCGGAGCAAATTATGTTGGGCTCGGTGCAGGACGTCACCGAGTTTATGCGCTTGCAGCGGCTGAAAGATGAGTTTATTTCCACAGTCAGCCATGAATTGCGTACCCCCTTAACCTCGATTGGCGGCGCCATCAAGCTGTTGATTGGCACCCAGCAGCTTCAGCTCAGTGACACAGCACAGATGTTACTGGATGTGGCGCAAAGCAATATCAGCCGGTTGCAGCACCTGATTAACGACTTGCTGGATATTGAAAAACTCAGTGCCGGAAAGATGAAGCTGGAGTTAAAGGCGGTGCCTGTATTGCCTTTGTTGCAACAGGCCTTGCATGACCATGCCACCTTTGCCGAAAAATCCAGAGTGAAGCTGGTGCTGCATGCGCCGCCAGAGCTGGCAGAGGCACAGCTGATGCTGGACGAACACAGGTTCCAGCAAATTCTGGCGAATTTATTATCCAATGCACTGAAGTTTTCCCCGGATGGTGGCAAGGTGCTGTTGCAGGCCTGTTTCAGCCATGATCAGCTGGAAATCGCGGTGGTGGACTGTGGCCCTGGTATTCCGCCTGGTTTCCACAACAAAATTTTTCAGCGTTTTTCGCAGGCCGATGCCAGCAGCTCTAAACGTAAAGGTGGTACTGGTCTGGGGTTGGCTCTCTGCAAGGAGCTGACGGAAGTGATGGGGGGCACTATTGGCTTCACATCAGAACCAGAACTGGGGTCACGATTTTTTGTCCGTTTCCCGTTAACGGTCTGACAAACCGTGCTGCATCCGCGCAATTTATTCCCCAAATAAGAAAAACAGCTCCGTCTCCGGTATGCTCAGAGAGCCTTTCAGTCTGAGGTGACCAGGTTCTGGCTGCACAGTGTGGCTGGACTACTCAAGGAGTGCGGATGATAAATGATCACTTGCAGTTAGTGTTTCTGCTGAAAAACCAAAGCGCATTGCAGTCAATGTGGTCTTTGCTGAATCAGGATTATGCCTGTCTGATCCTTGAACAGTTGCAGGACCCCCTGGTTTGTGCGTCCAAAAAAAAATGACCGTGTATATGGTGGATGACGACCTGATGTTCAGCCGCGTCCAGCAACAGTTTTCGGTATCCCGGCAAGCCGTTGCTCTGATCCATCTGCGCAATAAAACCTTTACCCTTTGCGGTGTTTTATCCGAAGCACCGCTGCAGCAGTTTATGCAGTTATGTCAACGGATTTTATTGTGTGCTGAACAGGCTGTGCCTGCAGGCCCGCAGAAAAACCCGGTTTCGGCGTCGCTTAGCAAGCAGCAGGAACTGGTAGACAAAACCTGTCGTTATATCCGGCAACATCTGCACTTGCCTCTGACTCTGGATTCCATCAGTAAAGCGATGAATACCAACAGAAACAGCCTGGCCAAAGCCTTTAAGCAGGAACTGAATACCGGAGTCTCTGCCTGGCTTCGTCAGCAACGTATGGAAAAAGCCCGTCAGTTGTTGATGGAAACCAGCCTGAGCATTCAGGAGATTTCGCTACGCCTGGGGTATCCGTCGCAAGCGAATTTTTCGGCGTCTTTTAAAAGTGTGTTTCAGCAAAGCCCGCTGCGGGTCCGGCGTAAATCCGGATGATGGCGCTGGCCGCGGGCGACCGTCTGCAGCGCCAGTCTGGTCATTTTATGCCAGTTTCAATCCGGGCTGGCGCGTGAAACCTGCCCTGGCGTTATCTGGGTTTTGGCATATATCTGGCTTATGTATCGGTTAAAGGAAAATGGAGGAAACTAAACAGATGGAACCATTGATTGTGATCAGCGTGCTTAAACAGCTTTCGGCTCCTGAGGCTGAAAAAACAATACTGCTGGACTGGCTGGAATCGGCTTGCCTGTTGCGGGCCCAAATGAAAGGGGCGGTGGTTTCAGAGCCGCTGCTTTCGCAGCTGAAGCAGCAGTTGAATCCGGTACTTCTCAGGCTGGCCGGGTGGGAGGCTGTTCCTCAGAACCGTGGGTTGTGCCAGCAGCTGGAACTGCAAATCAGCTTTTTTTACAAAGAGATTGTCTCGGTCACAGGCCAAAGCCCGGCGCAGTTGTTACTGAACTGGAAGCATGCTGCTTCTGAGGCTGGCAGCGAACCCGGGCCTCAACGTGCTGCGGCATGTCCGATGCAGGCGGATAACGCCTTCACTGGCACAGATGCTGAACCTTCGTCGGTTCAGCAGCCCGCATCAGGCTACAGCCGTTATGAATAAGCAGGAGAAACAGATGAGTGAGCCGGTGACAGAAGACAGTTATTTAGCGCTGACGGCCTGTTTACAACGGGTGGTGATATTTGCTCAGTCCAATACCGCGATGAACCCCAGGCCTGAAGATGCTGTGTTAGCGCATTGGGCCAGTCAAATGCAGCAGCTCTTTGTGTTCCAGCAAAGATGCCTGCTGTTGCCCGCACAGGAAAGCCGGCAGGAGCTTGAAACTGTGTCAGCCTTGTATACCGGCAGTCAGGATGGTTTGCTCAGGTTGTTTTATGCCAGCCCGTCACCGGCCGATGCCTTGCACTGGTTTGATTATCAGCAAGAATACAAAGCCAGATTACAGCAGCTCCAGTCGTTGCAGCA
Source organism: Rheinheimera sp. (assembly GCF_037442345.1). Lineage (GTDB taxonomy): Bacteria > Pseudomonadota > Gammaproteobacteria > Enterobacterales > Alteromonadaceae > Pararheinheimera. The sequence continues at coordinate 104,752 of NZ_JBBIQL010000013.1, read as the reverse complement.
GTTATGGCAATGGCACCAGACGTTTTATAACGATCTGCTGAACCGCTTTCCGCATTTGCCACTGCCTTTTCCAGCGGAAGCCATCTCCGGACCAGAAGGGGTGGACCCGTCTCCGGCTTCAGGCGCCACGCCTCAGCCTGATTTGCATTGGTAATACCTGTGACAACACAGGTGCCTGCTGTTTTTGACCGCTTTGGCTGGTACTGGCAGCCAGCCGGCTGGCTGGCGTCGATGTCTGCGGCTGATGTCACAGCCGCCACCAAAAAAGCTATTGACCTGGGCGCCGTCAGCCAGGAATTGTTGACGGCGGCAGCGTTGAATCAGGCACAGGCCAAAGGCACCCGGCTGGCTATGCAACTGATGCTGGACTCGCTGAAGACTGACCGCACAGCCGATGAATAGAGGGGCCGTCTGGCTCAGGAGCCGCAGTTTTGCTGGAAATATTACCCCTTATCGTCCTGCCTGGGGGATAAGAAATACTGAAACACCTGATCAGGCAGCGTGTAACGCCCGCTGGCTTTGGTCTCTGCGGGGGCGTCAGCTGCGGTTCTGTCTCTGAATTTAGCGTCTGAGGCTGTTTTACTGGTCGCCTCTGGCACAGGTGTCAGCCGTTCAGCCAGTGTTGTGGTGCCGGGTTTGGTTCCCAGGCTGGCGCTCTGCACCAGTTCGCTGTACTGAGCACCGAGCAAAGGGTTTTGCAGCCATTTGGCATAGGCAACCCCCATGGCCACCATAGTGACGGTATTCTGGTTTCTGAATGCGTCCACTTCATTCTGCGCTGCCAGCGACAAAGATTGCGCAATGGCAGCACCGGCGGCTTCTTCCGCTGTCCAGCCTAATCTGGAAGCGCCTGATTTTTCTTTACTCTTGTCCTCACTCATGGTGACGTCCTCTTCCATCGATCGTTGTGCTGGGGCAGTGCATCAGCACATGCCCGGCATCAGGCCGGTTGATTGATCCGCATTTTGACGACAGCTAAAAATTCCAGCAGGTCATTCAGTCCCGCCGCGTCCAGTGTGCAGATAAACGGCCCCTGTTTTGCCTGGTCAGGCTGGAACAGCTGAACGGACAAGGTCAGTTTTTGTTGCTGCAGGTTGTAACATAGACTCCATTCCCCTGGGCTGCTTTTATCCAAGGGATCAAAAGGGGCTTTGATGCAGTTGGAGATACCGCTGGATTGAGATGACAAAGGCATGTTCAGACTCCTGTGATAGTGGCATAAGGTTGCAGGTTCAGCGGCATTCAGGAACTCAGAATTCTGTTACAGACCTGCACCATGGCTGAGTTGGCCAAAGTCTGCGACGCGTACTGGTTGGCGGTGTTATTCAGCATGGTCAGTGTGGTGGCATTAACCAGACCACCTAAGGACAGAGTTTGCAGAGTTTCGTTGCTCTGGCTCTGTAATTCATCATTAATGGCGACAGAGCTGGTGATGTAATCGGTCTCGGACATATTCAGTACTCCATTGGTCTGGTTTGGGCTCAGACAGGCACAGAGCAACCAGGTTGCTCTGCCTGAAATCTAAGTGGCTGGTTGCCAGCCACCCCGTCAACTTACTGATTCTGGGAAAACAGCTTGGTCACACCCAGAGTTGTTGCCGCCTGGTAGGCCACATTGGCTTGTTGCTGCGCATACACAGCATTGGCAGCGGCCATGGCCACAGAGTTACCAATGGTCTGGTACAGGCTGCCCATCGCCATGGCCGGCGCTTCGGCCAGCACTTTGGTGTTGGCAATGGTGACGGCGTCCACAATGGCGCCATTGACTGCGGTTGGTTGAGAAGCGTTGCTCATCATGATCTCCTTATGGGGTTAGTTTTTACTGGTTATCTGAAAACAATTTGGTCACGCCAAGGGTGCTGGCGGCCTGATAACCGACATTGGCCTGCTGTTGCGCATACACAGCATTGGCAGCGGCCATGGCCACTGAGTTGCCAATGGTCTGGTACAGGCTGCCCATCGCCATGGCCGGTGCTTCGGCCAGTACCTTGGTATTGACTGTGGCGATGGAATCAACAACGGCACCATTGACCACTGTGGGTTGGGTTGAGTTGGACATAAAATTCTCTCCTGAGTTGATGTTGTGTTACTTCCTACTGCTGTGACCTGAAGCCGTTAGCCGTTCTGGCTGAACAGCTTGGTGACCCCCAAAGTTCCGGCAGACTGGGCCGTGACCCACCCCTGTTGCTGGGCGTAGACCGCATTGGCGGCCGCCATGGCGACAGAGTTACCTATCGTCTGATACAGGCTGCCCATGGCCATGGCCGGGGCTACTGCACCGACTGAGCTGTTGGTGCCTGCGACGGCGTCAATAATGGCGCCGTTCACCTGACTGGGTTGTGACATCGCTGGATCTCCTGTTTAAAGGGCTGAGGCTGTTACGCGTTTTGCGAGAACAATTTGGTGACACCCAGGGTCGTTGACGCCTGATACACCACATTGGCTTGCTGCTGCGCATAAACGGCGTTGGCGGCTGCCATCGCCACCGAATTACCAATAGTCTGGTACAGGCTGCCCATCGCCATGGCCGGAGCTTCGGCCAGTACTTTTGTATTGGTAATAGTGACAGAGTCGACGACTGCGCCATTGACAAGTTGTGCACTCGACATAATCAATCTCCATGATTTAGGTACTGTTTGTACCAGGGTTCGAATCCTCAATGTTGGATTCATCTGAGGTACTGCATTGGTTGTGCCAGTCGCCAAAATTGCATGAATTGTTTTTAACGTATTGTTTTTATTTGATATTAATTTTTGTGTTGCCTGTTCAGTCAAAGCGGCTGTGGTCTGGATCAGCCATTGGGCCTTTGCTGACGGCCTGATCCGCCCTCTGTGTGGGGCTCACTGGCCGGTAAAACCGCGCGGGCAAGGGCAACCCCTGAATTTGTGGCCCTGAAGGGCAGGGCCTGAAGCCGTAAGCGGTAAAAATTGCGGCCAGATTCGGGTTGGTCAGGGTGCAGACAATGGCGCTGTTGTGTTGGCTCAGGCTCAGGGCCGTCACTGCGTTGAGTGTGTCGCCGATCAGGCTGTTGATGTAGCGGAATGCCGCCGATGGCCACAAGGGGCTGAACAGACCAAAATCTTCCGGCAGCATAGTCAGGGAGTGCAGGTAAGTGACCTGTTCAAAACTGCTCAGCACCAGTTCTGAGCAGAGACTGGCGTTGGGTAAGACTAATTGCTGCCAGTACAGTGGCAGCCTGGCTGGCAACTGTTGTGGGGCTGGTCCGGCTCTGGGCAAAAAGGGGTTCAGATAATCACTGAGCAAATCCTGGTATTGGCGGGGCCGTTGCTGCTGCAATTTAGGCAGCTGATCCTGCAGCACACTGCCAAGCACCACTTTGAAGTCCTGTTCCAGCCGTTTTTGCGGCAACAGGCTGGCTGAACTTAAAAAACTCATGTCCGGAGGTCCGGCGCCGACGGCCTTCAGCCGTCCGCTGATGGCTCAAACATCTGCCGGACAGTGTGCGGTTCAGCCGGGGCTGCAGCACTCGGGGGCTGGTGATTGGCTGTTGTTTCGGTTGGTGGGCTGGTAAACAGCTGCTCCTGACTGGCGTACAGCTGTTGCAGATCCAGCTGCAGCGTTTCAGGTGGAGGGGCGGTGGCACCAATGACAGCCGGAAATGCCAACTGAACCGGCTGAAAAGGCGCCATATCAAACAGGGCCATAGCCTGCTGAAGCAGCTCCTGCGTTTCCGGCGTTGGCCCGGCAGAGCTGAGATCGGGTTTGGCTGTCATCAGGGTCTCCTCCACTCAGGGACGGTACAATTGCAGTACAGCCACCACCGACGTAGCTTGCTGACTGATGCAGGCCTGTTGCTGGGCAAACACCTGGTTCATGCTGGCCAAACCCAGGTTATAGGCCAGATGCTGGTACTGGCTACCCATGGCCATCGCCGGGGCAACACCCAGGGTCATGGCATTCACCAACGCCAGGCTCTGGACTACTGCGGAATTCAGTTCGGTCATACAAGCTCCTGTGAAACTCTGTGTTTCAGTGTGTCAATGCGAAAAACCTGCCAACCTGAGCGGTAATCGAAAACGACGCCGTGATGCGGCTTTACCTGGTGCTGAACCCGGCTGGCTCCCAGGTACTGAGGCCAGAACCGGCCATTCCAGAGAAGACCTGCGGCTGGCAACGGCCAGGGGTTAATCCGGTTTCAGATCCTGTAACACCTGGGCGCCAACAGAACCGACCTGGGCTAAGTTTTCAACGGCAAAGGTAATGGTTTTGGTCGCCGTCTCAATAATTTCTTTGTACGCCATGTTTTCCGGCTGGGCCAGCCAGCTGGCAGAAGCCACACCTATCACTGTGGTTTCAATGGTATTGAGGTTACGCATCAGGTCGACTGCACTTTGCACGGCCAGCGCCACCGATTGATTCACGGACGGTTGGATCAACTGCTGGGCTGAGTTGGTACTGGGCTCGGCATTACTCATCACTGGTGTCCCTTTGGTTCATCTCCTGAGCCACCTGGCGGATAAATTTATCCATGTAACTCAGGCTCTGCGCGGGCTGGTTAAAGCCGCTGGCAGGGACGGATTCTGCAGACAGGGCCGCAACATAGGCCTGATCTGCCGCCAGGATCTGAATGGGTTGCATCCCGTTGGCGGCAGTGCCTTGCTGCAGGCTGTCTACCAGCTGTTGCAGCTGGACAAAGCGACCTTGTGACTGTGCCAGTTCAGTGGCGATAGCACCCTGCAGCGCTTTGCTGGTGTTGATAAAGCGCTGAAACTGCTGCAGTTCTGAGCTGGCGAACGCATGGCTTTGTGCCACTATGGCTGAAATAGAGACTGTCATGCTGCGGGCTCAGCGCGGCTGGCCGAAACGGGCCAGTTGTTGCTGCAACAGCTGACGCATCAGCTCAAACTGCTGCTGCATCTGCTTAAGGTACTCGGCGTGCCCTCCAGAACTGTTGCTGTGCAGGCTCTGAAAGAAGATAGCCTGCGCCTGTTGTGCCCACTCTGGTGCGACAGCTGCAGCTATATTGGGATCAATGGCAAAAGGCTGGCCGGATGGATCAGGCACCGCGTCGTGCTGCTCTTGCAGCGGGCTATTGCCCGCGGATGAGCCGGTATCCTGATACACAGCGACACATTCGTAACGGTCTGGCGCTGTTCTGGTGGTTTCAAACAGCAGGTTTGTTTTGTTCATGCGTTGTCTCCACTGGTTGTTGTTGCAACTGACGCATCATTTGCTGCAGCTTGGCCTGCTGCTCCTGCATCAGATGCTGTAGCAGCAGGCTGGAATCGGCTTTTAGCTGGTTGAGTTGCCGGGCGCTGTGCTCGGCCAGGCGACGTGCCTCGGTCTGCTGTGTGACGGCCGGAATTGGCTGGGTTGTGTTCATAATCTGGCGTCCTGGATCAGAGCAGGCCTGGTCTGAATTTGTGCCAGACGACGTTCAACGACCTTGCGGTGCACCCCCAGCAAGCGGGCCGCTTCAGTTTTGTTCCCATTGGTTTTTTCCACCGCCTGCTCTATCAAGGCGTCGTGAATGGTTCTGAGTTTATTGCTGATCGGCATTTCAATGATTTCCTGCGCAACCCGGGCAGCCCAATCGACCTGTTCATCACAAATGGCCAGTTGCTGAATGGTCTGGGCTGTGACTTCCGGCCCGTCTGCCAGCACTGAGAGTTTGTCGACGCAGTTTTTCAGTTGGCGGATATTGCCGGGCCAGGCAGAGCACTGCAGCAGTTTCAGTGCGCAGCGGCTGAAACGGATAGTGTTGCCTAAACGGGCGAAATGCTGCGCAAGCAACGGAATATCATCCCGGCGTTGTTGCAACGCCGGGACTGTGATTTCAAACAGATTGATGCGGTACCACAGGTCTTCCCTAAAGGCCCGCCCTGCGACCAGCGCCGCCAGGTTGGCGTGTGACGCACTGACAATACGGCCGGTAAATGCCTGAGTTTCGCTGCTGCCAATCCGGCTGAATTGGCGGCTTTCCAGCACACGTAACAATTTCGCCTGATGGACCAAAGGCAGCTCTGCAATTTCATCCAGAAACAGGGTGCCCTGACTGGCCTGATAAAAGAAGCCCTGCTGTTTTTTATCGGCACCGGTAAAGGCGCCTTTTTCATGGCCAAAAAATAAGGATTCAAACAGAGTTTCCGGAATAGCGCCGCAGTTGACACTGACAAGAGGGCCAGGCCGGCCACTGAGCTGGTGGATGGCTTTGGCGAGCAAATCTTTACCTGTGCCGGTTTCGCCATGTAAAAACACAGCGCCATCGCTGCGGGCAATTTTTGCCACATGAGCAGCCAAGGTTTTCATCGTGGCGTTTTGGCTAATCACTCCAGGTAACACTTCAGAAAACAGTGGTAAAAATGAACTGACAGCACTCATATCTGGCCTCCCTGTGAAATGAATAAAAAACCTATACCAATAAGTGAAACATTTCTTATGAATTTGTCACTATTTTTTATGTTTTTGTAACACTGCGCTTTTATTTTTTATTTGTGGATGAAAGTGTCCTGTTTGTTTTTTTATTTGGATTGAATCGTCCGTCTGTTGGTTGTGAATGTTGCTGTTATGGTTATTTTTTTCGGAATTTGAACTATTATTTCTTTTTTATTTAATGGTTTGTGGGTTTTTTGTCGGGGGTTTTTATGTTTGGTGCGAATTTTGAAATTAATAATTTGTGTATCAAAGATTGTTTTATGCAAAAGGAGATTCGAAATGGCAGAAAACAAATATATGACAAGCCCAAATAGTGATATGCAACTTCTGTTTGAGCATGTATTTGGGGTCAACTTCACCAGAGCGGCGATCAGTGGGGAAACGCCGACAAAAGAGAAATGGGTGCAACCGTTGTTTAACAGCCGCAACGAAGCGCTGATTTTTCAGGATCTGCTGATCAGCAGGCTGATGATTGAACCGACTTCTGCAGACAAGCTGGAGACTCAGCTGATGAGCAGCGCTATGAACTACGACATTGCTCAGGCGGTGTTGTTGAAATTAAGGGAGGAGGTGAATGCCTTTCTGACTGATCCGCAAACGGTGGTCAGGGGGCAGGGCGCTGTTCTTGAGTTGTGTGGCTTGGGCTCTGCCGGGGTGCCTTTGTTGTACAACAGCTACAACCAGGCCATGACGGCCATGGATCTGGTGGAGTATCTGAACGGCCTGACTATTGAATCAAGAGCTGGTCTGAAAATTTATGTCAGCAGCAATGGCAGTGCGGCGGCAACTAACTATTGCTTCAGCAGCCTGCAGGATCTGCGTGACCAGTTCGCAACCAGCCTCAAAGGCAACAGCAGTTTTCTGACCAGCCTGATCGGCACCCAAGGCAGTCTGGCTGCGGAGCTGTATCAGGCGTTGAATAACAAGGGGTCTGAGTCTTTGCTGGATTATTCACAAACCGAAGTCTATGGCTATTTGTTCCCTTTCCTGCCAATCGGTGAGGAGGCTTATGGTGTGGATGCGGAGACCAAAACGCTGAGCAAATGGATGACGCCCAGTATGGCGGCTATTACGCCTGTTTATACCAAAGACAAGGAGTATTACCAGCGGGTATTGGTGCGGCGTAGCCTGGTGAAAGCCAGGATGCAATAAGCCCAGGCCGCAAGGCTGCGGCACACAGCAGAGGGGGAGCATGATGAGTGAAATATCGACGTTGAAAGATCGGTTGAAGACGGTTTCAAGTATTGGCCTGGTTAGCAACGCCATTCTGGAAACCCGTATGTCGTTTCTGGAAGGCCTCGGCAGATTTATGTATCCGCCAGTCAGGTTGGATCCGAAGGATATTTTTAAAGTAGGCGGGCACGCTTATTTGTACAACAAGGTGGCGTTCACCAGTTTTGTCTCTGCCTTTGCTGGCATAGGCTATACAGCTTTGGATATCCATAAATATGGCCTGAATATCAACAACGGCCTGCTGTTCAGCGGGCATAGTCTTTATGCGTTGCAGAGTATTACCTTGTACCGGGCTATGGCCTATTCCGGTCATAACTTCCATGCTCTGGGTTTACAGGCCTTGCGTTATGGTGGTTGGGCCGATGGTTTGAAGGCGCTGTATTACGGGAAGCAGGGAGATTATAAAAACAGCCTGATGTACGGCCTGTTCAGCGCGGGTAATTTTGGCATGATGGCGCTGATGAATTCGCATGCCAGTGGCTGGCAGAAGGCGCTTCGCCCCCAGCTGAAAATGGGACCGCCTTGGGCGATGCTGGCCGCTGGTGTCGTGGTTTGGTTCATGCCAGATGACTGGTTTCACAGGAGATAATCCTTGCTGTCGTGGGGAGGACGCTGAGTCTGGGATTTGTGTGGTCGGCTCAGTGGCTCCAGCTCAATACCTGAGTGAAGAAGCGACAGCAATTCCTGCAGTTGGTGGTGCAGCCAGAATTGATGTTGTGCTGGCCCCAGATAATAAAACTGTTCGTGTTCAGAAGGAGTGCGGGCGGTAAAAGGCAAATGGGTAAATCCTGACCGCAAAATTGCTTTTTGCGAGGGCAAATTGAAGTTAAATACTTTGGCAAAACAACAGTGCATGCCCAGACGGCGTCCCAGTCGCAATAAAATCTGTACAGCCAGTGGCCCCAGCCCCAGCCCCTGAAAATCTTTTCCCAGCCAGTAATAAAAAAAGCCGACACCGTGAAACAGCTGCAGGCTGACAGAGCCGATAAATCCCCATTCCTGATGCATCACGGCAAATAAATGGCGAGCCCGTTCCTGTCGGCATTGATACAACCAGCCCAGCCAGTGTTCGGCCGACACAAACTGCGGCAGATTGCAGAGACTGGCAATGGACGGATCCGCATATTGCCAGCCAAAGTCGGCGACATGATGGTAGTGCAGTGGAGTCAGGCTGATACAACCTTGGTGTAGTTCGGCTTCTGTACAAGGTAATTGTTGGCGTAATGTCGCCAGTTCCTGTTGCAATGCTCTTGCGCTGTCAGCTTGTGCCGGTGACCGACTGGCCGCCTGCAGGTGTGAACAGGCCTGTTCGAATTGACCTTGCAGCACTGCGGGCTGAATGTGCAGCAATAAATCTGTTTTTTCCTGGAGCTGTTGTATTTGTTGCAGTAAAGGCCAGTCGCAAAGATGACATGCCAGACCCGTCAGCACGCTGAGGTCACTGCATTCTCCTTTTCGCTGTGCCTGTGTCAGCAGGCGGCGCATCTGAAGCATCAGAGGCAGGCGCTGTGCAGGCTGAATAGTTTGAAGTGGCAAGCTGGTCAGCTGTGTGAGCTGCTGTTGGATGCTCACCGATGGTCTGGCTGATGATGGCAAAGAGGAAAGCTGCATAATGGATCCCGTAAAGAGCAACTGATGTCTGTGCACAGAGTTAGCAACGGTTGTGCCAGTCAGAGGCCGCGCTGCAGCGGTCAAAGCCTGATGCTGTTGGCCGGGATCAGCCAGCGCAGCCATAAAAACGGACGAAACAGGCGGTGACATGCCCAAAAGCTCAGACCGCGGGGGGCGGTCTGATGTTTGGTGCTATGAGGTGACTGTTATTTGGCTAAGTGCTGTTTCAGCGCGCTACCGGCCTGGTCCAGCTGGGCCTGTACGCCTGGTACATCAGACAGCACATTCAGCAGACCAAAGTCGTGGATCATACCGTTGTAGCGTACTGAGGTCACGGTCACACCGGCCTGGTCCAGTTTCACTGCATAGGCTTCGCCTTCGTCACGCAGCACGTCAAACTCGGCGGTCTGCACCAGTGTTGGTGGTAAGCCTTTTAACTGCTCTGTGCTGGCACGCAGTGGTGAGGCATAAATTTCATTCCGCTCGGCAGGGTTGGTGGTGTAGTTGTCCCAGAACCACTGCATCATGTTCCGGCTTAAGAAATACCCTTGCTGGAACTGGTTATACGAGCTGTTTTCAAAGTTGGCGTCCGTCACAGGCCACATCAGTAACTGGAATGCCAGTTTCGGTGTGCCTGCCGCTTTGGCTTTCAGGGCGACCACTGCGGCCATATTGCCACCGACACTGTTACCCGCCACAGCCAAACGGCTGCCGTCGACCTGGATTTCTTTACCATGCTGCGCCACCCATTGTGTGGCGGCATAGGCCTGGTTCACAGCGGTAGGGTATTTGGCTTCAGGTGATGGGGTGTAATCGACATACACAGCCGCGGCACCAGAGCGTTGCACTAAGTCACGGATCAAGCGTTCATGGGTGGGGAAATCGCCCAGCACCCAGCCACCGCCGTGGAAGAACATAAAGCCAGGTAATACCCCTTTGGCACCTGCAGGGCGGACCACCACCAGTTTAATCTTCTGGCCGTCGGCTGTGATCCATTTTTCACTGACTTGTGCGGCTGGCAGTGTGGCGCCGGCCTGAGCCCCTGTTAAGACAGCGCGGGCGTCGGTGGGGCTTAATTGCTCCAGTGGTTTGCCGGTGCCCTGAGCCAGGACATTTAAGAAGGCTTCGGTCTTGGTTTCAACACCAGGAAATTCAGCGGCAACCAACTTATCTGCCGATAAAGCACTGACCAGACCTAAAGCGACAATGCTGTAACCAAGGGTTTTTTGTAAGCTTTTCATATCTTCAACTCCGTCAATAAAATTTAACTATTTGTGCGATAAGTATTTGCCGGTCAAACGCTGGTTACACCAGCGTCAGACGAACGTCTAAAGAGTTGCGGGTGGCGTTTGAGTACGGACACACCTGGTGCGCTTTTTGGACTAAATCGGCCGCGACAGCTGCATCTGTGCCTGGCAGGCTGATAAACAACTCCACATCCAGACCAAAACCACCCGGGATTTGACCTATACCTACTTCGGCACGGATGTTGGCGTCAGCGGCGATGGCAATTTTGCTTTGGCCCGCGACGTACTTGATGGCGCTTAAGAAACAGGCTGAATAACCTGCAGCAAACAGTTGCTCTGGGTTAGTGGCTTCACCACCTGCACCGCCCAGTTCACGTGGGGTGCTCAGTTTCACATCCAGCTTGTTGTCGCTGGATACAGCGCGACCATCACGGCCTGCAGTACTGGTCACTATGGCTTTATAAATTACTTGCATTTTAACTCTCCTGATTTCAGTTGTTGAACTTAAAGTTGTTGCGATAACTATTTGGTTTAAACTACCGCCTTTCTGCGTTTCCACTCTGGTGTGGCGTTGTTGCTGTCTGGCTTGAGTTAAATATTATTGCGCAAACTATTTGTTTGCAAGTTAATTTTTGGATTTTTTCTGACATTTTATTTATGTGATTGATAATTAAAAGAATATACTTTGAATAACTTGTTTTTTGTTGAGCTGTCAGACGTGAGGTCAGGCGATACTCTGGGTTTTTCTGCTATTTTCAAAATTAATTTGAAAATGTTTTAAAAATTACTGGTTTTTCTTTGTTAATTACAGCCTTTAAGCTGGCAGGGTCAATGAAAGGAGCCAGGAAGATGAAAGCTATAGGGTATAAATCCGCGCATGCGGTCAGTGCATTGGCACTGGAAGATATTGAACTGCCAGTACCGCACGCCTCAGGTCACGACTTGTTGGTGCAAGTGAAAGCCATTTCGGTGAATCCGGTGGATACCAAAATCCGCAAAGGGGTGAGCGCAGCGGCCGGTGAATACAAGGTGTTAGGCTGGGACGCTGTTGGTATTGTCAAAGCTGTGGGCGACAAGGTCAGTTTGTTCCAGGTTGGCGACCGCGTCTGGTATGCCGGTGATATCAGCCGCAGCGGCAGCAATGCCGAGTTTCAGCTGGTGGACGAACGTATTGTCGGTTTGGCGCCACAAAGCCTGAGCGACGCGGAAGCCGCTGCGTTGCCGCTGACCGCTATTACGGCCTGGGAAATGTTGTTTGACCGGCTGCAGGTGAAACCGGGCAAAGACTACAGTGGTCAGTCGCTGCTGGTGGTGGGCGCAGCGGGTGGGGTCGGTTCTATTCTGGTGCAGCTGGCCCGCCAGTTAACCGCATGCACAGTGATAGGCAGTGCCTCCCGTGCTGAAACGCAAAACTGGCTGAAGCAGCTGGGTGCGCATCAGGTGATTGATCACAGCAAACCGCTGAGCCAGGAGCTGCAGCGCATTGGTGTGGGCCAGGTCAGTCATCTGATCAGCCTGACCCATACCAGTGAGCATTTCGCCGAAATTATTGAAAGCCTGCAACCACAGGGGAAATTCGGCCTGATAGACGACCCGGACCAACTGGATGCCACCCAACTCAAACGCAAGAGTTTGTCCTTGCATTGGGAGCTGATGTTTACCCGCTCGTTGTACCAGACCCCTGACATGCTGGCGCAGCACCAACTGCTCAATGAAGTGGCCCGACTGATTGATGCCGGGTTAATTCGTACCACCCTGGGCACTCATCTTGGCACTATCAACGCCGCCAATCTGAGTGAGGCACACCGATTGATTGAGTCGCAGCGCACCAAAGGTAAAATTGTGCTGGAAGGCTTCTGATGGCTAAAGAGGTGGCCTGATGCGGCTGTTACAGGACTTACAGATCTTTCTGTCGACGGCCCGGTTGGGCAACCTGACCCTGGTGGCGAAACAACTGAACCTGACGCCGGCGGCCACCAGTGCGGCCCTGAAACGGCTGGAGCAGCAGCTGGGCGCTGAGCTGTTTGTCCGCTCCACCCGCTCTTTACGGCTGACGCAGGCTGGCGAGCTGTTTTTAAGTCATTGCCAGAGCGGTGTTGAGCAGATTGAGCTGGGTATGCAACTGGTGCGGCAGGGTCGGGAGCAGTTGTCTGGCGAGTTGCGTTTAGCGATGCCGTCGGATTTGGGCCGTAACCTGATGCTGGGCTGGCTGGATCAGTTTAATCAGCTGCACCCCAACCTGAGTTTGCGGTTGTCGGTGACCGACCGGATGACCGACCTGTACAAAGAGCCATTGGATGCGGCCATTCGCTATGGTCAGCCGGCCGATTCCACTATGGTGGCTCTGCCTTTGTCTGGCGCTAACCACAGAGTACTGTGTGCGGCGCCGTCTTATCTTGAACGTTATGGTGCACCGGCAGAACCTGCCGATCTCAGTCACCACCATTGCCTGCGGTTTGCGCTGAAAGACAGTACCCACAGCCACTGGACTTTCTACCGGCAACAACACACCGAAACTGTGGTGATCCAGGGTGGCTCTGTGGCTGACGACGGCGACGTGGTGCGGCGCTGGCTGGTCAGTGGCCGGGGTATTGGGTTTAAATCGCTGCTGGATGTCAGTGAAGACTTGCTGGCTGGCCGCTTGGTGCCCCTGTGCACCCACTGGCAAGGCGAAGCGGCACCTTTGCATTTACTGGTGCCAGGCCGCTCGCAGCTGACCCCAGTGCTTCAGGCGCTGCAGCAGTTTCTGGCAGAGCAGCTTCAACAGCAACTGCAGCGGGTTTTGCTGCTATTCTGACTGAAAATGTCACTGGGCTGAGAGGCGGGGGCTGTATGGAAAGTTTTGTGATCTGGCTGATGCAGATGAGTGGTTACATTGTTGAACTGGTGGTGGCCCGTGAAGCCCATGGTTTTATTGTGTATCAGATGGTGGTGGCCATTAGCCTGATTGTGCTGGTGGCCGCTCTGTTGGCGTTCTGGCCTTTATGGCACTTAAAAAAACGCAGTCAGAATAAAAAAGCCGGGTTTTAACCCGGCTTTCTCAGCAAATTCCCGTTAATCCCAGGCTGGAGCAAATTCCGGGTTGGCGATACGTTCACCGGCATCTAACCCAGCGATCAACGCTTTGTCTTCTGCCGCTAATGTCACGCTTAAAGCGCCAAAGTTATCTGCCAGGTTTTTCGCTTGGGTCGACATCGGAATAGTGACCATGCCCTGGTCCAGCACCCAGCGCAGCACCACCTGAGCGATGCTGCAGCCAGTGCGGGCCGCAACAGCCTGCAGCACAGGGTCGGTAAAGACCTTGCCAACGGCCAAAGGCATATAGGCGGTTGGTGTGACGCCTTGCTGTTGCATATAAGCCAGCAGTTTGCGGTTTTGCAGGTAAGGATGCACTTCCACCTGATTGGTTACCAGCTCACCCGGGCCCAGAATTTCTATCGCCTGCTGCAACTGAGCAATGGTGAAATTCGAAACCCCAATAGCTTTGGTCAGGCCCAGTGCTTTGGCTTGCTTCAGTTGCGCCAGGTAGTCCTGCATCGCCACCTTATTGCTGCTGTCCGGCCAGTGGATCAGTAATAAATCCACCTGGTCTGTCTGCAGTTTCTGCAGGCTTTCCTGCACACTGGCGATAAACCTGTCGGCGCTCAAATTGCTCAGCCAGACTTTGGTGGTCAGGAAAATTTCGCTGCGGGCAATACCACTGTCGGCCAAGGCCCGGCCCACTTGCTCTTCGTTGCCATAGATTTGGGCCGTGTCGATATGGCGGTACCCTGCTTGCAGTGCCATTGCCACTGAGTCATAGGCCAGTTGGTCTTTCAGCCGGAAGGTGCCCATGCCAAGTGCCGGGGCGAATAAGGTTGTGCTCATTTCATTTCTCCTGGGGTGATGCACTGAGTCTGGGGGCTAAGACTCCAGACTCAAGATGTTGAAGGCAAAACTGCGGCCAGCCGAAGTTGCCGCAGGACGAATTTGTCAGGTTGAATCAACAGAGGCCTGGTTGTTTGCGTTCCAGTGCACCAGACCAACGGGTCAGTCCCAGTGCCAGCAGTACGATTAAAGCGCCAATCCAGCCCGTGTCGGTCAGCGGGCGGCTGGCGACCACCAGGCCACCCAGCCAGGCTCCCAAGGCAATGCCCAGGTTAAAGGCGGCTATATTCATGCCGCTGGCCACATCCACCGCTTCTGGCCGGTATTTTTGTGCCAGCTGCACCACATACACCTGTAAACCAGGCACGTTGCCAAAGGCAAAAGCCCCCCAAATCAGTACTGTCAGCACCGCCAGCACGGCTGAGTGCGCAGTCCAGCTAAAGGCCGCCAGCACCAAAGCCAGCAGTGCAAAAATAATGCTCAGGGCTTTCACCGGGCCGTGTTTATCGGCGAGCTTGCCACCCCAGATATTCCCAACAGCCACAGAAACCCCGTACACCAGCATAATCAGGCCAATGGCACCGGCGGCAAAACCTGAAACCTGCTGCAGAATAGGGGCCAGGTAGGTAAAGGCAACAAAGGTGCCGCCGTAACCGACCGCTGTCATGGCAAACACCAGGAGTAAGCGGGGTTCTGTCAGTACCGACAGTTGTTGCATCACAGATGCAGCCTGGCCTGGTTTGAGTCGGGCCGGTACTAACAAAGCGCTGCCTACCAGGGCGATGAACCCAAGGCCTGCGACCACTAAAAAGGTGGCACGCCAGCCAAACTCCTGACCAATCCAGGTGCCCAGCGGAACACCCGTCACCAGAGCGACCGTCAGTCCGCTGAACATCAGGGCTATAGCGCTGGCTTCTTTATCTTTACTGACCAGGCTGGTGGCTATGGTGGAGCCAATGGAGAAAAACACCCCATGGGCCAGACCGGTCAGCACCCGCGCCAGCACCAGACTTTGATAGCCTGGTGCTAAAAAAGCCAGCAGGTTGCCGGCGATAAACAGCACCATTAAGGCCAGCAGCACAGGTTTGCGTGGCCAGTTGCCGGTGAGGGCCGTCAGCACAGGGGCGCCAATGGCGACCCCCAGCGCATACAGGCTGACCAGCAGGCCTGCTGAGGGTAAAGACACGCCCAAATCCTGAGCTATGGTTGGCACCAGACCGACAATCACAAATTCGGTGGTGCCTATGGCAAAGGCGCTTAAAGTGAGCGCCCAAAGTGCAAGTGGCATAAAAATTCTCCGCGTTAGTCAGTGCGCGGCAGTGTGCCAAAAGCTACTATTGTGAAAAGTGGCATTAATCACAAATATCTTTTGCAAATATGGCAATAATATCGCAAACCGAACAGCTGGAGCTGTTATTGGCCGTGTACGACAGCGGCAGCTTTTCAGCCGCCGCCCGCTTGCTGGATTGTCAGGTGGCCAAGGTGTCCAGGGCGGTGCAGCACCTGGAACAGCAATTGGGAGCCAGCCTGTTTACCCGCACCACCAGACGGGTGGAACCTACGGCCGAGGGCAAGGCCTTTGTGCACAAAGTGCGGGGCGCACTGACACAGCTGCAGCAGGCGGAAGAGGAACTGAAGCTGCAGCAAGGCCAGCCCAGTGGCGTTTTAAGGGTGGATGCGGCCAGTCCTTTTGTGTTGCATCAGTTGGTGCCATTAATGCACGAGTTTCGCACTCTGTACCCGGCTATTGAGCTGGAGCTGATGTCGAGTGACAAACTGATCGACTTGATTGAGCGGCGTACCGATCTGGCGATCCGTATTGGTGGCTTAACAGATTCCAACCTGCATGCCCGTTTATTGGGCCGTAGTACCCTGCATCTGGTGGCCAGCCCGGCTTATCTGAATTTGCATGGAATACCGCAGCAGCCGGCTGAACTGGCGCAGCATCAGTGGCTGGGTTTTGCTGACAACCCCAGACTGAACCTGTTGCCGCTGGCAGAGCCTGTTGCCATCCGGCCTGCGATCAGTGCCAGCAGTGGTGAAACCCTGCTGCAACTTTGCCTGGCCGGGCATGGCATTGCTTTGTTGTCCAATTTTATGGTGCGTCAGGCCATCAACTCGGGGCAGCTGGCAGAGCTGCTGCCCGGCCAGTTGCAAAGCCCACACCCCCGTGAGCAGGTTCAGGCCGTGTATTATCGCCACAGTGCGTTGTCGGGGCGGATCAAGGTATTTCTGCAATTCCTTGAAGGGCGTTTAGCGCTTTAGGCTGGCGTGGCTGCAGTGGCTGAACTATAGGTAATTAGTCATACAAAACAGCCAGTTGATTGTATGGCTACACCTGTATTGCCGCTTTTCCTTTCATCGAGGACATCAAAATGGGTTATTGGATCCGTCAGCTGGCGCTGACGCAAAAACTGTTGCTGTTATTGGTCTTGCCACTGGCCGGGATGGTGCTGTTTTCTGGCTTTTACTTGCTGCAGAAGTACCAGACGCTGGCAGAAATGCAGCAGATCCGTCAGGTCAGTCTGAAGACGGGTTTAGTCAGTTTGCTGATTAACGAGCTGCAAAAAGAGCGGGGGTTATCCGGCCTGTTTTTGAGCAGTAAGGGAGCGAATCAGCTTGAACTGGCGCGGTTCAGAGCGTCGTCAGATGCCGCGTTGCAGCAATTACGTCAGCACGCCAATGACGAGGACCCGTTGTTGCGTCAGGCTCTGGTGGCGCTGCAAGAGCTGGAGGCTGTGCGCCAGCAGGTAGACAGGTTCAGTCTGCAGCCCCCGCAGTCAGCAGCGGCTTACACCAAGCAGATTGTTTTGCTGACCGGTTTTACCCAGCAAATGGAAGGTCAGGTCAGTGACCCTGAGCTGCTGACGGCTTTTATTCAGTTGAATCAACTCATTGAAATGAAAGAGCGGGCGGGGCGCGAGCGGGCTTTGCTGGCGGTGATCTTTCACCAGAATGGCAGTACGCCGGAGTCTTTGCAGCGTTTTTTGCTGAATCTGGGCGAATACCAGACCTATCTGGCCAGGTTAACGCAAAAACTCTCTGCCGCCCAACAACAGCAGTTGCAGCAGTTATTGACGCAGCCCATTGTTGCCGAGGTAGAGCAACTGAAGCAACTGGTGCAAACAACAGCACCGGGCTTGCCACTGAATAGCAGTGGTGCGGATTGGTTCACCAAATCCACAGCCCGTATTGAATTATTGCATCAGTTTGAAAAACAACTGAATCAGGGCATTGCCGATATGGCGGCCGCCAAAGAAAGCGCAGCTGGCCGCGCCTTCTGGTTCGCCTTTGTTTCAGTCGCACTGGTGCTGGTTCTCGCCTGTTACCTGGCGCTGCTGATTATCAGCAATATCCGTCTGGCGGCCGCTTCGGTCACCCGGGCTTTGCAGGAGTTGTCAGAGCGGGACCTGACGGCTGTGTCTGGCTACCAGGGGCAAGATGAATTTGGGGATATTGCCAAAGCGCTTAATCGCACCAGTGCTGAGTTAAAGCAGGTGATGCTGCTGATCAGTGATGCCACGGTGCAACTGGCTTCAGCGTCAGAGCAGGCCTCTATTGTCACAGCTCAGATGAGCAAAGGCATCAGTCAGCAACAGCAGGACACCGAAACTGTGGTGACGGCCATGCACGAAATGGGCGCGACAGTGCGGGACGTGGCGCGCAGTACGGGGGAAGCCGCCGAGCTGTCACGTCAGGCCAACTCAGAAGCCGTGCAGGGGCAACGCGACATTGATGGCACAGTGCGGCTGATCCAGAGCCTGGAGGCGCAGGTGCATCAGACGGCTCAGACGCTGGTCGAGCTGAAAGCCGGCTCGGATACCATCACCTCAGTGCTGGATGTGATCCGTGGTATTGCCGACCAGACCAATTTACTGGCATTAAATGCAGCTATCGAAGCGGCGCGGGCGGGTGACCAGGGCCGTGGTTTTGCCGTGGTGGCCAGCGAAGTCCGCACTCTGGCGCAACGGACTCAGGAATCCACTGTGTCTATTCAGGAAATGATTGAACGGTTACGCCGCGGTGCAGACCAGGCCAACAGTGCGATGGAGCAGTGTATGGAACAGGCCGGGGCCGGGGTGACTAAAGTAGTGGCTGCCGGCCAGCTGTTGCACCAGATCGCCGGTGGCATCAGCCATATTAACGATATGAACACCCAAATTGCCTCGGCGGCCGAACAACAGCATGTGGTGGTGGACGATATTAATAAAAACCTGCAGAGCATTAATGAGGTGGCGCATCAGACCAGTGCCGGTGCTGAAGAAACTGCGGCCACCAGCCAACAGCTGGCGCAGCTGGCTGAGCAGCTGCAACAGCAGGTAGGGCGCTTTAAACTTTAATCTGAGCTTGCTTTAAGGGGGCAAGTCAGCCCCTGCGCCAGCTTCTGCAACAACTGATGCAGCTGTTGCTGCTCATCGGCGGTCAGCTGGCTGCTGAGTTGTCTGTCCAACTGGCTTACCAGCAGAGCTGCCTGAGTACACAGAGTGACGGCCCGCTTGGTTAATGCCAGGCATACACTGCGTTTGTCGTGCGGGTGGGGCTGCTTTTCAATCAGCCCCTGTTTTTCCATGTCCTGCAATAAGCGGGTGACCTGGGCTTTGTCCCGTCCGGAGTGCTGCGCGATCAGCTGCGGAGTGGCTGGGTCTAAGCTCTGGATCAGGTGCAGCACTTTGTAATGCAGAGGGCTGAGTGCGATCTGCTGGCTGCGGAATGCCTGTGCCAACGCGATTTTATACAAATCCAGAATATGGAAAAGTTGCTGGTGGATTGACATAGTTGACAATATCAATTAAATTGTGTTTAATTGATTTTATCAACTATTTAATGAAATGCCCAGTGGGCAGGAGTACCAGATGCAACACCACTACAGGGTCCAGCTGCAAAAACTGGATGACAGCGCCGCTGTGCTGCAGTTTGACTGCCAGAACCACGACGATATTTTTGCCATTCTGGCCAAGAGCCAGGGCAAGCTGAAGCTGAGTGAGGCTGAGCATCAGGCGTTGATTGTTGGCCTGAAGTTATTCAGTGAAGTGATGATGCAACACCGCAAAGAGGAGCTGTTTAAAGAGTTTCAACCCCATTTCAAGCAATTTATCGGGCATCTGAAGCGCACAGTGCGTGGCAGTGGCCCTGAGGCATTAGAGTAACTCGCGCCAGACATACGGCGCCAGCGGGTGCTGACGTTGCTTCAGTTGCCGCACAAACTGCTGAGCCACCAAAGTGGCTCCCTGCACACTGAGATGAGTGTTGTCAGTTTTGCCATCAGGAAACTTCTGGTACAGACCGGCAGGGACCTGAATAAAATAAGGCTGGCTGCCAGCAGGCCCGCTTTTTTGCAGTTCAGCACAGTGCCAGCTGTGCAGGTCAACGAGTTCAACCTGCTCCTGCGTTGCCACTTGTCGCATCGCCTTGGCGTACAGGGCTAAATCGTCCTGCAACTGGCCCCTGGCGTTAAAATTGCGGCGGCAGATGGACGTGGCCAGCATGGGAATGCCACCTTTGGCTCTGACGTCACGGATAAAGCGGGTCAACAATTGCGGGTAGGTGCTGTCGGGCGCAGCATATCGCGCCGGATCATCCTGTTTCGAGTCGTTGTGGGCAAACTGGATCAGCACATAATCGTCTTTGCCTAAATCGCTCAGCAGCAGTTGCCAGCGGCCTTCATTCAGAAAGCGTAAGGTACTGCGGCCATTGGCGGCATGATTGATCAGCGTCAGCTCTGGGCGTAAAAACTCGCGCAGCAGCTGGCCCCAGCCGCGCTCCGGATAAGCCAGATTGGTTTTATCGGCCATGGTGGAATCGCCCACCAGATGCAGCCGGGGTTTGGGCTGGTCTGTGCTGGTGCCGGCCGGTATACCCAGGGCTGCCAGTGGCAGGCTCAGCAGCAGACTGCAGAGCAGAAAAAATGCGTTCATGGCGTCTCCTTTAACCATTGTCTGAATTGCTGCAGTTGTTGCTCTGGCTGCCATAACCCGGCAAACACCTGCTCAGCGCTGTAACGGCTGGCCTCGTCTGCTGTCAGATTATCCTGCAGCCAGTCGTAAGCCGGCCCCTGGTTCTGGTAAAAATAATTGCGGTCGCCGTAACGATTCGGCTGATCCCGTTGTGGCTGCTGCGGATAAGTGCGGCGGAAAATGGGCTGGTTGGCCAGGCTGCTGCTGAACCTGTTATGCAACAGGACAAACTGACCATCGTAATGGCGGCGCGCCAGCTGATACCCTGACACACCATGAAAACGCGAGTGGGTGACCACCAGTTTCTGCTGCTCCGCCAGTTCACCGTCATGCCATAAGGTGGCCTGAGTGGTGTAGTTCACAAAATCGGAGTCGGTGACATAAGCGGTGCCGCGTGGGCAGAATAAATCGACCCGGCCGCTGAAATAACTGCGGCTGTGGTAATAGAGGCCATGTTGTTTATTCCATAAACTGACGGTGTCGGCTCCGGCGCTGGATAACATCACGCTATCGGTCAGAATACGGCTGGCCTGTTCAAAACCCCGCAAAGCAAACTGATGTTCAAAACGCTCTGGATCCTGCGGATAATCCAACGCGTAACTGTTATGCACCGTTAAATCCAGCAGCGCGATGTCGGAGGCGGCAATATTCACCACGGCAGCTCCCCAGTCCCGGCTTAGCGCCTGACCTGTTGGCAGTGCCTCAGTGCCTTGCCGGGCCAGAAAATGCTGACGCAGCTCAGGGTACTGAAGGATGGTCTCGGTCAGGCTGTGACCGGCCAGCAGCACTTTATTCCGCGTCAGATACAGTTTTTCGCGGTATAAACCCGGTGCGATACGTATCAGCGCCCAGCGCTGATTGGTGGCGTTATTGTCCTGTGGCAGGCTGTCCAGTGCGGCCTGAATACTGCGAAAAGGCGCGCTGCCGTCGGTGGCCACCTGAAGCACTATCGGGGGCTGGGTAGTCTGAGCCTGTGCTGTGATGGTGAATGCGAACCCGCAGCACAGACTCAGCAGCAACCATCTCACTTCGGCTGACCCAGCAGTTTCGCCATTTGCACGGACGCCATAATGAACGGGCCCATGCCTTTGGCATCGTTACGCATCACAGGTTCGTTCATGTAATAGTCGTAACTGCCATCCCGGCCCGCACTTAAACCGGCCACCTGCACCATACTGGTCAGATGGGCCTGGCCCTTCGCGTCCAGCAAGACAAATTCGTTTAACAACCCCTGGTAGCTTTGTTCGGTAAAACTGCGGTAGGCCGGGTCAATAATGCCCAGATTCAGTGCTTTCGCATAAAAATAGACAAACATACTGCTGGCGCTGGACTCCAGGTAGTTACCTGTGGCGCCGGCTTTGTCCGGAATTTGATACCAGACATGACGCTCTGGGTCGGCATAGTGTTGCAGTGCGGCGGCCAGTTGCTGGCTTTGGGCAATTAAAGGGGCGCGCAGTTGGGTGTGTTCGGTCGGAATTTCTTCCAGCACATCCACCAGCGCCATGGCCAGCCAGCCCATACCACGGCTCCAGTATTCCGGCGATACGCCTGTGTCTTTGTTGGCCCAGCGCTGCTGTTTGCTTTCGTCCCAGCCGTGGAAATACAGGCCGGTGTCGGGGCTGCGCAGTTTTTCGGCCACGACTTCAAACTCGTGCACAGCCTCTTTGTAGCTGGCCCCTTGCTCAAAGGCGCTGCTGTAGCGGGTTAAAAACGGCATGCCCATATAGACGCCGTCCAGCCAGACCTGGTACGGGTAGATTTTTTTATGCCAGAAAGCGCCGTTTTCAGTCCGCGGATGCTGGCGTACCTGCTCACGCAGCAGCGCCAGCGCTTTTTTGTAGCGTTCTTCGCCAGTGCGCTGCCAGACCCGCAGCAGCAGGTTGCCAGTGTTCAGGCTGTCGATATTAAATTTTTCCAGCTGATAGCTGTGGATAGTGCCATCTTTTGCGACAAAAGAACTGGCCGTGTTCAGCACCGCCTGCTGGTAAGCCGGGTCAGGCTGCAGCTGGTTTAAATCGTCAATGGCCTGCAGCAATAGACCTGTGGTGTACTCAAAGGTGGTTGGGCGCTGCCGTTCGTGGTCCCAGCCACCCCAGACATAATCCGGCACCTGGCGCTGCATTTCGGCATCGGCCATGGCTTTAGCCCAGAACAAAGCCCGCTCCGCTGTTAACGGCTGCTGCACAGCCGCGGTGGTGGCCGGGTTCTCCAGTTGGATCCGGGGCGGGCGGGTCAGTATTTCCACCTGTTGCTGCAGGTAGTCGACAAACTGCTGCTCTGTCTGAATGCCTGAGGGCTCTCCCTGCCAGGCGGCCAGCAGGTAATAATCCAGCTGTTTACCGGCAATCAGTTTCATCACCGCCAGGTGGCTGTGTTCGTCCGCTGTCAGTTGTTCCAGCTGGCCTTGTTTAAACAGCAGAGCCATGCCCAGCTTGTCTTTATTCAGGCTTTGGGCACCATAAGTGGCCAGGTAGGTGTATTGATGGCCTGAGCTTTCCAGCGTACCGGTCAGCACTTTGGTGTCCGGCAGTTTCACCAGACCAATCACCAGGTTGTCCAGCGGCTCTGACAGGCTCAGCTGATTGCGCAGCAGACGGCTGCCAGCAGTCATGCTGAGCTGGCTGCTTACATTCAGAGTTTTACCGGCGATTTGCCAGTTGTGGTACTGAATGCGCTGCCGCGCCAGTAGTGGGCCGTTGTCCAGCACTGTGGCGGTGTGGCCACTGACCTTGGCAACCCCTAACGCCTGCTTGCCGTCCCAGTAGCCAAAACCACCGGCGCCCAGGGATTTGCCGACTTTCAGTAAGTCCATGCCCCAGGGCTGCATTTCATGGTAAGAACTGTAGCCATCCAGACCGACCTGATGCAGCACAGGTTGGCCTGTACTGTTACCAAAAATATCGAAGCCGTTGCGCCAGTCCAGGTAAATACGGTAACCGACTTTATCGGATTCAATCCCAGGGCCTTCATAACGGATGTATTCGCTGTGGTCTGTGTAGTGAGCCGGCGGCGTGACCTGCTGCACATTGACAAACTGACCACCTTTATAGACTTTGCCTTGCCATTGGCCGCCTTCTTTTATGGAGATTTCTGCCTGCACCCGGCTGGTGGGGGTGAGCCCGGAGCTTTGTGGCTTTAACTGCCACTGTTGGTGTTCAGCCGCCGCCAGCTGGCTTAACACCAACAGCTGGTCTGCCTGGCCATCCAAATCTGTGTCCAGCCACTGGGTGGGCAGCTCGGTACCACCAAACCAGAGCGAACTGGCCGCCGGCCGTTCCTTTAAACCCAAATCACTGACTGCCAGCGAGATCAGCTGGTCAGGCCGGGCAAAAGAGGACGGGTTTTGGACCTGTACAGTCGCAAGATCAGCGAGTTGTTGTGCGGCGCCTGCCGCAGCCTGAGGCGCTGAGGTTTGACTGCGGTCCGGTTCAGCGGCTGGCTGACAGGCGGCTAACCAGCAACTGGTGAACAGCAGGGGAAGGTGTCGGTGTTTTACGGCAATCATCAGAGCATCCGGGATCTGTTATAAAAAAGCAGCGGGTGAACCCGCTGCAACCATCTCAGGCGAGGCTGAGTGTGCCCTCGCCCTCCGGGAGGGATCAGAACTTGTACTGAGCACCCAGGTAGTACTGGCGACCTGTTTCATGGTAATAGGTCAGGCGGTTCCCTGAGCTGTCTACCCACTGGTCGTCCACCTCATCGGTCAGGTTCAGCGCTTCGAAGGTCAGTTTCCACTGCTCAGTCAGACTGTAACTGACCGACGCATCGATATTGGTGGTGGCATTGGTGCCTTCCATATCGTTGTTATCCCGGCCAATGGCAGTGGTCAGGTACTTATCACGTTTAGCCAGACTGACGCGGGCATTCAGCGCTTCGTGTTCATAGTACAGAGTGGCGGCAACAGTTTTGCGTGACAAACCCGTCAGATCACGGGTGGCCTGCACTTCACCGGCCACGTTGATGTAGTCCATTTCTGCGGACACATGAGTGTAATTACCGATAAAGCCAAAACGGTTCCAGAACTCAGGCAGCATGCTGAATGGGGTTTGGTAGGAAAGCTCATAGCCTTTTAAGTCGCCGCCAGGGCCGTTGAGTGGCGTGGTAACGGACCAGTCCAGATTCTCATTACAGGCATCGCCATAACCACTTGGGCCCGCATTACAGGCGTCAATCGCGGCCTGTACAGGTAAGCCGGTTTCGGTGAAAGGTTTGGTTTCCCGCAGTGACTGCACATGGCTGTTGATGTCTTTCTGGAACAACGCCAGCGCAATCATGGCTTCGTCACCAAAGTAGTATTCCAGGCCTAAGTCATAGGTTTTGGCTTTGGTCGGTTCCAGATAAGGGTTACCGCCACTGACCGACATGGCGCTGCCTGACACGGACACCGATACGTTCGGACGAATGGCGCTTAAACCAGCGCGAGCCATCACTTCGGCATAACCGAAACGGACGATAAAGTCTTCCACCGGCTCCCAATTCAGGTTCAGTGATGGCAGGGTTTCGTCGTAGCTGTGATCCACAGTGATTTCCTGCGCTGTGCCACCGACAGTGGCCCAGGCGGTGGAGCTCTGGTCTGTGCTGGCGCGGCGGATACCGACATTCCCCCAGAACGGTGCTTCATTCAGCTCAGTGTTAAAGGAGGCCATCAGGTAAGCGCCAGTGGTCTCTTCCTGCGCTGAGTAATTGTCGTCGCGGCGGAAGTCTTTACTGACGGCAAAAACCCCTGTGTTGCTGTAAATGTTGTAAGCCGCATTGACAGCATCAAAGTCAGGCACCAGCCAGACCGGCTGAGAACCCAGGCCAGAATTGTATTCTTTAATTAATTCGGGTGTATAGACAACGCCAGCGGCGTTTTCAGCAGAGCGGCGTGCTTCGAATGTTTCAAAAGTAAAGTCTTTGTAGTGCAGACCTGCTTTTAAGTTGATGCTGTCAGTTAAAGTCCAGCTCAGGTTGACTTCAGCGGTGTCATAGCCGTTCTCAGCACCCAGCGGACGTAAACGCACTGAGTTGGACGTCCAGCCGTTGGGGTCAAATACACCGTCACCGAACACCAGGCTTGGGCTCTCCCGGCCTGCTCCACGGTAGTCGTAGCTGAAATCGACGCCACGTTTTTCCATCACCAGGGTGGTTTGCACCGGATTGTCGAATTCAGAGGTGGCGCTGCCCACCATGGCTTCCAGTTTCAGGTCATCATTCAGGTAATGGCTGAAATTCAGGTTGGCCTGGGTAAATTCAGTGCCCAGTTCGTCAAAGCGGTTTTCGGCACGGATGGTGGCATTCTCAAAGGCACCGTATGTCATGGTGTTGGTGTCATCAATAAAATAATCCACCACATTCATCACGCCTGTGTTACCGCTGCCCGCTGTGGCCGTGGTGGGTCTGTTGGCACCTGAGTTCAGAATGCCCTGCAAAAACACTTCATTCCGGGTGGCATCAGTTTTGGCGTACAACAGGTCCAGGTCGATTTTGGTATCTTCGTTGGGTCTGAACTGGAAGGCTGAACTCAGGCCGATACGTTCCATATCATGGGTGTAGGAGTCATAACGGGGTAAACGCGGGCGGAATGCATTGTTGATAGCGTTCAGTTCGGTGGCTGTGGTCGAGCCTTTGTAGGAACCAAAGTCATTGACGTTGTTCCAGCGCACCGTACTTGCCCCCTGGTCTTTTAAATTGCGCTCAGAAAATGAGGCAGAGAATAAAGCGCCGAATTTGCCATCGAGGAAATGATCGCTGATCAGGAATGAGGCTTTCGGGTCGTTTTTCTCGGACAAATCGTTGTAACCCAGCTGGCCCGATGCCGTAAAGGTAAAGCCATCGTAGTCAAAAGGACGGGCGGCACGTAAGTCCACAGTGGAGCCTAACGAGCCTTCTTCGACGTCTGCGCTGGCGGTTTTGCGCACTGTTAAGGAACTGAATAAGTCGGAAGAGAAGGTGTTGAAATCAAAACCACGGCCACGGTTGGCGCCGCCTATCTGGTCCGTACCGCCACTGGTTGAAATGGCTTCCATACCGTTAATACGGACACGGGTAAAATCCGGGCCCAGGCCACGTACTGTGATTTGGCGGCCTTCCCCGGCAGCGCGGCTGATGGCCACACCAGGAATACGCTGCAAAGACTCCGCCAGGTTTAAGTCAGGGAAGTCAGCGATGTCTTCCGCCATGATGGAATCAATGGCGCTGTCTGACTGGCGTTTGACGTTCAGTGCATTGGATAAACTGTCGCGGAAGCTGCCGGTCACCTGAATGACTTCCACATTTTCTTCGGCTTTAGCTTTGGCTGCAGTGGTATCGGTCTGTTGATCCGCCAACACGGAAGTGCTGCCTGCGGCGATAGTCATTGCGAGCACGAGTGGATGGAGGCGAAATGCCTGTGCTTGAGCTGCCATGTTGTATTCCTTGTCTGGTTTTTTTACTTTTTCAGCAGTCTTGGCTGCTGACTTTTTAGCATGGCCCGATACAACCTGAGCCCTGTTGATTGAAATTTATTATTTTGTCTATCGGTGGCAAAATTAGCTTGCGTTTTTTTGCCACCGATGGCAAAAAGCTAACACCAAGCCATAATTACTGTCAAATACTGAACAGAAAAAAAGCTGAAATAGTTGTAACAAAACTGAATGTTTTAGTTGTTTTTATTTATTTTCATATACTTAACTATTTACCTTGGCGTCAGCTGTTCTGGAAGTTTACGTAAAGGTAAAGGGGGAAAAAGGCATGTTACTTGAGCAATTATTTGGCTTAAATGGGCAAAAAGCGTTGGTTACCGGCGCCAGCCGTGGCCTGGGCCAGGCCATTGCTGTGGCACTGGCACAAGCAGGGGCTGAAGTCTGGTGTGCCAGCTCCGGTGCTGGGGGCTGTGCTGAAACCCTGGCGCAGATCCAGGCGGCAGGTGGCAAGGCACATCCGCTGTATGCTGACCTGGCCGATACGCAGGCTGTTTTAAATCTGGCGACACAGGCACAGGCACAAGCGGGTCAGATTGATATTCTGGTGAATTGCGGTGGCACCATCAGCCGCACTCCGGCCAAAGACTTTGCGCTGGCGGACTGGCAACAAAACCTGGCCGTAAATTTAGATGCGACTTTTTTGCTGAGCCAGCAGCTGGGCAAAGCCATGCTGGAGCGGGGCCAGGGCAAAATTATTAATATTGCCTCTATGTTGTCGTACAGCGGCGGTATTACGGTGCCGGCCTATACCGCCAGCAAACATGCGGTGGTGGGTTTAACCCGGGCGCTGGCCAATGAATGGGCCGGGCAGGGGGTGAATGTGAATGCGATAGCACCGGGCTATTTCCGTACTGACAATACGGCGGCATTGCAGGCCAATGCAGAGCGCAACCAACAGATTCTGGCCCGCTTGCCAGCTGGGCGCTGGGGCGAACCGGCGGATTTGGCCGGCGCTGTGGTGTTTCTTGCGTCCAAAGCCAGTGATTATGTACATGGGCATGTACTGGCCGTGGACGGTGGCTGGTTAGCGCGTTAGTCAGCCTGTTGTTTTATTAAGTGGAGTGAAGATGAACCCTGTATTTACCCAGCGCTATGCCTGTCATCCTGATGATGTGCGGCACTACGACACTGACAAATTACGCCAGCATTTTCTGGTCGACAACCTGATGCAGGCCGACCAGCTGGTGCTCAATTACACCCATTATGAACGGCTGATTGTTGGCAGTGCGGTGCCGGTGCAAGCACCTGTATGGCTGCAGACCGTCGATGCGCTCAAAGCCGGTTACTTCCTGGAGCGGCGTGAGCTTGGTGTGATCAACACCGGAGGGACAGGGGTGGTCCGGGTGGATGGTACCGACTATCCGTTGCAGTTTCGCGAAGCGCTCTATGTCGGCAAAGGGGCGAAAGACGTCAGCTTTCACAGTGATGACGCGGCCAATCCGGCCCGTTTCTATCTGAATTCTACGCCGGCGCACCATCCGTACCCCAACCGCCATATTACGATGGCGCAGTGCACAGTGCTGGATATGGGCGCGCTGGAAACCAGCAATAAACGGCAGATTTACCAGTTGATGATCCGTGGTGTGGTGGACACCTGCCAGCTGCAGATGGGGTTGACCGTGCTGGAGCCTGGCAGTGTCTGGAACACCATGCCGGCGCACCAGCATGACAGACGGATGGAAGCTTATTACTACTTTGGTCTGGCTGAAGGCCAGCAGGTTTGTCACTTTATGGGCGAACCCCAACAAACCCGCCATCTTTGGGTCGGCAATGAACAGGCGGTGGTGTCACCGCCCTGGTCCATTCACAGCGGTTGTGGCACTGGCAGTTACACCTTTATCTGGGGTATGGCGGGCGAGAATCACGACTACAACGATATGGATAAATTCCCGGCCAGCGCTCTGCGCTGACCGGATTTCCTGCAGCACCGGGCCACATTAAACACAAAGAGCCCGGGCTCGTTACAACAGGGGAGAAGAGGATGAAATGGTGGTATAGCCTGGTGGGCTGCTGCTGGCTGCTGTCCGGCTGTCAGCAGGCTGAACCTGCACTGACACTGCGGATGGCGCATTCGCTGGATCAGGAACATGTGGTGCACAAAGCCATGCTGAACATGGCGGAGCGACTGGAACACTACTCAGGCGGCACGATGAAGATCCAGGTGTACAGCGGTGGTCAGCTGGGCTCTGAACGTGAACTGATTGAACTGCTGCAAATCGGCTCGTTGGCATTAACCAAAGTGTCGGCTGCACCGCTGGAAGGCTTTGCCCCCAGCATGCAGGTATTCAGTGTGCCTTATGTGTTTCGCGACGAGCAGCACTTATGGCAGGTGCTGGAAGGCCCGATCGGCCAGAAGCTGCTGGCGGATTTATCACCGGTACGGCTAAAAGGCCTGGGGTATTACGATGCCGGCAGCCGCAGTTTTTATACCACCCAGGCTAAAATCAGCAGCCCGGCCGATTTAGCCGGCCTGAAATTCCGCGTGCCCAACAGCCAGACTGCTGTGCAGATGGTGCAGACGCTCGGCGGTGCCGCCACGCCGGTGGATTGGGGCGAGCTGTACACCGCTCTGCAACAAGGGGTGGTGGATGGCGCCGAAAACAACCCGCCCAGTTTTTATTTATCCCGCCATTACGAGCTGTGTAAGTACTACCTGCTGGATGAACATACCAGCGTGCCGGACCTGATCCTGATGAGTCAGCATATCTGGGATAGCCTGAGTGCAGAGCAGCAAGGTTGGTTGCAGCAGGCTGTGGCTGATTCGGTGGCGTATCAGCGGGAAGCCTGGAAAATCTCAACCCACGATGCGCTGGCTAAAGTCAAAGCAGCGGGTGTGGAGGTGATTTACCCGGACAAAACCGTGTTTATTCAGGCGGTGCAGCCGCTGCACCAACGCCTGCACGGTTCTGTGGTCGGCGATTTAATCAGTGCTATAGCGCAAGTGAAAGCGGCGCCGGACCAGGTTCAAAGGCCGACCCAAACACAGGAGCCGCAAAATGACTAAATCGTTGTTCTGGATCGATCAATTTTTACGTCGGGTGCTGATTGGCCTGATGGCTGCCATTGTGCTGGTGGTGTGCTGGCAGGTGGTATCGCGGTTTATCCTGGGCAGCCCCAGTTCAATGACCGAAGAAATTGCCCGCACCTTGTTGTTGTGGATTGGTATGTTAGGGGCGGCCTGGGCTTATCGCACCGGCCAGCATCTGGGGCTGGATATTCTGACCAGCAAACTGCCGGCCAAAGCTCAGCACAAGATGGCAATGCTGCTGACCAGCTGTGTGGTGCTGTTTGCTGTCGCTGTGCTGGTTATTGGTGGAGGCGCTTTGGTGCGGCTGGCCTTTGAGCTGAACCAGATGTCAGCCGCCTTGGGCATTGGTATGGGCTGGATTTACCTGGTGTTGCCGCTGACGGGCTTGCTGATTGCCGTGTATGGCTACTGCCAGCTGTTGTGTTTGTGGCGTGGTAAGCCATTGAATTGTGCGGAGTCGGAATAATGGAATTGTCTGCATTGGTGTTATTGGGGCTGTTTTTTATTCTGCTGTTTTTAAACGTGCCCATTTCGTTTTGTATTGGTTTAGCCACCCTGGCCACCATGTTGTTGAGTATGGATGTGCTGCCAGCCATCACCACGCTGGCGCAGCGGATGGCGGGTGGCCTGAACAGTTTTGCTTTGCTGGCCATTCCGTTTTTTGTGCTGTCCGGTTTATTGATGGGGCGTGGCGGTATAGCCAAGCGGCTGATTGAATGTGCGATGGCGCTGGTTGGTGCTTTGCCAGGTGGCCTGGCGCTGGTGAATGTGGTGTCCTGTATGTTGTTTGGCGCTATCTCCGGCTCTGCAGTGGCGGCGACTTCAGCCATTGGCAGTTTTATGCTGCCGGAGATGAAAAAGCAGGGCTATGACGACAACTACAGCGCCGCGGTGACGGCGGCTGCTTCCACTACAGGTCTGCTGATCCCTCCCAGCAATATTATGATTGTGTACGCTATAGCCAGTGGCGGTGTGTCTATCGCGGCGCTCTTTGTTGCCGGGTATTTGCCCGGTATTTTGCTGGGCCTGGCGCTGATGGTTGTCTGTGCCGGTTACGCCAAAATCAAAGGCTTTCCTGTCGCCGCCCGTTTGCCATTGTCTGTGGTGATCCCCAAAGTGGCGGCAGCCATTCCCAGTATGCTGATGATAGTGCTGGTGATTGGTGGCATTATCAGCGGCGCTTTTACCGCGACCGAAGCCGGTGCCATTGCGGTGGTCTATTCCTTTGTGCTGGCGGTGATGATTTACAAAGAAGTGGCGCTGGCCGACTTAGGTAAAATTTTGCTGAAATCGACGGAGACTACCGCCATAGTGTTGGCGCTGATTGCCACTTCAGCGGCCATGTCCTGGATTTTATCGTACGAAAATATCCCGCAGTCGGTCAGTGCAGGCTTACTCACCTTAAGTGAAAACCCAATTCTGATCCTGCTGCTGATCAATGTGATTCTGCTGATCGTCGGCGCCTTTATGGATATGACGCCAGCCGTGCTGATCTTTACGCCTATTTTCTTGCCTGTGGCGATGGAGTTGGGCCTGTCGCCACTGCACTTCGGCATTATGATGATCCTGAATCTGTCGATCGGCCTGATTTCTCCACCGGTCGGCAGTGTGCTGTTTGTCGCCTGCGCCGTCGCTAAAGTGAAGCTGGAACAATTGTTAAGGCCATTGTTGCCTATGTATCTGGCGATGATTGTGGTATTGCTGCTGATCACTTATGTGCCGGCAATCAGCGAGTGGCTGCCAGCGGCGCTTGGGCTGTAACGGAATTGTTGCGGCTGGCTTCAGTTTTGCAATTCAGGATAGAATGGCTGTGGCCGAGCTGTAACTGGCCCTTTTAACCATGGAGTAACACCTTTGATCTCACTGAAAACCTCGACCATTAATGACGTGGCCCGTATTGCCGGTGTGTCCAAACGCACCGTATCGCGGGTGCTGAATGGCTCTTTGAGTGTTGGCGAGTCGACCCGGGTCCGGGTGGAAAAGGTGATTGCTGAACTGAACTACACTCCCAGTCCGCAGGCCCGTGGCCTGGCGTCCAGCCGCTCTTATCTGCTTGGCTTGATTTATGATAACCCGGACGCCTTGTATCTGGATGATGTGCAGCGTGGTGTGCTGGAGAGCTGTTCACAACGTGGTTATGAGCTGGTGGTTCACCCCTGCCGCTACCGTAGCGAAACTCTGGTGCAGGACTGCTTCACCTTTATCAACAGATCCAAACTGGATGGGGTGATCATTCTGCCGCCCGTGTCGGAGTTGGAACATCTGGCGCAGGCTTTGGATCAGGCAGGCCAGCCTTATGTGCGGCTGACCTCTGTACTGCTGGATGAACCCAGCCGCTCCGTGGTGTCTGACGACAGAGCGGCAGCGGCTGAAATGGCACGTTATTTTGCACAGTTGGGTCACCAGCATATTGCGTACATCAGTGGTCCCTTGCGTTATAAATCGTCAGTGGAGCGTCTGAATGGGTTTGAGCTGGGACTGTCGGCTTATGGCATTAAACTGCGATCGGACTGGGTGCTGGAAAGTGAAGCTACCTATGAAGCCGCTACCCAGTGTGCCATGCAGCTGCTGAGCCAGCCGGAGCGGCCCACCGCCATTTTTGCCTATAACGACCAGATGGCGGCAGGCCTGCTCAAAGCCGCTCATCTGCTGGGTATTAAAGTGCCGGAGGAACTGTCTGTGGCGGGTTTTGATGACAACTTGCTGGCCAGCCGGGTGATCCCGGCCCTGACCACTATCCGCCGGCCGGTGCGGCAAATGGCCCAGCTGGCGGCCACCAAAATTATTATGAGCATTGAAGACAATGACTCCGCTGCCCGCAATGTGGCGGCCAAAGTAGCACCGACTTTAGTGGTGCGGGATTCCACCTTAAAACAGGATTAACCCCTTTATTTTCTGGCTGTGCAACTAGGGCTTGTTGACGTTTCGAGATTAAATTTTGTTCGCTCTGGCGGCGTTCTGAACGCGAAACGAGGAGCGAAGTTTAGTTATTCTAAATAAGCGACGAGTGACAAAGTGCAGGGCGCCGCCAGACCGAACCCGAAGGGCAGCGCCTGGCCGGTCTTTCTGCTGCGTTAGTACTCGTTTATGTAGACTAACTACACTGCTCTCGCACTGCCTTGCATAAAAACCGGCTAGGCTGCTGCAAAAATAACCCTGAAACGTCAACAAGCCCTAAGCCAGAGTATGGGCTCTAATTAATTTGTCCATCGGTGGCATAAACTTTAATTGTCATATTGCTACCGGTGGCAAGTTGTTTTAAGATGTTTTTATTACCAGAGAAATGGGCCGGATCTCAGGCCTGATAAGAGTGAACCGGATGGACAGACGAGATTTTCTGAAAAGCTCTCTGGCATTAACTGCCCCAGTAGTACTGAGCCATTGCAGCTCGGCCGGCCCCGCTGTGGAGCTCAGCGGACTGGAGTTGTTATGGCAGCAGGCGGACGCTATTGAAGCCTCTGTCCAGCCTGTGACGATCCCGCCAAAAATTTACCAGGCCAGCGCTCATCAGGTGCAGGTACTGCCCAGTCAGGCCGAAGCGATTCAGGCGGTCAGTCTGGCCCGGCATAACCGTCAGGCGCTGCAGGCACTGATTGATTTATGCCATCAACAGGGGGGAGGCCGGGTGCTGCTCAGTGCCGGCGTCTGGCCTTGTGGCGCCATCCGGCTGAAATCCAATGTGGAGTTGCATCTGGCCAAAGATGCGTTATTGCAGTTTGTGCCTGAGCCGGAACTTTACCTGCCTTATGTGCATACGCGCTGGGAAGGTATGGAACTGATGGGCTATCAGCCACTGATTTATGCTTATCAGGCGACCAATATTGCGGTCACGGGGCTGGGCCGCATTGATGGCGGTGGCAGCAATCAGCACTGGTGGCCGTGGAAAGGGGCGTGGAAACATACGCCCTGGCAGGTAAACCCTGAGCAGGAGCAAAAAGCCGGTCGTGATTTGCTGATGCAAATGACCGAACAGGGGCTGCCAGTGGAACAGCGGGTACTGACACCGAATTTTCTGCGTCCGCCTTTGCTGCAAACCTATGACTGCCAGCAAGTGCGGATTGAAGGCCTGACACTGACCAACTCGCCATTCTGGTTGATTCATCCGGTGCTGACCCAGGATTTAACAGTGCGTAATGTGAAGTGCATCAGTCATGGACCGAATTCGGATGGCTGTGATCCGGAATCCTGCCAGCGGGTGCTGATTGAAGGTTGTGAATTTGACACAGGTGATGACTGCATCGCGCTCAAATCTGGCCGCAATGCCGATGGCCGTCGGTTCGCCACGCCGGTGCAGCAGGTGCTGATCCAGGATTGTGTGATGAAAGCCGGTCATGGCGGTGTGGTGCTGGGCAGTGAAATCTCTGGTGGCGCTCACGCGATTTTTGCCCGTCGTCTGGTAATGAGCAGCCCGGATTTAGACCGGGGGCTGCGGATTAAAACCAATGCGTTGCGTGGCGGTGAAATCGACACAGTGGCGCTGCGTGACATTGTGATTGGTCAGGTGAAAGACGCCATTGTGATCAACTATTTTTATGAAGAAGGCCGGGATGGTGCTTTCCTGCCTCAAGTGCGCAATGTCTCGCTGCACAATGTAGAGATAGGCCAGGCAGAACGTTTATTTGAGCTGCGTGGTTTTGCCGAGGCGCCTATAGGGCTTATTCAGTTGTCTAAGGTTACAGCCCGGGCTTTGCAGCTGGGCGTGCTGGAGCAGGTGAGCGAGATCCGGACACAACAGGTGCAACTGAATGGTGAGGCCTGGCAACACAGCCCACAGAGTTAAATTTTTGTCCGGTTTTTGCTACCGATGGACAATGGCAAATTTCAGGCTGTATAGCGGCCATAAGGGTC
The DNA here is from genome assembly GCF_037442345.1 of Rheinheimera sp. GTDB lineage: Bacteria > Pseudomonadota > Gammaproteobacteria > Enterobacterales > Alteromonadaceae > Pararheinheimera. The sequence continues at coordinate 70,126 of NZ_JBBIQL010000013.1, read as the reverse complement.
AACAGTGAGTACAGAAATCAAGTCACAATCTGCCAGTTGCAGTGCCCCCCTGACCGGTGAACCACAGGCGTTGGTGTGGCAGGTGCATCCACGTGACAATGTGCTGGTGGCTTTACAGAACCTGGAGGCTGGTCAGCCATTACCGGCGCCCTGGCAGCATATCTGTGTGAGCGAGGCCGTGCAGGCAGGTCATAAGCTGGCATTAACGGCCCTGGCCCAGGGCGACAAGGTTATTAAATACGGCTATGCCATTGGGGTACTGACGGCCAATGTAGCAGCCGGTGCGCATATCCACAGCCATAACCTGAAAACGGCGCTGGATGGTGAACTGGACTACAGCTACCAAGGCTTACAGGCCAGCCCTCTGAGGTATCCGGCCGATTTACCCACCCATTTTAAAGGCTACCGCCGTGGCAATGGCCAGGTCGGCACCCGCAATGAGCTGTGGATTCTCAATACAGTGGGTTGTGTCAATCAGGCGGCCAGCCGTATTGCCAAAGCCGCCCAGCAGTATTGTGAAGCGCAGCAACTGCCAAATATTGATGGGGTGTTTGCTTATACCCACCCCTTTGGCTGCTCGCAGCTGGGTGATGATTTAAACCATACCCGCAGCATTCTGGCTGGCCTGGCGCAAAACCCCAATGCCGGTGCTGTGCTGATTATTGGTCTTGGCTGCGAGAACAACCAACTGACCACCTTGCTGATGGGCCTGGAGCACCTGGACCAAAACCGTCTTCGCGCCTTTAACGCCCAGCAGGTCAGTGATGAGGACGAAGAGGGTCTGGCCGCCGCCAAAGAGCTGCTGCAGCTGATGAGTCAGGATGCGCGCACCGACTGCCCGGTGTCGGATTTAAGTTTTGGTATGAAATGCGGTGGTTCCGATGGTTTCAGTGGCCTGACCGCCAACCCGCTGGTGGGCCAGATTGCCGATTTAGCCAGTGCGGCCGGTGCCAGAGTGATCCTGACCGAAACGCCCGAGATGTTTGGGGCTGAGCAAGTGCTGATGGCGCGGGCCCGCACTGAGCAGGTGTTTGACGGCATAGTGCAGCTGGTGAATGACTTTAAACAGTACTTTATTGCCAATAATCAGCCGGTGTACGAAAACCCAAGCCCGGGCAATAAAGCCGGTGGTCTCACCACACTGGAAGAAAAGTCGCTGGGGGCAATTCAGAAAGGCGGTTCCGCCATAGTGGAGCAGGTGATTGACTATGGTCAGCAGGCCACGGTGCCTGGCCTGACGTTATTGCAGGGCCCCGGCAATGACGCAGTGTCCTCCACAGCCTTAACGGCCGCTGGCGCCACCCTGATCCTGTTTACCACTGGCCGCGGCACGCCGCTGGGCTTTCCGGTTCCCACCGTCAAAATTGCGTCCAATTCAGCGCTGGCGGCCCGCAAACCGACCTGGATTGACTATGACGCCGGCGCCATGTTGCAGCCGGGGCAGTCGGTGACTGAATTTGCCAAAGAATTTTTCCGTTATTTAGTGGCGGTGGCCTCAGGTGAGCGCACCCGCAACGAAGTGTATCTGAACAAAGAAATCGCCATCTGGAAAAACGGCGTGACTTTATAAGCGCAGCCCCAAGGCTAAGAGAGACATCATGACAGTGCTGAGTTTACATCCCGATCGTTTATTTGCCGCCGAACCACAGCAACGTGATATCGCGCGCCGTTTGTATGCCGAAATCAAAGATTTGCCTATTATCAGCCCGCATGGTCACACAGACCCGCGCTGGTTTGCCGATAACCAGAACTGGGACAATGCCACCAGCCTGCTGCTGCTGCCGGACCACTATGTATTCCGTATGCTGTACAGCCAGGGCATCAGCCTGGAGCAACTGGGCATTCGCCGTAAAGACGGCAGCGCGGTGGAAACAGACTACCGCAAGATTTTCCGCATTTTTGCTGAACACTATTACCTGTTCCGCGGCACGCCATCCCGCATCTGGCTGGATTCGGTGTTCCACGATGTGTTTGGTCTGAATGTGGCATTAAGCCCACAAACTGCTGATCTGTACTACGACCATATCAATGCGGCGCTGGCGACCGCAGCCTATAAACCACGGGCACTGTTGGACCGTTTTAATATTGAAGTCATTGCCACCACAGAAGGCGCGCTGAACGATTTACGCCATCATGCCAAACTCAAAGGCAGCGGTTTTGAACAACGGGTGATCACCACCTTCAGGCCTGATGACGTGGTGGACGCAGACCGCGCTGATTTTGCCGCCAATATCGCCAAACTGGGCGAACTGACAGGTCAGGACACCCAAAACTGGGCCGGTTACCTGCAGGCACTGCGCATTCGCCGGGCTGTATTTCGCGATCACGGCGCTACGGCAACCGACCATGGTCACCCCACCGCCAAAACCGCCGATTTGCCTTTCAAAGAGGCCGAAGCGCTGTTTGCCAGGTGCCTGTCTGGCACGGCCAGCGCGGAAGAGACCGAACTGTTCCGTGGCCAGATGTTGACCGAAATGGCCGGCATGAGCCTGGAAGATGGCATGACCATGCAAATTCACCCCGGCGCACACCGTAACCATAACCAGGTGATTTTTGAGCGCTTCGGCGCCGACAAAGGCGCAGATATTCCAAGCCCGACCGAGTTTGTCAGCCAGTTAAAACCTTTGTTGCAGAAATACGGCAACGAGCCCAGCCTGAAGATTATTCTGTTTACGCTGGACGAAACCACCTACGCCCGGGAGCTGGCGCCATTGGCTGGTCATTACCCGGCGCTGAAACTGGGCCCGGCCTGGTGGTTCCACGACAGCCCGGAAGGCATGCTCAGGTTCCGCCATCAGGTGACTGAAACGGCTGGTTTTTACAATACGGTCGGTTTTAATGACGACACCCGTGCGTTTCTGTCGATTCCAGCCCGTCACGACGTGGCCCGCCGCATTGACTGCCGTTTCCTGGCGCAGCTGGTGGCCGAGCACCGTCTGAACGAAGACGAAGCCCATCAGTTGGCGCATGATTTGACTTACAAATTAGCCAAGCAGGCCTACCAGTTATGAGTCGTCTGAGCCGCACTACTGCGCAGGATGTGTTGCCTGCTTATCTGCAGAACAAAACACCGGGCATAGGCCTGGTGCATTTAGGCCCTGGCGCGTTTTTCCGCGGTCACCAGGCCTGGTACACCCACAGAGCTCTGTTGCTCGCTGGTGGTGACTGGCGTATTTGTGCGGTGTCGATGCGAAGCGCCGATGTGGCCGCGGCCTTGCAGCCACAAGATGGCTTGTATTATCTGGCCGCGATGGAGCAGCAGACCGAACTTGAACTGGTGGGCTCCATCGCCGAAGTGCTGGTGGCACCCAGTCAGTACGGCCAGGTGCTGGCCCGTTTAACGGCGCCTCAATGCCGTTATGTCACTCTGACCATTACGGAAAAAGGCTACTGCCTGAATGGCCGAGGTGAACTGGATCTGACCCTGCCGGTGGTGGCTGCGGATCTGGCGTTGGCAGAAGTAGTGCCGGACGGCTCAGTGCGGGCTGAGTCTGCCATCGGTTTGCTGGTGCAGGCGTTGTTCCTGCGTTATCAGGCCGGTGTGCCACTGCTGACCTTAATGAGCTGTGACAACCTGACCGACAATGGCCATAAGCTCAAAGCCTCAGTGCAACGTTTTGCCGCGCATGCGCTGGCGTATCGCGAACGGGCTGGTTTCCTCGCGGCGTTACAGCAGCTGATTTGCCCTTGTTCTATGGTCGACAGCATTACCCCGGCCACCGACGATGCGTTGCGTGAGCTGGTGCAGCAGCGTACTGGCTTTGCCGATGCCTGGCCAGTTAAACGCGAAGCCTTTGTGCAATGGGTGGTGGAAGATGTGTTACCGGCAGAGCAGCCCGCCTGGCGCGAAGCCGGGGTAATTTTCACGCCGGACGTGACCGCCTTTGAGAAAGCCAAGCTGCGTTTATTAAACGCCCCGCATTCCACTCTGGCTTATTTGGGCTCGTTGCTTGGCCTCGAAACTGTGCTGGATGCCATGGCGCACCCGCAGTTAGCGGCACTGGTGACACTGCTGGTACAGCAGGAAATTCTGCCGTCGGTGCCTGAGCTCAAAGGCCTGGATTTAGCCCAGTACAGCGCTGCTATTTTCCAGCGCTTTTTAAACCCCTCAGTGCGGCATTTGCTGGCACAAATTGCCTGGGACGGTTCACAAAAACTGCCGATGCGGCTGATCCCGGTGATTCTGGATAACGTTCAGGCCGGTCGTCCGGTACGGCTGCTCGCCGTCGCTATTGCCAGCTGGCTGCAGTTTATCCGCCGCCGCGCCATGCAGCAGCAATTGGCTGAACCTGTGCCATTGGTGGACCCCTTCGCCTCGCAGTTACTGGCAATAGCAGGCCAGTGCAGTGGTAAGGCCGCCACCGATCTGCCCTTGTGGTTGGCGCTGGATGCTGTATTTCCGGCCCGCCTGAGCCAACAGCCAGAGTTTGTCGCAGCGTTAAGCCGTGCTTATGACGTATTGAACCACCAGTCGGCCACTGATGCTGTGCAGCCCCAATGGAACTTGTTACTTAATGGAGACCCTGTATGACCGCTTTGTCCCGCTTATTAAATGGCTGCCCTTTGCTGCCCATTATTCAGACTGAACAACCAGAGCAGGCGGTCGATATAGCTGCTGCGCTGGCGCAGGGTGGGGTGAGTGCGGTGGAAGTGGTGCTGCGCACGCCAAAAGCGCTGGACGCCATCAGCGCCATTCGTTCGGCCTTGCCTTCGGTACTGGTCGGTGCTGGTACTGTGCTGAATGCGGCTCAGGCGCAGGACTGCAAAAATGCCGGTGCCCAGTTTCTGGTCAGCCCGGCCTCTACACCAGCCTTGCTGCAAGCGATGATCGACACCGGACTGCCGTTGGCACCTGGGGTGTCCACTGTGTCTGAAATGGCGATGGCCCACGAAATGGGCCTGAATGAGCTGAAGTTTTTTCCGGCCAATTTAAGTGGTGGTACCCCACTGCTGAACGCAGTGCGCAGCATTTTTCAGCAAGTGCGTTTCTGCCCGACCGGTGGTATCAGCGCCGCGAATCTGACAGAGTACCTGAGCCTGCCCAATGTGTTTGTGGTCGGTGGCAGCTGGCTGACACCGGCCGATCTGGTCAAAGCGGGCCATTACGCGGCTATCACGGCGCTGACGGCCGAGTCTGTACGTCTGGCCGGCACCTGTCTGGCCGAAAAATCCGCGCCTCTGCGCAAATCAGCTTAACAAGGGGAAGTGTATGACGGGTCGGGTCATCGTATTGGGCGAATGCATGGTGGAGTTGTACCAACTGGTGGAAAACGTCTACCACCAGAATTTTGCCGGTGATGTATTTAATACCGCCGTGTATTTAAAACGGATGAACCCGGCTGTGCAGGTCGACTTTTTTACCGCAGTAGGCACGGATCTGATCAGCGATAAATTGCTGGCGGCGGTGGAAGCGGAGAAGCTTGGCAGCAGCCTGATGCTGCGCAGTAAAACCGCGCGGCCTGGCCTGTATATGATCAACACCGACTGTTTCGGCGAACGCAGCTTTGTGTATTGGCGCGACAGTTCGGCCGCTAAACAAACCATCGCTTTGTATCAGCAACAGCTGACGTTGGGTCAGCTCAGCCGCAGTGACTGGTTTTATTTCTCCGGCATCAGCCTGGCGATTTTGCCTGAAGCGGACCGTGAAACCTTGTTTGGTCTGTTGGCTGAATTAAAGGCGGCCGGTGTAAAAATTGCGTTTGACCCGAACTACCGGCCTACCTTGTGGCGCAGCGTGGACGACTGCAAAGCGGCGTTTGTGCGTGCTTATGCCTTATCCGATTTGGCGCTGCCCGGGCTGGACGACCACAAAGTGCTGTTTAACGCCCAAAGTACTGAGGATGTGGTGGTGCAGCTGGCAGAGCTGGGTGTGGCCGAAATAGTAGTGAAAAACGGCAAAGAGGGCGCCACTGTGCACACCAGTGCAGAGAGCTTTCATATGCCGGCCGTGACAGTAAAAAAAGTGGTGGACACCACAGCAGCGGGTGATTCCTTTAATGGCGGTTATCTGGCCGCGCGTTTGGCTGGCAAAGATGCCAAAGCAGCAGCACGGCTGGCTGCAGCTTTGGCTGCTTTTGTGGTGGAGCACACAGGCGCTATTGTCAGTCATGACAATTTCCGGGCTTTTACCCAAAGGTACACTCTGAACTAATGATACCCGTCGCCCTTAAAGTTGTTTGGGTATAGAGATGATGGAGCTGGCCCGGACACAACAATAACGCCAGCACTACAACCTGGGTTCGCAATTCACCTGGTGCGAAAAGGAGCTTGTATGTCTGACTTAACCCCATTGTTTCCAACCGCCGCTGAGCTGGCGGTTGAATTCCCACAGCCTGTAGCGCTTGAGCAGCGGCATTACCTGGTGGCTGGTGCACTGCAGCAATGGCCGGGTGAACTGGCTCCAGTGGTCAGCCCGGTTTGCTTGCGTGATGAACAAAGCAACACACTGAACCCGGTGATCCTGGGCGCGACCCCGCTGATGGACAGCGCAGCGGCCTTGCAGGCGCTGGACGCCGCGGTTAAGGCCTATGATTTGGGCCGTGGCCACTGGCCGACCTTGCCGGTGCTGGAACGCATCCGTCATATTGAAGCCTTTTTGGTGGCCATGCTGAAGCAACGGGATGCGGTGATCCGGCTGCTGATGTGGGAGATTGGCAAAAATACAGCAGACGCCAGCAAAGAATTTGACCGCACCTGTGACTACATTCGTGACACAGTGCAGGCGATGAAGCAACAGGACAGGGCCGACAGCCACTTTGTCAGCGAGCAGGGTGTGTTAGGCAAAATCCGCCGGGTGCCTCTGGGGGTGGTGCTTTGTATGGGGCCTTTTAACTACCCGCTGAATGAAACCTTTACCACTTTAATTCCGGCGCTGATGATGGGCAACACCGTGGTGTTTAAGCCCGCCAAATACGGCGTCTTGCTGATTGAACCGCTGCTGCAGGCCTTCGCCGACTGCTTCCCTCCTGGGGTTATTAATGTGATTTATGGTCGCGGCCGGGAAACCGTCGGTGCGCTGATGGAAAGCGGCAAAGTGGATGTGCTGGCTTTTATCGGCACCAATAAAGGCGCCAGTGACTTAAAACGGCTGCACCCCAAGCCTCACCGGCTCAAAGCGGTGTTGGGTCTGGATGCCAAAAACCCGGCTATTGTGCTGCCCTGTGCGGCGCTGGCGACAACCGCCACCGAAATTATTGCCGGTGCTTTGAGTTTTAACGGCCAACGTTGTACGGCGCTGAAGATTATTTTCGCGCCGCGTCAGCAGGTGGACGCACTGTTGCCATTGCTGGTGGCCGAAATCAACAAACTGCAGTTAGCCATGCCCTGGCGTGCCGGTGCGCAAATTACCCCTATGCCGGAACCAGGTAAAACGGCGGCCATGCAGGCGCTGATTGAGGATGCGCTGGCAAATGGTGCGACAGTGCAAAACCCGGGCGGCGGCGAGCTGGCCGGGCCTTTAATGCGGCCGGCCTTGCTGTACCCGGTCAGCCCATCCATGCGGCTGTATCAGGAAGAGCAGTTTGGTCCGCTGGTGCCGCTGGTGCCATACGACGATATCAGCGAAGTCATTGAATATGTGATCCACAGCAACTTTGGCCAGCAACTGAGTATTTTTGGTCAGGACGGCGCGGCCATCGGGCCTTTGGTCGACTTGTTTGCCAACCAGGTGGGCCGCATCAACATCAACAGCCAGTGTCAGCGCAGCCCGGATTCCTTCCCTTTTACCGGCCGCAAAGACTCTGCCGAAGGCACTTTGTCGGTGCAGGATGCCTTGCATCAGTTTTCCATTCCGACACTGGTGGCCATTAAAGGGACTGAACAGGGCATTGGTCTGGTACGCAGCATGGTGCAGCAGCGTCAGTCTGGCTTTTTAGCTACGGATTTTTTGTTCTGAATTCACACACTTGTCAGTGAAGGGGTGTCGTCCCTTGCCGCCGTTCTGGTCAGCGGCAGGGGGTCGTTCTCCGGTTTATTGTTTTGTCATTTTGCTACCGGTGGCATTTGATAAATGGCAGTCGTCAGACAGGGACTCAACCTGCTCACACCGGCCCTACGGGGAAAAAAACAACAATCTCAAAAAGAAACAACAGGGAATCAAATATGACGAATCAAGCTTTTCTTCCGGGCAAACTCAGCCTGGCTATTTGGCTGGCGCTGGGCAGTGGCTCCGTAGTAGCGCAGCAACAGCAGCAGACCAAAAGCGCGGCAGAGCAGGAGGTCGAGGTCATTCAGGTCTCAGGTTACCGCGGCAGTCTGAGTCTGGCCTTGTCGGCTAAACGTGAAGCTGTAGGCAGCAAAGAAACTATTCTGGCGGAGGATTTGGGTAAGTTCCCGGACCTGAACGTGGCCGACAGCCTGGCCCGTATTCCCGGTGTCGCCATTGAGCAAGACGCCGGGGAAGGCCGCCAGATCAGCTTACGGGGTCTGGGGGCTGCTTTTGTTAAAACCACCATCAACGGTATGGAATCGGCGTCGGCCGGTGCGGCGACAGATGCGTCTGGCGGCGCCAACAAAAGCCGGGCTTTTGACTTTAACGTCTTTGCCTCCGAGCTGTTTACCCAAATCGATGTGAATAAAACTGTGGCGGCTGAACTGGAAGACGGCGGTATTTCCGGCAATGTGAACCTGCAAACGGCGCGGCCTTTTCAGTACCAGGACAGCAAGTTTGCCTATAACCTCAATGGCCGTTACAACGATGTGGCGGAAGAAGTAACCCCCCGCGGTTCGCTCATGTTCAGTCAAAACTGGGACAACAGATTTGGTGTGCTGGTGTCGGCGGCCTACTCCGAAGGTCTGGTGCAAAGTGAAGGCGCCACCACAGTGCGCTGGTCGGTAAACAATCCGTCCTGGGTAAAAGATAGCGCCGATAATCTGCTGACGGCTGCGCCTGTGACTCAGCTTAGTCCGAAAGGGGTTTATACCAATGAAAACATGGAAGGCATCTGGCTGCCGCGTATTCCACGGTATTCCATTTTCAATAAACAACAGGACAGGTTAGGCCTGACGGCGGCATTTCAATACCAGCCCACTGACGATATCTTACTGAATCTGGATATTCTGCAGGCCAAACTCGACAGCACCATGGATGAGTTCCAGTACTCCGCCTTGCTGCGTGGCAATGTCAGCAGCAAAACCAGTATTTATGCCGAGAACCTGCTGGTCGATGCCAACAATACCCTGGTGGCTGCAACCTTGTCCGGCGTGCCTATCCGCTCTGAAGCCCGCCAGGATGTGTCCAATTCGGACTTTAATCAGGTGACTTTCTCGGTTGACTGGCATGTCAGCGACGCGCTGAAAATCAGTTTTCTGGCCGGTAGCGGCACATCGGATCTGGATATCCCTTACCAGCGCACCTTTGGCCTGGACAGCTTTAACTCCACGTTCGCGTACAGCTACGACAGCGCCATTGACCCTATCAGCCTGCTCAGCCAAACCGGCACCAGCATTGGCACTGCCACTATGAATATGGATATGCCGGCCTTTGCCTTTGCACCGGCTCAGGCTTTTGGCGGCAGCTACAGCAAAGAGCAATTGCAGCAACTGATGCTGGACCCGTCCCTGTACAGCCTGGGTCTGGTGCGTAACCGCAGTCAGCAGATTAACAGCGAAAACAATAACTTTTCACTGAATTTTGCTTATGAAATCAATGACGGGCTGACGCTGAAATGGGGCCTGAACCACCGCACGTTCAAAACCGCCAATGTGCAGTACGACAACGGCTGGAAAGTGCTGAACACCAGCACCAATAAAACCAGTGGTGATGCGGCGGAATCGCTGGTGCTGAAGTTACCTGCCGCCGAGCGCGCCGGTTCATTGTTTGGTATTTCGCTGGCTGATGCCGGTCAGCATTTTGGCAATGCCGCGTCTATCCCCGGCAACTCCACGCTGGATTCCAACAGCTGGTTAACCACCGACTACCAGAAGGTGTATAACGCCTTTTCGACAGCCGATTTCTTTGAAGCGAAACAGCGTTACAACTCAACTTACGATATTGAAGAAAAAGTCTCGGGCCTGTTTATTCAGCTCGATTTTAAAGCGGAGCTGGCGGGCAAAGAGCTGCGCGGTAATATTGGTGGCCGTTATCTGGACAATGAAAACACCTCAGGCATTGTCAACCTGGACCATATCTATGCAGACGGTTACACCGCTGGCCGCGGAGCCGGGGCCGATTTGGCTGGCGGTTACGGCTGGCGCTCCACCACCAGCAGCAATAAAGATTTTCTTCCCAGTTTAAACCTGGCCTATGATCTGACGGATGAGGTGGTGGCCCGCCTTAGCCTGGCCAAAGCCATTACCCGGCCTGCGATTGCGGATCTTGCTTCGGCCATTAAAGTGAATACCCCGGACTCGAAAGACCCGACCGCAACCATTGAAATGGGGGCAGGCCCAACCTTGATGCCGTACGAATCGGAGCAGATTGATGTGGGTCTGGAATGGTACTTTGACGACGAAGCCCTGCTGGCATTGTCCGTGTTCTACAAAGACATCACTGGCTTGTCGAAAGGCTCTACCTCGCAGGTGTTCAGCCGTGAGCAACTGTCGCAGTTGGGCATTGACTTGGGCGACACGGATCCGTCGACCATCACCTGGGAGGTGACGCAGTTGATCAATACGCCAGCCGAAGGGGTGCGTGGGGCTGAGTTTATTTACCAGCAACCCTTCAGCTTCCTGCCTGAGCCCTGGAACCGTTTTGGTATTCAGAGCAACCTGACCTGGATTGATTACATGAAAGATCTGACGGATCCATTCACTGAGGTGCCACTGAGCCTGCTGGCCGAAGAAACCTCGCGGCTGGCGTACAACACCACTCTGTATTATGAGCACGGCGATTTCAGTGCGCGTTTTTCCTGGAACTTCCGCGAACGTTATATCAAGGAGTACCTGGACAAATACAAAGACGAAGGGAATTTCGGCCGGGGTTATGAAGACAAGGGGCAGCTGAACTTCTCGTCCCGCTACAAACTCAGCGACAGCCTGTCACTGAGCTTCGAAGCCATTAACCTGACCAATGCGGCCACTGAACAGTGGAGTGATGTCTATACCTCGCGGCCAGTGGAATACCTGCTGACCGGCCGCCAGTATCTGGTCGGTGTGCGGGGGACCTTCTGATGAGCCGTTGCAGTGGATTTTTTCTGCTGCTGTTGGGGAGCCCCGTCTGGGGCTCTTCGTACTGGCAGGATCAGCCGTTAACGCCAGACTGGCAGCAGTATCTGCAGCAATCAGTGCAGTTAAAGCAGCAGGACCAGCAGCAGTTTACAAAGGAATTGACTGCTCTGGGTTTAACCAAAGCATTGGCGGCGCCTAAAGCCAAAAACTTTGGCCTGGAGGCGATCAGTTCGGCAGCGGAACTGGCGGCGGTATTGAGTTACCAAACGCCAAGTGGCGGCTGGAGTAAAAGAACAGACATGCGTCAGCCACGTCGGCCGGGTCAGTGGGCTGGTGCGGAGCCAGCCTATATTCCCACTTTTGATAACAGCGCGACCAGCAGCCAGATACGCTGGCTGATGAACTACTACCCGCAGGCCGACGGTGCGGCGCGGCAGCGGATCCGTCATAGCCTTGATAAAGCGCTGCAGTTCCTGCTTCAGGCTCAGTTTCCCAATGGAGGTTTTCCTCAGACTTACCCGCTGCGGGGCGGCTACCATGACGCCGCCACCTTAAATGATCATGTGATGACGGACTTACTCAGTTTGTTGTCGGATATCAGCCAGTCGCCTTTGTTCAGCACTGAACAGCAACAGCAAGCCAGTCAGAGTTTTCAGCGTGGTGTGCAGTTTCTGGTGAAGGCGGTGGTGGTGCTGAATGGCCGCCCTACCGTCTGGACTGCACAGCATCATCCCTTAACGCTGGCTCCGGTGGCGGCCCGTAAATTTGAACAGGTCAGTCTGGTCAGCACCGAAAGTGCCAAACTGCTGGCTCTGTTGCTGGGCAAAGCCAGTGACCAGCCGGGGGTTCACCGTACCTTGTGTTATGGCGCTTTATGGCTGCAGCAGCATCAAATCACCGACAAAAAATGGCAACGCACAGCCACAGGTTCCAGTCTGGTGCCAGAGAAAGGCCGGGTACTGTGGGCGCGTTTTTACAGTCTGAAAGATGAAAAACCGGTGTTTTTTGATCGCGATGGTCAGACGTACAGTGACGTCAATCAGTTGTCACTGGAACGGCAGCAAGGCTATGGCTGGTACCAGTCGGAAGGGAAAGCCTTTTTAAAAGCCTGGGCCAAACGACCTGAGCTGCAACAACAGTGTGCGCCAAGCCAACAGGAGCTTGGCCATGCGACGAAAGCTCCTTAACCGGCACTGGCTGCTGTGGTATTACCTGCCGGCTGGAAACTGCAGATTCCGCCTGTGGCAAACAGCGCCACGCCGCCGGGGACCTGCAGTGTGCTCCCAAGGCCTGATTTCACCTGTTGAACGCACTGAGACAGGGCTGGAGAGGTTTTCCGCTCAAAAGTAAGTCAGCCAGGGTTTTGTGTGTTTTTCCCGGTGTTTGTAGTGCGCAAACCATTTTGTAGGTTTGTACAGTACTATGGGTAAAATGATGGCAAATGCCCAAATAAAGTAATAGGAATCGACACCAAATCTGTCGCCTTGGTTGGCACCAAAAATAAGGTAAAAAATGCTGTAGATGAGCAGTATCACATACAGATGGAGCAGATAAATAAACATAGGTGCAGAGCCAAACACCGTCAGGGCCCTGGTAAATGGATTCTCGATGGATTCAAACAGGCGGAGCAACAACAACCCTGTCCCAATGGTGATCAGCAGAAAATCTAAGGATGGCGGGTATTTGGTAAAGTTGAAGAAGGCCATCACAGTAAGCACCAGGGTTTGCTGGGGATGCCAGGGCAAGCTTTCGCCATAGAGATTGAACCCCCGCAGCAGGGCCAGCAACACATAACAGCCCAGGCCTGAAGCGAGCAGCAGTTTCTTGCGGTTTTCCGGCGACCGCGCATGTGCGTACAAAGGCCCGGCGAAATAGCCGACCAGAATTACCCCTATCCATGGCAATACCGGATAAGACACTCTGATGGTCACAGGGCCTGTATCTGTCAGGTAGCCTCTGTCATGCAGCAATGTCCACAGATTGTATCCCCATTCATCGGGCGTGAAATGCACAGGTGAAAGTAAGTTATGCCCCACCACAATGGTAAAACCCAACACACCAATCAGCCAATAATTCAGTTTACTCAGCACTGAAAGCGCCAACATACACAAGCCGATAGCCCAGATCACCTGCAGGAAAATTGTGCTGATGGAGCCCGCCCACACCAGATAGACCGCCGTCAGTTCCAGAAAAATTAAAAACAAACCGCGTTTAGCCAAAAAACCTGTGGGTGAGCGAAAGGCTTTATTCGCCGGATGGGCATAAAGCCAGGCAGATAACCCGGTTAAAAATACAAACATAGGTGCACACAGATGCGCCAGATAACGGGAAAAATACATACCGGGAGAGGTGGCTGTAATATCCATTGGATCCAGTATCGGAATATGCAGGGCAAAGCGTTCTTTGATATGGTCTAACATCATAAAAATGATGATTAACCCCCGCATTGCGTCGATAGACAATATACGCCTGGAATGGTCTTGGGCAGCGTACTGATGATTGGCCCCCATGCTACCTTCAGAAACCATAACGGACCCCGACACGGTAGCTGCGGGGTTCTCCCGGCACTGTCCACAGCGCTGAATAAGAGTTCAGTACATAGTGCTTATCAAACAGGTTGTCGATATTCAGCTCCAGCTGCCAGTTTGCACTCAGCTCACTGTGTAAAAACAAATGGGTCAGGCTGTAGGACGGCAGCAGGTAAGACGGCTGCACTGAATCTCCCAGCCGCTCGCTCTGGTAACGCCAGCGCACACCCGCATTGTGCTGGTAACCCAAAGCGGCAAAGTGCTGGTTCAGCGCCAGGCTCAGGTTGTGTTTCGGCACGTTCACCAGGCGGCTGCCCGCCGGGATCTCGACACCCCAGTCCAGGCTCAGCGCGTTGTTTAAGGTGCGGCTGTCCAGCCAGGCGTAGGACAGATCCAGTGTTAAATCTTTGGTCAGCGGGTAACGCAGGTCCAGTTCCACCCCCGTGCTTTGGGCTTCACCCAGAGGCGCAGCAAAACCGACGTTGACAGGGTCTGAGGTCAGAATATTGGTTTTGGTGCCATCAAACAGTGCCAGAGTCCAGCTGGCGCCTTCTTCATGCCATTTCAGTCCCATCTCCTTCGAGCGGCTGCTCTCAGGGTCGAAACCCCGGCCCAGATAATCGGCACCGCTGAGCGGTAAAAAGCCCTCAGAATAACTGGCATACCATTGCACATGGGCTGTCACATCGTACACCAGACCTAAACGTGGGCTGCGCTCGGTAAAGGATTTATCTGCCCTGGTGCCTTTGGTTTGTTCTTCCAGATTCTGTCGGACGTTATCCAGCCGCAGACCCACTAACAGCTGCCAGTCCGGATGCAAGCGGATACTATCCTGTACATACACACCATGAGCTTTCTGCTGCTCTAAATTGGCGTACAGCGGGTTGACTGTGCCTGGTACAGCGACGCCATACTGCGGGTTAAAAATATCCAGTGCGTAACTGCCTTTGCTGCCACGGTAACGGCCCAGGTAAGTGTAGAGTTCATAGTCGTAACCATCAGCACCCAGCATCAGGTGATGCGTAAGCCCCAGCCACTGCAGGCTGCCGCTGATTTCGGCCCGGACTGACAAATCTTCAGACCAGTAATCACGGAAACGGCGCTGGCGGGTCAGGGTCTGGCCATCGTCGTATAAGGACTGGCGGGAAACGGCCAGTTCCGCGTCGGAAGAAAAACCAGACAAATCAGAGTCGCGGTAACTGACGCCGGCATTAAATGCCCAGCCATTGGCCAGATCCTGTTGGTAAGTGAGCTGGTGGCCGCGGGCGCTGATCTCGGTCGGGCCATCATTGGGTTCCCCCAGATAACGCTCGCGTGGCAGGGTGTCAAAATTGTTATTCAGCACCACTAAACCACGGTCAAACAGCTGGGATTGCTGCAGATACTCAAATTCATAGAGCAAGGAGCTGTCGGCGTTGATTTGCCACAGCAGTGACGGTGTGACCACTTTTTTGTCTGAACTGACATAGTCGCGGAAGCTGCCGTAATCCTGCACAGCGCCATTGACCCGAAACGCCATTGCATCGGAAAGGCCCGTTGTGTAGTCGGCTTCAACGCGATTTTGCTCAAAACGGCCGTGGCTGGCTTTGATATAACCCTGAGTATCAAACGCCGGTTTACGGGTGACTATATTAATGGTGCCACCAGGTTCTGAGCGGCCATACAAAGCGGAACCAGGCCCCTTCAGTATTTCGACATATTCAACATTGGATAAATCGCGGTGACCGCTAAAACCGCGGCCGCCATTAAACCCATTAATCAAATAACCGGAAGGTATATTTTCGTTGCCCGGAAATCCGCGTAATGAATAACTGTCCCATAAACCACCGCCATTGTTTTGCCGGGCAATACTGGCCGAGCTGTCCAGAGCATCCTGAAACCGGCTCAGGGCCAGCTGATCAAACTCGTCCCGTGACAGCACGTCAATGGCCTGCGGCAGATGTTCGGCCGGCACATTGCCACGATAAGCCTGGTGGTGGTGTACCTGAATATGTTCAACGGAGGTTTCAGCAGCATTGGCAACAACAGAGCCTGACACTAAGGCGGCAACAAGGGACAAGCGGGGCATGATGGTTCCTTCAATAAAAAAGTGATGTGATAGTATCACTTTTCACCTGAGGAGTTCGAGTCATTGCCGATGAAATAACGGGAATCAGGGGCTATTCACTTGTTACATTGATTAACAATTTGTTTATGTTTATTTTGCTTCTGTTCAGGCACACTGACAGGGTCTGAATGGATCGAACTAGCGCATCAGACCTTTAAGCTGCCTTCTGGCAGCTTTTTTCTTTTGGCGGGAATGGCCCCGCGGCTATCCCTCAGAATTTATTCAGTTTTCCGCATCACAGCGTCCTAAATGAGTTTAGCGGGAGAAAGTCTCGGTTTACGTCTGATGATCTCTGGTTGAAATGCTGTTCAGCTAAAAGCTTAGTTAGAAAAAATGAAAGTTAAGCGCATGATTTAATTTAGAAAATACATTGTTCTTGCTTCCTTCACAGGTTGTGGCTGGTACCAATCTGCAGGCAAAGGCTTTTTGAAATCCTGGGCGAAAAGGCCGGATCTGCAACAACAGTGTGCTGATGTACATAACCCGACCCCGGGAAAAGTTGCTTATCCAGTCAGGCCATAAGCAGCTGCAAAAATGAAAAACGTATATCTTGCTGATTTTTATAAGATTAATTTGGTAGGCGCTCGTTATCCCGGGTTCAGGTTAAATAAGATCAATGTGAACGCTTGGTATCATTAAACATTGTGTAGTGTTGTGTTGCTTGTTATTTGACCGATCGAAGCGAGTTATGAAAATAAAGCTTTGGTATCTGTTTCCAGTTGGGTAATTTGATTACGGCATTGCAACATTTCAATGCCGCTTCAGGAAAAATACACTAAAGGAATAAAAATGAAAAAAACGATGATGTTTTCTGCGTTAGTTCTGTCTTTATTGTCAGCGACCTCAGTCATGGCAGAGGATAAGCCGGTAGGTTCAGGGCCGAATCCATACGCGGATTGTGGTATTGGCGCTGCACTGTTTACTGAAACTAAAGCGCTGGCTGTGACTTCAAACGTCATTTGGGATTTGGGGACTACAGCTGTAACTTCTGCAACGGCGAGCCCGGAAACCTGCAATGGTAAAAAAGTGGCGGTCGCTACCTTCATTCTGCAAAGTTATGACCCGTTAATGGAAGATACTGCCCGTGGTCAAGGCAAGCATCTGGATACCCTGTTGGGAATGATGGAAGTGTCAGCTCAAGATAAAGCAGCGGTCATTACCAGCTTACGTCAGTCCATGGCGGCCAATCTGGCCTCGGCACAGTATTTGTCTGCAGGCAAGATAGAAAAATCAGCTCAGTACTTCAATTCAGCTATAGCAGCTCATAACGCAGTTTAATCTGTGGTGGTTTTTACAGGCTGGCTTTGGCTGGCCTGTTGTTCATTTCAGAAGTTTTTTATGTCATATCCTTTGCGGCTGAGCCGGTGTTTACTGATTTTTCTGACAGTACATTTAAACTTTTTTGCAGAAGCTGCCGATCTGCAGCTATTGTCTGAATCTTCAGGCTGGAGAGCCCTGCTGCATTACGACAAGTCGGGCCAAAGCTCGATCAACAGTGACGGTTTTTTTTTAAGCCCTGTCGGTCGTACCGATGCTCAGGCAGAATTAATCGCTACCATTAACGCCTTTTCATTAACCCAGGATCTGCATAAACCTGATGAGCATGCACAATGCCGTTTTGCTGGCCGTTTCAGGTGGTTGCAACAACAAGGTGTCATCCCTGAACCCGTTGTCGAATTGAACTGTCCAGGACTGACTGAATTCACAGGTCAGAATTCGGTGGATTCGGTCAGTGTCATTTTTGCCACAGGTTTTTTAGGCAACCCTGCATCCTACTATGGACATTTGTTACTTCGGCTGAATACAGCAGCAAATCAAAGCAGTTCGGAGCTGGAAGATACAGCCGTTAATTTCGGTGCAGATGTGCCAGCTGACGAGAACATGCTGTTTTACATAGCCAAAGGCTTGGTTGGAGGCTATCAGTCTTCATTTACCCATCTGCAGTATTTTTATCATTCACATAACTATGGGGAGTCTGAGCTCAGGGATCTGTGGGAATATCAGCTGAATTTGAACCCAGACCAATTGAAGCTGTTGGTTGGCCACATTTGGGAAGTTCTTGGTGCAGATTTCACCTACTATTTTTTTAATCGCAACTGCGCATACCGTATGGGTGAGGTGTTACAACTCTTCACTCAAAAAGAACTTATTAGGCCCTCGGCAGGCTGGGAAACTCCTCAAGGCGTTGTACAACGAATTGCCAACGCAAGAAACGGCGAACAAGCGTTGGTCCGGGCAATCCGGTTTCATCCGTCCCGACAGTCCAGGCTTTACCAGCGGTATCAACAGCTCAGTAGCGTGGAACAGGAGAAAGTGCATCAGTGGGTCGCAACCTTAGCTAATGAACGCCCTGCGTTGTTACAGGAATTGCCTTCGGCCGGACAACACGCAGTTGTAGATACATTGATTGATTATTATCAGGTGATCCGTGATGAGAAAGCAGGCATCGCTGATGTTGCTAATCAGGACTACCTGCAGGCACTGCAACAAAGGTTTTTGTTGCCCCCGGCGGGGAGTCGGGCCGAATTTGATTCGGATAATCATCCTGAATTAGGCAGACCACCGAGTTATCTCAATACCTCAGTTGCCAGAACTGAGCAGGGCAATGCGTTTCGCTTCAGGATGCGTCCTGCCTATTACGACCCATTGGATGCAAGCTATGGCCATGTGCCGCATTCTGGGTTAACTATGGGAGAATTGGAGTTATCTGTTTATTCCGGCGATTTACGTGTGCATGAGATCAATTTGCTGAGGATTGACAGCGTTCGCAGCAATTTAACTGGCTTACCTGGGGATCAGCACTATTCATGGTATCTGGATGTGGGGGCGGCACAACGTGATCTGAGTTGTGATGATTGCCTGCAAGCCAAAATCAATTCTGGAATTGGTTATGCGGTGGCTCCTTTTCAGCAACAACTGGTACTGGGGGCATATGTCGGGGCCGGGTTTCTGGATGATCGACTACTGAGCAGAGGGATCTACAGTTCTGCGCAGGCGACGGCCAATTGGTATCTTTCCGAACATTGGGCGATGCGGCTTGCTGCTGAACAGCGTTGGTTCGTGGAGCCTAGACAGGATGTACTCTATTCCCTGCAGCTACGTTATGCATGGACTTCAGATTTTGATAGTCGACTTGAGATTCAGAAGAACCAAGGAAAAGAATTGGTATTATCTGTGGGTTGGTATTGGTAGTTAAAAACTGAAGCTGTGCTATTCGGTACAGAATAGATCGAACTAGCGCATCAGACCTTTAAGCTGCCTTCTGGCAGCTTTTTTCTTTTTTGAGCCGGCAACCAGGCTTGTGCTGATGAATTTAGTCGGTTTCTTGCACCATCCCTGTCGAACTGAGTTTTTATGGTGAAAACCTGGTTTTATTTTTTATCATTCGCAGGTTAAGGGCTGTTTAATCTGAAGTTTAGTTAAAAATGTTTCGAAGTAACTTATTGAAAATAAGTAACTAAAAAAATATTTCTTGCTATAGCATTAATTTGGCCATGATTTTTTATCATAAAGCCCATAGATAACCAGCAAAGATCTGGTATCTTGAAAAAACAGCACAGCAACAGGAGGCCGCATTTTGGATGCTATTACCATCAATAACTTATTACTGATTGGTGCCTTGCTTGTTGCGTCCAGCATTATGGTCAGCTCGGTGGCCAGCAAAATTGGTGTGCCTATTCTGGTTATTTTCCTTGCTGTGGGCATGCTGGCTGGTGTCGACGGTCCCGGTGGTATTGAATTCAACGACTATTCCCTCGCTTATCTGGTCAGTAACCTGGCGCTGGCGGTCATTCTGCTGGACGGCGGGATGCGTACCAATGTGAAAACATTCAGGGTGGCGCTCTGGCCATCGTTGTCGCTGGCGACTTTGGGGGTGGCCATTACCGCTGGCTTAACCGGTGTGGTGGCGGCCTGGTTATTTAATCTGGAACTGATTGAAGGCCTGCTGATTGGGGCCATTGTTGGTTCCACCGATGCCGCAGTGGTATTTAACCTGCTCAATGGCAAAGGGCTGAACGAGCGGGTTGGTTCGACACTGGAAATTGAATCCGGCACCAACGATCCGATGGCGATGTTTTTAACCGTCACTTTGATTGCGATGATCGCTCAGGGCAAAAGCAGTTTTGAGCTGATGATTCTGGTGGATCTGGTGCAGCAGTTTGGTGTGGGTATTCTGCTCGGGCTGGGCGGCGGCTGGATGATGTTGCAGCTGATCAATAAGCTGGAAATTGCCGATGGTCTGTACCCTTTGCTGGCCGTCAGCGGCGGCATTCTGTTGTATGCCGTTTCCAGTGCAGTGGGTGGCAGCGGCATTATGACGGTCTATGTACTGGGCCTGATGCTCGGCAATAAACCGATCCGCAATCGCCATGGTATTTTGCATATGTTTGACGGGCTGGCCTGGCTCAGCCAGATCGGTATGTTTCTGGTGTTGGGGCTGCTGTTGACGCCGTCAGAACTGCTGCCCATCGCCATTCCTGCACTGATTCTGTCGTTATGGATGATCTTCTTTGCCCGGCCTTTATCCGTCTTTGTCGGTTTGCTGCCGTTTCGCAGCTTTAAACTGAAAGAGCGGCTGTTCATCTCTTGGGTTGGCTTACGGGGGGCAGTGCCGGTGATTCTGGCTGTGTTCCCGCTGATGGCGGGCCTTGAGCATGCCCATCTGTTTTTTAATGTGGCGTTTTTTATTGTGCTGGTGTCTTTGCTGATTCAGGGCACCACGCTGAGTCTGGCTGCGCAAAAAGCCAAAGTGGTGGTGCCGCCTATGCCGATGCCGGTGTCCCGAGCCGGTATCAATGTGCATCTGACCAGTCAGTGGGAAATTTTTGTCTACAAGCTGGGCGCCGAAAAATGGTGTATCGGCGCCGAATTGCGTGAGCTGAATATGCCGGAAAATACCCGTATTGTGGCTTTGTTCCGCGAGCAAATGCTGTTGCACCCAAGCGGCAGTACCACATTGCTCGAAGGCGATATTCTTTGTGTGATGGCCCATGACGCTGATTTACCTGTGCTGGGGCGGATGTTCAGCGAAACCCCACAACGTAACTTCGATTTTGGTTTCTTTGGCGACTTTATGATTGAAGGCAACGCCAGACTGACGGACATGGCCTTATTCTATGCTCTGGACCTGACTGGGATGGATAAATTCGACAATATAGGTGATCTGTTAACCGAACTGGTCGGTGGTAAACCTGTGGTCGGTGATACCTGCCAATGGAGTAATATGCTGTGGACCATCGCTGAGCTGGATAACGGCAAGGTGAAAAAAATCGGGGTGAAGCCGCTGGAGTCTGACTGATGCTGAAGGTGAAACTGCTTTGTGTCTGGTTGAGTATCTGGCTTTATGCGGCTTTCTCTGCGTCTGTGTCAGCAGCGGCTGAATTTCAGTGGCCGCAAGGGGCCAAAGCGGCGGTCAGTCTGTCTTATGACGATGCTTTGCTGAGTCAGCTGGAACATGCAGTGCCCGCATTAAACCAGGCTGGTTTGAAAGCCAGCTTTTATCTGCCAACCGCCTTCCCGGTATTCCGGCAGCATTTGTCACAGTGGCGGCAGGTCGCTGAGCAGGGGCATGAGCTGGGGAATCATAGTGTCAGCCATCCCTGTCGCCCTGAAGGCAGGCCCTGGGTGACGCCAGAGCAGGATTTAAACCGGCGCACTGTGGCGCAAATGCAGCAGGAGCTGCTGGAGGCGCATCAGGCGCTGGCCGCATTGGATCGGCAAGCACTGCGTACCTTCACGCCACCTTGTTTTGACTTTCAGGCCAAAGACGGCCATTACTGGGCCAGATTGCCGCCCTTTTTACTGGCAGCCAAAACCAATCAGATCCAGCAGTGGACCAGCTACAATGGTGTCAGTGTGCCAAACCTGTTTCTGGTCGTTGAACAACAAAGCTTTGCAGAAATTAAATCCTTTCTGCTGCAGGCGGCCGCGCAGGGCGCGTTAGCCAATCTGTTGTTTCATGGCGTCGGAGGCGATCATATGGCGGTGTCGGTGCAAACCCATCAGGCCATTCTGGATTACCTGAAACAGCATCAATCCCTGTATTGGACCGACACTTACCTGAGGATTCAGCAGTATCTGCAACAAGGTAAAATACCCTCGCCGCAGGCTTAACCCAGACTGGTGTCCAGCACCATCATCACGGCAAAACCCAGCATCAGGCCCAAAGTGGCCGGTGTCTGATGACCATTTCTGTGAGTTTCCGGTATCACTTCATGTGACACCACAAAGAGCATAGCTCCTGCAGCCAGGCCAAGCCCTACAGGGTAGGCCAGCGCAAAGCCGCTGGATAACCCCACGCCCATCAGCGCTCCCAAAGGTTCCAGAATACCGCTGGCTGCAGCCACCAGCACGGCCAGACCAGGATTAAAACCTGCGGCCCGCAGTGACAGGGCCACAGCTAAACCTTCAGGAATATCCTGCAATGCGATGGCGGTGGCCAGCGGCAGACCCACACTCATATCCCCATTGGCGAAACTGACACCGACCGCCATACCTTCCGGCAGGTTATGTAAGGCGATGGCAAATACAAAGAGCCAGATGCGGTCGCATTTCTGGTGCCCCGGGCCACAAGGGCCAGTTTTGTCATGTTCGTGCGGAGTAAAAGCATCCAGCCCTAACATCAGCAGCACACCCAAAGCCATACCGCCCACCACGACAAAAGAACCCAAAGCGTCACTGTGCAGCAGTTCGGAGCCGGCTTCGATGCCGGGCAGTATCAGGGAAAAGGCGCTGGCAGCCAGCATCATACCGGCCGCCAGCCCCAGCAGGCTGTCTTCCACTACGGCATTGAGGCGGCGGAAAAATAACGCAGGTACAGCGCCCAGTGTCGTTGCCACAAAACCCGCAGTGCCACCCAACAGCGCCAGTTTCAGGTTGTCGCTGCTGGGGCTGTCAGACAAATGCAACAGACTTTGGCCAAGCAACAGCAGCACAGCCAGCAGCGCCACAGCCAAACCAAAGGCTGCCAGTTTGTGATCAACAATATGGCTGCGAAGTTCAGGCCACCAGCTGTGGCCGCTCAGGGATAAGGAGGTTGGCGTGTTCATCGTAAGGCTCCTGTTGCACTGGCCCCAGTAAAACCTGTTTTGGGGCCCAAGTGCAACAGCAGCTGGCTGAGATAAAACGATGGTGGTTTTCGCTTAAAACGATACAACCTTATTGGGGCTGATAAAAACCGCCTTGCAGGCTCCGGAAGCACGGGCTGTGCTGCGCCGGGCTGACACAGGCTGCCGGTGTGGTGTTGCCTCTTAACATGCTGAACCACTGGCCGTCCGACAGCTGCAGCAGAATGTCACTGATGCCGGCTTTATCTTCACTGCTTGCACGGCAAAACAGTAACTCGACGTGGCGGCCATTATCGCTCAGCAGCAGGCTTTGCGGTTTTTCTTCGGCGCCACCAAAAGCCACCAGTTGCGCCGGGTTTTGCAGGCCGGTCTGGCTGCCGTCAGCAAAAAACACCAATAAATGCTGGTAATACACCACATAACTCTGCACATCCTGATGGCTGCCTCTGTCCAGTGGAAAGACTTTGTCGAGGAAGGCTTTGGAATAATCCAGGATCTGACGGCGGTGCATCACATTAAATTCCGCAATCATCTGGCACTGTTGCTGGAAGGGCTGCTCCTTTGGGGTCAGGGCTGTATTGTTCATGGTTTGTTCCTCGTTATTTTCTGTGTAGGGTGGTCACACCAGTTGTCACTGTGTGAAAAACAGTCTAGTCTGAAAATCTGACAAATTTCACAATAAAAACTTCACACTGTGAATTTTACAAAATGAGCCAATCCAGCCTGAGCCGACAGTCGCATTTTTTGGGCACCAAAGTGCGCAATTTACGTAAACGCAACCAACTGACGATGGAGGATTTATCCACCCGTTGTGTGCGTATCAGTCCGGAATACGCGCCGTCTGTGTCGTACCTGTCGATGATTGAAAACGGCAAACGTACGCCATCGCGCGAAATGCTGGAAGTGATAGCCCAGGTGTTTCAGAAGGAAGCGGACTGGTTTCTGGATGGCGATGAGCAGCAGCTGGACCTGACACCGGCCAAATTCAGCAGCAAAGGCGGTGTGTCCGGTATGCCGCTGGAGCCTGGCTTTTTATTCACCCAGGACATTTTGCAAATTGCGATACCGGAGATGTTGTCACAAACCGGTATCAGCGGCCGACAGTTTGCGCAGCTGTTGATCCGGGCCCATCAGGAACATCACCAGAACCATTTTCCCGAACTGGAACGGGCGGCCGAAGAAGTCGGTTTAAAACGAATGCCACTGAACCTGGATGAGCTGCTGCAGATTTGTCGCCAGCTGGGGTTGGAGCTGCACTGGTTCAGTGAAACGCCATCTGAAGTACTGGATGAACTGGGGGTGCGCAGTCAAAATGTGCCCACCTCGTATTTTTTGCCTCCGAATCAGCTGCACCTGAACCAGTTGCTGCAGCAATGGCCAACCCGGCTCAAGTATGAGCTGGCGGTGCACATAGGCCATGCGGTGTTGCATGGCAAAGACAGGGTGAAAAGCAGCATGCAGGTGGGCGGTGCTTACGACAGTGAAAGCACAGATACCGCCTCTATGGCACCGCAGGATATATTGCAGGCCTGGCGTGATTTTGAATCCAGTTTTTTTGCCGGCGCTTTGCTCTGTCCGAAACAGCCCTTCCGCCAACTGTTGGACAGGACAGGTTATGCCATCAGCAGCCATGAACTGGCGGGCGTGTCTGCCTCGGTGGCCATGCGCCGGATGACGGCGGTTTCGCCCTACAGGTACTGGCATTATTTTGATGCCTATACGCCGGGCAAACTCAAGGCCGTGTACCGTGGCAATGGTATCCCTCTGCCTTGGGGCAATATGCGTCAGGTGCCCGATCCTTGCCAGCACTGGGCGGTATTCCGCATGTTTGGCCAGCCGGATACCGGTTCGTCAGCCCAGTTGTCGTTGCTGGATGTGCAGGGAAAACCACGGATTTATTGCTGTGAATCCACCAAAGTGACGGACCTGGCAGGCAATGCCCATGTGCTCTGTGCCGGAGTGGACTTAAACCCGGCGATCGCCGCACAGGGCATAGATGCGGATACAATGGCACTGGAACTGAAACAGTTGTGTGTCACGGCGCAGGGCGGCGTGATGGTGCCTAAAGCCATTCGCAGCACTTTAAATACAGTGGCCAATGTGCTGAATATTCAGTGGGTGCAACGCAGTATGGAAAAACCAGCCCAGCTGATTTGTGCCAGAGGCGGCAGTTGCCCCCGGCAGCCGGGCTGTTATCAGAGTTGTCAGCACAAGGTCTGATCACAGACCTTGTTGCAGTTTCCAGCTTAACTTCTGCTCAGCGAAAAACGGCACTATAGGGCTGCCGTCTGGCAGGCTGATTTCAGCTGGCACTGTCCAGCTTTCTTTCACCAGCGTAATGGTGCCACTGTTGCGCGGCAGGTTGTAAAAATCCGGGCCATAGTGGCTGGCGAATGCTTCCAGTTTGTTCAGGCAACCCAGCTCTTCAAACACTTGTGCGTACAGCTCAATCGCACTCCAGGCACTGTAACAACCGGCGCAACCACAGGCCGCTTCTTTTTTGTGACGGGCATGCGGGGCTGAGTCGGTGCCGAGGAAAAAGCGTGAATGGCCGGAGGCCACCACAGCGCGTAAGGCTTCCTGGTGCGTACGGCGCTTTAAGACAGGCAGACAATAATTATGGGGCCTGACACCGCCAACCAGCAGATCATTGCGGTTTAGTAACAAATGTTGCGGTGTGATGGTGGCAGCCACCCGCTCTGGGGCGGCTTTGACAAATTCAGCCGCGTCGGCGGTGGTGATATGTTCAAACACCACTTTCAGGCCTGGCACTTTTTCAACAATCTGCGATAAGTGCAGGTCAATAAATACTTTTTCACGGTCGAAAATATCAACATGGCTGTCGGTCACTTCGCCGTGAACCAACAGCAACATCTGTTGCTCAGCCATCACTTCCAGTACCGGGTACAGCTTGCTTAAACTGCTGACACCTGAATGCGAGTTGGTGGTGGCGCCAGCCGGGTAGAGTTTGGCGGCAACCACACCAGCCGCTTTGGCCGCTTTGATGTCGTCAGCACTGGTCTGGTCGGTCAGATACAGCACCATCAAAGGTTCAAAGCTGCTGCCTGTCGGGCGGGCTGCCAGAATACGGGTTTTGTAGGCCATGGCCTCAACAGCGTTGGTGACAGGAGGAACCAGATTTGGCATGACAATGGCACGGCGGAAACAACGGGCCGTGGCTGCTACGGTTTCTTTGAGCATATCGCCATCACGGAAATGTAAATGCCAGTCGTCAGGGGTCTGAATGGTCAGAGTGGTCACAGTTCTCTCCTCGGGTCTAAGTTCATGCCGTCAGGGCGGCGCAGTTTAGCATGGTCGCTGCGGCTGCCGCAGTAAAGTTTTATGCTTGTTTGGCTGTGCATGGTCAAAGCCGGAAAGAATGAGTTATAGTTTTGAAACTTCAGTTTATTTTGCCACTTTGGAGTCAGGATGCAGGGCAACTCATTGCCGCAAGGGCCGTTGTTAAGACTGAAGCTTTGGTCCTGGGTGTTGCCTTTGTTCTGCCTGGCCTGTGCGCTGGTGCTGACAGAATATCAGGCCCGTGAGATTGTGGCTCGCCAGCAGCACCGGCAACTGAAGCAGCTTGTCAGTGTGGCGGGTCAGCTGCGCTCCTTTATTGAATCTGAAGTCAATACGCCGCTGTATCTGAGTTTAGGGCTGGCCTCGCATGTGCAGGCCAGTGGCGGTCAGCCGGATCCAAAAGACACTTTACTGCTGTTGGCAGGCTTGCTGGAACAAGGCAAACATATCCGCAATCTGGCGTTGGCCCCCGACAATGTGTTGACTCTTGTTTTTCCTGTGGAAGGCAATGAGCGGGCGCTTGGCGTCCATTACGCGAATCTGCCACAACAATGGCCTGCGATTCAGCAGATTATTGCCGAAAAGAAAGCCAGGCTGGTTGGCCCTGTGTCACTGGTGCAGGGCGGTACCGGCTTTATCTACCGGGTGCCGGTATTTCTGAATGACGGCCGCTACTGGGGCTTAATCAGCACAGTGCTGGATCTGAATGCGCTCTGGCAAAACCTGGCGCAGCAAAGTAACAGCTACCAGGTGTTGCTGGCATTAAGGTATGCCGGTGAAACTGAGGCTTTTGTTGGCCGCAGCGAGTGGTTTCAGGACGCCACCCTGACGCTGGACTTGAGTTTACGTGGTGCGCAGTGGCAGATGGCCATTCGCTCACTGGATGACACTGAAGGTTGGGGATTGTGGCAGTGGCGCCTGGCGGGTGGCTCGGTGTCCCTGCTGTTTTGCCTGATGCTGGGCTGGTTATTGTTTTCGTTCCGGCGCAGCTATCAGTTTTCGGAAGCATTGCAGGAAACTGAAACCTATGGCCGGCGTATTCTCGATGCCGTTTCTGATGTGATTATCACCACAGACCTGCAAGGCCGGATTGAACGGATGAATCAGGCGGTGACTGTGGTGTTTGGTTACCTGCAGCCTGAGTTATTGGGAAAAGATTTCCGTTTATTGCTGCAAGCGGCCGAGCCCGGCTGGAATGAAGGGCAACTGCCACTGCAGGAGACTATAGGGGTGCGTAAGTCCGGTGAGCTGTTTGCACTGGAATTGTCGCGACGGGAAACTGAACGCGGCGGCCAACGCCGTTACGTCTGGTTGCTGCGGGATATTTCTGCCCGTAAAGAGGTGGAGCAACTGAAAGACGAGTTTGTCTCGACGGTCAGTCATGAATTGCGTACGCCTTTGACATCCATCAATGGGGCTTTGGGCCTGACCTTGGGCGGGGTGCTGGGGCCGCTGACCGATAAACAGCAGCATATGTTGTCTCTGGCACAACAAAACAGCCAGCGTCTGGCGAATTTAATCAATGATCTGCTGGATATTGAAAAACTGGCGGTGAATAAGATGCCGTTTAAGTTTAAACTTTGGCCCCTGCAAAACCTGTTGCATCAGTCACTTGAGCTGAATCAGCCCGTTGCTTTGGCCAGGCAGGTGCAATTACTGCTCGACGACCCGGACCAGGCTGATGCCTGGGTGGAAGTGGACGACACCCGTTTTCAGCAACTGATGGCCAACCTGCTGGCCAATGCCATCCGCCACAGCCCTGTGAAAGGGCAGGTGAAAATACGGATTGAACTGCAACAGACTCAGGTCACTGTGTCGGTGATTGATCAAGGCAGCGGAGTACCGCCTGAATTTGTCCCCAGGCTGTTTCAGAAGTTTTCACAGGCGGATGCTTCAGACCGACGGGCCATCAGCGGCACCGGCCTTGGGCTGGCGATTTGCAAGGAGCTGGTGAAGGCTATGCAGGGCGAAATAGGTTACCGCCAAACGGAGCAGGGCGGCGCCTGCTTCTATTTCCGCCTGCCACTGGCAACCCAATTGTTTTAACATCACCATGGAGCATTCATGACCCTGATCGACGCTGCTGCTGTCCTCTGGTTTTTATTGTTGTGGGGCGGTTACACCTTCTACGCCAAGCGCAAAGCCCGTACTGTCAGTTGTTTATCCTTTGAGATGCGGCGTAAACGCAATGACTGGATGCAGCAAATGCTGAGCCGTGACAACAAAATGGCCGATGTGGCGCTGATTTCGACGCTGGAGCGCAACGTGTCTTTTTTTGCATCCAGTACCTTATTAATTCTGGCTGGCTTGCTGACCGCTATGGTGTCCAGCACCAGTCTGGCCGAAGTGCTGGCGTATCTGGCCCCCTGGCGAGAGGTGAGCAAGGAGGCGATTCAGGTAAAAATTCTGTTTCTGGCGGTCATTTATGTGTTTGCGTTTTTCCAGTTTACCTGGGCGCTTCGGCAGTATGGTTTTGGTGGTGTGCTGATTACCGCCGCGCCTGATGGAAAAAACCTGACTGAAGAGGAGCATGCGCTCTATGCCAACCGTACAGCCAAAGTTATCGATCTGGCTGGCCACTCCTTTAACTACGGTTTGCGGGCCATTTACTTTTCACTGGCCACCTTAAGCTGGTTTATCGACCCCATAGCTTTTATGGCCACTTCAGTGGTGGTACTGGCGGTGATGCGCCATCGCGAATTTCATTCCAAGGTGCTTAAAGCCTTGCAGCAATGCTGAATAAACTGGGGTCAGAGTCTGACCCCATTGCTTTATTGTTTGTATTCAAAGGCTTTAATCACGCGGGCTACACCGTCCACATTTCGGGCCAGATTCACCGCTTTATTGGCTTCCTCTTCGCTGACCAAACCCATCAGAAAGACTTCGCCGTTTTCGGTGACAATTTTTATATTCATCGCGTTGACGGCGTCATCGGCCAGAAACTTGGTTTTGACGCGGGTGGTGATCCAGGCATCCTGACTGGCGGTACCAAAGGTCACTTCACTGCCCACCCGGATTTGGTTATGCACGTCGCGCACCCCATCGACCCGCACCAGCTCTGCCGCTTGTTCACGTACGCCATTATTCGGCACCTGGCCAGTGAGCAGCACAATACCGTTATAACTGGTGATATTGATATTACCGGTTTTTTTGGTGACAGGGTCTTGATCCAGTGCTTTGGATGCACGCAGTACTATGGTTTTATCGTCGATTTGGCTGCCCAGGGTGCGAGGGTCGCCTGCTGAGGTGACGGCAGTGGCGCCACCGGCCAACACCGCCGCTGCGCACCCCTGTACTAACCAGGCAACTAACACTAAAGCTGTGATACGGAACATCATCAGTAATCCTCTTGTTGTGGGAATAAGGTCATGTCGATCAGCTCGCAGATCGCATGCAATAAAAAGCTGTAACATTCAAACACCCGGGCTGGCCTGTGTGCCGGTACCCGCAGTTCAGTATCCTGTGGCCCTAATAAACCGGACAACTCGCCGCTGCTGTCGACCGTCAACGCCACCACGGCCATATCCTGAGTCAGGGCTGCTTCTACCGCTTTGATCAGGCTGTGCTCTTCCCCTGTCATTGATATAACGACCAGCACATCTCCTGCCTGACCTATGGCACGCACCTGGCGCGCCAGGTGTTCAGGTTTGGCCTGATTATCCGGCTGCAGTGCACTGCTTTGGCTGACCAGCGCAAAAGCCGGTAAACAAGGACGCTCCGCTTCAAACTGATCCAGCAGTAGTTGTGAAAAATGACTGGCGAGCGCCGCCGAAGCACCTTCACCGCAACAGACTACTTTGCCACCATTGATCAGGCAGTTCACTATCGACACGGCCGCATTTTCTATCGGGGCGGCCAATGCTTCGCCTGTGGCGATCATGGTCTGAATATTTTCGGTAAATAACTGCTTAATATGGTCCTGCATGGGTTCCTGGTCCTAAAAGGCGTTTTTTACCCAGCGGATATCCGCCGGGTCCGCGCCAATGGCGATCACGTCAAAGCGGCAATGGCACTGGCCATGCCGCTGTAAATACAGGGCCGCCGCGCGGCGCAGCTTTTGCTGTTTGGCGTGGGTGACAGCTGCCACGCCACCTCCAAAGGCACGCGACTGGCGGAATTTCACTTCGACAAACACAGTGCAGCTGCCTTCCTGCATCACTAAATCCAGTTCCCCAAGGCTGGTGCGGTAGTTCCGCTCCAGCAAGGACAACCCCTGTTGTTCCAGATAACGCAGAGCCTGTTCTTCGTAAAGCTGGCCGCGTTGCTGGTTCATTTAAGGCTGATCCAAGCTTTGTAAACTGGTCTTACTGTATTTGCCCAGCGTTAACTGGCGCTGAATCTGGCCATCGGCTGCCAGACGTAGGTCGCCGGTCAGGCCCCTGTGTGGCAAGGCCGGAAACTGCTGCTGTTGTTTGAGTTTAAAGACCAACTGGAAGGCATCAAAACCCATGGCAAACAACCGTTGCAGGGTTTCGTCCTGTTGCGGAAACAAGGTGTTGTATTGTTCACGCAGTGCCTGCTGTTGCTGTTGGCTTAGCATCCAGGGCATTTCGGTAAAGGTTAAATTCAGCAGGTCGCGCCGGTCGGTCAGCTCCGCCGATTTCTGATGACTGCGCGAGCTGGCATAAATGGGCAGGCTGATAGCGGCTGGCGCCACAGACACATCAATAAAGGGCTTCAACATCCGGGTCTGAGCCGGGTCGGCCAACAGATAAATGGCGTCGATGTCCTGACGGCTGTGGGTTTCAGCGCGCACATCCTGGCCGCTCAAACGCTCAATTTCTTGAATGCGTTGTTCGCTGGCAGCGGTTTCCAGCAGTTGTTTGATGGTGCTTTCCATTGAGGCCATATCCGTCACCCAATAGGTCTCAGGGGCTTTGCCTGTGATTTGCTGCCAGTCGCGGCTGAACTGGTTGACCATACGCTGGCTCAGCGGGTTGCGGCTTGCCATCAGCACCGGCTGTTTGTAGCCTTTGTGCTGGAACCATTGCGCCATTTGGTGCGCTTCATCTTCAACGCTTAAGGCGAAGTAGTATTTCTGCTCTGAAGGGGCTATCTGTTCAGTGCGGCTGTTTAAAAATAAGGTGGGCCAGGTCCAGTCCGGGTCATTGGCCAGGCTATCAACCTGTTCTTTCAGCAAAGGGCCAATAACAAATTCAACCTGTTGCTGCTGCATCTGTAGCTTCAGATCAGCCGGGCTTGAGGTGCTGTCCAGAAACAGCAGTCGTGCCGGGTGGTTGACAGATGCGGCCAGCAACCCCTGCTGAATGGCCTCGGCATGCTGGCGAAAATTGCTGTTAAAAGGTAATAACACTGCAATGGTCTGAGGGTTGTAGCCCTGTACCTGGCTCAACTGCTGAATTTCTGCTGGCAATTGCGCCAGAGCGGGCAGGTTGCTGAAGCTGCTTTGCCAGTTTTGCAATTCAGCCTGTAAGGCTGGCAGATCGCCGAGCAACCGCTGATGGATTTGCAGCAAAGAGGCCCAGCCCTGCGCGGCTTTCTCTTTGTCTTGCGTCAGTTGCTGCAGCTGCTGCGGGGTCAACAGGCCAAGTTGTTGCCATAAAGCCAACTGGCTGCTTTGGTCTGTTGGCACTAACTGCAGCAACTGCAGGTAAGCGGCGACGGCTTTTTTCGGTTCCTGCCGCTCTGTCCAGTACTGTGCCTGCTTCTGCAGATACAGCTGCTGATCGGCCACATGGAACTGGTTCAATGGAAACTGCTGGATAAATTGCTGAATGTCCTGATGCTGGCCTTTGGCCAGCAGGGCTTCAAACCAGGGCAGCAGGTTCTGCTGCATAATGCTGCTGTCTGCCTGTTGTTGCAGCACCTGATGGATAGCCAGAGCCTGATCGACCTGGCCTTGTTGCAGGTTAGCCCGGGCAGCCTGCAATAGCTCCTGCTGCTGTTCTGTGCCCTGACTTTGTTCGGCCTGTTGCAGGAACTCACTGGCCGACAGCGATTGTGTCAGTGGCGCCACTTCAACGTCCGGTTCGGGTTGTGCTTCTACTTTGGCTTTCAGCTCAGGCTGAACTGCTTTCACAGGCGCAGGCGCCGGAGTGGAACTGCAGGCGGTCAGGGCCAGGCTGGCGGTCAACAGAAATAAGGGCTTGAGTTTGCTGCTTTTCACAATGCACAGGTACAATGAGGCTTTGAATGCGGGTATCTTACAAAGAGCCGGGCCCAAGCTCAATGAATTCACAAATTATGACCCAACAAATCGGACACCTCTACATAGTTGCCACGCCGATCGGCAACCTGGATGACATCAGCCAGCGGGCTATTCAGACCTTAAGCAAAGTAGCCTGGGTGGCGGCAGAAGACACCAGACACAGCGGAAAATTGCTGAGCCATTTGGGCATATCAGCACGCATGCTGACGCTGCATGACCACAATGAAAAACAACGGGCAGCCACGTTATTGCAAAAATTGCAGGCCGGTGAAGATGTTGCCTTGATTTCCGATGCGGGTACGCCGCTGATTAGCGACCCAGGCTATAGCCTGGTGCGTTTATGCCGTGACGCTGGGGTGCGTGTGGTGCCAATTCCTGGCCCCTGCGCTTTAATCAGCGCTTTGTGCTGTGCAGGTTTACCTACAGACAAATTCCATTTTATCGGCTTTTTACCCGCCAAAAGTCAGCAACGTCAGAATGTGCTAAGCGCTATTCCACAAGGCGTGGGTACTTTAATTTGTTATGAAACAGCGCGTCGTATTAAAGATTGTTTAGAAGATGTAGTGAAGGTGTTTGGTGTTGAAAGTGAACTGGTTTTGGCCAAAGAGCTGACGAAGACTTTTGAAAACTTTGTTTATGGTACAGCAGCAGAAATTACAGCCTGGTTAGATGAAGACCCAGCCCGTTGTCAGGGCGAAATGGTGCTGATGATAGCGCCGACTCTGGCCGCTGAAGAAGACATTAACCCTGCGGCCCAGCAAACTCTGAAACTCTTAATGAGTGAATTACCCCTGAAAAAAGCCGCAGCTTTAACAGCAGAAATTCACGGCGAAAAGAAAAACGCCTTGTATAAACTGGGGCTCAGCTGGACCGGGATGTAGGGGCGGTAGTTTACTCCGCCCGGTTTTATCAGGTGTTGCTGCTGTGTGGTCAACCACCTTGCAGCTTCGGGGAAGAAGGGTATAATGCGCGCCGTGAGTTGGCCCAGACAATCGCTGCCTGCGTAAGCAGGGGGAGGAAAGTCCGGGCTCCATAGGGCAGGGTGCCAGGTAACGCCTGGGAGGCGCGAGCCTACGACCAGTGCAACAGAGAGCAAACCGCCGATGGCCCAGCTGTTTACAGTTGGGATCAGGTAAGGGTGAAAGGGTGCGGTAAGAGCGCACCGCGCGACTGGTAACAGTTCGTGGCACGGTAAACTCCACCCGGAGCAAGACCAAATAGGCCCCCTTTGGCGTGGCCCGCGTTGGGGGCGGGTAGGTTGCTGGAGGCGTATGGTGACGTACGTCCTAGAGGAATGATTGTCCACGACAGAACCCGGCTTATCGGGCCGACTCACACTTTTTCACTTTGTTGAGCCAGACCACAGCCACTGCGCAGATGCAGTGACCGGGTCTGCCTTATATTTATTTATCCGCCGCAGCCTGTCACATCCAGCGTCTCAACTATCACGGCATCGTCCTTACAAGCCAGACGCTGCGGCATTAATGATTCTGCTGACAAACAACCTAAACCCATACCCGTGAAGTTATATTGCGTACTGCGCAGGCCTGATCCTCGCGGTGTGCCCGGGCAGCGGGCTTCGTAGTGCACTGAGATGCAAGACGAGTAATAGTTAATTTCTTTTGGCAATGGGTTGGAAGGCCGGTCACCGAACAGGCGGTAGGGTTTGTCTTTGCCATCACATTGTTTGGCGCCAAGACGGATGCTGCGTTTATATACCGCCAGCCAGTTACTCCATGCCTGTTTTTTCTGCTGTTCAGCACGTTCAGCGGCCAGACGCCGCTCTTCGGCTTCTTGTTGCAATTGCCTTTGGCGTTCAGCCCGCTCTTGCGCTGCTTTTTCTGCGGCCAGCCGTTGTTGCTCTGCCCGTTGTGCGGCCTCTTGCTCACGTTGTTGCTGCTCCCGCTCAAGCCGTTCGGCAGCCAGCTGTTGTTTTTCGGCCTGCTCATCGGCAGTTCGTTGAGCCCGGGCCTCGTCATAACCAGCCTGAGTGCCTTGGGTTGCCATGCTATCCACCTGACTGTACATGCCTATTTGCTGTGCTGCCTGCATGGCGGCATCGTTA
Organism: Rheinheimera sp.; assembly: GCF_037442345.1. GTDB lineage: Bacteria > Pseudomonadota > Gammaproteobacteria > Enterobacterales > Alteromonadaceae > Pararheinheimera. Next base: position 35,784 of record NZ_JBBIQL010000013.1, on the reverse strand, counting down.
TCGCGTTTGAGCTGCTGCAAGGTGGCAGGGTCTGTGGTTTTGGACATCTGCAGGTTGCGGTAGGCAATACCATCTGCCAATTGTTTGGCCAGCGCCTCGCGACCGGCCTGCTGTTGGGCCGCCTGTGCCTGTTGCTCAGCTTGTTGTTCTGCCTGCTGCTGGCGGTGCTGTGCTTCAGCCTGAGCATTGGCTTGTGCCTGCAAGTCATTCAGATAGGCGGTTTGTTGCGCTTGTTGTGCCTGATAGTTCGCCATTTCAGCGTTTAAGGTATTCTGGAATTCGGGACTGGCAGCAACTTCCAACGCGGCTCCGGCCACCTCGCCCATACCTGCGACAACATCCATGGTGCCTTCAACTGTCGCCACAAAACCATTTGCCAGGGCAACACCGACTGTGCAGCCAAAGCTGGAACCTCCGCTCAGTTGTTGTGCTACGGCGTTGGCCAGACTGGCCGCCTTTGTATCAAATGCTGCATCCCCCTGTTTTTTTCGCAGTTCCAACAGCAGGTATTTCAGATTCCCGGCCATGGCGGCATCAAAATCATTACTATCGCCATCAACGGGCGCCTGAGTGGTGATGGAAAAGCGGCTGATCTCCTTGCCAGCGTCAAAAAACCTGTAGGTTAGAGCCAGGCGACCCGCCGTAGTTTTACAGCCATCTTCGTCCACATCACCAGCCTGATAACCACGTTCTATCTGAAGCTTCAGCCGCGGTGCCTGTGATGACTGAAAGAAGTTACTGGCTTTTAATACAGCCCGCAAATCGCCCATATACTCCAGCCACTCGTCGCTGTGGCCATCTTTAAACTCAACCACACCCAGCCGGTAGGGCAGAAAGGGAGTTGCTGTCCTGATATCCTGCAACCATTGGTTGTCAGGCTGATAGCGACCTGCGTTGCTTAGCCAGGGGGTTATCAGCAGTGCCAGGCAGATGAGCAGTGGCCGTATTGTGCGCTGCACCGATTTCATTCAAAAGAACCTTGCTCAATCCACAACCGCAGTACGCTGTCATGGGCTTCTGTGCGGGCTTTGGAGCGGGCGGCATCGGCACCACTGAGAGTGGATGAAACGGAAATTAAACCTATGGCTTCATCCCATTCTGCTGGCGTGTCAATCTTATGCAGCTGTTCCGGTCCTGCCCACAATTCATAGTGGATCCGTGTTCGATAGCTGAAAATGGCCGGTACGACCCCTAATGTGAAGATCACCGCATTGGCGCCCAAAGCACCAGCCCATTCGCCGGTAATTTCTTCGACAGGGCCCTCGCTGATTTTGATTTTGAAGTTGCTGTTGCCTTCAGAGACTGGTTTGAAGCCATGCAGTTTTAATAAATCCTGAATTTCCGTCAGGCGCAGCTGTTGTTGTTCAGTCATTTCTTCGGCTGTGAGTTCTGCATCTGAGGGGATGCTGTACTCCACCTGCACAGTGGCATTGGCTGCATTAAATCCTGACACATCGGCTTTACCCAACTTTGCTTCGGCGGCGCAACCTGTGAGAACAATGGAAATAACGAGCATTACGCCCAGTTTGATGATGGATGTCATAGTGTTTCCCTCTGATAGGGCTTATGCCTTTATCCCTGAGCAAAGCACTGGGATCAGGCGGCCAGATTTATTGTTATTGTTCAGGCCAGATAGCTGACTTCGGTTGCATCGGGTGGGGCAACGAAGAAAGAGGGAGTGACTCAAGGTTCACTCCTTTGGCATAGAGAAATAATAATCAGCATTTTTTTTCACGTCCAGCCGGATTTCTAACCCACAGCTGTAGCAGAAGTGACGTTAATTCAATCACTTTGGCTGGTTGTGGCATGCCCGGTTTGGTAGGCTGGAGCTTGCAACGTTTTTAGGCAGGAAAAAAATGAAACAGCTCACAACAGCCATCCCCTTTTGGCAAGCCTTCAGGTTCTGGTTAAAGCTGGGCTGTATCAGCTTTGGTGGGCCGGCCGGGCAAATTGCCATTATGCATCAGGAGCTGGTGGAAAAAAGGCGCTGGATCAGCGAAGGCCGGTTTTTGCATGCGCTGAATTATTGCATGCTGCTGCCCGGGCCTGAGGCGCAGCAGCTCGCCACTTATTTAGGCTGGCTGATGCACCGTACCCTGGGCGGTATTGTCGCCGGGCTGTTATTTATTCTGCCTTCGTTAGTATTGCTGGTGCTGCTGTCCTGGGCTTATCTGGTCTATGGCGAACATCCCTGGGTGGCCGGTATTTTTTATGGCATTAAACCTGCGATAGCGGCCATAGTGCTGCATGCGGCCTGGCGGATCGGCGGGCGGGTGATGAAGCATCCGCTGCTTTGGGCTATAGCTACGGCGGCTTTTGTCGCTATTTTTGCGTTAAAGTTGCCCTTTCCGCTGATTGTATTGTCTGCGGCCATTATTGGTTTTATTGGCAGTAAACTGGTCCCAGCGGCTTTTTCCGGCAGTGCACACACAAGCGCGCAGAAAAGTTATGGCCCGGCTTTGATTGACGACAACACGCCAACCTCTGCTCATGCCTTGTTTCGCTGGAGCCGTTTTAGTCTGGTGTTTTGCTGTGGTGTGCTGCTTTGGGCATTGCCTATGGGGGCGCTGACACTAAGCCTGGGCTGGCAGCATCAACTGACGCAAATGAGCTGGTTTTTTACCAAAGCGGCTTTGCTGACCTTTGGTGGGGCTTATGCAGTGCTGCCTTATGTCTATCAGGGCGCTGTGGATAAATTTGGCTGGCTGACGCCGGGCCAGATGATGGATGGTCTGGCGTTGGGAGAAACCACACCGGGCCCGCTGATTATGGTAGTGGTCTTTGTGGCCTTTGTCGGCGCTTATCTGCAGGCCAGCTTTGGGCCTGAGCAGATGCTGCTCGCAGGAGTCACAGCGGCTGTGCTGGTCACCTGGTTTACTTTTTTGCCGTCCTTTATTTTTATTCTGGCAGGAGGTCCGCTGGTGGAGTCGTCGGTCGGGCAATGGCAACTGACAGGCCCACTGACTGCCGTCAGTGCCGCAGTGGTGGGGGTGATTGTCAATCTGGCACTGTTTTTTGCCTGGCACACCTTGTGGCCGCAAGGGGATTCAGCTGGCTTAGTGCAGGGGGTGGACCTGTGGGCTTTGGCGATAGCGTTGATCTCAGCGTTATTGCTGTTCCGCTTTAAACAAGAGGTGATGCGGGTGATTGCGCTCTCTGCCCTGTCAGGTTTGCTGATCGCAGGAGTGGCCTGATGCTGATTGATGTGAAAAGTCTCGAAGCGCTGGATTGCTACCGCTTGCTGACCAGTCTGGTGATCCCAAGGCCTATCGCCTGGGTCAGCAGTTATTCCAAAGCCGGTGTATTGAACCTGGCACCCTTTAGTTTTTTCCAGATGGTGACCGACCAGCCACCAACGCTGATGATCGCCACTCAGCATAAACCGGGCGGAGGCAGAAAAGACACCAGCCTGAATATTGAAGCGACAGGTGAGTGTGTGATTAATCTGGTGCCCTACGCCTTAATTGATGCCATGAATCAAACAGCAGCAGCCTTACCTGCGGATGAAAGCGAATTGGCATTGACTGGATTGACGACAGTGGCGTCGGCCAAAGTCGCGGTACCCCGGCTGGAACTGGCGCCAGCGGCCTTTGAGTGCTCTCTGGCGCAGCTGCAACCTTATCCGGCGGCTCAGCCGTCCTGCGAGCTGATTTTGCTGGAAGTGCAGTCGCTTTATCTGAACCCGCTGGTGCTGAATGCGCAGGGGCGGCCCGATCCGCAAAAGCTGGATCTGATCAGTCGTTTGGGGGGCGCAGACTACAGCCGGGTGGCTGCTGAAGTCTTCAGTCTGCAGCGGCCTGCTTCAGGGCAACGTTAACTTTCTTCATGTAAGTGCTTGCTTACTTCAATAATCTTTAAAAATAACAAATGTTAGTGGTTGCTTACGTTTTTTCTGTAAGCTTTCTGCTAATTTTTCTGCTTTTTATCTGATTGCTGCGGTTCAGTCTGGCAGAGAGTTTTTGTCTCAGCTGGCGCTGAGATTTATGGGGTTCATCTAACATTCATAAATAAAATCAGTCACTTAAATTTTCATTCTTTTAGTGGTGTAGCAAAAAGGCCGGCACGCCGGTCGCAGGCAGGATGGAATTGGTCTGAAATTGATGGTTACGCGTTTTATCCTGTCAGATTTGGGTGTTTTTTTACGTTTTTTTCTTCCACTTTTCCCCACACAAATCAGGATCTTCGCGCTAAGCCGCATTTTTACTGGATCCGCGCCGATCGCTTCACATGGTTTTTGCCTTGACAAGCTTTGATTCACAGCCCTAAACTGTCTGCTAGTGGAGAATTGTGGGTATTTGTGGATCAAATTCACGGATCTGACAACAACAAGTGGGATGAAAAATGTTTCGTGGCTCGTTTTCATTAACATTGGATGAGAAGGGACGGTTAGCGCTGCCAACGCGCTACCGTGACAGCCTTTTTGCCGATGCTAATGGTGCCATGGTCTGCACCATCCATATTAAAGATCCCTGTCTTTTGTTGTATCCGCTGCCGGAATGGGAAGAGGTGGCAGAGCAACTGCAACGGCTGTCTAACCAAAATGCCCAGGAATTGCGTTTCAAACGTTTACTGATCGGTCATGCGTCCGACTGTGACATGGATAAAAGCGGCCGCATTTTATTGCCGGCACCGCTGAGAAGTCACGCCAATTTAAGCAAAAACATCCGACTTGTCGGTCAATTGAACAAATTTGAGATTTGGGACGAAGAGATCTGGAATCGCCGGGTGGCTGACGACATGGCCCTTGAACGCGAGTTGCCAGCCGACGCCGAAATCTCAGAACGGCTGCAGGACTTTGTACTCTGATGGATCAAAGCGCCCACATTTCCGTGTTATTGGCCGAGACCATAGACGGATTAGCCATCAAACCAGACGGGATTTACCTGGACGGCACCTTTGGCCGCGGTGGCCACAGCAAGGTGATCTTATCCAAACTGTCTGACAAGGGCCGGCTTTTTGCCATTGACCGTGACCCGACGGCCATTGAAGCCGCCAAAGCCTTTGCCACTGACCCGCGTTTTCATATTACGCACAGCGCTTTTGCTGAGCTGGCCGCTATTGCGGAACAGCAGCAAATCACTGGGCAGGTCGATGGCATTTTATTGGATTTAGGCGTGTCATCGCCGCAGCTGGACGATGCCGAGCGTGGTTTCAGTTTTATGCGGGATGGCCCGCTGGATATGCGGATGGACCCGACCAGTGGTTTGTCTGCCGCCGACTGGCTGGCCAAAGCCGATGTGGAAGAAATCAGCTTTGTATTGCGCGAATACGGTGAAGAAAAATTCGCCTGGCGTATTGCCAATGCCATAGTCGAAAAACGTGACGAAACCCCTTTTACCCGCACTGCTCAGCTGGCCAGCCTGATTAGCGCTGTGGTGCCGAAAAGTGCCAAAGAGAAAAAACATCCGGCCACCCGCAGTTTTCAGGGCATCCGCATTTATATCAACAGTGAGCTGGAGCAGGTGAAAACTGCATTGGAAGCCGCGCTGACAGTATTGAAACCAGGTGGCCGCCTGACGGTGATCAGTTTTCACTCGCTGGAAGACCGGCTGGTGAAACAGTTTATGCGTCTGTACAGCAAAGGCCCGGCCATCCCCAAAGGGCTGCCATTAACCGAAGAGCAGCTGAAACGCCATACGCCGCTGAAACTGATTGGTAAAGCCATTATGCCGTCTGAGCAGGAACTGGCGCAGAACGTCCGTGCCCGCAGTGCCGTGCTGCGGATAGCGGAGCGTACCGCATGAGCGCCATTAAACTGAACCGTCTGATCCTGGTCGATATCTGGCGTCACAAGCTGGTGATTACGCTGATCCTGGCATGTTTGGGGTCTGCTCTGGCCGTGGTGGAATTCACCCATATGAACCGCCAGCTGACCATGACCGAAGACAAGCTGTTACAGCAACGGGACAGCCTGGAAATGGAATGGCGCAATCTGTTGGTCGAACAGCGCGCTCTGGCTGAACACAGCCGGGTGGAGGATATAGCTGCAAATCAGCTGAATATGGTACGACCCTACGGGGCGCAGGAAGTGGTGGTGCAGCAATGATCAAAAAGCCCGCCAAAGCCGCAGTGCCAAAACGCCAGGCGAAGAAGAACCAACAGCCAGCTGTGATCAGTTGGCGTTTTGCTTTTGTAATAGTGGCATTACTGGGGGTATTCAGCGCCTTGGTGATCCGCTCCGCTTACCTGCAGGTGATTGAACCTGAAATGCTGCTGGAACAAGGCGACGCCCGCACTTTAAGGGTGAAAGCCGATGCGGCGATGCGTGGCATGATCCTGGACCGCCATGGTGAAGAACTGGCAGTCAGCGTGCCTTCGCAGTCCATTTGGGCCGATCCGCAACTGGTGCTGCGCAATAAAAATAAAATTGACCAACGCCACTGGCATGCGCTGGCCGAGATGCTGCGCATCACTCCCCAGCAACTCAGTGACAAAATTGGCTCAGACGACAACAAACGTTTTGTGTATTTGCAGCGCCAGGCCAGCCCAGCCACTGTGGATTATATCCGGCAACTGAAAATTCCAGGTATTGCCTTTAAACAGGAATCGCGCCGCTATTATCCGGCCGGTGAGGTCACTGCGCATCTGTTGGGGTTTACCAACGTCGATGAGCAGGGCATGGAAGGCCTGGAGCGGCAGTTTAACGAATTGTTGACCGGCAAACCGGCCACCAAAACGGTGCGTAAAGATGCCAAAGGCCGTGAAATTGAAGTGCTGAAACAAACCGACGGCGAAGCCTCAAAAAACCTGCAGCTGAGTATCGATCAGCGTATTCAGGCGGTGGCTTACCGTGAGCTGAAAAAAGCTGTGCTGCAGTTTGGCGCCACCTCTGGTTCTGTCGTGGTGGTCGACGTGCATACAGGTGAAGTACTGGCGATGGCCAACGCGCCGTCTTACAACCCGAATAACCGTAAAAACTCGGATGCAGGCCGTTACCGCAACCGCGCCATTACCGATACCTTTGAACCTGGTTCCACCATCAAACCGCTGCCGGTATTAGCGGCATTGGAAAATGGCACTGCCACTATGGATACCGTCATTTCCACAGGTTATGGCCCGGTGCGAATTGGTGGCCGTCTGGTACGGGACATTAATGGCTATGGCGACCTGGATTTAACCGGCATTATGCGCAAATCCAGCAATATTGGCGTCAGCCGTCTGGCACTGGATTTGCCGGTCGATAAGTTTCTTGGTATGTACTACAAAATGGGTATAGGCCAGGAAACAGGCCTGAACCTGACCGGTGAAACCCCTGGAGTGCTGCGTGAACAAAAACGTTGGGGCGAACATGCGTTGGCCACAGTGTCTTTTGGGTACAGTTTTACCGTCAACGCGGTGCAGCTGGCCCGCATGTATGCCACCATTGCCAATGGCGGCATACTGCGGCCTTTAACCATTATCAAACAGGATAAAATTCCACCCGGTGAACGGGTCTTGTCCGAGCAGAACGCCGAGAATATGGCCGCTATGCTGGAGGCTGTGGTTGGCCCTGGTGGTGGTGGTAAACGGGCCGTGGTGCCGGGTTACCGGGTAGGTGGTAAAACCGGTACGGCGAAAAAAGCCGGTATTCGCGGCTACAGCGACGATTACATAGGTTCATTCGCCGGCATTGCGCCTATTTCCAACCCCCGTCTGGCTTGTGTGGTCATTATTAACGAGCCCAGCGGCGATTATTATTATGGCGGCGAAGTGGCTGCGCCTGTCTTTGGTGCCGTGATGGGCGCCACCATGCAGTTACTGAATATTGCCCCAGACGCCAATGACAGCCGGATCAGCCAGGTCAGCGGAGGTCACCATGCAGGTTAATACCGCCGCTTCCTGGTTAACTCCGTTTGCCGTACAGGTTCCGGACGCACTGGCGCAGCAGGTGTTGGGCGAACTGCGTGTCAGCAGCAAAGAGGTGCAACCTGGCGATGTCTTCCTGGCACTGCCTGGTACCAGTCGCCATGGGAATGACTTTATTGCTCAGGCGCTGGCGCAGGGCGCAGCGCTGGTGCTGACCAATCAGCCAGTGACTGTGGCGGATGCGCGCATTATGGTCTGGCCTGAGCTGATGACTCAGCTGACAGCCGTGATTGAGGCTTTTTACCCGCACCCTGCATTGCAGTTAGTCGGCGTGACCGGCACTAACGGTAAATCCAGCACTGCTATTTTTGTCAATCAGTTGGCGCAACTGCTGGGTACTGCCGCCGGGGTCATTGGCACTTTGGGGTATGGCCATTATCAGCAGCTGACCCCACTGAATAACACCACACCGCATTTAGCCGATTTACACCGTATTCTGGCACAAAGTGCCGGGGCAGACCGTCAACTGATGGCGCTGGAGGTGTCGTCGCACGCACTGGATCAAAAACGGGTGGCTGGCCTGCGGTTTGCCGTAGCTGTGTTTACCAACCTGACGCGGGATCATCTGGATTACCACGGCACCATGCAGGCGTACGGTGAGGCGAAAGCCTTGTTATTTACCAATGAACTGGCGCAAAAAGCGGTGATCAATGTTTCTGATGACTTCGGTCGTCAGCTGGCCGCCCGCACCGCATTACCGGTCATCGCTTATGGCCGCCTGCAGGACTGCCAGCCTTATGCAGCTTATCTGGCTTATCACGAGCTGACTGTTACCCCTCGTGGTTATCAGTTTATCCTGCACAGCCGTTTAAACGGCGCTGACTTGACGCAGCTGGTGCAATTGCAGGTGCTGGGCGAATTTAATGTCCAGAACGCGCTGGCAGCAGCGGCGGCGATGCTGCAGCTGGGGCATTCGCTGCAGACTGTGGTCAAGGCGTTAACTCAGCTTTGCAGTGTGCCAGGGCGTATTGAACAGTTTTATCAGGCGTCACGTCAGGTGATGGCGGTGGTCGATTATGCCCATACGCCAGACGCGCTGGAACAAAGCCTGCTGGCGTGCCGCAACCACACTCAGGGGCAGTTATGGCTGGTATTTGGCTGCGGCGGTGACCGCGATAAGGGCAAAAGACCCTTGATGGGCGCCATTGCTGAGCGCCTGGCGGACCAACTGGTGATTACGGCTGACAACCCCCGCACCGAAGATGTGAACGCCATTTGCGCCGATATTGCTGCGGGTTGCCGCAAACAGAATTACCAGATTATTCCTGATCGCAAAACTGCGATCCGTCAGGCGTTCAGTCTGGCGCAGGCCGGAGACCTGGTGTTGATCGCCGGCAAAGGCCATGAAGATTATCAGATCATCGGAACTTCGGTGATCCCTTACGACGAACGCGCGTTTGTGCAGCAACTGGTTACGGAGCCGCCATTATGATCCGCTTAACTACAGCAGAGATCGCCTCTGCAGTTCAGGGCCAGTTGCATGGCGCTGATTTGGCTATTGAAAGCGTCAGCACGGACAGCCGGGCTATTGCGCCGGGTGACTTGTTTATTGCACTGAAAGGGCCGAATTTTGATGCCCATCAGTTTGCCGCCGATGTGGTTAGCAAAGGCGCCGCCGCTTTGGTGGTTGAACAGCTGCAGGATCTGGCCGTGCCACAAATTCTGGTAAAAGACTGCCGGTTGGCGTTAGGTGCTTTGGGGGCTGCTGTACGGCAGAGGGTGAACCCGAAAACTGTGGCTGTGACCGGCAGTGTCGGTAAAACCACTGTGAAAGAAATGATGGCGGCTATTCTGGGCAGCATTGGCCATGTGCTGGCCACGGCCGGCAATTTTAATAATGATATTGGTGCCCCTCTGACCCTGTTGCGTTTAACAGCACAACATACCCATGCAGTGATGGAACTGGGGGCCAACCATTTAGGCGAAATTGCCTACACCGCCGGTTTATCTCAGCCTTCAGTATCCGTGATCACCAATGTGGGTGCTGCCCACCTGGAAGGCTTTGGGGATTTGTTTGGTGTGGCCCGCGCCAAAGGTGAAATTTATGGCGCTTTGCCTGCGGGCGGTACTGCTGTGGTGCCACTGGACAGCGAATTTGCCGAGTATTGGCTGAAACGGCTGGGCGATAAAAAGGTACTGACCTTCAGCGCCACGCAGAAAGCGGATTTTTACGCTGAACACATAGTGCTGAATGAACAGGGCTGTGCCGGTTTTGAGTTGGTTTGCCCACAGGGCCGCATTCTGATCCAACTGGCCCTGCCAGGCAAACACAATGTGGCCAATGCGCTGGCGGCAGCCGCTGCCGTATTGCAGCTGGGCGCCAGTCTGACGGACGTACAGTTGGGGCTGGCGTCAATGAAGCCGGTGAAAGGCCGCATTAATGTGATCCAGGCCACACCGACGCTACGGCTGATTGATGACACCTACAACGCCAACTCGGAATCGGTCAAAGCCGCTATTGATTTGCTGAGCACTTATCCGGGTTATCAGGTGCTGGTGTTTGGCGATATGGGCGAGTTGGGCGCAGATGCGCGGCGTTATCATGAAGAAGTGGGGTTGTACGCCAAACAGAAAGGAATTCACCTGCTATTCACCCTGGGTGTGTTATCTCAAAGCGCCAGTGATTTATTTAATGGCCAGGGGGCGCACTTCAGCTCCCGCCAGCAACTGATCCAGAAACTCGGTCCGCTGCTTGACCAGCAACCGCAAGCCACTGTGCTGGTGAAAGGATCACGCAGCGCCAAAATGGAGTTAGTCGTACAGGACTTGCTAGAACGTAGTCAGCAGGAGAGTCGCCCATGTTAGTCTGGTTAGCTGAGTTTCTGACCCAGTATATCAACGCCTTTAATGTATTCAGCTACCTGACCTTCAGGTTTATTCTCGGCATTCTGACTGCATTAATGCTGAGCCTCTACCTGGGGCCTAAGCTGATTGCCCGCTTACAGAAACTGCAAATAGGCCAGACAGTGCGGGATGATGGCCCACAAAGCCACTTCTCGAAAAAAGGCACTCCGACTATGGGCGGGTTGTTGATTTTAGGCTCAGTGCTGGCCTCTGTGCTGCTGTGGGCCAACCTGGAAAACAAATACGTCTGGGTGGTGATTTTTGTGCTGGTTGCCTACGGCTGGATTGGTTTTATTGATGATTACCGAAAAGTGGTACGCAAAGACCCGAAAGGCCTGATTGCCAAGTGGAAATACTTCTGGCAGTCGCTGTTTGCACTGGTGGTGGCGTTTTTTCTGTATGCCACCTCTGAGCGCCCGGCTGAAACCAGCCTGGTGGTGCCTTTCTTAAAAGATGTGCTGCCACAACTGGGGTTCCTTTACATCGCCTTATGTTATTTCGTGATTGTCGGCACCAGTAATGCGGTGAACCTGACCGATGGCCTGGATGGCCTGGCCATAGTGCCGACCATTATGGTGTCCGCTGCTTTTGCCATTATTGCTTATGCCAGCGGTAACGTGAATTTTGCGGCTTACCTGAATATTCCTTACCTGCCACAGGCCAGTGAACTGGTGGTGGTCTGTGCTGCCCTGATTGGCGCTGGCCTGGGGTTCCTCTGGTTTAACACTTACCCGGCTCAGGTTTTTATGGGCGATGTGGGCTCGCTGGCGCTTGGCGCGGTGCTGGGGGTGATCGCCATTCTGGTCCGGCAGGAAATTGTGCTTTTTATTATGGGTGGCATTTTTGTGATGGAAACCCTGTCGGTGATCCTGCAAGTCGGGTCTTACAAGTTGCGTGGCCAGCGTATTTTCCGTATGGCGCCTATTCACCACCATTACGAACTTAAAGGCTGGCCGGAACCGCGCGTGATTGTGCGTTTCTGGATATTGTCGGTGATTTTTGTGCTGGTGGGTCTGGCAACCCTGAAACTGAGATAAAGCATGAGCACGAAATTGTTTCAGTCAAAACGTGTTGCGGTGATTGGACTGGGCCTGTCAGGTCTGGCCACAGTGCGCTATTTACTGAAACAAGGCGTTAAACCTGTGCTGATGGACACCCGTTTAAAAGTCGCTGGTCTGGAGCAGGTGCCCGCCGATAAGGTTGACGGCATTTATTTAGGGGAGCTGGATGCCAACCGGTTGGCACAGATGGATGTGCTGGTGGTGAGCCCGGGTCTGGACCCGAAACACCCGGCGATTCGTTTTGCCCTGGCGCAAGGGGTTCAGCTGATTGGCGATGTGGAGCTGTTTGCACTTGCTACTACCAAACCCGTGCTGGCCATTACCGGCGCCAATGGTAAATCCACCGTTACTAAACTGACCGAATTTATGCTGCAGTGCTCTGGTGTGCATGCGCTGGCGGCCGGCAATATAGGTTTGCCTATTCTGGATGCACTGAGCGCAGATGCAGAGGTTTTTGTGCTGGAGCTGTCCAGTTTCCAGCTTGACACCACCTGGTCATTGCACAGCAAAGCCGCCTGTATTTTAAATGTCACCGAAGATCATATGGACCGCTACGGCACCATGGCAGCTTATGCGGCGTCCAAACAGCGGGTTTATCAGGGCACCCAACTGGCGGTGGCCAATCAGGCAGACCCACTGACCTGGTGCCAGTCCAACACAGCGCAATTGCAGCTGAGCCTGAACGGTGCCGACTATGGCGTTGTGCAGCAGCAGGGCGATGCCTGGCTGGTGATTGACGGCGAGCCCTTAATGCCAGTACGTGAGATGACGCTGGTGGGCAGCCATAACCAGTTTAACGCGCTGGTCAGTTGTGTACTGGCGTTGCAGGCCGGCGCCAGCCGCGAAGGGCTTATTCAGGCGCTGCGTACTTTTGACGCATTGCCACACCGCTGCCAGCTGGTGGCGGACCACAACGAGGTGCGTTGGGTCAATGACAGCAAAGCCACCAATGTTGGTGCAACGCTGGCGGCCATTGCCGGTTTACGTGCCCAGGTGACGGGCAAGCTGATGCTGATTGCCGGTGGCGATGGCAAAGGTGCAGATTTCAGCGAGCTGGCGCAGGTGCTGAACAGTCAGGTGGATGTGGTGATTACCCTGGGTCAGGACGGTCCGGCTATTGCGGCTCTGGTGCCAAAGGCGCAGCAGGTAAAAGACTTAATGGCGGCCGTGAAAGCTGCGGCTGCTCAGGCGCAGCCAGGTGATCTGGTGTTGTTGTCTCCAGCCTGTGCCAGTTTGGATATGTTTAAGAATTACGAGGACCGCGGTGAGCAGTTTGCCCAGGCGGTACAGAAGGTGTGGTTATGATGCAACGTGTTTTGCAGTTCATGCCATCACCCACTGCCTGGTTCAGCAACTGGTGGCGCCGTGATGAAATCAACAGTTACGACCGCTTGTTCCTGACCTTGCTGGTGCTGGTGCTTTGTGTGGGCCTGATTATGGTGACCAGCGCCTCAGTACCGGTGGCTGAACGCCTTTATGGTAACCCGCTGTATTTTACCCTGCGCCATCTGGTGTATCTGGCAGCAGGCTTTGGCGCTGCTTATGTGGTGCTGAATGTGCCTGTGTCCTGGTGGCACAATACCAATTTGTTGTTGCTGATGTTTGCAGTGATTTCGTTGATTGCGGTGTTGTTGCTTGGCCGCAATGTAAATGGGGCCACCCGTTGGTTGGCATTAGGCCCCATCAATATTCAGGCGGCAGAACCGGCCAAGCTGTTTTTCTTTGTCTACCTGTCCAGTTACCTGGTGCGCCGGCATGAAGAAGTGCGGGAGAACTTAAAAGGTTTTGTGAAGCCGCTGATTATCCTGTTTATTCTGGCGGTGTTGTTGTTGATGCAGCCCGACCTGGGGACAGTGATTGTGATGTTTGCCACTTCGGTGGTGCTGCTGTTTTTAGCCGGCGCCAAACTCTGGCAGTTTTTTGCGCTGATCTTTACCGGTCTGGCCGCTATTGGTGTGCTGATTGTGTACAGCGAATACCGCTGGCGCCGGGTCACGGCTTTTCTCGACCCTTGGGCCGACCCCTTTGGCAGTGGTTATCAGCTGACTCAATCCCTGATGGCGTTTGGCCGCGGCAGCTGGTTTGGTCAGGGCCTGGGCAACAGTGTGCAAAAACTCGAATACCTGCCGGAAGCCCACACCGATTTTATCTTTGCGGTCATTGCCGAAGAAACCGGACTGGTCGGAGTGATGCTGGTGCTGAGCCTGCTGTTTATGCTGGTCTGCCGTGCCTTATGGATGGGTAACAAAGCGCTGAACAAAGGCATGAGCTTTCATGGTTTTCTGGCCTATGCGCTGGCAATTTGGATTGTGTTTCAGACCTGCGTCAATGTCGGGGTGGCCAGCGGCCTGTTGCCAACCAAAGGCCTGACGCTGCCTTTTATCAGTTATGGCGGCAGTAGTTTGATCATTATGTGTATGGCGGCAGCCTTATTGCTGCGTATTGATTTTGAAGTGCGGCTCAAAGGCCGCCAGGCGATTGGCGGAGCTCCACATGGCTAAGGTGGCTTTGGTGATGGCTGGGGGCACAGGCGGGCATATTTTTCCGGCCAAAGCAGTGGCGGATCTGTTGCAGGCGGAAGGCTGGATTGTGCACTGGCTGGGCACAGCCGACCGGATGGAAGCGAAGCTGGTGCCGGGTTTTGGTTATGAATTTCACAGCATTGCGGTCGCAGGTTTACGGGGGAAAGGCCTGAAATCCTTGCTGAAAGCGCCGCTGATGTTATGGCGCTCCGTGGCGCAGGCGCGCTCTTTAGTGCGTCAGCTGAAGCCACAACTGGTGCTGGGTTTTGGTGGATATGCCAGTGGCCCCGGCGGGCTGGCGGCTTATCTGGCGGGCATTCCGCTCTTGGTGCATGAACAAAATGCGGTGGCCGGGACCACCAATAAGCTGTTGGCGAAACTGGCCACCAAGGTGCTGGTGGCCTTTCCACAAGCGCTGGCGGGCTTAGGCCAGGGGCTTGTGGTTGGTAACCCGGTACGCCAGGAAGTGGTGGCGCTGGCAGCCCAAGCCAAAGCAGCACAACAGGCGCTGCGGGTGCTGGTGGTTGGTGGCAGTTTAGGGGCTCAGGTATTTAACCAGCAGTTGCCCGGCCAGTTTGCACAACTCGCCGCTTTGGGTGAGCTGGAGATCTGGCACCAGACAGGTCAGGCCAATTTGCCGCAGGTGCAGCAGGCTTATCAGCAACTGGGGTTAGCGGCCCGGGTGGAGGCCTTTATTGACGATATGGCGGGTGCTTACCACTGGGCCGATCTGGTGGTGTGCCGCGCCGGTGCTTTGACTGTGTCTGAGCTGGCCTGTGCCGGTCTGCCGGCGGTCTTTGTGCCGCTGCCATCGGCCATTGACGACCACCAGACCGCAAACGCCAATTATCTGGTGCAACAGCAGGGCGCTGTACTGCTGAAACAAAACGACTTAATCCAGGGCGCTTTGGTGCCTCTGCTGCAGCCCTGGCTGCAGGACAAAACAGTGCTGGTGCGGATGGGGCAACAGGCCCGCCGTGCCGCCACAGATGATGCGGCAGAACAAGTAGTCAGAGTCTGCCGTGAGTTAGCAGGTAACACGAAATGAGCACGACAACACAACAAAAGAAATTAGCCATGCGCCGGGTTGAGCGCATCCACTTTGTCGGCATAGGTGGCGCCGGTATGGGTGGTATTGCCGAAGTGTTACTGAATGAAGGCTATAAAGTGTCGGGTTCAGATATTTCCAGCAATCCGGTGGTTGAGCGTTTAACCGCGTTGGGCGCACAGATTTTTATTGGTCATGCCGCTGACAATATTCAGGGGGCCAGTGTGGTGGTGGTCTCCAGCGCCATTAAAACCGATAACCCCGAAGTGGCCACAGCGCTGGAACAACGTATTCCGCTGGTGCGCCGCGCTGAGATGCTGGCTGAGCTGATGCGCTTCCGTCATGGGATTGCCATTGCCGGTACCCATGGCAAAACCACCACCACCAGCCTGATTGCTTCCATTTTTGCCGAGGCCGGTACAGACCCGACTTTTGTGATTGGGGGTTTGCTGAATTCGGCCGGCACCAATGCCCGTCTGGGCTCAGGCCGATACCTGATTGCGGAAGCAGATGAAAGCGATGCGTCTTTCCTGCATTTGCAGCCAATGGCGTCGGTCATTACCAATATTGAACCCGACCATATGGACACTTACCAGGGCGATTTTGAAAAGATGAAATCGACCTATCTGGAGTTCTGCCACAACCTGCCGTTTTACGGCGCTGTGGTGGTCTGTATCGATGACCCTGTGGTGCGTGAACTGATCCCGCAGATTGGCCGGGTGGTTATTACTTACGGTTTTAGCGAAGACGCTGATTATGTGCTGAGCCACTTCAGCCAGACCGGCACCCAAAGCCGCTTTGAGATTAAAGACCCCCAAGGTCAGCTGCACAGCATTGAACTGAACCTGGCGGGCCGCCACAACGCGCTGAATGCCACAGCTGCTTTTGCGGTGGCGACAGACGAAGGCATCCGCAAAGAGGCCATTCTGGCCGCGCTGCGTAAATTTGAAGGCATTGGCCGTCGCTTCCAGCAATACGGCGAGTTCGACACCGGCCGGGGCAAAGTGCTGCTGGTCGATGATTATGGTCATCACCCCAGTGAAGTGGCGGTCACGCTGGCGGCTGCCCGCAGTGCCTGGCCAGAACGCCGTCTGGTGATGGCGTACCAGCCTCACAGGTACAGCCGCACCCGTGATTTATACGAAGACTTTACCAAAGTGCTGTCGGGGGTGGATGTGCTGTTGCTGCTGGAAGTGTACTCCGCCGGTGAAACCGCCATTCCTGGGGCCGATAGCCGCAGCCTGTGCCGCTCTATCCGTGCCCGGGGTCAGATCGACCCAGTGTATGTGGCTGGCCCGGCCGATTTACCGGCCGCTTTGGCTGACGTGTTGCAGGACGGTGATGTGGTGCTGACCCAAGGGGCCGGCAATATAGGTGCTCTGGCCAAACAGCTGGCGGCGCTTGAGCTGAAAATTTCTGCATTAAAACCAAACGAAGGAGCTTGAAGTATGAGCAACAAATTTGGCAAAGTGGCTGTGTTGTTTGGTGGACATTCCGCAGAGCGTGAAGTGTCACTGCGCTCTGGTGCTGCCGTTCTGGCGGCATTGCAAAAACAAGGTATTGATGCACACGCCTTTGACCCGAAAAACCAGGCGCTGACAGAACTGCTGTCGGCTGGGTTTGACCGGGTCTTTATCGTATTACACGGCCGTGGCGGCGAAGATGGCACCATGCAGGGTGCACTGGAGCTGCTGGGCTTGCCTTACACAGGTTCCCGCGTTTTAGGTTCTGCACTGGCAATGGATAAAATCCGCTGCAAATGGTTATTCCAGGCGCAGGGCTTACCGACAGCACCCTTTCGGGTCGCTAAAGCGGGCAGCCAGCCGGATCACGCCGCTATGCTGGCAGAACTGAACGGCAAAGTGATGGTGAAACCGGCCAACGAAGGCTCCAGCATTGGCATGAGTGCGGCCAGCACCGCAGCCGAGTTGCAGCAGGCGCTGGACACCGCTTTTGCCTACGACTCCGATGTGCTGGTGGAGCAGTGGATCCAGGGCCGTGAATTTACCGTGTCTGTGCTCAATGGCAAAGCGTTGCCCGTGGTCGAAATGCGCACGCCCCGCTCTTTTTACGATTACGAAGCCAAATACAAATCCGACAGCACCCAGTATCTGTGCCCGGCGCCTTTGACCAATGAGCAGACCGCATTGTTGCAGCAGGCGGCAGTTGACGCCTTCCAGGCCGTGGGAGCTTCAGGCTGGGGCCGGGTGGACGCCATGCTGGACGAAGAGGGGCATTTCTACCTGCTGGAAGTGAACACAGTGCCTGGCATGACGGAGAAATCGCTGGTGCCTATGGCGGCCAAAGCGGCAGGGTTGAGTTTTGAACAGCTCGTGGTTGAGATTTTAGAACAGACATTATGAAAAAAACGCAGCTGACAATCTGGCAACGCATCGACAAGCCCTACTGGGCGGGTGTGCTGTTTTTTTGTCTCTGCCTCTGGCTGGTCAGCTGGATGGCGATGCAGATCTGGGCCTGGCGTCAGGATCAGAACAGTGCGCCTATTCAGCAGATCCGGCTTTATGGTGAATTCGCCCATATTCAGGCCGAAGGGCTGAATCAGAAACTGCAGCAGCAGTATCTGGGCAATTTTTTTAACTTGAACGTGGATCAGGTGCAGTTGTTCCTGCAACAACAACCTTGGGTCGCTCAGGCAGCCGTGCGCAAACAATGGCCTGATACCCTGGTGGTGGTGGTGACGGAGCATAAACCAGTGGCGATATGGAATGATCATGCACTACTCAATCAACAAGGTCAGATCTTTGTCGCACCGGTGAATGAGCTGAAAGAGCCATTGCCTCTGTTGCAGGGGCCGGATGGCTCAGAGCAGGATGCCCTGGCCATGTTCAACAATTTAAATCAGATGCTTAAAGTGCATCAGCATCAGGCCAAAGGCCTGAAAGTGACTGCCCGCCAGGCCTGGCAGTTGCAGCTGGAGCACGGTTTGTTGCTTACCCTGGGGCGGGAAGATACGGTCAAACGGGTGCAACGTTTTATTGATTTGTACCCACAGATCAGCCAACACAAACCTCTGCCGCTGGCGGAGGTGGATTTGCGTTACGACACCGGCATGGCAGTGCGTTGGGTCGAAGCGCCAGAGACAAGAGAACAAGATGACAAAGTCAGCAGAACGTGACCTGATTGTAGGCCTGGATATAGGCACGGCGCAGGTAAAAGCCTTAGTGGGGGAAATTACCCCGGACAACCAACTGAGTATTGTTGGTGTGGGCACTCATGTGGCCCGTGGTATGGACAAAGGTGGCGTCAACGATTTGAACCTGGTGGTGCAGTCGGTACGTCGTGCTGTCGAAGAAGCCGAGTTAATGGCGGATTGCCGGGTATCGTCCGTGTACCTGGGCATTACCGGTAAACATATTCGCTGCCAGAACGAAAGTGGCATGGTGCCTATTAATGACGCTGAGGTCACAGCTGAAGATGTCACCAATGTGATCCATGCCGCCAAGTCGGTGCCTATTTCGGCCGAACGACGCATGCTGCATGTGTTGCCACAGGAGTTCTCTGTGGATATGCAGGAAGGTATTAAAAGCCCTATTGGCATGTCCGGCGTGCGGATGGAAGCCAAGGCGCATATCATCACCTGCGCCAACGACATGGCAAAAAACATTGAAAAATGTGCCGAACGCTGTGATTTGCATGTAGACCAGCTGATTTTCAGCTCGCTGGCGTCCAGCTATGCAGTGCTGACAGAAGATGAAAAAGAGCTGGGGGTTTGTGTGGTCGACGTGGGGGGCGGCACCATCGACATCTCCATTTTTACCAATGGTGCATTACGCCACACCGCGGTGATCCCGGTGGCAGGCAACCAGGTGACCAGTGACATTGCAAAAATATTCCGCACCCCTATAGGCCATGCAGAAGAGATTAAAGTGCAGTACGCCTGTGCACTGCGCAGCATGGTCGGTAAAGAAGAAAACATTGAAGTACCCAGTGTCGGCGGTCGTCCGGCCCGCAGTATGTCACGCCACACCCTGGCAGAAGTGGTGGAACCCCGGTACCAGGAACTGTTTGAACTGGTGCTGGATGAGATCCGCAAATCCGGTCTGGAAGAACAGATTGCGGCTGGCATCGTATTAACAGGTGGCACGGCCAAGATGGAAGGGGCTGTGGAGTTTGCCGAAGACATTTTTCAGATGCCAGTGCGCCTGGGATACCCCATTGGCATTACCGGCCTGAAAGAGTATGTGGCCGACCCGGCGTATGCCAGTGTCGTTGGCCTGCTGATTTACGGCAAAGACATGAAAAACCAGCTGAAAAAATCTGTGGCTTCGCGGGAGAGCATGGGCTCGATGATGAAGCGGCTGACCAGCTGGTTTAAAGGTGAATTTTAATTTTTGAGTAAGCGTAACAGAAAAAGCGTCACTGCTTTTAGGCGTAACAAAACGGAGAGAGAAGCTATGTTTGAGTTAATGGAAAACCACAGCGAAGAAGCTGTTATTAAAGTGATTGGGGTTGGCGGTGGCGGCGGTAACGCCGTCGAATACATGGTCGCCAGCAATATCGAAGGTGTGGAGTTTGTTGCTGCAAACACCGACGCGCAGGCGCTGCGTAATTCGTCTGCTCACCTGACGCTGCAGTTAGGTGCCAATGTGACTAAAGGCTTAGGTGCCGGTGCCAACCCGGAAGTGGGTCGCAAGTCAGCCGAAGAAGACCGTGAAACCATCAAAAAGACGTTGGCCGGGGCCGACATGGTGTTTATCGCTGCCGGTATGGGGGGCGGGACTGGTACTGGTGCAGCGCCTATCGTTGCAGAAGTGGCCCGTGAAATGGGTATCCTGACGGTGGCTGTGGTGACCAAGCCCTTCCCGTTCGAAGGCAAAAAACGTTCGACTTACGCCGACGAAGGCATCAGCGAACTGGCGAAACATGTCGACTCCCTGATCACCATTCCAAACGACAAGCTGCTCAAAGTGCTGGGCAAAGGCACCAGTCTGCTGGATGCCTTCAAAGCCGCGAACAACGTGTTGTTAGGTGCTGTGCAGGGGATTGCTGAACTGATCACCCGTCCTGGTCTGATTAACGTGGACTTTGCTGACGTCCGTACTGTGATGTCAGAAATGGGGACTGCAATGATGGGCACTGGCCGTGCTTCAGGCCCGGACCGTGCTGAGGAAGCGGCAGAGCAGGCCATTTCCAGCCCACTGCTGGAAGATATCGATCTGTCCGGTGCCAAAGGTATTCTGGTGAATATCACTGCGGGTCTGGATATCAGTATCGAAGAGTTCGAAACTGTTGGTAATGCAGTCAAAGCCTTTGCCTCTGAAAATGCCACCGTAGTTGTCGGTGCTGTGATTGACCCGGATATGTCTGACGAGCTGCGTGTCACAGTGGTTGCTACAGGTATTGGTGCAGAGCGTAAAGCGGACATTACGCTGGTGCAGAGCCACCGTGAACCGGCCCGTTCAGCGCACGTTTATGGCAATGCGGGTACAACCTACCAGGGTAATGCCGCACGCGAGCTGGCTCCTGCTGCGATGGAAATGCCAATGACAGCCACCAAACCAGTGGCGGAAAAACAAGCGAATATCGATATTTTTGATATTCCGGCATTCCTGCGTAAGCAGGCAGACTAAGGCCTGCACAGGCTCTAAGTTGGCAGAATGGATAGGCTGTGGTATGCTGCGCCACCATTTTGACATGTTCAAAATTTGAACAGGAAGAAATTATGATTAAACAACGTACCATTACAAAAACGGTAAGTTCGGTCGGTGTCGGCCTGCACAAAGGGGAAAAGGTTACGCTTACTCTCCGGCCTGCCCCTGACAACACAGGTATTGTGTTCCGTCGTGTGGACCTCGATCCGGTCGTGGATTTTCCGGTGCGCCCAGAATTAGTGGGTGACACTGTCATGTGTACCTGTTTGATCAATGAAGAAGGTGTGCGCCTGTCGACCACAGAACACCTGATGGCCGCTATCGCCGGTCTTGGCATCGACAATCTGCTGATTGAAGTCGATGCGCCGGAAATTCCTATTATGGACGGTAGCGCCAATCCTTTTGTCTATCTGTTACTGCAGGCAGGCATCAGCGCTCAGAAAAAAGCGAAAAAGTTTATTCGTATCAAACAGAAAGTACGGGTAGACGATGGTGATAAATGGGCCGAGTTCGTGCCTCACCATGGGTTCCGCCTGGACTTTGCTATCGATTTTGACCACCCGGTGATTTCGGAAAGCCGTCAGCATGTGCAGATGGAGTTTTCGGCCGCCAGCTTTATCAAAGACATCAGCCGTGCCCGTACCTTTGGGTTTATCCAGGAAGTGGAGTACCTGCGCGCCAATAAACTGGCGTTGGGCGGCAGTATGGATAACGTGGTGGTACTGGACGAGTTCCGGGTGATGAATCCGGACGGTCTGCGTTATGACGATGAGTTCGTGAAACACAAAATTCTCGATGCCATCGGCGATTTATATATGGCCGGTTACAGCATTCTGGGTGAATTCCGCGCCTACAAAACAGGCCATGCACTGAACAACCTGTTGCTGAACGCCGTGCTGGCCGACGAAGCCAATTACGAGTTTGTCACCTTCGAACAGGAAGCTGACCTGCCTATCTCTTACCTGGCGCCTTCTCTGGCCTAGGCTGGATCAGTTTGTGGTGGAGCGGCGTTGTGCCAGCTCCGCCAGCTTCTGCAGTTTCTCTTTCAGTTTCCCGTCCATAGTGTCTGCTGCCGCCAGCAGATAATCTGCTGCCTGCTCTGAGATTTTCGGTAGATCTTTTTGTGGTACAGGCGCAGGCTTTTCATACTGCAATTGCAGGTTGGGCGAGACTTCAATATCAATACCCGCCAATTCAGGCAGGATTTTCTGACGAAAATTGGCTAGAATGGCGTCCCTTTGCATTTTCAGCCGGGTGGCCCAGGCAGGTGACTGGCATAAAATCATCAGCCGGCCTGCTTTGATGGTACTGATTTTGCAAAAAGCAGACTGTTCCAGTTGCAAGAACCGGATTAATTCGGTATTAAGTTGGCGCAACAATTGTGTGTGCTGGGCTGAACGGGCCAAAGAGTTCTGTTCCAAAAGCTGATGCAAAGCGACAGGTTTAGTGCTGTAACGCGCCATGGTCTGACAAAAATTCGAATTGAGGTTGCATGAGTGTAACAGTTTTCTATCGTGGCCGACATCGGCACTTCAGCTTTGGCAGTACGCCATGGCAGCTGACAGTGTCGGCCGTTATGCTGTTTTGTATAGCCGCAGGCGCAGGAGCTGCTTTTTCTAATTTATTCCAGCAAGGCAATGCAGAATTAGAAAAAGTACGTTTAAGCCGGGCTGCTGAAACCGAAGAAATTGCCGATATCCGCCGTCGTGCTGAAAACCAGCTGGCCGCGTTGACTGCCAAAGTCGCCACACTGCAGGCGCAAGTGAACCGGCTGAATATGGTCGGTGAGCGCCTGATTGATGCGGCGAATTTACCGACTGAAGAATTCAATCTGCACAGTGCGCCTGCGATGGGCGGGCCGTCCCAGACCTCCACGGAGATCAGTCTGGCGGAGCTTAATGCGGTGTTATTGCAGCTCAATGAGCTGGAGCAAAACCTGCAGTCTGAACAAACCCGCTTTGCGATGCTTGAATCTTTGGATCTGAATCACCAGATCGGAAAAAGCGTTGCCTTGTCAGGCCGGCCTGTACTGAGCGGTTATTTATCCTCAAGCTTTGGGGTGCGTAGTGATCCCTTCAGTGGTGAACCTGCTATTCACCGCGGCGTGGACTTCGCCGGTAAAGAGGGCGATGCCATTATGGCGACAGCCGGTGGCATTGTAACCTGGGCCGGTGAGCGTTTTGGTTATGGTTTAATGGTGGAGATAGAACACAGTGATGGCTATCGCACCCGTTATGCCCATGCCAAAGCAGTCACAGTACAAATAGGTCAGGTGGTCAGCAAAGGGGAGCAGGTGGCAGAGATGGGCAATACAGGCCGCTCTACCGGGCCCCATGTGCATTACGAAGTGTTAAAGAATGGCCAGCAAATTGACCCTATGCTGTTTGTCAATCGCCGTATCCAATAAGAAAAAGACCTGCGCCAGTGCAGGTTTCAACCTATGAAGTGGTAACAACTGATGTTCGCAAAACTTTTTACCAAGATGTTTGGTAGCCGCAATGATCGTTTCCTGAAAAAGCTGGGAAAGCATGTCGATCTGATTAACAGCCTTGAGCCTACATTTGCGGCTTTGTCTGATGACGAACTGAAGCAAAAAACAGCAGAATTTAAGCAGCGCTTTGCTGACGGCGCCACGCTGGACGAGTTATTGCCTGAAGCTTTTGCCACAGTGCGTGAGGCCAGCAAACGGGTATTCGGCATGCGGCATTTCGATGTGCAGCTGATTGGCGGTATGGTGCTGCATCAGGGCAAAATCTCCGAAATGCGTACAGGGGAAGGTAAAACCCTGACGGCAACTTTACCGGCTTATCTGAATGCGTTGAGTGGTCAGTCAGTGCATGTGATTACCGTCAACGATTACTTAGCCAAACGGGATGCACAAACCAATGCGCCGCTGTTCGGTTTTCTCGGGCTGAGTGTTGGTGTCAACGTGCCTGGTATGGGCCACTACGAAAAACAGCAGGCTTATCAGGCCGACATTACCTACGGCACCAACAATGAATTTGGTTTCGACTATCTGCGCGACAATATGGCGTTTTCGGCACCAGAGCGGGTGCAGCGTCGTCTGGCCTACGCCATTATCGACGAAGTGGACTCCATTCTGATCGACGAAGCCCGTACGCCGCTGATTATCTCCGGTCAGGCGGAAGACAGCTCTGAGCTGTACCGGGTGATCAATACTGTGGTGCCTAAGCTGCAGAAGCAGGAAAAAGAAGACGAAGAAGGCGAAATGGGGGATGGCCATTTCACCATCGATGAAAAGGCCAAACAGATTTATCTGACCGAACGGGGTCAGATCCAGGTCGAAGAGATGCTGACCGAGCTGAAGCTGATCCAGCCCGGTGATTCCCTGTATTCCGCCAGCAATATCACCTTGTTGCACCATGTCTATGCCGCTTTGCGGGCCCATAACCTGTTCCGTAAAGACGTCGACTATGTGATCAAAGATGGTGAGATTGTCATCGTTGACGAGCACACAGGCCGCACCATGGAAGGCCGTCGCTGGTCTGAAGGTCTGCATCAGGCGATTGAAGCCAAAGAAGGGGTGCGCATTAATCACGAAAACCAGACACTGGCGTCTATCACCTTCCAGAATTATTTCCGGATGTATGACAAGCTGGCTGGTATGACAGGTACAGCTGACACTGAAGCTTTTGAGTTTCAACAAATCTATGGCTTGGAAACCATTGTGATTCCAACCAACAGACCGATGATCCGTAAGGATATGGCGGACCTGGTGTATCTGACGGCGGAAGAGAAATACAACGCCATTATCAAAGATATTGAAGAGACCCGTGCAGCCGGCCGCCCAGTGCTGGTGGGGACAGCGTCGATAGAAACCTCTGAATACCTGTCATCTTTACTGCATAAAGCCAAAATCCCGCATCAGGTACTGAATGCCAAGTTTCACGCCAACGAAGCGCAGATTATTGCCCAGGCGGGTATTCCAGGAACTGTGACCATTGCCACCAACATGGCTGGTCGTGGTACCGACATTGTGTTGGGTGGTAATTTACAGGCTGCTATTGCGGCTTTGGGTGAAAACCCGACTGAAGCACAGGTTGCACAGGCCAAAGCCGAATGGCAACAGCGCCATGATGCCGTTATTGCAGCGGGTGGTTTACATATTATCGGTACTGAGCGTCATGAATCACGCCGCATTGACAACCAGTTGCGCGGTCGTGCCGGCCGTCAGGGGGATCCGGGCGTCAGCCGTTTCTATCTGTCGCTGGACGATGCACTGATGCGTATTTTTGCTTCAGACCGTATGGCGGGCATGATGCGTAAACTGGGTATGCAACCTGGCGAAGCCATTGAACACCCTTGGGTCAGCCGTGCTATTGAAAATGCGCAGCGTAAAGTGGAAGCCCGTAACTTTGATATCCGGAAGCAATTGCTTGAGTTCGATGATGTAGCCAACGACCAGCGTAAAGTGGTGTACGAGCAGCGCAACGAGCTGATGGATGCCAGCGATGTATCGGACACCATCAAAGCCATCCGTCACGACGTGGTAGACGCGGTGATCAGCCAGTACATTCCGCCTCAGTCGTTGGATGAAATGTGGGATGTGCCTGGTCTGGAAGCCCGTCTGCGTGCTGACTTCGCCATCGATATGCCGGTGGCCAAATGGCTGGCTGACGATAAAAAACTCTTTGAAGAACAACTGCGTGAACGTATTCAGGATGTTGTTGAAAAAGCCTATGAGCTGAAAGAGCAGATGGTGGGTGAATCTGTGATGCGTCAGTTCGAAAAATCGGTGATGTTGCAGAGTCTGGACACGCACTGGAAAGAGCATCTGGCGGCTATGGATCATCTGCGTCAGGGCATTAATCTGCGTGGTTACGCGCAGAAGAACCCGAAGCAGGAATACAAGCGTGAAGCCTTTGAACTGTTTTCAACCATGTTGGATCAGTTAAAACTGGACGTCATTGGGGTATTGTCCCGGGTGCAAATCCGTGCTGCCGAAGACGTCGATGCTGTGGAAGAACAACGTCGTCAGGCAGAAAGCACACAGGTGCAGTATCAGCATGACGAAGCCGAGCCGGTGGCCTCGGATGCACCTGAACAGAAAGCGCCTGTGTTCCGTGAAAGTGAGAAGATTGGCCGTAACGACCCATGCCCTTGTGGTTCAGGGAAAAAGTACAAAGCCTGTCACGGTAAGTTGGTCTGATGACAAAAGTAGTGCATGTGGCTGTTGGCATTATTTTGCGCCAACAGCAGGTGTTGCTGGCTCTGCGGCCTGACAAGCTGCATCAGGGCGGGCGTTGGGAGTTTCCGGGCGGTAAAGTGGAAGCGGGTGAAAGCACAGCGCAGGCTTTGGCCCGCGAGCTGGCTGAAGAGGTGGCATTGCAGGTGCACAGCAGCACGCCCTGGTTTGACCTGACCTACGATTACCCGGAAAAAACAGTCCGGCTGGATATCCATCTGGTGCAGGACTTCAGCGGGGAAGCACAAGGGCTGGAAGGGCAGCCGGTGCGTTGGGTGCCGCTGTCTGAGCTGGGGCAGTACCAGTTTCCGGATGCCAACCAACCCATCCTCGACAAATTGCTTGCAGAATTTGGCCGCTTATAAGCGGCTTTTTTCTATCCGCCTGTGCTATACAGCCGCCATCTGCGGCAATCAGTCTTTAAAAAACTGATTCTCCTGCTCAGCAAATAACTCATCTAACTCAGTCAGTTGCGCTTCAGTCAACGGTTGATCCTGCAGGCTTTTGTCGGCAATACGATGTTCTTCTGCGGCCCAGGCGCCCAAGTCAATCAAGCGGCAACGCTCAGAGCAAAAAGGTCGGAACAGGGCTTCGGGTCCCCAGACGACATCCGTCTGGCAGGTAGGGCATTTTACTAAAGTGGCCATCTGGCGCTCCTGTGCTGTTAACAGGTGGCAGTGTAACGAAAGCCTCAGCAGCAGGCCAGTTCGAAACTGACGTTTTTGTCGATGGTGGTGCGTCCCAGCGCGTCACAAAGCTGCATAAAACGAATGGCATAGCGGTATTTATTACCACTGATGGTGGGGTAACAGCCAGCCTGGCTGTCGTACTGAATGCGCAGTAATTCAAATTGTTCGGTGTTGTTTTGCATAAAACCGTTCTCAGCCACCAGGCTGTGGAACTGGCCCCGTTCACGGAGAAAGCTCAGTACATAGGTGATGGCCGATTCGACCAGCCGCAATTGGTCCAGCCAGTCATTGGCCTGTTGCTGGCGGATGCGGTGTGCTTGCTCAGACCAGTACTGCAATTGAGGCAAATCAAAAGGGCAGGTGCCGCCGGGAATAAAAAAACGTTGGCGCAGCGGAGAGAGAAATTTATCTTCTTTCAGGCAATTAGCAAATTTACTGCCTCGCAGTAACTCGCTTTGCAACCGTACCGCCTTTTGCAGCACTTGCTGCAAAGCATCGTCGGAGATTTGCGGATGGCGTGACCAGTTGACGAGTGAGGCTTCACAGCGCTCGATGTCCTTGATCAGATCCGGCCGCACATCGTTGCGGTCCAGTACTTCAATCAGCGCGAAGAGTGCAGTGAAAAAACCTTGTTGTTGCCACTGAGTTTCTAAAGGCAAAAACTGCTTCACCTGGGCAAACAGGTACTCAACCCGCAGGTAAGTCCGGACCTTTTCGTTCAACGGATGTTCGTACAGTACAGCAGCCATAGCAGAAACATTTGTTAACAATGTGCATTACCATAAACCTAAGTTCAGGCTTTGGCTAGTTTTTCCTCAGCAAGCTGACGATAGAGTTCATCCAGCCGTCTTACCCTCTGTTCGACCAGCCGCAGGCTCTGATGGTTATCTATTAATTGGTCGGCCAGTTCCCGACGTTGGGCCCTGCTGTATTGACTGGCCAGAATGCTGCGTACCTGCTGCTCGCTGACCTGGTCGCGTTGCACAGTACGCTCTATTTGCACCTGCTCCGGAACATCAACGACCAGAACTTGGTCGCAGTACTGCTGCAAACCATTTTCCAGCAATAAAGGGGCCGTCAGAATGGCGTAAACCGACTGGCATTGGGCCAGCTGCTGCAGCAGCTGTTGTCTGATCAGCGGGTGTAGCAGCTGATTCAGCCAGGCTTTTGCTTCCGGGTTGGCAAAAATAATGTCGCGCAACGCTGCCCGATCCAACAGACCTTCTGCTGTCTGCAACCGGGCTCCAAAGTGGTCGATAATTTGCTGCAGCGCTGGCTGGCCTGGTTCAACCACCTGACGGGCAATCAGATCGGCATCGACAGTCTGAATGCCTAACTGCTGAAAGAAACACTCCACTGTGCTTTTACCACTGCCAATGCCACCGGTCAGGCCGACAATAAACTGACTCATAAGCCCAGGCTCGCCAGATACCAGTGGTTGATCTGTTCGCCCCACAACATGGCAATGACACCGGCTGCCGCAATATAAGGGCCAAAAGGAATGGGGGTTGCTTTGTCCTTGCCTTGCACCAAAAGCAGCATGGAGCCCACTACAGCACCGACCAAAGCGGAAAATAAAATAATCTGCGGCAATAAGGCCCAGCCCAAACCAGCGCCAAGCAACGCCAGCAGTTTAAAGTCACCGTACCCCATCCCCTCTTTGCCGGTGGCCAGTTTAAATAGCCAGTACACGGACCAGAGGCTCAGGTACCCAAACACAGCCCCAAGTAATGCATCCGCTACGGGAATAGTCCAGCCTGCAACAGCGCAAAGCAACATCAGCCATAACAAAGGTTGGCTGATCTGGTCCGGTAACAGCATTTTATCCAGGTCGATAAAGGTTAAAGCAATCAAGCCCCAGCTCAGCACCAGATACACCAGGCAGGTGAGGGTGACACCAAAATGTGCGGCCAATGCCACCGACAACAGCGCCGTAAACAACTCCACCAGTGGATAACGCGCGCTGATGCTGGCACCGCAATAACGGCAACGGCCTTTCAGGCTCAGATAACTCAGCAGCGGAATATTGTCTTTGGCGGCCAGCGGATGCTCGCAGTGCGGGCAGCTGGAACCAGGCACGGCCAGATTAAAACGTTTGGTCTGTGCTGGCTGATCGGGTTGAAAGTACGCCTGATAGTCCCGTTGCCATTCGAGTTCCAGCATTTTCGGCAGACGGTAAATCACCACATTCAGAAAACTGCCGACCATCAGGCTGAACAGGAATACCAAAGGTAAAAACACCCAATCAGACTGTTGCATGGCCTGCAACAACGGCATAAAAAAATCCATTACACAATACTGCCCAGTTGGAAAATCGGAAGGTACATTGCCACGATAAGGCCGCCTATTAAGACACCTAATACCGCCATAATCAAGGGCTCCAACAAGGAAGTGAGGCCGTCGACAGCATCGTCCACTTCCTGTTCGTAAATCGTTGCCACTTTCGCCAGCATGCTATCTAAGGCGCCGGATTCTTCCCCAATGGCCACCATTTGATTCAGCATTTCCGGAAAGGCCTGAGTGGTTTTCATCGCCATATTCATCTGGTTGCCTGCAGCCACCTCTTCCCGCACCGTCAGGATAGCGGCACGGTATTTTTCATTGCCTGAGGCTCCTGCTGCAGATTCCAATGCTTCAATCAACGGCACTCCGGCTGCAAAGGTCGTCGACAGGGTGCGGGCATAGCGCGCCACTGCGGCTTTGTTCAGTATGGAGCCTATGACCGGTAGTTTCAGCATGGCGTGGTCGGCGCCTATTTTAAACTGCAGGTTGTTTTTGTACGCCTTGCCGTAGGCCCAGATGAGCGCCATCACCACACCCAATGCGACGTACCAATAGGCCTGCATCCACTCGGATATACCCAGTACGAACAGGGTAAAAGCCGGTAATTCGGCCCCCATGCTGCCGAAAATTTGCGCAAACTGAGGCACGACAAAAATCAGCAGTATGGAGGTCACAATGACAGCCACGACAACCACGGCTATAGGGTAAAACATGGCTTTTTTAATTTTGGACTTCAGCGCTTCCGCTTTCTCTTTATAGAGCGCAATGCGGTCAAAAATCCGGTCCAGTGCACCGGATTGTTCGCCAGATTTCACCAGGTCACAGAAGAGTTCGTCGAAGTAATCTTTATGCTCTCTGAGCACTTCTGACAAGGGGGTGCCGCCTTGTACCCTGGACGATATTTTTAGCATCAACTGACGTAAGGTTTCATTGCTGGCGCCATTGGCAATTAAATCCAGGCTTTGCACCAATGGCACACCAGCGCCCAGCATTGTGGCAATTTGCCGGGTGACGACTGCAATATCTGCCGACCCCACTTTCGGCTGACCAATCATAATAGGTTTGGCTTTTTTCTTCACCGCAGTTGGGTTAATGCCCTGACGGATTAATTGCTGGCGCGCGTCAGCGATGGAGCCTGCTTTCAGTTCACCGCTGATTTTCTGGCCGCGTCGGTTCAGACCTTTCCAGCTAAAGGTGTCCAGCTCTTTGAGTTTAGGTTGCGCCATGCGTCAGTGTTCCCGTCAGAGGTTGGTGACCCGGTTCACTTCAGCCAGGCTGGTCAGGCCGGCTGCGGCTTTTTTCAGCGCACTCTGGCGCAGACTGGCAAACCCTTGTTGGCGGGCCAGTTGGGCTATGTCTAAAGAATTGGCGCCTTGCATAATCTGTTCAGCTATTCCGCTGGTGATGGGCATCACTTCGTAAATACCGACCCGGCCTTTATAGCCACCGGTGCAGTAATCACAGCCCACGGCTTTAAACAGCTTCAGCCCCGCAAGCTGACTGGGCTCAAAGCCTTGTTTTAACGCTTCGTTTTCTGGCAGTTGCTCCGGCGCCTTGCAGTGCGGGCACAAACGTCTGGCCAGGCGCTGAGCGATGATCAGGCTGACCGAGCTTGCCACGTTATAAGCCGGCACCCCCATATTCAGCAGACGGGTCAAGGTCTCAGGTGCGGAGTTGGTGTGCAGTGTGCTCAGCACCAAATGGCCGGTTTGCGCCGCTTTAATAGCGATTTCAGCGGTTTCCAGGTCACGGATTTCACCAACCATAATGACGTCCGGATCCTGACGCAAAAAGGCCTTCAGTGCGGAGGGAAAAGTGAGGCCCGCTTTGGGGTTCACTTGCACCTGATTAATACCAGGCAGGTTGATTTCCACCGGATCTTCAGCGGTGGAAATATTGGTTTGTTCCGTATTGAGAATATTCAGCCCGGTATAGAGCGACACTGTTTTGCCAGAACCTGTTGGGCCTGTGACCAGGATCATGCCTTGTGGTTGTTCCAGAGCCTGTAAATACAGCTGCTTCTGGTCGGCTTCGTAACCCAATACATCAATACCCAGCATGGCACTGTCGGAGTCGAGGATCCGCATCACGATTTTTTCGCCCCATAAAGTCGGCAGGGTACTGACACGAAAATCAATGGATTTTTTTTGCGACAGTTTGAGCTTAATCCGGCCATCCTGCGGCACGCGTTTTTCGGCAATATCCAGCCTGGACATCACTTTCAG
Organism: Rheinheimera sp.; assembly: GCF_037442345.1. Taxonomy (GTDB): domain Bacteria; phylum Pseudomonadota; class Gammaproteobacteria; order Enterobacterales; family Alteromonadaceae; genus Pararheinheimera. The sequence goes on along the minus strand of NZ_JBBIQL010000013.1, from coordinate 4,449 downwards.
TCGGGCAGACAAACGGGTTGACAGTGCCGCTGGTGGAGAGGCCACTTCATGCAAAATACCGTCGATACGAAAGCGGATACGGTAGATCTTTTCATAAGGCTCAAAATGCAGATCGGAGGCACCTTTACGCACAGCGTCATGCAGCATCTTGTTAATAAAGCTGATGATGGGCTGGTCTTCGCTGTCGCTGCCAACGGTTTTGTGTTCCTCGTCCTCAGGCCCTGTTAAACCCAGTTTGGCCAGGTCCCACTCTGTATTGGAAAAACTATCGGTACTGGTGGTTTCAAACAGCTGCTCAATGGCTCTGTGTAACTTATCAAACTCCACCACTACCAGTTCTGCATTGAGGCCGGTATTGAACTCAAAGTCTTCCACCGGCGCCATATCTGTGGGGTCCGCCACAGCCAGAAATAATGTTTTGTGGCGTCGTGCCAAAGGCAGTATCTGGTGTTTACGGATTAGTTTTTCATTACGGACCGCTTCAGGAATAGCGTTGAGATCAAAAAAATCCAGGTCCAGACTGCTGTGCAGGGTATAAGCTGCAGCCGATTCGGCCAATGCTTTGGCACTGATTAGTTTTTCCTGCACCAACAGCTCCACCAGGCTTTGGTAGTGGTGGGACTTTTCCTGCAGCAGTTTTTGCAGCAGCTGTAAATCCAGCAGCTGAGACTGTTGTAGACGTTTGACCAGTACTGACTGTGTATTCAGAGCCATTCTGTCCGACCAGAAAGGAAAACCGGCATCAAGATAAAAACGGCCCCTGTGGGCCGTTTTCAGATGTAGTGCTTAACCTGCAGTGCAACCCTGAATGGGCACAGCGCCATCGCCACTGAGGGTACAAGCCCAGGTGATGCTTTCGCCGGCATTGGCCGGAGCTGTGGGGGTTAAGGTTGCGGTAATACCATCATAGTCCATCGACAATACGCCCGCATCGGTACAATCCGGAATCGCAGTGCCTGCAGAATCTGTGCATCCCAAAGTACCAGTGGTCGCAAATGCCTCTGCTACTTTGATCTTCTGACCACCCAAAGATGCGACCGCATTAGAAGCACGGGCGCGGGCAGTGTAGTCCTGATAAGCAGGTAAAGCTATTGCGGCCAAAATACCGATAATGGCAACAACAATCATCAGTTCAATAAGGGTAAAGCCTTGATTTCTTTTCATGAAACTTCTCCTGAAAGTCCTGTCCACTGAAGAACAGTCTAAGTGTGGTAAAAATTTGTTATTCCGCAAGTCCAGGGGCCTGCTTTTGCTAAATTGAAAAGAAAACAAAGGATTAGGGCGTATTGAGCCGATTCGTCTGGAAGCCGGCTGGAGAGAGGTGAGGCAGGGCGACCCAGGTCGCCCTCAGAACAAATCTTCACAGCGAACGCAGCCGCATGGACAGATCGATGGCCTGGACATGTTTGGTCAAAGCACCGCTGGAAATATAATCCACACCGGTGGCTGCCAGCGCACGCAGGGCTTCGGCAGTGATGTTGCCTGACACTTCCAGTTTGGCCTGGCCTTTATTCAGACTGACGGCCTGCTGGATATCGGCCACATGCAGGTTGTCCAGCATAATAATGTCGGCACCGGCCTGCAGTGCCTGTTCAAACTCAATCAGATCTTCGACTTCCACTTCAACGGCTTTACCGGGAAAGTTCAGGCGGGCGTTTTCGACTGCCTTTTTAATGGAACCGGCGGCGGCAATATGGTTTTCTTTGATCAGAAACGCATCAAACAAGCCTAAGCGGTGGTTTTTACCCCCACCACAGGCCACCGCATATTTTTGCGCCAGCCGTAAGCCGGGCAAAGTCTTGCGGGTGTCGAGCAGCTGGGTGTGGCTGCCCTCCAGATGGGCTACGTACAGTGCTGTTGTGGTCGCAGTGCCGCTTAAAGTCTGCACAAAATTTAAGGCAGTGCGTTCACCGGTCAGCAGAACCCGGGCCGGCCCTGTCAGCTCGCACAAGACGGTATTGGCGGTCAGGTGATCACCGTCCTGGGCAAACCATTGCACCTGAACTTGTGGCGATAACTGGGCAAAGACTTGGTCCAGCCAGGCGGCGCCGGCCAGCACACAATCTTCACGGCTGATGATAGTGGCGACAGCCTGCTGCTCAGCCGGGATCAGTGACGCAGTAATATCTCCGCTGAGCGGATCCTGATGGCCTAAATCTTCGGCTAAAGCAGCAGCGACAGAACGTTGGATCTCCAGCTTCAGCTGGTCGGCATAAGGTACAGCAAATAACGTCATAAAGCGGTCCGTTTTTGCACCAGACAAGCTGGTGTCAGTGGCGTTGAATAAGACGGAGTTCGTCTCCCTGTTGGCTGAATTCTAATTGTTTCAGTGCACTCATGCCTAACAAAATATCAGTGCCTGCCAGGCCTGGGCTGATGCTGGCGCGGATATCGGTCAACACAATATCACCCAATTGCAGGCTGCTCAGCCGGCTGTCATAAGCTGTACTGGTGCCGTTGGCCGTGCTGACCGGGTAGGCCCGACCTTTGGGCATGCCCAGGCGCACAGCGGCTTGTTCGGAGACGGCGACCGTTGTGGCGCCTGTATCCAGCATAAATTGCGCTTCGACCCCGTTAAACAAGGCCGTGCCGACATAATGACCGGATGAGTTGCGTTTGAGTACAGTAATTTTTTCACCGGATAGACCCGTCTGGCTTTGCAATTGCTGGTTCGGGTTTATTTGTAACGAAATATAGTCAGCAAAGAACCAATACAGCAGGCCAAGCAGCAATAACCAGCTGATCCAGCTGAATAGCCTGCCGATTTTTGTTGTCCCTTCATGTGCTTGCATTCATTTCTTTTCGCGTTGACAATAAAGCCATAGCTTAACCAATAGCGTGCAACGGGAAAAGGCAGATGTCCGCTGTTCAGATGGTGCAGTACCAAAGCCCGCATTACAACGACAGACCGCAAGGCACAGTTGTGAGTTTACTGGTGATCCATTGCATCAGCTTGCCCGCCGGGAACTTTGGTACGCCTTACATCCATGACCTTTTTATGGGGCAGCTGGATTATGAAGCCGATCCCAGCTTTGCCAGTCTGGCCGGAGTGCAGGTGTCGGCACATCTGGTGATTTTTCGTGATGGTACAGTGCATCAGTACGTGCCTTTTAACAAAAGAGCCTGGCATGCAGGCCAGTCCGAGTTTCAAGGACAAGCAAACTGTAATGACTATTCGATAGGTATAGAACTGGAAGGTACGGAACAGGTGCCTTACACCGAAGCGCAATACCAAAGTTTGATTCAGGTTACTGCTTTATTGTGTCGCTTTTACCCAGGAATTACTGCTGAACGTATTGTCGGACATCAGCAGATTGCACCAGGCCGTAAAACCGACCCAGGCGCCAGTTTTGACTGGGGCAGGTACCTGCAGGCTGTAAAGGAGAACAATATATGACGCTGATCAGTATGCTGATAGCCCTGATAGTGGAACGTCTGGCCGTGCGCAGTGATGCCTGGCAATTCTGGCCCTATGCCCGAAAATACCTCAGATTCAGCCAGAACAGCGGCCTTGCCCGGCTGGCTTCACATCCTCATGGTCAGTACCTTTGGCTGTTATTGCCCGGGCTCTTGTATGCGCTGCTGCTCTGGCTGGTTGACAGCGGCCTGCTGTCGCTGGTTCTCAATACGCTGGTGCTGTTGCTCTGTATTGGCTGTTGGCACTACCGTCAACAATACAAACACTACCTGAACGCGACAGAACGGGGCGACAATGAAGCCGCTTTTCTGACGATGCAGCAAATCGCCAAAGATACGGGGCTGACGGAACAGGAATTAAGTTATGGTCAGCGTCTGGTCTGGCTGAACTTCCGCTACTATGCCGCTGTGTTGTTTTGGTTCGCTTTATTCGGTGGAGCCGGCGCTTTAACTTATGCATTGCTGCGCCAGCTGTCGGAGCCTGTGTTGTGGCAAGACGAGGCAACAGCAGAGGTGGCGGACACCGAACTGGTGACTGTCGAGGAAGGGACTGAAGTTTATCAGGCACAAGATGATGAAACGCCGGAATCTGGAAAACCAGAGCCAGCTTCCGGCTGGCTGCAAGAGCGGCAGCCTTTGCAGCGACTGATGTTTTGGGCTGATTGGTTGCCTGCCCGGATCTTTGGCCTGGGCTTAGCTCTGGTTGGGCATTTCTCGCGGGCTTCGGCTGCATTGATTGGCTTTTTTGCCAATACTCAGGCGCCAGCCAGCACTGTGATTACCACTGTCGCCAAAGCGGCAGAACCATTACCGGAAGACAGCTACAACTGCAGCGAAGAAACGTCCTGCATGGTGCAGCTGTCAAAGCGTAATGTATTGTTTTTTCTAGCTTTAGTTGCTGTTTTGACGCTATCCGGCTGGGTCAGCTGACCACCACTTGATTCTGCTTCACCCAGAAGGCCGATCTCAGATCGGCCTTTTATTTTCAGCCCCTAAACCACCTGCTTCAGCAGGTGGTTATCATCGAAAAGG
>NZ_JBBIQL010000012.1:0-131180 GCF_037442345.1 Rheinheimera sp. | reverse complement strand
TTCGATGATAACCACCTGCTGAAGCAGGTGGTTTAGGGGCTGAAAATAAAAAAGCTGCCGCAAGCGGCAGCTTTCAGACACAAGACTATTACTTAGAACTTGGCGTTCACACCCAGGTAGTACTGGCGGCCAAAGTACTGCAGTGTGCCTGTCAGGTACTGCTCGCCGAAATAAGAAATATTCGGCTCGTCTGTCAGGTTGTTCACAGAAAATACGCCTTGCCAGTTTTCGTCAAACTGATAAGAGGCCTGGTAGTCCACAATCATTTCTTCCAGGAAGAACGCTTGTTGGTTCTGACCTACAGCAATCTGGTCGCCAACATAGTCATCGCGGTAACGCACGTTAACCCGGGTGGAGAAGATATCTTCATAGTCGTAGAACAGCGCGGCTGTCCACACCACTTTAGATAAGCCAGGCAGCGGTGTGGTTTTCGCTTCTGCGCCAGCTACTGCAGTAAAGCTGTTTTTCAGCTCACTTTCGGTATAAGACACGTTACCGGAGAAGCCAAAACCACTCCAGAAACCAGGCAGGAAACTGAAGGTTTGGGTGTAAGCCACTTCAGCACCACGCAGATAACCCCCTTCACCATTGTTGAACTTGGCACTGTAGGAACCAGGCACCACAGGGATTTGTTTCACCGGGTCTACAGCAGGCACTTCAATATTGGCGCCAGCAAAGTCAAACTTCTCTTGTGTGAACTGCTGCACTATGGATTCGATGTCTTTGTAGAACACCGCAAACACAATGGCACCATCAGTTTCACTGAAGTAGTGCTCATACGACAGGTCATACTGAGTGGCGTAGAATGGCTTCAGCGCAGGGCTGGTGGACGCATTCAGGTTGGCTTCGGTCTGGCCTGTGGCCGGATTGTCGACAAAAGACCAGGAACCACTGACGCGCATATCCGGCATTTCAGGTCTGGACATAACTTTGGCGGCAGCAAAACGTAACTGATCATTTTCGCTCAGTTGCAGGTTCAGGTTCATCGACGGCAAAGCGTCGGTGTAATCAATACCTTGCTCTACTCTGTTGTAGTTGCAGTTTTCTACGCCTTCATCATCGGTAATGCAGTCGCCTTCACCGGCCACAGGCGCAGCCAACAAGCCGGTACTGCGCTGTTCAGAGCGCACCACCCGCACCCCGATATTACCGGTCAGTGGCAACTCAGCCACAGTGGTATCCAGGTTCAGCTGGACATAAGCCGAGTTGGTGGTTTCGGTCACCAGGTTGGATTCAAAGAAAGTCCAGGAGTTTTCCCAGCTTTTGCCTGCTGTGGTGTTAATGCCCTGACTGATCAGCCACTTCTGCTCAATGTCTTTGTTATTCACCGCAATAAAATTGCCATAACGGGCAAAGTCACCGCCCAGGTTCATCACAGAGTAATCACCTGAGTTCAGCATATAAGGTGGGAAGGTGACAGTTGGCACCGGGTTATCCGGGTCAGTCAGATCCCAGGTTGACACCCATTTACCATCACGACGGGCAATAAAATCGCTGCTTAAACCATAACGGTACATACGGCGGTCAAAATCGTGAGTCCGCTCCGCCCAACGCACACCGGCTTCAACTGAATTGAGGAATTCATTGTCCAGCACGTATTTGAAATCAAGCTTGATGCCGTTGGCTTCGTTTTCTTCAACATTCGGGTATTTCTCCAGCGAGGTTGGCATCATATGCCCGGCGCTGGCCAAATTCGCCAAAGTGGTCGGATCCAACTGAATAGTCGGCAGGTTCAGCCCGTTCAGCTCATAACGCACCATGGTGTTGTCATATGCCACCGGGAAGTCTGAGGTGGCATCTTCAAACATTGCCAGTGAAATCACGCCGTCCGCAGAAAATGACTTGCCACGGGAGTGTGATAAATCCAGCGACACCGTATAGTTTTCATTTTCCCAGAGGAAATTTGTCCCTGCAGACAACACATCACTGTCGATGGTTGCGTCGTCCGACATAATGTGGAAACCAAAAGGACTGCGGGCCCCTGGGAAGGGATAAGCCAGATTGTCGTTGTAGCGGTCACCATAATAAGTGCCCCCCACAATCACATCATTATTGGCACCTGACAACACGGCGTCCGAGAAATCAAAGTTCGGGCCGTCGATCAGCGAACCCCAGTTGTCAAAGCGATAACCCCGGTCATACGACTCGGAGTCAAACTTGGAATAAAACAGGTCTGTGGTCACTTTAAAGTTCTGGTTGGGTACATAACTGAAGGTCCCCATGTAACCATCACGCAAGTCCTGCCCCCCACGGGACATCACTTCAAAACCCGTTGGCACAAAATATTTTTTCGCGCCGCCTTCCACAGCATTACCGCTGCAATCAGTCTCAGACGTCACAGCCGGGCCGTCATAAGGCAACAAGCCACAACGCGGCTGATAGTTCACAAACTGGGTGGCAATTTTGGGCTGATCCAGACGCGCATACCCCAGGCCAACCCCTAAGGTGTCATCCAGAAATTTGCCCTGATAGGAAAAACTGACACGCGAACCTTCAGCACTGGCGTCTGAATGCGAATCTGCTGCATCGTTGTAGCTGCCACGCAACTGGGCATTAAAAGAATGCTGTTCTTTATTGTTCAGCGGATTGACTGTTTTTAACTCTATAGTACCAGCCACACCACCTTCAATCAGACTGGCCTTTTGCGACTTGTAGACTTGGGCTGAATTAATCAGCTCGGACGGATACTGGTCAAACTGCACCGAACGGCCCCCCTGGTTTGACACCAGTTCGCGGCCATTCATGGTGGCAAATACATAACTGCCAGATAAACCACGGATATTCAGTTCGCTGGACTGTCCACCCGTCCGTACCGAAGTGACGCCCGGCAGACGGGTGATGGAGTCAGCAATAGACACATCTGGCAGCGCTCCCATATCGTCGGCTGATACGGCTTCTACCACTGTATCTGAATAACGTTTAACGTTGATGGCTTCGAACAAACTGCGTCGAAAGCCTTTGACTTCAATGACTTCAATGTCAGTGACTGCTTTCGTTTGTTCGGTTTCGGGGCTATTGGTTTCGGTTTGTTGCCCTGCTTCTTGTGCAAGAAGCGGCAGTACAGACAACTGCATTCCTCCTAGCAGGAACGCAATAGTCAGCGCGCTAGGTTTGAACTTTTTCATGTGTGTTCCTCAAAACGGTATTTTTATTGTTCGCACAATTCCATAGCAAGTCGCAGGACAAAGCACCATTTATTATTAAGCACCTGACGTTAAACGTCTAATTTTGGGAGGCAACACAGACACTTATCAAACTTAGTTCAGACTTTTAATTGTGACAACAATTTGCATACGTATTCATCTATAGCTATAGATCTGCTTGCTATACAAGAGCAAAACTCTTGTTTAGATTTAATCGGTTGATGAGAAAATCAACAATCAACAGGAAGGACTGGTTTTTGTATACCCAAAGGCAGCACAGCAGACACACAACAGGGATACAAAAAACTGCATACCATCAGCCCGGATGACAAGGCTTGGCTGAACATTTATTAAATAGCACCTCCCAAAAAAACATTCTTATAAGTTTGAAGGAGTTATTTACCATGACGAACAAATCCAGGCCCCTTTCGCTGGTGGCTTTGGCAACCAGCGTCGCATTGCAGGGTTGCGGCGGCGGTGGCGGCGAAGAAACTATTGTGAAAACCCCCACCTCACTCTGGTGTCCTTCACCAGAAATTGTGCAGACTGTCGATTCAGATTTTTATCCTCTGAGCGCAGCAGAAATTGCAGTTCTTCGTGATGCTGCAGCGGCGCGGGATGGCGAAGCGTTTGATGAAGCCAATTTTAACCCTTATACCTATGATTTTTCAGGTATTGACTTATTCAATGTACTGCCTCTGACCAAAGCGGAAAAAGCGCGCCAGGTCACCGCAAAAGCGGAAGCCAGAGCCTTTAAAATCTCCCAGGGTCAGCAGGAAATTTTTGGCGCTGGTTTTGATTCCTGGTTTGACAGTTGGTTTGCTTCAGTGCCGGAATCCGATTACCTGGGCAAATCCGAGCGTTTAGATAAAGCGAAGCGTGGCTACCAGTTGAATCTGAGCTCAGCGAATAATAGTCAGGAAATTTGTTACACTCCGCCGGCCTCGTGCCCGAATTATCAGGAGGCCGACCCAACCGGCACTTACGCCTGTATTACGCCAGAACAAAATCCCTTGGCTGACATTCAGCCCGGCATTGGTTTTCAGGGCGGTTCGGGCCAGGCAGTTATCTTCTATAAAGCCGCTGGCCATGTAGATGGCGGTGACAACACCGCTGTGTATAAGGATGTGTCTATCCACTCCTGGAACGATCCGGATTGCACTGCCTATAAAGACGAAAGCACCACGAACTGGGGCCAGGGTAAAGCACCTGCAGGTATTGACCCGAACTTTGGTATGTACTGGGTGTTAGATATGGTCGATGCGCCCTCTCAGTGTGGCAATATTATTGTGTACAACACTGTGACAGGTACGAAGAAAATCTCCGAAGCCGACTTACGCCTGCCTCTTGGCAATGCCGGTGCAGGTGCTTTGGCCAATATAGATAAAATGTCGTTCCTGCAAGACGGTATTAAACCGAACAACTACGACGGTGAGCTGTACGCTAACCAGCATCCGTTGATGGGCGCTGCAGCCGGTGGCAGCAAAGCCTGTGGCTGGGGTAAAGAATTGGATGCCTCAGGTGAAATCTGTGTTGGACAGGACTTAGCTAACCAGTGCCCAACCGGCACTGTGGCCGTGGGTGTTGGCCAGGAAGAAATTGCCTCCAAATGCATTCCGTTATTTAATCCGGCCGAAACCACCATGTACCTTCGCGGTGGATTCAATGACTGGGGCACTGGCACTCAGATGAATTATCTGGCCGGAAAATTCCGGGTCCACCTGAACTATGGCAACCACCCGGCCAGCGCGACTCCAGCTGAAGATGGCAGTGTTAACTATGGCTTTAAAGTGGCCGACGCCAACTGGTCCGAAGCGTCTACCTTTGGCGCTATTAAAGGCGGTGATACGCCTGGTGTTGGTAAAGAAGTCGCGGTAACCGCCGGCAATGGCGTGGGCCAGGACATGTTTATTGGCTTGATGCAAAACACCATTTACCAGTTTGTGCTCAATGCCACGGATCCAGCCGCAGTCACTCTGAAAGTCGATGCCGTGCCATTAGCTGTGTTTCCTTCCCTCACCATTGATGGTGAAGCAACGGAGCTCGACTACAAAGGCAATGGTATTTATTCCCTGCGAACCAACCTGACACCGGACAGCTACAGTATCCGTATTGTGGATGCTGAACGTAACTTTGCCTTGGGTGCAGGTACAGACACCAGCATTGACCTGAATGAAACCTACCCCTTGGTTTCTGATGGCACCGCTGTCAGTCTGGTGATCGGTCAGCAGAATGACTATGACTTTATTCTGGATCTTGCCGATACCGCAGCACCCACACTAAAAGTGATCCCAGGGAAACCGCTTGGCAATACGCCAGTGTTTTTGCGTGGTTCGCTCAATGGTTGGGGAGCTCCAGCGACGGATGAACTGCAATATGACGAAGCCAGCCGGACTTATTCGGTTATTTACGGTCTGGAAGCGTCAACATCGGCCTATCAATTCAAATTTGCCAGTGAAGACTGGTCTACTGTTGACCTTGGTTTCAGCAAGTTTGATATATCAACCGATGCCGATGCGTTGCCGTTGACAGAAGTGGGCGGCAATATTGCAGTGACTATTCCGAAATCCACCTCGTATCGCTTCACATTGAACTATGCCAATGCCAAGCCTGTGCTGAAAGTAGCAGAACTGCCTATTTTTGTCCGTGGTGGAATGAATGGCTGGGGTGAAGTGGATCAGCTGGAGTTTGCGGCCACAGACGCAGCGAACACCAATGAAGCCGGTCATGTCTATCAGAAGACTTTAAGCCTGGGTGCTGACAATGTGTTCTTTAAAATTGCCACTGCAGACTGGTCAACCATCAATCTGGGCGCTCCAACCGACGACACCTTTGCGGTGCAGGAAGGTCAGACGGTGGAACTGAACACCAGTAATGGCAACCTGGCCTTTGATCCGGCCAGTGCAGGTGATTATAAGTTCAGCTTTGATCAGCGCGCCAAAACCCTGGTGGTTACCAAAGCGCAATAAGCGCCTGACAAGGGCAATCAGAAAGGCTGACTCCGTGTCAGCCTTTTTTATCGGAAACTGCTATGACAGCTCGAGCAAAGTATTCATTCTGGTACCTTCTTATTGCATTGTTGCTGCCAGCACTGTTTTTACTCAGTCTGGAGCTGACGCTGCGCCTGTCAGATGTCGCGGCCAAACCAAAATTTTTCATTGAAAGTAACGACTTTCCCGGCTATCTGCAGCCAAACCCACAACTGTTACAACGTTATTTCCCGAATCAATCCCTGCCGCTAAGCCCGGACAGCCAGTTTTTTAAAGCGCAAAAAGCCAAGGGCGTCTTTCGTATTGTGGTACAGGGCGAGTCCAGTGCTGCTGGTTTCCCTTATGGCCGCTGGGGCTCATTGCAGGCGTTGCTGAGCCAACGCTTTAAGCGCACTTACCCTGATCAACAAATTGAAGTGATCAATACAGCGATGGCGGCGGTCAGCAGCTATAACCTGCTGGATTTTGCCGACGACATCATACAACTGCAGCCAGATCTGGTTTTGATCTATGCCGGTCATAACGAATACCTGGGTTTGTTTGGTGTCGCCTCCAGGGTACACAACCCAGGCCAAAACTGGTTGACTCAGCTGCATCTGACGTTGTTGGACTGGCATGTATACCGGCTGCTGAATCAGTGGCTGGCCCCAGGCAATCCGCTACTGACGTCCCCGGACTCTGCCGAACCTTTGATGGCGAAACTGGCCGCAGGCCACAGAGTTCCGCTGGATTCCGCGCTGTATCAGGCCGGTTTACAGCAGTTCAGCGAAAACCTGCACGCATTGGCTGACATTTACCGGCAGGCGGCTGTACCTGTGATGATAGGCACCCTGATCAGCAATGAAGCCGATCAACCTCCTCTGGCGGTGACCAGCCAGTCGGACTGGGCCCAACTCAGCCAGACCCCGGCCCAGGCTGACTTTCAACAACTGTTGGCCCAACAACCGGCGGCTGCAGCTTATTGGCAGGGCCAGCAAGCCTTGTTGCATGGGGATACCACAAAAGCCGTGCAGTCCTTTAGCCACGCCAGGGACTTGGACGAATTGCGTTTTCGTGCGCCTGCGGCTTTTAACCGGATCATCCGCGAGCTGGCCCACAGCCAGGGGCTGTATCTGGTTGATGTGGAACAGGCACTGCGTAGCCAGTACCCGCTGTTTGACCGGCAGTTATTTCTGGAACATGTGCATCTGAATTCGTATGGCTACTTTCTGCTGGCTGAGCAGTTTTATCAGGCCATAGTCCACAGCGGTCTGCTGGGGCCAGAACAACAGCAGGTCGAGACCAATGTGGCACTGCAGGATATTCCGCTCAGCCCGCTGGACCTGGCCTACGCCGCGCTGAAAATCGACAAACTGCACCATGCGCCTCCTTTTGTACCCGTAGCCATTCACTGGCAACCCAAGCTGCCTCAACAGGCCTGGACAACTTTATTGCAGCAACGTTTGCAGGGCGATAACTGGCTGAGGGTTCAACAACAGCTGCTGCAATTGCTGTTAACTCAACAGCAATGGCCACAAGCCGCCAGAGTCGCTGTCACTTTGGCTGAGGCAGTCCCAGAACAAGCGGAATTTCTGCATCAGGCCGGGCTGATTTATCTGAACCTGAACGAGCTGGCCCTGGCCGACTACTATTTAAGCCGGGCCGTACTACTGGAGACCCAACAAAGCCGCTACCTGCTGAATTTGGCCCAGGTCAGGTTTTTACGGGCCAGTTACAGCAGCAGTTTAGAACTGTTGCGCCAGGCGCAGGCACTGAGCCCTGACGATAAGCGGATCCAGAGCTTTATTGACAAAGTCAAACAGCAACAGCAGCCGCGGCAAGGCCCTGGTTAAATTACATACGTATTCATTTCAAAGCGGTTTTCCGGCGCTCTATAGTCGTTCGGATAACAAAAAAATCACGATAAAAAAACAGACGGGGATACAAGTGAAGAACTACAAACAATCTGGCTACGGCAGCCTGTTGGTAGCCGTGAGCATGCTGTTGTCGGCCTGTGGTGGAAGTGACGATTCAACCCCCAGTCCGCTGACACCCAACTGCCCAACCGGGCAAACTTACAACTCAGAAACTAAAGTCTGCGTCGCGACGAACCGGGCGCCGATCATGACGTCGGCGGCTACGTTTAGCGTTAGCTCTGACTTGGCAGAGGGCGCAATTGCCTACAGAGGCCTGGCATTAGATGCAGATTCTGATGGCATCAGCTGGGCCCTGACCGATCCACAAGGCATTTTTACTATCAGCCCGTCTGCAGGAGTCATTACGGTCAGCAGCGCAGAGAAACTGCAGGCTGCTGTGGGCAGTACCTATCATATGGTACTGACCTTAACCGACACCAGAGGTGCTGAAAATCAGTTCAGCCTGAAAGTAACAGTGGTTGAAGCCAACCCTGTGGTGCAACCCACAGTCAAACCTTCCGCCACTCAGGGTATTGTTTATTACTACCGTGAAGACGGTAACTACAGCGGCTGGATCCTGCATGCCTGGAACAACGCCAGTTGCAATGCTTATGCTCAGTTTGATGACGACAAAGGCACTGACTGGGCCACTGGCCTGGCCCCATCAGGCACTGACCCGCGTTATGGCATGTACTGGCTGTTTGATACCAAAGCGGGTGCCAGTTGCGCCAACTTTATTGTGCATAAAGGGGATGAAAAAGACCCGGACGGCAATGACCAGAAACTGATGCTGGATGGTGACCGCTGGGCCTTTATTGTGTCTGGCATTGGTTTGTTCACAGCGCCGGAGGATGTGGTGTTTGAAGGGCCCTTCCGTGTTGAAAACTCTGCAGCGCACTGGATTGATCAGGATACCCTGGTCTGGAACCGCACTGTTGCCAGCCCTTACCTGGTCTGGTCCGACACCGGCAGCCTGGATGAAAGTTTTGACAGCAGCAATAAAGTGGCACTGACTGGCACTACGCTGAGCAATGCGCAAAAAGCACTGGTGCCACACCTGAACGGCGGCGACTGGAAAGCCTATAAACTCAGCGTTGACGACGCCACAAAAAAACAACTGCTGCAACAACAGCTGGTCGTGGCCGAACTGGACACGCAAGAGCAGCCATTACACGCCAGTTATGTGCAGCACGCCAAAGCACTGGATGCGCTATACACAACCGGTAGCAATGACGCCGATGAAGCTCAGCTGGGCTTAAGTTACAGCGCCGACCAAATCAAGCTGGCCTTGTGGGCGCCTACTGCGAAAGCCGTGCAACTGAAGTTGTACAATGCCAATAAAACGGCCCATTCCGATCTGGCAATGACCTTAGACCCTGCGACGGGGATCTGGACAGCCAGCCTGGATAAATCGCTGGATCGCCTGTATTACCGCTATGCCGTTACGCTCTACCATCCGGCCAGCAAACGCATCGAAACCATTGAAAGCACCGATCCCTATTCAGTGAATACCTCTACCAATGGCCGTTATTCGCAGCTGGTGAATATGCTGGACGCCGATCTGAAACCGGCCGGCTGGGATGGCCGGACTGTGCCAACGATCGCTGCGGTGGAAGATGCCGTGTTGCTGGAAGCTCACCTGCGTGATTTATCCGTCACCGACACTACAGTAACTGCCGCCAACAGAGGCAAATACCTGGCGCTGACTGAACAAAACTCGGCGATGGCCGGTTATCTGAAACAGATGGCAACCGCTGGGGTGACCCACCTGCACCTGCTGCCGCTGAATGACATCGCCACTATCGAAGAAGACAGCAGCAAACGTATCGACCTGAACAGCACAGTGGCAGAACTCTGTACTGTTCGCAGTACAGCCTCTGTCTGTGGCACTGTGGCCGATTCTCTGACATTGGCGGCCGCCTTTGCCAGCTTTGATCCGGCCAGCACGGCCGCTGCCAGTCTGGCCAATGATATGCGTGGCCTGGATGGCTTCAACTGGGGGTACGACCCACACCATTTCAATGTGGTGGAAGGCAGTTATGCCAGCAATGCCGAAGGCGTCAGCCGGATCCGCGAATTCCGCCAGATGGTACAGTCGGTGCAGAGCATGGGGCTGCGTGTGGTACTGGACGTAGTCTATAACCACACTTCGGCCTCTGGCCTGAATGACAACTCAGTGTTCGACAAAGTGGTGCCGGGTTACTACCACAGATACAACGAAGTCAGTGGTGTGATGGAGCGTTCAACCTGTTGCGAAAACACAGCAACAGAACACAAAATGATGTACAAGTTCGTCAAAGAATCCTTGGTGCACTGGGCATCAGCTTATGGCATTGATGGTTTCCGTTTTGACATTATGGGCCATATGCCAAAAGACCTGCTGCTGGATGCCCGCACTGCCGTGGCCTCTGTGGACCCGGACACTTATTTCTACGGTGAAGGCTGGAACTTTGGTGAAGTCGCCAGTGACCGCCTCTTTGTGCAGGCTACTCAGGCCAACCTGGCGGGCACAGAAATAGGCACTTTTAACGACAGACCCAGAGACACCATTCGCGCCGCGGCACTCAACCAGGCCACAGTGGATCTGATGAATGTTGACCATATCCGTTTAGGCCTGGCCGGTACGCTGCAAAACTATGTGATGGAAGACAAAGACGGTGAACGCCGTGCCGGCAGTCGCTATTCTCAGTCGTCTTATGCACTGGACCCGGCCGACATTATTAACTATGTCGACAAACACGATAATGAAACCCTGTGGGACAAACTGCAGTACGGCTTACCTTCAGACATGAGCTCGGCTGATCGGGTTCGGGTGCATAACCTGAACGCTGCTATTCCGCTGTTGAGTCAGGGTATTCCGTTCTTCCAGCTGGGCCTGGACAAACTGCGTTCCAAATCACTGGACCGCAACAGTTATGACTCGGGGGATTGGTTTAACCAAGTGGATTATTCCAACCAGCGCAATAACTGGAATGTCGGTTTACCCATGAGCCAGGACAACCCGGATCAGGCCCGTATTGCCGAATTACTGGCCAACAGCAATATAGCGGTCAGTCCGGAGCAAATCAGCGCGGCATCTCAGGTGTTCCGCGAATTCCTGCAAATTCGCCAGCAGCATAAATTGTTGCGTCTGCCCACAGAAGCCGACGTGATCAACAGAGTTGGCTTTCGCAATACAGGTCCGTCTCAGGTGCCAGGCCTGATTGTGATGACTTTGGACGACGGCACAGGCCAGACCGATCTGGACCCGGCTGTGGATGCGATGCTGGTGGTGCTGAACGGCAGCGCCCAACCCCGCACCATCAGTGTCAATGGTGCTACAGGTTTCAGCCTGCACAGTATTCAGCAAAATTCGGCGGATGCCGTGGTACGCCAGGCCAGCGTCAGTGGTCAGGATTTCAGCGTTCCTGCCTACACAGTGGCTGTTTTTGTCAAAACTCAACAAGGAGCTCAAGGTGCGGGCCTGCCTGCTGACCCGGATAAAGTAGTGTCACCTTACGGGGATGCCCTGCTGGTACTGGATGGCCTGAGCAGCCCGGCCCCGCAACTGAGTTACAACGATAAAGGCCAGTACACGGTGGCCGTGACCCTGCAGCCAGGTAACTACCAGTTCAGCATCAGCGATCTGGCCGCCATTCGTTTAGGTTTCAGTGCTGTTGTACAGGCGGCTGATTCATTGGCATTGAGCCAGGGTACTGGCGACAGTATTGCGCTGACAATAGACACCGCAGGTAATTACAGTGTGGTTCTGGATATCACCAGCCCAACTCCAACGCTTGGCGTCAAATTACGCAATGCGTTGGTGAATTGTTCATTACCCACTTCGGGCGAAACCCCACCTTTTGTGGTCACAGGGGGGGGTAGTCTCTATGTGCGTGGTAGTCATTCCGGCTGGAACCCCGAACCAGCTTACAAAATGGACTACAAAGGCGAAAACCGTTATCAGGCGGTGGCCGATTTCAACGGCGAATTCCAGTTTAAACTGGCGTCAGATGATGGCAGCTGGACCACTCAGTTGTGGGCACAAAACCCGGATGGCACCATGGATACCAGCGCTTTGGTGGTTGGTACTTCCTACCCGGTGGCGTACAAAGATGGCGGCACTGCCAATAACAGAACCGATCTGCCGGCAGGCAAGTACAGCTTTAAGCTGACACTGAACAGTGCCAACCCGGCCAAAGGCGACAATGTGGGCAGCCTGCTGATTGAGCAGTGCAATGACTAAGCATATGCTTTATAAGAAAAAGCTGCCTTATGGCAGCTTTTTTGTTGGAGAAACTCCGTGCGGAATCAACCGAACTACACCTGATACATGGCCGCCTGCTGCTGCAACCGGCTGGCCAGTTGGGACAAGGAATTGCTGGCGTCCGCGCTGTGGGTGGCGCTACGGCTCATATCAGCAATGCTGACACTGAACTCGCTGATATTTTTGTTAATATCCTCCGCCACTATGGTTTGTTGTTCAGTGGCTGCCGAGATTTGCACATTCATATCCACTATGGTTTCCACCGACCCCTTAATTTCCTCCAGCACCGCAGCCGCCTGCATGGCGTTGTCGACACTTTCACCGGCATAACGGCCGCTTTGCGCCATGGCACTGACGGCTTCCAGGGCGGACTGCTGCAACGTGTCGATCATGTGTTTAATCGACTCCGTGGCTTTTTGGGTATTGGTGGCCAGGGTACGGACTTCATCAGCCACCACAGCAAAACCCCGTCCGGCTTCACCGGCCCGGGCCGCTTCAATGGCGGCATTCAGCGCCAGCAGGTTGGTCTGACCCGCAATGGTCTGGATCACCGCCAGCACTGAGGTAATTTTTTCTGATTCCAGTTTCAGTTGCTCAATCACACCGCTGGCCCCTTGCACCACAGTGGACAGCTGCTCAATCGACGCTTTGTTTTGCTGCACTTTCTGATAACCGGCCTGAGTGCGCTGGTCGACGCTGGTGGCCTGCTCGGACGTCAACAACGCACTGTTGGCCACCTCCTGAATAGCAGCTGACATCTGATTAATGGCGGTGGCGATTAAATTCACCTGCTGCTCCTGCTCAAAGGCCGTGCCGCTGACCTGTTGACTGATTTGGCTCATTTGCTCAGAGGCAGCGGCCAGTTGTGCGACGGCATCCGCCAGCTCACTGAAAAACTGGTGAACCCGGCTGATCGTCTGGTTAAAAGCCGTGGCTGTCTGCGCTATTTCGTCCTGCCCCAGTACCTCGGCCCTGATGCGCAGGTCCGATTTTTCCCCGACCACAGTAATAGCACTTTGCAGGGCAGAGAGCGGATGATGAATAGAGCGGTAAATCAGGAAAGACAATACACCGAGCAGCAGAAACACCAGCAGTAAGGCCGTCATAAACAGCTGGATAAAAAAATCGTAACCTGCTTCGGCCTGCTCTTTAAACTTACCAGCCTCCTGCAGCTGAATATCAATCAGTTTGGCCAGTGTCAGACTGAGCGGATCGGCACTTTGATAGAGCGCCCGGTTAAAGTTTTCTGCTGGCAACCTGATCAGCTCTCCATTGCCCAGCTGGCTTTGGTAACCCTGCAACTGACTGCGAAACTGGCGGATTTGCTCGCTGGCCTGAGTCGCCAGTTGCTTTTCCTCCGGCGTCAGTTCTGTCGCCAGATACTGCTGCCACACCTGGTCGGCCAGTGCAATACTGGCGCTGAGCTCACGCTCTGCAGCGTCCGGCGTCAGTACTCCCCCTCTGGCCTTGTGCAATAAATCCACTGCGCTGACCGCATAGGCATCCGACACCTGTTTGATTTGCTTCAGCGGCACCACCCTGTCCAGATAAATACTGCTGGCTCCTGCACTCAGTACTTTCATTTCATACAACGAAATCAGACTGATCAGCACCAGCACCACTAAAGGCACACTGACCAGCACCAACAATCTGAGTTTGACAGAAAACGAATTTAACATAGCAACCTCTTTAACAAATCAGTAACTTAGCTTCACAACTATCTTATTCAGCATAGTTGAGTTTCAATGCCAGACGGCCATTTGCCGAAAAAAGTCCAGCAGTGCAGGTTGCGTTTTGCCGGGCTTTTCCTGATCATCGAAGCAATTTCTCTGAAGAAGGATCGAATGATGAGTGATACCCTGCTTGCGTCCATTGCCGGTTTGCCGGAATTTTTCAGTTTTTTCCTGTTGGCTGTGGTGTTGGTGCTGGTGTTCTGCCGTCTCTACACCTGGGTCACACCCCATGACGAGCTGGCGCTGATTAAAGAAAACAATGTGGCTGCAGCCGTCGCTTTCGCCGGTGCCTTAGTTGGTTTTGCCCTGCCACTGTCCAGCGCCATCACCCATTCGCTGTCGCTGGCTGATTGCGCTATCTGGGGTGCCATTGCCCTGGTGGTGCAGGTGCTGACCTTTGCTGTGGTGCGCTTTGCGCTGAAACAACTGCCACAGCGGATCCAAAATGGCGAACTGGCAGCAGGCGTCTTTGCGGCTGGCTGTTCGGTGGCCATTGGTCTGGTGAACGCCGCCAGCATGACCTATTAAGGAGTTGCCGATGAAACAGAAACTGTTAAAACGCAGCAAAAAAGCGGCCTTGGTAATGATGGTGCCCACCGCCACCTTTTTAATGGCTGGGTGTGGGGAAGAGCCGGTGCAAAGCGCCGTATTTGAAACCCTTGACCAGTGTGCGGCTTATTACAACCCGGAACAATGCAAGGCCGATTTGGCCCAGGCCACGGCACTGCACAGCCAGGTAGCGCCGAAGTACAGCAGCCAGCAGGCCTGTGAAGCCGATTTTGGTGCAGGCCAGTGCGAAACGCCACCGGCCACTCAGGCCCAATCCGGCGGCGGCTTTTTTATGCCGATGATGATGGGCTTTTTGATGGGCCAGATGATGAACGGCGGCAACAGACTGAAACAGCCGGTGCAGCCTCAGCCTTTGTATAAATCCCGTGATGACCAGGGGACCTTCCGCACGGCCAGCAATACCCCTGTCGCCAAAAGCACCGGAAATACCTATATCCGGCCTTCCGCAGTGCAAGCCAAACCTGCAGGTCTGGTCAGCCGTGGCGGTTTTGGTGCTCAGGCGCAGCAACGCCAGCAAAGCAGCAGTTACGGTGGTTAACAGGGCATGAAAAAAATTCCCTGCACAGAGCGCCCGGGCTGGCGCTCTTACGCTGAATCTGTTGGTTTTAATTTTCATACCTTTGACGGCGAGCCCTATTGGGACGAAAGCGCTTATTACCAGTTCAGCCTGGACCAGATTGAAAACGACCTGGAAGCGCCGACCGAAGAGCTGCATCAAATGGCCCTGGCGCTGGTTGCTGACATCATACAAGACGAACAAAAGCTGACACAGCTTGCGATACCGCAGCGCTTCTGGGACACAGTGCGTCAGTCCTGGCAGAGCCAGCAGCCTTCGCTCTATGGCCGGCTGGACTTGGTCTACGACGGTACTGGCCCGGCCAAACTGCTGGAACTGAATTACGATACCCCAACCTCCTTGTTTGAAACCGGTTTTTTCCAGTGGGTCTGGCTGGAAGATCAGCTAATGAGGGGGCAGGTACCGAAAGGGGCCGATCAGTTCAACTCACTGCAGGACCAGCTGGAAAACGCTTTTGCCTCCCTGCCGCTGGCCAACCCGCTGTATTTCGCCGCAGTAGGCAACAGTACTGAAGACAAAGGCACAGTGCATTACCTGATGGACATCGCCCGTCAGGCAGGCCTCGACAGCCGTTTTATTGAGCTGGAACAGCTCGGCGCTGCCAGTGGCCAATTGGTTGATCTGGACGGTTATGCCATAGGTGGCCTGTTTAAGCTCTATCCCTGGGAATTTATGCTGCAGGAAGAGTTTTCGTCTGTGGTGCTGACCAGTCAGACCCAGTGGCTGGAACCTGCCTGGAAAATGCTGCTGTCCAATAAAGGCATTTTGCCGCTGTTGTGGCAAAAATACCCGAACCACCCCAATCTGCTGGAAAGCCATTTTGAGCAACCAGGGCAGAGCCTGGGTGCTGGCTGGGTGCGCAAACCTTTGTTCTCGCGCGAAGGGGCCAATGTCGAGCTGGTGACCACAGCGGGCGAACATATCTCAGAACCGGGGCCTTATCATGACGCAGCTTTTATCCGTCAGCGCCTGCAGCCGCTGCCTAAATTTGGCGACAGCTATACCATGATAGGCAGTTGGGTGGTGGCCAACAGCGCGGCCGGCATTGGCATTCGTGAAGATAACTCACTGATCACTAAAGACTCTTCGCGCTTTTTGCCCCATATCATTCTGGATTGATCGATCAGGTGTGCCACCCGGGGCACACCTGAATTTATTTGCACAAAAAGTGGATAAAAAGTCATTTTTTAGTTAAAGTGCGCAGCATTTTCAGCCAAAGTCGTTTTTCGTTTTGCCAGAGCTTTGCTAGGCTCAGGGAGCCCTGTCGTCACAGGGTCATCAAACGAAGATACTCGTTTTTACTCAACCTGATAAGGAACAACAGAGTCCGTGCGTACCACTGAACTTGTTGATGGTTTTCGCCAGTCGGCGCCTTACGTCAATGCCCACCGCGGCAAAACCTTTGTCGTAATGCTGGGCGGCGAAGCCATAGCTCAACCCGGTTTTCGAAGCATCATCAATGATATAGCCCTGATGAACACACTGGGCATCAAGATTGTGCTGGTGTATGGCGCCAGACCGCAAATTAATGCCGCCTTAGAAGAAGCTGGTTTGAATTGCGATTACCACAACAGAATTCGGGTGACCGACGATGCGTCCTTTAAAGTCATCAAGCAGGTGGCGGGCGCATTGCAGCTGGATATTACCGCCCGTCTGTCCATGAGTTTAAGCAATACCCCCATGCATAATGCCCAGATCAACGTGGTCAGCGGCAACTTTGTGATAGCGCAGCCTTTGGGGGTTGATGATGGTGTGGACTATCTGCACAGCGGCCGGGTACGCCGTATCGATGTGGCAGGTATCCGCCGTCAGCTTGACACCAACGGCATCGTGCTGATGGGGCCAATCGCGGCTTCTGTCACAGGCGAAAGTTTCAACCTGACGGCTGAAGAAATTGCGACCCAGGTCGCCATCAAACTGAAAGCCGACAAAATGATCGGCTTTAACGAAGCAGGCGGCATTATGGGCGCTGACGGAGAGATTACCGCCGAACTGATGCCCAATTACGCCGAAAAAGTGATGCTGGACATGGAGCAACAGGAAGGCGCCTGCACCGGAACTCTGGCCTTTTTGCATGCGGCTATTACCGCCTGCCGCTCCGGCGTGTCACGCTGTCACCTGGTCAGCTTCAGCGAAAACGGCGCCATGCTGCAGGAGCTGTTTTCACGCGACGGTATTGGCACTCAAATTGTCACCGAAGCAGCGGAACGGCTGCGTCTGGCGGCAATCAGCGATATTGGCGGTATTCTCGACTTAATACGGCCACTGGAGCAACAAGGCCTGCTGGTACGGCGTTCCCGTGAACAACTGGAGATGGAAATTGACCAGTTTACCGTGATTGAACGTGACGGCCTGATCATCGGCTGCGCGGCCTTATACCCTTTCCCGGAAGACAATGTCGGTGAATTTGCCTGCCTGGCCGTCCATGAACATTACCGTGATGCAGACCGTGGTACCGCCCTGTTGAAAAACATCATTCAAATTGCCCGTCAACGCAAATATGACCGCTTATTTGCACTGACCACCCGCAGCATTCACTGGTTCCAGGAGCAGGGTTTTGAACTGGTTGGGGTTGAAGACCTGCCAGCGAAAAAGAAACAACTCTACAACTACCAGCGTCGCTCCAAAATCCTGGCGCTGGACTTATAAGGCTTTTTGTTTCACCTGTTCAACCACAGCCCGGGCCAGAGCCCGGGCTGTGGTCCATTTACCACCCGAAACCGTCAGCACCTGCTGTTGCCAGTGCAGCTGATACTCCCGGCTGGCCCGTCCGGCGTCCTGACTCCCACCCAATAAAGGCCGCACCCCGGCAAACTCGCGCACAATGTCATTGCGGGTAGCGGGTTGATCAAAATAATGGTTATACAAACTCAACAGGTAGTGCCGCTCCTGATCGCTGACGACAATCTTTTCATGCAGCTGTTGCCGCACTTCGGTGGTGCCCACCAGAGTGTTGCCCTGGTAAGGCAATACAAACACCAGCCGCTGCTCGCCAGGTACCTGCAGCATATGGCCGTAACGGCTTACAGCAGGTAACACCAAATGGCTGCCACGCACCAGATCCAATGCTGTATCCAGCGCCAGACCCGACTGTTCCAGCAAGGCGTTGCTCCACGGCCCGGCCACATTGACGACAAAATCAAACTGCTGCCACTGCGTCTGTCCGGCCACAGCCAGAGCTCCGGCGCCACTCAGCTGCACCACGGGGCTCTGACAATGCAATATTGCACCAGCCTTACTGGCCTGCTCTGCCACCCACAGCCCCAGTTTGTAATCATCCATCTGACCATCAAAGAATAAATAAGCCCCGGTCAGCCCTTGTGGTTTTAATGCCGGCGAACAGCGCAACACCTGTTGTGGGGTCAGCCAACGGTGTCGGCCTATGCCTTTTTTTCCGGATAAAAAGTCGTACAGCATCAGGCCTAGTTTTAGCTGCCAGCGTGGCCTGCCACTGCCCTGATAAAGCGGAAACAACAGCGGTAAACGCCGGGTCAGGCTGGGCGCTTTTTTCAGCCACCAGCGCCGCTCCTGCAAAGCCTCACGCACCAGGCGAAACTCCGCCTGCTCCAGATAACGCAAGCCGCCATGCAACAGCTTGGATGATGCCTGACTGGTAGCCTGCATCAGCTCATCCCGCTCAAACAGCTCCACCTGATAACCGGCCAAAGCCAGCTGCCAGGCACAGCACAAGCCATTGATGCCTCCCCCTACCACTGCAACCTTCATAACTACACCCGCTA
The DNA here is from genome assembly GCF_037442345.1 of Rheinheimera sp. GTDB lineage: Bacteria > Pseudomonadota > Gammaproteobacteria > Enterobacterales > Alteromonadaceae > Pararheinheimera. Next base: position 112,286 of record NZ_JBBIQL010000012.1, on the reverse strand, counting down.
ACCAGCTGATTTAGTTATCAAAGCAGAGCCCGGCGCTGTTGTCGAATAAAGCGACACCTTGACTTTGAACCTCACTGGAGTAGTGTCAGTAATAGCGGGAGCAGCGGAGGCACAGGAATGAAGGGTGGCATAGCAAAAAATCTGGTCCGACTGATTTTGCTTTTTGCCACAGCACCGGCTGTTGCAGCCCCATTACGTCTGTATACCGAAGAGTTTTTTCCCTACAACTACAGCCTGCGCAATGAAGTCTTAGGTATTAATGCCGACTTGCTGAAACAAGCCTGTCAGACCGCCAATCTGGAATGCCGTTTTCAGTCGCTGCCCTGGTTAAGGGCTTATGAACTGGCACAGCATCACGAAAGCTCAGGTGTCTTTTCGATAGTCCGTACCGCCAAACGTGAACGCCAGTTTCAGTGGGTGGGTCCGCTCGCGTCCTCCAACACCTATCTGTACCGGCTGAAAAGCCGACCCGAGGTGGCTCCGGCCGATCTGGAACAGGCCAAGGCTTTTGGTGTCGCCGTCACCCATGGCGATTTTTTTGAACAATACCTGCTCAGCCAGGGCTTTAAGCAGGATAAAAACCTGCTGCTGGTGCAAAGCAGGCTCGATGCGGTACCGCTGTTTCTGGCCGGAAAACTGGATTTACTGATCAGCTCCGATCAGGTCATAGACGGCTGGCTGCGGCCTTATGGCAAAAGCCGTGCTGATGTCGAACCTGTGCTGGATATCTCCTATCTGGGACAAAACTATCTGGCGCTGAACCTGGATGTACCGGCCAAAAAAGTCAAAGCGCTGCAACAGGCGGTTGACCAGTTGCGCGCAGAAGGTCTGGTGGAACAACTTTTCCAGCAATACAAACAGGAAAAAGCGCCAGCGCATTAGATCAACTGCGGATCTGACCATCCCCCAGCACCAGGTATTTTTCGGTGGTTAAGGCTTCCAGCCCCATAGGGCCATACGCATGCAGTTTGGAGGTGGAAATGCCAATCTCGGCGCCCAACCCCAATTCACCGCCGTCACTGAAACGCGACGATGCATTGACCATCACCACAGCACTGTTGATATCGCGGATAAAGCGCTGTGCTGTGCTGTAATCCTGGGTGCAGATCACCTCGGTATGGCCTGAGCTATGGCGCTGAATATGCGCCACAGCAGCAGCATAATCCGGCACTGTTTTGACCGACAACGCCAGACGCAGGTATTCCGTATCAAATTGCGCCTCATCGGCCAGCTGTGCCTGACTGAAAAAACCAAGACTGTGCGTACAGGCAAACACCTCCACCTGCTGTGCCGCCAGTGCGGCCGCCGCTTTGGGCAAAAAGTGCCCGGCAATCTGCTGATGCACCAGCAAGGTTTCCAGCGCATTGCAAACCCCGGGCCTTTGGGTTTTGCCGTTCAGCAGCAGCGCCAGCGCTTTGTCCAGGTCGGCATCTTTATCGACATACAAATGGCAAATGCCTTTGTAATGCTGAATGACCGGAATTTTGCTGTGGTCACTGACAAAATGGATCAGGCCTTCGCCTCCCCTTGGGATCACTAAATCAATGTACTGCTTTTGCTGCAACAGCTGCAGCAATAACCCGCGGTCCGGGTCTGGCACCACCGAAATAGCGGCGGAGTGAATACCCTGCTGCTGCAATGCCTGCTGCATCACAGCAGCGATGGCCAGGCTGGATTGCAGGGCCTCGCGGCCGCCCCGTAAAATCACTGCGTTACCGGACTTTAAACACAAAGCGCCGGCGTCGGCTGTGACATTGGGCCTGGCTTCATAAATCATCGCAATGACGCCGAGCGGGATCCGCATACGGCCCACCTGAATGCCATTGGGCCTGGTGGTCAAATCACGGATCTGGCCAACCGGGTCCGGCAAGGCCGCCACTTGCCGCACTGCAGCAGCCAGCTTCAGCAAGCGCTCCGGCGTCAGCAGCAAGCGGTCCAGCATGGCGTCGTCCAGGCCTTTGTCGCGGCCAGCCGCCATATCCAGCGCATTGGCGGCCAGAATAGCCTGCTGCTGATTTTCAATGCCTTGCGCTATGGCGTGCAGCGCGGCATTTTTTTCTGCTTCAGACAATTGCGCCAGCTGCAGCGACGCTGCTTTGGCCTGCTGACAAAACTCTGTGACCGAAAAACTCATGACTTGACCTCCAGCAGGGCTAAATCGTCACGGTGCACTGCCACTTCACTGGGGCAATAACCCAGCACACCGGCGATGTTCTGACTGTGTATGCCCTTAATTTTGCCAAGCTCAGCGGTGTTGTACTGGCTAATGCCTTTGGCCAGTTTTTGGCCCGCGCTGTCACATAACCAGATGGCATCGCCTTTTTCAAAATCACCGCTGACCGCCGTGATGCCTTTGGGCAACAACGAAGCGCCCCGTTCCAGCACGGCTTTGGCCGCCCCTTCGTCCAGCTGCACTTCACCGTAAGTTTTCAGGCTGTGCAGCAGCCAGTGTTTTTTCGCACTGACGCGGGATAACTGCTTATGAAACAGGGTGCCGGGGTTTTGTCCTGCCAGCAGGCTGGCAAAACTGCTGGCTTTCTGACCATTGATAATCAGGGTGTCTATGCCCAGGCTGGTCGCCTTTTGCGCCGCCTGTAACTTGGTGACCATACCGCCGGTGCCTGTCTGATGATGGCTGCCCCCGGCCATCGCATAAATGTCGCTGCTGAGCTGATGCACATCCGCCAGCAAAGTGGCCGCCGGATTGGTTCTGGGGTTGGCGGTATACAAGCCGTCCACGTCGGAACAAATCACCAGCACGTCGGCATCCACCACGCTGGCAACCAGCGCCGCCAGATTGTCGTTGTCGCCCACTTTCAGCTCGGCTGTGGCCACAGTGTCGTTTTCGTTCACTATTGGCAACACGCCATGGTCCAGCAAGGTGCGCAGCGTGTTATGCACATTCAGGTAACGGCGCCGGTCAGACAAATCGTCGTGGGTCAGCAAAATCTGGGCACAATCAAAGTCAAACAGGTTGCGCCAGCTTTGCATCATGCGGGTTTGCCCCACAGCCGCCATCGCCTGTTTGACGTTAATCGGCAAGGGGTGATGCGGGAATGGGATAGCAGCCCGGCCTGCAGCCACACTGCCCGAAGACACCAGCACCACCTCAACCCCTTGCTGCCGGCATTCGCTGATAAAATTCGCGATGGCCAGCAGGTAGCGGGTTGAACATCCTTTTGCTTCCGGTGCAATCAGCGCACTGCCGACCTTCAGCACCAGACGCCGCCATAACAACGCCATAACAGGCTTACTCCTTTGGTTAAAATTCACCCCGAGCATACTGGTTTGGACGTATAAATGTCTAGCCGACTTCAGACTGATTTTACCTGGCCTTCGCAACAAGGCTGAAATTCAGCAGCAATTCAGGCAGTTGCCATAGACTGGTCAAAAAGGCGTGTTAGATTGCGCCGTACAACGGTTAAGGAGAGAAGGATGAATTCAAAAGGTTTCACTGTGATGGCGCTGTGCAGCGCTTTGGTACTGACAGGTTGTGCTGTAGCGCCGCAAAACCAGAATACCGCCAAAGGTGCTGCCATTGGTGCCGGTGTAGGCGCGGTTTTAGGCAAAGCGACTGGGAACCATAAAAACAAGCGGCTGGCTATAGGGGCCGCTATTGGTGCGCTGGCCGGCGCCGCCGTCGGCCGTTACATGGACAACCAGGAAATGGCGCTGCGGGATCAGTTGTCCGGTACAGGCGTGAAAGTCCACCGCGACGGCAATATTCTGCGGCTGGAAATTCCGTCGCAAATTACCTTTCAGGTCAACCGCTCCGATATTCAGCCGCAGTTATACCCTGTGCTGAATGACGTGGCCAAAGTGCTGGGTGAATACGACAAAACCCTGCTGGTGATCAGCGGCCATACCGATGATACCGGCTCCTACGACTACAATATGCAGCTGTCGGCCAAACGTGCAGACAGCGTGAAACAGTACCTGATGGCTCAAGGCTTGAACCCGATCCGGCTGGAAACCCAGGGTCTGGGCCCAAGCTACCCGGCCGTGCCTAATACCTCAGAAGCCAACCGAGCCATGAACCGCCGGGTGGAAATTCATATTGAACCTGTGACTCAATAACTCAGCTTCGCGCTTCCTGACGGTGCCTTGTCCTTCCCAACCTGACGGGGCACTTTCGCTTCTGCCTGAAGTCCGCTACTCTGCGCCGGTGTTTTTCAGCGGTGAAACAATCTATGGCGTGGTTATGGCTGGTCACTCTGGTTTGGGCCTTTAGTTTTTCGTTAATTGGCGAGTTTCTGGCTGCAACGGTAGACCCTTACCTGGCCGTCAGCAGCCGGATGGCGCTGGCGTTACTGCTGTTCCTGCCCTTGCTGCTGAAATACCGCACACCGGCCAGACTGGCCAGCCAGCTGGCGGCCATAGGCGCCATTCAACTGGGGCTGATGTACCTGCTGCTGTATCACAGTTTTTTGTACCTTAGCGTGGCCGAAGTGCTGCTGTTTACCATTCTGACCCCTGTGTATATTTCAGTGCTGGATTATTACTGGCGTTACCGCCGCCTGCACTGGCGCTGGCTGGGGCCTGCGCTCTTGGCCGTGTTGGGCGCACTGGTGATTCGTTACCAGCAGCTCAGCGCCGAATTCTGGTGGGGGTTAGTGCTGATCCAGGCGGCCAACTTCTGTTTTGCTGTGGGCCAGGTGGCTTACCGCCAACTCGATTTAGGTGACGCCAGACAGCAAGCCTGCCACTACGGCTGGTTTTTTGCCGGTGCCGCTACCGTCAGTTTTAGTGCATCCCTGCTGTTTGCCAACTGGCAACGCTTGCCCGACACCCCGCTGGAATACGGCATTTTGCTCTGGTTGGGTCTGGTCGCTTCCGGTCTGGGGTATCTTGCCTGGAGTATTGCCTCGCGTCAGGTCAGCGCCAACCAGCTGGCGGTGATGAATAACCTGCTGATCCCGGCCGGGCTGTTGGTTAACTTTGTGTTCTGGCAACACCAGGTGAACTGGTGGACTTTAACCGCAGGGTCGGCGCTGATAGTGCTCAGCCTGGTATGGGCGGGCAGGCAAAAAGCCAGCTGAACTGCAAGGTCAGTTCCCTACATGAACGGCATGCAGAGCCCTCAAAAAAAACTGGACAAGTTTCAGGATATGATTGATTTTAGGGTAATAGTCACCCTAAATGCGTGTGATACCGCAATGAACAGCCACAAGGAGCAGGCATGCAAAACATTCACGAGAAGCCAATACTGACGCGGGGAAAATTTCCCCTTATTGCCGGTGTTTGTTCCGGTTTGGCAGACTATTATGGCCTGTCCATAAATGGCGTACGTGTCGCTTTCCTTATTACCAGCTTTTTCTTTGCCATCGCGTTGATTGCTTATGTTGTTTTATGGCTGGTGTTACCTAAATACCCATCTACCCAGGCAATGGCCCGTCATTTAAGACGTAAAGCTGCACAGCGCAGAGCTGTGGGCAGCTAAACATCCGATCTCCGAAAGCCAGCTAAAAGCCATCAATTCAGCCCAAAAACAAAGGGCAGCTCAGTGGCTGCCCTTTTTACCTGTTCATTCGGCTTATTTCAGGCCAAACTCGCGCAATACAAAGTTGGGCAGCGCCATCGCAGCCTGGTGAATGCTGGCGTTGTAGTACTCGGTGTTAAAGGGCGCCTGAGTGGCCGCCTCAACCCGGAAGCCGTCAAACTGGGCGTCTTTGCGCGCCAGGGTGCAGGTCCACCAGCCAGATGGGTACACCATCTGTGGGAACTGCAGGGTTTGCAGCGCGGCGAAACCGGCGTCACTCATGGCTTCGCGCATGGCTTTTAACAGCGGCATATGGATCAGTGGCGATTCGCTTTGTTGCACCAGAATACCGCCAGGCTTTAACGCCTTCAGGCAGCTTTCATAAAAGGCGCGGTTAAACAGGCCTTCGCCCGGACCAATGGGGTCGGTGGAATCCACAATCACTACGTCCAGTGATTCTGGCGCCGCGTCACGCATAAAAGCGATACCGTCGGCAAATTTTAATGTGGCGCGTGGGTCGTTATTGGACGCACAGAGCTCAGGAAAATACTTTTCCGCCATCCGGGTGACCTGCTCGTCAATATCAATCTGGGTGACTTGCGCTATTGGGTGCTTCAGCACTTCACGCAGCGTGCCACAGTCGCCACCACCAATAATGACCACCTGTTGTGGGTTCGGATGGGTGAATAACACCGGATGGCTCAACATTTCGTGGTACAGGAAGTTGTCGCGGCTGCTCAGCATAATGACACCGTCAATCACCATCATATTGCCAAACTGGGTGGTTTCGAACATCTCAATATGCTGGAAAGGGGAGCGCACCTCATCCAGTTTTTTGGTAATTTCCAGACCAAAAACACTGCCGCTGGCGGCAAACACTTCGGTAAACCACTGATCAGTTTTCAACATAAAGCACCCCTCCTGAAAAACGAAGCGCAACATTTTGCCAGCGCAGGCCGGCATAAACAAATTTTTCATGTTTTTTTCGCCGCATTGGTTTTAAAATACCGCATCTTTTTTATCAGGGCATGACAATGGCAGATTGGGGTATTGAAAAGGCACGTTCTATTTATAACGTCGCGGTCTGGAGCGAAGGCTATTTTGATGTGAACAACAAAGGCGATCTGGTGGCTTATCCGGATCAGGATCACAACAAACCTGGCATCAGCATGCCAGAGCTGACCGCACGTTTTAAAGAAGAAGGCTTAACCCTGCCGGTGTTGGTGCGTTTTACCGACATTCTGCAGCACCGCGTAGGCACGCTGATCAGCTCCTTTATGCAGGCCAAAGCCGAAAAGGATTATCAGGGCGAATACACCGCCGTTTATCCAATTAAAGTGAACCAGCAGTTTTCCGTGGTGAAAAAGCTGGTCAGCCATGACAGCGGTAAAGTGGGCCTGGAGGCCGGTTCCAAACCTGAGCTGATGGCTATTTTAGGTGTGACCGACCAACCACTGCGTATTGTCTGTAACGGTTATAAAGATTCCGAGTTCCTGCGTCTGGCCACCATTGGCCAGATGATGGGCCACAGCGTTTATGTGGTGGTGGAAAAAATTACCGAACTGAAAACCCTGTTGCGTGAAATCGACAGCCTGGGTCATGCGCCTTATATCGGCATCCGCATCAAGCTGAACTCAGTGGGTAAAGGCAAATGGCAGAACACAGGCGGTGAAAAAGGCAAATTCGGCCTGACCGCCACCCAGGTGCTGCAAGCCATTGATATTCTGCGTGACGCTGGCAAGCTGGAATTGCTGAAACTGGTGCATTTCCATATCGGCTCGCAAATTGCCAATATCCGCGACATTCACAACGCCATCCGCGAATGTGCCCGCCACTATGCGGAACTGCGTACTTTAGGTGTGCCTATTGAAACGGTCGACGTGGGTGGTGGTTTAGGGGTGGATTACGAAGGCTCGAACAGCCGCTCAGCCTGCTCAATGAACTACACCATGCTGGAATACGCCCGTAACGTGGTGTACGGCTTAAAAGAAGTCTGTGACGAATACGACCTGCCTCACCCAAACATTATTACCGAGTCGGGCCGTGCCATGACCGCGCACCACGCGGTGCTGGTGACCGACGCTATTGACATTGAACGGGCCCCGGGCCTGGTCAAACTGCCAGAACCAAGCGAAGACTCGCCGGCGGTGATTTGGGGGTTGTGGGATTCATACAAAAACGTCACGCCACGCTCAGCAGTCGAGGCTTACCACGACGCAGTGCATTTCTTTACCGATGCGCACGCTCAGTACGTGCACGGCCTACTGACGCTGCAGGACTGGTCGCTGCTGGAACAAATTTACTTCGCCACCTTAAACAAGGTGAAAAACATGCTCGACCTGTCATCCCGTTCACACCGTGATATTCACGACGAGCTGAACGAGAAGCTGGCCGACAAGCTGTTTGTCAATTTCTCTTTGTTCCAGTCAATGCCAGATGCCTGGGGGATTGACCAGTTGTTTCCGGTGATGCCGCTGGAGCGCATGAACGAAAGCCTGGAACACCGCGCCATTATTCAGGACATTACCTGTGACTCGGACGGCGCGCTGAAAAGCTATGCCGACGGCAATGGCATTGAATCCACCCTGCCGCTGCCATCCTACAAAGAAGATGAGCAGTTCCTGCTGGGTATGTTTATGGTCGGTGCGTACCAGGAAATTCTGGGCGACCTGCACAACCTGTTTGGCGACACCGACTCTGTGCATGTCGAGCTGGATGAGACCGGCGGCTACCGCCTGACCAACCCAATCAAAGGCGACACTGTGGCCGACGTACTGCGTTATGTGCAGTTCGACGCCAAGAAACTGATTGCTTCGTACCAGAAGCAACTGGCGAAAATTGACGTCACTGCCGAGCAGCAAAGCCTGCTGCTGGAAGAGTTGAAATCCGGCGTTTATGGTTACACCTACTTCGAAGATTAAGTTAAACTAGCCACTGATCGGATCAGTTACGGGGGTCAGAGTACGACTCTGACCCCAGCTTCAGATGGTGGTGTTATGTTGCATTTCTTACCTTCGCCCGTGCGCGGCTCCTTGTCTTTCCTGCTGTACCTGCTGAACACCCTGTTCTGGTTTGTGCCTATTTCTTTGCTGGCTGTGATGAAGCTGCCGCCGGTGAAACTGTGGCGCACCTGGATCACCCATTTACTGGATTTCTGCGCCAGCGCCTGGATCAGCCTGAATAACCTGACCACCCGCATCTTCACCCGCATTCGCTGGGACGTCAAAGGCCTGGAGACCTTAAGCCTGAAAGACTGGTACCTGGTGGTTGCTAACCACCAAAGCTGGGTCGATATTCTGGTGCTGCAGAAAATATTTAACCGAAAAATTCCGTTTCTGAAGTTCTTTCTGAAAAAAGAGCTGATTTATGTGCCGTTGCTGGGCACCTGCTGGTGGGCGCTGGATTTCCCTTTTATGAAGCGTTTTACCGCCAGGCAACTGGCCGACAACCCGGCGCTGAAAGGCAAAGACATTGAAACCACCCGCAAGGCCTGTGAAAAATTCCGCTACAAGCCGGTGTCTGTGATGAATTTTCTCGAAGGCACCCGCTTCACCGCGCACAAACATGACAAACAACAATCGCCTTTTGCCCACCTGCTGAAACCCAAAGCGGGCGGTATTTCTTTTGTGCTGAATGCGATGGGCGAGCACCTGCATAAACTGCTGGATGTGACCATTTATTACCCGAAACACAACCCCAGTTTCTGGGATTACATTTCCGGCAAAGTGCAGGACATTAAGGTGCGGGTGCGGGTGTTGCCGATAGAACAGCACCTGATTGGCGACTATGACGATCCGCAGTTCCGGCAAAAATTCCAACACTGGGTGAACCAGTTGTGGTTAGATAAAGACCGGACGTTAACAGAATTGGCGCATGGGGAAAAAGGCTGATGTTGTTGTGGTTACCTGCGGTTCTGAAAGCGCCACTGGCGTTTATTTGTTTTAGCCTGAATCTGGCGTTATGGGGTGCCTTGGTCACACTGACAGGTATTGGCAAGCTGCTCTCCCCTACCGCCACACTGCGGGCCTGGTGGTCAGCGCCGGCCCACCGCTTTTACCGCGGCTGGTCACGCGGCAATAAATGGCTGATGGAGCTGTTTAATCCGGTGCAGTGGCAACTGAGTGGTGCCGAAGCACTGAACCAGAACACCTGGTATTTACTGATTGCCAACCACAAAAGCTGGATGGATATTCCGGTGCTGAGCCAGTTTGCACTGGACCGCATTCCTGAACCCAAGTTTTTCCTGAAGGAAGAGCTGAAATGGGTGCCTTTTATCGGCTCCGGCAGCTGGGCTTTGGATATGCCCTTTATGAAACGCTACAGTCAGGCGCAAATTCACAAAAATCCGGCACTGAAGGGCAAAGACATTGAAACCACCCGTCAGTCCTGCGAAAAGTTTAAACACCAGCCCACTACTATTATCAACTTTGTCGAAGGTACCCGCTTCACGCCGGCCAAACACAAAGCCAAACGCAGCCCCTTCACCTATTTATTGCCGCCCAAAGCCGGTGGCATCGCCTTTACGCTGGCCGCTATGGGTTCCCAGTTTGATGCCGTGCTGGATGTGACAATTCTCTATCCGGACAATCCCGGCCATGTGATGCTGGATATGCTCTGTGGCCGCTTAAAGCGGGTGGTGGTGCAGGTGCAGGTATTGGCGGTGGACGAGCAAATTATCGGCGATTACTTTAACGATGAGCAGTTCAGAGTCCGCTTTCAGAACTGGCTGAATCAGCGCTGGCTGGACAAAGACCTGCAAATCAGCCGGTACCAAAACGCGGCTTCGGCTGCTGAGCAAAACGCCTTATGTTAGATACCTGGTTTGTGCAGGCGGCGCAGGCCGCAGGCTTAGACTGGCCTGTCTCCCATCCGGCTTTTTTGTTTGTCCGGCTGCTGCTGGCTTTTATCCTGCTGGCCGCTTTATTTACGCTGGCCCGACGTTACCTGCGGCCTTTATTAACCCATCTGCTGGACCGGCTGGATGGCAGGCTGGAACAGGAAACCGAACGGGACAGGCGCACATTAGCCAGCCATCTGGCCCATCTGGTGCCTGCTGCGGTACTGATTAACAGTGTGGCACCTTACTTCAGCCATTGGCCCGACTTTGTGCTATTGCTGGATGATGCGCTTTGGGTCTACCTGTATCTGGTGGCTGGCCTGGCGTTTGCCGCCTTAATCAACTTTGTCTGCCGTATTTACGCCACGCTGTACCCGGCCAGCAATGTGCCTTACCTGGGCCTGGCTCAGGTACTGAAGCTGCTGGACGCCATAGTGATTGGCATTCTGATTTTAAGCACTCTGCTTGGCAAATCGCCTGTCTATCTGCTGAGCGGCCTGGGTGCGCTAACGGCTGTACTGCTGCTGGTATTTAAAGACACTATTCTCGGCCTGGTGGCCAGTGTGCAGCTGGCCACCAATAAAATGGTGTCTCTGGGGGACTGGATAGAGATGCCCAAATACGGCGCCGATGGTGCAGTGATCGAAGTGGCCTTGACCACTGTGAAAGTGCAGAATTGGGACAACACCATTACCACCATTCCCACTTATGCGCTGATCGCCGACTCCTTTAAAAACTGGCGCGGTATGCAGCAATCCGGTGGCCGGCGTATTAAGCGGGCGCTGAAAATTGATATCCACAGCATTGGTTTTCTGGATGAGCAGGAAAAACAACAGATCAGCCAGCACGCCGAGCTGCGCGACTTTGTGCAAAGCGACAGCGCACAGCAGTTACTGCCTTTACCACAGCTGACGAATGTGCGGCTGTATCGCGCTTATGCCGAATGGCTGCTGCGCCAGCACCCTAAAATTAACCAGAATATGACCTTAATGGTGCGCCAGCTGGAATCCAACGAAGTGGGCCTGCCACTGGAGATTTACTGTTTTTGTGCCGACAAAGCCTGGGTCAATTACGAGCAGGTGCAGGCCGAGCTGTTTGAGCAGCTGTTCGCCACCTTGCCCCTCTTTACCCTGAGCGCTTTCCAGCGGCTGGGACACAGAGGCCCAGCATAACACTCAGCGCCTGGCCGCGCTGATCCACCAGTTTCTTGGCGTCAGCGCCGCCGGGCAAAAGCGCCTTAGCTGCACCTGATAGCCCTGCTCCTGCAAATACAGCACTCTGTCGAGCACCAGATACAACTCCAGTGCAGGCGCAAAAACGGAACGGACCAACTGTTGGCGGCGCACCTGCAGTTGCCGCGCGGCCCCTTCGGCCAAAAACGGCGCTACATCCAGATCGTCTGGGATGGACCAGCCATGCGCAGCCGCGGCAAAGTCCGCAAAAGCCCGAAACTCACCGCTAAACCAGTGTTTTGCCACCGAATCCAGTGGCCGGTATTCCGGCTGCCCGGTGCAGTGCTGATACAACGTCTGATAGCTTAGCCGCCACCAGACTTCCAGATGCCGCAACCGGGCTATGCGTTCTCCGGCCGTACTCTGGCTCTGCACCGCCAGTTTTAATTGTTCTTTGCTAAGCGGCAACAGCTGCCCCCGCTGAGCCTGCTGCGACAAGCCACTATACTCCGGCTGCCGTATTAAGTGGTAACAACAGGGGATCAGATCAATTTGCTGTGTCTGTTGCGAAGAGGCAGATTGCAGCAACTGCAGATGCAAATCGCCGCAGGCATGCAGTGCCACTGCATGTTGTTTGGCGTGCAGGTACTGCTGGCTGGCCGGTTGCAACACATCCGCCTGTACAAAACGCTGCGGTAACTTCAGCCGGCAGGCTTCCGCGTCTCCCTGGGCACACAGCTGTGCCTGCCATTCCAGGCTCAGCACCTGTCGCTGTTTACTGGCACTCAACCAACGCCCCAAATGCCCCTTACCAGCGCACCACTCCAGCACGGGCAAGGGTAAATCGGGTAATTGGTTTACCCAGAATTCTATTTGTTGCTGTTTGCGGCCTTTGATATCACGCGCCAACCAGAATGGCATAGGATCAGCTGTTGGTTTTATCTCCGTCTGGCGGGCCACTATCCAGTCGGTCACTTCGGCCAGTTGTGGAAAAAAATCAGCCAGTTGCTGGCGGCGCAGTGGCTCATTCTGCTCCAGCTGATCCAGTTGCGTTTCACTCAGCCTGTCCAGCCATGCCTGCAGCTGAGGGTGTTGCCAGCCTGGCTCCGCCTGATAAAAAGGTAAAAACCGCCAGAATGGCTGATGCTGGTACAGCAACTGCTCCAGCTGTTGCCACAAGGTACTGAACACTGACGTTCCCCTAAGCCCGAAAAGGCGCCACTATAACAACAGCCGCAAAAAAAATCTGGCTGCAGTTCTGCCTTAACTGGCAGCTCAGCGCAAAATCATGCACACTCAACAACAGATACCCCAAGGTGCGGAGAGCCCAGGTGACTGAACTTAAACGTATTATGCATGTGGAAGATGACCCGTCGATTCAGGCGGTCGCTAAAGTGGCGCTGGAAGTGGTGGGTGGTTTTACGGTGGAAACCTGCAATGGCGGTGAAGAAGCACTGCAACGTTTTACCAGCTTCGCCCCGCAGTTGATCCTGCTGGATGTGATGATGCCCGGCATGGACGGCCCCAGTACCCTGAAACAACTGCAGCAGGATCATGATCTGAGCACTGTTCCTGTGGTCTTTATGACGGCCAAAGTGCAGGCCAGCGAAATTCAGTCCTATAAAGCCTTGGGCGCTGCCGATGTGGTGGTAAAACCTTTTGACCCCATGGCCCTTTCAGACCAGATCCGCAGCATCTGGCGTGGTTTCGGCCAAAGCTGAAGAAGGCAGCGCTGCCGCTGCCACGCTTTGGTTAAAGGTCATCCTGCTGTGCAGATTCCGCCTGAAACAATGCGTCCAGTTGCTGCTGGTAGTCTGCTTCTGACATTCCCTGCCCCAAATAAAACACCGCTGGCAATAGACGTTCGTCGTATCGCAGCGAACGGTCATAAGGCGAAGGCGGCATCAGCAATTGCAGCCACTGCTGCCCGCTGACCAGCGCCATCAGCACTGTGGCCAGCAGCAGTTGGTAACGACGCCGCCACTGAGTCGCCAGCCAGAAGTTCGCGGCAAACAACAACCAGAATAGGGCACTGTAACCCAGCACCTCCAGCCAGTTGGCCCAGGCCGCACCATCACTGTTAAAACCTATCCAGAAACACAGCATGCCCCAGACCGCCGAGCCCGCAATAGCAGCGTAGGTCAGGCTGAGTTGTGGCAAAAAGAAACTGTCCTGCTGATGCAGACGGCTCCATAGCGCCAGCAAGGCTGGCCAGAGGCAAAACATTAACAGCGATTTGGGAATTTCCAGCAAACGGCCGGGCCAGGCTTGCTGCAGCTGGCTGGGCAGCGTCAGCCAGACAGTGCCAATATGTTCGGCCGCAATCAACAGCGCAAACAACAGAATTAACACGCCATGTCCCATGGCCGTCAGGCGTTGGGTCAGCAAGCTTAACGGCAACGCCGGAGCCACCTGATGCTGATCGTCATACAGGCGTAATGCCTGATCGCCCAACCAGCAGATTTCCCCCGAACGCAGCGGCTCTTTTTGCTCCACCGCTTTGCGCCCGGCGACATAACTGCCATTCACCGAACTTAAATCTTCCAGCTGCCACTGGCCGTCTTCATCCAGACTCAGGCTGGCGTGATGAGGACACACATGTTTGTCGAACAGAATTACATCGTTGTCAAAAGCGCGGCCCAGACGGATATGCGACTGGTTAAATTTATGCCGTTCCACCACTTTCAGCTGAGCATTCAGCACCTCAACTAAAATTGCCATGTCACCGCCTCCCTGAATTTACGGGTAAAGGCCAGCGCCATCTCTTTTTCAACACCCGCCAGCGTGAAATGGCTAATCACCCCCTGGTGTGACTGGTCGAGCGACGCCGAGATATAGGCGACGTCATAGAGCCCGGGGTAGTCTTTGTACGAACGCAGGCAGAATACTGCTTTGGCCTGTTGCCCGGCGTTTGCCTGCACCACCTGAGTATCACAACGGAAGCGGCTGACATCCTCTTCACCGGCTTTATTGTCGGCATTCATTTGGCTGATGCTGTTCTGATAGCGGCGGAAAAACTGCAGCGGATGCAAACCTTTGGCTTGCTGCCACTCAAACTGCATTTCAATGCGGCCGGTACTGAACTCATTGGACAGGAAAATCTCTTCCGGCTGATTGCAGAATGCATTGACTCTTTTGATATCGTCTTTGTCTTTTTCCAGATTGGAGCTGCCCCAGCAGCGCACAAAAGGCACCACTTCGTCCGGCACCCTGGCCGGGCCAAAAGCTTTGGTTTTCCAATCGGCCTGCAGAATTTGCTCAAACATCCGTCTTTGGCTTTGCAGCAGTTGCTGCTGAATATCCTGTTTTAAATCATCCGCTTTTGGCTTCTGTAGTAACTTCAGCAAGGCATCGGCCGGTACCAGAAAGCCTAAATCGTTCCCTGCAGAAGCCACATTAATGCCAATCACCTCACCTTGCTCATTCACTGCGGGCCCGCCGCTCATGCCGCTGTTAATGGCACCGGTAAAATGAATACGGGGGTAAAAGCTGTGTTTTTGCAGGCCATTGTAGGTGCCGGGCACCACAATCAGCCCTAAATCGTGCGGGTTACCCAAGGAATACACAGCGGCGCCCTGCACCGGGGCTTGTGACTGGATCTGAAAAGGCTTTACGGCCTGATAATCTGACGCCAGCAAGGCCAGGTCGTTCACCACATCCACCGAAACTATCTGCAGCTGCCCGGCGGCCTGGTCTTTGTTCAGAAACTCCAGCTGGTATTTGTCCGGAAACAACACAGCTTCTGACACCACATGGTAGTTGGTGACAATAAGCGCGGGTTCAGCCAATAAAAAACCACTGCCTATGGCCGATTTGGCGCCGGAGTTTTTGTCCAGCACCTTAATCTGCAATAAAGCGTCGGCATAATCGGCAAAGACTTTTTCCGCCACAGCGGCCGCCTGCACCGAAGCGGCCCCCAACAACAACAACAGCATCCAGCAGCGCAGTATCATGAAAGGTCCTTTGGCTCAGTACAGCAGGCTGTAAAGCTTACGACGGAACGACGAGGCCAAGGGGTCACCTTTAGGTAAAGTGGCCAGCATATCCAGGCACAATTTTTTCGCCTCACCATAGTTCAGATCCTGTTTGAGGATCTGATACAGCAATTCCAGCGCTTCGCCGCTGCGCTGCACCTGATGGTACTGCACGGCCAGCTGCTGTTTCAGCTCGTTGTTGGCCGGATCAGCCGCCAAGGCCTGTTCCAGTGCTTTCACTTTCGGGCTTTCGGAGGCTTGCTGCGCCAGTTCTAAACGTGCTTTGACACTCTGATACAAGGCATCCTGATCAGCCATCAGCACAGTGGCCAGCGCCTGCTCTGCGGCTGTCAACTGGCCCAGCTCCACTTGTGCCAATGCCAGATGCAAACGGATTTGTACATCCTGGGGTGCCAGTTCAGCGGCCTGCTTCAGCAGCGGGTAAGCCTCAGCAAAATTCTGTTCGGCCAGCAAGGCCTGCGCCTGTTGCAGCAGTTGTTGCTCTGGTTTGGGTAAAAAGGCCTGCAAGCGGCTGAGTATCGCGTCTTCCGGTTCTTCACCGGCAAAACCATCCACCGGTTGCCCTTGCTGGATCACTAAAGTTGTCGGCACTGAGCGCACACCAAAATGTGCCGCCAGTTGCTGCTCCTGGTCACAATCGACCACCGCCAGCGTCAGCTCATTCGGATAACGCTGCGCTATCCCTTGCAACACGGGGCCAAAATTCAGGCAGGCCGGGCTGCGCTCGGAGAAAAAATAAAACAGTACAGGCTGGGTAAAAGATTTCTCCAGTAAAGCCCGCACATTGTCCATCGATACAAATTGAATATTGTCAGCCACTTCAGCTACCTGTAAATCCCGATCTCTGCCGGTATCATGTGGGCTAAACCCGGCTTTTGCAAGCAGCAAGCCGCGCGGCGAAGGCCAGCCAGCCCTTTTAGAGTTTTTGCTTTAACCCAAAAAAGCCATCGACTTTCGCCAGCCCTTACCGTAAATTAACCAGCAAGCCTGCACTTCATTAAAACCATTATTCAGACAGGCATTTAGTTTTGACAGCCTTTCCTCTGTCAGCGTCCACGTAAAAAAGCAGCTTGGCTCAGTTCCTGAGCCTGCCAGCATTCGGCTGGCTGTTGGTGTTTGCCGCAACTGCAAACGCCGTTTTCTGTATGCAATAACGATGAGACCTGACCAAATGACAAGCGAAAACACCCAACCAGAACTGCTGTCTGGGGGAGCCATGCTGATCCGCGCCTTGGCTGATGAAGGCGTTGAGTATGTATATGGTTACCCGGGCGGTGCCGTGTTACACATCTACGATGCGCTGTTTCAGCAACATCAGGTGAAACACGTACTGGTCCGGCACGAACAGGCAGCCACTCATATGGCCGACGCCTACGCCCGGGCCAGTGGGAAAGCCGGTGTGGTGTTGGTCACCTCCGGCCCCGGCGCCACCAACGCTGTCACCGGTATTGCCACTGCCTATATGGATTCGATTCCTATGGTGGTGATTTGTGGCCAGGTGATGAGCCACCTGATTGGGGATGACGCCTTCCAGGAAACCGACATGCTCGGCATTTCCCGTCCTATTGTGAAACACAATATGTCGGTGCGCCGACCGGAAGACATTCCTTACCTGGTGAAAAAGGCCTTTTATATTGCCCAAAGCGGCCGGCCTGGCCCTGTCGTTTTAGATGTTCCAAAAGACATGACCATCCCCAGCCAGAAGTTCCCGTATGAATACCCGCAGGACATTAAACTGCGTTCATACAACCCCAATGCCAAAGGGCACCCGGGCCAGATTAAAAAAGCGCTGGCAACCTTGTTGGCGGCGAAGCGCCCTGTGCTGTATTCCGGCGGCGGCGTGGTGCTGGGCAAAGCATCTGACGAACTGACCGAACTGGCCCGGCGTTTAAAGTTACCAGTGACCAACACCCTGATGGGTCTGGGCGCTTATCCGGCGTCGGACCAGCAGTTTATTGGTATGTTAGGCATGCATGGTACCTATGAAGCCAACCAGGCGATGCACCACGCCGATGTGATTTTTGCCGTCGGTGCCCGCTTTGATGACCGCGTCACCAACGCCACCAAAAAATTCTGCCCGGACGCCACCATTATTCATATCGACATAGACCCGGCCAGCATCTCAAAAACCGTGAATGCCCATATTCCTATAGTGGGCCTGGTGAAACCTGTACTGCAGGAAATGTTGTCTCAGCTGGACAAACAAAACGGCGAACTGGACCAGGCCGCCTTGTCGGACTGGTGGCAACAAATCAACCAATGGCGTGAACGCCACGGTGGCCGTTATGACCAGAGCAGCGCCCAACTGAAACCTCAAGCGGTGATTGAAGCGGTACACCGTCATACGCAGGGGGATGCCTATGTCACCTCCGACGTCGGTCAGCACCAGATGTTTGCCGCCCAGTACTACAAGTTTGATAAACCAAACCGCTGGATCAACTCAGGCGGCCTCGGCACCATGGGCTTTGGTTTACCAGCCGCTATGGGGGTGAAACTGCATTACCCGGACGCCGAAGTGGTTTGTGTGACCGGTGAAGGCTCCATTCAGATGAACATTCAGGAGCTGTCGACCTGCAAGCAGTATGGTCTGGCGGTGAAAATTATTAACCTGAACAACGGTTATCTGGGCATGGTGAAGCAGTGGCAGGATATGAACTATGACAGCCGTTACTCCAGCTCCTATATGGATTCGCTGCCTGACTTTGTCAAACTGGCCGAAGCTTATGGCCATGTTGGCATTCGCGTGACCAAACCGGAAGAACTGGAACCGGCGCTGGAACGCGCTTTTGCGCTGAAAGACAAGCTGGTGTTTCTGGATATTCATGTCGACCCGACCGAACACGTCTACCCGATGCAGGTGCCCGGCGGTGCGATGAACCAGATGTTCTTAAGCAAAACGGAGCGGGTGTAAGATGCGGCATATTATTTCTGTTCTGCTGGAAAACGAATCTGGCGCCCTGGCCCGTGTGGTGGGTTTATTTGCCCAGCGTGGCTACAACATTGACTCCTTGACCGTGGCGGCCACGGAAGACCCGACCATGTCGCGGCTGACCCTGGTCACCCGTGGGGATGACAAAGTGATTGAACAGATCACCAAACAGCTGCATAAGCTGATTGAAGTGGTCAAACTGATGGATTTGAGCGAAGCGGCCCACATTGAACGTGAACTGCTGATGGTGAAAGTGCGCGCCACCAACAATGACCAACGCGAAGAGGTCAAACGTTCAGCCGATATATTCCGCGGCCAGATCATTGATGTCAGCCCCACCACCTACACCATTCAGATTGTCGGCACCTCTGAAAAGCTGGAAGCTTTTATTGAGGCCCTGCAAGGCGTACAAATTCTGGAAACTGTGCGCACTGGGGTGTCGGGCATAGCCCGAGGTGAACGCACCTTAAGCCTTTAACTGTGAACATGATCAGGTCCGGCATGCCGGACCTGATGGTTTAGATAAAGTGACTGTCTTGCAGTATTTGCCGGGTCACATCCGCAGTGATAGGTTTGCGGTAATAACGCACCCCCTGCTCATCGGCCTGTTCTTCCACCGAACGCATCAGATTGGCGGTTAATAACGCCAGTTCACACACAGGCTGCATTTCTTTGATTTTACTGGCGACCAGCAAACCACTTAAATCCGGCACATTGTAATCCAGCACCGCCAGCTGAAACTCGCCCTGAGCCGCCTGAGCTACGGCATCATCGCCGGACTCGGCCTGAACAATTTCAGCTTTGGGTAATAAATCCCTCAGGTAGTTGGTTAAAAAGATCCGGCATATTTTACTGTCATCTAAAATCAGCACCCGTATTGTCATCCCACTGGCCTCCGTTTCCCTTTTCATCCCTGGCCCGGCGGCCAGTATCAGGCAGTATAGTCAAACTTCCCTGAAATCGAGAAAGCCTGCGACTGAATCAGGTCGAACAACCTCAGCTTCGCTTAACACCAGTAGGCTCACCAGTTTTCGGCCCGGGCATTACCAAAGATCATGTCTGACTCTACCTGCCGCAGCGAGGCCATGATTCAATGGTGAAGGACACCTGACGACCCTGTCTGGAACAAGTCCGGCGTTGCCGGAACCCAGTTCAGCAACCGGCGCGCCACATGCTGAATCCTACACCGACTGCAGAGCCTAGAATGACCTTACTTGACCATTTCAATAAGTCCCGTTTGAAAGTCAAACTCCTGCTGCTGGCAGGACTTCCGCTGCTTATCGTGCTGCTGGCGCTGCTACTGATCCTCAGCCATCTGTATCAGGCCAATGCCCGTATCAGCACTTTGTATAGCGACAGAGTGGTGCCCTTACAACAGCTGAAAACGGTGTCGGATGCCTATGCGATTGATCTGGTGGACAGTACCAATAAACGATTGTCGTCGCTGATCAGCTCAGAACAGGCCCTGCAATTGCTGATGGAAACACAATACAACGCCAGCCAGGCCTGGCAGCAGTATCTGCAGACCGAACTGGTCGGCGCTGAGCGGACACTTATCGACACCATAGAGCCCAAACTGGCCCGGGTAAATGCGTTGCATCAGCAGATTACCATGGCGATAGCACGTGATGATCTGATCACATTGCAGCACATAGCCAGAGACAGACTTTATCCCGGCATCGACAGCCTGAACCTGGACCTGAAGCAGTTGTCCGCCATTCAGCTGACGGAAGCACAGCGTATTTACACCGATAGCCAGCGGAACCTGCGCCTGGCTTATGGCATAGCGGTGCTGGTCTTGCTGGCCATGTTATTCTGTGTGGCTGGTCTGATCAGGACCTTGTCAAAACTGACGCTTCAGTCTGTTCAAAACGCCACCCAGTCCGCTACGGCCTTGTTTAGTACGCCCTTTCCGACTCAGGACCCCCTGACAGATGAACATCATGAGGTTCGCAGTTATTTGCTGGACACCATAGAACAGATCCGTAAACAGCTGGGATTTGGCATTGAAGAGACCATGCGGTTGCTTTCGGCCATTCCTGCCCCGGTGCTGGCGATTTGGGACGAAAAAGGTCGGGTCAGCAGTGTCAATTATGCGTTCGAACGGCTGTTTGGTTTATCCCGGGAGAACATTGTGGGTCAACATATTGAATCCACCCCCATCTGGCCGGAGAACGCATCCTCGACTGCCATCAAAACCCATCTTGCGGCCGCCCGGCAGGGATCCAGCGCCACTTTCCATACCCAACTGGAATTGCGTCAGGGTCACAGCGGCAGCCGCTTGTTTCTGGCCACAGTCTCAAGCTGGCGACAACGCAATAACCCGGTGACATTGCTGGCGTTTGAAGATGTGACCGCCTGGCACAAAAGAGAACAATCCCTGAGCAACAAAGTGGCCAGAGACCCATTAACAGGGTTGCTGAATCGTGACGGCTTTCATCAGATGGCTGATGATCTCTGGTTTCGCTGGAAAGCTTATGATGCGCCTTTTGCCCTGGTGATGGTCGATATCAATAACTTCAAGCCAATTAATGACAACTACGGCCATCAGACCGGCGATGCCGTGCTGAAGGAATTTGCTGACCGCCTGCAGCACAGCTGCCGTAATTCGGATATCAGTGTCCGTTGGGGTGGGGATGAATTTATTGTACTGCTGGTTGGCTGCCCCAACGCCGAAGTGGCGATTCGCCAGGTTCAGCGTATAACTGCCGCATTGGCACCAGGTTTAACTCTGGATGGTCAACAGCTTGAATTAAGCGCCAGCTTTGGTTGTGTGCATGTCGCAGAGCCTCAGGCGAATGACTTACGCTCTGTGGACGACCTGTTGCATCTCGCCGATACCCGGATGTACGCACAAAAACGTCAACCCGCCTTTTCAGGCTGATATGTGTCTTCTGTTTTTTCATACGGATCAACGCCATACTGGGATTTATCTGATATCGCTGACAGCTGACTGGAACATGGTTTGAAACACTGGTTTTTTGTTGTGTTTTTTTTCCTCTGGAGTTTGGGCCAGGCCTCGTTGCAGGCCGCAGAACCTTTGGCGTTACACAGGCCGCTGGCCAGGGTACTCAGCAGTGAAAATGGCCTGAAACAGAATATGGCGCGGGCTTTGGCAGAAGACCAGTGGGGTCGGCTCTGGATAGGGACGCTGGAGGGCTTGCATCTGGTGGAAGGCGACAGCGTGAAGTTAGTGCAGTTGCCGGGGGGCCAGACAGCCGGAAAAATTATTCTGGATCTGCAGACCGATCGACAATACGGGATGTGGTTTGCCACCAATACCGGCTTGTATAAAGCCGACACCCGAACCCTGAAGGTCGAAGCCATCACGGCCGCCGCCGCTCTGCCCTATATTCACAAACTGGCCTGGTTAACAGACACAGTATTGGGCATTCTGACCTCTGACCAGCAACTGCACCTGCTGGATACCCAAAGCCAGCAAGTGCGTCAGGCAACACTGAATTTTCCGGTGTCTGAACTGCACGCCACACCAGAGGGTCTGTTGCTGCGCAGCCAAAATCAGTTTTTTTTGTACCGGCCCAATCAGCACGACCAGCCTCAGCCATTCGCTGCAAGCGCCCCCGACGCTATCAGCAGCAGCCTGTGGTTTGAGCAGGCCTTATGGCTGGTCACTTTGGATTGGCAGTTGTGGCGCTGCATCCCAACTGCCTGCGAGCAGGTGCAGTTACCGGCCTTAACGGAATCGTTCAGTGAGGTCACAGCCCTGACCAGCTGGCAGCAGCAACTGGTGGTTGTACGTCAGGACAGCATCGTTTTGTACCAGCCCGAAAATGGCCAGTCCAGGCTGGTATTGCCACAGCTCATCAGCAGCACCTACAGCTCCCGCACCAAACAAATTAAGCTGCAAATGCTGCGCACCGGTGAGCTGGCCATTGGCCGCGACCGTGGGGTACTGCTGGTACCATTGAGTTATCAGGATCTGAGCAGTTTTGCTGCTCGGGCCCCCGGATTCAGCGCCACACTGAACACTCTGACCAGTGTCGGCGCAGATCAGTTGTTGGTCGCTACCGATCAGGCGCTGGAGCTTTACCGAACCGACCTGCCACAACCGGCGCGGATCCAGCAATTGCCTTACCCTAAACCTATGGTTCCGCTGTTGTTTAAACGTTTAGGTCCGTTGCTGCTGATGTCAACGGCAGAAGCAGGTATTCAGTTGGTGAACCTGGATAAAGCTGAAATAACTCCCTGGCCTTATCAGTTTGCCGAACTGGAGGACAACAAGATCCTGATTGATGTGCTGCCCCTGGATCAACAACACTTCTTACTGCTGTTTAACCGCAAGCTGATGCTGATGCGACAGCAAGGAACCCGCTTCGACAAAATCTGGATCACCGACTTGCCCACAAAAGACACCTCAGGCTTGCTGTATCAGGACGGTCAGCTACTGCTCGCAGCTTATTATCAGGGGGTGCTCAGCAGCCACTGGACCCAGTGGGAACAGCCGCCACTGCACTGGCAGTATCAGTTGGCGGGCGACCCGGTGTTAGGCCTGCGTCGTACCGGTAGCGGCGAACTTCAGCTCTGGTCCGCCGAACAGGGGGTGCGTTTGCTGAACAAGAACAGCGATGGCTGGCACGCCACTCCCATTGAGGCGATGCGTCAATTGCCGAACCAGACGGTGGTCTGCAGCGCAGAACTGGCGGATGGCTACTGGTTTGCAGCCACCCATCAGGGCATCGCCGTCTTTGATCGCAGCAATCAGCTGATCAGACTACTGACTGAATACGACGGCCTGGTACAGCACGAGTTTAATCAGTTTCAATGTGGGCAGATGGGAAATCAGGTGTATATGGCGGGCGACGCTGGGGTCACCTTGCTGGGGTCACCTCAAGAGCTGTCGACTGTGCAGGCCCGACTGGACTGGAGCCATGTTCTGGTTGACGGAACCCAACATTTGATCTCAGACAGCCCATTGCAGTTGACCGAACCCAATGTCATTGAATTCAGTTTCAACCTGGGGCCAGCCCCTGTGTTGGCACCGGTGCGTTATCAGTACCGGCTGGAGCCTGCCAACTCCCAATGGTTTGATCTCAACATCAGTACCCTGAGGTTCTCTCAACTGGCCACTGGTCAGTACCAGCTGAACGTCCGGGCTATTGACGCAGACGGCCGTTGGTCTGATCCACTTCAGCTCCATTTTTCCGTCAAGCCGAAATTCTGGCGCAGCCCGGCGGCTTATGGGCTGTATCTGTTGCTGGCCACTTTGCTGTTCTGGTTGCATTTCCGGCAACGCTGGCAAATTCAGCAGGCCCGTCTGGCAACCGCCGAAGCTCAGCATAAACTGCAACAGGACTACACCCATCAGCTGGAACTGGCCGTGCAACAGCGCACGGCCAGTCTGGAACAACAACAGCAGGAACTGGTCTTGCTGCAACAGGAAAAAATTGCGTTTTTAAGCAGCACCAGCCATGACCTGAAAAACTTATCGGCCCTGGTCCGGCTGAATCTGACGGATTTACGGCAACATCTGCAGCCCTCCGGTGAACCGGGTTGGCACACGGTCAATAACAGCTGCAAGTTACTCAATACCCTGGTCGACGACATTCTGGAATTATCCAAGCTGAACGCCGGCGTGATCACCCCCCAGCTGCAATTGGTGAATTTAAGTCAGCTGTTGCAGCAGCTGTACCAGACTTTTGTGCCTATGGCGGCTGAGCTAAAAGTCCGGCTGGAACTGAACGTCGAACCCGATCTGCTGGTGGTTACCGATAAACACCTGGTGGCCCGTATGCTGATGAATCTGTTGGACAATGCGCTGAAAAATCTGCAGGAAGGTGAACTGGTACAACTGGAGCTGAAACACCGTTACCAGCACAGCCAGCAGCTGTATTTGTCAATCCGGGATTCAGGCCCTGGGTTACCCCAACCGATGCGACGCCATTGGGGGAACGCTTTTCAGCGGGGTAACCAAAGTTATCAGGGGTCAGGTTTGGGCCTGAGCATAGTACGCAAAATTGCCGAGTTACTGGTGTTGCCGATCAACTTATACAGTTCAGAACGGGGCACCAGTTTTGGTCTGCGTTTTGTCCGGGCAGAGCCATATACCGTGCCTGCAGCAGCTGTTGGTTCAGCTCTGGTGATAGATCCGGACCCTCAGGTCCGGCAATCTTTGTATTACGAACTGGTGCGGCATGGTTTGCAGGTCAGCGTATTTTCGTCTTTGCGCGACTTTCAACGTTCAGGTCAGACCGGGTTTCGCCTGCTGATTTCTGATGTACACTTGAACGCGACGGAAGACCACCTGACGGAATTGACCTTATTGACCTCCAGGTTAGCCCCTGGCGGTAAGCTGTTACTGATGTCGGCCGACGCCACCTTGCGTCAGCGCCTGCCAGAACACAAAGCCGTGTATTTTATGCTGAAACCTGTGAAACGCGCCCGCCTTGCCTGGCTGTTAGCAAAGGACCAATAGATGACATTTCAGATTGTGCTGGCCGAAGACCACCCTATTTACCTGGATGCACTGAGCCGGTCTTTGCAACAGGCTATTGCCGGGTTGCAGGTGTACCAGGCCGCAGATTACCTGCTGCTGTTTGAACTGCTGGAGAAGTACTGTGACGAACTGGATTTATTGCTGATGGATTTGTCGATGCCCGGCAGCTCAGGTTTGAGTGGCCTGCATTTTATCCGCAGCCGCTTTCCCGAGTTGCCTATTGTGATCCTGAGTGGCCATGACGACCTGGCGATGCGTCAGCTGTGTCTGAGTGCCGGTGCTTCGGCATTTTTATCCAAAGCGGCCGACAGTGCTGATGTGGTCCACACCATCAGCCAACTGCTGCAAGGCGATTACCAGTTTCCAACCGCAGTGCAACGCCAGCCCGAAGCGGGTTCAGCCCAGTTGCGTATAGCCCGCCTCACCCCTGGCCAATACAAAGTGTTTAAACTGCTGGCTGAAGGCTACAGTAACAAACAGATCGCCAATCAGTTAGGGCTGGCCGAAAAAACCGTCAAAGTGCATGTGTCCGCCATTCTGGAAAAACTGGAAGTCGACAACCGTACTCAGGCCGCTTGCCTGCTGGCTGATGCTGCCGCCTCCTGGTTGAAAGCCCCTCCCCATTCCTGACCAACCAAACTGGCTCCCAGCGCCGTTAACACAGCTGCGGCTGCAAATGAGACGGGGGCATACCCAAATCAGTTGCAGCTGCAGCAAGGCGACAAGCCAGTGAGACCCCAGGAGCATAGTCACCTTATGTGACTGGGGCGAGATGGCGCCGTCAACACAGCTGCGGCTGCAAATGAGAAGGGTATAGGTCTAAAGACCTAGCGGTTCTAGCCCTAGAGGTCAGTAGTGTGAAACCTGACCCGCTTTTACACTGTGAGTCTGGGCCAAGTGCATTTTTAGTTTCCGGGGCTGTGTATGCAACTTGAAACCGACTTATCCGAACAAAGTTTCCGCCTGATCAGCCAATGGCTGTATCAACGCAGCGGTATTCATTTGGGCGACGAAAAAAAAGTGCTGGTCAAAGCCCGGTTAGCCGCCCGACTGCGGGACTTACAACTGGGCAATTTTGAACAGTATCTGGACCTGATCACCAGTCACAGTGCGGCCTCAGAACAACAGATAGCGCTCAATTCGCTGACCACCAATGAAACTTATTTTTTCCGCGAAGAAGCACATTTTGAGTTTCTGCAGCGCTGGTTACCTAAAGCGCCTCTGTGCCAGCCATTGCGTTGCTGGAGCGCCGCGGCATCGAGCGGGCAAGAAGCTTACAGTCTGGCCATGATGCTGGCGGATAAGTATGGCTTTAACACGGACTGGAATATTCAGGGCACAGATATCAACAGTGAAGTGGTGCAGGCGGCCAGACGTGCGGTGTATCCACTGGCGCAGGCAGACCGCATCCCGCTGCAGATGTTACAAAAATACTGCCGTAAAGGCCGGGGCAAAGATAGCGGATCTTTTATGGTGACGCCGGAATTGCGGCAAAAAGTGCAGTTTTTCCAGCTGAATCTGATGCAGATGCCCGCTGAGACTCTGCGTTTTGACGTGATATTGCTGCGTAATGTGCTGATTTATTTTAAAGCTGCCGACCGCAAATACCTGATCAGCCAGCTGCTGCAGCGTTTGAAACCAGGTGGCTTGTTGCTGGTAGGCCATACCGAAAGCATCAACGGTTATGATGAAGGGTTAAAGCTGTTGCAACCAGCCTGTTACCAGTGGCTGCCATGACCCCAATCCCAAAGGAACAGTGTCAGCCTTTAGCCCGGACTGTGGCTCAGGGCATTTCCGTATTTGCCCTTTGCCCCTTTATTGCGCTGACACTGAGCATAGTCTTGATTGTCAGCCTGAGCTCCTGGTATCGCAGCACCGAGGTCAGACGCAGCCTGATCAGCCAGCTGGAAACCAACCTTCGAGCCACTGCGCTCACGGAAGCTGAACTGCTGTCGCAGCAACTGACCACTGTGGCCGAACAGTTGCACATCCTGGCCCCTGAGCATTTGTATTACCTCAATGCACCCACTCCAAACCCGCAGCGCACAGCGGCAGAACTGGGGTTTGCCTTGTTGCCCAATGGATTTTTAGTGGAAAAATCCGGCCAGGGAGTGCATATGTTTTATCAGGGGCAACCACCCTACCGCCCTGAGCAGTTGGTGCTGGCGCTGAAAACCAGACGGCTGAACCTGCTGTATCAGGCGGTGGTCGACACCAACCCTTTGATTGACCAACTGTATTTTATCAGCACCGACAATATGAGCCGGATCTACCCGCCTTTGCCTGCAGACTCCGCCTCCTTGCAGTCACCACGGCCTTTGGTGCAACAGAACTTTTATTACCTGGCAGATCAGCAACATAACCCGACACGCCAACTGACCTGGACTCAGGCATACCCTGACGCCTTTGGTATGGGCCTGATGGTGTCAGCCCTGCAGCCACTGTATCAGCACAACCAGCTGGCGGGGGTTATGGGGGCTGATATCACTTTACCCAGCCTCGCTGCCTCTTTATTGCAACGGGCCTCTCAGCATGGCTATCAGGTGCTGCTGCTATCCGGTCAAGACGACATTCTGGCCGTATCGGCGACACTGAAACCTCAACTGCAACTGACAGAGCGCAACCATACACAGCAGCAATTGAGCGAATGGCCTGGAGGCACAGAACAGCGGCCAATCGTGACCCTTCAGGGGCAAGATTATGTGCTGAGCAGGCACCAGGTGGCGGCAACCGGCTGGCAGCTGGTATTGCTGCAGCCTATGACCCTGATCAATAACACTGTCACTCAGCAGGAGCAGAACGAACTTCAGCTGCATCTGGCAGCCTTTTTCGTGTTATTTTTGCTGGTCAGTCTGTATTTCCGTTTTATGTATGCGAAAGCCAGCCAGTTTGCTGTCAGCCTGATTCACCCTATCCGCCGCCTGACCAGCTGGACCAACACCCTCGGGACTGTCCCCAGCCCGGATCCCCTGACCGACCAAAGCCGTATTCAGGAAATCCGTACTTTGGTCGATAATTTCCGCGCCATGGTGTTTGAGCTGCATGAACGCAACCAGCAGCTGCAACAAACCAATCAGGCGCAACAACAACTGGAAGCTGAAAGTCTGCATTACCAGCATCAGGCCAGCACCGACCGCCTGACCGGCGTCGCCAACCGCCAGGCGCTGGAGCTGGCTTTGGCCAGTTACACGACGGCGGCTGTGCCCGGTAACCTCAGCCTGATCCTGCTGGACATCGATCATTTCAAACAAATCAACGATACTTATGGACATCAGACCGGTGATCGGGTGCTGACACAGGTGGCAACCCGTTTAGCGCCGCTGGTGGAGCCCCCCGGCCTGTTTGGCCGCTGGGGTGGAGAGGAATTCCTGGTAGTGTGCCCAGGTTACCGCTTGTCAAACGCGGCCGAACTGGCAGAACAACTCAGGCTGCAGGTACAGCTGTTGCAGTTTGACCAGCCATTTCAAATCAGCATTTCTTTAGGTGTCGCCCAACAACAGCCTGCAGAGGCTGTGGATCGTACTTTAGGTCGGGCTGATTTTATGTTGTATCAGTCAAAACAACAGGGGCGTAACAGGGTCAGTCAGGCTCCGTTGCCCGCTGCGTCAGAAGAGAATGAAATTTATGCAGAAGAAGATTTTAGTGGTCGATGACAGTAAAGTATCCCGCCTTTTTGTGGTGAGTTACTGGCGGGACCTGCGCCCGGACTGGATTTTTGTTGAGGCCGAAGGTGGCGAGCAGGCCATTCAGATGGCTGAAAGCCAGCAGTTTGACGTGATAGTGCTGGATTACAACATGCCGGATATAGATGGCTTACATGTTGCTGAAAAGGTTAAAATAAACCAAAAAAATTGTTTTGTGGCGCTGCTCACCGCCAATATACAGCGTTACATTCAGGACGAAGCAGAACAGGCCCGGCTGTTTTATTACCGCAAACCTGTCACCCCGGACCTGATCCGGCAAATAGCACAGGATGCTGAGGAGTACCACAATGCAATTCAGTGACTTACAAAAAGACGCCCTGTGCGAAGTTTTTAATATCAGTGTCAGTCAGGCGGCGGCCGCTATGAGTGAGATAGTGCAGCAACCGATCCGGATGACGGTGCCCAAGGTGGATGTCTGCGATATTTCCCAAGCCATCAGCCAGCTGGACAGGGGTTATGATATTTGTGGGATAGCCCAGCGTTTTCAGAGCAGTTTCAGCGGCCAGGCCATTTTACTCTTTCCTGAACACCGCAGCCTGGAACTGGTCCGGCTGATGGTGGGGCTGGATACACCGGTGCAGCAAATCACCGAGCTGGAACAGGATGCGATGGCTGAAATAGGCAATATAGTGCTGAACGCCTGTCTGGCCTCGTTATCCAACCTGTTTAACCAACGTTTTGACTTAACCATTCCGCAGCTGGTGATGGGTGACAGCAGCCAGGTGCTCAGTGAGTATGAAGACGAACAGGTGCTGATCCTGCTGCAAATTCTGTTTTATCTGGAAGACCGGGAACTGGAAGGCAGTATCGTCTTTGTGGTGAACCTGCAGTCCATGCTGGCACTGCAAGAGTGTATAGGTACTTTTATTCAGGGAGCGCAACGCAGCCAAAACACCTGAAAAAAGCAGCAGACCCTGAACAGCACTCGATGCAGTCAGACCCGTAAACTGCTTGAGATTAGAGGATTTAACGCAGAAAATTCATGCCCGCCTGCCACCAGCTGAACAATTTATCTTCCGGCATAGGTGGAGAAATAAAGTAGCCCTGTCCGACATGGCAACCGGCACCACTCAGGTAATTCCAGTCCGCTTCCGTTTCAATGCCCTCAGCAACAACAACAATGCCCAGTTTCATGCACATTTGCAGGGTACTTTCAAAAATGACCTGCAAGTGCGATTTCCCGGCAATGCCTTTAATCAGGGAACGATCCACTTTCAGTTCAGTAAAAGGGATTTGCGCCAGCTGTTTGACAGAAGAATAGCCGGTACCGTAGTCATCAATGGACAAGCCTGCACCGGCCAGCCGCAGCCGGGTCAAAATGGACAAGGCTTTGCCTATATCGCGGATCACCGAGGTTTCCGTCACTTCAAAGGTCAGGCCTTTGGCTGCCACATCGGCCTGTTTCAGCAGCGTCATAATATTTTTAGAGAACTCATCATTATCAAAAGACACCGCAGATAAATTGACAGCAATTTTGATAGAAAAACCCTGAGCAGCCCAACGTTGCTGCTGCTCAGCGGCCATACGCACCACCTCATAACTCAGTTGATCGATCAGCTGGTAGTTTTCGCAGAGTTGGATAAAGTCATTCGGGAACACAATACGTTCATCGTATTTCAGCCGCACCAGGGCTTCCACTTCCGTCAGCTCTCCGCTGGCAAATTCAATTTTCGGCTGGTAATGCAACACAAAACGACGTTCTGCCAGTGCCTGTTCCAGTTCTGCTTTGCTCAGCACTGGCGCACTGACCGCAGGCACGTTGTGTTGTTGGCTCTCAACCCGTCCTTTATACAGATGCAATTTTTCCAGCAAGGAGCTGCGCTGCACCGGTTTTTGCAGTGAGCCCAGTACATAAAGCCCCTCTGTTGTTGCCATAAATTCAACCGCTGAGATCAAAGCGGCTTCGCGGGAGCTGACGATCAGAATGGCGGAGCGCTGCTGGCGCGCCGCCAGCAGATGAATCAGTTCAATGCCGTCGATGTCCGGCATTTCTAAATCGCAAATCAAAATATCAAAATCATGTTCACCCTGCTCAATCAATGCCAGGGCTTCGCGGCCGTTTTCTGCGCCGGACAGGTGACTGCAGCCGAACTCCCGGCATAAACTCAACAGGTATTCACGTTGTGTTTTGCTGTCTTCCACCACCAACAATGATAAATCGTTCATGCCTCGTTCCTCTGCGATTTAAAGCTGTAACTACTGATTACCGCAGCCACCTGCTCCAGACTCAGGACCACCGCAGCAGCGTCACGTTTGATGGCTTCTTTAGGCATACCAAACACCACTGAACTGGCTTCATCCTGCGCATAGGTCATGGCGCCCGCCTCTCGCATCTCCAACAGGCCACGGGCACCATCATCTCCCATACCGGTCAGAATAAAACCCACGGCATTCTTACCGGCACTTTTCGCCACAGAGCGGAATAACACGTCCACCGACGGGCAATGCCGGTTTACCGCTGGGCCGGCCTTGACACTGACCTGAAAAAACGCACCGCTGCGGACCAGGCTCATATGCTTGCCGCCTGGCGCAATCAATGCCAGACCAGGCCGCACTTTGTCACCATCCTGCGCTTCTTTCACGTCAATAGTGCAAATCTGATTCAGCCGGCTGGCAAAGGCTGCAGTAAATTTTTCCGGCATATGCTGCACAATAACAAGGCCTGGGCAGCCAGGCGACAGCTCCGTCAGGATCTGCTCCAGCGCTATGGTGCCGCCAGTGGAAGTGCCAATGGCCACCACTTTTTCGGTGGTTTTGCTCATGGCCGTCGCCTGAGTTTCGGTCTGTGTCAAAGCGGGACTGACCGGCAGCGAACTGTTTTTAGTGCGCCTCAGCGCCGCCACATTGGAACGGGCGGCTTCACGAATGGCGCTGAGCAGCTCCTGTTTGCTGTCCTGCAAAAAGCCCTTCACGCCGCTTTGCGGTTTGGTAAAGATGGCGACGGCTCCTGCGCTTAAAGCTTCCATCGTGGTTTCTGCACCCTGCTCTGTCAGGGAAGAACAAATCACCACTGGAGTCGGCCTGCCCTGCATAATTTTTTTCAGAAAGGTAATACCGTCCATACGCGGCATTTCAACATCCAGAGTAATCACATCAGGCCAGTCTGCTTTCATTCGGGCCACCGCAAAAATAGGATCGGCCGCCGTGCCTGTGACTTCAATGTCAGGCTGATTGGCCATCATGTCAGACAAAACCTGACGCACCACGGCCGAGTCATCCACAATCAATACTTTGATTTTTTTGGTTTTGTCCATTTTTGTCTTTACCCCGCCACTACCTGCTCTATATCCAGCGCCCCGGTGCGGCTGTCAAATCGGAGCCGTCTGGCGGGTTGCCCCCCTGTGTCCTCTCGGTCAAGCTGTAACTGATGCTCGCGAATAAACTGCCGGGCCATTTCCAGATTCAGTGCACCAATCTGAAACTGCCGGGCCAGCTGGCCACTGAGCAGGTTACCGGCACCACCGGCCAGACTGACCTGCAGTTCTTGCGGTGGGATTTGGTGTTTTTGCACCTGTTGCCATAAATAAGGCAACACCTGATCCGCATACTTGCCCTGCACCAGCACTTTGCCGGCTTCAGTGGCCGGGGTATGTGGCGAAATGTAGTGGCACATTGCATAAAAGCGGCTGGCCGGATGCCACAACACCAGCGACACACAAGAACCCAATACAGTAAAATACAACTGACGCCCGCCCGTACCGTACACAAAGTCGCCGGGAGCCAGATTGGTTAACTCCAGTCTGGCGGCTGTCATGCTTTCAACCTGTAACAGGCCGGCTGAATTTGTTGTAAGCGATCATCGTAACCATGAATACTTTCTGAATGCCCCACCAGCAAGTAGCCACCAGGTTTCAGGAACTTCAGCACATTGCGGACAATTTTTTGTTTGTCTTCCAACTCGAAATAAATCAGTACATTGCGCAAAAGAATCAAGTCAAAGCGGTAGTTAAACTGCTTGGGCTCCATCAGGTTCAGCGGTTCAAAGCTGACCTTCTGACACAACTCAGGCCGGAACTTAAACCAGCCTTCATCTTTGCCTTTGCCTTTCAGGGCATAGGCTTTCAGTAAGTCCTGTGGAATTTTACGGCTGGCTTCAATCGGATAAATCGCCTGCCTGGCAGTGCACAGCACCGCCGTATTGATATCCGTGCCCACCACAGACCAAGGCTGATAGCCGCCAAACTGCTGCGCCAGTACCATAGCCACCGAATAAGCTTCCTGACCGGTAGAGGCCGCCGCGCTCCAGACCTGAAAAGGGGCTGCAGGGGTTGTGGTTTTATGCCCTGCGGCGACTTTCTCCAAAAAACGGAAATGTTTTTCCTCACGAAAGAAGTAAGTTTCATTGGTGGTCAGAATATTGACTGCCAGCTCATGTTCCAGCTGTTCTGCCGGATTGAGCAACACCCGGATGTATTGCTCAAAACTGGCCAGCTCCAGTTCCCGCATGCGTTTTTGCAGGCGGCCGCAGACCAGGCTGCGTTTGGTGTCATTCAGAAAAATACCACTGCGCTGGTACAACCAATCCCGGACTTGTCGAAACGACTGCTCTGAAATGCTACTGCTGACCTGCACAACCCCTCCTGCGTCTTACCGAGGCTCAGAAGTTTTCGAAATCAAAGTCGGCTTCATCAGCAGCAGTCGCTTTTTTGCTGACTTTGGCAGTTTTTACCGGCTGGGCATGATGCACAGCTTTTTTCGGCCGCTGCTGCGCCGTGTGCTGGGTAA
This sequence comes from Rheinheimera sp., assembly GCF_037442345.1. Lineage (GTDB taxonomy): Bacteria > Pseudomonadota > Gammaproteobacteria > Enterobacterales > Alteromonadaceae > Pararheinheimera. The sequence continues at coordinate 78,991 of NZ_JBBIQL010000012.1, read as the reverse complement.
TGCTGAAAAACTCCATCAGTTGCTGTAACTGCACGGCCTGCTGGGTCAATTCTTCAGAGGTGGATGACAACTCTTCTGACGCCGCAGCATTTTGTTGCGTGGCCTGGGTGATCTGCAGAATGGCGTCATTAATTTCACCCGCGCCAACCGACTGCTCGTTACTGGCGGCAGAAATTTCCTGCACCAGCTCAGCGGTACGCTGAATGGAAGGCACAATTTCGGTCAGCAGGGAGCCCGCCTGTTCAGCCAGCGTGACCGAACTGGTGGCCACTTCACCAATTTCTTTGGCGGCCGTCTGACTGCGGGCCGCCAGTTTACGCACCTCAGCGGCCACCACAGCAAAGCCCCGGCCATGCTCGCCGGCCCGGCCCGCTTCAATGGCCGCATTCAGCGCCAGCAAGTTGGTCTGGTAAGCAATGTCATCAATAATGCCTATTTTCTGCGCAATCTGACGCATGGCCGCTACCGTCTCGCTGACCGCTTTGCCACCACTGATCGCCTGATTGGCACTTTTCGACGCAATGCCCTCAGTAATTTTCGAGTTTTCATTGTTTTGCGTAATGGAAGCGGTCATCTCCTCCATAGCAGCAGAGGTTTCTTCAATACTGGCGGCCTGCTCAGAGGAGGACTGACTTAACGACTGAGCCGTCGCATTCATTTGCTCAGCTGCCGAAGATAAAGTGTCAGTGGAGGACCGCACTTCGCTGATGATTTCCGATAATTTCTGCACCATCTGGCTGATGGCAAACAACATACTGGACTGATCGCCCTGCGCCAGCTGCACATTCACAGTTAAGTCACCGGCCGCCACTTTGGTAATCACATCTTCCGCATAAGCCGGCTCACCGCCCAACTGACGGGTCAGACTGCGGGTGATCAGCACCCCCAGAATCAGACTGGCCAGGATGCTGGCAAAGATACAGCCCAGGTTCACCCACAGTGCAGTAGTGTAACTGGCTTCGGAGGCATTAAATGACTGCTCAGCCACTTTCAGCTGCACATCCACCAGTTTGGCGAAACTGTCCGACACCGGCTCTATTTTCGGATACAACTGCTGCAATACAAAGTTATCCAATGCCTCACGGTCGCCATCACGGAGGACCTGCTTTAACTTAGCCACCGCAGCATCCGCTTCGGCCAGCTGGGGCTTGATCTGCGCTACCAGTTCTTTTTCCGCAGACACCAGTTCAGTGACCAGGTAGGCGTTCCAACGCTCATGAATAATGGCGTCCGCTTTGTCAACATTGGTCAGGCCGTCGGCCATACTCAGGCCGTTATTACGCACCTTGTGTGCCGTATCGACAATATTAACCGCATACATATCGGCAATCAGCTTCAGGTCTTTCAGCGGGATCACCCGGTCTTTGTACACAGAGCCCATAGCCCGGTTGGAGTCCTGCATGGCCAGAATGCCCATTACACCAACAATAAGGATCAGGGCAATCATCGCGCCGGCCAGCGTGGCGAGCCGGGTGGCTACTTTCATTTTTCTAAACATAAAACACCTTTTGTTGTCAGCTCTCTGGCAGGGCCAGACTTTAGTTTGTGTTCTGCTGGTTTCCCGTCCAGGCGGGAACCACGGCAACGCGTTAAGTTTTGAAGTAAGACACCATCTGCTGCAAGTCCTCAGCCTGTTGAGTCAACTGCTCAGAGGTGGAGGACAATTCTTCTGAGGCCGCGGCATTGTGCTGCGTTGTCAGCGAGATCTGTGCTATGGCTTCGTTAATACCGCAAGTGCCAGCGGATTGTTCCTGACTGGACGCCGCAATTTCCTGCACCAGTTCCGCCGTCTGCTCTATTGCGGGCACTATCTGTGCCAGCAAACCACCCGCCTGTTCGGCCAGAGTGACAGACTGCCCCGCCACTTCACCAATCTCTTTGGCGGCCGTCTGACTGCGGGCGGCCAGTTTACGGACCTCAGCTGCAACCACAGCAAAACCACGGCCATGTTCACCGGCACGGCCTGCTTCAATAGCGGCATTCAGCGCCAATAAATTGGTTTGATAGGCAATGTCGTCCACTATGCTGATTTTTTGGGCAATTTGTTTCATGGCGCTGACGGTCTGCAGCACCGCCTGTCCGCCATGTTGCGCCCTTGAGGCAGCTTTGGTGGCAATCTCATTGGTGGTTTTGGCGTTGTCGCTGTTCTGGCTGATGGACACACTCATCTGCTCCATCGCTGCGGACGTTTCTTCCACACTGGCGGCCTGTTGACTGGATGACTGGCTCAACGCCTGAGCCGTTGCATTCATCTGCTCTGAAGCCACCAACAGACTGTCGGTGGATGCACGTACCTGTTGAATAATCTGGCTGAGCTTCGCAATCATCTTTGCCATACCCGCCAGCATACTGCTGTGGTCGCCATTCAGAAGCTGCACCTTGACAGTCAAATCCCCGGCAGCCACCCGGGATATCACCTGTTCGGCGTACTGAGGTTCACCGCCCAGCTTTTTCCGTAACAGCAGATAGCTATAGCTCAGGGCCAATGCCAGTAACAACACAATGGCCAGTTGCATCACATAAATGACAGTTTTCATGGTGGCTGCGGCCTCTTCAGCCTGCTGCACAGCGTCCAGTGTGCGGGTATCCAGCAACACAAAAAACTCGTCGATAGGCCGCATAATACGGGCCTTACTCTGGTGATAGGCGTCGTCATGCATCAGCGCTCTGGCTTGTGCCAAATCGGCTTTACCCGGTACAAACTGACCTTTGCCATCCGGTACCAGCCCTTTCACTGCATTCATTGCAATGACTTCTGTATTGACCAGCGCATTGGAGTTCTGGCTGGCTTCGGCAAGTTTCGCCAGTTCCTGCTCGGTAAAGCCTGCTTGCTGCATCAGCTCCAGTAACGGCATTTGCCCGTTGCTGTCAGGCCGGGGCGGGCGGCCATCCGCGGTATAAAAATCCCAGTAAATGCGCTGATAGTCTTGTGGCCTTGGCAGTTCACCATTCCGGATACGCAAAATACGGTTGTACACCTGTTCATACCGGGGGTCCTGAGTCACCACATAGGTCCGGGCAAGACGGGTCAGATCATCAGAACTCTGGCGCAGTTCATCTGCCAGCAAGTACGACTGGTAACGTTGCTGGTGGGTGCGGCTGACCTGCTGGTTCAGTTCAGACAAGCGGTATTGCGCCACTGCCAAGGCGGCCATCAGTGCAGCCATGACCAGCACCAGCACAGTGAACAGCTGCTTGACAGTCAGGTTATTTTTCACTGACTTTCTCCACCAGTGAAGCCAGTTCATCCACAGATAAGGCTTTGTCACCACGCAGCAGGATCACAAACTGGCCGTCCACATTGATCACCCCATGAATAAACTGCGCTTTGACCCTGGCACCAAAAGTGGGGGCAGGTTCAATCTGGGTGGTATCCACTTCAATGACTTCAGTTACGCTGTCTACCAAGGCCCCCAGCACCACCAGTTGGTCCTCGTAAGGAATTTCCAGTACCACAATGCAGGTGCGCTCTTTCAGTTCTGTGGCACCTTTACCCAACCGTAACGACAGATCGATCACAGGCACCACTTCACCGCGCAGATTCAGCACGCCTTTGACAAAATCCGGCATCAGCGGAATAGCAGTGACATTGTCGTACTCCAGTATTTCTTTCACTGTTTCTATACTGATGCCAAAAAACTCATCCCGGATCATAAAGGTCAGGTACTGACGCTCAGTGACAGACTCAGATTTATGCGGTTCCATAGTGTGATTCACTCCCCAGACTACGAATGGGCAACACAGCTTTCTTGCTGAATTGCAAAATCAATCAGTTGTGGTACATCGAGAATAAAGCCAACCTCACCACTGCCCAGAATGGTGGTGCCACTCAGGCCTCGTGCTGATTTGACGACCGCGTGCAAAGGTTTAATCACGGCCTGTAATTCACCATGCAAAGCATCCACCACCAGGCCGGCGCGTTGGTGGCCGTACTGCACCACCAGAATATTTTCCCGCTCTGTGGCGTTCCCGGATGACAAACGGAACAAATCGTTGATCCGGACAAAAGGCAAAACTTCACCACGCAGATTAAAGTAATCCCGTCGTTCGGCCTGCTCTGCCTGACAGTCGGCACTGAATTCAATACATTCCTGCACCATATTCAGCGGCACCACAAAATGAGTGTCCGCCACGCTGACTTCAAAACCATCGATAATGGCCAGGGTCAGCGGCAGACGAATACGGAACAAAGTGCCTTTGCCCAGCTGGGATTCAATAAAAATCTGGCCACGCAGCTCTTCCAGGTTGCGTTTCACCACATCCATACCCACACCGCGGCCAGACAGGTTGGTCACTTGGGACGCCGTGGAGAAACCCGGTGCAAAAATCAGCTTAAAACACTCTTCTTCCGTCAGTGCCTGCTCGGCGCTGATCAGGCCTTTTTCTATGGCTTTTTGCCGCAGTTTTTCCGCATTCAGGCCCTGACCATCGTCCTGAATTTCCAGCACCACAGCGCCAGCCTCATGGTAAGCATTCAGTCGTAACAAGCCCTGAGCAGGTTTGCCCTGATACAAACGCAGCTCTTTGGCTTCAATGCCGTGATCCAACGCATTGCGTACTATATGCATCAGAGGATCCGACAGCTTTTCCACCATGCTTTTATCCAGCTCGGTTTCAGCACCGAGAATTTCCAGCTGAATATCTTTGCCAAGCTCTTTGGACACGTCCCGCACAATGCGTTTCAGCCGGCTGAATGAATCGCCAATCTGTACCATACGCAGCCCCAGAGTGCCGTCGCGGATTTGTTCAATCAGCGACGTCATCACCCCAAAGGATTCCGACAGTTTTTCGTCATCCCGTTGCTGCACCAGCAACTGGTTAGCCGCGCCAGCAGTGACCAGCTCGCCAATCAGGTTGATCAGTTGGTCCAGCTTGCGGGCTTCTACTTTCAGAAACTGCAAATCCGCCGGCCTTTTGTGTTCGGTACTTTTTTGTTTGTGTAACGCGACATCCAGCAAAGCCGGATCCAAAACCCCTTGTTGCACCAGCATCTGTCCCACTGCGACTGTGGATTTATCCTGACGGATTTCCTGCTGTTGTGTCTGTAGGGCCTTTTCCAGTTCTTTGGCCGTAACAGCCCCAGCTTCCAGCAAGACTTCACCCAAAGGCTGATCCAGCACCGGCAACTGCTGCAATTTTTGCTTCAGTTCAGCCGGCGCCTGGATCAGCACCTCACTGCTGTCCTGAATAAACTCAAACACATCTTCAATATCTTGTTTGCTGGCAGCCGACTGCAGTTGCATATCCAGCTGCAGATAACAGTTTTCCGGGTCAAAGTCGGCGGCGGGCGGAAATTGGGCTGTCAACTGCACGGCAGACAGCTGCCCGAGTTTTTGCAGATACGCCAGTTGGGAGGACGGGTCCATGCCGTCTTTAAACACATCCTGACCATAACGGATTTTCAGTTGCCACAGTCCGGGCAAGGATTCCGCCGCAGCCTGGGGGGAGGGTGCAGCAACAGCGGCAGCAGGCTGAATAAACCCCATCAACTGCTGCAACAACACAGCACCGGTCGCTTTATCGGCCTGCAACCCGGGTGTGGCCACTGCATCGACCAGATGACCCATATGGGACTGGCAATCCAGCATCAGCGACAATAACTGCGGGCTTAATTCGAGTTTCTGATCCCGCACTTTGTCCAGCACTGTCTCCACATTGTGGGTAAAAGCCACAATGTCGTCGAAACCAAAAATACCAGCGGAGCCTTTAATGGTATGAGCGGCCCGGAATACTGCGTCTATATGCTCGGCAATGTCGGCGGTGCCAGCTTCGACATCCAGCAGGCACTGCTCCATCGATTCCAGCAATTCTCTGGCTTCATCAATAAACAGCTGTTTTGCCTGTTCCATATCCATAGCCCGGCCCCTTATTCCAGATTGCCCGGAAATTCAAACTGATAGATATCCAGCAAGCGCTGCACCATGGTGTTTTCCGTGCCTGTGACCCTGACCAAAGACTGCAGTTGCAATTGGTGACTTAACCACCACACCAGTTGCAAGCCTGCGCTGTCGATGTCCTCAACGGAGGATAAATCCAGCAACACCTTGGCTCCGGCGTTCACCAGACCAGAGCGGCATTGTTCCATCAGCTCATGCACAGTAAAGATGGTCAGGTCCTGGTTAAAAGCCCAGACCTGAAAATCGGCGGATTGGGAAAAAGTCAGCGCCATAACAACCTCAGGGCAGGATCAGTTTATTGACCGCGTCCAACATCTGATCAGGTTTAAAGGGTTTCACCACCCAGGCTTTGGCTCCGGCCGCTTTACCGGCGGCTTTTTTCTCTTCCGCCCCTTCAGTGGTCAGCATAATGACGGGGGTAAAGCGGTAGGCAGGCAGCTTTTTCAGTTCAGTCACAAAGGTAATGCCGTCCATGTTGGGCATATTGACATCTGAAATCACCAGATGAATTTTGTCGCCGGAGCATTTGCTCAATGCATCTTTGCCATCCACAGCTTCAAGCACCTGAAAACCGGCATTGCGCAATGTCATGCCAACCACCTGACGAATACTGATCGAATCGTCCACGACGAGAATAGTTTTAGTCATACCCTGAAATTCCTAAAAGAAAGTGATCTCTGAGCTGGCGGCCGCTTTGGATGCAGACCGGCCCTGATGCACGGACACCTGCTCTAAAGTGGTGTAAGTCCGTTGTAGCTGTTCCAGCCAGTCCTGCACACGCACCAGCTCCAGAGGGCCCTGCTGCTGACTGTGTTGTTCCAGATACTGCTGCAGCTTTTCCATATCGGCCATGATATGGCCGAGGATCTGGCTGACTCTGTCCTGAAACTGCAATTCAACCACCACCTGCTGAATATGTTGCTGCACTTCACTGCTTTCGTGTTCGAGCTCCACCGCAGACTGCAACAGGTTCTGACTGACAGAACTGAAATCATGCAACACTTTGGCAATGGCCTGACTGACCTGCTCCAGACGTTGTTCATCCTGCTCGGTAAAACGCTGGGTCGAATTCAATGTGTTTTCCAGTGTACTGTTCACTTCTTCTATACGCTGGGTAATACGGCTGCCCGTGGCCCCGGAACGGGTCGATAAAGTACGGACTTCATCCGCCACCACGGCAAAACCGCGGCCATGTTCACCGGCTCTGGCGGCTTCAATGGCAGCATTCAGTGCCAATAAGTTGGTCTGTGACGCAATACCAGCCACTTCCGACCCCATGGCTTTGAGTTCATCGGTGATGGCTGCCAGCGATTTGATTTCAGCCAACAACTGATCCCGGCTGTGCATCGCCTGACGCAGCTGATCAACCACCAGATTCAGCTCCTGGTCTGCCGTCGCCACCACCTGATCCAGCCCCTGACCACCGTGCATGGCGCCGGCGGTTTTCCGGGATGCAGCCACCGCATTACCCAGCTGCTCGCTGATCGCCATAAACTGTTGCACCAGTTGGGTGATGCCTGTTTCGGTCTGTTCCCTGACCAACCCCTGCTGATTCATCCAGAGTGGCAATAACGCGGTTAACAGCTGTTGATAGTGCTGTTGCACCTGCACAGACTGCTGCAGTGTTTCCTGCTGCTGTTTCTGCATCTGTTGCCACTGCACCCTCTGCTGTTGGTGCTGCTGTTTTTGGCTCCAAAGCCCGGCCAGAATCAACGCCATGGTCAACAGGATCAGCAGCGCAGGTCCCCATGGACTGACACCTGCCCACACCATACCCAGCGCCAGAACCGCACTGACCAGACTTGCCAGAAACCAGGGTTGAATGGAGTTTTTGGAAAGAAGATGAAATTGTGACGTCATAATGTTTCAGCTAACCACTTCATGCTTAAGCATTTTATTTAAAGGCCAAACTAGCATAGCAGCGTGTCTTAAATTTGCCTGTGTTGTACTTTAGAAAAGTACCCACCCCAAAACCAGTAACCTTACCAGCCGCCTGACAGCCGCTTTGACGACTTTTTAATCAGCTGTTCCTAAAGTTGAATTAACTGATGACGCAAGGCAAAGCGGATCCAGTCACTGGGGCAGCTTAACCCCAGTTTTTTACTGATCGTCGACCGGTGAAACTCGACTGTTTTATTGCTGATATAAAGTCTGGCAGCGATTTCACGGGCAGTGTGACCTTCTGCAGTCAGTTGCAGTATTTGTTTTTGTTTCAGACTTAACGAAGACAGCCCTTGGTCGGCGCTCAGGTGCTCAGGCTGCACCAGCGCCTGCACCAATAAGGGTGAAAATTGTTCCGGCAGATAAAACTGCCCGGCCAGTACCTGACGCAGACCGTGCAGGCTTTGCGCTGCAGAAGCCATTTTGGATAAAACGCCCTGGACACCCAGCCGTACCGCCTGCAGCACAGGTACAAAATCGGCCGGACTGGCTAGCAACAGAATCTTCAGGTGAGGGAATTGTTGCCGCAACTGCTCTGTCACCAAAGTGGCGGTAATTTCAGGCAGGCGGGCAGAGAGCAGCAAAGCATCAGGTTTATGCAGCCGGCACAGACTCAGCACGTCAGGCCCGTTGTCTGCCGTGGCCAGCACCTCATAGTGGTGCTGCTTTAATAACTCAACCAGGCAGTCGCGAAATAACAACTCTGCATCAGCCACAATCAGTTTTGGATACACCACGTTTGAGCCCGGTTCACTTGTTCGGGCCGCAGTATAGGAAGATAGCCTGCCGCGCTCCATAACGCAGAGGTCCTACCCAGCTAAGACTAAAGACCTAGAACTCAGACCAGACAGGGCTCAGCCGGGCGGCACCTGGTTTAACCGGACATCAGCCACCCGATAAACAACAAGGCAAAACCAAACAGATACAGCAGCCCCAACCAGGATAAACAGCGGATCCACAAGGCCATTTGACCGGCGCTTTGCATCAGCCGGTAGTTCAGCCAGGCGAACACCGGCGTGGTGACAAACGCCAGGCTCATTGCAAAGGTCAGCATAGGGCCCAGTGAAGATTTAAAGAATAAAATCACAGCCAGACCTGCCATGGCTTGCAACAGGAGCCAGACCGAATAACTGCGGTGATTGTTGGTGTGTTGCCAGCCAAGCAGCTGAAAGGACTCGTTGATAGTGCGGGCGTAGCCATCCAATACCGTCAGGGTGGTGCCAAACATACATAAAAAAGCCACAAAAGCGACCAGCAAGGTCGACCAGTCACCCATGGTTCTGGCATACATTCCCACAAACTGCTGAATATAAGCACCACCGGCCAGCGCGACCTCTTGCGCTGAGCCAAACTGCACCAGGGCCCCCAGCGCCAGAAACACCAGCGCCAGCGCCGTGGTACTCCAGTACCCCAGATGGAAATCGAACAGGCCATTGGCCCGGCTGACCGGGTTCTGTTGTTGTTTGGCTTTCAGCCACAAGGAGTTAATGGCGGAAATTTCAATAGGGGCCGGCATCCAGCCCATTAAAGCCACCAGAAAGCCTAAGTAAGCCAGTTGCCAGGGCGAAGGTGCCACATACTCTGGAGGGGCCTGCATACCTTTTTGCCAGGCAATCACCGCGGCGGCCACTGTAGTGAGGGTCAGCAGCCCCATCACCCACTTGGACACTTTGTCCAGCAAGCGGTATTGGCCGGCCAGCAACAGCAGCACGCAGACCAGCAGCAACAGGCAACACAGCAGGGTCAGGGAGACAGGCACCGGAATAAAATACTGCAACAAAGCCGCAGTTAAAATCAGCACCCCGGCCGTATTGACCACAGCCGCAATCAGGTTCAGCCAGACAAAACCCAATAAATAGCCACGGCTTTGCCGGCGGTAACCTTCCAGCAAGGTTTCTCCGCTTTGCAGGCTGTACTCCACACCAAAACGGAAAAATGGGTATTTCAGTACATTCACCAGCACAATCAGCAGCGCCAGCTGCCAGCCAAATAAAGCACCGGCCTGAGTAGAAGCAACAATATGCGAGCCGCCAATGGCCGCTGTGGCCAATAAAATGCCCGGCCCCAACGCCTGCAGGCGACTGAGCCACTCTTGTTTTCCCTGTTGTGTCATGTGGTTGTAGTTATGGCTGATGAAAAGTGCCCCAGCTTAGCCAAAGCAAAACATGAACTCCATGCCCGGGCGGAAAAATAGCCATCGTAGCGCAACAAACTTGCCGCTCTGCCCTGGCTCTGGCATGCTGCGATTTTTCTGCCTGCCGGAGTACACAATGGATCAGGAACAGCTTGATCAGAGCCTGTTATTTGAAGTGCTGGAAAACCAGCTGGCCGACAACCACCCGAAACAGGTGAAAGAAACCATGTTGCGGCTGCGTATGACAGGCCACAGCAATGAAGAAGCGCTGGAACTGATGGCCTGCGCCTTAGCACCGGAAATGCAGGCCGTGATTGAACAAGGACAAAGCTTTAACCTGGAACGGTATGTGCAACATCTGGCGTTGTTACCTGAAACGCCCTGGTTGAGTGATGCAGACCTGGCCGACTAACCAAACAACAAAATCATCTCGGCCGCCTCACAGCGGCAATCAAAACCACAACGCACACATTCGTAGCCATTGTGGCTGTCAGCACGCCATTTATCCGGGTGAATTTTCACCAGTTGGCCCCCCTGTTTACTGAAATAACGGACAGCAGCATTGCCTGGGCTTTGCCGCCATAAATGTGCCACCCCAGCCTTGGCGCCCTGTGCTTTTAATGCCTGGATCGAGCGCTGCATCAGTTCGCCGCCAATGCCCTGCCCCTGCAACCTGGGGCTGATAGTGTTGCATTTAAAATAGGCCACCTGCGCAGCTGGCACAGGCCAAAGTTCCGGACTGCACCAGGCATCAGGTTGCCAGTTACCCGCCGCCCAGGCCAGGCGGAACCCCACCAGTTGGTCGTCCTGATAAGCCACGAAGCTGGCATCCTTCCCTTGTTGAATGCCGAGCTGGTGGTAATAAGCCAGAGTCGGCTGGTCCAGATAACCGGCACCATGCACAGTGTTCGCCAGCACCAGCAACGGCTGATAATCCTGCAACTGCAGCTGACGGTAATAAATGCGCTCTGACATGCTCACGGCTGGCCCTCTTGGTTTTTCCGGTGAATCTTGCCATGATGCGCGAAAAGTCCCGCCACTGACAAGAAGGACCCCGCATGTACGATCCCTTGCACGACCCACATCCAGGCATTGGTTTGTCCTACCCGGACAGCTACTGGGCCAGCCACTCCGGGCAGGCTCCTGCCGATCAGGGCCCACTGACACAGGACACGGACACCGAAGTGGCGATTATCGGCGCCGGTTATACCGGCCTGTCCTGTGCTTACCACCTGGCGGCAGAGCATGGTATTCAGCCCCTGGTGCTGGAAGCCAACCGCACGGCCTGGGGCTGCAGTGGCCGCAACGCAGGTTTTGTGCTGAAGTCGTCCGGCCGCAAGCCTTATTCCGTGATGAAACAACAGTATGGCCCCGATGTCATGCAGGCCATTTACCGCGAGTTTTGTGAAGGGCTGGACACAGTCAAAGGCTTGATCGCCAGCGGCATCGATTGCGATCAGCAGGAGATGGGTTACCTGCGCATGGCGCATAAACCCGCCATGATTAAAACCCTGCAGGCGCAGGCCGCGCTGATGCAGCGTGAGTTTAACTATCAGGTGGAATTTATCGGACGGGACCAGCTGCATCAGCACTATGTGGCCGATCAGCAGGCTTACGCCGCCTTGCGCTTTTATGATGGTTTTGGCCTGAATCCACTCAAGCTGGCCTGGGGCTATCAGCGATTGGCCATGCAGTATGGCGCAACGATCCACAGCGCCAGCCCGGTACTGGACTGGCGGACCGAACACGGCAAACAACTGCTGATCACACCACAAGGCCGGGTCCGGGCTGACCGGGTGGTGATAGCCAGCAACGGCTACACACCCAAAGCCTTACACCCTGGTGTGCAGGCGCGGTCTTTACCTGTGTTGTCCCAAATTATTGTCACAGAACCCTTAACTCTGGAGCAACTGGCCGCCTGTAACCTGCTGACCAGCCAGGTGGTCATGGACACCAGGGCACTGAAGTATTACTACCGTAAGCTGCCGGATAACCGCATTCTGTTTGGCGGCCGCGGCGCTATTACCGGCCAGGGCGCTGAAGACCCTTATTTTGCCAACCGTCTGCTCGCCGTGCTGAAGCAGAGTTTCCCGGCACTGCAGACGCTGCGTTATGATTACAGCTGGTCTGGCTGGATTTGTATGGCGCTGGATGATATTCCGCATCTGGCCGCTGCCGATGACAGCGGTAAAGTACTGTACAGCATGGGGTATTGTGGGGCTGGCCTGACCTTTTCTGCTCAGGCCGGCAAACGGCTGGCCCAGCGTATTGCCGGAGTGCAGTTGCCTGCGATCCCGCTGTACCAGCAACCCTTACCCCGCTTCCCGCTGCCAGCCTTGCGTCGTCTGGGGCAATGGGGCTATTTTCAGTATGGCCGTATCAAGGATCAGTGGTTTTAAAGTTTGGGTAAACCAGCTAGACTGGCGCCCTTTTTTCACCGGGGCGTCCGGTCCGGAGGTTATGATGAGTTCGAGCAAAGCACTGAAAAAGAAAATCGCCAAACGGGCCAAACAGAAGAAAAACATTCAGGTGAAAAACTCAATCCGACTGAAACAAAAAGCTCAGTCTGAGCAGGACAACAGCCCTCAGCCTGAAGTGGCTGACGCATCGTCTTCAGAAAACAGCTGATTCCGCTGGCCAAAATACTTCAGTTGCAACTCTTGATAGTCCGCAGATTTCACCACATCCGCCAAGGCCCTGTCGAACCTGGCGCGCAAGGCGTCATTGCGAAACGCGGCATGGTACAAAGCGGGCGCAAACAGTCTGGCGAAGTCCAGTTCGTCCGGCGACCGGCCATGCAGTTTCAGGTAGTAGTTCAGAATATTGCTATCTGCAATTACCAGGTCACAACGACTCATCAGTAACATCTGCACCTGTTGGCTCTGATTGGCCAGTTCCTGGTAACTCTCTACCGCATTGACGCTGGTTTCAAATTCTTTGCCCAATAAACGCCGTGCATTGTGAAAAGCCACCACTGTGTAGGGCTGAATATCCATCATACGACGAATTTGAATGGAGCGGATCTTCAGGCTTGCCACCACATTCTGATACTGAATGTAAGGCGTGGAATAAAACAACGGCTGGCTGGGGTCGACTTTTTGCAAGGTGGCTATATCGGCTTTGCCTTCCAGCAGCAGGTCACGCAGCCTGGCATTGGGAACATGCAAAAATTGCGCTTCGCTTCCCATTTTTTTTAACACCAGCCGTATCAAATCCAGCTCAAATCCGGATTGATCCGACAGGTTAATGTATGGCGGTTTATCCAGCCCCACCAACACTGTCAGGCTGGTTTTCGCCAAAGCGGACGAGGACATCAGCAGGGTCAGAACGAACAGGAGCATTTTCATGCGTGGTACTTCTCCTCTGGGCAGGGACAACGCCAGCACCTTCTGTTAAAAGATAGGCATGTTTTCTGTCATTCGCACGGAGTTTGTCATGCAACACCAGGTTATTCATCAATCTCAGCAACAGCGTTTTGTCATTCAGCTCAGCCAGACTCAGGCCTGTCTGTTCTATCGGCTCGACACCGCCAGGCATGAAATAAATTTTTACTCCACCTTTGTGCCTGAAGAAGCCCGGGGCCTGGGTCTGGCCCGGCGGCTGACTGAAGCCGCTTTGGCCTTTGCACGGCAACAGCAGCTGCAGATCAAAGCCGATTGCTGGTATGTGCAAAAGTTTCTGAACTGATTCAGCGGGCATAAAGTTAAGGCCAGTTATCTTGATGATGTCAGCACAGGCTGAATTGAATCGGATACGAGGTGAATCATGAACAAGTCTTTAATCGCAGGTGTCGTGGTAGGGGGTATTGCCGTCACAGCTCTGGGTTCTATCGCTGGCTACAGCTATCTGGATAAAGAACCACAATTTGCCGAAGTGGTGGCCAGCAAAGCCCTGTATCAGTCCGTCTCTGTACCGGCCGAACAATGCACAGACCAGGTAGTGCAGCAACGCCGCCCGGTGCAGGATCAGAATCAGATTGCCGGTACTGTGATTGGTGCAGTGGTCGGTGGTGTACTGGGTAATCAGGTGGGTGGAGGCTCGGGTAAAAAAATTGCCACAGTGGCCGGTGCAGCCGCCGGTGGTTATGCCGGTAAGCAAGTACAGACAGACATGCAGAACAAGGATGTAGAAACCAGCACCCGCCGTGTCTGCAAAACAGTGCAGAAAACTGAAAAACAGCTGATTGGCTACGATGTCACCTACATTATGGATGGCAAAGTCCACAAAACCCGGCTGGATCAAGAGCCCGCTGAGCGGGTGCCCGTGGTTGACGGCAAGCCTGACTTTAACAGCAGCCTGAGCGCGAAAAGCTAACCCCAGGCAGTCAGTCCTCAAGCACAAGCCTGTTGGGCGTCAGGAAAAGCCCAACAGGCATTGATAAGACCATCAGCACCAGGCCGGCAGCGATCCCCTGACCGTCATTCGTCGCCTTCGAACCGCTGCCTCATAGCCGGCATGGGTTTCAGCCCTTGGGGTAACTCAAATAAAGCCGGGTCCTGAGCCCCCAGTTTCAGGTCTGTCAGTTTCATTCTGATTCTGGATTCATGGCTCCCTTCTTTGCTGACAAAGTGCATTTGCAACGGGATCTGCTCTGCAGTGAACCAGATAAAACCACCGACGGATTTATCCGGCAACAGGATACGGTATTTGATGGTATTGATACCGTCCAGGTGTTCTGAGCCCATCAGCTCGATACTGACATCCTCGGGCATTTCGCCACGCATCTGGCTGGCCTGATGGGCGGCAATTTCTGAGTAGCTTTCAAACACCGGCATCAAATGCCAGAACTTGCCCAGGTCGGGCCGTAAAATCATCACCCTCTGCATGCCTTCCACATTCATTTCAATACGTTCTTTACCAAAGGAGTGATACAACTGCTGCTGCAAGACCCCACCTGAATATTCAATCTGACGCACGGCGCTGTATTCGGCCTGGGCCACCGGCAGGCCATGTGCCTCTGCAGCCGGGAGCAGCAGGCTTACAGCCATCACGAATAATTTCCACATCATTTGTTCCTGTCGCTTGTCCGCAAGCCCAGCTGTACACCCTGGTCGCAGGCCTGCTGTCGATTTGGTTAAATTCCGCTCAAAAAGCAGAAAGCGGCACTGTACCGGGGAACGCCTGACACAGTTGTGAAAGAATGTAGGCAGTAAAAGCAACAGCCATCAGAGGTGTATTCAGTTGAATTTCAGCTAAGATCCTTTAAGTTAGAATGAGTTAGCTTATTGATTCCCGCACTGAGGTGCAGTCTGGAGCCATGAACTGGCCGGGCAGAACCACATCAGCTGCCGCACCTGAAATAGTTTGTCACGGCCCAGGCCAACTTTTTACAAGGATCTCCGATGACCCAATCTTCTGTTGCTGTTGGTTTGAAAATCAGTCTGGTGGTCTTCGGGATACTGACCCTGCTGCTGTTGTATCTGGACTGGCAGCTGATCATTCCTGGCTGGCTCAAGTACCTGCTGCTGGGTCTGAACCTGGTCACATTGTTGGCCTACTGGCGCGATAAAAAGGCGGCAGAGCAGCAAAGCTGGCGGACTCAGGAAAGCAGCCTGTTGTTGCTCGGCTTGTTGGGGGGCTGGCCTGCCGCCTTAGTGGCACAGCACTGGTTCCGGCATAAAAACAAAAAACTGAGTTTCCAAATTCTTTTTTATCTGACCATCACGCTCAATGGCGGCCTGTTTTATGCGGTCTGGCTGCACAGCCCTTTGCAGCCATAAGCAGAAAAACTGCGGCAACTTTGCTGGTCGCCCCGGGCAAAGCACGTTAAATTAGTCCCTTACACTATTTTCAGATGCTGTTGAGGAACTTATGCGCTTGTCTGCTTTACCTTTTTCCTTGGTACTTACACTGATATCCGGCCAGAGCCTGGCCAGTGATCTGGCAACCAAAGCACAACAACTGGCGCAGCAGAAGCTGATTATCGATACCCACATTGATGTGCCTTACCGTTTGCATGAGGACTGGGAAGATGTGACCCAGGCCACGAAACGCGGCGAATTTGACTACCCGCGCGCCAAAGCCGGTGGTCTGAATGCGCCTTTTATGTCCATTTATATCCCCTCGTCTTATGAAAAAAACGGCGGTGGTTACCAGTTTGCCAACCAGCTGATTGATGGCATGGAAGCGCTGGTGGCCCGGGCACCGGATAAGTTTGCCATGGCTTACCACAGCAACGATCTGGCCGAACAATTCACACAAGGCAAAATCTCGCTGGCATTGGGCATGGAGAATGGCACCCCCATTGAAGGTAAGCTGGAAAACCTGCAGCACTTTTACGACAGAGGCATTCGCTACATCACCCTGACGCACTCGGAAAGCAACCATATAGCCGATTCCAGCTACGACCTGCGCCGGCAGTGGAAAGGTTTAAGTCCCTTTGGCAAAAAGCTGGTGACCGCAATGAACAACACCGGCGTGATGATTGATATTTCCCATGTGTCCGACGCCGCGTTTTACCAGGTGGTGGAGCTCAGCAAAGCACCGGTCATTGCCTCGCATTCCTCACTTCGGGCCTTTGTGCCGGGTTTTGAGCGGAATATGGACGATAAAATGATCAAAGCGCTGGCGAAAAACGGTGGCGTTATTCAAATCAACTTCGGTTCCGCTTTTATTGTGCAGGCCGCCAATCAATGGGGTTTACAGCGGGACGCCGCCTTTAAAGCCTCGGGCCAGACCGACAAAGATGCCTTTACCGCCGAGTATAAAAAACAACAGCCCTACCCTTTCGCCAGCCTGGAAAAGGTGCTGGACCACATTGATTATGTCGTCAAACTGGTCGGCATCGACTACGTGGGTATAGGCTCAGATTTTGACGGCGTCGGTGATTCACTGCCGGAACAGCTGAAAGATGTGTCGATGTACCCCAACCTGATCAAAGGTTTGCTGGAACGGGGTTATTCAGAGCAGGATATTGAAAAAGTGTTGTCTGGTAACCTGTTGCGGGTGTGGCGTGCTGTTGAAGACTACGCCGCCAAACATTAACCTCATCACAGTGGAGGCCTGAGTATGTGGTCCTGGCTGAATCAACTTTTTACCCATCCGGCCAATTCCGAACTGCTGCTTGGGTCTTATGATCCCTGGTTAGTGCTGTTGTCTGTGGCCATCGCCGTGTTTGCTTCTGCGATGGCGCTGCAGGTGACAGCCCAGGCCACCGAAGTGAAACGCAAAGGGCTGCGCCGTCTGATGCTGGCCAGTGGCAGCCTGAGCCTGGGTTGTGGCGTCTGGTCTATGCACTTTATCGGTATGCTGGCTTTTGCCTTATGCACACCGGTCAGCTACACACCTGGCCTGACAGCACTGTCGATGTTGCCCAGTATTGCCGCGTCCTGGGTGGCGCTGAATCTGATCAGCCAGAAAAAAATCAGCCTGCTACAACTGGCCACAGGCGGGCTCTTAGTGGGTGCCGGTATTGGCACCATGCATTACAGTGGTATGGCGGCGATGCAGCTCTCTGCCGCTCTGCGTTATGACCTGTCAATCTTTGCTTTATCTATTCTGGTCGCCGTGGTACTGGCCATGCTGGCGCTGTGGATCCGTTTTGGACTGAAGCGGCTGCAGCTGCAGCCAACCAGCCTGACGCTGCTCGCCGCCACAGTGATGGGCGCCGCTATTGCCGGTATGCACTACACCGGCATGGCCGCCGCACGTTTTGTGCCACCACCGGGTTTTGTGCCACAAACAGAACGTGGTGAAACCCCGCTGGTACTGGCGGCCGGCATTACCGTGCTGACGCTGGTCATAACGATGCTGGTCGTGATTGTGACCATGTTATTGCGTTATCGCGAAGCCAGCGCGCAGGCCAAAGCCAGCGAAAGCCGGCTCCGCTCCATGATGGAAACTGCGGTGGATGGTATTGTCACCATCGACAGCAACGGCATCATTCAGAGTGTCAACAAAGCAGCAGAACGTATTTTCGGCTGGAGTTCCGCAGAAATGCTGGGACGCAATGTCACCATGCTGACTCCGGACCCGATTAAATCCGAACATGACGGTTACCTGCAAAACTACCTGCACACCGGCAAAGCCAGCATTATTGGCCAGGGCCGGGATGTGATGGCCTGCCACAAAGATGGCCGGTCACTGCCTGTGCGACTGGCCATAGGTCACGCCAGGCTGCCAGAACAGGACTTATTTGTCGCTTTTATTACCGACATCAGCTCCCGGCTGCAGATGGAGCAGGCGCTGAAAGAAAACGAAGAAAAATTCCGATCTTTAATCAGCAATATTCCTGGCGCTGCGTACCGCTGTCTGTACAACGAACATTGGGACATGTTGTTTATCAGTGACGCCATTGAAGGGATTTGCGGCTACCCGGCCACTGATTTTATGCTGCCCCATCAGGTACGGCGCTGGACCTCACTGATCCATCCGGATGATTTAGCCGTAGTGCAACAGATGGAGATGTATCAGAACAGTTTTCAGCTGGAATACCGCATTCTGCACCGCGATGGCTCAGTGCGCTGGCTGTTGGAACAAGGCCAGGCCATTGTGGACCCGCAGGACAACATTCTCTGGCTGGACGGCTTTTTGATGGATATCACTCAGCGTAAGCAGATGGAAGTTGAACTGCTCAAGGCGAAAAACCAGGCCGAAGACGCAGCCGCGGCCCGCGCTTCTTTTCTCGCCAATATGAGCCATGAAATCCGCACCCCAATGAATGCCATTATTGGTTTCAGTGACCTGTTGCTGAGTTCCCAGCTGCAGCCCGAGCAGCGCAAGCATCTGTCGACCATTCATGGCTCCGCCCATTCACTGTTGCATCTGCTCAATGACGTACTGGACAGTGCCAAGCTGGAAAAAGGCAAACTGGAGCTGGAAATCGACAATTTCTCCTTACCTGCCTTGCTCGATTCAGTGGTGTCTACCTTATGGCTGCAGGCCCGAAAAAAACAGCTGGCGCTGGAGCTGAAGCTGGCCCCCGAACTGGGGGAGTTTTACCTGGGAGCGCCTGATCGGCTGCGGCAGATACTGACCAACCTGATTGGCAATGCCATTAAATTTACCGAAAAGGGGCAGGTGACAGTGCTGGCAGGTCTGACGGCCGATCAGCAAGTGCAATTCCGCATTACGGATACCGGCATTGGCATCGCCGCCCACAGGTTGCCTTTTATTTTCGATGCCTTTACCCAGGCCGACGCGTCGATGAGCCGGCGTTTTGGCGGTACCGGCCTTGGCACCACCATCAGCAAGCAACTGGTGGAGCTGATGGGTGGGCAAATTCGGGTGGAAAGTACCGAAGGGGTCGGCAGTTGCTTTGAATTCACGCTGCCGCTGCAACCGGGCCAGTATCAGCCACAACCTGTTCAGGGCCAGGCCATAAAATTACCTGCGCTGAAGGTGCTGATTGCCGACGATATTCCGCAGAATCTGGAACTGTTGCAGCTGTTACTGCAACGCGCCGGTCATGCCGTGATCTGTGCCCGCGATGGTCTGGAAGCCGTCGCGCTGTATCAGCAACACCAGCCTCAGCTGGTTCTGATGGATATTCAGATGCCCCATCTGGACGGTTTGGGAGCCTGCCGGCAGATCCGTCAGCTGGAAGCGCAACTGGGGCTCAAAACAGTCCCTGTCATTGCGCTTACCGCCAGTGTGCTGGATGAGGATAAACAAGCCGCCCGTGAAGCCGGTATGCAGGGCTTTGCCACCAAACCTGTGGATTTTGTCGCCCTGAGCCGGGAAATAGCCGCCGTGCTTGGCCTCGACCTGCCGGAAACAGCCGACGAACCTGAGGATGTGCAACCAGAGCAATTGATCAATCTGAACAAAGCGCTGCAGCTGTGGGGGCATCAGGACAGCTACCTGTTTAACCTGCGCCAGTTTCTGCAGCAAGTGCCAGACCAGCTGGAACTGATGCTCAGTGCGTATCAGCAAAACAACCTGACCGAAGTACAACACAAAGCCCATGCGCTCAAAGGGGTCAGTGGCAATCTGGCGCTGGAAGCCTTCAGCCGGATTGGCGCCGAACTGGAGCAGGCGGCCCGGCAGCTGCAACCTGAGCGCTGTTTGCAGCTGATCGGCAGACTGCAAAGTGGCTGGCCCCGCCTGGAGAAAGCCGCTGCAGCGCTGCAGGTACAACAACGTCAGCAAACCGCCACCGAACCTGTTGCTCTGGCGCAGTTAGAGCAGTTATTGCAGCAATTGGCGACGGGACTGGCCAAACACCAGCTCGACAGCCAGTTGGTGCAGCAATTAAGCCAGGTGCAATGCCCCTGGCAGCAGGAAATCCGCCACATTCTGGAGCTGGCAGATGATTTTGAATTTCAGGCCGCTTTAGCACAACTGGACCAGCTAAAGCCGCAGCTTAATCAGGAAAATCACTGATGAACCAGGCCAAAATTTTGCTGGTCGACGACGAAGCCACCAACCTCAAAGTGCTGCGTAATGTGCTGCAGGATCAGTACCAGCTGATGTTCGCCAAACAGGGGGATGAAGCGCTGCAGCTGGCGGCTGAACACAAACCGGATTTAATACTGCTGGATGTGATGATGCCGGGCAAAACCGGCTTTGAAGTGTGTGCGCAGCTGAAGCAAAACCCCGAGCTCTGTGCTATTCCAGTCATTTTTGTCACAGCGCTGAAAGAAGAGCTGGACGAAACCAAAGGCTTTGAATTGGGTGCCGTGGATTACATCACCAAACCAATCAGTCCGGCCGTGGTGCGGGCCAGAGTAAAAACCCATTTGTCGCTGGTACAGGCTGAAGAGCTGAAACAAACCCGCCTGCAGGTGATTCAACGATTGGGACGCGCCGCTGAATACAAAGACAACGAAACAGGTCTGCATGTTTTGCGTATGAGCCATTATGCCCATGTACTGGCTTTGGCCTATGGCCTGGATGCCCAGCAGGCGGAAAACTTACTGCATGCCGCCCCTATGCACGACATAGGCAAAATAGGTATTCCGGATCATATTCTGCTGAAACCCGGCAAACTGACCACAGAAGAATTTGCCGAAATGAAGCGGCATCCGCTGATCGGGGCTGAAATTATCGGCCATTGTGACTCGGCCCTGCTGCAAATGGCCAAACAAGTCGCCTTATACCACCATGAAAAGTGGGATGGCACCGGCTACCCATACGGACTGAAAGCAGACCAAATACCACTGGAAGCCCGTATTGTGGCCGTAGCGGATGTGTTTGACGCCCTGACCAGCCCCCGGCCCTATAAACCGGCCTGGTCTTTGCAGCAGACCATGGACTATATGCAGCAACAAAAGGGCCTGCATTTTGAACCTGTGTTGATAGAGCTGCTGGAACAAAAACTGCCGGACATTCTCGCTATTCAGCAGAAATGGGCGGAAAAAGAAGTCTCTTCACAGTAAAGATATTGCGAATTCAGCCGTGGCTTAGCAAGATGAACTAAACACGGCCCACACCTGAGAAACGGACTGAACTGATGAAGCCTTTTTACCTCTGCTTTTTCCTGCTGCTGTTATCCGGCTGCAGCACCACCTATTACCAGGAACGTCTGCAGCAGCCGATGCCACTGCCGGAAGGTGAATGGACCATGACCCGGCTGCATCCCAATGATCTGGACCTGGTCACCGAAATGCGCTGGCAGGATAAAAACAGTCAGGACCTGGTGCAAAGCTTCGTATTTGAGCAACAACCCAATGTGAATTTGCAGGAAACCAAACGTATTGATGACGAGCAGGGCCAGCTGAACTGCGATTTATTGTTCGACAGCCAGATCCTGAGCCAGACCCAACAGCAGGGTTACCCGCAGCTGACCTGGGTATCGGAGTGCAAAAGTAAAACCGGTCAATACTCCAAGGTGTTACACAAAGCCATAGCAGGTAAAGAGTCGCTGTACGTGTTTAACCGTATCTGGCGCACCCAGCCGTTACAAACCGAATGGGATCTCTGGCTGGCGTACAGCAACCGCATTTATGTCTGCGACCAGCGCGTGGCAACGGGCTGTCAGTGAGCGGCTGCCGGTCTGCTGGCAGGAAAATCGGCTAACGCGTCTTTGTTCAGATAATACAGCATCCTGGCTGGCTCATTCTGCGCTTCATTCAGCATGGCAAATGCCGCTTCTTCAATCAGGCTGAGCCCTGTCAGCAAGTTCCAGTTGGCAATTTGCTCCTGATGCTGCCACAGCAACTGGCCACTCTTGAGCGATACCAGACGATACTCTGCAGCCACAGTGCCCGATTGATAGACGATACTGCTGTCTCTGTGCCATTTATTGATATGCACAGTCATCGTCGCATCAGCGTCTTGCGGATCATCCTGTTCCAACACCGTCACTCCCAATTCCTTTTCTAACTGGGCGGGCAGGATACTGTAACCTGCCGACACCAGCTCAGGCGGAATACCTGAGTCAGCATCCACCACCAATCGCAGTGTCGTGGGGTACTCCTCAGTCAAACGTTGCTGAAACAGCTGCTGCTCTGGTGACAGAGCACAACCAGACAACAGCATCGCGAGCGCAATACAGACGGATTTCATCCTTGATCCTTACACTAAAATACATGGTGCATTGAGTATCGACTGCGGCTGATGAACCAAAAATGAACCATAAAAAGAGGCAGCCAGGCTGCCTGAAAGGAGAGACCTGAGCTAACGCTGCTCAAGCAAAAGGATCAGAGTATCCAGCTGGTGCTGGCAGTTCTGTAACTGAGGTTGTTGTTGCTGCATCAGCATCTGGGCAATTTGCAGCGACGCCAGCACTATGCTTTGTTCCTGCGATAAATGCCCGTTGCCTTTACGCACAGTGCCGACCTGCTCATTCAGCAGACGGGCGGCTTCCTGCAAATAGGATTGCTCGTGCACCCGGCAACGCAGACGGTACTCACGGCCACAGATCAACAGCTTTTGTTCGATAAGCGCAGCAGACATAAGTTACCTGGCAGAGCTGCCAAACAGCTGCAGTAATTGCTGTAAATGCGCCTGCACCTGCTGCTGTTGCTCTTCGTTTTCCAAGGTTTTCAGCTCCAGCGCTTCCAACTGAGTCCTGGTGTCATCCACCTGCTGTTTCAATTGCTGGTTTTCGCTGATTAACCCCTGAATAAGCTGATGCAAATGCTGAAACTGTGAATCGAACATAGGATTTCCTCTGAATCATGCGACCTGGATGGTCAGGAACTGACGGCTGAATGCCTGCCGACTTTAGCGGGTGCAATTGAACTCAGGCTGAACAGCGGAGGCTCCTCGCCACTAAAAAAGCCCGCCAGGACTGGCGGGCAAAAGAGTAGTTCTACTCCAGGGTTCAGAAACTAACCAGTTTGGCATCATCCCCGTTCTGCTCTGTGTTCAGCAAATCATAAGCGGCGAAGGCCGGTAATTGCTGCTGCAGACGGGTTTCCACCTGGTTCAGCGCCTGCAGGTTCTGGCATAAGGCGTCGCCTTGTTGCTCCAGTGCAGAGGCTTTTAATTCAACGCTTTGTTCAATCTGTTCGCCAACTAATTCCATCCGTTCACCAAAGGAATTCATTCGCTGCTCGAAGTCACCGTCACCGGACATCATCGCCAGCCCCATTTGCCACAGCACTGAGCCCATAGACTCCTGCACCGCATCTTCGATGGCCTGCTCAAACTCCGGACCAAAGGCTTCATCCAGCTGTTGCATCTGGCTGCCGCGAATCTCAATGCTCTGGCCGTCCCGCACAATCAGCTCGTCCGTGGTCAGCTCTACCTTCTGCAGCGCGCTTTGCAAGCCATCGAACTCCGCCAGGTCTTTGCCAGTCAGCTCTGTCATCGCCTGACCCACAGCGCTCACCGCCAGTTTCATAGCGTCACCAACCAGAACCACTGTTTTTTCCGTCTGGTCGCGTAAACCAGCCTGGTACTGCAGCAGCAATTCACGTTGCTCGGCATTGATCTGCTGGGTTTTGCCATTCAGCCACAGGTTGCCCTGTGCGTCGATTTGCCAT
The DNA here is from genome assembly GCF_037442345.1 of Rheinheimera sp. GTDB lineage: Bacteria > Pseudomonadota > Gammaproteobacteria > Enterobacterales > Alteromonadaceae > Pararheinheimera. Next base: position 55,148 of record NZ_JBBIQL010000012.1, on the reverse strand, counting down.
AAGGATTGGCCCCGCTCAGACAACTCCACCAGAGCCGGCGTTATACGCAAATCCTGCTTCAGTTGCAGGTTGCACTGTGAAGATTCAGCCGCCACTGTGGCGCTTAACAACAACATGGAACTGGCAATCAGAGTTTTCATAAGAGTTCGTCCTTTCAGTGGGTGATGCCAAAGAATTTGCAAAGCCAATGCCAATACATAACTATTTGTTTTAAATCAATTTAAGCAAAAACCCATCGCAAAACCCTGTTTTTCAGTTAGTCAAATTGACTAAAAAATAGTGGTAATTTGTCTGGTTGTGGTACTACTGAACTTCCGGCACCGCCGGGGCGGTGCTATAGTGCGCGCACCAGTGCAGAACCACAGCGAAACCACCGCATGAAAGCAGTGACACCATTTATTTATCCTATAGGCACCGTAGGCCAGCCGTGGGGCGACGCCGAAAAGTCCCTTTGGCTCAACCAGCAAAAACAGACCAAACGCAGCTACCAGCAGGACGTCGTCAGTGCATTGCAGTCTTTACCGGCCGAAGCTGAGTTGCTGCAGTACGGCCATATCGACTACAGCCGCCATCAGTTGCCCGACTATGCCCTTTATGCCGTACGCAGCAAAAACTGGCAGCCAGAGTTACCGGTTTTATTGGTGACGGGGGGTGTACATGGCTATGAAACCAGCGGGGTGCATGGGGCGCTGGCGTTTATTCAGCAGCATTTTACGGAGTTCAGTGCAAAAGCAAACCTGTTGATCCTGCCCTGCATCAGCCCCTGGGGCTATGAAACCATTAACCGCTGGAACCCGGATGCGGTTGACCCGAACCGTTCATTCAGCCCCACAGGGGAAGCGGCGGAAGCCCAGCTGGCGATGGCCTGCATTCAAAGCCACAGCGGCACTGTGCTGATGCATATTGATTTGCATGAAACCACCGACTCTGACAACAGCGAGTTTCGCCCGGCCAAAGCCGCCCGTGACGGCAGCGTCAATACCAACTGGAATATCCCCGATGGTTTTTATCTGGTCGGTGACACAGTCCGGCCTGAAGCCGGCTTTCAGAAAGCAGTGATCGATGCGGTCGCGAAAGTCACTCACATTGCACCGGCCGATGAACATGGCTGCCTGATTGGCGAAAAACTGCAGCAGTTTGGTGTGGTGAATTACCCGAAACGCAGCCTGGGATTATGCGGCGGTTTTACCGACGCCCGTTTTGTCACCACCACCGAAGTGTACCCGGACAGCCCCAACACCACCCCTGACGAGTGCAACCAGGCCCAGGTGGCCGCGGTAGTGGCTGCCATGCAATTTGCTTTGGCTCACTAACCGCCTGAAACACAAAAGCCGGCAAAGCCGGCTTTTTTATGCGGGTGATCTGCTTAGAAAGCGTACGTCACACCCAGGCTGAAATTGCGTGGTGAACCATACCCATACTGTTCAAAGAAACCAATCTGGCTGTAGTACTTCTCATCAAACAGGTTGTCGACATTCAGTTGCACAGACAGCTGCTCCGACACCGCATAACGCGCCATCAGACTGACCAGGCTGTACGAATCCTGCACCAGTTGGAATGCCCCTGTGCCGTTGTATTGCTGGTCTTCCCAGTTGACACCACCACCCACAACCAGGCCGTCGACCAGACCGGCAAAGTTATAAGTGGTAAACAGATTCAGCTTTTTGCGCGGATGGTCGGTGTTCACTTCAATGCCAGCCGCATCTTTGGCTTCGTACTGCGAATAACCAGCCGACAGATTCCATTGAGCGGTCAGGTTACCAATCACTTCCAGCTCAAAGCCTTCGCTTTCCACGCCCTGAGCAGCCACATAAATCATTTCCAGCGGGTTATCCGGGAAAGGCACACCTGTGCTTTGCGCCAGATTGTCCTGCTCAATTTTAAAGATGGCGACAGAAGTTTGCAGGGCACCGTCCATAAAGGAGCTCTTCAGGCCCAGCTCTGAGTTGGTGCCTTCCACCGGGTCCAGCGTGTTTTTGTTCACGTCACGCGCCTGCTGCGGCTTGAAAATTTCGGTCTGGCTGACATAGAGGTTGTGCTCTGGTGTCAGCTGATACATCAGGCCGACATAAGGCACAAAAACACCACTGTCGCCGTAGTTTTCCGCTGTTGGGTTCCAGTTAAAACCCACCCGCTCCCATTTGGATACACGGGCCCCGGCAATCAGTTTCACATCGTCGGTGATCAGGAAGCGGGTAGCCGCATAATAACCATCCTGCTGGGTTTCCAGATCCACCTGCGCGGCACCTGTGGCAGAAAACTCTGGTTGTGGGTATGTTGCGCCTGTCCACTCAAAGAAATTGCCAACCGGAATAAAAGCCGAGGTTTGAGCGAAAGTTTCAGTGTACGCATCCTGCTCACTGGTCAACGCGCCCACCACAAATTCGTGAGTGCGGCCAAAGAGTGAATAATCGCCTTTTAACTGAATATCCCAGCTGCTTTGTTTGCTGTAACCCGAGCTTTTGTACGGCCATGGGCTTAACCCCAGACCCGTGGTTTTATCCAGCGTGCCATACACGTAGAGTAACTGGGTGTCAGCCGTGTTTTTCAGGTGGTTGTAACTGATTTTGCCCTGCCAGCCATTGCTGAAGTTATGCACCAGGTTGGCGAAGGTGTTGGTGTTGCTCGACTGCCAGTAAGTCCAGTCTGCCGACGTGGTCACTGAGGTATCCCAGTCCGTTGGCGTGCCGTCACTGAACCAGGCCGGTAAACCACCCCAGGTTGAACCTGCAGGGTCATTGTCCTGGTAGCTAGTGCCAAAGCTTAATGACGTCTTGTCCGTCAGGTTGGCGTCGATAATGCCGTACAGCACTGTTTTATCGTCTTCGACTATATCCATAAAGGTATCGCCGACTTCTTTTTTCGCAACCAGACGAAAACGCAAGTCACCATTGCTGTCCATGGCATTGGCCACATCAGCAGTCACATAACGCTGGTTCCAGCTGCCGATGCCAGCATTGACATACCCCTGCAGCTCGGTGGCGTTGGCATGTTTACGCACCAGGTTAATGGACGCTGATGGGTCCCCGGCACCTGTTAACAGGCCCGTAGCGCCACGCACCACCTCTATCCGTTCATAAATGGACACGTCAGCCACAGTTTCGCCGGAATCCCCCGCCAGTGACCAGGCCAAAGGCACACCGTCAATCTGGTATTTGTCGATATCAAAACCGCGTGCGCTGAACACATTACGGGTGGTATCCAGCTGCTTGGCAGACACCCCCACTGTTTGGGCAACCACTTCATTAATGCCGCTAAAGCCCTGATCGATAATACGTTCTGCCGTGATCACCGTGACAGACTGAGGGGTTTCCAGCAGGCTCAGGCCTAAACCTGTTGCCGTATCAATGTTCTCATTGATGGTGTATTTGCCCACCACCTCAATGCGTTCAACATCCTTTTCAACATCAGCATCCTCTGCGGCCACAGTCGCCAGGCTGAACAGTGCCATTTGGGTGGCAACAACTAAAGGTAACTTACGGAATTTCACGGTGTTTGACATACAAGATCCTCCAATTGCGGCGGATCATACACAAATGCAAACCATTATCAAATGCGGATGAGATAAATTGTTATTTCTTTACTGCGCATTTTGCCAGGTTAACTTGTATTTAACGAATCCGCCCCCATCACTGTACAAATAACCTGCCTGAAGGAGAGCCTGATGCGTCAGCTCCATATTGATTTAGTATCGGACATTGCCTGCCCCTGGTGTGCCATTGGGTATGCGCGGCTGCTGGAAGCCCTGCAGCAACTGCAAGGAAAAGTGCAGGTTACACTGACCTGGCGCGCCTTTGAGCTCAACCCGGACCCGGCGCTGCAACCTGAACCTATTTTGCCGGCCCTGGCCCGCAAATATGGCCGCAGTGAAGCCGAAATGGAACAATCCCAGCTGCAGCTGATGGACATCGCCAAAGGCCTGGGGCTGAATTTCTCCGGCATGCAGCGGCGTTACACCACCAACACCTTTAACGCCCACCGTCTGGTGAAATGGGCCGCCGCCTTTGATAAGCAGAGTGCACTGAAACTGGCGTTATTCGACGCCTATTTTGGTCAGGCCGAAGATGTAAACAACCCGGCTGTGTTGCTGAATGCAGTGCAGGTGGCAGGCCTGAACCCGGCCCAGGCCCAGCAAGTGCTGGACAGTGAGGCCTATGCCGATGACGTGCGTGCTGAAGAGGCTAAGTATCAAGAGGCCGGAATTCAGTCGGTGCCCGCTTTTATTATTAACCAGCAGTACCTGATCTCCGGCGCCCGTGAACCCGAAGTGCTGGCGCAGGTGCTGGAACAGATTGCGGCAGAAATCACAGAGTCGTGACACCGGCCTAATCGTCGCGGTTTTTCACATCCAAAAGTTCGATCTCAAACATCAGGTTGGCATGCGGCGGGATGCTGCCCACCTGACGTTCGCCATAGGCCAAAGCCGCCGGTACCCAAAGCCGGCGTTTGCCGCCTGCCTTCATGCCCTGCAAACCCTGCACCCAGCCCTGAATCACTCTGTTGTTACTCAATACCACTTCAAACGCTTCACCATGCCGCCAGGACGAATCAAATTCAGTACCGTCTTCCAGCCAGCCGCGGTAATGGGCGGTGATCAGCGAGCCTCGTTTGGCGGCTTTGCCATCACCCAGCTGCAGATCGTCAATCTTTAGTTCAGCGGTCATCAGGCTTAACCGGCGTTCAGACTGGTGGCAATACGGTCGCGCAATTGCTGCAATTCTGTGCGCAACCTGACCAGTTCGCCCAGCTCCATGCCGCAGGCCGTACCAATTTGCTGCAGTACAACAAAAGCCTGTTGCTGCAGGGCTTTGCCTTCTTTAGTCAGCTTAATTTCCAGAGCGCGCTCGTTGTCCGGAATACGCTGGCGGGTTAACAGGCCCTGCTGCTCCAGCCGTTTTAACACCGGGGTTAAAGCGCCCGACTCCGTGATCAGCCGTTCCGCAATGTCTTTTAAGCCAATGCCGTCTTTTTCCCACAGGATCAGCATCACCAGGTATTGCGGATAGGTCAGCCCCAGTTTTTCCAATAAAGGTTTATAGGCTTTGGTCATCATCAGCGACGCCGAATACAAGGCAAAACACAACTGATTGTCCAGGTGCAGCGCTGCGGGCTGTTCCAGAGGTAAACACTGATCTGACATGGTCAAAATCCGCTAAATTCAGGTCTGGCAAGGGTAAAAGATGCCACTGGGGCATGGCAAGTTAAAAAACGGTCTGACTTGCCTGTTACAGAAAAAAGTCAGTTTGGTCGCTTGGGGCATGTATAGTAGCAACACCAGCACCACAGCGAGGACAGATGGATGATAAAGCTCCTGTTCGTGTTCAGTTTTTTTTGTTTCAGCGCGGCCCTGCAGGCTGGAGAATCAGTGCGGCTGCGTTGGTGTCTGGATCATTTCCCGAATTTTCATGAATTTAATACATCAGGCAGCAAAGCCACTGGCCCTGGTGTCGACTTTATGCAGGAGCTGGCACGCCGGGCTGGTGTTGACCTGGAAATGAGCACCAAAACACCCAGCAAGCGTTGCCTCAAACTGATGGAAAGTGGCGAAGCCGATCTGATGATGAACCTGGTGCTGTCGCCAGCCGGACAAAATTATATGTGGATGTACAGCTATGCCGGACGTTTCCCGGACGCCGCCTGGCAACGTTACAACGATCAACGCCCACTTCCGTTGCTGGCCTCCCTGGGTAACTTTACCCTAGTGACAGTGCGGGGCTATGGCCTGCACCCCAAAGTACGGGCTGTGGTTGATGCCATGCCAGAGCGGCAAAAAGTGCTGGCCCCTTCTGCGGAACTCGCGCTGCGTATGGTGGAAAAAGGCCGGGTGGATCTCGCGCTGTTGCCCAGTGAGCTGGCCAGGGCCGCTATCCAGAAACAACCAGAGCTGCACAACCTGCTCAGAAAGAAGCTGCTGCCTGTTGCAGCAGACGATACCCAAACGGTGTACCTGGGTTTTGCGAAAAATAGCCCTCACCCGCAATTACGCGAGCGCATACAGCAAAGCCTGGACAGTTTGCTGCAGGACGGTTCTATGGAGCACTGGTTTGGTGACATGATGCTGATCCGCCCCCAATCCGTTGAATACTAAGAAATAATGGCTTGATACCAAAGGAAGGCCTTAGTAAAGTTACATTTTTTCAACATAACGCAGGGAATACAGAGCGTGAAAATGCTATCGCAGCGGGGTATCCGCTGGCCTTATCAGACTATGACATTAACAAGCATCAAACAGGGATGGCGGGTGCTCAGTGGAGCCGGTCGTTTCGTGATATGTAGCCTGTTTGGTTTGTACCTCACAGTGATCATCGTCAACAGCAGCAAACTGAACAGCCTGCTGATGCTCAGCAACATTCCTGTCTTCGGCCTGATGTTGCTGCAGTACCTGCACAGTCGCGGCCATCCGCAGTTTGACAGTGCCAGCCTGACTGAAGAGCTCCGGCTGGACAACGGGCAGATCTGCATAGGCCCTTTTGTGTTTCCGGATACAGTGCGCAAACTGGTGATAGGACGAAAGGATATTCAAGGGCCGGGCTTTTTGCAGCTGGCCTGGAATGGTGGTGAACAGTGGTTGTTTCCGTTGGAAGAAATCCCGGCCGTGCGGCATTTCTTCCGCCAGCACGCCCCGCAGATTGAATTGATTCACGAATAAAACGGGTGGCTTGTGCCACCCGTTGTTTGTCAGAACTGCAGCCGCTTAACCTAACCAGCGGTTCAGTAATCCGGCCTGCCAGGCCCAACCCGCAATGCAGGCCACCACCAGCAAACTCAGGTAGAGACCTGCATTGCTTTTTTGCTCATAAGGGTCAGTTAGGGTGCGGCTGGAACCTGCAGGCAACAGCGCCAGCGCCGTCAGTTTAGTGCCAAAAGGAATACTCAGCTTGGCATTGGTATTCAGTGCCCAGCCATTGGCATCCAGCAAAGGTGCCAGGTTGCGCTCCCGCAGTTTAAACCAGGCCAGCAGCATGGCCGGGCCAGAAATCACCAGTGCTATCCCCACCAGTGCCAGTGGCATTTGCCACCAGCTCAGACCGAGGAAACTGCTGAACACTGTGGCCAGCGCTGTGCCCAGGGCACCCAGGGCCAGGCCAATAGCGGCAAAAATACCGGCAAATTTAGCCACATCAAAGGGTGCTGCCGGTTTGGTCGCAGTTTCGGCCACTTTGGCAGCGTCGCCGACGCCTGCCGCACTTTTCGTTTCAATTTCTTTGTCTTTGCTGGCGGCAAATTTCTGGATCTGTTCAGAAATCATCCGGCCAATCCGGCGATAAGGCGTAAAAAAGGCTTCGCGGATACTGATAGGGTTTTCAACAATACGGCTGACAGTGGCGTCCCAATCCTGACCTTTGCTGTCGTAATAGACCCCGTTGCGCCCAACCATCAGATTACCGGCATCCCCGGCTGTCATCGCCGCCACCATGGATTTTTTCTCAGTGCTGCCCTGACGGCTGCAGTCCATATACAAAAGGTAAGCACCGGACAAACCGGCCACTTTGGCGTGTTTCGCCGCGTCATGCACGTCAATGCATAAATCACAGCTGCGACCGTCAATATAAAGCCGGCCATTCTGGAATATGGCTGGCTGTTTTAAGCTGTAGAAATTCTGCAGGTTGACAAAGTTATGCAACAAATCCCGCAGGTAACGCTGGTAGCGGATCAGCTTATCCACCTCCAGCACCGCCTCCGCTTCTGCTTGACGGGCTAAATCCTGCGCTATTAATGCCGTCGCATCGGCCAGCACACTGTCATCCAGACAGGCCCGTAACACCGACATGTCCAGTGCCGCGACCGGGCTTTGCGGCTCAGCCGCTTTCCAGTCCGCATAAGGCTGCAGCGAGTCTTTCAACTGCTGCCATTTGGCGGCATTAATTTCTTTGGCTGTTTTCCACACCGGCTTGGCCAGCACTGCCAGACGAGCCAGTTTGTCTGCCCAATAGGGGTGGACACCGGCTGTTAATGGCAATACAGCCTCGGCACTGATGCGCGCCAGTGGCAAATGGCTGGCGTCTGCGCTGTCAGCACTTAATAACTGGCGGGATAACGCCGCATAATCAGCCAGGGCCGCATTCAGCGGTTCAGTGGCATTGGCGTCATAAGCGGCCAGCTGACAACGGGTAAAGAAGTCGGCCACTTTGGCATCCAGCGCCTGCACCAGTTGATACAATTCTGCGGTGTGTTCTCCTGCCACTGCAGCCACAGTGTCCGCTGCATCCAGCCAGCCCGTATAGGCCCGGCCTGCAGCCACAAACTGGTCAAGCAAGGGTTGGTCCATACCGGCCACGCCACTGCGGTCCTGCACTGTCCAGCCACAGCTTTGCACTGCGCCAATCAGCTGGCGCAGGCTGTCTGTGGCTGCCAGTTCAGCCGTGATGACACCATCGCCGTTAAGCTGATCGGGTGGAAATACGGTCGCCATATCCGCAGTGTCCGCCACCGTCAGTGCCGACGCCGCTGTTTTGCCAAGATTAGTCAGCATACGCTGGGCTGAGGCCAGTAATTTCCGCCCTTGCTCCGTGCTGTCGTCAATAGCGCTGAGTGGCAATTCATCGCCGGACAGTAAGACAGCCGGATGCTTTAATACAGACAAAGCCCAACGGACTGCACCTCGTACTTCATCAATACGAACCTTGCCATCCTGGTCGCTGTCCAGATAACTCAGGGTGCGTTCGTCAAACTCCAGCCCTTTAACCGGGCAGCTCAGCGCCGCCCATAATTTGGGGTCCAGTTCGTGCAAATGCTGCCAGTCTTCAATTTTATCCAGCCGAACCTGATCAAAACCGCCTGAACGGAAAAAACGCCACTGATGTGCCATACCCGCATCTCCTTGTCATCAAAACCAGGCCTGAAATGCAGGCTCCGGAGGGTTTCGCTAAATATTTCATGCTTTTGCAGAGCCAGCAAGCTGAAATCCGGCCAAAGCAACAAGCCGCTGAGCGCCGCACTTGCAGCCAAAGCAATTGCGCGGCAGACTGAAAGCAACCATTCTGCGGGGAACTCCAATGACAATAACAATCCCGTTTTGCTACAGCCTGCTCGCTTTTGCTTATATCTGGTTATCCCGCTCCGGAGAGTTCCCGCTCAGCTTTCTGCTGAAAATACTTCCGCTTTTACTGCTCAGCGGCTGGCTGATTAAAAGCCGTGTGACACAGCCATGGCTGTTGGCTGCTTTAGGTTTTTCCATGCTGGGAGACGTATTGCTGGCCTGGGACGGCGAGCGTCTTTTTGTCGTGGGTCTGGCGGCCTTTTTACTTGGCCATCTGAGTTACCTGATGAACCTGCGGCCCTTCCGCCGGTGTTACCCGCTGCTGTTACTGCCTTACCTGGGCTTTGCTGCCTTGGTGTTAAGCCTGATGTGGCCACAACTTGGCGCAATGGCGGTGCCGGTCTGCATTTATATGGGGGTGATCCTGAGCATGTCGTTCGGCACCTGGTGCTCAGGCCGCGCCACTCCCTGGCTGATTGCAGGTGGCCTGCTGTTTATTATCTCCGACAGCCTGATTGGTCTGAACAAGTTTTATCAGTCCATTCCTTACGCGGGCAGCTGGATTATGCTGACCTACTACGCGGCTCAGTTTGCCTTGGTGAAAGGTTTTTTAAGCAGCCCCACACGACCATAAGCTGTACAGCCATCCCCTCCAGCCTGGTATCGCAACGCCGGCCCGGACATCGATCCCCCAACGCCGGCCCGGACATCGATCCCCCAACGCAGGCAACGAAAAGCAACAGCGGCCCCCCTCAGGGGCCCTGTGCCGAAAACCTGCTCACCCTTTCACCTCAGGATCCGCACTGAAGTTTGCTCTGGATCAGCATTTGTCATCTGCGACAGGCGCACAATGCCGCCAGTTTGAGAAATCAGGAGAACCACATGCATAAGGTTTATTTGCCGCAAAACGCCCGTTCCAGCCAATACCTGCTGGCCGAACTGCCACTGTGTAACGAACTGCTCAGTCATTACCCCGACCTGATCAGCTGCTACCAGGCGCTGAGCCAGAGTTTCTTTCAGCACTGCCAGCAGCAAGGCCTGCACCACTGCTACTTTATCGCCAATGACAAAGTGCCGGTGGTGCGTTACCTGCCTGAAGCACTGACAGTGCAGACCCAGGACCAGATGCTGTTTTTCTACAACCCGTCCTATCATGAAGGCCAACAAGCCTACTTTGACAGCCAGTACCGAGCGCGGAAAATCAGCTTGTTGTTGCTCAGTGCGGGTGACGAAATCCGCACCCATGCCGCCACTTTTCACAATGCAGTGCGTCAGGCCTTGCTGGGTTTCAGGGAAAGCCTGCCCAGCCTGAATGCAGGCCTGAAACTGCGTGATCACCAGCATATAGGGTACGACCTGTTTGCCCGGCAAAAAGGCCATGACCAAAGCTACGGTTACAAAATGCGGGCAGTGCCCAAACGTTATGAAAGCCGCAACTGCCTGCTGCCGGCACAGTATCACCAAATGAACTACGCCGTGATCAGCCTGCCCTTTAACCGGCAACTGCGCCAGGCCCTGACCCTGGAACATGAGACACTGGCCAGCAGCAGTGTGCTGGTGCCTGCGCTGGAACAGCTGTTTTTTCAGCAGGTCACAGCCCAACATCTGAAGCTGGCCGCCCTGGTGGCCGACGGCCGTACCCCATTGGTGCGCAACTTTCAGTCCGACAAAGAGCACGTCAGCAAAGAACTGCGGCTGCTCAGCTTTGACACCAGCAACACAGACCCGATGCTGCAGTGCTACTGGCAACCCGAGCTCTGCCCGGACACAGTGCATTTATTGCTGATTGCCGATGACAGCCAGTTAACAGAAGGAGGCTATGCCCGTTTTCTGCAGCGGGTCGAGGAATGCATGAAACAACTGGTTCGTAAGCTGATGCTGAATACTGAAAAGCAGGACGTACAAATCCGCTTCCATCAGCACATCAGTTACTGGTTGTAATGGGCGCAGTGGGCCAGCGTCACAGCTGGCCCCGTCAGGAGTTTTCTGCCAGCACAGGCTCAACCTGGTACATGGTAAAGCCATGGCGGCCACTGCGTTTCACGCTGTACATGGCCGCATCCGCTTTTTCTATCAAATCAGCGATCTCGCTGCCGTGATGCGGGTAAATGCTGATGCCAATGCTGGCTCCCAGGTTGTAGCTCTGGCCGTCAATCTGCACCGGCAACTCCAGCAGCTCAGACAGTTTTTCAGCCACCAGATTCACACCAGCCGGGTGATCGAGCTGTGTCGCAATCACCAGAAACTCATCGCCGCCCACCCGGGCGCAGACGTCTGTGCTGCGCATATGCTGCCGCAGTCGCCGCGCAACTTCCTGCAGCACAGCGTCACCGGCTTTATGGCCGGCCTGGTCATTAATGGGTTTAAAGTTATCCAGGTCGATATAAAACACCGCCAGCAGCTGATGGGGTCTGTTGGCCAGCAACAACACCTGTTCAAACAGGGCGTCGACATACCGTTTATTGTTCAGGCCGGTCAGCGGGTCTTTGTAAGCCATTTCCAGCGCTTTGGATTCCGACTCGATCAGCCGTTTATGAAACAACGCAAACACAGCACTGAGCAGGCACAGGTACATCCCCACCACCAACACAGTGCCCAGCCAGAACGCCTGAGTGCGCCAGTCACTGTAGAGCACCAGCGACACCGGCTCAAACAGGAACCAGTGCACGGCCCTTAATACCGCAAACAAGGCGATACAGCGACGGATCAGCAACGGCACGGCCAGCTCGCCTTTGAATACAATAAAAGCCAGCATCAACAAGGTGACACTGTTGATCAGACCCAGCACCAGACCCGACAACCAGGGCGACCACTGCAGCAGGTAAGCCACCAGCAAAAAGACCAGGCCAGCCAGCACCAATCCGCTGTATAACCAGGGCTTGAACAGGGAACCAAAAAAAGCACTGGCCCCCAACAACAGCAATAATTTCTCGCTGAGTGACAACAAACTGTACGCCAGTTTGGCGCCTTCAGAATCAAACTGATAAACCCAGACATACACCAGACGGGAACAGAACGCTGCCAGTATAGCCAGAGCCCACCAGCCACACCCCGGGTTAGTGCGCGGCACCTTGCGGGCCACTAACATCAATACGAAAAACAGCAGGTAAAGCGCACAGCCTACCGCGTGAACTATTTCGAATGCCATATAAAACCTGAGTGAGAACCAGCTGAAGATCAACCCGTTTTGGCAACGGTTCGCGCCTGTGACAACCAGGCCCGGACTTCAGTGTAGTTCAGGCTTTTTGCTCCGGAGTTAGTTTTCCAATAGATCTTGTATGCTGCGCGCAATTTAATCTACATTGTGTAGTAATTAAAATAGAGCAGGGATCGGCGGTGCCTCAGGAAAAATTTATCGGCGAACTGGAACAGATGCTGCTGTTATGCATTTTGCAGCTACGCGACCAGGCCTACGGAACGCAGATCCGCCTCTGTCTGGCTGAACAAGCAGGGCGCAATCTCAGTATTGGTGCGTTGTACACCACGTTGGAGAGGCTGGAACAAAAAGGCATGCTCAACTGCCGCCAGGGCGAGGCCACTGCCGAGCGCGGAGGCCGGGCTAAAAAATACTTCTCCGTCACAGCAGACGGTGTACAGGCACTGCAGCGCAGCAAGCAGGCTTTGGATAACTTATGGCAGGGTATTGTGCTGGGAAGCCCTGATACCGGCAACAGGAGTGCCAGCTGATGCAACCCATGAAAAAAACCGCGTCCCCCCCAATACCACCAGGCCCACTGCCACCTCATCTGCAACCGCCCCTCCTGAGTCAGTTGCTTTTAGAGTGGCTGCTGCCCGAATTCATACAAGAAGCCATTCTGGGTGATCTGCAAGAAGAATTTATTTTACGCCAGCAACAAAGCCGTAGCCAGGCCTGTTGGTGGTACCGCCAGCAATGCCTGCAAACGGCCTGGCATTATCTGCTGAAAACGAAAGGAGATTTGTTGATGTTTGTGCTGAGCCTGTTGTCTTTTGTGGTGTTAAGCGGTTGGGCTATGTGGGTGTCTTCGCCTGATGACCCACTGGCATTTTATGACTTTGTGTCGCTGGTACTGATAGTTCCGACTTCGCTGATGTTCGCTGTAGGAGCGACATCCCGTCAAACGCTGCGTCAGGCTCTTGCTTTGTTAGTGGACAGCAGGCAACCACTGTGCGCCCAACACTACCGTCAGGCCGGGCATTTTTTTGACATCATGGGACAAAGCGCGTTGCTGATGGGAATCTTCAGCACGCTGATTGGCGTGATCGCCATTGCCAACAATTTGACCGCTGCCGAATTTGCCAGCGCATTTGGTCCAGCGACAGGCGTTTGTCTGCTGACCTTACTCTACGGATATGGCCTGAAAACCCTCTGTTATGTTGCAGCGCAAAAAGTAAGGTTCAGGGCAGAACAGGCAAGTCCGGCCGCGGATCCAGTTTAACGGCCACAGCAGCCGGCAAAATTTATGGCTGTCGGCTGTTTAACGCCTGCCAGTTGCCTTGCTTGTCGCGCTGCAGTATCACAGCAACAGGCCTGGAAGGGCAGCATCGGGCGTCGTCCGGGCCATAGTCCATGCCGAAAATTTTTATCTGGTCATCTGAAATTTTTTCAAAACCACTGATTGGGGAGTTGGCACTGGGCATGCCTTTCATCCGAATAACAGGCGATGACGCTTTGGCGTTCACAAACAAGCCACCGACATTTTTTTCCACCAGCGTCAGCTGATAAGCATAAGAACCGCTGCCGCCGTAACAGCCCAGATCGGCCGCCCATAACACCAGCCAGGACAACATCTGCCCTTCGCCTTCGGTACTGGTATTCCACGGGATCAGGCCAATGAGTTCATGCTGACCACAGCTGAGCGCGTCGGCATATTTATCAGCCACTTGCCTGGCCTGTTGCTCCAGTGTCAGCATCAGCTCTGTTGTAGCATCATCCGCAGCAGTGGCGGCAACTTCTGGCACCACATGGGAAGCAATTGACGGGTCTGGTATGGCGAACTCTTGCTGCGCCGATAACGAAAAGCAAAACAATACACTGCTGAAACTACAAAGTTTGTTCATCCTGAACCTCGGCATTAGAAGTTGAGAACCATTCTCAACTTGAACGAGCGGCATTATTGCAGAATGCCGCTAAAGCACAAGATGCTTACAAAGATTTATCGTTTCACTCACACAGTCAGTGCTGTGCTGTCAATCCGCCTGCTGCTGCCACTGAAATACCTCCTCCAGCGGCACCCCAAACACCCGGGAAATTTTAAAAGCCGCCTCCAGGCTGGGGGAATATTTCCCTGCTTCGATGGCGGCAATGGTCTGGCGGGTGACTCCAATTTTTTCGCCCAGTTCAGCCTGCGTCATTTCGCCCTGCATAAAACGCAGCAACCGGATCCTGTTGGTCAGCTGTTCAGTCATAGGGCCTGCCTGCGGTAACTCAGCACCATCTGGCTGTAATGCCACAACTCACTCAGCACAATAAAAAACACTGCGGCCTGAAACTGTGGCCAGCCACTTTGCGAAAATGGCATCAGACAACCCACCAGGATCATGCCGGTCATCAGCAGGTAATAAGCGCCTTTCAGTGCGTTCGCTTCAATGGCTTTATCACGTTCGTCTTTGGCGGCTTTGGCATCCAGCGGCATCTGCCAGCGCAACCAGAGGTAACCTCCACCCAGCAATGCCAGCTGCACAGCCACTGTCAGACCATAAGCCTGCAGTTGTTGCCACAAACTGAGCTCCTGAGCGGCATTCAGCGACACCCAGACAAAATAAGGCCCAAAGGCCAGCAGCCGGGCCAGAATGGCCAGCCAGGCCGATTTCTCGCGGTAGCTGACTTGTGAATCTTCTGCGTGTTCCATAGCAGTCTCCAGTGCAATAACCAGCAATTAATGAATACTAAACCACACTCAAAGTTAATTATACTTAACATTAAGTCAAGTTTACCATTCAAAAAATTCTGGCATTACTGCAGGTTCTGAAACACCATAGCGCCCAGCTGCAGCCGCTGCACCGGCCAAATTCATCAGCGGAATTCACAAGAATTTGATTGATTAAACACAGCATTTAACTAATGCCATCTGTGTTTAAGCGCTGTACAATGGCCCGGCGCCTTGTGGCAGTGGTGGACGATAGTTCGGGTGCGCAGCAGATGAAATTCCACAAGGTTTTGATGGCCCAGCGCCAGCTCCCCCATCCGCTTTTTTTGCCCCCGAAACCGACAAGACAAGTCAGAATTCGCAGTAACAAAAATGAACGGCCTTGTCAGGCCGGCAAGCAACAGGAATAAAGAAGATGGCAGCATTTGGTAGCGTATTTATGCCAGAAATGGCACTGGCCCATTTTGATGGCAGCAGCTGGAGCGAAGGTGCTTTGGTGAGCGCCGACCGCATTCAACTGCACCCGGGCGCGCATGTGCTGCACTACGCCAGTACCTGTTTTGAAGGCTTAAAAGCCTTTCGTCACGAAGACGGCAGCATTGCTATTTTCCGCATGGACAAAAACATCGCCCGTATGCAGCAAAGCTCAAAACTGCTGTCGCTGCCAGAGTTTGACACCAACCTGCTAAAGCAGATGATTATCGACGTGGTGAAACACTACGCGGCCGACGTCCCCACGCCGCCGGGTTCTATGTATATCCGCCCGACCCATATAGGTACCGAACCGGCCATTGGTAAAGCGGCCAATCCAACCACTACGTCCATGCTGTATGTGCTGTTATCGCCTGTCGGTGATTACTTTGCCGGTGGCAGCCGCGGCCTGCGGTTGCTGATGGAAGACAACGCCCGCTGCGCACCGCATATGGGCATGATCAAAAGTGGCGGTAACTACGCCAGTGCGCTGCACCCAACGCTGCAGGCCCGTGCTCAGTACCAGGCCGATCAGGTGTTGTTCTGCCCGAACGGCGATGTACAGGAAACCGGCGCGGCCAACTTCCTGTTGATCGACGGCAACGAAATTATCACCAAAGCGCTGGACGCCTCCTTCCTGCACGGCGTGACCCGCGAGTCTATTCTGACGCTGGCGCGCGATTTGGGCATGACCGTATCTGAACGTGAACTGACAGTGGCCGAACTGCTGGAACGTGCCGCCAAACCAGGCACGGAAGCGGCCTTGTCTGGCACTGCTGCGGTACTGGCGCCGGTCGGCACCCTGATCCATCAGGGCAAAGAATACAAAGTAGGTTCGGGTGAGCCAGGTGCCACTACTGCCAGACTGCGTCAGGCACTGAACGCTATTCAGTGGGGCCAGGCCGAAGACAAACACGGCTGGCTGACGCATATCTAACCTTTCTTTTTCGGTCAGGGCGGCGGTTTACCCCACCCTGACCGCCTCAGTTGCAGCAACTGGCCCCTTTACCGGCCATTTCACGGCGGTACCGTTTGGCCAGTTTTTTCAGCCGTAGCTGGTCGCTCAGCAGCATCCACAGAGGCCAGCGCAGCGGTGACCAGAATGGCAGGGGCTCGCCTGAACGGCGCAGCATCAGCCTGGTATAGGCCATAGTGGCTAAAGCTTTTAATGGCTTTTGCTTAAACTCCAGTGCAGGCAATTCCGGCGCCAACGGCTCACCAACCTGCCAGCGCCTGGGCAAGTCCGGCTGCAGCGCCAAAGCCGTCGCAATACCCACCAGAGCCACTCCCGACTGCAGCACCTGCTCGGCCACTTCGCGCCGGCGAATTCCCCCCGTTACCATCAAAGGCATAGCTGCCACCTGCTGCAGGTCTTTGGCAAACTCGAGGAAATAAGCTTCACGCGCCAGGGTGCGGCCATCCCGGCTGTCGCCCTGCATCGCCGGGGCTTCGTAACTGCCGCCCGACAACTCAACAAAATCCAACCCCAGCGGGTTTAACCACTGCAACACGTGTTTGGCATCGTCCGCGGAAAAACCACCACGCTGAAAGTCGGCCGAATTCAGCTTCACGCTGACGATAAAGCCCTGTGGTAATTCGCTGCGCAGCCTGGCGGCAATTTCCAGCAGCAGGCGGGCGCGGTTTTCCAGGCTGCCGCCATAAAGATCGGTGCGCTGGTTTACCAAAGGCGATAAAAACTGGCTGAGCAAATAACCGTGCGCCGCATGAATTTGCACCCCACTAAAACCCGCCTGCTGCGCCAGCCGGGCCGAAGTTAAAAACTGGGTTTTTACCTGCTCGATATCATCCAGCGTCATGGCACGGGGTTTCACAAACATGTTGGAGAATTTGCCTAAATCCAGCGCCACAGCGGAGGGCGCCAGCGCAGGCTGGCCCAGATTGGTGGGTAACTGACGGCCGGGGTGGTTTAGTTGCAAAATCAGCCTGGAGCCATGTTGCTGGCCGGCACCACTCTGCACGGATTGAGCCCAGCGCTTAAACAGCGCCATATCGGAATATACGTCCAGCACCACGCCACCCGGGCCAGTTAGTGCTGTGCGGCTGACCATCACATTGCCGGAAATCAGCAAACCGCAGCCACCTTCTGCCCAGCGCTGATACAGTTCAATCAGGGCTGCTGAGGGGTTCTGACCACTGGCCGCCATATTTTCTTCCATGGCCGCTTTTACCAGCCGGTTTTGCAGCAGCACGCCACTTGGCAGATTCAGGCTTTTAAACAACATAGTGACACCTCTTGGTATTCATTTTTTTCAACCTTTATGGCAATTTCGCCCGATAAAACACACCGCGGTATAGATGGACGGGCTGGGACAAGCCCCTACACCAACGTTTCAGTCAGGTGCTGGTTGGAAAAAACCGTAGGGGCGGGTCTTGCACCCGCCCGTCTGGAATTCCAATCCAATGCAAATAAGGACGGCCTGAATTCAAGTACAACGCCAGGCACTTGCTAAGTAATTGCAGTTGCAGCAAGGCGACAAACAATCGAGTCCCCGGGAGCATAGAAACCTATGTGACTGGGGCGAAGCGCCGAAGCCAACGCTGCTCTAACCCGAATGACGACGAAGCTTGCTGCTATGGCATTCGAGTTAGAGCAAGGCGGCAAGAAACTGAGACCCCAGGAGCATAGAAACCTATGTGACTGGGGCGAAGTGCCGAAGCCAACGCTGCTATAACCCGAATGACGACGCAGACAGTGTAAAGCTTCAACCCTAGTTGAGAGTCAAGCTTTTCTATGCCAGTATCCGGCGATATTTTTCTGTTGCAGGAAGAACATCATGTACCGCATTGGCCAGCTTGCCAAACTGTTGAATGTGTCGGAATCCAAACTTCGCTTTCTGGAACAGCAAGGCGTGATCCACTCAGTGCGCCAGGCCAACGGTTACCGTTATTACAACGAAGACAACAAACAACGGCTGGAGATTATCCTCAAAGCCCAGCACATGGGTTTTAGCCTGGCGGAAATTCGCGCCGTGCAGCGCCAGCATGGCAGCAAAGAGCACCCGGTCGATTGCCAGTTG
The DNA here is from genome assembly GCF_037442345.1 of Rheinheimera sp. Classification (GTDB taxonomy): domain Bacteria; phylum Pseudomonadota; class Gammaproteobacteria; order Enterobacterales; family Alteromonadaceae; genus Pararheinheimera. Next base: position 36,810 of record NZ_JBBIQL010000012.1, on the reverse strand, counting down.
TTACTGCCGATGCTGCAACAAAAACTGCAGGAGCTGGACCAGCAAATGCAACAACTGCAACAGCAGCGCCGCGATATGGAGCAACTGGTTCAGCAGCTCACCCCTGCAGCCCCCTAACACTCAATCATCTCCCCCTGCAATCCATTTACAAAAGTTTCGCTAAATGGAACAAAGTTGGCTACGTTTAGAAGCTGCACCGCAGGCCGCATCCGAATAAAGCCGGCCCGGTGATGCAGGTTTTTACCTACCAACACCAGGGAGAACATAATGAAAACATCGGTACTTACCAGCCTTTTGCTCGTCAGCCTGCTCAGCGCCTGCTCCACCATGCGCCAATACACCATGCCGGAAGAAGCCAATTTACTCAGCGGTTCTGGCTCTTTATTGGTTTCAGAAGATAAAGCTGAAGCCTATGAAACCATCGACATCAACACACTGCTCAGCGACTACGGCTTCTCTGATATCCCTCAGCTGGCCAATACTGACCTTGGCAGCGACAAACTTAAATACCAGCGTAACGAGCTGCAAGACCGGGTGATAGCGGCGTCCAACCAGAAATGTGGCATGTACCTGCGGGTGCTGACCTCATCCAAAGCGCAAACTCAGCTGGGGTGGGGTGGATTAGCCACGCTGTTAAGCGGGGCTGCGGCAGTGGTAACACCTGCCACTACAGCCAAGGCTCTGGCGGCGGGCAGCACTGTGTCCAATGGTATTTTGTCGCAATACAACGAAGCCTACTTTAACAACCTGGCCATAAACGTGATTTCGTCAGGCATCACCTCACAACGTGAAGGCATACTGCAGCAAATTAATAGCAAAAGGCAGCAAAGCCTGGTGGAGTACCCGGTGAACCGAGCCATTGCCGACGCCGTGCAGTACCACGCCGTCTGCAATATTATCAGCGGCCTGGAAACGGCGGCTGTGGCCACCCGCAATATGAACAGCCAACCCCCGGCCCCAGCTGTTGATCAGGACGGCCAGCCTCAGCCAACCACCAGTCCGGCAGTGATAAAAATCAACTAACGGCCAGCAACGACAACACAGATACGGCAGAGCCTTGAAGCCAAACCAGCTATGAATGTAGCTTTTTTGGCTTCAACTTTAGGAGTATCAGAAAGCGACAAGAAACACCTTGTGCACCCGATGCCCCTGTTTTAACTTTATTGGCATCATTCAGAACAGATGGTTTTTGGGAGGCTCTGATATGAAAACTTTGTATCAGTACGCAATAGTAAGGTTTTTACCTCATGCTGAGACGGGCGAATTCGCCAATGTCGGCATAGTGCTGTGCGCCCCCGACCACACTGTATTTGAATTCCGCCTGGCTCCAACCCGCTTTGCCCGCATCACAGACTTTTTTGAAGATGTGCAAGGCAAGCTGTACAAGACCGCCATCGACACAGTGCAGCAAGAGCTGAAACGTCTCCATGCCTATATGGCCACGTTACAACCAAAAGAATTAGTAGCGACTATGCAGGAATTAGTGCGGCCACGCGAAACGCTGGTGCGTTATTCAGACCTGCGCACTATGTATATCGACAAAAAACCAGCCGAACTGGCGGACCAACTGTTTGAACAACTGGTGCACCGCACTTTTCTGACCGAAGCGTATCAGGAACAACTGTTGGTAAAAGCCATTCGCGCCCAACTGAAAACAGAAAAGCTGACTCATTTTAAACAACAGCAACTCACCGGCCGTTTTGATGAAATCACCCTGCCGCTGGTTGCAAAAACGAACGACACTTTTGTTATTCGGCCGCTGGCCTTTCAGCATAAAAATGCCGGAAAAATTCTCGACCACGCGCAAACCTGGCTGGGCCGCTTTACCCGTTTAGAGCAAGACAATGTGCTAAAAAAAGACCATGTACTGCTACCGCTGCAAGCCCCCATTCAAACCGATAGAAAACTGGCCGGAGCCTTTGCCGAAGTGCAACGCGAGTTTGATCAATTAGGCCTGCACACCATTGCCCATAACGACCACAAAGCCATTACTGCTTTTGCCAGGCACGCATTAACGGCAGATGGATTTCAACTGATTCATTAAGTAGTGATGGCGGAACCAAAAACCGCTTGAGCTTTCTTTGTACCTGTTTTAACTTGATTTAAGCCATTCAGGTAGCAGTGCAAGGAGTTGTTCTGATGGATATCGATTTTCGCAAAAAAATTAAAGCCGACCGCCCTCTTCAATCCAGCAAGCCAGCTTTCCCGTCCTACGACATCACTCGCCTGCAGTTCGCTTTCGAAAGTGACCGGGGCCGCATTATTAACTCTGCGGCCATCCGGCGCTTGCAACAAAAAACTCAAGTGTTCCCCCTGGAACGCAATGCTGCGGTACGCAGCCGATTAACCCATTCGATGGAAGTGCAGCAGGTAGGGCGTTTTATTGTGCAATCTATTTGCAGGCTGCTACGTGAAAAACACCAACTACCCAAAGAGAACGCGACTGATCCCTACCACTTCACTGAACTGGAACGCGCCACCGAAAGCCTGATTGAAATGGCTTGTCTGATGCACGACATTGGCAACCCGCCTTTTGGTCATTCGGGGGAAGCAGCGATCAATAAATGGTTTGCCTGCAACCTGTTTCGAATTAAGCCAAAAGAAGCAGTAAATAAATCTGAAACAGCCGCACACCTTTGGCAAATGCTCGCGCTGGAATTGCAAAACTATGAGGGCAATGCGCAGGGCATCCGGATTGTGACGTCGCTACAGACCATGAACCTGACTTACTCACAGCTTGCCTGCATTATGAAATACACCAGGCCGGCCTGGTTAGTGGTGGAAGAACAGCACAAAGATTACAGCTATCTGATGAAAAAACCCGGTTACTTCCATACCGAACACAGTTACATCAAACAGCAAAATGACCTCTTAGGCATTGCGGAGTTTCACCGTCACCCATTGAGCTACATCATGGAAGCAGCGGACGATATTTCATATTGCATTGCGGATATTGAAGATGCAGTTGAAAAGGGCATTCTGGGCCTGGACGAGTTAAAAACTGCGCTACTGGAACATTTTAAAGCGAAATGCAAAGTTGCAGTCGACAGCAAACTAAAAGGCCTGGGTGGCAACGCCGTCACCTTCGAGCAAATAGTGACGTCCGCATGGGATAAAACGCAGAACCTTACTGACAACAGGGTATATGAATTTTTTATCAGCTTACGCGTAGGCATCCTCCACCCGTTGGTTTGTCACGCCGCAGAGCAGTTTACAACGAACATTGAACAGGTCTTCCACGGCAGTTTTAACAGAGCGCTATTAGAAGATGAAAGCCAATACCATGCAGTTACGGAAACATTCAAATCAGTGGCCCGCGAATTTGTATTTAATGCCCGTGAGGTAGAGTTACTGGAAATACAGGGCTTTAAAATTATTGGCGGTTTATTAGACACCTACCTGCCCATACTTCGATTAAGCAAAGATGATTTCTCCCGAGTACTGGCGGGCAAGGCCAACAAAGACTTGCCATTGGAAAACCGGCTGGCAGGACGTTTACCCGGCAAATACAAATCCAGCTACCAAAAAGCATTACAAAACTCACCATACACCCTGCCGCATGACAACGAGGTGTACGAACGCTATTTGCGCTGCCGTTTAATTCAGGATCATATCAGCGGTATGACAGACCACTATGCACTGGACGAATACGAAGCGCTGGTGCTTTGCCGATAGAAAAACGCAGCTCAAAGCCTCGGTATGCCTGGCAACAACAAGACCTGCCAGGCGTACCGAAAAACTGCTTGCCGGTTGTGGTTTATTTAACGTTTTTTAGTGGGTGAATGGCTAACTTGCCTGCCCGGATAATGGCGCGAAAAGATTCTGCGGTGGTGGCCCAATCGACCAGATCCACCTTCCAGGGCAAGTTTGATTCAGAAAACGCTTCCGACAGTTCAGCCATAGCCGCCAGAGGCATAGGCTGTTCAGTCAGAATCACCAAATCCAGATCCGAAAAGGGTTTACAAGGCCCATCCACCCGCGAACCGAACGCCCACACTTCATGCTGGGGCAAATACTGCTGCAAAATGCGCTGCAATTCCTGCCATTCTGACGCGGAAACCTGCAGTCGATCAGGCTTATGCATGGCTTAACCGCTGTGTTAACTGGGTTGCCAGAAACTGTGCTTCCCGCAAAAAGGCTGGAATACCCGCCACCACCTGCAGCGCAATATCTTCATCGTAGGTGTGGCTGGTTTTACTGCACATATCACGGTAACTGCGCCAAACCGGCCAATCACCCAATAACAAGCCTTGTTCGTTGGCCGAACGAATTAAATCGGCAAAAGGCATAGTGTCAAACTGCTCAGGGCTGGCCGCACTCTGTTCCAGATAGCGTTTGAGCATTTTGTGGCTAATTTCATAGGTAAATTCAAAACGCTGCACCAATCCATCACGAATTTGTGTGTCGGTAATGTCTTGCTGATACCGCGCCCAGCCCTCATCCAGCCGTGAGATGGCGTTTTTTAACGGGGTGATATCCAGTGTCATCGTCTTGCTCTGCCTTTAAATCAATTGTTTATAAGCATACCCCAGCAGCAGCCTGGTGCCAAAAGCATCTTGCAACACAAACGACGGGGTAGAGTTAATTCCAGCTGGAGTGTTCACACAACCATGCCTACTGTTACCAGCGCCCCGGCGGAAGGCCAAAATCTGAGCAGAATCAATGGAGATCCTAATGAAACCTTCTGTGGCCTTAGCCAAACACCGTGAACAAATCCGCCAGGTTGTGGCTGCGCACCGCGCCAGCAATGTGCGGGTGTTTGGTTCTGTACTGCAAGGCACAGACACAGAACAAAGCGACCTCGATTTGCTGGTCGACCCAGGCCCGCAAATGACGATGTTCGATATAGGCGCTATACGCCACCAACTGCTGCAGTTGCTGCAGGTAAAGGTAGATGTATTAACCCCAAATGCCCTACCGGAAAAATTCCGTAGCACAGTACTCGCCAAGGCCCGGCCGGTATGAGCCGCTAATCACTGTCGAAGCCAGCCTGCAGCAGACAAAATCCGCCAACTAAAACATATCCTCAGCCGTACCGAAAAACTGCTTGCCGTTTCTGAAAAGCTGCTTTACCTTGGTTTTATTAAAGTAACAACAACGTGTTGCAGGTTGCCGGAAAAGGATGTTTAGGCAGTTTGGTTTTCAGGCGTTATCCGCTTTTAACTCTTCCGCTTTATTTATCCATTTTCTGCTTTATAAAAGATTTAACCTTTGGGGCATGGGCCAAGCACTTTCCTCACATTTTTAATTTCGAGGTGACAAATTGTTCAGCATCAAATCAAATGAAATAAGAAGCTGTGTTAAAAGTTTAGCTAACAATGTTAGGGCTGAAAACATAGACTACAAATCATATCTTGAACTATATTAAGGAATTGAAAATATAGAAAACATTCTAAATGTCAACAATACTGTTATTTATGGTAGGAGAGGGTCAGGAAAAACGCATTTATTGCGAGCACTAAGTGAAAAATTACTCGACAATTTTAAAGAAAAAAAATATTTTCCAATTTATATCGATCTACGAAGAATAATCCCTCTAATTCCTAAAGAGATAGAATCGCCAGAATCAAATGCAATACTAATATTTAAACACATACTGCAAGAAATATCCATTAATTGCTATACGAATGTTAATTCAATATTTGGGTACAATCCATTTTCAGATAAAAACATTTCTCAACAAAAGACAGATAAACTTTTCGAACAATTCTCAAAAATTTACTTAGAGTTTGACGGAACCACATTCAGAAAATCAAAGGAGTTATCAATATCAGAAGAAGAGACTAATAGCCTTAAGACTTCAGCGCTATTATCAGTAACACCTAGCGCAACATTGTCTGCCGATAGCGACAAAAAGACTAGATCAGAATTTAAGTTAGGGTCATATATTTCTATATTAGATGTGACTAACGAGATGGAAAACCTGATAAGTTTATTGGAGCTTGATAGATTATTTATTCTCTTAGATGAATGGTCAGAAATTGGTACTGAGACACAAATTCACCTTGCGGAAATAATCAAAAAAATGTTTGCCGCATTAAAAGTAACTCTAAAAATTGCCGCCATACCCAACAGAACCAATCTCGGTATAAGAACTGACAGCAAATTTGTGGGTTTAGAGGATGGTGGTGATATATTTGGTTATCCACTGGATATGAGATATGTTTTTGAAGTAAACAAAACTCAAACAAGAGATTTTTTCAACGATTTGCTTTTAAAGCATTTAAATAGCCACGACAACCAATCAATAAATAAACTTTTGGAAGAAAACAAAACCCAGAATTCAAATGTGATAAATTTATTTCTTGCAAATGTAGCACTTAATGAAATACTTGTTGCATCAGCCGGAATCCCAAGAGACTTCATTAATCTTTTCATTAATTCGTATGACAGATTTATAATATCACACACATCAAACGCAAAAAGAATAAGTGTAAAAAATGTTAGGTCTGCCAACCTAGAGTGGTATGAAACAGACAAAAAAGAGCAAATAGATAAAAATCCAATTGAAAAGCAACTACTAACTGAAATCGTGCAGGAAGTCATAGAAAGAAAAAAATCAATTCATTTTTTAATTCCAGAAAAATACTCAACCAATAAACACATACAAAAATTAATTGATCTTAGAGCTCTACACCTTAGAAAAAGTGGATACTCTCATAAAGATCACTCTGGCGTTTCTTACAATGTTTACTCGATTGACTACGGATGTTATAACTCACTGAATATAGCAAAGAGTCAATTAGACAGTTCCGCAATTGATAATATGAATTTAAAAGATCTTAGAGACATAAGACGAATATCTTTGGAAGATTCTTTCTTTCAGAGATTTTTAATGAATATAGGAGAAGCATTTAGCTGCCCAAAGTGTCGAAAACCAATAGATACGAATCACCTAGCCTATACAAAACAAAAGATGTGCAACAATTGTTTTGAAATTGTTGCCTAGGAATCGAAATTTAAACATTCATTAGCTAATTGTCGGATGAGAATTTTCATTAACAAATGAATTAACCAATTACGCTTCACGTATTAATTTATTAAACTACTGGCGCAACAAATATACACTTTGATATTTAGACTGCTTCCACCCTCAAAAACGCCCTATAAGCCCCATTACTAGTGACCAGCCGGTATTCATAACCGAGCTGGTCCAAGTGTTCGGCTATCTCCGAATGATCGGCTATTTCAAACCCTGCCAATACATCGCCAGTCGCAGCGCCGTGGTTGCGGTAGTGGAATAGGGTGATATTGCACTCATCACCCAAAGTGGTGAGGAAGTTCATTAGTGCGCCGGGGTATTCCGGGAAGTTAAACTGGTACAGCTGCTCTTGCACTAAACGCGGTGGCATGCCGCCGACCATATGGCGCACATGCAGTTTGGCCAGTTCGTCGTCGGATAAATCCTGAAATTCGTAACCGGCATCGGCTAAGGCTTGGGTGACCTGCGCCAGCTCTTCAGCGCCGTGGCGCAGCTTAATACCAACAAAAATATGGGCTTTGTGATCGCTGGCGTAGCGGTAGTTAAATTCGGTAATGGCGCGCCCGCCTATGGTTTGGCAAAAGCGGCGGAAGCTGCCTTTTTGCTCGGGAATAGTCACGGCAAACACCGCTTCTTTTTTCTCGCCGAGCTCGCAGCGCTCCGACACATAACGCAGGGTGTCGAAGTTTAAATTGGCGCCGCTTAATACCGCACTTAGTTGCTGGCTGTGGTCGGCGCTGGCGGCGTATTTTTTCAGGCCCGCCAAAGAAAGCGCTCCGGCAGGTTCGGCCACGGCGCGTAAGTCGTCGAAAATGTCTTTTATTGCCGCACAAATTTCGTCGCTTGTAACCGTAATCACATCATCACAATACTGCTGCGCCAGTTTAAAGGTCTCGTTGCCTATGCGTTTCACCGCCACGCCGTCGGCGAACAGCCCAACCCGGTCGAGCGTGACTGGCGCGCCCGCTTCCAGCGCCGCTTTTAAACAGGCGGCGTCGTCGGGTTCTACCCCTATCACCTTCACACCCGGCATCACAGCTTTAATGTACAGCGCCATACCGGCCACCAGCCCGCCGCCGCCCACAGGCACAAAAACAGCGTCCAGTTTGTTGTGTTGGCTCAGCAGCTCTTTGGCCACTGTGCCCTGGCCTGCAACCACGTCCGGGTCATCAAAAGGTGGAATATAAATCGCGCCCTGCTCAGCGGCCAGCGCTATGGCGTGGCGGTTGGCTTCGTCAAAGGCGGTGCCGTGCAGCAGCACTTTGCCACCTAAGGCTTTGACTGCATTGACTTTAATTTCTGGCGTGGTGATCGGCATCACAATAGTGGCTTTAAGGCCTAATTTGCGTGCCGACATGGCCACGCCTTGGGCGTGGTTGCCTGCCGAAGCACAGATGACGGCAGCACTGGGGCTTTGCTCTTTTACCTTGCACAGCTTATGAAAAGCGCCACGCAGCTTAAAGGAATACACAGGCTGCAGGTCTTCCCGTTTTAACAGCACCTGATGGCCCAGCCGCTGGCTCAGCTTCGGCATGGCCTGCAGCGGGGTTTCCACCGCCAGTTGATACACGGGAGACAGTAAAATATCGCGCAAATAGGCCTGCTGCTGCGCTAAATCGGTGGCGGGTTTTTGCCAATAGGTATGGTTAGCCACGCCAGGCGCGGCATTTTTTACCTGGGGTGCGGCGGCAGTTTCGCGTTCTACCGCGGCCGTATTAAGCGCAGTGGCATCCATCATGCGTTAGTCCTGTTCCAGTTTGGATAAATCGCGCACTGCGCCTTTGTCGGCGCTGCTTGCCAGCATGGCGTAGGCCTTTAACGCCGGGCTGACGTAACGCTCGCGGTTCACAGGTTTCCAGCCCAGTTTGCCTTTGGCGTCCATCGCGGCGCGGCGCTCGTTCAGTTCGGCGTCGCTGATTTCAATGGCAATACGGCGGTTGGGAATATCAATGGCAATGCCATCGCCTTCTTCCACCAGCGCTATGGCACCGCCGCTGGCCGCTTCGGGTGACACGTGGCCAATGGACAAACCCGACGTACCGCCCGAGAAACGGCCGTCTGTGATCAGCGCACAGGCTTTGCCCAAACCCATCGACTTTAAGTAACTGGTGGGGTACAGCATTTCCTGCATACCGGGGCCGCCTTTGGGCCCTTCGTAACGAATAATCACCACGTCACCTGCGACCATTTTACCGGCCAGAATGGCGTCTACTGCGCTGTCCTGGCTTTCGAAAATACGGGCGCGGCCGTTAAACACCAGGTTTTCTTTTTCTACCCCGGCGGTTTTCACAATACAGCCATTGGGGGCCAGGTTGCCGAACAACACCGCCAGGCCACCGTCTTGCGAATAAGCGCCTTCCTTGCTGCGAATGCAACCGTCAAAGCGGTCGTCGTCCAGCGTGGGGTAACGGCAGTCCTGCGAAAAGGCCACAGTGGTACGAATACCGGCCGGTCCGGCGCGGTAAAAGTCGTGCACGGCCTGGTCTTTGGTTAAGGTAATGTCGTAGCGGTTGATCACGTCGCCCAACGAGCTGCCCGCCACATGCGGCGTGTTGGGGTTCAGCAGGCCAGCGCGTAATAACTCGCCCAGAATGGCAATCACGCCACCGGCGCGGTGCACGTCTTCCATATGGTATTTTTGGGTGGACGGTGCCACTTTGGACAGGTGCGGCACCATGCGCGACAAGCGGTCGATGTCGGCCATGCCAAAATCTACTTCGGCTTCCTGCGCCGCCGCCAGTAAGTGCAGCACTGTGTTGGTAGAACCGCCCATCGCAATATCCAGCATCATGGCGTTCTCAAACGCGGTTTTATTGGCAATGTTACGCGGCAAAGCGCTGGCGTCGTCTTGCTGATACCAGCGGTTGGTCAGCTGCATAATGCGTTTACCAGCGTTGATAAACAGCTGCTTACGGTCGGCGTGGGTGGCTAATAACGAACCATTACCCGGCTGGGCTAAACCTAAAGCTTCCACTAAGCAGTTCATCGAGTTGGCGGTAAACATGCCTGAACACGAACCACAGGTCGGGCAGGCGCTGCGTTCAATTTTTTCGCTGTCGGCGTCGCTGACATTGGGGTTGGCGGCGGACACCATAGCGTCCACTAAATCCAGCTTGATAATTTGATCCGACAGCTTGGTTTTACCGGCTTCCATGGGGCCGCCCGACACAAAGATCACCGGAATATTCAGCCGCAGTGAGGCCATTAACATACCCGGCGTGATTTTGTCGCAGTTGGAAATACAGACCATGGCGTCGGCGCAGTGGCCGTTCACCATATACTCCACCGAGTCGGCAATAATTTCGCGTGACGGCAGGCTGTACAACATACCGCCGTGGCCCATCGCAATGCCGTCGTCTATGGCGATGGTGTTGAATTCTTTGGCAATACCACCGGCCTCTTCAATGGCTTCGGCCACCAGTTTGCCTAAGTCACGCAAATGCACATGGCCCGGCACAAACTGGGTAAAGGAGTTCACCACCGCAATAATAGGCTTACCAAAGTCGGTATCTTTAACCCCTGTGGCGCGCCACAAGGCACGGGCTCCCGCCATATTGCGGCCTTCGGTGGTAGTGGCTGATCGTAACTTTGGCATACTTAGGTAACTCCAATTTGTTTAGTTCCCCTGCGTACTTGGAACCGCAGCGTTGTTGACTTCGCTCTTCGCCCCAGTCACATAGTTCACTATGCTCCTGGGGCCTCACTCGCTTGTCGCCTAGCTGCACTTCCAATTACTTTGGGGTGCATATAGTTTGTTTTTTGAACTCAGCCCTGGGCTGGGTTTTATAAATTTGTCTTTTTCAAGGATGAGCACCTCACCCTCTACTGTATTGCTCAACTTGCTCAGGGTTGCTGTGTTCCATAAAGCGACCGTTGAGCGCCAGGGACGGCGCGAAACGAGGCCCCCAGGGATGGGTTCACGGCCGTGTCGCTGTTGGAATTCAGCAACCCTGCCGCAGATCCATCTACGCCATGCCACCAAACCATCAACAACCCCAGGTCACGCCCGCATAGAACTGGCAGCACCTGCCGCTTTGCATTCCAGATGCTGCACGTCATACAGCTTATTCAGCTGATTGGTCAGCAGGCTGATCGGCTTGTCACTGTTAATCGAGAGCGTCAGCAACAGCCCGCTGAAATCCGCCAGCGGCTTCATTTCAAAAGACGCCAGCTCAAAACCCCGGTAGCGCGTCACCTGCAACACCCGCTCCAACGCCACCTGCTCATTCTTGGTTTGTATCGTTAACACATGGTTCATTGGTTCGCTCCCGTTAACATATCCTGATTCGCGGCGCCCGGCGGCACCAGCGGCCAGACATTGTCTTTTTCATCAATCCGTACATGCAGTAAGTACGGCCCCGGCCAGGTAAACATGGCTTCCAGCGCCGGTAACACCTCGTCTTTGCGGCTGATGCTGTGGCCTGGTATGGCAAAAGCCGCTGCTAACGAGACAAAATCCGGGTTGTCGGACAAATCGGTTTCGCTGTAGCGCTCATCAAAAAACAACTGCTGCCACTGCTTCACCATGCCCAGCTTCTGGTTGTCGACAATGACAATTTTCACCGGCAGGCGAAAGCGCTTGATGGTGCCCAGTTCCTGCACATTCATCATAAAAGAGCCATCGCCGCTGACCGCTATGACCGTGTCTTTCGGCCGCGCCAGCTGCGCACCAATGGCCGCCGGTAAACCAAAACCCATAGTGCCTAAACCGCCGCTGCTTAAATGGTTGCGTGGGCTGGAAAAACTCATATGCTGCGCCACCCACATTTGGTGCTGGCCCACGTCGCAGCACACCACCGCATTGTCGGGGGCGCGGTCGCTCAGTTGTTTCAGCATTAAAGGCGCAAAAATCTGCTCGCCCGGGTGGTCGTAGCGCCAGCCGTGTTGCTGTTTCAGCTGCTGACAATGCGCCAGCCAGTCGGCGCAGTAAGTGGGTACGGCCATGGCAGGCAGCAGTGCACGCAAATCGCCCAACATGGCGCAGTCGGCACGGCGCAGTTTGTGCAGTTCGGCCGGGTCTATGTCGATATGGATCACTTTGGCGTCGGGCGCAAAAGCGGCCAGTTTGCCGGTGACACGGTCGTCAAAGCGGGCCCCTAAACAAATCAGCAAATCGCATTGCTGCACCGCAAAGTTGGCGGCCTGAGTGCCATGCATGCCCAACATGCCCAGGTAATAAGGGTTGCTGGCATTCACAGTGCCCATGCCTTTTAAGGTGGTCACCGACGGCATTGGGCTTTGCTGTAAAAAGGCATTCAGCTCTGCTTCGGCGCCGGCCATATGCACACCACCGCCAATGTAAGCGATGGGCTTTTTTGCGCCCTGAATCAATAAACGCGCCTGGTCTAACGCCGCCACCGGCAAATGAGATGCGGCTGGTTCTGCGGCATTGTCGGCCACCAAACGGGGTTTGAGCTGCACTTCAGCCAGTTGCACATCTTTGGGAATATCCACCAGCACAGGGCCGGGGCGGCCTGACACCGCCAGTTCAAAAGCCTGGTGTAAGGTGGCTTCCAGCTCATTGACGTCACGCACCATAAAGCTGTGTTTGGTCACGCTCAGGCTTAAACCCAATACGTCCACTTCCTGAAAGGCGTCGGTACCCATCACGGCTTGTGACACCTGGCCTGTGATGGCCACCACGGGCACTGAGTCCAATAAAGCATCGGCCAGAGAAGTAATTAAGTTGGTGGCACCCGGGCCTGAGGTGGCCATGCAGACGCCAATTTTGCCGGAGCTGCGGGCATAACCAATGGCAGAGAACGCGCCGCCTTGTTCATGGCGACACAGGTAGTGTTTGACCTTGCTGCCGTACAGCGCGTCGTAAATGGGCATAATGGCGCCGCCGGGGTAGCCGAACACATGTTCAACTCCTTGTTGTTCCAGCAGGTTAATTACCAGTTCTGCGCCTTTCATACCCCATCCCCTTTTTGGCCTTCGTGCTTGGCGCTGTAGCGTTGTTGACTACTCACCCAGCACCGCATTGGACGCTGGACGGGCGGGGGTCAACCCCGCCCCTACGTATTCATCTGTCCTGCAACGCCAATTACTTTGAGCTCTCAATTTTCTGTGTTGCTGTTACCGTTACAACAAAACCTGTTTCGAACTTTTCGGGGACCTTAAAAACACAAAACCCCCGAACCTTTCGGTGCGGGGGTTTTGTTGAGAATTTTGTGCTGCTTAAAATTCCAAACGCGATCCCCCGCAGTGACTAATCACCACGAGCACGAGGACCACAATAATGTTCAGAATTGAAGCTAAACGCATTTTTGTATTTTAACTCTTAGGTTAATTTTACTTATTTGTTGTTCCGGCGGTGTTTTTACGTTGTGCCGGAACATTGCGCTATTAGAAATAGCCGTCTAAACATCTTTAGTCAACAACTATTTTTGCTTTTTGCCGCGTTTTGTAAAAAAATTACAGGCCGCACAGGCAGTTATCCGGGCTGCGCTGTGGTCAAATCAGCGATCCCAAGCAGCTTGGCGTTGCAGCAAGGCGACAAGCCAGTGAGACCCCAGGAGCATAGTCAACCTATGTGACTGGGGCGAGATGGCGCAGTCAACACAGCTGCAGCGTCAAGGGCGACGGGGATAAAGAGCAGGTATGGATCAGTTAGAACTATTCGACTTACCCAACCCCTGTATTGGGGTATGCCAAAGCAATAACCGTGGTTATTGTGTCGGCTGCCTGCGCTCGCGCGATGAACGCTTTGGCTGGCATGACAAGCCGGTGGCCGAACGTGCCCGTATTCTGAAATTGCTGGAGCAGCGCCGGGCCCGCCGCGACGCCGCCCGACTGGCCGGTAAACCGGACAGCAACCTGGAAGCAGATGCGGATCCAACTCCTGACCTCTTTGGTTTCTGAGCCAGCCACAGATACACCGATTGCGCATTCTGAGCGCAATGGCTACAGTGGATTCAGAACATTTCCTGGAAATCAGCAGTGTCCGCCATTTTATCCCAGTCATCCGAAATCCTTCAAAAGCAACTTCTGCATATCCGTGGCGATTTTGCCAATGCCTTGTGGCGTAACTTTGCCCTGATTTCGTTGTTTGGCGTGCCGTTGTCTTGCCTGCGGGCGCTCAATACCGGCTGGTTGCCGCTGTACAACCTGCATATTGCGGTCGGCCTGGTGTTTGTTGGCGGTGTATGGCTGCTGCCGAAGCTGACGACAGCACTCAAAGGCGGTTTGCTGATCCTGCTGTTCTGGCTCATTGGTCTGCCGGGCGCCATGCACTTTGGTTTTGCCTCTCCGGGCATCTGGTGGCTGGTGCTAAGTTGTGTGGTGTCACATCTGTTGTTCCGGCCCCTGGTCACTGTGCTGCTGGCGGTGACAGCCTCACTGAGCCTGTTCGGCCTGGCGCTTGGCTTTATTTACGGGTACCTGAATGTTCCGTTCAGTGTGCGTTCTTATATGACAGACCCAATCGCCTGGGCCACCTACCTGACCGTCAACTTTATCGCTTTTGTGGTGGTGTTCCGCACAGTGGTCAGCCACAGCGCAGCGCTGCAGGCCTACGCCCAGCATCAGTTCCGTCAGTGGGTGGAGGATTTGCCTTTGGGTATAGTGGTACTGAATAAACTGGGCCAGCCTTTTTACCGCAATAAAACCGCGCAGCAGTGGTTTGGCACTGAGCCCCCCCAACTGAACCTGCTGTTGGGCCAACAGGCCTGCCCGCTGGACGACAGCCAGTTGCCGGAGCAACGCGCCTTATCGGGCGAGCGGGTGCAAATGGATAACCTGCAGTTGCAGCAGGGCCATGACGCCCGTTTATTGCAGGCCTGGGGCCGGCCAGGTTATAACCCGGATGGCGCTCTGAGCTTTGGTATTGCGGTCTACGAAGACATTACAGCCCGTAAAAAACTGGAGCGGGTGAAAGACCAGTTTGTCTCCACCGTCAGTCACGAACTACGCACCCCACTGACGTCCATCCACGGTGCGCTGAAGCTGGTACTGGGGAATGCATTGGGCGAACCGCCGGAAAAAATTCGCGCCATGCTGGAAATTGCCGAATTAAACAGCCAGCATTTAATTCGTTTAATCAATGACTTACTGGATATTCAAAAAATTGAAGCAGGCGAGCTGACCTTTGACCTCAGCCAGTTTCAGCTGGGCCCCTGGCTACGCACCGCGGTGCAGCAACTGTCAGGTTATGCCATCAGTCATCAGGTCAGCTTTGAGCTGGCAGAACCTGACTGTTCCTGCTGGGTGAACGCCGACAGCAACAGGCTGATGCAGGTGATGGGCAATCTGCTGTCCAATGCCGCCAAATTCTCTCCGGCAGGTGCTGTGGTGCAGATCCGGCTGCAGTGCCTGGAAAAGGGCTGCCGTATTGCCATTGCCGACCGGGGCCCCGGTATTGCTGACAACTTTAAAGAGCGCATCTTTCAACCATTCAGTCAGTCCGATACCTCAGACCGCCGCCAGTTTGGCGGTACAGGTTTGGGCCTCAGCATCAGCAAAGCGCTGGTGGAAAAACATGGCGGCCGGTTGTGGTTTGACAGTACAGAAGGCCAGGGCAGCACTTTTTATGTGGACCTGCCAGCGGCAACTGAACCGGCCTGAAACAGCTGACCCAACCAGCCACTGAAGACCCGTAAGTTCCGGCTCATCAGCTTGCGGTGTGCATAAAGCAGATTGACCGGCATGGCCGGCGCATTAAAATCAGCCAGCACCTGAATCATCTGACCGCTGTGCAGGTAAGGCCGGGCACCGCTTTCCGGCAGCTGGATCAGGCCCAGCCCGGCCAGACAGGCGGCGCTGTAGGCTTCCGCGTTATTGACAGTGATTTGACTGGGCATCCGGATACGCTGCAGCACAGCCCCATCCAGGTACTCAAATTCGGCTTTTTGTGTTGTCAGTTGCTGGCTGTAATTGACCAGCTGGTGCCGGGCTAAATCCTCCAGTCGCGTGGGGGTACCAAAGCGCTGGATATAAGCCGGACTGACGCAGTTAATCTGTTTCATCTGACCGAGCGGCCTGGCGATCAGGCTGCTGTCTTTCAGCTCACCCACCCGGACTATGGCGTCAAAACCTTCGGCAATTAAATCCACCCGCCGGTCTGTGCTCGACAGCTGCAAGTGCAACTGCGGATGCTGCTGTAAAAAATCCGGTAAGCGCGGCAACACCAGGTTTTTCGCCAACCCGGTGGGCATATCAATCCGCAGCACACCACTAAGCTGCTGATCGCCGGGTTTGAACAGCTGCTGCAACTCATCAAACTCACGCAATAACTCGCTGCAGCGGCGCAGGAATTGCTGGCCGTCACTGCTCAGTTCCACCCGTCTGGTGGTGCGGTGCAGCAAACGGCTGCCAAGACGGTGCTCCAGTTGCTGCACAGCTTCCGACACCGAAGTTTTTGGCAGCCCGAGTTGCTCAGCGGCCCGGCTGAAGCTGCCCAGTTCCGCCACCCGCACAAAGATCTGCATCTGCAAAATTCTGTCCATTGTTTGGCCTGTTTATCCGGATATGGCGAATAGTGATTTCGAAATTAGCTCATTTATCCAGACATTTCCATGCAATAAGCTAGGCGTCATCCACACAGAGGAGCACAGCATGAACACAAAAATTGCATTAATTACCGGCGCCAGCCGCGGTTTGGGCAAAAACGCAGCTTTGGCGTTAGCCAGGGCCGGCCATGATCTGGTGATCACTTACCATAGCCAGGCCGAGGCGGCGGCAGCGGTCGTGCGTGCCATTGAAGCCCTTGGCCGCAAGGCGGTGGCTTTGCAACTGGATACCAGCAACATTTCGTCATTTGCAGGGTTTTCTCAGCAGTTAGCTGCAACGTTGCAGCAGCATTGGCAACGCGACCGCGTTGATTATCTGGTCAATAATGCCGGGACTGGGGTACATAGCCCGATCAGCGAAACCACGGCGGAGCAGTTTGACACCATGGTCAATGTGCATTTAAAAGGCGTCTTTTTCCTGACGCAAACCTTATTGCCACAACTGAAAGACGGCGGTGCGATACTGAACCTGTCCAGTGGTCTGGCGCGTTTTTCGCTGCCTGGCTACGCCGCTTACGCCATGATGAAAGGGGGCATTGAAGTATTCAGCCGTTATCTGGCGCTGGAATTAGGGCCTCGCCGTATCCGGGTCAATACGCTGGCGCCCGGTGCCATCGAAACTGACTTTGGTGGAGGTCTGGTGCGGGACAACGCTGGCTTAAACCAGCTGATTGCGTCGCAAACGGCTCTGGGCCGGGTGGGGCTGCCGGATGATATAGGTGGTGCTGTCGTCGCGCTGTTATCGGACAACAGCGGCTGGATTAACGGCCAGCGTATTGAAGCCTCAGGCGGCATTCATTTGTAAGCCTGATACGGGGATGGGGAGGGTCAAGCCCCTCCCCTACACCTGACATCGATGAATGACGCAGGGGCATGGGTTTACCCCGCCCCGTCAGGCAAAGCCACTTAGCTTTGCCAGATTTGCAGCTGGTACGCACCCAGCTCTGGGGTGTCGTCTTCCTGCCAGCTGATGTTTAAGCCCTGCGGCACCAGTGGTGCCGGAATGGTCTGCGCTTCTGCGGACAGGTTCAGCAGCAGCACCGACTGCTGCTGGCCTAAAGTGCGGCTCAGTTTCAGCAGTTTGCCGTCGGCCAGCAGTTCTGCACTGTAATCACCTGCAATGCCAAATTCCGGCCGTTTTTTCTGTGCGATCAAAAATTTATACAAAGACCAGACCGACTTCGGATCTTGCTGCTGCGCTGCTACCGTCGCAGGGCCTTGCAGTTGGGCTGCTAAAAATGGCGCCCACCAGCTGGTATCCCCTTGTGGCGGGAACAGGTTGTCCGACTGCACCCAGACTTTATCAGCCGTGGTAAAACCAGCCTGATTGGAGCCATCCCAGAACATCGGCGAACGACGGTGCATATGTTCGTTGTCGGAGGCCTGCGTCAGCGCAATTTCTTCGCCGTAATACATGTAAGTGGTACCCGGTGAGGCAAATAACATGGCGGCTGCCAGCTTGGCTTTATTAACATCCCGACCCAGCTGCCAGGCCAGCCGTGGCTGGTCGTGATTGGTCAGGAAGGGGCTGAAAAACTCAAAAGGCGCACCAGAGGCTTTGCGGTCCTCAAAGTTGTTTTGCAGGCTGTTGCCGGCTTTTTTGTGCTGCGCCATGGTGCCAAACTCGGCGTTTTGTGCCCCGGCGTTTAAAAGCTCCAGCACTTTGTAGCCAAAGTCAAAATCAAAACCTGCGTCCAGGCCTTTGCCTTCGCCCCAATAACGGGCCGCCACCGGAATATCCACCCAGGCTTCCGCCACTAAATAAGCGTCTGGCTTCACACTTTTGACGTACTGAGTAAAATCCACCCAATAATCAATAGTTTGTTGTGTATCTGCCTGCTGTCCCGGGCCGTTTTCAATGGCATACCGCACCGCGTCCAGCCGGAAACCCGCCACCCCTTTATCCAGCCAGAATTTGGCGGCTTTTTTCATTTCGGCCACCACATCCGGGTGGGTCAGGTTCAGGTCGGGCTGTGATGCACCAAAGGCCGCGTAGTAATAAGCTTTGCGTTGCTCGTTCCAGTGCCAGACCGCTTCAGGCTTCACCTCTTTGTTCCAGGCCGGGCCCCAGCCGTCCTGTGGCAGTTCGTCACGCCAGATAAAATAATCTTTGTAAGGGGCTTCGCCAGCAGCAGAACGTTGAAACCAGTCGTGTTCGCTGGAAATATGGTTGATCACCAAATCCAGAATCACTTTGATATTTTTGCTGTTGGCGTCCTGCACCAAGGCTTCAAAATCGGCCATGCTGCCGTAGTCCTGCTCCACCTCATAGAATTCAGTGAAGTCGTAGCCATGGTAAGACGGCGCTTCAAACATCGGGGTCAGCCAGATGGCGTTAATGCCTAAATCCTGCAGGTACGGCAGTTTGGCCTGAATACCTTTAAAATCGCCAATGCCGTCGGCATTGGTGTCGTAAAAACTGCGGGGCCAGATTTGATAGACCACAGCGTCCTGCCACCAGGGCGCTTGCGCCTGAGCTGTGGCAGCAGGTGCGGCCACCGCGTTGCTTGTGCTGTTGTCCGGGGCTTTGGTGCAGGCGTTTAACGCCAGCGCCAATGAAAGCGCTATAACTGTTGATTTAAACATCGTCTGATCCCTGTTGTTTTCTTGTTGGCCCCAGCTTAGTCAAAAAGCCGGGACCGGGCCAGACTGCATACGAATGCGAAACGACTGACGCTGTTATTGGCCGGTCAGGCGCTTGCCAAAGGATATGGCATAAGCGGGAGAACGCATTTGCAACACAGGGTCACTGCTGGCCCTGACGCCTGTGCTCAGCACATTGGGGTCAAAATTAATGCCGGTGCAGGCGTCGTCGCCCTGACGCTGAATACTCAACCGGGCAATATCCAGGGTTGTGCGGCTTGCAGGCCAGCTTTGTGACGGGTCAGTCTCGGTATCGCCGGCCTCACCCAGCACCAGCTGCATAGTCCAGTGCACCGGGCCTTGCTGCAACCGGGTGGCCAGCCGCTGCTGCAGAAAATCGGTCGGTGGCGCTTTGATTTCTGCATCAGTCAGCCCCTTCACACCATCAACAGGCACAAAATGCCAACGCACTTTGTGCTCTTTGCCACTGCTGTCGGTCAGGAAAAAGGTGTGAATACCAAAATAAGAGCTGGTGGCGTAACTCCAGGGAGGTGAGTTTTTTTGCAGGTACTCCGCTTGCGGCAAGGTGGACGGATTGGCCTGACGAAAGGCCTGAACTTTGGCCAGATCGGGCTTGCCGGTGACTGGGTTTGGCAAGGAACTTTGTAATAAACCTAAAAATACGTCCGGATCTTTGGCACCAAAGACGGGGGTGTTCAGCATGGCAAAGTGCTGTAGCTCGCCATTGGGGCTTTTCAGTTGCAACGCCATCCCCCTGGGGCTGCGGCTGTTTTCCGGCGCTTTCGGGTTACCGCCAGCCATGGAAAAACGTGCTGTGACCGGCACCGTCGCGCCACTCAGCCAGCTGATTTGGCTGAATTGCTTTGCGGCAGGCAAGGCCGTGAATTCACCGGCAGCACAAAAGCCTTTGGCGTGACCTTTCCGTTCCCCTTTATGTTCACCAAACAGCTTGGCGAAGGTATCGATCAGGGCTGTTGGTGTGGCAGTTTCGGCGTTCAGGGCAGGGCTTAACACCAGCAGTATGGCAAGGGTGAGTGGCTTCATCGTGAGTTTCCTGTAAGGTTCGCAAGTGACCAGAAAAGACCTCTCAGCCCAGCACTAACTTTCGTCCCTCGAAAAAAAAAGCCAGCTTTGCTTGGGACAAAGCCGGCCTAAGGGAACATCAACTGGTAGAAAACTTACATGATGCCGGAGATAGAGCGAACCAGGCCCTGGATCAGCGCAGGCTCAGCTTCAACATAGTCCATGTTGACCTGATTGGCGGTCGACATAATGCGGGTCTGGTAACGTTTCCACTCGGTTTCTTCGGTGGAGCTGACGTTTTTATAACCGCTGTTGCCCTGCTTCAGTGCTGCTTTGTTTTCTTCCACTACAACCACACCTTTTTTCGCCCGCTCAGAGATCTGCAGGTCGGTGATAATGCTGTAATGCACATCTTTCACTAAAGCGTCAGCCGCCAGACCAATCAATGCACCACCTACTGTGGCTGCGGCGCGGCCGCTGCCACTGCCAAACTGGTTACCAATGGCACCACCAACTAAAGCACCACCAAAACCGCCACCAAAGGCTTCATTCTGGGCGCGCAGGTCGGTCTGACCGGCTTGTAACACATTAGCCTGTAACAGGAAGTTGGCTTGTTCCGGGTCACGCACTACGCGATAACCTTTAGACTGTACCGCTTCAATAATGGCAGGCTCCAGGCTCAACCCCTGTTTGTCTGAGGTGTTACGCACCTGCACAAACACAGTGCGTTTGTCATCAGCAACAGGGTCTAAAAAGATGGTGTCAGACATTTTCGTCTGCACATCCAGGTTCCTTTTGCTGATGGCAGTATGAGTGGCAGAACAACCGGATAAAGCTAATGCACCAACCACCAGGGCCGCTGCAGCGAATTTCAACTTTGACATAAATAACTCCATATTGACTGTCATAAAGACCTGCATAGTTTATCCGGTTTAGCACCCCAACAGACTCACTTGCCTGTACTTCATTGCGTTTTATTTGTAACAGCTTGTGCCACTGAAGATGATGCTAGTAGTCCTTGACTGAACAGGTTCTGAATGCGTGAATGAACCACAAAAAGTCAGTTGGGTTCCCCCCTGCGGTGGCAAACCCCGGCAGCCTGAGCAAATTCCATGAGCCATATCTATGTTCGTTTGTCCGCATTTTATTTTTGTAATTGTGTTGCTTTGGGGCTGATCCTGCCGTTTTGGGGCCTGTATATGGAAAAACAGGGTTATTCCGCGCCGGAAATCGCCTTGGTCAGCGCCTTATTAATGCTGACCAATGTGATAGCCCCGCCCGTCTGGGGCTGGTGGGCGGATCAGTCAGGCCGCAGGTTAACACTGATCCGCTGGGGAGCCGCCGCTGCCGTTTTGTGTTTTGCCGTCAATCTGGTGCACAGCGACCTGCACCTGATGGTGTTGGCTTTTCTCTGTTGTGGTTTTTTCTGGCAAGGGATAAATGCGCAGTTTGAAGCCCTGACCTTAACTTTGCTGGCCGGCCAAAGCCGAAACTACAGCCGGATCCGGCTCTGGGGTTCGGTGGGTTTTGTCTGCGCTGTCAGCGGGGGTGGCTGGTTATTTGATCAGATCAGTCTGGACCAGTTGCCGCTGCTGGTAGTGCTGAGTCTGGCGCTGATGTGGCTGAGCACTATGCTGGTTCCACAGCCCCACGCCAAGGCGCGGCACTATCCAGACCCCAGTCCTGTAGGCCCGCTGTTGCGGCAACCCGCTGTGCTGCTGATCCTATCCGCCATTGCGCTGATTTATTTCAGCCACGGTACTTATTATGGTTTTTACAGCATTTATCTGCAGCAGCATTATGACAACAGCCAAATTGGCCTGCTGTGGTCGCTGGCTGTTGCTGCAGAACTGCTCGCTTTTGCCATGCTGCCCAAATGGCTGAAGCGTTATCCGCTACATCACTTATTGCTGATCAGTGTTGGCGCGACCTGTCTGCGCTGGTTGGGGCTGGCGTTTGGCGCCGACTGGTTAGGCGTGCTGTTGGGTTGTCAGTTGCTGCATGCGCTGAGTTTCAGTGCGGTACACGCCTGCACCATGGAATGGTTGCATCGTCGTTTCCGTATACAACAGCAGGGCAGAGCTCAGGCGTTGTATTATGCGTTCTGTGTCGGCGCCGGTCAGGCCGGTGGCACTATCGCCAGCGGCTGGTTCTGGCAATACAGTCAGCAAGCCGCGTTTTTACTGTCTGCCCTGATAGCCGCTGTGGCTCTGCTGCTGTTAATGCTTGGTCAACACGGCTTGGTCTCAGACCACACTGACAGGACCTGTGCTGGCCCTGACCACTAACTGGTGTGGCAGAATATGCACCAGTTGCTCTGGGATCTGGCCTTCAATCAAATCGATCAGCAGCCGGGCCGAATGCTCACCCAGTTGCTGCAGTGGCTGAGCCACAGTGGTTAAAGGCGGGGCCGTGTATTGTGACAACGCAATACCGTCCACTCCAATCACCGAAATATCCTGTGGCACCAGATAACCCAGTTCACGTAATGCATGTAAGGCGCCAACCGCCACCAAATCACCAAAACAAAAAAATGCCGTTGGCCGGATTTTCATTTGCATAATGTGTTTAACCCCAGCGATGCCGGATTCGCAGGAATAATCCCCTGGGTACAACATTTTTTCATCAAAAGGAACAGCAGCCGCCTGCATCGCCTGCCGGAACCCCTGCTCCCGCTGCTGGCTGCTCAGAATATGCGGAGTGCCGGTGATCACCGCTATCCGCCTGTGCCCCAGGCTGAGCAGGTGTTCAGTTGCGTCGCGGCCTATGGCGACATTGTCCACCCCCACTTTAGGAATACCGTCCAGCTCACAAAACTCTGACGCATTCACCATAGGAGGCAACTGCTGCAATACAGGCAGCTTGGGATCCAGATCAAAAGGCAGCCGCTGCGAGTTGGTAATAATGCCATCCACCTGACGGGTTTTGACCATATCGGTAAAAGAACGCTCCAAGGCCGGATCATCCTGTGTGTCTTTCAAAATCACTGAATAACCGCGGCCCATCGCCACCTGTTCAATAGCCCGTACCACAGGCGCAAAATAGGGGTTGGTAATGTCAGGCAACATAATAGCAATATGACGGGACCGTCCCTGCCGTAAGCTGGCTGCCAGCCTGTTGGGGATATAACCCAACTCCTCCACCACCTGCAGCACCAGCTTGCGGGTAGTTTCAGACACCCGATCCGGATTATTCAGTGCTCTGGACACTGTTGCCATGCTGACACCAGCTTTTTTGGCGATATCACCCATAGCAAAGTGTTTAAATTGACTCGTCGACATGCATTACCTGTTTCTGGCTCTGTGGGCATCACCCAAAGCAGCCGCAATGAAATCGTTTTCCACTGTACAAAGCAAAAGCGGCAGGAGCAATGACTTTTTCCACGAAAACCTGCCACTTATGCTGTCAGTTGTATCACACTTCAGGCAGAAAATCTGTAAGCCAGCTGTTGTATCCACATCAGAGGCCACAGCCAAAAACAATGGCTCTCCAGGAATAAATTTGTGTTCGCTCAGAAAGAAAAATAAAAACAATCAAATGAATTCAATCATTTACACTTATAACTCCGAATAAAACCAGTAATAATCCGAGCTTGACACTCTGTCCATCCACCGTTATTTTTATCGGTAATCATAAAAATAGCTGTGGCACACAGCCGAAAAATCCCTGGTGGATTTTTTTTAACAGCTGAATGGAAATCGATTTCCAAACATAAAAACAACAGCAGTAGCGGGCGCGCTGACACGCAGTCAACAGGGATACTAAGATGAAAAAAACGAACTGGTTTCAGCGCAACGCGCTGTCGGCAGCCATAGCTGCATCCGTATTTGGCGGTCTGGCCGCCCCGGTTTATGCACAAATTGAAGGTGCCACTCTGTCTGGCCAGATCCTCAATGCCGGTGCAGAAGGGGTGCAGGTCACAGCCACAGACACAGAACGTGGTTATGTCAAAACCACCCAAACCCGCGCTGATGGCTCTTATATTTTTGTCGGTTTAAAACCTGGCACTTACCAAATTACAGTGGCGAACCAAAGCACAGATCCGGTTGAGCTGCGTCTGGGTCAAAGAGCCACTATTGATATCAGCCTGCCAGCAGCTTCGGCTGAAAACGTCGAACGTATTGAAGTAAAAGGGGTGCGGATCGAGAGTTTTTCCGGCGGTGAAGTGGGCACCAATATCACGCCGGAAATGATCGCCCGGCTGCCACAAAATAACCGCAACTTTTTGGCTTTTGCCGACCTGGCACCAGGGGTGCAACTGAACACAGACGGTGCTGGCAATGTCAGCCTGCGCGGTGGCGCTCAGGCGTCCCGTAACGTCAACGTGTTTCTGGACGGTGTCAGCCAAAAAGATTATGTACTGAAGGGTGGTGTCACAGGCCAGGATTCCAGCCGTGGGAATCCGTTCCCACAAAACGCCATCGGCGAATACAAAGTCATTACCCAGAACTACAAAGCGGAATTTGATCAGGTTGGCAGCACCGCCATTACAGCCGTAACCCGTTCAGGCACCAACAGCTTTGAAGGGGATTTCTTTGTTGATTACACAAACGAAGGGCTGCGTGAAGCCGAACCTAACGAACAAAATGGTAAAACAGCCTCTATGACCCGTCACGCCGGTCTGATGCTGGCCGGTCCTATAGTGCTGGATGAACTGCATTTCCTGCTGTCTTATGAACGTAAAACCATTGACGAGCCGGTGGATATTCCGGGTGGCGACGGTGCCAATCTGGTGACTTTGCCTGCTGAGTATGCGGCTTTGTTGGGTCGGGAAACTTCGGGTTTTGAAGAAGATTTATTGTTCACCAAGCTGGACTGGGCCATCAATCAGGACCACGCGCTGGAGTTTTCCGCCAAATTGCGCGATGAAAGTGATGTCTCCAACTTTGGCGGCGCCAATACGCTGAGTTATGGTTCCAACCGCAAAGTGCGCGATCACCGCTATAACCTGAAACACCTGGCGTATCTGGAGCATGGGCAAAACGAATTCCGGCTGACCTACGAAGACGCCAGCTGGAACCCGCAGCCCTACACAGATGGCCCTGGTATGGTGCTACAAACCGCCAACCGTCAGGCCATTTTGAATATGGGGGGCGGTCGCGATTTTCAGGACAAAGGCCAAAAAGGCTGGTCGGTGCAAAACGACCACAGCTGGCTGGATCTGGAATGGCACGGCAACCATGTGATCAAAGCCGGTGTGAAGTTTAAGCAGGTCAGGCTGAACACTTTGGAACGCCAGCCGTATAACCCGCAGTATTTCTACAATGTGCAGCTGAACGGCAACGATAACTTCAATACCAGCATCCCATATATGGTGCAGTGGGGTGTGCCGGTGACAGGGTCGGTTGGTGGTGCTGTGGAAGCGAAAAACCGTCAGTTGGGCCTGTTTTTACAGGATGACTGGGAAGTTACAGACCGTCTGACGCTTAACCCAGGGATCCGTTGGGATTATGAAGAGACACCGGGTTACAAAAACTACCAGACACCGGCTGATCTGGCGGCCACTTTACGTGGCTGGAGCAATCTGGACAATGCCAACTACGACATCAACGACTACATCAGCACAGGGTCTGAGCGCAGCTACTTTAAAGGCGCCTGGCAACCACGTTTTGGTTTCAGTTACGTACTGGGTGACAGCAGAGACCACAGCTTGTTTGGCGGTTATGGCCGCTCGTACGACCGCAACCAGTTTGACTTTATCCAGCTGGAACAAAGCAAAGGGTCCTTCACGCAGGTCAGTTACCTGTTCAGCGGTGACCCTGCCAACCCTTGTGCCCCAAGCTCAGGCAATTGTATAGCCTGGGACCCGCAGTACCTGACACAAGCCGGTCTGGACAGCCTGTTATCCAGTGTCAGTTTAAAAGGCGAACGTTTCCTGCTGAGCAATGATCTGAAAATGCCCTATTCCGATCAGTTCAGCCTGGGGGTGCGCAGCAATTGGGGAGACTGGAATACCGAAGTCAGTGTCGCCCGCACTGAGTCCAAAGATGGTTTTAACTGGTTATTGGGTAACCGCCGGCCAGACGGCAGCTTTCTGGCACCAGGCACCAGCTGGGGTCAGCCTTGGGGCTTTGGTGTACCGGGCTGGGGTAACCTGATCCTGTCGTCCAACGATGGTCAGACCCGCAACAACAATATCTTTGTCAAAATTGACCGGCCACATCATGATTTCTGGGGCCTGAACCTGGCCTACACCTTCAGCGATGCGGAAGAAAACCGGGTCTACAACGAAGTTTTTGCGTTGGATTATGAATCAGTGGCGGATTATGGCTTTAAAAAATCTGTTGGAGTACCGGATCACCGTGTTGTGCTGACCGGCACTTACGATTTGCCTTGGGAAATTTTTGCGTCCTTTAAATACACCTGGGCGTCCGCCACTACTTACGAGTATCTGGACTGCCGTCAGGGGGGGACTGCCTGCTTCTTTGCCCGGACAGAACCCAACCAGAGCGACTACCAGCGTTTTGACCTGTCCCTGTCGAAAGAATTTGCCAGTGGCTCTCTGGTGGCCGGTTCTAAATTCAGGGTGCGCTTTGATGTGCAGAACCTGTTTAATCAGGACAACTTCAACAATTTCAACCTGAACCCAGATTCGGCGGACTTTACCCAACCGAACCCCTTTAATGCGACCAATGGCGGTCGGCGTCAGCTGAAATTGTCAGCGGGCTGGAGCTTCTGATCCTGATGTAACCCACCTTAGGTGCCTGTTTTGCAGGCACCATTTTTTTATTGGAGACTTAAATTTTGAATGCGTCCGGCTACAAAGTTGTGTTGTTCTCTCTGGCCATGCTCTCCAGTTGGAGCAGTCTGGCTGCTGGTTTTTCCGTGACTGGTTATGACCGCCATGTGGAACTGAGCTGCGCGGAACTCTGCGCGGCCGATCAATCCTACCCGCTGCAAGTGTCGGTCAATGGCGGCCCCTGGCAAACCAGAAGCAAGGTGCAGCGTGGGCTGCAGCAGGATTTTACCGGCGATTTAGGCCAGAACCTGCAATTGACTTACCGACTGTTGTCTGCAGACGGCACGCAGCCACTGGCCACCGCCAGCACCCAAACCAGGGATTTCAGTGACGAAGAGCTGCTGGAGATGATCCAGCGTTACAGCTTCCGCTATTTTTGGGATTATGCCGACCCCCAGACGGGCTGGGCCAGAGAACGTATTCCAAACCCCATAGACGGCGACATTATTACCTCAGGCGGTACAGGTTTTGGCATTGCCGCCGTGATTACCGGCGCTGAACGTGGCTGGATCAGCAGGGAGCAGGCGGTGGAGCGGCTGCTGAAACTGACGGCGTCGCTGAAAAAGCTCGAACGTTTCCAGGGCATGTGGGCGCACTGGTATCACCATCAAAGCCATAAAGCGTACAACTTCAGTAAATACGACGATGGCGGCGATATAGTTGAATCGGCCTTTATGGCACAGGGCTTACTGACAGCCCGTCAGTATTTCAACAGGCCAAGCCCGCAAGAACAGCAGCTGCGTCAGGACATTACGGCCTTATGGCACGACATGAACTGGAACTGGTACACCCAGGGTCAGGACATTTTGTATTGGCACTGGTCGAAAAACCATGGCTTTGCGATGGACCATCCGATCAAAGGTTATAACGAAGCCCTGATTGTCTATGTGCTGGCGGCCGCTTCTCCAACCCACCCGATCCAGGACACTGTGTATCACAAAGGCTGGGCCGGTCACAAAGTCGAGACCTTCCGTAACTATCAGGACTATTACGGCATGGCATTACCTCTTGGTAACAAAGAACAAAAAGGCGGCCCGCTGTTTTTTGCCCACTATTCCTTTATGGGGCTGGACCCACGCGGTTTGCAGGATAAATACGCCAATTACTGGCAACAAAATGTGCGCCATACCCTGATTAACCGGGCCTACAGCATCGACAACCCCTTTGGCTGGAAAGGTTATGCCGAAGATTTCTGGGGCCTGACCGCCGGTGATCATCTGCCCAAAGGCTATGCCGCCCATGCACCTGGCCCCTACAGCGACAAAGGCACTGTGATCCCTACCGCCGCTTTGTCTTCTATGCCTTACACTCCGGCAGAGTCGATGCAAGTGCTGAAAAACCTGTACTACAACCATGGCAAATACCTGTTCGGCAATATGGGGTTTTATGACGCCATCAACCTGAGTGTCAGCGATGACCCGGCCCAGCAAGTGCGCACCAACTATCTGGCCATCGATCAGGGGCCGATAGTGGGTATGATTGAAAACTATCGCAGCGCTTTGCTCTGGAACTATTTTATGCAGGATCCGGATGTGCAACGGGGTCTGAGCCGGTTGGGTTTTTCCCGGCATGGCAAGGCCATTGTCGCCCCGGCCCTTTCC
Source organism: Rheinheimera sp. (assembly GCF_037442345.1). GTDB lineage: Bacteria > Pseudomonadota > Gammaproteobacteria > Enterobacterales > Alteromonadaceae > Pararheinheimera. The sequence goes on along the minus strand of NZ_JBBIQL010000012.1, from coordinate 8,352 downwards.
CCGTCCGCCTCTAAGCCCTAGGACTGGTTATGACTTTATCCAAATTCCCATTGTTGGCCTGTGCCATCAGCGCTGCGTTGCTGACCGGCTGCACACCAGCGGACCTCCCTTCAGCTGCCGACGCCTCAGCAAGCCGCACGCCGGCCAGCCAGACGGCACTGTCTGAAGATGCAGCAATGCAACAGTTTATCCGCCAATTGCTGGCCCAAATGACACTGGAAGAAAAAATTGGTCAGTTGAATCTGCTCAGCAGTGACTGGGACAAAACAGGTCCCAGCATGTCGGCCGATTACCAGCAGCAAATTAAAGCCGGTCAGGTCGGTGCTGTGTTTAATGCTTATACCGCCGATTTCACCCGGCAGTTGCAACAAATTGCGGTCGAACAAACCCGTTTGGGCATTCCGCTGTTGTTTGGTTACGACGTGATCCACGGCCATCGCACCATTTTCCCGCTGTCCCTGGGCGAAGCCGCCAGTTGGGACCCGGCCGCCGTACAAACCAGCGCCAGGGTCGCTGCAGCCGAAGCCGCCGCAGAAGGCATTCACTGGACTTATGCACCTATGGTGGATATCAGCCGCGACCCGCGCTGGGGCCGGATTTCAGAAGGGTCCGGTGAAGATGTGTATCTGGGTCAGGTGCTGGCGAAAGCCAGGGTGCAAGGTTTTCAGGGGGATGACCTGAAAGCCACAGATACCCTGCTGGCCTGTGTGAAACATTTTGCTGTGTATGGCCTGGCTCAGGCTGGCCGCGACTATCACAGCACGGATCTGTCCGATCGGGAGTTATGGGACACTTACCTGCCCCCTTTTAAAGCGGCGCTGGATGCAGGAGCAGGTTGTGTGATGACCTCCTTTAACGACTTAAATGGGGTGCCCGCGACCGCCAACCGTTATCTGATGACAGATGTATTGCGCGGACAATGGCAGTACCCTGGTTTTGTGGTCACTGATTACACCGCCATCAATGAACTGGTGCCCCATGGCGTGGCGGCCGATTTATCTCAGGCCGCTGAGCTGGCGATGCAGGCCGGTGTCGATATGGATATGCAGGGCTCGGCGTTCAGCCAGCATCTGGCTGAGTTGGTCAGCGCAGGCAAAGTCAGTATGGCTCAAATCGATCAGGCCGTTAGCCGGGTGCTGGCCGCCAAATACCGGTTGGGTTTATTTGAAGACCCGTACCGCTATTCAGACCAACAACGACAGCAGGCCGCAGTGTACAAAGCCGAACATCTGGAAGCGGCCCGGGATGTGGCGCGTAAATCCATGGTGTTGCTGAAGAACCAGAACGCGCTGTTGCCATTAAAAGCTGGCCAGCGTATTGCGCTGATTGGCCCTCTGGCCGATTCCAAAGCCGATATGATCGGCTCCTGGTCCGCCGCCGGAGACCGGCAACACAAACCCGTCACCTTACTGGAAGGCCTGCGCAGCAGGCTGGGTGATACCACTCAGATTTATTACGCCAAAGGGGCCAGTTATGAGTTTGGCGCCACAGACCGCAGTGGTTTTTCCGAGGCTATAGCGGCAGCGGAACAAGCCGATGTGATAGTGCTGGCAATGGGTGAAAAATGGGATATGACAGGCGAAGCGGCCAGCCGGGTGGAGTTGGATTTCCCTGGGACCCAGCAGGCACTGATGGAAGAGTTGAAAAAGCTGGGTAAACCTATGGTGCTAGTGTTAATGAGTGGCCGCCCTATGACCATTAACTGGGCACAGCAGCATGTCGATGCCATTCTGAACAGCTGGTACCCCGGCACTCAGGCCGGTCATGCCATTGCCGATCTACTGTATGGTGATTACAACCCATCAGGTAAATTACCTGTCACTTACCCGGCGCATGTTGGCCAAATTCCGATTTATTACAATATGAAAAACACTGGCCGGCCTTATGAACCTGCTGGCCCGGAACAGAAATACCGTTCACGTTATCTGGACGCGTCCAATCAGCCGTTGTACCCCTTTGGTTTTGGCTTGAGTTACACCAGTTTTACTTATTCTGCCGTCAGCCTCAGCAGCAACAGCCTGACGCCGGATGGCCAGATCACAGCGTCAGTCACCCTGAGCAATACGGGCCAACGGGCCGGTGCAGAAGTAGTTCAGCTGTATGTGCAGGATAAGGTAGCCAGTGTCAGCCGTCCGCTGCGTGAACTGAAAGGCTTCCAGAAAGTGCTGCTGCAACCCGGTGAACAAAAAACCGTGCAGTTCAGCCTCAGTGCCGCCGATCTGAGCTTCCATAATCAAGCCATGCAACAAGTGGCGGAGCAAGGCCTGTTTGAGCTGTTTATTGGTGGCGATTCCACCACGTCCAATAAGGCGTCACTCAACCTGACGGAAACAGTTCGTTTTGGCACTGCACCACGCCACCCTTAATACCGATACGGCACCAACAGGGACTTGTCCCTGTTGGTTCTTTTTAAGCCCAGGAAACGAAAGCATGAATTTATCCAGTCTTGATTTAACCGTTTTTGCCTGTTACGTCGTCGGCCTGATCGCCTTGGCCTGGTGGGTATCGCGGGAAAAATCCGGTCACCAGAAAAATACCGCCGACTACTTTCTGGCCACCCGTTCTCTGCCCTGGTGGGCTATTGGAGCTTCACTGATCGCGGCCAATATCTCTGCCGAACAGATTATTGGCATGGCTGGTTCCGGCTACCAGATAGGTCTGGCCATTGCCTCTTACGAATGGCTGGCCGCCGTCACTTTATTACTGGTTGGCAAATTCTTTTTGCCGATTTTTTTGCAAAAAAACATCTACACCATGCCGCAGTTCCTTGAACAAAGGTATGACCACAGAGTGCGCCAGGTGATGGCCATCTTCTGGCTGGGGGTGTATGTCTTTGTCAACCTGACAGCAGTGTTGTGGCTCGGCGCTTTGGCACTCAACACCATGACGGGTTTGAGCATTGAATGGAGTATGTTGTGTCTGGCGCTGTTTTCGGTGGTGTATTCTCTGCATGGCGGCTTAAAAGCCGTGGCTCTGACCGATGCTTTGCAAGTGGTCTTGCTGGTGGCTGGTGGCCTGATGTTGTCCTGGCTGGCGTTGGATCTGATTGGTCAGGGAGCAGGCGTCTGGGCAGGCTTCCAGCGACTGCAACACCAACTGCCAGAAAAATTCGACATGATTCTTGCCGCTGACCACCCACATTATATGGACCTGCCTGGTTTGTCTGTGGTGTTAGGGGGCATGTGGGTGATGCACCTGTCGTATTGGGGTTTTAATCAATACATTATTCAGCGGGCTTTGGCGGCGAAAGATTTGGCCGAAGCCCAAAAAGGCATTGCCTTTGCTGCTGGTTTAAAAGTACTGATGCCGCTGATCGTGGTGTTACCTGGTATTGCCGCTGTACTGCTGGTGCCGGAACTCAGCCGGCCAGACCAGGCCTACCCTTCGATGATGACCCTGATGCCGGAAGGTTTAAAAGGACTGATTTTTGCTGCCATAGTGGCCGCTGTGGTGTCCTCGCTGGCGTCTATGTGCAACAGCGTGGCGACCATTTTCACCATGGACCTGTATGCAGTAAAGCGACCGGACCGCAGCCAAAGCCATTATGTGGCCGTCGGCCGTTGGGTGAGTGTATTGGCGCTGGTGCTGGCCATGTTCACCGCTAAACCCCTATTGGGTCAGTTCCAGCAGGCGTTCCAGTATATTCAGGAGTTTACCGGCTTCTTCACCCCCGGCATTGTGGTGTTGTTTTTATTGGGGATGTTCTGGCAACGCACCACGGCCAACGCAGGTTTAGTGGCAGCTTTAGGCTCCGCTTTATTCAGCCTGCTGTTGAAGCTGTACTGGCCAGAATTGCCTTTTATTGATCGGGTCGGGCTGGTGTTTGTGTTATGCCTGCTCAGCGCCATTGTCGTCAGTCTGGTTCAAGGCAAAGGGGCTGCCGCTAACGCCATAGCACTGAACGAAGTGCAGTTTCACAGCAATACGGCCTTTAATCTGCAGGCTTTATGTATTTTGCTGATTATTGCCGCTTTGTATTTCACCTGGTGGTAACAGCCAGTTGACCATTCTGGTACGGCAGAAGCTGCCGCACCATGTAACCTGATTGTCATACAAAATCTTTAGAGTGATGCGCTGGAATTTGGAGCGCTGACATTGACCAGGTATCTGACACCACTGCAGTTCCGTTGGGCTATGACCGGCCTGACCGCTGCCCTGCTGCTTCTGGCGCTGGGCTGGACTCTGGCGTCTGCGCCCGTTGCCTTTGATATTCAGCCCTACAGTTCAGAGCGTTGTGCAATTAACAATGGCAATCAGCCACAGAGCCTGACCGTGTTGGCATCTCCCATAGTAGCCAAGGCATTGTTACCTGTGTTGTGCAGGAGTCAGGTGCTGGCCGCGCATTACCAGCAGGTTGAGCTGCATTGGCCTGCCCTCAGTGAATTACAGGCCGATGACCTGATCCTGGGCAAATACGCTCTGGTCTGGGCCAGACCGGAAACCCTGAAAGCTGTGTTGCATAACTTTGAGGCCTACTACACCGAACTCTGGGCCAACCCGAATTACCGCGTATTCTGGATCAGTCAGTCGGCTATTCCCCGCTGGAATGCCACTTTTGTCCGGCAACAACACATAGGCTTGTTGGCGGATCGCAACAGTTACAGCGGTTATCAGTTGCCACTGGCGTCGTTGCAGCTGCCGGATCTGAGTTTGTCTGAACTGACTATCCGTTTTTATGCCGACCGACAGGCCTTAACAGATGCCTTTGCGCGGGGTGAAATCAGCCTTTACCCGGCTGTACTACTCAACAAACAAGGGGTGGCCCTGTCAGACACAGACCCCCCACCTTATTACGATGTCAGCGGACAGCCGCTGCCAATGGCACATCTGCATCCAATGTCCGGCACCAGCAATGGTGGCAGCTTTTACCTGCATAACAGCCTGGCTCCACTGAATTGCGAGCTGGCCGGACTCTTGAAAGAATCCAGGCTCTGGCATGGTGTGATCAAGGTGCCATGCCCATGAGTCTGAGCCGGAACAAACACCTGCTGTGGCCCCTGGTTTGGCTGCTGTTGCTTGGACTGATGTTGCTGGGCACCAGCCTGTACAAATCCCGCCAGTTATCCGGGCAGATATCCAGCCAGTTGCCGGCCGTGGTCGAAGCCACACTGCAAAACAACCATGGTTACATTCGCCAGCTGCTGCCTGCGTTGCTGGCGCAACTGAATCAACAAAGCGCCAGCCTGGCCTCTGACGAACTGCTGGTGTGTGAAGCGAGTTTTGAAGCGATAGGCGAAGGCCAGCCTGTGGATGCGTCGTTGGTGTGGCAATCCGGTCTGGTGACTTTTTATGCCCGCTATCAGTCGGCGTGCACCCCGTCGGCCCTGAGTTGGTCTGTCTGTCTGGCGCTGATGCTGACCCTGATTTGGCTTAGCGCTCAATTGAGCCAGACGGTACTCAGCCCCAGAGAGCAGCAACTGACTCACAGCCTGTTGCAGGATGCTGAACCTGGCAGCGACAGCCAGCAGAAACTTGTTTTGCAGGACTGTCGCCAGCACTGGCAGGAGCCTCACTGGCAACTCTTTGCGCAGATCAGCCCCCTGCTGCCAAGCCAGCTCTGTCTGGATTTAATCAACCATGGCATCCGGCATCAGTTGCACTGCAATGAACCGGACTGGCTGGTGCTGGCCGCCCGGCAACTACCGGACGACCCGGCGGCCATTTGGGCTGTCGCCAACGCTGAGCCCCAACTGAAATTCCAGCTGGAGACAGGCCAGCTTTGGGTGCATGGCCTGGAATTGAAACTGAGCCGTACGCCTTTTCTGTATTACTACTGGTATGCCAGCCGGCGTAAATCTGCACTGCAGGATGGCTGGGTACTGAACCCGGCCAGTAACAGACCCAGCACCGACTATGCCGCCGAATTAACCGCGTTGATGCTGCAGGGGCATGGCCATAAAAAAGCACTGCAGGATATTGAAGCCGGAGTCAAAGCCAAAACCCTGGACCAGAACCGCAGCAAATTGCGGGATGAACTGGAACAACAGCTGGGGCCGGCGCTGGCGCAGCAGTTCCTGTTCGACTGTCATAAAGATGTCAAATCCAGCCGTTCTCATTACAGAATGATGACAGCACCAGAGCAGATAGAACTCATCTGAGCCTGCCCCTTTATAGATGTCTCTAAACGCCGCAGAGACATCCAATACACAAATCTTTCATCTTCAGTTTTTACCTTGGAGCGAGCAAAAACGCAGCAGCCCAACAGGCACTGCACTGTATTCACGCACTATCAGGAAGGTAAATTTATGTCTGCTTTAACGCGACTGCCCCGTACAGGTCCGGCTCCGTTTCGTCTGAACCGCATTACTTTGGGTTGCCTGTTATTGGCTGCAACCTCTGCAACACCAGTGCTGGCAGATGTCGCCGCTGAAGCCGTTGAGGCCGCCGTCGCTGAGGCGGGTGAAGCCACCCGGCCAAACGCCAGGGCAAAAGAAAAAGCCGTGGAACGCATCTCTGTGGTCGCAAGCCCCATCCGCAACAGCCAGGAACAATCCATTGCGCTTCAACGGGAAGCCACTAACGTGGTCAACGTCATTGCTTCAGACGATATTGGCCGCTTTCCGGACCAAACCGCTGCCGCTGCGTTAGCCCGTTTGCCTGCAGTGGCGGTGCAACGCGACCAGGGCCAGGAACGTTATATTCAGATGCGTGGTGCACCTGCGCGCTGGACAGTGGTGGCCTTTGACGGCGTGAACGTCTTAGGTGCGGAAGAGCGGGTGTTCCGCTTTGACTCCGTACCAGCCAACCTGATGAGTGAAGTGGTTGTCGCCAAAACCCTGACCCCACAAATGCCGTCCGAAGCTGTGGCCGGCCGCGTAGATATCAAGACTTTCAGCCCTCTGACCAAACCAGGCTTTGCTGCCGATCTGGATTTAGGTTTAGGTAAAAACCAGTTGGGGGATGGTGATCAGGAACGGTATGCCGGTCGCCTGTCCTGGTCCGACGGCACTTATGGTGTGATGGTGGCAGGTTCCACCTACAGCAATGAGCAAACCACCGACAACAACGAAACCAGCTGGGATGCCAATGGCGCCCCCACCGGCTTTGACGTTCGTAGTTACAAAATTACCCGCGAAACCAACTCAGGCGCCGTGAAGTTTGAGTTTGCTCCTACGGACAACGACTATCTGTCACTGTCCAGCCTCTATACCGAATTTCTCGACCACGAACTGCGTAACCAGTTTACCTTTGACTTAGATGCCGCTTCCGTGTCCGGCACCCGTGGCGTCAGCTCAGGTGACCTGGTGGCGGTGCCAGTCACCGCTATGTATCAGGACGGTGACTACGCCAACTCCACCTGGGTGAACACCCTGGCCGGTGAACATGAGCGTGGTGACTGGCTGTGGAACTGGTCGGTCAATTACACCGAAACTGAAAGCACGGTGAATTTACCTATTATCCGTCGGATGCAAACCAACCCGTCGCAGTTCGCCTCCATGCATTACGACATGAGCAATCCGGCCGTGCCACAAATGCAGCTGTACAACACTGTGGTGAATGCAGACCGCAGCATGAGCCGCGGCAGCGCTGTGTCGGCGCTGAACCAAAGCGGTTTTGGCTTTGACGGCGTAATTATCTATGACATGGAAAACACCACAGAGGCGCTGGGCCTGAAGCTCGACGGTGCCTACAGCTTTCAACATGCCGATGCCGACGCCAAGCTGGAATTTGGTGTGCAGCTGGATCAGCGGGACGCTCAGTCACCAGGTTCGGCCCAACCTTTTATTTATGTCGGCCCACTGGCGCAAGCGGCAGGTCTTGATTTTGACCTGAACCAGTTTAATACCAGCACCCCCTGGGACACCGATATGGGCCATGGCTTCAGCGTAAACTACTTTGACAATGCCGGTGCCCGTCAGCTGTTAGACCAGACGCTGGCCAGCCTGACCGACATGGGCCTGGTGAACCCCGACACCTTCCGCTCTGCCGACAGTGCCTATGAAGTGCAGGAAGATATTCAAAGCGCTTATGCCATGAATACCTGGACCTGGGACCAACATCAGGTACTGATGGGTGTACGTGCTGAGCGTGTCAGCCTGGACAGTGCAGGTTTTGTCAAAACAGCCACAGCCACCGAAGCGCTGCAAATGTCACGGGATGACACCAAGCTGTTCCCAAGCATTCACTGGAATATGGATATCACTGAGGATCTGAAATTCCGTTTAGCCGGGGTGACAGGGTCCAGCCGCGCCAGCTTCAGCCAGGTACGGGCCGGAGCGTCCATCAGCGACACCGACCAGAGCATCAGCGGTGGTAACCCGTACCTGAAAGATGAAGAAGCCGTCGGTGTGGATTCTTATATGGACACCTCATTTTTGCCAAGTGTTTTATCTGTTCATTTATCTTCCTTCG
>NZ_JBBIQL010000011.1:0-141785 GCF_037442345.1 Rheinheimera sp. | reverse complement strand
ACTATGGCGCATCACGACGCCGTTTACAGTGAGGTGTCCATCCCATCATCCCTGGAATGGTACTTCGCCGACGCCTCTTTGGCTTCAGTAAACCTGTTCCACCGTGAACTGGACCATGTGCTGTTCAGCTCAGTGACCACTGTTGGCGACAGCCGTTTTGATACCGACGGCATCGACCGCTCAGGCTATGACTACAGCACCACGCTGAACGGTGGCAGCGGCCACTTAACCGGCCTGGAGCTGACCTACATTCAGCCTTGGGATTTCCTGCCAGAAAGCCTGCAGGGTTTTGGTATGCAGTTTAACTATGCCTTGCTGGACAGCGAATTCGCCACACCAGACGGGCGCAAAGTGGCCTTACCCGGCACCTCAGACCGCGTGATGAACAGCACCTTTTTCTATGAAAACTATGGCTGGTCGGTACGGGTGAATTACCAATGGCGCGACCAGTGGCTGGACGATATCTCCTATGAGGCCACAGGCGACATTTACTGGCAGGACAGCAAAAGAGTGGATTTGTCAGTGCGTTACCAGCTGACCGACCAGGTTTCCGTGTATGCCGACCTGAACAACATCACCGATGAAGGTGGCGAACGGTTCGAAGGCGATGCCAGCCGCCCTATTGAAGTGGAAGGTTTTGGCCGTCGTTACATGGCCGGCGTCAAAGTCAGTTTTTAAGGTCTTTTTGAAGGAATACGTATGAACATCAATACAATCACTAAAACTCTGCTGGTCGCAGTTTCGGGTTTCAGCTTCAGCCTGCTGGCGGCCAGCAGCGATTTCCAGACCGGTAATGAGCGCATCCTGCAATCCGCGGGGGCGGTCATGGTTAAACAGGATAAAGCCCTGTTACCGCAAAGTGTGCTGGTCAGTTGGTCTGCCAGCCTGGGCCCGGTCACTTTGTACCGTGCCAGCAGCCCGGATCAGTCCAAGATGGAACTGGTTGCAGAAAAGCTGAATGGCAACAGTTACCTGTTGCCTGCAAAAGATGCGCAGCGCCAGTATGTGTTTATTAAACCGCAGCAGCAGGAGGGCTATTGGGTGGCGGAACGTGTATTACCATTACAGGGCGGTGTGAACTTCCGCGATTTGGGTGGTTATAAAGGCGCCGACGGCCGGGCTGTGGTCTGGGGCAAGCTGTTCCGCTCCGGCAGCATGAGCGACCTGACCGGCGCGGATTACCAGTACCTGAGTGCGCTTGGTATTCGCACCTTCTGTGACTTCCGCTCCAACGAAGAGCGCACTGACGAGCCTACCCTGTACAAAGAGTTTGCCCCAGAAGCGCAAATGCTGGTGAAAGACTACTCGATGGCGCAAATGATGAACGCCGAGTTTGGCAAAGCCCTGGCCCAGGTGCAGAACCGTGAGCAGGCACTGCAGATGTTCAGTGGTTTTTACCGCAAAGGTGTCACCAGCTATGCCGGTCAGTTTAAACAGATGTTTGCCCAGCTGCTGGCTGGCAAAGCGCCGCTGGCGGTGAACTGCTCAGCAGGCAAAGACCGCACCGGCATGGCGTCAGCACTGATTCTGTCCGCTCTGGGGGTGCCCCGTGATGTGGTGGTCGCCGACTATGCACTGTCGGAACAAACCTACGACTTTGGCATGCAGGCGCTGAAAAAAATGGCCAGTGGCGGTGCTAAAGAGCAATCGCCTCATACCCAAATGTTCCGCCAGTTAAAACCCGAAGTGATCCAAGTGATGATGGGCACAGACCCGGCGTTAATCACGGCGTTTTTCCAGCAAATTGACCAGGACTATGGTTCAGTCGAGCACTACCTGCAAAAAGAGCTGGGGCTGACCCCAGCCTCACTGGAAACCCTGCGCTCGCTGTATCTGACCAAAGTGTAAATTCAGCACGGGACCACGGCGCTCAGATGACGGGCGGGTCAAGACCCGCCCCTACCTAACACGACAGCCCCGCAACCCGATTCAACGAAACGAAGCCACCTCTTCTGGGGTCAGAAAACGGTACTCGCCTTCAGCCAGGCTGTCCTCCAGCACCAAAGCACCAATGCGTTCGCGGTGCAGCTTTTCGACCTTGTTGCCGATGGCGGCAAACATGCGTTTCACCTGATGGTAACGGCCTTCATGAATGGTCAGCAGCACCTGCTGAGGTTCAATGATTTGCAGCTGTGCGGGTTTGGTCAGCGTTTTTTCGCCGCGCAGCATCACGCCTTCCGCAAAAAGCGCAATGGCCGATTCCGGCACCGGGTCGGCCAGCCAGACCCGGTAAGTTTTGGCACAGTGGTGTTTGGGGGAACTGATTTTATGGGACCACTGGCCATCGTCCGTGATCAGCACCAGACCCGTGGTGTCCAGGTCCAGCCGGCCTACTGTATGCAACCGCTCGGTCAGCGGCTCATCGAGCAGGGTAAATACGGTGTTGTGGTCCGGGTCGTCGGTGGAGCAGACATAACCGGCTGGTTTATGCAGCATGATGTAGCGTGGCCCCATCAGCTGCAGCTCCTGCTCGTCCAGACAGACTTTATCCTCAGGTTTCAGCTGCAGGGCAGGTTGTTTGACCGCCGTCCCATTCACTGTGACCAGGCTTTGCCGGATCAGTTTGCCAGCCTGACTGCGGGTCAGGCCGGTACAGTCACAAATAAACTTATCTAATCGCATCATGGGCTTCCTGTTTCTGCATTCCAGTCTAACCAGAAGCGAAACACAACTCCAGCCTTGTCATGGCACAGCAATACTCAGCACCTTTTGTTCACCCGTCTGTGGCCTGTAGCTCAGCACCCTGTGATTATTGGTGTCGGCTATATAAATAACCCCTTGCCAGACCGCGACAGAACCGGGTTCATTCAGCGGCGGATTCAGACTGATACTGCTGACCTGCTTTTTGTCCAGATGCAGCAGGCGTAACCTGTGGTTGTAAGTGTCGGCCACCACCAGGGTGTTGCTGTCCAGCACCGCCACGTCTTTGTTGTGTTGCAGTAAGGCCCGGCGGAATGCCCCATCTTTCAGGCCAAATTCAAACAGGCCCTGCCCGACCAACGTGCTGACTTTGCTGGATTTCAGATCAATCTGCCGCACCGCACTGGCTTCGGCGTCGGCCACCCACAATTTGCCAGCGGCCAGCGCCAGGCCACTCGGCTGATTAAAAGCCGCGTCATCACGACGGCCGTCCAGCAAAGCTTCCTGCCCGGTGCCGGCATAAGCTTCTAAGCTGTTACGCGCCAAATCCAGGGTCCAGATTTGATGGCTGCCTGCCATCGCTATATACAGGGTGCGGCCATCCAGCGCTAAATCCCAGGGTGAACGCAGCGCCATGCTGCGGGGGTCTTCACTGCCGGCTGAACGGCCTCCCAGCGCTCCGGTGCCTGCCAGTGTACTGACATCAAAAGTTTTTAAGTCAATTTTACGGATGGCATGGTTGCCGGTATCGGCCAGATAAAGTGCATCGTCAGTCAGCACCAAACCTTGCGGTGAATGAAAGGCAGCACTGCTGGCATGGCCATCTTTGAGTTCAGCAATGCCACTGCCGATACGCTTGACCAGCTTGCCCTGATGGTCCAGCAGCACCAGCTGATGGTGCAGGGTGTCGCTGATGGCGATGTAACGCGCATCAACCGCCACAGCCCCAGGGGCGGCCAAAGGGGTGCTCAGCGGGTCCAGCGGTTTAAGTGGCAATGGTTCTGTATTCAGCTCGCCTTTGTACTCCGCCAGCAGTTGCGCCACCGCCTCATCCAGCAGCTGGTAACGGCCTTCGCCTGAGGTCTGTCCCACATATTTGCCATCCGGTGCAATCAACACAAAGGTTGGCCAGGCCCGCACGGCATAATGACGCCACAACATAAAATCCACGTCGTTCACCACCGGGTGCTGAATACCATAACGACGCACAATGGAGCTTAAGGTGCTGAGCTGCTTTTCATTGTCAAACTTGGGCGAATGCACTGAAATCACCGCCAGCTTGTCGCCGTACTTGTGTTCAAGTTTATGCAGGTCCGGGATCACGTGAATGCAGTTCACACAGCCATAGGTCCAGAAATCCAACAGTACCACTTTGCCGCGCAGTTGCTGCATGCTCAGGGGCTGGCTGACATTGAGCCAGGGTAAAGACGACGGGAAATCCACGCTGTTGGTGCGCGCTGCCGCCTTTTGCAAACCCAAAGTTAAACTGCCGATCATCACCATTACCCAAACCATTAGTTTTAAACGCATTTGATACTCCTGCCTCAGACCTGCCTCTTTACTATAGACAGCGAAGATGAAAAATTTCTTTCGGTGTTTGGACAGGAGGTGTCACACCAGATAGCGGATTTAACCAGATAATCCGGCCTGACCACGGATTTTTGGTTGCATTTGGTTGCATAATTACTCTATCTTGCTGCTGCACCAAGGTGTATACCCATGGGACTTAAAGCAGCGTGGCTGACTTTGGGTATAGAGACTTACAAGTTGTCGGCTGAACCGTGCGCATCCGGGCTGGCGGCACTGACCAAAACTACAATTAGAACGATGAGATCAGCATGACTAACTCTGTATCACGCGGCAGCTGGGGTTCGCGTATAGGTTTTATTCTGGCCGCAGCCGGCTCCGCCGTCGGCTTGGGCGCCATCTGGAAATTCCCTTACATTGCAGGCGCCAACGGCGGTGGCGTTTTCCTGCTGGTGTATCTGGCCTGTGTGTTTTCTGTTGGTGTGGTGATGTTGCTGGCCGAAATGATGATTGGCCGCAGCGCGAAAAAATCGGCCACCTCCGCATACCGTGCCTTGGGGAAAGGGTATTGGCATGTGGCTGGCTGGCTGTCGGTACTTGGGGTGTTCTTATTGCTCGGCTTCTACTGCGTGGTCGGTGGCTGGACCATCGCCTATATAGTGCAGGCGTTGCAGGGCAATATTCTGACCACAGATGCCACGGAGTTGAATAACATTTTTACCGGCTTTATTGCTGACCCTGGTTCCTCGCTGATTTTTACCGCGATGTTCCTCGGCATTACTGCGCTGGTGGTGATCGCCGGTGTGCAGTCTGGGATTGAACGTATTTGTAAAATTCTGATGCCCGCCCTTTTTGTGCTGATGCTGGTGATGGTGGTACGCAGTCTGACCTTGCCCGGCGCGCTGGAAGGCGTGATGTATTTTATTACGCCGGACTGGAGCAAACTAAGCATTAAAATGGTGCTGGACGCCTTAGGCCTGGCGGTATTCAGTCTGTCGGTCGGTGCGGGTTTAATGGTGGCTTATGGTTCGTACCTGAGCCCGGAAACCAAAGTGGTCAGTGCCGGTTTATGGATTGCCGGTTTAGCGACGCTGGCCTCTGTTTTGGCTGGCCTGATGATTCTGCCTGCAGTCTTTGCCTTTGACGTAGACCCGGGTGCTGGCCCTGGCCTGACCTTTATTACCATGCCTGCCCTCTTTGCCCAAATGGCCGGTGGTCAGGTGCTGGCGCTGGTGTTTTTCTGCCTGTTGCTGTTTGCCGCTGTCACCTCCTCCATTTCCATTCTGGAACCTGTGGTGGCCTTCCTGATTGACGAATATGGCATGGACCGTAAAGTGGCCACTGTGAGCGTGGCCGTGGTGAACTACCTGTTGTTAGGCATTCCGGCGGCCTTGTCGTTTGGTGGTGGTATGGAAAGCTACACCATATTTGGCAAAACCCCTTTTGACGTGATGGATTTTATGGCGTCCAACGTGCTGATGCCGCTGGGCGGGATGTTTGCCGCTCTCTTTGTTGGCTGGCGTATCTGGCCACAGATTAAAACCATTCTGGCCGGTGAAGTTCCGGCGCTGATACAGAAGATCTACTGGCTGGTGGCCGCTGTGGTGTCTCCGGTGCTGATTGCGATAGTCGCCATTATGATGATTCGGGCCAGCTAAGCGGATTGGCCTCACAAATAGCGTAGGAATTGAGCAGCCAGAGTCCGCTCCGGCTGTTTTACTTGCCAAAAGACAGCCACAATGCTGATATAACGGCAAATTGCTCGATACGAGACCAGCACATCGCTGGATAAACACAGCAAAGCGGCCGCTGCGGCGGAACCACTTTGGCAAGGGATAGACAATGACGAAAAAAGACTACTTCTGGCCAGTCATAGGTCTGGTCGCGGTAGCATTCTCTGTTCATTTATTAATAGACCAGCTCCGGGACATCTCCTATGAAGATGTGCTCGACAGTCTGAACGCCATCAGCATGCATGGCTGGCTGATGTCTGCGCTGGCCACAGTAGCCGCTTACGTCGCTCTGGCGGGTTATGATCGGCTGGCTTTATCCCATTTGCGCAAGAAAGTGTCCTGGCGCTTTATTTCTGTGGCTTCCTTTGTGGCTTATGCCATAGGTCATAACCTGGGTGCATCGGTGTTTTCCGGTGCGGTGGTACGGTACCGTGCATACAGGTCACAAGGCCTGACCCCTGCCGAAGTCGGTATTCTGGTTGCTTTTTGTTCCTTTACCTTTGTACTGGGCACCATTTTGCTCGGCGGCATGGCTCTGCTGATCGAACCAACCCTGCCCTCGCATTTCCATAAAGATCTGCCCCAATGGCTGGCTCAGGCTCTGGGGGCTGCCATGATGTTTGTGGTGGTGTTGTATCTGTATGGCAGCCTGATGAAACGCCGTTCCATTGCTTTGTGGAAAATTCGTCTGGAATACCCGCGTTTTTCATTGATTTGCCGTCAGCTGATTGTGGCGCCACTGGAGCTGCTGGCTGCCGCCGCCATTATTTATTACGCCCTGCCGGAACAAAGTAACCCTGGTTACTTTATGGTACTGGGGATATTTCTGGCCTCGTTTTCTGCAGCCTTGCTGTCGCATGCGCCCGGCGGTTTAGGGGTGCTGGAAGTGATGTTCCTGCTGGCGTTGCCGGAAGTGAATCCGGCGGATGTGATCGCAGCCTTATTGGTATTCCGGCTGTTTTACCTGATTATTCCTTTTGCCATTTCGCTGATTTTTGTGGTCTGGTTCGAGCAGGACCAACTGCTGAAAAAGTTTAAGGGCACGAAGACCGAGTCTTAAACCACATCATCCGGTTCTGCTTTGATTCGTTTTGGGCGTTCCGTCCTGGGCTGGAACGAACTTGGCAGCACTTCTATGCCAATTTTACGGCCCAGTTTAATCAGGATAGGGATAGTGATAGGGGCAAAAGGTAACACCGCAAAGACGCCAAGGCCGGTGGCCCGCAGCACATCCACCAACTGATGGTTGGCAAAACGCAGCTCGGCTTCGGTGGCTTTGCCCTGCAAGGAACGCTGATAAATCACCAGCATACGACGGGTCTCATCCGTTTCCTGAGCCAATGCTGTCCTCAGGCGGATCATACTGAAACGAAAACGCGACAGCGTTTTACGTCGTTGTATCCGCAGAACCCGGATCGGCGCTTTATGCAGCCGCGTCAACACATTCATAACCACCTCAGCCCCTTCAGCCCTTATTATCGGCTGGAACAGGCGGACAGAACAGCGTTATTTTGTCAGCTCCACTGGTATTGCCGTGCGCTCAAAGCGCACTGACTAAAAAGTTCGGGTTTTTCAGGTTTTCCCTGTGGTACGCCGGATTAGCAATACCTGTGTAGGTCACTTTGGCCCCGGCAACCTTCGCAATCACATGACCGGCACCAGTGTCCCATAACATGGTCGGGCCCAACCTTGGATAGAGATGAGCTGTACCTTCAGCCACCAGGCAGAACTTCAGTGAGCTGCCGACAGCAATCAACTCATGCTGCGGAAAGCGGCTCAGGTAATCCGCAATTTCCGGCGTCTGATGGCTGCGGCTGCCCACCACTTTCACCACCTCACCGGCCGAAGGGGTCAGGGCGGTACAGATGCTTTCGGTCAGGCCATGCTGAGTGCGACTGGCGCCCAAACCTTCAGCGGCCGCATAGGTTTTATCCAGCACAGGGGCATGAATGACGCCCAATACAGGCTCCCCTTGCTGCACCAGCGCAATGTTCACCGTAAACTCGCCATTGCGTTTAATAAACTCTTTGGTGCCATCCAGCGGGTCCACCAGCCAGTACTCTTGCCAGTGCTGACGTTCTGACCAGGGGATATCGGCCGCTTCTTCAGACAACACAGGCACATCCGGCGTCAGCGCCTGCAGTTGGGCCAGGATCAGCTGATGCGCCGCTAAATCAGCTTCAGTCAGTGGCGAGTCATCGTCTTTTTGCTCCACCTGAAAATCACGCTGATAGACCTGCAATATCGCCTGCCCTGCGGCTTCAGCAATCTGTTTCACCTGTGCCAGTAACGTCTGTGTCAATTTCAGCATTCGCGGATCACTCCCTGTTGTTGCAGCAACTCAATCAGCGCGGCCACACTTTGTTCAATCGAAAGCCGGGCTGTATCCAGCACTAAATCTGGCTGTTCTGGTGCCTCATAAGGGTCAGAAATACCGGTAAAGTGACTGATTTCGCCCTGCCGTGCCTTTTTATACAAACCTTTGACGTCCCGCTGCTCGCAGATATCCAACGAAGTGGCGACATAAATTTCCAGAAACTTGCCTTCAGGCAGACTCTGGCGGATTTTATCGCGCTGAGCCCGGTATGGCGAAATAAAGGCACTGAGCACCACCAGGCCAGCGTCCAGCATTAAACCAGCCACAGCACCCACCCGGCGCAGGTTTTCGGTACGGTCCGCCTCTGAGAAGCCTAAATCGGCACATAAGCCGTGGCGCACATTGTCACCGTCGAGCAAATAGCTGTGAATACCGCGACGCACCAGCTCCTGCTCCAGCGCATTGGCAATGGTGGATTTGCCTGCCCCACTTAAACCAGTAAACCAGAGTACCACGGCCTGATGACCCTTTTGTTGCTCCCGCTCCACCCGGCTCACCTGATAGTGTTGCCAGACAACATTCGACATAAAGGCTCCTTACAGGCTCTGAAAGGGGAAAAACACAGGGATCAAGGTCAGCACAGCGACCGAATAGGCCAACGCCATGGGCAGCCCCACCTTTACATACTGGCTGAGCCGGTAATTGCCGACGGTAAACACCAGCAGGTTAGTCTGGTAACCCCAGGGCGAAATAAAGCTGGCACTGGCACCAAACAACACCGCCATAATAAAAGGCGTAGGGTCGATGCCAAAGGCTTTCGCCAGACTAATCGCCAGCGGGCAGGCCAATGCCGCTGCCGCATTATTCGACATCAGCTCGGTCAGCAGCAAGGTGAAAAAATACAAAGCAATTAAAGCCCAGATCAAATGATGGCCCGAGAACAGCGTCAGCAGACTCTGGCCAAGCAGCGCCGAGACGCCGGTATTTTCCATTGCCTGCGACAATACCAGCGCACCACCGACAATCAGTACGATGTCGATTGGGAACCGGCGGCGGATCTCCTGCACTGAGACAATACGGGTGGCCAGCAGCCCAACCAGTAACAGCACCAGCCCTTTGAGCAACGGCAATACCCCTGTCATCGACAAACCAATCACAGCGACAAAAGCGCTTAATACTCCCCAACTGCGGCCACGCGACAGGCGCGTTGCTGAATCCACCCCGTTGACCAGCAAAAACTCTTTACCAAGCCGGCTGTTTTGCAAAAAACTGCGGCCAGGCACCAGCAACAACGTATCGCCAGCCTGCAGCTCTACGGTGCCGAGGCCACCTTGCAGGCGCTGCTGGTCGCGTTTTATCGCCACCACGACCGCATCAAACTCCTCGCGAAAGCGGCTGTCTTTTAACGACACGCCCACCAAAGCCGAAGAGGGACTGACCACGGCTTCCAGCAAGGCCTGGCCGTTCATGCTGTGATGGCCGTATAAGGTTAACCCCTGAATTTCCTGCAATAAAGCCACCGATTCCATATCACCGGCAAACAGCAGAATATCACCGGACTGCAGCCGTTCGTCTGGCCCGACAGGCGCCACATTGTCTTGTTCCCGCACTATTTCCGCCAGAAACAGTTTACGTAAATGGCGCAGACCGGCCTCACTGACCGATTTGCCAATCAGGCAGGAATCAGCCGCCAACCGGGCTTCGAGAAAATAAGGCAGGTCGGCTTCATCGACCGGCTTTTCGGTGACCGGCAGTTTGTCGGCAATCAGCCAAATCATCAGCATCCCAGCAATCACGACACCGGCAGCCACGCCAGTGGTGGTAAAAAACTGCAGCAGTGGTAAACCGGCCTTATCCAAAAAGCTGTTGACCACCAGGTTGGTCGATGTGCCAATCAGCGTCAGGGTGCCGCCAAAAGTGGCGGCAAAAGCCATAGGCAACATCAGTTTGCTGGGGGCAAACTTCTGGCTGCGTTTAATGGCCCCAATCAGGCTGGCCACCACGGCCGTATTGGCCGTGAAGGACGACAACACAGAGGTCGACAGCCACAGGCGGCCCAGTACAGTGCGGAAACTGCCTTTGGTCAGTTGCTGGCCGACCCAGCTGATCAGCCGGGTTTTTTCCAGCGCCACCGACACCAGCAACAACAGCACCAGCGTCAGCAAGGACGAATCGGTAAAACTGGCGGCAAACTGCTGCACGGTCAGCAAGTCGGTCAGATACGCCAGAATGGCAACAGCACCAAAAACCCAGGCCGCAGAGAGCCGGGTTAAGGTCAGCAGGCCAACAAGGCCGGCCAGCATGGCGAAAACAGCGTACTGCTCCAGCGTCATCATCAGCCCAGCTTGCTCAGGTCCAGCGCCTGCCAGTGCGGGAAGTGTTTACGGATCAGCGCATTCAGCTCTAACTCAAACTCAGAAAACTGGGCACGCTGACTGGTGCTGGCCAAAGCCGAATCGACCAGGCCTGCCCCCACTGTGATATTGCTCAGCCGGTCAATAAAAATAAAACCGCCGGTATCCCGGTTTTGGCTGTACGGGTCAAACACCACGGCTTCAGTCAGCTCCATTTCCACCAGTGCAATGCTGTTCAGCTCCAGCTGGTCCACCGTCTGTTCAGTCAGTGTGTTGACATCAATGCTGTGGGCAATGGCGGTGACCCGGCCGCTGACTTTTTTGCTGGCCAGTTTGATGTTGTAGCTTTTACCAATGCTCAGCGGCTCTTCATGCATCCAGACCACTTTGGCCAGCACCCGGTTCGACAACTGAGCGTGGTGCTGCTTCGGTACGATCACATCCCCCCGGCTGATATCAATTTCGTCAGTCAGCGTCAGAGTCACCGCCTGACCGGCAATGGCCTGCGGCAGTTCACCGTCAAAAGTGACAATGCTTTTAATACGTGAACTTTTACCGGACGGCAGCGCGGTCACCTCATCACCGACGCTGAGTCGGCCTGCGCTTAAAGTACCGGCGAAACCACGGAAATCCAGATTAGGCCGACTGACATACTGCACCGGGAAACGCGCTTCTGCCGCCACATTGGCGCCCGTCACAGGGGCCTGCTCCAGCAGGCTCAGCAAAGGTTCGCCCTGATACCAGGGGCTGTGTGCCGACTTGTGCACCACGTTATCCCCATTGAGGGCAGACAGTGGCACAAACTGAATATCCGGCACATTCAGCTGGCCGGCAAAAGCCAGGTAATCCTGGCGGATTTGCTCAAAGCGGGCCTGGTCAAAACCCAGCAGATCCATTTTATTCACCGCCACAATAAACTGCCTGATGCCCAAAAGCGCGCAGATAAAGCTGTGGCGGCGGGTTTGGGTTTGCACACCATAACGGGCGTCCACCAGAATAATGGCCAGGTCGCAGGTAGAAGCGCCGGTTGCCATATTGCGGGTGTACTGCTCGTGGCCCGGCGTGTCGGCGATAATAAATTTGCGTTTGTCGGTGGAGAAGTAGCGGTACGCCACGTCAATGGTAATGCCCTGCTCACGCTCGGCCTGCAAACCGTCGACCAGCAGCGCCAGGTCAATGGCTTCGCCTGTGGTGCCATGGGTTTTGCTGTCTTTATGCAAAGCGGCCAGCTGATCTTCATAAATTTGTTGGCTGTCGTGCAACAGCCGGCCTATCAGGGTGCTTTTGCCGTCATCCACCGAGCCGCAGGTGAGGAACTTCAGCAGGGATTTGTGCTGCTGGTTCTGCAAATACTGCTCAATGCCAATTTGCGCCAGTTCTTGTGCTACCGACATCAGAAATACCCCTCACGCTTTTTCTTTTCCATCGAGCCACTGGAGTCGTGGTCAATCACCCGGCCTTGTCGTTCACTGGAGGTCGACAACAGCATCTCTTCAATAATTTCCGGCAAGGTGCTGGCCGTGCTTTCAATGGCACCGGTCAGCGGGTAACAGCCCAGAGTGCGGAAACGCACCAGTTTCTGTTGCACCTGCTCGCCTTCTTTCAGTTTCATCCGGTCGTCGTCCAGCATAATCAGGGTGCCGTCACGCTCCACCACAGGGCGTTGTGCGGCAAAATACAGTGGCACTATATCGATGTTTTCCTGGTAGATGTATTGCCAGATATCCAGCTCAGTCCAGTTCGACAGCGGGAACACCCGGATACTTTCGCCTTTGTTAATCTGGCCATTGTAGGTATGCCACAGCTCGGGCCGCTGGTTCTTCGGGTCCCAGCGGTGGTGCTGGTCACGGAATGAATAGACCCGCTCTTTGGCACGGGATTTTTCTTCATCGCGGCGCGCGCCACCAAAAGCGGCGTCGAACTTGTAGTGATCCAGTGCCTGCTTCAGGCCCTGGGTTTTCATCACGTCGGTGTGCTTGGAGCTGCCGTAGGTAAATGGATTCATATCCATGGCTACGCCTTCCGGATTGATATGCACCAGCAGGTCAAAGCCATACTTTTTTGCCGCTTCATCACGGAATTTATACATCTCGCGGAATTTCCAGCGGGTGTCCACATGCAACAGCGGAAATGGAATTTTCCCCGGATAAAACGCCTTGCGTGCCAGATGCAGCAGCACCGAGGAATCTTTACCAATGGAATACAACATCACCGGGTTTTCAAACTCGGCGGCCACTTCGCGGAAAATCTGAATGCTCTCCGCTTCCAGTTGTTGTAAATGCGTCAGGGACTGCACAGGCTTTGCCATCCTTACTGCTCCGTTAAAGTTGATTCAAAAGCGCCGCAGGCGCACTCTGGCTGGTATGGTCACCAAACCAGGCTAATTGGGATTGCAACGCCACCACTTCGCCGATAATCAGCAAGGCCGGTGATTGTACCTGATGCTGCTCAATCAGTTCAGCCAGTTCAGCCAGCTGCCCGGTAAAGACCCGCTGCTCCGGCCGGGTGCCGTTTTCAATAATGGCGACCGGGGTTTGTGCCGCCCGGCCTGCCTGCAGCAGTTGCTGCTGTATATGGTCGGCTTTCATCAAGCCCATATAAATGGCCAGGGTCTGATTGGCTTTGGCCAGGCTGTTCCAGTCCGGTTCAGTGCCATCTTTACGGCAGTGACCTGTGACAAACTGCACGGTCTGGGCGTAATCGCGGTGCGTCAGCGCAATCCCGGCATAAGCGGCACAACCGGCGGCCGCGGTAATACCCGGCACCACCTGAAAGGCGATCTTATGCGGCAGCAGCACCTCTATTTCTTCGGCACCACGGCCAAAAATAAAAGGGTCGCCCCCTTTCAGCCTGCACACCTTTTTACCGGAAAGCGCCAATGAAACCAATAAGTTGTTGGTATCTTCCTGCGATACCGAGTGAGCGCCGGCTTTTTTGCCGACACAAATCAGCTCGGCGTCGCGCCGGACCAGCTGCAAAATAGGTTCAGACACCAGGTAGTCGTACACCACTACGTCGGCCTGTTGCATGCACTGCAACGCCTTCAGGGTTAACAATTCCGGATCACCGGGGCCTGCCCCCACCAGCCAGACTTCGCCTTGTTCCGGCTGTTCGCTGTGTAACAACTGTTCCAGCTGGTGTTGAGCAGCCTCCAGCCGACCCGCTTGCACGTCGCGCACCACAGCGGAGTTAAATACCTTTTCCCAGAACTGGCGCCTGGCGGCAAAACCGTCCAGCTTTTGTTTGACCTGGCTGCGAAAATTGCCCACCAGCTGGCTTAAAGGCCCCAGATACTGGGGTAACAGGCTTTCCAGCTTTTCACGGATGCGCCGCGCCAGCACAGGTGCCGCTCCCCCGCTGGAAATTGCCACCAGCAAAGGGCTGCGGTCCACTATGGCGGGGAAAATAAAACTGCAAAGGGGTTGATCATCCACTGTATTGACCAGCATTTGCCGTGCTTCAGCCGCCTGAAACACCGCCTGATTGACGGCATCCTTATCGGTGGCCGCCACCACCAGGAACTGACCGTTCAGCTGCTCCGCGGCGAATTCTGCCTGGATCAGCTGCACTTTGCCTTGTTGTTGCCAGTGAAGAAAATCGGCATGGAACTCGGTGGACACCACGGTTAAACGGGCACCGGCCGACAGCAGGGTATTGGCTTTGCGTAATGCAACAAGACCCGCCCCCACCAGTAAGACCGGGCGTTGTTGCAATTGGGCAAAAATAGGCAGGTACTGCATCCAGACTCCACAAAAGCATCAGAGCCAGGTTTGGGCCCTTGTCCTCAACCTGACTGCTGTAGTAGTGCTGTGGATATTAGACGTCTAAACGTCTTTTTTACAAGATTGCTGCGAGCTTTCTTATAACCAAATGGAATGAATGCTTTCAGCCTTCCTAAAAGGTGATTGTATTAAATCTGCTTCGCGGCCAACCAGGCGTCGCGCTTTTTCCGCTGCGCTTTGCTGGCTTTCGGATCTTCCGTTAACACCAGCTGCGGGTCGGCCTGCACCTTGAGTTTCAGCTGCAGCTGCTGGTCAAAGCGACGCAGGGTCAGCATCAGTTCATCCCCCACTTTAGCTTTGGCTAACGCGCTGTTCAGGTCACCGGTACTTTGCAGGCGCACGTCCCCCAGCTGCAGCAGTAAATCGCCATCCGTCACACCCGCCTGTGCCCAGGGCGACCCATGCAGCGCGACACCCCGCACCCGCAATGCATCACCATAAGATTCCAGCCCCAGTCGGCCCAACCAGGCCTGCTCAGGATAAGCCGGAGCCAGCGTCAGCCCCAGTCTGGCGAACAGGGCCTGGTAGTCCGGTAACGCAGAGCCTTCGATGCTGTCGTGAAAAAAGCGCCGGGCGAAGCTGCTGTCGCCGCTGATGTCGGCCAACGCCTGCTCAATATCGGCCAGCTGATAAGGTTTTTCCGCACGGCCAAAGCGCTGCCACATCAGCTGCATGACTGCATCCAGATCCGTGTCGTATTCAGTCCGTAAAATCAGGTCCAGCCCCAAAGCCAGCACTTCACCATAGGTGTAATAAGACAAAAAGGTGTTGCTGTAATTGGTCGGGTCGATCGACACCCCGGCATCGACAAACACCGCCTGCTGGCTCATAGCCGCAGGACCATACCAACGCCGGCCCGGGGCCTGCAACGCAGTGTTCAGAGGCCCCTGCAATTTTTCCAGGTAGTTTTCCAGAGTGAAATGCCCACTGCGTTTTAGCAGTAATTTGCCGTAATAGTTGGTAAAACCTTCGGCAAACCACAGGGCATCACTCATATTGGTCTGGCTGAAATCAAAGGGTTGCAGGTTCTTCGGCCGCAACCGCTCCACATTCCATGCGTGGAAGAACTCATGCGAGATGGTTTCAATCTGGGCGAAATCGGCCTGGGCCAGTGATTTGCTGCTGGTGACGACAGTGGAATTGCGGTGTTCCATACCATCACCGTCTACCCCGGGCAGGTAATCAGCGATAAAGGTATAACGCTGGTTTTCAAAATCAGGCAACTCACCAAACACAGCCTGCTGCTGTTGCACCACAGCTTTGATTTTTTTCAGCAGCTGAGCCGCAGCCTCTGCGGTTCCCTGATGATGCAACGCCAGTTCAATCCGGTAGTTTTTGCCATTGGATGGCTGGTCAAAACCCAGCAGCTGATGGTCGCTGAGCTCCAGCGGGCTGTCCATAAAGTAGCTCAAATCCGGCGCTGTCAGACTGCCATCCGGTTGTGGCATCAGCTGACTGGCCACAGACCAGCCTGCAGGCAGCGCCTTCAGCCTGACCGTCATCGGCTGGCTTGCCAGAGCCGGTGCGTATAAAAAGCTTGCTGGCATATTCAGGTGCGTATGGCGGCTGTCGATCTGGCTGTAGGTACCATCGGCTCTGTTGCCAAACAGCAGATAAGTAACGCGCACCACGCCCTGATGCTGACTGACTCTCCAGCTGGACGGTGTCAATCGCTCAACAGCAAGGGGGTGACCGCTGCCATCCGTCGCGCTCAGCGCATAGACGTTTTTGGCAAAGTCATGCCGGGTATAACGGCCTGGCGAGGCAGAAGCCATCCGCAGCTCCAGAGGCTCCTTCGGGTCCAGCCGGTATTCAGCGTTGACCGCCAGCTGATGCAGCTCACGGCCGGATAAGTCGAGCTCATACCATGTTTGAGCAGAAGCCGTAGCACTTAACAACAAAAAGGCACAGAGCGAGGGAGACATCGTCATGGTCGTCATTCCATTTTCAGAATAAAAAAGCTGAGCATCAGGCTGAAAACACAACCCCGACCTGCGGTCGGGGTTGGTTGCGTTTATTCAGACTGGCTGACTGCGGCGGTAAAAACTACGTCAGTCGAGCTGTTCAGTGCCGTCTCGGCACTGTCCTGCACCACACCAATAATAAAGCCGATGGCCACCACCTGCATCGCCACATCATTCGGAATACCAAAGAGTGAACAAGCCAGAGGGATCAACAGCAGCGACCCGCCTGCCACACCAGAGGCCCCGCAGGCCGAGACAGTGGCCAACACACTCAGCAGCACTGCACTGGCAAAATCGACTTCTATGCCCAGGGTGTGCACTGTAGCCAGCGTCAGTACTGTGATGGTAATGGCTGCACCCGCCATATTAATGGTGGCGCCCAATGGAACAGACACTGAATACAATTCTTCTTTTAGCCCAAGCTTTTCACAAAGCTGCAAATTCACCGGAATATTGGCCGCTGAGCTGCGGGTGAAAAAAGCCGTCACGCCACTTTCACGCAGACAACGCAACACCAGTGGATAAGGATTGCGGCGAATTTTGAAATACACCAGTGCCGGATTCACGATAAACGCAATAATGGCCATCGCACTGAGCAACACCACAATCAGCTGACCATAGCTGGCCAAAGCGCTGAAGCCTGTGGTGGCGATGGTGTCGGCCACCAGGCCAAAAATACCCAAAGGCGCCAGCCGGATAATAAACTTCACCAGCGACGACAAACCATGGGATAAATCTGAAAACATCAGTTTGGTGTTTTTGCTGGCATGTTGCAGTGCCAGACCAAGGCCCACGGCCCAGGCCAAAACCCCAATATAGTTGCCAGCAATAAGTGCATTGATTGGATTGTCCACCACCTGCAGCAACAAGGTGGTCAATACCTGACCTATCCCTTCAGGTGCGGCTATGGCTTCAGGGGTGGCTTCCAGTACCAGGCGGCTCGGAAACAGAAAGCTCAGCGCCACCGCCACCAGGGCCGCCAGAAAAGTGCCCAGCATATACAAGATCAATACAGGCCGCATCGCACTGTTGTCGCTGGCCTGCTTATTGGCAATAGCAGACGCCACCAGCACAAACACCAGTAAAGGAGCAATGGCTTTTAAAGCTTTGACAAAGATGGTGCCCAGCAACGCCAGTTGCTGCCCCAGCTCGGGAGAAGCGACCGCGACCAGAATACCCAGCAAAATACCAATTACAATTTGCGGGACCAAACCAATACGCAGCAGCTTGTGCAGCGGGGAAACGAAAGTCGAACCTGTCATCGGGGATGTCTCTGATTGACGCCGGAGTGCGCGCTCCGGCTTATTGGAATAAGCACCCGATTCTGCCGAAAAAGCCAGCTGACCACAAGTCAGAGCTGGTCTGGCTGTCACAAGGACGCGACAATAGGGCGAACTCCTAAGGCACTATGGGATCCTGCTGCTGCAGCAGATTGGGTCTGGCGTTCTCACTGAGCAGTTGTTGCCAGTAGCAGACAGCTTGTGGAGGGCTGAACAGATAGCCCTGCAATTGCTGGCAACCCAGAGTCTGCAGAAAACGGCGCTGGACATCCTGCTCCACCCCTTCAGCGACCAGTTTCAGGTTCAGGGTTTTGGCCAGTTGCACTGTGGTATGTAAAATCCGTACTGTACGGCTGTCCTGCGGCACAGCGCGGACAAAACGCCGGTCAATCTTTAAGGTATCCGCTGCGCAATCCACCAGTTGGCTCAGCGATGAATGGCCGGTACCAAAATCATCAATGGAAATACTGAACCCATATTGGCTCAGCGCTTTGAGGCGTTTATGCAAAGTCGGATGCTGCACAGCTATATTCGTTTCAGTAATTTCCAACTGCAGCTGGCTGATCAGCCAGGGATAATCCGCCCCCAGACTCATCAGTTCGGCAAAAAAGCTGTCATCCAGCAGCTCGGGACCGGCCAGATTCACCGCCACAGGGTAAAGCCAGCCTCTTTCCTGCCAGTCCTGCAACAGACGCACAGCCTGCTGCAGCACACAGCGGGAGAACTGCACAATAATGCCTTGTTGTTCGGCCAGCGCAATAAACCGGTCTGGCGTTACCATTTCCCCATTGAGGCTCCAGCGGCTTAACGCCTCAAAACTTTGCAGCTCTCCATCGGGGCTGACTTTTGGCTGCAGATGCAATTCGAGCTGTTGCAGGCGCAGTGCGTCCCGCAGCGCATTGCCAAGACGGTAATCCTGCTCCAGCTTTAAGGCGGAACCAGGGTCGTAAAAGCTCAGAGGCTGCGCCGGATGGCTGTGCTCCAGCGCCAGTTCACAACGTTCCAGCAGCACCAAAGGTTCATCCGTCGTCAGACGGGCAACTGCCAGACCAAACTGGTAATGCATACGAGCCGGAAATCCATCGATACGGATTTCACTCGGCAGGTTGGAACAGAGCATTTGGGCCAGATGCACCGGGTCTGTCGCATTCAGATTGGCCTGAAGCCAGATTGCAAATTTGACACCCCGCACCCTGGCCAGCACCGCCTCTGCTGGCAGCACAGCCCGGCTTTTTTCAGCAAAACGCTGCATCAGGCGCGTACCAAAATCGTAGCCGTATTGTTGATTCAGGGTTTTGATATGACACAGCCGCACTATCACCACCAACGCAAACTGGTTCGACTGCAAGGCACTCAGGCGTTGAGCCCCCAGTTCCAGAAAGCCGGCTCGGTTTGGCAAGCTGGTCATACTGTCGTAGTGCTGCCAGACATCCAGCTTCTGCTGATACTGTTCAAACTGTTGCTGCAGCCGTTTCAGCGCCGTGATGTCTTGCAGGTTCAGAATATGATGGCCACTGCGGGTTCGTATCACATGTTTCAGCTGCATATACTGATCAGGATCGGCCTGTAGCTGACATTCTATTTTGTCTTGCGCCCAGTGTGCCGGATCCAGCGGACCGGTCTGAGTCTGCAGCAATTGGTCCAGCCGCAAGGGGCCGGTTTCACACTGCAATAAACGTCGCGCCAGGCCATTGGCTTTGATGACGTCACCATTACTGTGCATCAGCAACGTCGCAGAGCCGTTATTCTCAAACAGCTCTTCATAATAATTATGACTTTGTTCCAGTTGCAGATTCAGTACACCAAGCTGGCGTGACGCGCGGCGTAAAGTGCCAAAAATACGGGCAAAGGCCAAAGGTATACAAAAATTAAAAAACAGAAACAGCAGGCCATGCAGATAGAGAGCGGTGTCTGGCAGGGTAATGGACCAGGGGATCAAATGCAGTGGCTGTTCCAGCCAAATCAGATAACCAAAAGGAATACAGTTCAGCAGCATAAAAAACACCGCTGTCCTCACCCCAAAAAACATCAGGCTAATCATCGGCAACGTGTACACAAAGACCACACCGAGCTTTGCCAGACTAAAATCGCCAATAAACAGCGATATACAGAAACCAGCCCCAACCACTATCCCCAGCAGGGCAACAGCGCCAACTTTGGTATGGTGGCGGGACAGGTATAAGGCAGCCAGCAACGAGACATAAAAACTGCAGGTAATCGCAATAATATGGTAAGACCCCTGCTGCCAGGCCTGCCATGAACTGTGCAGGACGATCCCCAGCACCAGCGCTAAACCAGACAGCAGAATAATCCGCAATACACTTTGTTGCAAAAGTGCAGCCTCGGCAGAACCCAGATCTTGCTTAGTCAGTCGTAAAAATTGTCGAAACCATTGCATGACGGATATCCCTGCTTACTGCCCGAGGCGCGTACCTTATCAGAGCAATTATCATTTTGTCTAAAAAATAACAACTAAGGTGAATAATCCGAAAGATTTGTTGTAAAAAGATGCAAATAAATGTAATTAAACAACGAGATGCAGTTTATTTTTCAGGCAAAACATCCATGTCACTGCGGTTTCTCATACTTGTTACCCTGGTTATGCTGTCGGGCTGTCAGGCAAAGATCCCGCCAGACAACATGGTCGTTTCGATGCCTGTAATTGAGCAGCACTGGTTTCCCGTTCAGGAGCCCCTGCCGTCGCTGGACAGCTGGTTTGAACTCAGTGCAGAACAACAGCAGCATTTTCTGAGTTTTTTTCATCATCCTGACTTTGCTCATCACAGCCCGGCGCAGCGCTTGTCTTTGTATCTGCACAACAAGCTGATGACATTTCATTATTTGGGCGAAAACCTGTCCGCCAGCGCGGCTTTAAAGGAGAACAAAGGCAATTGCCTGACCCTGGCTGTGGTAACCACAGCTTTAGCCCGGCTGGTTAACATCGATCTGGGTTATCAGCTGATGTCTTCGCAGCCTGTGATCAATGTAAAAAATGGCGTCTGGCTCAGCTCGGACCATGTCCGTACTTTGTTGTACAAACCGGCGAAACCAGGCGTGCCTTTGCTGGAGCGTGGTGCCATAGTGGTGGATTACTTTCCGGATGCCCAGGACATCAGTGGCCCGACGCTGCCCGAAACGCGTTTTCACGCCATGATCTTCAACAATCTGGCGGCGGATGCCTTTATCGCCAGACACAACCCAAAAGCTTATGCGTTGGCCAGAGCCGCATTGCAGCAGGACCCAGGTTACGTACCTGCAGTCAATCTGGTGGCACTGACGCTAAAACGGGCTGGTGCATTGAACCAGGCACAGAGTTGGTTTCACTACGGCACCCATTTGGCTGAGCCCAATCTGAGCCTGATGGCCAATTACCGCGATTTAATGAAAACACGTGGCGATGTGCAGGCCGTCCTGCAAATAGAGCGGCAAATAGAATCGGCACATTTCGGCAATCCTTTTGCCGATTTAGTGCTGGCACTGGAAGCTTACCATCACCAAAACTACAAGAAGGCGCAAAGGTACTATCAACGTGTACTGAAACAGGCTCCTCATTTGCAGAAAGCCTATCTGGCGTTACTGGACCTTTACCTGCAAGAAGGCCAATACCAACAAGCCAGGCAGGTCGCCGAAACAGCGATGCACTATGCCTATGAACCTGACCTGCAAAGTTTCTATCAGGCCAAACTGGCAGCGCTGAGCCAACAGCCTGAGTGAAGGTGCTGGCTAAATGCCATCGCCGTCCAGATGCAGGCCGCATTCGCGGCCAAAACCATTAAAGCGGGTGTCTTCTTCGCTCATGCCAAGCTCCAGTTTGCGTGTGGAGTGCACGTCGCCTACCGACACATAACCTTGTTCCCACAAGGGGTGGTAGGGCAAATCGAACTCTTTCAGGTAATAGAAAATGTCTTTATTGGACCAGTCCAGGATCGGCTGTACTTTCACCACTCCGCGGCTGATCTCGACAAAGTTTTTGTCGGCCCGGCTTTTCGACTGACTGCGGCGCAAACCGGTAAACCAGGTGCCCACCTGAAGCTCCTGCAAGGCCCGCTGCATCGGCTCCACTTTGTTCATCTGGTTGTACTGCTTCATGCCGCTTTCGGTTTGCCACAGCTGACCAAAACGGGCTTCCTGCCAGGCCGGGCTCAGTGCTGAGCGGTACACCTTCAGGTTCAGATCCAGCCTTTTTTGCAGCGCATCGACAAACTGATAGGTCTCTGGGAACAAATAGCCGGTGTCGGTCAGTACCACCGGGATATCCGGCTGCTGCCGGGTGACCAGATGCAGCATCACCGCCGCCTGAATACCAAAGCTGGAACTCAGCATCGGTTGCTGCGGCAAGTTGGCCAGCGCCCATTGCACCCGCTCCGCCGGATGCAGAGGGGCCAGCAGCGCATTGACTTCATCCAGCCATTGCTGTTGTGCGGTCTGGTCCTGCAGGACTATCGCGTTCACACTGCTCATGCTTCACTCCCGCCTTCAGGCATGGAAATCGGTTTTTGACACTTTGACTTCGGCCACCACACCAGCGCGGATCACAAAATCACCAAAACCTTCGCCAGCCTTGCGTTCGGCCACCCAGCGGCCAATCAGTTCGTCCAGCGCCTGCAGAATTTGCGATTCGCCGACATTGTCCAGATACAACTTCGGAATACGGGTGCCTTCACGGTTGCCCCCCAGATACAGGTTGTATTTGCCCGGACCACGCCCCACCAGACCCGCTTCGGCCAGCATGGCGCGACCACAGCCGTTCGGGCAGCCCACCACCCGTAGGATCAGGTGGTCGTCCGGAATGCCGTGCCGGGCTAATATGGATTCGACATAGGTCACCAAAGTTGGCAGGTAACGTTCCGCTTCGGCCATCGCCAGCGGGCAGGTTGGCAACGACACACAGGCCATCGAGTTTTTACGCTGCTCTGTGACACTGTCGTTGATCAGCCCATGGGCGCGCGCCAGTTGCTCTATCTGGGCTTTATGCTCGGGGGCCACCCCGGCAATAATCAGGTTCTGGTTGGCGGTAATACGGAAATCACCTAAATGGATACGGGCAATTTCTGCCACCCCGGTTTTCAGCGTTTTGCCCGGATAATCCAGCAAACGGCCGTTTTCAATAAAGACCGTTAAGTGCCATTTGCCGTCTATGCCTTCCACCCAGCCGAAGCGGTCGCCACGGCCAGTAAATTCGTAGGGGCGGCTTGGCTGGAATTTCACGCCCACACGTTTTTCCACTTCAGCTTTGAAGTTGTCCACACCAATCCGGTCGATGGTGTATTTGGTTTTGGCATTTTTCCGGTTGACCCGGTCGCCATAGTCGCGCTGCACAGTCACCACATGCTCAGCCACTGCCAGCACATGCTCCAGGCCGATAAAACCAAAGTCTTCTGCTTTACGCGGGTAAGTGCTTTTATCGCCATGGGTCATCGCCAGGCCACCACCGACCAGCACATTAAAACCAATCAGCTGCCCCTGCTCAGCAATAGCGACAAAACTCAGGTCGTTGGCGTGTACGTCCACATCATTTTGCGGCGGGATCACCACTGTGGTTTTAAACTTACGCGGCAGGTAAGTCTCACCCAGCACAGGTTCCACTTCGGTGGTTTCAACTTTTTCTTCGTCTAACCAGATCTCGGCATAAGCGCGGGTTTTTGGCAGTAAATGCTCCGAAATTTTCGCCGCCCACTCATAGGCCTGCTGATGCAATACCGACTCGACCGGGTTGGACGTGCACAACACGTTGCGGTTCACGTCACCGGCTGTCGCAATGGAATCCATGCCAATGCTGTGCAGCATCTGATGCATGTTTTTGATTTTCGGCTTCAGTACCCCGTGGAACTGAAAGGTCTGACGGGTGGTTAAGCGAATGCTGCCGTACAGAGTATGCTTGCCGGCAAACTCATCAATGGCCAGCCACTGTTGGGTGGTAATAATGCCACCCGGCAAACGGGCCCTTAACATCACGTTATGCAGCGGTTCCAGCTTTTGTTCGGCACGTTCAGCCCGGATATCCCGGTCGTCCTGCTGGTACATGCCGTGAAAACGGATCAGCATAAAGTTGTCGCCGTTAAAACCGCCGGTGATTTCGTCTTTCAGATCCCGGGTAATGGTGCCTCGCAACAACTGGCTGTCTTTTTTCAGCCGCTCGTTGTCAGACAGCGGGCCCTGGACCTGAAAGTCCGGATTGATAGGGTGAGTCATTAGTACACGTCCTTCTGATAACGTCGGGCCTGACGTAAATCATCAAAATAAGTTTCTGCCTGTTCGGCGTCTAAACCACCGTATTGCCGGGCGATTTGCAGCAATGCCTGATGCACATCTTTGGCCATCCGGGCACCGTCACCGCAGATATACAGGTAAGCGCCCTGCTGCAGATAAGCCCAGACGTCGGCCCCTTTTTGCAGCAGCTTGTGCTGCACATAAATTTTTTCAGCCTGGTCACGGCTGAACGCCACATCCAGCCGGTTCAGTACACCGCGTTTCAGATAGTCCTGCAGTTCCACCTGATACAAGAAATCCTGGGTGAAACTCGGGTTACCAAAAAACAGCCAGTTCTGTCCTGTTGCGCCCGCCTGATCCCGCTCTTGCAGGAAAGCGCGGAACGGGGCTATCCCGGTACCGGGGCCAATCATCAGCACAGGAGCATCATGGTCCGGTAAACGGAAATTGTCGTTGTGTTCAACAAAAACCCGCACTTGTGCACCTTCGTCAAGCCGGTGTGCCAGAAACCCCGAGGCGCCACCCAAATGGGGCTGACCAAAAGCCTGGTAGCTGACCACCCCTACCGTCAAATGCACTTCGTCCCCCACTTCCGCCTGAGAGCTGGCAATGGAATACAAACGCGGCTGTTGCTTGCGCAGTGCATCCACCAGCAGTTGCGCTTCAATAGCCGCCGGGTACTGCAAAATCACATCGGCCGTCTGGTGCTGCTCTAAAAAGGCGCGCAGTCTGGTTTTATCGGCCACCAGCTCCAGCAATGGCGTCTGTTGTGTCGCCGCCGCGTACTTTTCCACAAAAGACGGATAGGATTGGGTCAGCTCCAACTGGCTGATTAAAGCATCACGCAATGCCAGTTCCGTTGCCCCTACTTTCACCAGGGTATCGGCCGCACAGGCTGTCAGCTCGAGGATCGAATCGACCAATTTTTCATCATTGGTAAAGTACACCCCTAAGGCATCGCCCGGCTGATAGCTCAAGCCAGAACCAGCCAACGAAATTTCGATATGCCGCACATCCTTTACTGAGTCCCGGCCGGTAATTTTCTGGTCAACCAGCAACTCTGCCGCAAAAGGCTTTTCTTTGGTATAGAGACTGTCGTGGGACGATATTTGACCTGGCCAGGCAATCACCTGCGCAGAACCGGTACCGGCCTGCTTTAATTCGGGTGCAAAAGCCTGGACGGCAGCCTCAGTCCAGCTGGCGGCTGCAGCGGCGTAATCCACATCCAGCAGTGCAACCGGATGCAGGCGGGTCGCGCCTAACGCATGCAGCTGCTCATCAAAGTCTGTGGCTGTTTTGCAGAAAAACTCATAGCTGGTATCACCCAAACCTAAAACAGCAAATTTCAGCTCCTTCAGCTTGGGTGCTTTTTTGCTGAACAAAAACTTATGAAAAGCCACAGCGCTTTCCGGTGGCTCCCCTTCCCCATAAGTGGACGTGACAATCAGCAGGTACTTTTCTTTCGCCAGTTGATTGGTTTTATAACTGGCAATATCCTGCAGCTGCACAGCCAGGCCCTGTTGCTCGGCCGCAGCTTTAATTTTAGTGGCCACACCTTTGGCATTGCCGGTTTGTGATGCAAATAAGACGGTCAGACTGGCCGACTCGTTCGCCTGAACCGCCGCTCCTGCCGGCAGGCTCTGCCCGGCAAATTGCGCCGAAGCGGCCAGATAACCGCTGACCCAGGCTTGTTGGATAGGATTAAGCTGGCTGACCAGTAATTGCAGATCTTTGAGTTGCTGCGCCGACAGCGGGCTGGCCTGAGCCGCCAAAGATGCCAAAAGCATGAGTTCACCTGTAATACCAAAACTCCGCGCATTTTAGCCATCTATACGGATGCTGCAGAAATAACCCTTCTATCTTCTTTATACTTTTTGGTTATTAAAATCCGGCATACTCATATAACTAGCCGCTAGTCCTTGCCGGGATGACGGGCCATTGTTAGCATGCTGGTAACAGTAGTTCAGGTGTGTGGGTATGTCAGCCAGAGTATGGATAGGGGTGCTGTGGTGGTGTTGCTGGCCGGTGTTGGCTCAACAGGCCAGTCTGCCTCAGTTGCAGCAGCAATACCAAAGGGCAGGACCTGATCAACAACCCGCACTGCTGTTGCAATTGGCAGAAGTGGCTGTACGGCAGAATCCCGCCTTAAGTCTGGATTATGCACAGCAGTGGCGGTCACTGACTCCGGACAGGCAAAGTAACCACTACGCCCGGTTGTTAATCAGCGAAATCACCGCTTATATGCTGCAGGGCCAGTATCAGATGGCCTACCAGTTAGGTCTGGAACTGGAACCTCTGGCCCGACAGTCCGGAGATCAGCGCCTGCTGTTTAATGCATTACGCCGTCAGGCAGATAATCTGAACCGGCTCGGACAAAGCGCCCAGGCGTTGCCAATTGCATTGCAAGCCATGCAGATTGCCACCGACTCGGCGCAAACGGTGCCACTGCAGATTATGCGTTATGATCTTGCCCATATTTACATCAACCTGTTTGCTTACCCGCAGGCGCTTGAGATCGCCAGTGCTGGCCTGACTCAGGCCATGCAGGATCAAGACAGCGACAAAGAAGCCGGATTTCTGCACCTGCTCAGTGAAGCCAGCCGCCTCTATCAACAATACAGTGCCGCAGAAGATTTTGGCCGTCGGGCTTTGAGTGTCCGTCAAAGCCGCCAGGAGCCGGCGTTGCTGGCGCAGTATCACCTGAGCCTGGCCCGGACGCTGTTGGCGCAGCGGAACTGGGACGCGGCTCAGACCGAATTGGAGCAGGCCTGGGCCGCAGCCACGAAGGTACAAAATGCTCAGGAGCAGGCAGATGCGCTGCTCAGTCAGGCGGAACTGGATTTAATCCGTGGCCAGCCAGACGCAGCCAGCCAACGTTTTGAACAAATCCGGCAGTTACTGGCTGCAGAAGAGTTCAGCAGCAATCTGGCTATCCTGACTGTGCAGTACCTGAACCATCTGGTGAACTACGGTCAGCCCGCTCAGGCTGCCGCTCTCTATCAGCAAAAGTTACAGCACTACCAGCCTTCGGCCAACACCCAGCATGAAATTGATTACCTGCTGCTGAGTGTTGCAGTTCGGCAGCATCTGCAGCAGTACCAGCAGTCAGCCCAGCTCAGTCAGCGCCTGATGCAACTGCAACAGCGCCAGTTTGATGACAAACTGGCCAAACAGGCGCTGGTGATCAGCATGGAGCAACATAAAACGCTGCTGCAAAGGCAATTACAGGAAGCTCAGCAGGCAAAAACCCTGAATGAACTGGAATACCAGCACCGGCAACGCCTGACGTTGGCTGTTGCCACCGGAGTCTTATTGGCATCTGCCCTGTTACTGTCGCTGCTGTATCACAAAAACCGCCGCAGCCAGCTTAAGTTGCGGCAGGAGCAGCTGCTGGCACAGCAGAAAATAGCCATTAAAAATGAATTTATCGCATCGCTTGGCCACGAAATCCGCAGCCCACTGCAAGGTATCCACCTGGTCATTGAGCAACTAAGTCAGGAACTGCGCACCCCGGCCGTGCAGCAAAAGCTACAACTGGTTATCCGGAGCCTGGGATCACTGGACAGTATCATCAGCAATATCCTGACCAGCAGCCGGCTGGAACATGGCGAGTATCAGCTGAATTTAAGGCCTGTTGCCCTGACAGCCCTGGCCCGGCAGTTACAGGATTTGCTTAAACCTCTGGCACAAAACAAAGGCCTGCAGCTGCATTGCCATATCGCTTCTGCAGTACCTGCCCTGGTGATGCTGGATGAGAATCTGCTGACCCAGTTGCTGACGAACCTTATCAGCAATGCCGTTAAATACACTGAACAGGGCGAAATAGAACTGAGGATTGAACTGCAGCAACAAAAGCTTTGGTTTAAGGTCCGCGATACCGGCGTGGGGCTGACCCAATTGCAAATCAGCCAGTTGCTGCGGGGGGAACGGCTGGAACAACAGCGGCCTCTGCAGGCAGGCCCGGGTCTTGGTATAGTCCTGTGTCAAAAATTGTTGGCACAGGCAGATTCTGTACTGCATATTCATTCTGTTCCCGGTCATGGTACCGAAGCCAGTTTTGCTCTGGCGCTGACAGACGTCAGCCCGGGCCCTGAGCTGCCCGTACAGCTTCAGCACGAACTGGCTCTGGTCGTAGACGATGACCCGCTTTGCCGGGTCAGTCTGGTGCATCACCTGACAGAGCTTGGCTTTCGGGTGCAGCAAGCAGACAGTCTGACACAATTGCAGCAGATGCCGCTTACGGACTGGGGCTGGCTGTTTCTGGATGGCCACCTGAGCGATGGCAGTTCCAGCCAGGTACTGGACTGGTTACGTGCCCAGCACCGCTTGCCTGCGCAGTGCCGGGTGGTGCTGGTCAGTGGCAGTGCTGATGGACCCCTTGATCCGTCAGTCAGCACTCTGCTGCTCAAACCCTGGCGGCGTGAGCAATTGCAAGCAGTGGTCAGTCAGTTGGCGCGGGTTGAACCTTTGATGCCGCTGTATGACCTGACCTATCTGCAACAAAATGTGGAGGCATTGACTGCAACACAGCGCCAGCAGCTGATGCAGCACCTGACTACGCAGTTCACCGCTCTGCAGCACGAGATACAGCAGGCCTGCCCTGATGCGAAACTGATGCACCGTATGATCGGGACTATGGGGCAGCTTGGCTTGTTACGGCTGGCACAACTATGCCGGCTGGCCACCCAGAGTGACCCCAACCAGCCTCCTGACCCTTGGACGCTGGCACAACTCAGGCTTTGCCTGACACAAAGCCAGCAGATAGTCTGGCAGCAACTGGCTGGCGTCGATGACGGTTCAGTTCAGCGCTGATTCAGAGGCTCTTATTCACTATGACCGCAGTACAGACACAGGTATCACCATCATGAAATTTCTTCTGATCGTTTTGAGCTGCCTCAGTAGCACAGTCGCCCTGGCCAATCAGTGTTCGCTGCAACTGCAGCAGGATTTAACCGTCAGCCCGGCACAAATCAGCCTGCAACAGGGACAGCAGGAACTGTGGCGCATGGACACCAAAGGCCAGCTGTGGCAGAACGGCCAAAAAGTTACTCTCAGTTCAACAGATCAACTGGTGCTAAAACAATACCAGCAACAGCTGCGCAGTCAGGTTACGGCCTCCGCTGCACTGATGGATGACAGTCTGCAATTCGCCCGCGCTGTACTGGACCAGAACCTGCAGCAAAGCACAGGGCAAGGACTGGCTGATCACCCCCAACTGCAGACTGTTGTGAGGCAACTGGAACAACAACTGAAACAGCTGGTGGAACGCAAAGATTCGTCTATTTATGTCTATGGCAGCCAGTTGGCTTCAGCCAACAGCAATCTGGCGCAGGAGGCAGAACAAAAAATCCAGCAGGCTATGCTGAAAATCAGCAGCCAGATGATGCTGACTCTGGGCCAGCAGGCACTGCAAGGGAACGGCACTGCAGCTGAAAAAATGCAACGCTTCAGCAACGGCGTCGGACAATTTGGCTCCAGGCTCAAGGCGGATCTGAAATCGGCCAGCGGACCTCTGCAACAGCGGGGACAACACATCTGCCAGCAGTTGCAGCAATTGGATCAGGTGGAAATGCAGCTGCAGCGACAAATCCCACAACTGGCGGATCTGGACTTAATTGACAGTACCGCACCAGGCTTTAAAAGCAACCTCGAGGGCGTGTTATGATCCAGAGAATCTTACCAGGCAAAAGATACAGCGAAGCCGTGATTGCCCATGGCTTGATCTTCTGTTCCGGCATGGTGCCCGAGAATACCGGGGCTGACGCCACAGCTCAGACACAGAATGTGCTGGCGCAGATCGATCAGTTACTGGCACAACAAGGTGTGAATAAAAACCATATTGTTGATGCAACCATTTATCTGGCGGACATGGCGGATTACAACGCCATGAACGAGGCCTGGGACGCCTGGGTTGCCGAAGGTCAGGCCCCGGCCCGCGCTACCGTCGAGGCCAGACTGGCCGATCCGCACTGGAAAGTCGAGATTAAAGTGGTAGCGGCACTCTGAGCGCTCTGCGACAACAAAACTAGCCGTGGTTGCCGCTGTCTGTGACCGGAAATAAATCCAGCAGCAGATCGTCCAGCAAAGGTTGCCAGTTGCGCCAGTCATGGCCTTGTTCAACCTTGACCCTGGTCAGCTGATGCCCCTGCTGCTGCAGCAGTTTCATCAGTGCGGTGTTCGCATTCAGATTGTCGTTGCGGCTGCCAACCGAATAAAACAGCCGCATCTTCGGGCCTTGCCGCTTTTTGTATTCTTGCCTGAGCACTTTCAGATGCTGAGAATTGGCCGGCGACTGCAAGCCATACAAACCAAAGTACTCCGGCAGCATTAAACCAAAACACAAGGCGTTCGTCGCGCCGAAGGACAATCCCATAATGCCGCGTTCTGCGCGGGACGGCTGAATGCCAAGCTGAGCTTCCACCTTGGGTATTAACTCGTCGCGATAAAAAGCTGCATAGCGGGTATTGCATAAATACTGCTGATGACGTCGGTCCAGTGTCCGCTGATCGGGGTCCCTGCTGTCGACAAAAACCACATAAAGAGGAACAATTTGTTGCTTCAGAATCAGCTGATCCAACACAGCCATCATCTGGCCTTGCTGAAGATAAGCCGCGCCGTCTGAGACATAAAGAATATGCTGCACTGAATCACCGGCTGGTACCTCAGGCCGGTATAGCCAGTATTGCAGCGGATAGTGCAGTGCCTGACTGTCGATACGAAAAAGCTCAGCCCTGTCCGCTTGCGCTGCCAGGGCTGAGCTCCACAGCATGAGCCAAAGCCAGCTGCGTTTCATCAGATCTTGCAGGCACCGCCTGCACAATCGTCACCACCATCCTGCAATTCTGCCAGTTCCGCCAGCTGCGCTTGCTGCTGCTTGTGCTGTTCCGCGTTGGTTTTCTGTTCCGCGGCGTCAAAATCCAGGTGGTCTAAATCAAAATCAAAGTCACTCATTGTCCGTCCTCCACTGCTATGCATGGTCAGTGGAGTCACTTTAACGGACTTTCAAGTCAGACCCAAGGCTGTTTTTAGCCAAAAATACGTTGCAGTTCAGCCAGACGCTCTTCCTCAGACATGGCTTTGAGCTGCTGGATCACTGACGGGGTCAGCTTGCGGATTGAACCACGGCTGAACTCGCGGATTTGCTGTTCAGCAGAGGTCTCAGTGACCGGGCTTTTTGATGCGCTCAATAAGGCTTTACACTCTGCTTTGGCTGGTACAAAACCCAACTTATCGGCGTAAGCGCTCAACAATTGCTTGCTGGCATCCTGACGAACCAGAGTGCAGTACTCCTGGTTGCTGTACTGGTACTGTTGCTCAACAGTCACAGGTTTGGTTTGTACAGACATACTGAATAAAGCAGCAGTGAATAAAACAGACATGGTCGGCTCCTATGGGCAGTTCGTTTAACTGCGCGCATTTTGAGCAGATTATGTGACAGTCCAGTGACAGATAGCGGAGAAAAAACAGCACAGAAGCATTAGTTTAACTAATGCTTCTGTCATTCTGGCGAGTCGGTTAAATCACCAGCTGGCCTGCTTTCACCACCGCAGCCGGCTGTTCAAGCAATTTGATTTGTTGCAATGGGTCGGCCTTGATGGCGACAAAATCCGCAAAGGCGCCAACTTCAATCACCCCTACATTTTGCTGGCCCTGCTCATTTTTCCAGTTCAGCAAAGTACCAGCGTTTAAGGTGGCCGCTTGAATAGCCTGCAGCGGCGTCATGCCCCATTGCACCATATAGGCAAATTGGCGGCCATTCAGCCCATGCTGATACACCCCGGCATCAGTGCCATACGCCATTTTTACTCCGGCTTTCACCGCCTTCTGGAAATTCTGCCGTTGGATCAGGCCAACTTTTTTCTCTTTTTCCAGTGACTCCGGCAAAATACCGGCCTTTTCGCCTTCGGATAAAATAAAGTCGCTGACATAAACGTCCATCACCAGGTAGGTGCCATGTTTCTTCGCCAGTGCGATCGCTTCATCATCAATAAAACTGCCATGTTCTATTGAGTCCACCCCAGCCTGAATAGCACGTTTAATACCCTGCAACCCGTGGGCATGCGCGGCGACAATACGGCCTCTGTCATGGGCCTCTTCCACCAGCGCCGTCATTTCCGCCAGATTGTACTGACTGGCGTTGACGTCGGTATTTTTTGACAACACACCGCCAGTGGCCGTGAACTTGATCACATCCGCACCGTATTTGATATTTTCCCGCACCTTGGCGCGGATCTCATCCGGTCCGTTGGCCACACCGCCACTGCTGGCCCGGTAAATATGCGGCAGCAGGTTGTTGTCACAGTGACCACCGGTAATGCAGATAGTACGGGCGGCCGTGCGCATACGCGGTCCGGCGATTTCACCTTCATCAATAGCGTCACGCAAAGCCACATCAGAGAAACCGCCTGCCCCCAGGTTACGCACCGTGGTAAAACCTGCTTTTAAGGTGGCTTCGGCTGCCTTGACACCATAAATAGCTTCACGGGCCGGTGTTTCTGCCAAAGCCCGGTAGCCGTGTTTATTGGGGTCCGAGGTCAGGTGCACATGCATGTCAATAAAGCCGGGCAACACATGGTAGTCAGACCAGTCCAGCACTGGCACGCCAGCTGGTGCCTGCCCGGCGGGCACTATGGCACTGATGCGGCCCTGCTCAACCAATACGGCCTGGTTTTCTTGGTATTTTCCGCTACGTACGTCCAGTAACTTCCCCGTCAGGATCACCTGTTCCACTGCGACAGCCTGCCCTGCCAGCACCAACAACCCTGGGGCCACCCACTTCATCATTCCGCTTTTCCTTGTTGTGCCGCCACTAACTCAGCCACCTGCTGCTCCAGTTGCTCCAGTTTGGCGCGGGTGCGCGCCAGTACCTGGGTTTGCACATCAAATTCTTCGCGCGAGACAAAATCCAGCTGACTGAGTTTTTGCTGCAAGGCCTGCTTTATTTTGCCTTCAATATCATCGGCCATTTCCCGGACTTTTGGCGGGATGCTGTTCCCAATCTGGCGGGCCATTTCTTCAATTTTTTTTGGATCTATCATGATCGTTCTCCTTTGGTTGCCTTCATTCTACGACCAGAACTGCAGAACGCGAATGAAATCTGCCGCAAAAAAAAGATAGAATAACAGGCCAAGCAGAGGACCCGACCCAAGTGAAGCTTAATCCCCAACAAAACGAAGCCGTTAAATACATCAGCGGCCCTTGCCTGGTGCTGGCTGGCGCCGGTAGCGGCAAAACCCGGGTGATCACCAACAAGATTGCGTATCTGATTGAAGAATGTGGGCTGGCGGCCAAACATATAGCGGCGGTCACCTTTACCAACAAAGCGGCCCGGGAAATGAAAGAGCGGATCAGCCACCAATTGCCCCGCCCTTTGCTGCGTGGCCTGACGGTCTCCACGTTCCACACCCTGGGGCTGGATATTCTGAAAAAGGAATACAAAGCCATTGGCTACAAAGCCAACTTCACCCTGTTTGACGATCAGGACAGCATGGCACTGCTCAAAGAACTGACCGAACAGGAATTCCAGGGGGACAAGGATCAGCTGAAACTGCTGATGGGGAAAATCTCCAACTGGAAAAACGATTTGTTATTGCCAGGCCAGGCGCTGGCTCAGGCACAAGACCCGCAAAGCATCAGTTTTGCCAATTATTACCAGCAATATGCCCAGCAACTGCGTGCCTACAATGCACTGGATTTCGATGACCTGATTATGATGCCAACGCTGCTGTTTGCCGCCAACGAACAGGTCCGCCACAAGTGGCAACAGAAAATTCAGTACCTGCTGGTGGACGAATACCAGGACACCAATACCAGCCAGTACGAGTTAGTGAAGTGGCTGGTTGGTGAGCGCCAACGTTTTACTGTGGTAGGGGACGACGACCAGTCGATTTACTCCTGGCGGGGTGCCAAACCACAGAATCTGGTGCTGCTCGGCAAAGACTTTCCAAACCTGAAAGTGATCAAGCTGGAGCAGAACTACCGCTCGGCAGAGCGTATTCTGAAATGTGCCAATATTTTGATCGCCAATAACCCGCATGAATACGACAAAAAGCTGTTCAGTGAACTGGGTTATGGGGTGCCGTTGCGGGTCCTGCCTACCCGCAATGAAGAAGATGAAGCTGAAAAAGTAGTGGCCGAAATTATTTCGCACCGCTTTGTCAACCGCACCCAATACAAGGATTATGCCTTGTTATATCGCGGCAACCACCAGGCCAGGGTCTTTGAAAAAGCCCTGATGACCAACCGTATCCCTTACAAAATTTCCGGCGGCACCTCGTTTTTTTCCCGCAGTGAAATTAAAGACATCATGGCGTACCTGCGT
Organism: Rheinheimera sp.; assembly: GCF_037442345.1. GTDB lineage: Bacteria > Pseudomonadota > Gammaproteobacteria > Enterobacterales > Alteromonadaceae > Pararheinheimera. The sequence goes on along the minus strand of NZ_JBBIQL010000011.1, from coordinate 107,657 downwards.
TTGCTGGTGAATCAGGACGATGACAATGCGCTGCTGAGGGTTGTGAATGTGCCGCGGCGGGAAATAGGCGCGGCGACGCTGGAAAAAGTCGGCAGTCTGGCCAATGAAAAGCACATCAGCCTGTTTGCGGCCTGCTTTGAACCTGAACTGGCGGAACGTCTGCCGGCCCGCAGCCTGACTGCTGTCACCAGTTTTGCCAATTGGATCAACCGGCTGGCTGATCAGGCGCAACGCAGCGATCCGAAGGAAGCGGTGCGGGATTTGATCCGGCAAAGCCATTATGAAGCCTGGCTGTTCGAAACCAGTGCCAGCGGCAAAGCCGCTGAAATGGCACTGAAAAACATCAATGAGTTATACCGTTGGGTCAGTGAAATGCTCGATGGCAAAGACGATGAAGAACCTCTGAGCTTAAGTGAAGTGGTCACCAAACTGACGTTGCGTGACATGATGGAACGGCAGGAGCAGGAAGACGACGCCGATCAGGTGCAGCTGATGACCATGCACGCCTCCAAAGGCCTGGAATTTCCTTATGTGTTTATTGTTGGTATGGAAGAAGGCTTGTTGCCGCACCAGAGCAGCATTGATCAAGACAATGTGGAAGAAGAGCGCCGGCTGGCCTATGTCGGCATTACCCGCGCACAACGCGAGTTAGTCTTCACTTATGCGCGCGAACGCCGTCAGTACGGCGAAATCGTCAAACCTGAACCCAGTCGCTTTCTGGAAGAACTGCCCGCCGACGATTTGGAATGGGTGAAACCTGGGGTCGTGAAATCGGAGCAGGAACGGCAACAAACCGGCCTGGCTCACCTGGACAGATTACGCCAGTTGCTGAAAAAACCCTGACTCCTGCGCTGCCAGTTCAACTGGCTGGTCAGCAAAATAATAGCCGCCGGCCTGCGCCATCAGTTGTTGGATCTCAACCTGGTCTGCAGTGCCTGCTATCAGCTTAAACTGACGGCTCTGTGCCAGTTGTTGCAGTACCTGCAGCAACTGACGGCGGCTTTCGCTGCGTGGCAGACTGCGGCTGAAGGCGGCATCCAGTACGACAAAATCAAAGGGATACTGCACCAATAAGCCCAGGGCCGCCACTTCCGCGGCAAACTGATCCAGCGACAGACGTACGCCCAAACGTTTTAGCTGATGCAGATTCGCCAGCTGTGTCGCAGACAAACGCAGTAAATCTGCTTCGGTAAAGCCCAATACCAATTGATGCAAAGGTAACAGGGACTGCTGCAGCTGTAAGGTTAACTTATCCAGCAGTAAATGATTGCTTAACCAGGCTGAATTCAGGCTCAGGCATAACACAGCACCTTGCTCAATAGCGTCTGACTGCCGGGTCAGCTGTTGCAGCAGCATCAGTTCAATATCCGGCATCAAACCGGCCTGAGTGGCCTGACGGCTCAGCTCCTGTTGTTGTTCAGCATCGGACTGCAGCCAGCACAGACTGGCCTGGTAGCCCACCAGTTGCGATTGATCCCCAGCCATCATAGGACGTAACTGCGGCCTGAACCTGCGTTGTTGTACGGCCTGTTGCAGGGCCTGTTCCTGCCCCAGTTCCTGCAGCATCTGTGCCCGCATGCTGTCATTGAAAATCACAAAGCGGTTACGGCCAAAAGATTTAGCCTGGTACATGGCCGCATCGGCATCACGCAGCAATTCATCGGCATGCTGGTACCAGTTCTGATAACAGGCAATGCCAATACTGGCACCGGAACACACCTGGTTGCCTTCCAGGTTCATTGGCTGGCGTACAGATTCAATTAAGCGCTCGGCCACTTCTTCGGCGTCTACTTCATGCTGAATTTTACCCAGCAGAATCACAAACTCGTCCCCACCCAGCCGGGCCACCAAATCGTGCTCACGCACCGCCTGCTGCAAGCGACGACTGACTTCAATCAGGAACAAATCACCAATGTGATGGCCAAGTGTGTCGTTGATTAACTTAAAACGATCCAGGTCGATAAACAACAAGGCAAAGTTGGTGGCCGAATCACGGTTGCGGTACGAAAAGCGCTGCTTGAGCTGCATCAAAAACATCTGCCTGTTGGCCAGGCCTGTTAATGCGTCATGATTGGCTTCAAAGAACAGTTGCTCTTCAGCTTTTTTGCGCTCTTCCACCTGCAGACGCAAAAACAAATTGGTCTGGCGCAGTTCACGGGTGCGTTCAAAAATACGCTTTTCTAAGTCTTCGTGGTGTTGCTTTTGCTGTTCAGTCGTCAGCTTACGGCTGATGGCCACCGCTATATGCTGCGACACAAATTTCAGCAACACCAGTTCCTGCTCACTGTAATGATGGCTGTTGTCATAGCATTGCAGCGCAATCACCCCCAGGATCTGGCTGCCTATCTGCAGCGGAGCGCCCAGCCAACTGGTACACATGGGCTGATAGCCTGGGCTGCTGACTTGCCGCTCCACTTCACCGGATTGCATCAGTTGCTGCAGCTGCGCTTGTGTGATTAACCGGGCTTCACCGCAACGAATGACATATTCGGTCAGCCCTCGCTGTAAAGGCCGCTGTTGCTGCGCCGGGCTGTACTGGTCCAGATAAAACGGGAAGTGCAACTGCTGTCCGTCTTTGTCCAACAAAGCGATATAACAGTTTTCAGTCCGTAACAACCCACTGAGAATGCTGTGAACTTCCCGATAGAAGCTTGACATATCCGAGCTGGCCGCGGTCAGTTCGGAAATTTTATACAACGCAGCCTGCAGCTGTTCCGCATGGCTGCGTTCACGAATTTCATGTTGCAAGGAGGCGTTGGTGTTCTGCAGTTGCGCCGTACGCTCACGCACTGTCTGCTCCAGCAGTTCGCGGCTGCGCACCCGGTCAATGGCGGTGACTGTATGGATAGCAATATGGCTGATCAGCGCCCGATCATGTTCGTTATAGCCGGTATCTGCCTGATAACTCTGAATCGCCATCACACCAATAACCCGCTCACCACGGCATAAAGGCACGCCTAACCAATGCTTGGATGGTGAGCCCTGTGCTTGGACATGACCGGCCGCAACCAACCGTTCAAATTCAGTTTCATCACACAATAAGGCTTTGCCTTGCCGGGCAACGTACCCGGTCAGGCCTGTTGCAAAAGCTTCGGAAGGTGCATCTGGCAAGATCTGCTGATCTTTTTCATCCGCAAAGTATTCCAGCCGGAATTGGTTGTCCTGATCAATCAGCACCACATAAAAATTATCTGCACGTAACTGTTGGTTCAGTAGCTGATGAATAGCAGGATAAAACTCGCGCATTTCCTTAATACCAGACGCCAGCTCAGACAGGTGCAACAAAGCGCCCTGAATACTGTATGCCCGCTTATAGCCAGACAGCAGCATACGCATACGGCGTAACTGACTGTGCCAGACTGCAGGAATAACGGAGCTGAGCTTTGAGTCCTTCAAGGTGTTCTCTGTATTCTTATTATTAGTTGCGGCGAGTGCCAGGCGGCTGCCTCTATTATGCACAAAGTCTGAACAAATGGAACGCCTGATTTTTACACTGAACCAATCAGATGCAACAAAGTTGGGCCTTGCTCAGAATCAAAGACCATACAACCGCTGATGTCCGAGACCAGCAGAGTTGGCGCAATAAAAAAAGCCGCAACTGAGGCGGCTTTTTTTGCAGCGTAAAAATTATACGCCGTCAGTCATGAATTTAATGGCTGCAGCCAACTCTTCGTCAGAACAGTCGCCACAGGTACCGCGTGGTGGCATGGAACGAATACCTTCCACAGCATGCTTCAGCAACACATCCATTCCTTGCGCCAAACGAGGCTTCCAGGCCGCATCACCTTTTTTCGGAGCATCCAGAGCACCAGTGCCATGGCAGGCAAAACAAGCGCCCTGATAAACCTGTTCGCCAGAACGTGGGCCTTTCGGGCCTGTGTCTGCTGCAGCTTCGGCACCAGCCAGATACACCTGACCTACAGGCTCCAGACGTTTCTTCAGTGCGTCATTATCGGCTTCCTGAGCTACTGCATTGACCAGGGCAGCAGAAGTGATCAGGGCAAGGGCGAGCGTTAATTTTTTCATCTGTGGATCCCGTTCAAAGCCTTGTTAGTTTTGGGGCATTATAGCGTTGCCAGCCTGACCAGTGGAAGCCCCTGTATTTGTTGGGGTTTCATTTGCGACGAAATACATGCCAATTCTTTGAGCAAAATCATTATAACGAGGTATTTCTTTCACTCTTTTTTTATCTAAAAAAAGTTCTGCTCAGGCCTATGCAACGATGATGATTGTGGTAGTCTGTTTGTCCGGTTTTGGCCTTACCCCACCTCCCACTTTGACAGGGTCGCCAGCTCCGAAAAAATATTCACAATTGGATGTATAAGAAAAACAATAAGGGAATAAGCAGTTTAACCCTTCTTTTTCTTTTAAAAACAAACACATACAAATAACCTATCAGTGTCTGTTACGGCAAACGCTGTATAAACCCTATTGTCTTTCCACAAAGTTATCCACAGATTAATCAGCTTTCCATACCCGCATGAAGCTGGCTCCGATCCTGATGTTATGGCATGCTAACTAAAATGTTTTCAGGATAATCCGTTATGGCCTCAGTCCCACAAAATCCACTGATCCTGGTGGATGGTTCGTCGTATTTATTCCGTGCCTATCACTCGCCACCACACCTGACCAACTCCCGTGGCGAAGCCACCGGCGCCATATATGGTGTGGTCAATATGCTGAAAAGTTTGTTGAAGCAATACCAGCCGGACGAAATGGTGGTGGTATTTGATGCCAAGGGGCCAACTTTCCGCAACGACATGTATGCCGATTACAAAGCCAACCGGCCACCAATGCCAGATGATCTGCGTAGTCAGATTGAACCTTTGCATAAAATTATTAAGGCCATGGGTTTGCCTTTGCTTTGTATCAGCGGTGTTGAAGCTGATGATGTGATTGGCACTCTGGCGGTGCAATACAGCCAGCAGGGCCGGCACGTCCTGATATCCACCGGCGATAAAGACATGGCGCAGCTGGTGACGGACAAGGTCACGCTGATCAATACGATGACAGATACCCTGTTAGATCCGGACGGCGTGCGCGAGAAGTTTGGTATAGCCCCAGACCTCATTATTGATTATCTGGCCCTGATGGGTGACAAAGTCGACAATATTCCAGGTTTACCCGGTGTCGGTGAAAAAACAGCCTTAGCCCTGCTACAAGGCATAGGGTCGATTGAACAGCTGTACCAACGCCTCGATGACATCGCCGCTTTGGGTTTTCGGGGCAGTAAAACCATTGCCGACAAAATGCGTGAACATCAACCACAACTGGCATTGTCTTACCAGTTGGCCACCATCAAAACCGATGTGGAGCTGGACCTGAATGAAGCGCAGTTAAAAATCACCAGCGCAGATTTGCCAACTCTGGCCGAACTATACAAAGACTGTGAATTCAGACGCTGGCTCAGTGAAGTGTTGTCTGCCCAGGAAAAATCAACAGGTCCTGCACAAGCCAGTTTATTTGGCGACGCCGAAGCACAACCCGAATTGCCTGCGACAGAGCAATCCGCTACGGCCACCCCAGCCTATGGCTGCATCCTGACACAGGACGCCTTTGACCAGTTACTTCAGCGGCTGCAGCAGGCCGAGCTGGTCGCTTTGGATACTGAAACCACCAGCCTGGATTATATGGTGGCTGAACTGGTCGGTATGTCTTTTGCGTTTGCGCCGGGTGACGCCTGTTATCTGCCGTTGGCTCATGATTACGTTGGTGCGCCGGAACAGTTAAACCGTGCGCACGTCCTGTCAGCACTCAAGCCCTGGCTGGAAAACGCCAAAGCAGCCAAGGTGGGTCAAAACCTGAAATACGATATGAGCGTATTGGCCCGTTATGGCATCGAACTGCAGGGCATTCAGTTTGACACCATGCTGGAGTCTTATGTGTTTAACAGCACAGGTTCACGTCACGACATGGATTCATTGGCACTGAAGTATCTGGGCCATAAAACCATCAGCTTTGAAGACATAGCCGGCAAAGGCGCAAAACAACTGACGTTCAATCAGATAGCCATTGAGCAGGCCACAGCTTATGCTGCTGAAGACGCCGATGTCACCTTGCGCCTGCATCAGACATTGTGGCCACAGCTGGCAGAAAATACCGAACAAGCCAAAGTGCTGACCGAGATCGAGGTTCCACTGCTCAGTGTGTTGTCACGCATGGAACGCCAGGGCGTACGGATTGACCCGCAGTTGCTGCAGCAGCAGAGCCAGCAACTGGCCGAACGCATTGGCGAACTGGAGCAACAAGCTTACCAATTGGCAGGTAAGGAATTTAATCTGGCCTCCCCCAAACAGCTGCAAGAAATTCTGTTTGAACAAATGGGCTTGCCGGTGATCAAAAAAACGCCGGGAGGCACCCCATCCACCGCAGAAGAAGTGCTGGTGGAGCTGGCTCATGACTACGAATTTCCCAAGTTGATTATGGAACACCGGGGTCTGAGCAAGCTGAAATCTACTTATACTGACAAGCTGCCATTGTCGGTGAATGCCGAAACCGGCCGGGTTCATACCTCTTATCATCAGGCGGTCGCGGCAACCGGGCGCTTAAGCTCCACCGAACCTAACCTGCAGAATATTCCAATCCGCAGTGAAGAAGGCCGGCGTATCCGCCAGGCCTTTATTGCCCGGGATGGTTACACCATTCTGGCAATTGACTACTCGCAAATTGAATTGCGGATCATGGCGCATCTGTCCAGAGATCAGGCGTTGCTGAATGCCTTTGCCCAAGGCAAAGATATTCACCGGGCCACAGCAGCAGAAGTTTTTGGCGTCAGTCTGGATGAAGTCAGCACCGAGCAGCGCCGCCGCGCTAAAGCCGTGAATTTTGGTCTGATTTATGGCATGTCCGCTTTTGGTCTGGCCCGGCAACTGGATATCAGCCGCTCAGAAGCCCAACAGTATGTTGACCTGTACTTTGAACGTTTCCCTGGTGTGCGGAACTATATGGAGCGCACCCGGGCTCAGGCACATGACCAAGGTTATGTCGAAACTTTATTCGGCCGCCGTCTCTACCTGCCGGAAATCAATGCCCAGAATATGGCCAGAAAAAAGGCCGCTGAGCGGGCTGCTATCAATGCCCCTATGCAAGGCACCGCCGCCGACATTATCAAAAGGGCGATGATTTTGGTGGACCAGTGGCTGCAACAACAACAGCAGCAGCATGCACTAATGATTATGCAGGTGCATGACGAACTGGTGTTTGAAGTGAAAACCGAACAACTTCAGCCAATTACGGCCGAATTGGTAAAGCTGATGGAGTCTGCCGCCAGTCTGGACGTGCCTTTGCTGGCAGAAGCCGGTTTTGGGCCGAACTGGGATCAGGCACACTAAAAATATTTTTACCGAACCAGTGAACTTCACGGCTCCGCCATTATCTGAACAGATGTGTGAATGCCCATTCCTGGTATGTTGACCTTCCGCCCCGGTATATCCGGGGCTTTTTTATGCCAGCCCATCCTTGCAGCTTTTTCAACATCCTTCGCCTGATTTTGCTTGTGTTAAGCCGTTCCTGCTGAGTAATTGGGTTACATTTCAGCTGTTTCGCATGCTAAAAACAGAAATTCTGTAGTTTAATTACAAACTTCGCCTTGCTTTTTTATTCAACAGTTGTAGAATTCAAAACGTAGGGTACAGAGGTAAGATGTTCTATCTTTCAGCACTAACAGGCAGTTTTGCCGAGTTAATGACCAGAAAGAAAGGCTTTATTAGCCGCCCCACTGCTTGCAGTGGGGCGTTTTTTTTGTCTGTCGTTCGCTAAAATAACGAAATTATGAAATAAAATTAGATTTTCTAGAGCAAATACTTCAAACATGAAAAATTCTGTGTATAATGCAGATGTCTTGTCAAACAAGACACCCTGTTGATTTGAAATTATTGAATAGCTTCTCCCCGTTTGCTATGACCGGCCCCATAAAGGCCGGTTTTCTTTATTTTGCGCACTGTAAATCTGAAAACTTACCATGCCCCCGACAACGTGTGTCTTGGGTCACTGTTTGGCTGCAGATTACAAAGGATTGAAATTCCGGGAAGAAAATACTGATATCCACAGGGGCCTGAAGCCCCTGTGGATTGAGCTGTGCTCAGAGGCTTTGGGTCTGCCCTTCCAGGCCCTGCGGGTAAAACCAGTGATCCAGCACCTGCTCCAATTCTGTCAAACCTAACTTGGTTAACGAACTGAACACCTGCACTGTGACATCCCCCATAAAGGCTAATGACGCTTCCCGCACTTCCAGCAACACTTTTTTTCGTGGTCCAGGGCTTAACTTGTCCGCTTTGGTCAGCAGTAATAAGACTGGCAATTGGCTTTGCACCGCCCAATGGATCAGATCCTGATCCAGGTCTTTGAGCGGGTGGCGAATATCCATCAGCACCACCAAACCTTTCAGGCTGTCGCGTTTCACCAAATACTCACTTAAAGATTTTTGCCACTTCAGTTTGACCTCCAGTGGCACCTGGGCATAGCCATAACCAGGTAAATCGATCAGGCGCTGGTTCTCTCCCAGCGTAAAAGTATTAATCAGCTGAGTCCGTCCCGGGGTTTTACTGGTACGGGCCAGACTTTTTTGCCGGGTCAGTGTATTTAACGCACTGGACTTGCCTGCATTGGAGCGACCGGCAAACGCAACTTCAATGCCAGTATCCGCTGGTAATGCTTTAATGTCTGGGGCGCTGGTCAGAAAACTGGCTTTCTGATAATTGATTAAGGCTTTGTACACAGCCTGCTCCGATAGAAAATTTTGCGTTAGTGTAACGGATCCTGCCGATCCACAGAAGCATTACTCCACTTTATGGGATTCTCAGTACGCCAGAATCGTGTAAAATAGGCAAAAATTATAAGGTCATTCACAACTTGGTTGCCAGCTTGCTGGTGGGTCATCGCGGACAGAGACGGAAAAAAATGAAAAAATTCGCACTTCCACTCACGCTATTTTTAGGTCTAGTGGGTTCAGCTTATGCATTGGACGGCAATGCAGAAGCAGGAAAAACCAAATCAGCTACTTGTGCTGCCTGCCACGGCCCGGATGGTAACAGCCCAACCGATATGTATCCCAAAATTGCTGGTCAGCATGCAGGTTATATTTTTAAGCAGTTAAAAGAATTTAAGCTGGGTGCAGAAACCGGTGGCAAACAAGGCCGTAACAACGCTGTGATGGCCGGTATGGTTGCAGCTTTGTCTGAGCAGGACATGAAAGACCTGGCTGTCTATTACTCTGGCCAAACCATGAAGCCTGGCAGCACTCCTGAAGATGTGGTGGCTAAAGGTGAAAAATTATTCCGCTCTGGGGATAAAGCACGTGGTATTGCTGCGTGTATTGCTTGTCACGGTCCACGGGGTGTCGGTCACAGTCTGGCGGGTTTCCCAAAAATTTCGTTCCAGCATGCCGCTTATATCAAAACTCAGCTGGAATCCTTCCGCGGTGCCACTCGTGCCAATGATATGAATGGCATGATGCGTGATGTGGCTAAAAAGCTGACCGACGAAGACATTGAAATCTTGTCCAAATACCTTGGTGGTCTGCATTAAGAGTGCAGCGTCAGTCAGAAAAGCCAGTCTCTGCACTGGCTTTTTACTAAACATCAAAAAATAAAATTCAGCATCAAAAAAGCCTGCATCAGTGTGCAGGCTTTTTTGTTTATTCATCCGGCTTATTTGCTTTCTGCCGGGGTTTCAGCTTTTGGCTCTTCTTCACCAATGCCTAACAGCTCAACGTCAAATACCAACACGCTGTTCGCCGGGATAGTGCCCATATCGCGCTCACCGTAGGCTAAATCGCTTGGGATAGTGAACTTGAACTTGGAGCCAACGCTCATCAGCTGCACACCTTCAGTCCAGCCTTTGATCACCTGATTCAGCGGGAACTGTGCCGGGCCACGCTCTTTGGAACTGTCAAACTCAGTACCGTCAGTCAGTGTACCAGTGTAATGCACACGCACCACATCCGTCGCTTTTGGTTTTGGACCATCAGCAGCTTGCACTACTTCATACTGCAGGCCAGATTCTGTCACTGTTACGCCTGGTTTCTTAGCATTTTGTTCCAGGTAAGCTTTCCCTGCAGCAATGTTTTGCTCGGCCTGAGCTTTCGCCAGTTCAGTTTGTTTCTCACGGGCAGTTTGCTCTAAAGCCATCATTACTTTCTGCACTTCTTCTTCAGTCAACTGCGCTTTACCTGCCAGTTGGTCCTGAATACCACGCAGAATCACGTCAGAAGCCAGAGGTAAACCCAGCTTCTCATGCTCTTTGATAGTGCTGTCGATAAAACGGCCAGCTGATACACCCAGGCTGTACGATTGTTTGGCTGCGTCTGTGTCCAGAGTCAGGGGTTTTGGTTGTTCTGCTTCTTTGTTGCAAGCAGATAAAGTGAAGACGGCTACCGCAATCAGCGATACCTTAGTCATTAAGCGCATGTAGTTCTCCGATAAATTACGCAGGTTGAGCTGCCAAAAGTATGTTTTAATAAGTCTAAAGGTGTGAAACCACGGTCCTATACTAACGGTTTGTGCGAATGACGTTAACCCATGGTGCGAAATATCTGTCGCTTTTCTTGGTCATTGGTCTGCTTGGTTGTGACAAAGTTCAGCCAGAGCCCGTCCGACAGGTCCTGCACAGTGAAAATCCCTCTTATGCCGCCAGTATTGACCAGGCGGGCAACAAGGTTGCTGTATCCTCTGTCGACAGCGGCGTGACCGTCTGGGACATTCATAGCGACACCGCGTTATACAAGCTGAACCATCAGGGGCAGGCCGACAATCAAATCCTCGCATTGAGTGTCAGTCCGGATGGCAGCTCACTCGTCACGGCAGACAGTCAGAATTTTGCCCTCTGGCAGATGAGTGACGGTAAAAACCTTGGTTTCTGGTCCATCAAGGATGCCACAATCCGTGATCTGGCCGTGGCGGATAATGGCCAAAGTCTGCTGATTGGCCAGAGTGATGGCAAAATACAGCATGTCACCCTGGCGAGCGGACGACGGCTGGAGTTTCTCGGTCATACTGAAAATGTTAACTCAGTGGATTTGTCTGCCAATGGCCGTTTTGCACTGACCGGGGCCAATGATCATCATGCCTATTTCTGGGATACCGGCAGCGCGCAGATCATATACAGTTTCCCGCACCCGAATCGGGTGACCAAAGTAGTACTGGACCAACAGGGCCGCTACGCTTTTACCGCAGGCAGTGAAGTCACTGCGTTTATCTGGGATCTAAAAACAGGCAAACAAATCAGCCAGTTGAAACTGTCCAGAGCGCAAATCATTACCGCAGCCCGATTTAGCCCGGATGGCCGTTATCTAGTGACAGGGTCGCCGTCCCGTGCCTTGGCGCTGTGGGATGTGCAAACTGGTGAAAAAGTCCAGCAATGGCAGGTCCGGGCCATTCTGAACAGCAGACCGGCCAGTGCTGTGGTACATGCAGTGGCCTTTTTATCCAACCACCAGATCCTCAGTGAAAGTTCCAGTGGCGTAGCCGAAGTATGGGAGATCCACAAATGACACAAGCCGACACCAATGAACTGCAACAGCAGATCATTGATTTAGAAAGTAAACTGGCATTTCAGGAAGACGCCGTGCTGGCGCTGAACAATGAACTGCTGGAGCACCAGAAACGCATTGAAAAACTGCAGCGACAGGTGTTGCTGCTCGCAGAAAAACTGAGCCGCAGTGACAACAGCGATATTCTCAGGCCAGAAGAAGAACCACCACCGCCGCATTATTAAGCAACTTTGCTGGCCTCTTATTCGGGTTTAAACACCCCGATCACCTGTTCAGCAGGACGCGCCTGCTTAGCAACCTGCTGTTCAGGCTGTACCATCTGGTAATGGCACTGCACACATTCCACCTTTTCCACATTGTTTTCCTGAAACAACATCATGGTGTCGACGGCTTTGCATTCAGGGCAGGTTGCGCCAGCAATAAAACGTTTTTTCTTCCGGATTGTCGTGTTCATACTCTACAATTCGCTTTTTTGTCAGATGTCTGATGGTTGGCCTGCGCTCAGGCCCAGTTTGTTCGGGACCCCGTTTTATGATCCAGCTGCACCAACTTGAACTTCGCCGCGGCATTAAATGCCTGTTGAAGGATGCTAATCTTACCGTATTTCCCGGCCAGCGCGTCGGAATAATTGGCGCCAATGGCTGCGGCAAATCCAGTTTGTTTGCACTGCTGCAGCATAAGCTGCAGCCGGACGCCGGGTCGGTCAATATTCCGTCCAGCTGGAGCATCGCCACAGTAGCGCAGGAAACACCAGCTCTGAACATCAGTGCCATGGATTATGTGCTGCAGGGGGACAGCCAGCTGTACCCCTTATTGCAGCAACTGAAAGTGACAGATGGTTCTGTTGACCTGGCCGCAGTGCACCATCAAATTGAAGCGCTGGACGGGTACCGTGCCGAAGCCAAAGCTGGCACTTTGCTCGATGGCCTGGGTTTTTCCGGCGCAGCCCAGCAACACCCTGTGAAGTCATTTTCCGGTGGCTGGCGGATGCGGCTGAACCTGGCCCGCGCCCTGATGCAACCTGCCCAACTGTTGCTGCTGGATGAACCGACCAACCACCTGGATTTAGACGCTGTACTCTGGCTGGAAAAATACCTGGCCGGTTATGACGGCACCTTGTTGCTGATCAGCCACGACCGGGATTTCCTCGACGCTGTGGTCGATGGCACTGTGCATATCGAACACCAGACCCTGACCCTGTACAAAGGCAACTACAGCGCCTTTGAGCGTCAGCGGGCTGAACACCTGGCGCAGCAACAATCGAACTACGAAAAACAGCAGCGTCAGGTGGCGCACCTGCAGCAGTTTATCGACCGCTTTAAAGCCAAAGCGACCAAAGCCAAGCAGGCGCAAAGCCGGATCAAAGCGTTGGAGCGTATGACCTTATTGGCACCGGCCCATGTCGACTCCCCGTTCAAGTTTGAATTTTTACCACCACGCGCTTTACCCAACCCGCTGCTGAAACTGGAAAACGTCAAAGCCGGTTATGCGGACACCAGCATATTGCAGCAAATTAATTTCCAGTTATTGCCTGGCAGCCGTATCGGCTTGTTGGGCCGCAACGGCGCCGGTAAATCGACGTTGATTAAACTGCTGTCCGGCTCTTTAGCTCCACAGGCGGGTGAGCTGTGGTACGCCAGCGGTGTTTCTATCGGTTATTTTGCCCAACACCAGCTGGAAACACTGCGGCCGCAGGATTCCCCCTTGCAGCACCTGGTCAGGCTGGCACCGGAGGCCACCGAACAGCATCTGCGGGATTTCCTCGGTGGTTTTGGTTTTCATGGTGACAAAGCGCTGGAAGCCTGTGCACCTTTTTCTGGTGGCGAAAAAGCCCGACTGGTGCTGGCCTTGTTGGTGTATCAGCGCCCGAACCTGCTGCTGCTGGACGAACCGACCAACCACCTGGACCTCGACATGCGCGAAGCCATAGTGATGGCACTGCAAAGCTTTGAAGGTGCTATTGTGGTGGTGTCGCACGATCGGCATTTACTGGCCAGCACCACAGACGAGTTTTATCTGGTGGCGCATGGCAAAGTGGCCCCTTTTGCCGGCGATCTGGCGGATTATTATCAGTGGCTGCAGCAGGACCAAAAAGCCAGCACCGAACCCAAGGCCGAAGCCGCTGGCAGTGCGGTGCAACGTAAAGATCAAAAGCGGTTGGAAGCTGAGCTGCGTAATCTGCTGCGGCCACTGAAACAAAAAATTGAGAAGCTGGAGCAACAACAAGACAAGTTGCAACAGGCGCTGACAGCCATTGAGCAGCAACTGGCCGATACCAGCCTGTACGACGCCAGCCGCAAAGCCGACTTAACCCGTCTGCTGACTGAACAGCAACAGCAGCAAAAAGCACTGCAACAAACCGAAGAAGACTGGTTTGCCGCACAGGAAGAGTGGGAACAGCAAAATGAGGCCTTCTGGGCACAAAACAATGGATAAAGACCAGTTCTGGCAGTTCAGCCTGGCCTTGTACAGCCCCAACAAAGAGTTGTGGCTGCATTGGCAGGACCAGTACGGACTGAACATCAACCTGGCGTTATTTCTGCTGTTTTTACACCGGCAGCAACAGCCGCTGTCTGAAACAGGCTTAATGTCGCTGCAACAACAGTTGCAGCAGTTCAGTCGGCAGATCACTCAGCCGTTGCGCGTTGTGCGCCGCGCTGTGCCAACCCCCTGGCTGGATCCAGCGGTCCAGACGCCTTTTCGCAAGCAGTTGCTCCGCTCTGAGCTGGCGGCAGAACAACTGGAGCAGCAGCTGTTGCTGCAGCACTACGCAGAGTTGCCTGACGCTGACGTGACTGCTCCCAAAGCTGAGCTGTTGACCCGCTACCTGCAGTTATTACAGGCCCCGACCTTGCAGCTGCAGCCGTATATTTTTGATCTGTATCAACAAGCGGCCGCCCTGTAACTGCCACCTGTGGCAGATTTTGATCTACATCAGTTCAGCCATGCTTCTTCTTCATTAAGCTGGGTTTGTATCCACAGCGAAGGAGCACGACCATGTCTGTCTGGCAACAATTTCTGCAAGACCCAGTCATTTTTATCTCATTCAGCGGCTTGGCGCTGGTGATTGGACTTTGTCTGTTTTATGCAGCTTATTTCTTATACAAAACCAGCCATAACGAATAGTGCCGGCTCAGCCTGCGGCCAGTTGATGGTGCAGCTGTTCCAACTGCCATAAAGTCAGCGCAAAAATGCTCAGCTGCGGGTTGGCCCCGAGACTGCTGGGCAGAATGGAGCCATCCAGCACTGACAGGTTATGTAATTGATGGTGACCACCGTCTGGGCGCACCACCCCTTTGGCCGGGTCTGTGCTCATACCGCACCCTCCCATCACATGGGCGCTGGCCAAAATGCTTTGGTAGGGCGCCAGCTGCAGACCGGCAATAGCGGCTTTGGCCTGCGCCCAGCTGTGATAGTGCTGCGCCTGCTGATGCATAGGCAACACCGCCTTGGCTCCTGCAGCAAACTGCAGCTCCGCCATGGCCAGCAGAGCCCTGCGGGCGCCTTGCCACAGGTAAGGTGTCAGTGGGTAATGCAACAAGGGTTCGCCTGCGTTGTCCAGACGTACTTCGCCGCCCTGGCTGTCCGGGTGAAAGCCATCCCGCAGCAAAGCAATACACACCTGCAACTGGTTAAACTGCCGCATCAGCGCAGCATGCGACTCTGCGTGGCCAATCAGCTTTGACGCCATCAACACAGGGTGTACAGGGGCTGCTTCCAGTTTAAACCCCATCTGATCATCCTCTGGCCAGACAAACTGGTCCGAATAGACCGACTGAGGAGCCCCACTATGGCCAAAAATGGGTTCGTCATACAAAGCGCCGGAAATCAGGCTGGGGTGCAGACAGGTGCGTTTCCCCAGTTGCCGGTACGGGTCGGGCGCTTCGGAACGAAGCAACAAGGCTGGAGAGCCAATAGCCCCGGCCGACAGAATAAAATGCCTGGCCTCGAATCGCAGTACAGGGCTGGCTTTGGCTTTGAAATACTGATCGACCGGCACGGCCTCCAGCGCCTGCACAGCGGAGCCAGACCAAACCAGGCGCCTGGCACTCAGATGGGTGATCAACAGAGCACCATGCTGCATAGCCGCAGGCACAGCAGTGACCAGCATCGACTGTTTGGCGTTGAGCGGACAACCCATACCGCAATAACCCAAATTGGCGCAGCCTTTGACATTGCGGCTGATCAGGCTGTAATGCCAGCCCAGCTGTTCACAGCCCTGGCGGAGTTTATCGTTATTGGCATTGGCGGGTAGCGCCCAAGGCTGAATATTCAGCCGCTGCTCGGCCTGTTGAAAATAAGGTGCCAGCTGGGCGCTGCTAAATGGCAAATCAAACTGCGCACGCCAATAGTCCAAGGTCGGTTCCGGTGTGCGAATAGAAGTGGTCCAGTTTACCGTGGTGGAGCCACCTACAGTGCGGCCCTGCAAAATGCTGATGGCCTGATCGGCCGTTTTACGGCCTGCGCCATCCTGATACAGCGCCGGATAAGCCCAACGTTCCTGTTGCTGAAACTGGCCACCTTCCAGCAAGCCCCCCATCTCCAGCAGTATCACCTGCAGACCCGCGCGGCTCAACTGCTCTGCGGCCGTGGCCCCGCCCGCTCCCGAGCCAACGATAACGACATCGGCCTGCAGTGTCTGTGTTTCGGTCAGGCTGCGGGCATCCAGGTAACGCCAACCCGCAGCTATACCGTCGGCGATTCGATTTTTGCTCACAGGCTGGACTCCGGGTTCAACAGCGGGGCCTGATACTGCAGCGCGTGCCACGTTGCCGGGTTGCCATAATAAGCCGCCAGTAACAGTTCTTTGCAGCCAGCATAAGCCTGCTGCAGCAGGTGCAGGTAGCTGTTGCGCCAGCTGTCCAGCAGCGCCAGCCGATCGCCCAGAGGCAAGTGGGCCAACGACAACCAGTGCCCGGTCAGTGCCAGCCGGAGTAAGTCTGTCTCCAGCACCACAAAAAGTTGTTGCAGCTGTTGCTGTTGACTCTGTGACAGGTAAGGCAGATAGTCCAGCACGGCCTGACGGCTGTGTTGCAGCTGCTGCGTTGCCAGAGCCGGCTCGTCCGGCAAAGCACCAAGCAATAAGGCTGGCAGCAATGCATCTACGACCAAAGTCGCCGTGTCGTCACTGCCTTCGGCCTGCTGATACTGGTATACTGCCAGGCCTGTGCTGGTCCCCACCAGCAAAGCCAGGGCGCTGAAAAGAAACTGGCGTCTGTGCATTATTGTTCTGGTCCGGCCAGGAAATCGAACCTAGATTGTTGAGTAGTCACCTTGAATTTGCAAGCCCAGCCCGTTTCGGTGCAACATCCACCACCTTTTAAGCCAGCCTGGTGGCTGCGCAACTGCCATCTGCAAACCATAGCCGCCAAATACCTGGCGCCGCGCCGTCAGGCACCAGCCTTCAGTGAAATGTTGGCACTGCCGGATGGGGATCAGCTGGAACTGAGCTGGACTGAGGCGCCGGCTGTGCGCCCTGACACGCCTTTGGTCATTGTATTGCATGGCCTGGAAGGCAATATCCACAGCCATTATGCGGCAGGTATGCTGGCGGCTTTGCAGCAGCAGGGCTTCACGGCGGTATTGATGCACTTTCGCGGTTGCAATGGCCAGCCCAATCGCCTGCCGCGGGCTTACCACTCTGGCGATACCGCTGATCTGGCGTATTTGATTGCCCAGCTGCAACATCAGTACCCCACACGCCCCTTGGCTGCTGTTGGTTTTTCCTTAGGCGGTAATGTGTTAGTGAAGTATGCTGGCGAGACAGGTTCGGCCTGCCCACTCAAGGCTCTGGTCGCTGTTTCAGCGCCACTGGCGTTGGCGCCCAGTGCAGATCGGATCAATCAGGGCAGCAGCAGAATCTATCAACACTATCTGTTGGGGCGACTGAAACGCAGTATGCTGGCCAAACTTAAACGCCATACAGACTTTCCTTTGCCAATCACGCCACAACAAATTCTCAGCCTGCGCAGTATCCGCCAGTTTGATGATGTACTGACAGCACCTTTGCATGGCTTCAGCAACGCCGATGACTATTACCGGCAATGCAGCGGCAAGGCGTATTTAAAACAGATCCAAAAGCCTACCCTGCTGATCCATGCCGAAGACGACCCGTTTTTATCCGCCGCTGTGGTACCCAAAGCGGACGAAATGCCACCCTGGGTGTCATTAGTGTTGTCCAAAAGGGGCGGTCATGTCGGCTTTGTCAGCGGCGCTATTCCGTTGAAGCCACGTTATTATCTGGACCAGCATGTTCCGGCTTATTTACAGCAGTTTTTCCCACAGGTGGTCGCCCCATGTTAATTCCGTACCAGCAGCTGGACAGCAACACGCTGGATAATCTGATTGAAGCTTTTGTGCTGCGCGAAGGTACAGATTATGGTGAACAGGAAATGACACTGGCCGGCAAAGTCAGTCAGATCCGCCAGCAAATCGAGGCCGGACTGGTGGTGATTGTCTATTCAGAACTGCATGAAAGTGTCGACCTGCTGACCCGCCAGCAATGGCTGGTGCGTGTGTCTGAGCAGAACTGTGGCAGTTAAGTCAAAGTGCGGGTGGCACTGTGGGCGCGGATCAGGCTTTGCCAGGGCTGCTCAGCGCGGCCCAGCACCATAAAATCCGGGTTCGCCAGGGTTTCCCGTTGGTTGTAGCTTAAAGGCATAAACTGGCTGTCGAGAATTTTGCCGCCAGCCTCTTCGACAATAATCTGCACAGCGGCGGTATCCCACTCGCCTGTAGGGCCCAGACGCAGGTAACAGTCTGCCCCACCTTCAGCCACTAAGCAGCTTTTCAGTGAACAACTGCCCAAAGCAACAAACTCCGGCTGCACCTGTTCGTTCAGTAAATGCTGAATGGGTGCCAAAGGTTGACGCCGACTGACTGCGATGCGCAGCGGCTGGCCGGTCTGATGCTGACGCACCTGAATACGTTTGATCAGCGAGCCCTGCTGTTTAAAAGCGCCGTGCCCACGACTGGCGTAGTACCAGGTGTGTTCTTTTGGCCAATAGATCACCCCCAGTACAGGCCAGCCATGTTCCACCAGCGCGATACTGACAGCAAAGTCACCGCTGCGGGCCACAAATTCCTGAGTACCGTCCATCGGATCAATCAGCCAGTAACGTGGCCAGTCCTGCCGTTGCTTCAGCGGCAACAAATGCATTTCTTCTGACACCACCGGAATATCAGGACTGAATTCAGCTAACGCATGCAGGATCAGGGAATTGGCGGCTAAATCCGCCGACGTGACCGGGCTGGCATCCGGTTTTTGTTCATGCTGGTAATCTCCGCTCTGGTAAATGGACCAAAGCGCCTCTCCGGCACGTTGTGCTGTTTGCTTAACAGGTTCTATTAACCTACTTAAAAACATCCTGATGAGTATCCAGATAATTCCGGGCGAGATATAAAGCAGCCACACTGCGCGCTTCGGTGAAATCCACCTGCGCCAGCAGTGACTGCATCTGTGACCAGTGCCAGCTGACCAGCTCCAGAGGTTCAGGCTCATCGCCCTGCAACCTGGACGGTGCCAAGTCCAGCGCTAACACCAGATGCATTGTAGCATTAAAGTACCCCGGAGCTAAGGCCAGGGTTTTCAGTTCAATCAGTCGGTTGGCTTTAAAGCCAATTTCTTCCTGCAATTCGCGGTTGGCCGCTTCCAGTGCTGTTTCCCCCGGGTCTATCAAGCCTTTGGGAAAGCCCAACTGGTAATCGTGGGTGCCGGCACAGTATTCCCGTACCAGATAAAACTCGTCTGCACTGGCGCAAGCCACCACCATCACAGCACCGCGGCCCGAACCTTTCATGCGCTCATAGGTGCGCAGTTCACCATTACTGAACTTCAGCTCCAGCTGTTCCACTTTGAACAGCCTGCTTTCAGCCACCAGCCGGCTTGCCAGAATTTCAGGTTTGACTTTCGCCGGGTCCTTCTGCGTCATCAGACTGCCTCTGTTACAATGAGCGACCGTTCTACTATAAATGGAAAGGCTGAAAAAACCTATGCTGGACTGGAGACAAATAGATACGGTGCTGTTGGATATGGACGGCACCCTGCTCGATTTGCATTTTGATAACTACTTCTGGCTGGAGCATCTGCCCGAACGCTGGGCCGCAGAAACCGGACAGACCGCGGACCAGGCCAAGGCACAGCTGAAAGCTGAATACGACCTGTTAATGGGCAAACTGGAATGGTATTGCCTGGACTACTGGGCCAACCGCACAGGATTAGCCATCACAGAGCTGAAACGGGAAATTCAGCATAAGATCCGTATGCGGGACGACAGCCCGGCCTTTTTAACCGCGCTGCGGCAGGCGGGTAAGCAAGTGATCCTGGTGACCAATGCCCATCCGGACAGCCTGTCGCTGAAAATTGAGCAGACGGAACTGGCCAGTTACATAGATACCCTGGTGTCTGTGCATGAGTTTGGTTACACCAAAGAACAGCAGCCACTGTGGCAACTGCTGCAGCAAAAGTATGGCTTTGACACGGAGCGAACGCTTTTTGTTGACGACAGTCTGCCAGTGCTGCGCTCCGCTCAACAGTTTGGCATCCGGCATTTGCTGGCCATCACCAATCCGGACAGCCAGCAACCCGCCCGCATCATCACAGAGTTTCCGGCTATTGATAACTATGCCGTGTTGCTGGATGACTTAACGGCTGCCTAAGCGCACCGGGAAACGGCCTTGTGCATCAGCTTTGCCAACAAATTGCATGGCCTGGTGCACATCCTGCGGCATGGAGCTGTCCGGTTTGATAAACCCATCCAGCCGGTAACGCCCGGCCGGGCTGACCAAAGCAGTCACCTCCAAATGCAGTGGTGGACTGGGTTGGGTCACCAGCTGCAGCTGGTTATCAGCACAGCTCAACTGGCCATCCAAAGTTCCTAAACCTATCCAGCCCGTTGGTGGCTGCACTTTTGCATCCAGCCAGCTCACCAGCCCCTGTAACTGCTGGCAACCTGCAGTTGACCATTCAAGCTCAGGAATTTTCAGTAAGACGGCACCGTCCAGCCCCACTGGCAAAGGCAGTTGCAATGCAGGTTGCAGCAAAGACACCGGCAGACGTGCCTGCAACTGACGCACTTGCATGGAGTCAAAGCCGAACCGCAGTTCTGTTTTCAGTGAAGGCAACTGAGTCTGGCGTGGCTGCCCTGCTTCCAGCGTGAGCGCCAGTTTACCAGTGAAAAGCAACCAGGGGTTTAGCTGCCATTTCAGATCCGACAGTGTCAGACCCTGCACGGATAACGCTTGGACCTGCCCTTGCCACACAGTGCCTGACACGGGGCCCAACTGTACAGAGGCGGGCAAAGGCACTAATTTGAGCCACAAAGCCGCTGGGCTCAGCAGCAACACAAAAGCCAGATACAACGCCAGGATCACCAGGCCGGTTTTTATTTTTTTCATCAACTTTCAACCACTAAACGTCGCACTCTGACCAGGCCCGCCTGGTCGGCTTTGCTCAGGTCCAGCTGCACTATTGACACTTTGTGTTGGTACTGCAGCTCATGCAACCAAGTCAATAATTGATCAAAACTCAGGTCATTCAGCATCACCTGCATTTGTTCATTTTGCGGCTGCATCCGGCTGACCTGAATATTATGTTTGCGGGCGCTGGAACTCAACAAATCGGTCAGGCTGCCAGCCGGGGCGGTTTGGGCGGAGGCGACCGGAAAACTCTGCACCTGAGTCAGCTGTTGCTGTACCCGCACCAGATCAAGCTGCTGCTGGTTCAGGCTTTGATGCAGCGGCTGCCACAACAGATAATAAAAAACAGCGACCAGAACAGCGACGGCCGCCACCATCAACAGCTGTTGCTCCCGGCGTTGCAACGCCGACCAGCGAGCCAGAAGTTGTTGCTTCGTCATGATTTGACCCTCACCGACACAGTACCAACCACTTTGTTGCCTTCATTGCTCAGTGCGCCTTGTTTCACCTCAAAGCCCTGTTGCTCCAGCCGGGTTTTCAGGCTGTCAAACCGTTGAAAACTGTCAGCCTGTGCCTGGAAACGCAGCTCATTACTTTTTTGGTCGTAGCGCAGACTATCCAGACGGACCTGCTCTGTCGCGGCCAACTCCCGCTGCACATCCTGCAATAAGCCAAACAAACTGACATCTTTGCCCTGACCAGCCCCGACAGTTTTGCGTGCCAGTGCCCGGCTGATATCCCGGGTCGATTCACCGGGAAAACGGCTTTTATACAACTGCACCAGCTGCGCACGTTGTTGTTGCAGCTGATTACCTTGCTGCCAGACCTGCAACCCGACTGAGCTCAGGTAAATCAGCGCACAGGCAGCGGCAGACAGCATCGACGTTTTCCAGGTCAGCCAGATTTTGCTTTGTGGTTTTTTCGGCTGATAGGGCCCCTGCAACAGACTGAACGGCTGCTCTGGCAACTGAGCGGCCAGCAGGGCCAGCGGCAATTCAGGTTCTGCCAACTGCACCTGCTGGAGTATCTGCTCCGGCCAGGGGCTGTAACTGGTGATCAGCTCAATGTCGGCCAGTGCCAGGTAGTCGGCCCACCAGCTGCTGTCAATGCTGGTAGCCTGCCAGTCCGACTGGCGCACTAACCATTGACCCGCCAGCTCTATGGCACTGGCGGCCTGCGCAGAGAGTGGCAATAGCAACGCATCGGGCAGCATACGGCTGGCGGTGAAACCGGCGGCTGTCAGTTGGGCCAGCCATTGCTCCAGTTGCACTTTTTTACACAAGGCCACCTGTTGCCAATACTGCTGTTCCTGCTGCACACAAGGCCCCAGCGCCAGAAACAACTGATCGATATCTTCGGCATGCTCTTCTTCCAGCATATAAGGCAAAGCCTGCAGCAGCTGGCGATTGGGCTTGCCCGGCAACGCCACTTTGGTCATCACCACGTCGGCAGCGGGCACCAACGCCACTACCGGCCTGGCACCAAGCCGCTCTGCCAGGGCGGGCAGTTCGGAGCTGTCTTTCAGCTGGCCTGAGGCGATGACCTCGGAGCTGGCCGCCGACCAGACCAACCACACCACCGCCTGGTCGGGCCGGCTGTTCAGCCGGATTATTATTTGTTCTGTCACCACTGGCCTCCAAAACGCCGGGCTATCACTTTTACTTTTTGTTGTTCATCTATGTGCAACACAGACGCCAGATTAAAC
The DNA here is from genome assembly GCF_037442345.1 of Rheinheimera sp. GTDB lineage: Bacteria > Pseudomonadota > Gammaproteobacteria > Enterobacterales > Alteromonadaceae > Pararheinheimera. The sequence goes on along the minus strand of NZ_JBBIQL010000011.1, from coordinate 85,047 downwards.
AGGCTGTCCTGGTAGGTCACTGTACTTTCCAGCACAAAATAATTGGTTTTTAACACAAACAAGGCTTTGACCTCATCTGGTATGTTTTTGCCCTGCAGTTGCTGGCTTTGCCAGACTTCGTCCAGAGTTGTAAAACCTTGTTCCGGCCTGCTGCCAATTAAATCCTGCGCCGCCCCTTCATCCAGCTCCGGAATAAACGCACTTAACAGCACCGCCTGCTCCGAACTCAGGGTATTGATATTTAACTTGCTGTCACGCAGTTTTGGGATCACACAGACAAAGGGCCGCACCTGTTCATAATCCGACGGCGTCATATCCAGCATCACCCGCAATTCAGAGACCGAGCCCATCAGGCTATTGGCCGTGTAATAGGGCAACTGCAGTCCGGCGTAATCATCCTGCTCTGCCCCACCTGCCGTCTGTAACAAAGAATCCGCATCCAGCCAGTCGCTGACCCGGGCCACCAGGTATTCAGAGGGCATCGACAAATCCGTGGCTTTTAAGTCCAACAAACGTTCAAACGCCTGCTGCGTGGTACTTTTACCTGTCCCTACCTGAGTTTCACCGGCAGGTCGTTGCAGGCTGTTCAGGTTAAAGCAACTTTGCAAGTCAATCAGTTTGCCCGTGATACTGCCATCATCCACCGGGAAGGTGGCGCCCAGCTTGGCCCAGTCCTGCGATAAGTTGGTGGTTTCTTCGCTGACTACTGTACGTTTGATTAACTGAATAGCCGCCTGCTCTGCGGCTATGGCATACCAATACGCCTGCTGCTGATGCTGGCGGTTAAACTGTCGCTGCAACTGCAACTGCAGCCGGCCACTCATCTCCACAGCGATGACCACCACCAGCGCCAGGATCAGCATCACCACCACCAGTGCTACACCCCGTTGTTGCCGCATCAGGTCAGGCCATCCACTAAGGTATAAAAACGCTGAATCTCACCCAGACTTTCGTGGGTAATGGTCAGCCGTATGGCTTTAGGCAGACGCTCCGCATTCCATTGCTCTTTCCACTCCTCGTCCTGCAGGTATTCCAGCTTAAAGCCTGTCACCTGGTCCAGCAGTGGCTGCACTTTCGGCTCTGTGCCTGTCACCGCATCCGGGTACAGACTGAATAAACGTTCTATACGGCCTTCTTTTAAACGATAAGCGACGGCCTGAATTTCACTGCGGGGCAACACCATACCCGGATTACGCCAGCCATGATGCACAAAAGCCAGTGCATCTTCTTCACTGTCAAACAGCAGTTTTTCACCGATCAGCAGTGCCTTTAACGGCTCTTCACCGTCAACCCGGATTTGCCGGGCGCTGATTTGCGCCAGATCCCGCTCCAGCAAATTAAAAAAACGCTGCAACTGCACCAACCGCAGTTCTGCGTTGCGGGCAGCAGCATCCGTATCCAGCACCGATGACAACACACTGGCGGAGGCAAGGCCAACAATGGCAAAAATAGCCACTGCCAGCAGCATTTCAATAAAGGTAAAACCCCTGCTACGCATCGGGTTTTCCCACATAAGTCTGCAGCTGATAAATCACCCGCTCTGGTTCATCCGCCAGGCTGACTTTTACCACTACCGCACTGAAATTGGCGTCAGCAGTTTTGCGGATTTCCTGTCGCCAAAGCCACAGCCGGTTCGCCAGCTCGACCGTTTTTTGTTCGTTTTTCAGTGGCCAGCTTTTTTCCAGAAACACCGCATTGAGCTGATTTTCGGCAACATAACCCGCATAGGTTTGTTCTTCCAGCATGCCGATGGCTCGCACATGCTCTGATGTGGCTTTCATTGCCGCCACACCGGCGGTGGCAAAAATGGCCACTGCTATCAGCAGCTCCAGCAAGGTAAAACCACGGGAGTTCATGGCCGCACCGTATCAGGTTCAGTCCGGCTCAGTGGAATACTGTACTCGCCTTTGAGCGACTGATACCAAACCGGGTCGTCGGTGTCGTCCGACAACACCAGCAAAAAGGGGCTTAAATCACCGGATGACAAAATATAGACCTGGGGCAGCAAAGGTTTTTCTTTGGCATCTGGCGGAGTTTTTTCCGTAGTTTTGCCGTCGCTTCCGGTTTTCTCACCGGTTTCTTCGTCCTGTTCCATCAACTGCTCCAGCCATTGCTGTTGCTGCTCACGAAACTCTTCCTGCCCCATAATGCTGTCTTCGGCAAAAGGCAGGCCATCCAGTTGCAATTCGACCGTCAACTGTTCAGGCCAGGCGTGAAACTGCATAAACCTGGGCTCAGCGGCACGTTGCCAGCGGGTACCGTCATGCCAGAGAAATTCATAGCCTTTGTCATCCAGCAACAGGCCAAAATCCATTTGTTTCATTACTGCGGTTTCTGACACCGTCTGGACCAGTTGCTGCAAACGTTCAGTCTCACGCTGCAACACTTTTTCCCGTGGTTCCAGCACAAAATTCACCACCACAAAAGACGCCAGTAAGCCCATCAGCACCATGACCAACATCACTTCGATCAGGGTAAAACCCTGGTGCTGCAGGCGACGCATCAGTTTTGCTGCTCTTCCGAATCCAGGTTCCAGTTGCCAATATCATCTTCGGTACCGGCAACCCGATCCGGCCCCATCGAAAACACATCAATGCGGCCCATTTCACCTGGGCTGACCAACTGATACTCATTATCCCACGGGTCTTTTTGCATGCGCTTGATAAAGCCGCCTTCAGGGAAAGAACGGGGTACCGGTTCAGAGGTGGCCTGGGTCACTAAGGCCTGTAAACCCTGCTCAGTGGTCGGGTAAAAGCCATTGTTCAGTTTGTACAGGTCCAGCGCATTTTCTATCTGCTGAATATCCACTATCACCTTTTGTTTCGCGGCTTTTTCCTGGTTTCCCATTAAGTTGGGCACCACCATACTGGCGATAATGCCGAGAATGACGATCACCACCATGACTTCAAGCAACGTAAAACCTTTTTGCTGTTGCATCCTAACCTCCTACTAAATTGTTTAATGCCAAAATAGGCTGCAATATTGCCATGACGATAAATAACACTATGCCGGCCATGGACACGACCAACACAGGTTCAAACACTTTCAGCGACACAGTGACCAGGGTTTCAAATTCCCGGTCCTGGGTGTTGGCCGCCCGCTCCAGCATACCATCCAGCTGACCACTTTTTTCCCCGCTGGCGATCATATGCAGCATCATAGGCGGGAACAGTTTGGTCTGCTCCAACGCAGAACGCAGCGACGCCCCTTCGCGCACCTTGGCGGTGGCTTCACCTATCGCCTGACGCATATAGGTGTTTTCCAGCACGTCGCTGCTGATGCGCATCGCTTCCAATAAAGGCACGGCACTGGCGTTGAGAATACTTAAAGTACGGGCAAAACGGGCTGTATTGAGGCCACGGCTGACTTTACCGACCAGACCCAGCCGTAACAGACGCCGATCCACCTTCAGCTGGAAAGCTGGCTTGCGCAGCGCCCGTTTAAAAGCAGCAATGGCCAGAATAATCAGCCCCAGCACCAACAGGCCGTAGTCGCGGACAAAATCACTGGCCGCTATTAAGAACAGGGTTGAACCCGGCAGGCTCTGGCCCATATGTTCAAATTGCCCGACAATTTTGGGCACCACAGCCGCCAGCAACACGCTGATCACGCCAATAGCCACCAGCGTCAGAATGGCCGGATACAACAGCGCCTGTAAGATCTGGCTGCGCATATGCTGGCGTTGTTCGGTGTAATCGGCAAGCCGGTTCAGCACCGCATCCAGGTGACCGGATTTTTCGCCAGCCGCCACCATCGAACTGAATAAGTGGTCAAACACATAAGGGAACTCGGCCAGGCCTTCGGCCAGGCTGTAGCCTTCCACCACTTTGGAACGCACTGCCATCATCATGCTCTTCAGTCGCGCTTTGTCACATTGTTCTGCCACTGCATAGAGGGCGTTTTCAATCGGCAGGCCGGCTTCGACCAAAGTTGCCAGCTGACGGGTGATCAGGGCCAGCTCCGAGGCTTTCACCCGTGGTTTAAACCAGCCTGACCCGGCTGACAGCAGTTTTTCCTGCCTGGCAACCAGTTCCAGGCTGAGCGGCGTCAGCTTTTGTTCACGCAGCAGCTGGCGGGCGTGACGGGCGTTGTCGGCTTCCATCACGCCTTTGGTTTTACGGCCTCTGGCATCCAGCGCCTGGTAATCAAAAGCCGCCACTAGGCATCCTCACGTGTGACACGCAGCACTTCTTCCAGCGTGGTTTCACCGGCCAGCACTTTGCTGAACCCATCCTGGCGGATACTGGGGCTTTGACTGCGGATGTATTTTTCGATGGCCTGTTCGCCTTTGCCGTTGTGAATAAGCTCCCGGGTGTGTTCATCCACCACCAGAAGCTCATGGATACCGGTGCGGCCGCGATAGCCGGTCTGGTTACAGTGTTCACAGCCGACGGCACGGTAAATCAGCGGCGCGTCTTTTTTGGTGACCGCCAACAGAGCCCGCTCTTCTTTGTCCGGTTCATGGGCTTCTTTGCAATGCGGGCATAAGGTCCGTACCAGACGTTGGGCCAACACCCCCAATAAACTGGACGACAGCAGGAAAGGTTCCACCCCCATATCTTCCAGACGGGTAATAGCACCAGCGGCAGTGTTGGTGTGCAATGTGCTCAGTACCAGGTGACCGGTCAGTGACGCCTGCACCGCGATTTGCGCTGTTTCCAGGTCTCGGATTTCACCGACCATCACCACATCCGGGTCTTGCCGCAATATGGCGCGCAGGCCACGGGCAAAGGTCATATTCACTTTGCTGTTCACCTGGGTCTGGCCTATGCCTTCCAGCTCGTATTCAATCGGGTCTTCCACCGTCAGAATATTGCGGTCTTTGGTGTTGATTTCGGTCAGGCCGGCATACAAAGTGGTACTTTTCCCCGAACCTGTTGGGCCTGTGACCAGAATAATGCCGTGTGGTTTTAAGATCAGACGGGAGAAGGCTTGTTGCACCGACGCTGTCATGCCCAGCTTGTTCAGGTCCAGATGGCTGTTGTTTTTATCAAGTAAACGCAGCACCACCCGTTCGCCGTGGCTGGATGGCATGGTCGATACCCGCACATCCACAGCCCGGCCAGCGATGCGCAGACTGATACGGCCATCTTGCGGCACCCGCTTTTCGGCGATATCCAGTTTAGCCATTACCTTAATGCGCGACACCAACAGGCTGGACAGTTTACGGTTCGGTTTGAGCACCTCACGCAATACGCCATCGACCCGGAACCGCACCACCAGGTTTTTCTCAAAAGTTTCGACGTGAATATCGGAAGCGCCCAGTTTAATGGCTTCACCCAGCATGGCGTTAATCAGCTTGATAATGGGTGCATCGTCTTCGTTTTCCAGCAGGTCTTCGGTTTCCGGAATTTCATCCGCCAATGACGCTAAGTCCACCTCGTTGCCGATGTCTTGCATAATCTGCTGCGCTTCGGTGGAATCGCGCTGATAGGAGGCCTCCAACAAAGCTTCAAACTCGTTGCTGCTGAGCTTCTGCACCACAAAAGCCGTGCCCAGTAAACGCCGGACTTCCAGCAGTGCGGCTGGTGCTGTGTTTGGGTTGACATAAAGCACCCAACCTTGTTCCTGCGCCTGCAGCAGCACCCCAAAACGTTTGGCAAAACCAAAAGGCAGCCGTGTTCTTGGGGTGGCCAATGGAGCTTGTTCAACCTCTGCCATCAGGGTTGCTCTCCGCCGTTCTGGGTTTTTTTCAGCCGTTCAGCCTGATCCTGCGCTTTTTTCTTTTCCAGGTATTCGTCAAAGCTTGGCGGAATAATCAGGGTGGAATCAAACTCCGGCATGGCCGGGGTTTCGGTATCCGACATCAGTTTGATGCCCTTTTCGCCCTGTGCCAGTTGGGCGGCACGCACGTAATTGTATTTACGCTGGCTGATTTCATTCACCAGCGCATCGTCGCGCATAATAGTCGGTTTGATAAACACCATCAGGTTACGTTTGCGTTTGCTGGAGGAGGTGGAGCGGAATAAAGCACCCAGCACAGGGATATCGCCCAAGAGCGGCACTTTGGCTTCGCTTTGCTGTACATCTTCGTCAATTAAACCACCCAGCACCACAGTGGCGCCATCATCGGCCAGCACTGTGGTTTTAATTTCACGTTTGGAAACAATAGGGTTGCCTTCAATATCCCCGTTACGGCCCGACACTTCCTGCTCAATGGTTAATTTAACCGCATTGCCTTCGTTAATTTGCGGCGTGACTTTCAGCTTGATCCCCACTTCAATCCGGTCCAGCGTGGTAAAGGGGTTGGTGCCGCCCTGGCCTGGGCTGGTGGTGGTTTTCACCGGAATTTCTTCACCGACAATAAAAGAGGATTCCTGGTTATCCAGGGTCGTGATCGACGGCGTGGCCAGAATATTGGAATTACTGTCGCTTTTGACCGCCTGCAAAATAGCGCCCCAGTCGTTTTTCACCACGCCCAGCATCATCCCTGTGGCACCCCCCAAGGCTTCGCCAAGTGCAGTGTAATCCCCATTGGAATCAGGAGTCGTTTGGGTGGTGGTTGTGCCCTCTGCATTAGTAGTAGTGGTCGTTGTTCCCTTAGTTACCCTAGCCGCGGCTGCACCAGCTGCCACCGACGTAATAGGCACCACGCCATTATTAAACTGAGTAAAACCGCCATCGGCACTAATCCACTGTACGCCCAGGTTAACCCCGGCATTGTCAGCCACTTCCACAATAATGGCTTCGACCAATACTTGCGCACGGCGGATATCGACCTGCCGGATCACATCTTCCAGCGAACGCAATACGTCCGGCTGCGCTGTGATCACCAAAGAATTACTTTCGACATGAGCTTCAATGCTGACATCGCGGTTGCCACGGCTGCGGGCACCCTGCTGGCCGCCGGCCGCCGTCCCCCCCTGTGCCTCAGCCGCGATAGTGGCGCTGACACCTTGCAGCACTTTGACTAAATCTTCGGCTTTGGCGTATTTCAGGTAATAAACCCGGGTATTGCCCTGGCTTTCCAGTTCGGCGTCCAGCCGCTGCACCAAAGACACCACCCGTTGCCGCGCCTGACGTTCACCGCTGACAATCACGCTGTTGGTGCGTTCATCGGCCACAATTTTTGGGATCAGAAACTCAGGGGTTTCACCTTTCCCCTGATTTTTATAGATATTTTCCAGAATACGCACCACCTCACCTGAGGAGGCGTAATTCAGTTTGATAATTTCCAGGTCCTGGTCACCGGCTTTGTCTACCCGGGCAATAATATCGACCAGCCGATTCACTGTGGCGGCCTGGCCCGTCATCATAATCACGTTGGACGGGTCGTAGTTCACCACGCTGCCGCCGCCGCTCTGGTCAACAAACTGACGCAGCAGAGGAGCCAATTCACGCACCGAGACGTTTTTCACCTGCACGACGCGGGTCACCATTTCATCGCCCTGAGCGCTGCTGTTATCCCCAACCACCGGGATATTGGCGGTTTTCGCATCTTTTTGCCGCACCACTTTCAGCACGCCGTTGTCCATTTCCACAATGGAGAAGTCGTACACTTCCAGCACATTCAGGAAAAACTGGTAATACTGTTTTTCATTCAGCATTTCATAGCTGCGCACATTGATACGGCCGCGCACCTGTGGGTCAACAATAATGGTTTTGTTCAGGTTTTTACCGACGATGTTAATAAACTCATTAATGTCGGTGTTTTTAAAATTAGGCTGGTATTCCACAGCGGCAGCAAAAAAGCTCAGCAATGCCAAAGCACCGGCACCTAACCAGCGCTGCATTTGCATACAGGAAAATCTGACTGACTTCATTGGGTTTAAACCATTCTGTAATGTAATTGTTATTGCGACAGACTAAAGACGATGTCCCGGGTCTGGCCGTCCCGTTCTATTTTTATGGAAGCCTGGGTCGCTTCCCGTAATTCACGCATGACCACCATCGCCTGCTGCATATCGTTTAGCGGCGTACCGTTAATTTCAACTGCAATATCATTGGTCTGCAGACCCATACGTTCAAATAAAGCCGGGTCTTTGCCCGGTGTCACCCGATAACCATACAATTTGCCATTGCGGTATTGCGGTGAAATACGGACATAGTCGAAAAACTTCATCGGCTCCTGCAACATTTCCTGCCGGGCTGCCGCCATATCTTCCGGGACTTCGACCAGTTGCGGTCCTTCCATGGGCTCAGGCAACGCCTGATAGGATTCCACCGCCTGATTTTGCTGCGCCATTTGCTGGTATTCCACGCCGTCCAGCATCAGGGTCTCAAAACGGCCACCAACATTCAACAGCACCCTGTCATCAAACACCTGACTTAAACTGGCACTGGTGCCTTCAATGCGATCGGACACCCCATAGGTCTGTTCAGCACCCTGACTGTCAATAATGGCGGAGCCGGCTTCAGGTTTGCCTTTCACGGCCACCACTCCGGTCAGTTTTAGATTCAGGCTGGTTTTAGGTGCGTCAGACGGCGCGGGAGCAACAACCTCAGGCGCAGCCTCCGCCTTGCCAAACAATTGTGCTGCTAATAGCGGCTGAATATCAACAGCAGAAGCCTGACGGACCTGAGCGGCACTCAGGGGTAACCCCGGTGTGGCGGGTGTGGGCCATAATTGCCAGGTGAGCTGAGCGGCCAGATAACAAGCCAGCAGCAGCAAGGCCGCCGTCAGACCTGTATTGACGCGGTTCTGAGGCACCCGGGACAACCAGGCCAGATAAGGGCGGACGGAAGCAAGCCAATTCATTCTTTAATAATTCTTTTACAAAACTCGGTTTATCTTACTCAGTTGTCTTAAGCGCAACAAGCCCGCTGTTTCTGGAAGGGTAAACGGGTATTCTACGCTAGGGCCGGCGCGCGATTTGTGGTAATTTGTGCCAGTACAACACTGGCGTTTTTCCAGCCAAAGGAGCAACGGATGTCTGAGCCTACCACAAATACATTACGATTAGATAAATGGTTATGGGCCTGCCGCTTTTACAAAACCCGCAGCCTGGCAAAAGACATGATCGAAGGCGGAAAAGTTCATTATAATGGCCAGCGTTGTAAAGCCAGCAAAACAGTGGAGCCCGGTGCAACCATTCGGCTGACCCAGGGGTCGGATGAAAAAACCGTCGTCGTGCTTGGATTGTCGGAACAGCGTTTGTCCGCCCCTTTAGCCCAGGCTTTATATGAAGAAACAGCAGAAAGCATTGCCGACCGTGCCAAACGAGCTGAATTGCGTAAACTGAACGCCTTATTCGCTCCGCATCCGGACACCAAGCCGGATAAAAAAATGCGCCGGCAATTGCTGCTGATCAAAGCTCAGCAATCCTGAACAGTTCAGACAGGTAGCCCATGAACAGAGATTTACTACAACGTTTTTTATTCAGTCACCGTGATGTGCGTGGTGAACTGGCGTATGTCAGTGACAGCCTGCACCAGATGCTGGCAAACCACAATTACCCATACCCGGTCAAACAACTGCTGGCCGAACTGGTGACAGCGACCAGCCTGCTGACCGCTACGCTGAAATTCGATGGCGATATTGCTGTGCAGTTGCAAGGTGATGGCCCTATCCGTTATCTGGCCGTCAACGGCAGTTCCAATCAGCAGTTTCGTGGCGTAGCACGGTTACAGGCTGAAATCGCGGGAGAGAGTTTCCGTGAGCTGATTGGTGAGGGTTTTATGCTGGTCACCATTACGCCCAAACAAGGCGAACGTTATCAGGGCGTTATTCCACTGGTTGGCAACAGCTTAAAAGAAACGCTGGAAGCTTATTTTGTTCAGTCTGAGCAGTTACCCACCCGCTTGTACCTGTTCAGCGACTTAACAGCCGAATCCAGTAAAGCAGCAGGTCTGCTGCTGCAAGTGCTGCCGGTCGACCCGGAAAAAGCCAAACAGGACTTTGACCATTTGGTGGTACTGACGGATACCATTACGGCACCTGAGCTGCTGGAATTGCCGGTCGAACAAATTCTGCACCGCCTTTACCACGAAGAAGATGTGGAACTGTTCCCGGCACAGCCGGTGCAGTTTGTCTGTGGTTGTTCGAAAGAAAAATGCGAAGCCGCCATTATTTCACTCGGCAAAACGGCTGTCGAAGAACATATAGCCGAAGGCAAGCTGGAAATCTGCTGCGATTACTGCAACACCACTTATCGTTTTGATGACACTGAACTGCAGCTCATTCTGGCAAAGTTCTGACCCCACACATGGCGGCCATGTAACCCGCCATGTAAACTTTCAAAAAAGCCGATAAAAAGCTATCAAATCCTCCTGCCAAGGGTCGTATAGACCGGTTAAATACAGTACAATCCCCGCCAGAATAGCTATAAAACACCTCAATAACCGACTTATGTACCTCAAGGAGTCACCCTACAATGACCTCTACAATTACTCGTCACATTGATTTAGCAGTGGCGGATTTAGTTGAGCATGCGATTCGCCGTGGCGAAGGTGTGTTGGCAGACAACGGCGCTTTAGTGGTAAAAACCGGACACAGAACCGGCCGTTCACCCAAAGACCGTTTTATTGTCAAAGAGCCAGGCACTGAAGCAGATATTCAATGGGGCAATGTGAACCAGCCCTTTGATGCCGCCAAATTTGACGCCTTGTGGGCCCGGGTCAGTGATTTTATTGCGACCAAAGAACACTTTGTGTCCCATCTGGAAGTGGGTGCTGACGCTGAACACTACATCCCCATGACAGTGACCACAGAAACCGCCTGGCAGCATATTTTCGCCAAAAACCTGTTTATCACCCCTGCGCACTGGAATAAAGCCGGCAAAGATCACTGGCAAGTTCTGAACGTCCCGTCCTTCAGCTGCGACCCGGAGCGTGACGGTACCCACAGCGACGGCACTGTAATGATTAACTTCGCAGAGCGTAAAGTGCTGCTGGCCGGTATGCGTTATGCCGGTGAAATGAAAAAAGCCATGTTCTCTGTACAGAACTTCCTGTTGCCCGCCAAAGGCGTGCTGCCGATGCACTGCTCTGCCAACGTTGGGGAAGATGGCGACACCACCTTGTTCTTCGGTTTATCTGGCACCGGCAAAACCACCTTGTCCGCCGACCCGAAACGTTTTCTGATTGGTGACGATGAACACGGCTGGGCACCGGGCAGCGTCTTTAATATTGAAGGTGGTTGTTACGCCAAATGTATCGACCTGTCACAGAAAAACGAACCGGTGATTTGGGACGCCATCCGCTTTGGCACCATTCTGGAAAACGTGGTGCTGGACGATAACCGCACGCCAGATTACAAAGACGCCAGCCTGACCCAAAACAGCCGCGCCGCTTACCCACTGGCTCATGTGGAAAAACGTGTGCTGGAAAACCGCGCCGGTGAACCTAAAGCTGTTGTGTTCCTGACCTGTGACGTCAGCGGTGTGTTGCCGCCTGTGTCTGTGCTGTCCGAAGAAGCGGCCGCTTACCACTTCTTAAGTGGTTACACCGCCAAAGTAGGCTCGACCGAAATTGGCTCCACAGCCGCCATTGAATCGACCTTCTCCACCTGTTTTGGTGCGCCGTTTTTCCCACGCCCGGCTGGCGTATACGCTGAATTGCTGATCAAAAGGGTGCGTGAATTCAATTCCAAAGTCTATCTGGTGAACACCGGCTGGACCGGCGGCCCACATGGGGTTGGCAAACGTTTTGATATCCCGACCACCCGCGCCATTATTGACGCCATAGTGTCCGGTGAGCTGGCCGCCGCTGAAACTGTGCACCTGCCACAGCTGAACCTGAATGTCCCGCTGCAAGTCACAGGGGTGGACAGCACACTGCTGAACCCACGTGACACCTGGGCCGATAAAGCGGCTTATGATCAGTACGCGGCCAAACTGGCGGCAGAATTTGCCAATAACTTTAAGAAATACGACGTGTCGGATGCTATCCGTAACGCCGGTCCTAAAGTGTAACAGCAACCAAGAATGAACTCAGGGACCGGGCTAAACTCCGGTCCCTTTTTCTTGTTTCAGCGGAAAGTACACTGTAACGACCAGGCCACCATAAGCATGGTTATGCATGGTGATTTGCCCTTGGTGCATATCAACAATTTTTTTAATAATGGCCAGGCCCAACCCTGAACCGCCGCTGCCCCTGGCTATGTCGCCCTGCGCAAATGGTTCCAGCATACGCGCCATTTCCGGCTCCGGAATACCAGGGCCGTGGTCGCGTACCTGTACAAACACCCTTTTGCTGGCCCGTTCCAGCCCGGTGCTGACTTCAATGGCACCATCTGAGTACTTCAGTGCATTTTCGATCAGATTGGTCAGTACCCGTTTCACCGCAATACGCCGCAGTGGGACCAGCGGTAAATGGTGGTCGAGGTGCGCATTGATCTCGCGTTTCTGCAGACGATCAGCGCTGATTTGTTCAGACACCAGCGCATTCAGGTCATCATTTTGCAGGTTTTCTTCTTTGTGGTGGCGAATGTAATCAATAAACTGGTCGATAATGGCGTTCATATCGTCAATATCGCTGGCGATGCCATCGCGGATCCAGTTGTCCTGCTCACTAACCATTTCGCTGGCCAGTCGGATACGGGTCAGGGGCGTGCGCAAATCATGCGACACCCCGGCCATCAACAGGTTACGGTCTTGTTCCAGTTGCCCTATCCCTTTGGCCATATGGTTAAAAGCCCGGGTCACCGCCACTATTTCGGTGGAGCCCTGCTCAGGTATAGGCTCAGGAATTTCGCCCCGCCCGACTTTTAATGCCGCCTGCTGCAAGGCCTGCAAAGGTCGGTTCAGCTGTCGGGCAAAAAGCCAGCCACCCGCCACACTTAAAAAGCCAATCACCAGCACATAAATTTTCAGCGGAGAAAAATCAGTTTCATCCAGCCCTGTTAAAGGCACTTTGACCCAATACTGTGGCGCCTGGGGTGGTTTCACCCAAAAGGCATAATTGTTTTGTTGGGCAATACGGACTTCCGCAGGCCCGCCCAGCTCATGCGACATTTCTTCGGAAAAATACTGGTAATAACTGGCGTCGTTTAAGCCATGTTGGAGGGCTGTGGCATCTGTGTACACTTCAATACCCGTCGCTTGCTGAAAGCGCCGGGTCAATTCTTCAGACAACAAATGGTCACGATGGTCCACATCAATAAACACGACTTTGATTTGTTTGGCGATCAGATGATTAATTTGCTGGTAGCTGGGTTTAATCACGTAATAAACCACTGAAAGGTAAGACACCAGCTGGTTGATCAATAACAGAATGCCAATCAGAAAAACGGTCTGGCCAAAGGCACTGCGTGGGATCAGACGCATCTAACTGACAGCGCCGTCCGGCACAAAGACATAACCCAGGCCCCAGACCGTCTGAATATAACGTGGGTTGGCCGGGTCATCTTCCAACATGCGGCGTAAACGCGACACCTGGACATCAATGCTGCGTTCCATCGCGGAATAATCGCGGCCCCGGGCCAGATTCATCAGTTTGTCACGCGACAACGGCTCGCGTGCATGGCTGACCAGCACTTTCAGCACAGCAAACTCCCCGCTGGTCAGTGGCATCAGCTCGTCACCCCTGTGCATTTCACGGGTGGCTAAATTGAAGGTGAAAGGACCAAACTTGACCAGGGTTTCTTCCTGGGTTGGCGCACCAGGTAACTCTTTGGACTTGCGGCGCAGCACGGCACGGATACGCGCCAGCAGTTCACGCGGGTTAAAGGGTTTTGGCAGGTAATCGTCTGCACCCATTTCCAGGCCAATAATACGGTCCACTTCATCACCTTTGGCGGTCAGCATAATGATAGGAATTTCATTGTCCTGCTGACGCAACTTCCGGCAAATGGACAACCCATCTTCGCCCGGCAACATCAAGTCCAGTACCAGTAAATGGAAATGTTCGCGCTCCATCAGCCGTTGCATCTGTTCATAGTTGGCCGAAGTCCGCACTATATAACCCTGCTCGACCAGATAACGCTCCAGCAAAGCCCGCAACCTCATATCGTCGTCGACCACTAAGATCTTGGTGGTTTCCTGTCCTAACATAAATCCCCCTCCACGCCACCAGACCACTATAAACGAAAAAACCCGTCACAGTAGCGGCTGTGACGGGTTCATGTGTTACAAAGTTTGTCGGAACGACTTAATTTGTCTGCACTTTTTCAACTTTTTTCAGCGGTGGATTCATCCATACCACGTGACCGGTATGCGCACTTAACCGGGTCGAATTTTGCTGTTTTTCTAACTGTTGCTGGTCAATCTGGTACGCGTAGTTGGCTGACGAGCTGCAACCACCGAGGATCAGTGCTACTGCAAGGACCAGCAGACCTGTGATTTTTGCTTTCATAGTGGTCTCCTTTTATCTGAACACAAGTTCACTATAGCCAGCAACGCGCCAAACGCCTAGCATATTTTTGTTACACCTAAATGACAGCAAAAGATTATTTTTAAATAAGTGTGGAAATTTACGCAACAACGTGAATTTAAAGAGAAAATATTTTCAACTTTCGTATTCCCTTGTCATGCAGCGGAAATAATTCAAAGAAAAATCAAGGCTCTCTGTTCAGCGCGCTGCAGAATCGCTATAACGTCAGGGAATAACAACTCTCATCCAATTGGTATGAAAACAGAATTAATCACCCGTGAAGGCTATGAAGCGCTGCAACAGGAACTGAACCAGCTGTGGCGGGAAAAACGACCAGACACCACAGCCAAAGTGGCCTGGGCAGCCAGCCTCGGCGATCGCAGCGAAAACGCCGATTATCAATACAACAAGAAGTTGTTGCGGGAAATTGACCGACGGGTCCGTTATTTGCGAAAACGGCTGGAAGTGTTAAAAGTGGTGGACTATTCACCACAACAACAGGGTAAAGTGTTTTTTGGTGCCTGGGTGGAAATAGAAAATGACGAGGGTGAGCAACTCTGCTTTCGTATTGTCGGGCCGGACGAAATTTATGGCCGGAAAGATTACATCTCTATTGATGCGCCTATGGCCAGAGCGCTGATTAAAAAGCAGATAGACGACGAAGTTCAGGTGAATACCCCGGCAGGCCCTAAGACTTGGCTGGTGAATAAAATTTGGTACCCACAGGAGCAACAATGAATCCGTATCAAACCCCATTTCAGCAGCAGCAACAGTACTTTGCGTCAGGCGCCAGCCGCTCACTGCAATGGCGACGTCAGCAATTACAGGCGATGCGGCAGATGCTGCAGAACCATCAGCAGGAATGGCAGGAAGCCTTGCAACACGATCTGGGTAAAGCACCATTTGAAAGCTGGCTGACTGAAATTGCCTACCTGGATGCCGAGATCCGTCATACCCTGAAGCAGTTAAAAAAATGGAGCAAAGCCCGGCGGGTCAAAGCCCCCCTGATGCTGTGGCCCTCAATGGCTTATGTGCAGCCCGAACCTTATGGGGTCATGCTGATTATCGGTGCCTGGAATTACCCGCTGCAGCTGGCCTTGGGGCCTTTGGTGCCCGCTATTGCAGCTGGCAATATGGCCCTGATCAAACCCTCTGAACTGTCACCAGCCACCTCTGCTTTAATAGCCCGGCTGATCCCCCGTTACCTGGACGCACAGGCGGTGCAGGTGGTGGAAGGGGGTGTGGCTGAAACCACAGCCCTGCTGGAGCTGCCTTTTGACTACCTGATGTACACTGGCAACGGCCAGGTTGGCAAAATAGTGATGCGTGCCGCGGCCGAACATCTGACGCCTGTCACCCTGGAGCTGGGCGGCAAAAGCCCGGTGTATGTGGACGCCAGTGCCAATATCCCACTGACCGCGCAGCGACTGGCCTGGGGCAAGTGGCTGAATGCCGGCCAAACCTGCATTGCACCGGACTATGTGCTGGTGCATAAAGATGTCGAAGCGCAGTTGATTGAAGCGTTGCAGCAACAGATCAAACAGATGTTTGGCGACGACCCGCAGCAAAGCCCGGATTATGGCCGTATTGTGAACAGCCGCCATTTGCAGCGTATTTTGGGTTATCTGCAACACCAACCCCAGGTGCTGGGTGGCAAAAGCGATGAAGCTGACCGTTACATCGAACCGACTTTGGTGCTGGAGCCCGCCGCCGACAGCCCGCTGATGCAACAGGAAATCTTCGGCCCAGTGCTGCCAATACTCAAAGTCAGCCACTATGAGCAGGCGCTGGAGTTTATCCGTCGCCGGGAGAAGCCTCTGGCCGCTTACCTGTTCAGCGCCGACAGCCAGCAGCAACAACAGTGGGTGGACCGAATCAGCAGCGGCAGCCAGTGCATTAACGACGTGATCCTGTTTATGGCTGTGGCTGAACTGCCGTTTGGTGGTACAGGCCCCAGTGGCATGGGCCAGTATTCAGGCAAAGCAGGTTTCGACCAGTTCAGCCATTTAAAATCTGTACTGCGCCGTACCTTCCTGCCAGAACCTCCTCTGCGTTTCGCCCCTTATCAAAGCTGGAAACAGCGTGTGCTGAGCTGGTTGCGTTAAGCGACCAGCGCAATGGCATTGGCAAGCTTTGTGTAAAAGTGGACAATGCCTGCACCTGAACTGACCAAAGGCCATGTTGTAGCGGCCTTGACCAAGGATGTATTGATTCTATGTCAATGATTACCAAACAAATTGCAGCAGAAATTGCCGCCAAAGCCGAACAGGTGGCTGCCGCCATTCAATTGCTGGATGAAGGTGCCACAGTGCCTTTTATTGCCCGTTACCGCAAAGAAGTGACAGGCGGACTGGACGACACCCAATTGCGGACCCTGGAAAGCCGGCTGACCTACTTGCGTGAACTGGAAGATCGCCGTCAGGTGATCCTGAAAACCATTGCCGAACAAGGCAAACTGACTGCTGAGCTGGAGCGCGATATTCAAAGCGCCGACAACAAAACCCGTTTGGAAGACTTGTACCTGCCTTACAAAGCCAAACGCCGTACCAAAGGCCAGATCGCCATCGAAGCCGGTTTATTGCCACTGGCAGATGCCCTTTTGGCCGATCCGGAATTAAGCCCTGAGCAGGAAGCCAGCCGTTATTTCAATGCCGAAGCTGGGTTTGCCGACACCAAAGCTGTGTTGGATGGCGCCAAATACATTCTGATGGAACGTTTTGCCGAAGATGCGGCACTGCTGGCGAAACTGCGCCGTCATTTGGGTCAGTATGCCGTGCTGAAAAGCACTGTGATCGCAGGTAAAGAGCAGGAAGGCGTGAAGTTCCGTGACTACTTTGCCCATAGCGAAAACCTGAAGTCGGTGCCGTCACACCGGGCTTTGGCCATGTTCCGCGGCCGTAACGAAGGCATTTTAAACCTGCAGTTGCAACCTGATGCCGATGAAACCACAGCCCATGCCAGCTGTGAGCAGATGATCGCCAGCCACTTTGACCTGCGCCAGCAAGGCCGGCCGGCCGATGATTTCCTGCGCACCGTGGTGCAATGGACCTGGAAGGTGAAACTGCACCTGCATCTGGAAAACGATTTATTGGGTGAGCTGCGTGACATGGCGGAAGAAGAAGCCATTAAAGTGTTTGCCCGGAACCTGAAAGACCTGCTGATGGCGGCCCCTGCCGGCCTGCGCCCGACTCTGGCTTTGGACCCGGGTTTACGCACAGGAGTGAAAGTGGTCGCTATTGATGAAACCGGCAAGCTGCTGGACACCACCACTGTCTTTCCGCATGCGCCACAAAACCACTGGGACAAGTCAGTCCGTACCCTGGCCGCTTATTGCAAACAGTACAAAGTGGAACTGATTGCCATTGGGAACGGCACAGCGTCACGGGAGACCGACAAACTGGCTGCGGAAGTGATTAAACTGCTGCCTGAGCAGGCCATCACCAAAATTATGGTGTCTGAAGCTGGCGCATCCGTATACTCGGCGTCTGAACTGGCAGCGCTGGAATTTCCGGCCCTGGATGTGTCGTTGCGTGGTGCTGTCTCCATCGGCCGTCGTTTGCAGGACCCGCTGGCTGAGCTGGTGAAAATTGAGCCCAAAGCCATAGGCGTCGGTCAGTATCAGCACGATGTGAACCAAAGCCTGCTGACCAAATCACTTGATGCGGTCGTTGAAGACTGTGTAAACGCCGTCGGGGTCGACCTGAACACAGCGTCAGTCCCTCTGCTCGCCCGGGTGGCCGGGCTGAACAAAACTCTGGCGCAGAATATTGTGGTGTACCGCGACACCAATGGCCG
The DNA here is from genome assembly GCF_037442345.1 of Rheinheimera sp. Taxonomy (GTDB): domain Bacteria; phylum Pseudomonadota; class Gammaproteobacteria; order Enterobacterales; family Alteromonadaceae; genus Pararheinheimera. The sequence continues at coordinate 67,002 of NZ_JBBIQL010000011.1, read as the reverse complement.
CTTCGCTCAGCGTAAAGATTTGCTGAATGTGGCGCGCCTTGGCCCCAAAGCGTTCGAACAGGCCGCTGGTTTCTTACGGATTAGCCAAGGCGCCAACCCACTGGATACCTCCGCCGTTCACCCGGAAGCGTACCCCCTGGTGGAAAAAATTCTGGCAAAGTTCGGCAAACCCGTGGCTGAACTGATTGGCAACAGCAGCTTTTTGCGCAGCCTGAACCCGGCTGAGTTTGTCGATGAACGTTATGGTTTGCCGACTGTGGAAGACGTGATCCGCGAGCTGGATAAACCCGGCCGTGACCCGCGTCCTGAGTTTAAAACGGCACAATTCAAAGATGGCGTGGAAACCATGGCCGATCTGAAGCCAGGCATGCTGCTGGAAGGGGTGGTGACCAACGTGACCAACTTCGGTGCTTTTGTCGATATTGGCGTGCATCAGGATGGTCTGGTACACATTTCCTCTTTGACTGACAAATTCGTCTCAGACCCGCATCAGGTGGTCAAAGCCGGCGACATTGTCAAAGTAAAAGTGCTGGAAGTTGAGCTGGACCGCAAACGTATTGCGCTGACCATGCGGATGGACGAACAACCTCAGGCTAAAGCGGCCACCGGCAAAGAGCCGGGCAACCGCGGCCCTGCAGTGAAAGCCGCCAAAACACCAAAAGCCATGGACAACCCCAATGCAGCTATGGGCAATGCCTTTGCTGCTGCGTTCGCCAAGCTGAAAAAGTAACAGCTCCCTAATGAAGAAGGCCGCACTCAGCGGCCTTTTTTGTGAAAACCAAACAGTCAGGCGGTTTGCAGCAAAGGACGTTCACTGGGAATGGTTGAACGTGAATAAAAGCCTGCAATCACTTCTGAACGCAGTTGCATCAACGGCTCCTGCAAGGTTTTCGACACTTTCGACCTGTACACAGGACCATTTTCTGAGTCCGGCACCGTGTAAGGGTCTGAGGTTTCTTCAGTGTCAGGCTGACTGGCTTCCCGGTAGTCCTCATGCGTTTCACTGACCAAGTCGGCCCGGGCTTCCTGCATCCGGCGGCTTGCTTCTGCGGCTATGGCCCGGTCAGCCCCCGAAGGTTCAGCCGGAGCCAAAGCCGCGGCTTTCACCTGCTGCATTTTGGCAATGGTGGCTTGAGGATCATTCGGAATTTCGGAAATATCGATGGGGACTTCACCGCCTACAGCATACCGCTGACCATCAGGACCTGTTTGGTACTCATAGCTGGGGGAACCGGCATATTGCCCCCCTACAGCCGCATGGGCCTGTTCATGTGCCCGCACTTCCTGATCCCTGGCTTTTAATTCAGCAACTTCTTTTTTCTCCGCCTGCTGCTGCCGTTTTTCTGCATCAGACTGCTGCTGAGAAGATTGCTGTTTGCCTTCTTGATCCTGGTCTTTTGGATCTTTGCCTGTAACGGCCTGTTCGTAATCGAGGCCTTTGGTTTTGCTGTCTTCCTGATAGGAGAGCTGGGTCTGACGGGCATCCCGGCCTTTATCGTCGGTCTGGACACCTTTTTCGGCGGCAGAACGTTCCATCTCCCGCACTGGTTCTATCACTTCGCGGCGCGCGTTGTCGCGCCGGACCAAATCAGTGGCCGGATTACCCACATACAAAGGTACGTTTGGATAATTCGAAGTGAGGATCATTGGTTAGTTACACCCGGATATCAATAATAGAACCCAATACCTCATCGGCGGTTTGCACCGACTTCAGATTGGCTTCCGCCTGATCCTGCGCTTCGGTCAAATCAACCAGGCTTTGTTCCACCGACACAGCGCTGACAGGCTCGGCCGGAGTTTCCAATTGCTGCTGGTTGCGGGAGGCGGCAGTTTGCTGGTTAATGTTAATAGTCGCTTCAGTGACTCGGTCTGATGCTCGCTGGTAGCCCTGTAAACCACTGGAAAAAGCTGAACTGATTTCCATCACAAGCCTCCGTTAATGGATAAAGTGCTTAATTATTGGCCAAAACCAATAAAAACGGAAGCAGAACGGCAAGTTTTTGCCGTTTTCTGTAGAAAAAACACTCTAATCTTCGACAGCAAGCAGCTTAAGTACCCAGGAGAGGAAATAATCAGGATGGGAAATAAAAGGTGCGTGCGAGGCTTTGTCCAGTAAGGTCCAATCGGCATCAGGCCGAAGCTGCTGAAGCAGAGGCAGCACAGCAGCGGGCACTAAGGAATCCAGCCGGCCATACAGGCCAAACACTTTGTGCGGCAAAGCAGCAAGCTGCTCGCGGGCATCGAGTTCAGCCAGCCAGTGCAGTCCTTGCTCCAGGCTTGGCGCGGTGGGTAATGGCAAACTCAGCACCGCCTGACGCAACTGCTTAATATCCTGACGTGCTGAGCTGCTGCCCATGGCCTGGATAGCAAGAAACCGTTCCACAGTCCCGGCCAAATCCTGTTGCAACGATTGTGCAAACTGACGCATTACAGCCCCTTCCATACCTGGCCAGTCGTGCCCTTTCAGAAACTTCGGGCTGCTGGCCACCAAACCCAGGGTTTTTACCTTTGCCGGGTGACGGCTGGCCAGCAACAGTGCCAGCAGCCCGCCCAAAGACCAGCCGACCAACACCGACTGCTGCGGGATCTGGCTGGCCAGTTGATCCAGCACCAGTTCAAGCTGATAAGGCGCAGGAGCCTGACTTCCGCCAAACCCCGGAATATTCAGCGCCAAAACCGGCTGCTGTGGCGGAAGCTGCGGCAACAGCTGACTCCAGACCTGTTGGTTCAGGCCCCAGCCATGCAGCAATACCAAAGTACTGGTGTTTGTCGGTGATTCCACCATACTTGAACTCTCTTTCGTTTGGAGATGGACAGGATGTCCGCGATTAATCTCTGGCTCAGCCGCTTCGCTCACCAGTTACTGCCGTCTGTCTGTTTATGGTGCCAACAACCTCTGGCCCCAGACGAACCTCAGCTGTGTAGCTATTGCCAACAGCACTTACCCAGACTGGACGCCAGCCTGACCCAGCAAAACTCACTGCTTTTGCCACCCGTGCAAAAGGGCTTGTCACAGGCCCGTTTTGATGCCTTGTATACGTTAACCTGGTACCAACAGCCTTACCGGCATTGGATCCAGCGCTGGAAGTTTCAACAGGGGCTGGCTGAAGGCGAGTTATTATGCCAGTTGCTGGCAGAAAAAGCCGCAGCCCTCTCGCAGAACCCGGCTATAGTGGCGGACGCACTGGGTTTTGCGCCCGCGTCCGCAGCCAGACTCAGGCAACGGGGTTTTAATCAGGCACAATTGCTGGCTCAGGCGATAGCCAGGCAATGGCAGAGGCCCTGTCTGGCGTTATTTCACAGCCCTGCATTGATCCCCCATCAGACCGGGCTAAAGCGCAAAGAACGGCTAGCCAATCTGGCCGGTAAAATTCAGCTGAACAGCGGCGATTTGCCAGCCCATATTGCGCTGGTGGATGACGTGGTGACCACGGGCGCAACAATGGACTGGCTGACCCGGCTGTTAAAAAACGCCGGGGTGCAGCGGGTGGATGTCTGGAGCCTTGCGGTCACTCCTTACTCGGCAGCCTCATCGTCACCATCGTCGTCAGCCGAATCGGCGCTGAACATTTTGCCCAGATAAAGCGCATTGATCAGCAACCGGCTGGAACCGACAAAATAACCACGGAATACCGGATTATCTGTCATACCTATGACTCTGCCCTGCCCAAGGTTATGGGCGACCAGGGCCGCACCTTCAGCAATACGATCCACGTATTCAGCCGTGGTATACCCCGCCAGCTGAGGTTTATCGCTGTACAAAGCCACATTGGTAAAGGCCTGCTGCATCGGCATCAGCAGGAAGGTGCCGTTTTTAAACACCGGTAGCTCAGAACGACTCAGCCCAAAACTCAGAGGATGCGTCAGATCCAGTTTGGTCTGATAAATGGCACCCGCGATACGGCGTTTACCTGCCAGTTTTTCTTTATCACCATAAGCTGCCCCTTCGTCACTGACCAGCGTCGCCATTTCTGCCGGATTCCAGGCTTTGGCTTTAAGCAGGCCTGCCCGGCTCAGCCAGGCAGCTCCGCCTTTGTGACCCCAAAGCACACCACCTTGCCGCGCCCATTGCTGCAGCAGTTGTTGCTCATCAGCCCCCCATCCCCGGTAACTGCCGTCCGGCAAGATAATATGGCTGTAATGGTGTAAATCGACCCGGCTTAAGCGTTGCGGCTCAATCAGGCTTGGCGAAAGACCCGCCAGTTGCTCCAGGTTAAACCAGACTTCACCGGCTTCCGTAGAATTCACATCCGGCCCGGCCACCAGCAGCACATTGGGTTTAGCCACAGGCACAAAACCATTACTGCCCAAATCCTGGCCCTGCCCCGTTAAACCCGATGTCACTGCATAAACCGGTAAATTGATTTGTTGCAAAACGTGGCCCAGCCGTTCGAACCAGTCGGTTTGCGTCTGCAGACCGGCAGCCACCACCATGGCACCGGCTTTAAAGCTGCGTTCACCCTGTTTGGTTTGGGCAACAAAATCTTTGCTGGCCGCCCGCAACACCAACCCCTGCTTTAATAAAGCCTGTGTCAGTTGAGGGGCTTTTTGGTCAGCCCAGTCGAACGCATAAGCATAAGCACCTGCCACCGGAGCCACTGCCACAGAGGCTGCGGCCTGCCAGGCATGTTCAGCCACAGCCGGGCTGCGGCCAGTTCTGGCAAACTCAATATTAAAGGCATAAGGTAAAGTCCAGGCCGACACGTCGTAAAAGGTATTGTCCGGGAAATTGGTTTCAGTGCTGAAAGCCGCTTTCAACAGCAGATATTGCGCCTGCTGCAACGGCAGGTAATAGGCCTGGCCTGGCTGATAGGTCACCCCTTTGTGTTGCCACTTTTCAGTCAGCGCAAAGGCTTTAATCTGGTGTCTGGCCAGCAGGCTCAATAAAGCATCCAACCGACTGGCATCCCGGTCTTCCGCAATGATATAGCCTTTGTAGGCTTCGTCTGCCGCTAACCGCTCTGACTCGCGAAAAAACGCCTGCTGGTAATTTTGCAGCGTTTTTTTCTGGCTCAGTGCACCACGTAAAGTTGATAAGGAGGTAGTGAACTGATTGTCGATGGTGGTGGCAAAACTCAGAGGCCCGTTGATACTGTCTTGCAGATGACCCCGGCTGCTGGCCTGCTCAAACAGAATGCCGACTGAACCATTCACGTCAGGGTAGGTTGAGCCTTTACCCACATAAAAATCATCAAAGCTCTCTTCGGTGTAATACAGTTTGCCCTGTTCATCAAAAGCCTTGGCATGGAATTTCGCAATCTCCGCGGTGAGTTGCTGGTTGCGGGCCGGCGTCAGCGGGTAAGTGCGGCTTGGAATACCTGGCTGGAAAAAGTAACTGCTGTTCGGGCCCATTTCATGGAAATCCCCCATGACTTCAGGGCGCCATTTGTAAAACTGGGCAATGCGGGCCTGACTTTCCGGATGCTGCAAGGGCAGCCAGTCACGGTTTAAATCAAACCAGTAATGGTTAGGCCGGCCATTGGGCCAGGGTTCAATATGTTCCCGGCTTTGTGGGTCAGCCACCGCGGCTTTGCCTTTGTGCATATTGGCCCAGGTAGCAAAACGCTCATGGCCGTCCGGGTTTAAACTTGGCTGAATCAGGATCACCGCATTTTTCAGCCAGTCCTGAACTTCGGCATCCTGACTGGTCAGCAAATGGTGCGCCACCCGCACCGCCGCATTGGGGCCGCTGCTCTCATTGCCGTGTACCCCGTAACCCAGCCAGATCACCAGCGGAATATCACCGGAAAGCTCGGTGCCCGCACTGAGTTGTGCCAAATGCTGCTGGCGGATTTGCTCCAGCCGGGCCAGGTTTTCAGGTGCAGACACTATCAGTTGCAGCAATGGTTTGTGTTCATGGGTATGACCAATCACCTCCAGACGGGCTTTGTCAGAGCCCGCTGCTAACTGCTGAAAATACATCTGAATTTGATCGTGGCGTAAATGCCAGTCGCCGGACTGAAAACCAAAAAATTGCGCAGGACTTTGTGGCTGTGCCATTGCGATTTGGCTGCTGCACCCCAATAACAACGAACACAGTAATAGTTTGAGTTGTGGCATTGCTGCTCCCCTTCTTTTTGCGTTCACCTTAGCAATAAAGCTTTGCTGCCGACAAGCCGGGCTGGCAGGGGGGAAGGAACAGGAGTATCATAACCATTAACCTAGTAATTCAGTCAGGTACTACCGATGATCAAAATTTCCGAAACCGCTCAGGCCCACTTCAGTAAGCTGCTGGAAAAGCAGGCCGCCGGCACCAATATCCGGGTCTTTGTGGTCAACCCAGGCACTGTTTCCGCGGAGTGTGGCGTGTCTTATTGCCCGGCCGATGCAGTGGAAAGTACTGACATTCAGCTGTCATTTAATGGCTTCTTTGCGATAGTCGATGCCGAAAGCCAACCATTTTTAGTCGACGCCGAAATTGATTTTGTCACCGATCAGATGGGTTCCCAGCTGACGTTAAAAGCGCCCAACGCCAAAGTCCGTAAGGTGGATAACGACGCGCCGTTAAAAGAGCGGGTGCAGTATGTGATTGATGCCGAAATCAATCCTCAGCTGGCCAACCACGGTGGCCGGGTCTCCGTCGTCGAACTGACCGACGAAGGCGTCGCCGTGCTGCAGTTTGGCGGCGGCTGTAATGGTTGCTCCCAGGTGGATCTGACCCTCAAAGAAGGCATTGAAAAAGAGCTGTTAAACCGGTTTTCCGGTGAACTCAGTGGTGTGCGTGATGTCACCGACCACCAGCGTGGTGAGCACTCTTATTACTAATCTGTGTACAGCTCAAAAGGCCACTTGGTGGCCTTTTGTTATTTCAGGGAGCAAAACATGCTGAAATTTGCTTTGTTGTTACTGGGGACTTTGACACTGAGCAGCCAGGCCGCGGTGATTTTGCAATACCACCATGTCAGCACCAGCACGCCCCGTTCTACCAGCGTGACCCCGGCAGAATTCCGCAGCCATCTGCAATTTTTAAAAGACCAGCAGTATCAGGTGATTGGCCTGGACCAATTGCTGAACCAGTTGCAGTCTGGCCAGGAGCCTGCCGCCAATGCCGTGGTGATCACCTTTGATGATGGGTATGACAATATTTACCTGCAGGCGCACCCCATATTGCAGCAGTTTGGTTTTCCTTACACCGTCTTTCTGAGCCCGGCCCTGATTGACCGCCGCGAAGGGCCTGTGATGAGCTGGCAGCAGATCAAAAAACTGCAGGCTGATGGGGTGCTGATTGCCAACCACAGCTCGTATCACGATCATCTGGCCAAACCCAGACCAGGTGAAAGCAAGGCCGACTGGCGCCACAGGGTTAAACAGGACATTGAACTGGCGCAGCAGCAACTGGAACAGCAGCTGGGCATCAAACACAAATGGCTGGCTTACCCTTATGGCGAGTTCAGTGAAGAACTGGAACAGCTGGTCAGCCAGCTTGGTTTTATTGGCATAGGCCAGCAGTCTGGAGCTGTCGGGCTTGCCAGCAGTCTGACACGGTTACCCCGTTACCCTTCGTCCAGCCAGTACGCGGCACTGAAACACTTTGAACCTAAACTGAAAACACTGGCGATGCCGGTGAAAAAAGCACTGGCCGCGGATCCGGTCAAAGGCCCGAACCCGCCAACCTTACGCCTGCAACTGGATGTGACCGACCTGAACCCCAACCAGCTGAACTGCTTTAGCAATGGTGAAGCCATTGCAGTGAAGTGGCTGAATGCCGACAGCTTTGAAGCCAAAGCGAAAGAGCCGCTGCGCAGCAGCCACAAACGTTACAACTGCACAGTGCCGTCACGCAGCCACAAAGGTTATTTCTACTGGTATTCGCAGCCCTGGGTGCTGGACTAAACCACAACCAGCGACGCCGCTGAATCAACCTTCACTGCGTTCCAGCACCAACGGAAAGTCGGCCAATAAGATGTCACTGTCCACCAGCGGCAACTGCCCGGCTTTCATTTCAGGTTTAAACATGGCCACCACATCCGCTTTGGGGCCAATCAGTGCAATGCTGGCACTGTGATCGACCAGATAACGGCCTTCCTGCTGCTGCGGAATGGCATACATCAGCCCCAGCTGCCGGACAAATGGAAATAACGCCGGATGATCGGCGGTGCGGGCTTTTAAGGCTGGCTGGTTAAAGTGTTTCACGTACTGCGCCAACTGCGCTGGGCTATCCCGCTTTGGGTCGACCGACACGAACCAAATCTGTACCGGCGTGCTGGTCATTTGCTGCAGTTTCGGCAGCAGTGCCGCCAGTTTCGCCATGGTCATTGGGCAGATATCCGGGCACGAAGTGTACCCGACAAACACCAGGGTCCACTGACCTCGCAACGCGTCCAACCCCACAGTTTGGCCCTGCTCATCCAGCAGGCTGAAGTCATTCAGCGGCCTGGCTTTGGGATAAACCACCGCCTGCTGCGGCTGTCTGGCATCCTGCTGCATCTGCGACAACCAGACCCCGGCCAATAACGCCAGCACCAACAGCACCCATATCACATACTTATTCATCGTTATTCCTTCACCGCTGTTAAAAAGCTGGCCAAAACCAATAATGGTCAGCTAACAACAGCAGGAATAATACCATCAGATGCCAAATGGAGTACTTAAAGGTGGCCATGGCCGTGCCAGCACTCGCCTGATACTTCAGCTGCCAGGCATACCAGACAAACCCCAGGTTGATCACTGTGCTGCCTGCCAGATACAACACCCCGGTCATACCAACCAGGTAAGGCAATAAACAGACCAGGCACAACATCAGGGTATAAAGGAAAATAGCGGTTTTGGTGAACTCAATGCCATGCGTGACCGGCAACATCGGCATGTTCACCCGGGCGTAATCGTCCCGCCTGTGAATGGCCAGAGCCCAGAAATGCGGTGGGGTCCAGGTAAAAATAATCATCACTAACAAAAGCGCATGGGCATGTACCTCGGCCGTCATGGCTGTCCAGCCCAGCAGGGGCGGCATAGCACCCGCCAACCCGCCTATCACAATGTTTTGTGGCGTCGCCCGTTTTAAAAACATGGTGTACACCACCGCATAACCGAACAGACTGGACAAAGTCAGCCAGGCAGTCAGCGGGTTCACCGCGACAAAAAGCAACAAAAACCCGCTTAAGGCCAGAGTCAACGAAAACTGCACCGCCTGACGGCTGCTGATCCGGCCTTTGGCCACTGGTCTGTGGTAGGTGCGGGCCATCTGTGCATCAATGCGTCTATCCACCACATGGTTTAAGGCTGCTGCTGCTGCGGACAACAACCCTATCCCCACAGTCGCCGCCAGCATTAAACCAAGCGGCGGGAAATCTGGCCGGGCCAGCACCATCCCCACCACGGCGGTCAGCACCAACAGCGCCACCACTTTGGGTTTGGTCAGCTCCAGATAATCACGCCACTGATTGCTGGCCAGAGGCTGCAATGATTGAGTTTTCTGCATAGAGACTCTCCTTGGTACTGTGCAGCAGATATCCACTGCACACCAGACACATCAATAAATTGGCCGCGACAAAGTTATGCGCCACAGCATTGATCAGGGGCAAATGCAGCACGACGTTGGCAACGCCCAAACTGATTTGCAAGAACAGCAGCAGTCCAATCAGCAGCGCGAATGTACGAAGCACAGCGGCCCCCTGCCGCCATAACAACCAGGCATAACCGAGCACCACCACTGCAGTGACCAGTGCCCAGACCCTGTGCATCAAATGCACTGTGGCCCGCGCATCCAGACTCATGACACCAAACTCATAACTGTCGTACCCCAGGTGCAGCGAAAAGGCTTCGTCAAAGTTCAGCCTGTCCATCCAGCCCGGTTCACACAAGGGCAACTGAATACAGGACAAAGCGGCGTAATTGGCCGAAGTCCAGCCGCCCAAGGCTATTTGCCCGGTCAACACCAGCAACACGGGCCAGAACAGCTTTTTCAGTGTCTGACTGACCTGCCATACAGGCCTGGGCTGCAACTGCCACCAATGCAGGGCCAATAAAGACAACAAGCTAAAGCCACCCAATAAATGCGCCATCACTACCACTGGATGCAGTGCCAGCGTCACAGTCCACATGCCCAACGCCGCCTGAAACACTACCAGCGCCAGCAACAAAGCCGGTACCCGTCGCTGCTGATGCCGCCAGCCATTGATAAAAAGCACCAGGATCAGCAGCCCCAAAGTGCCGGCAAAATAGCGATGCACCATTTCATTCCAGGCTTTGCCAGCCTCCAGCGGCCGATCCGGGAATCGCGCTTCTGCCAGCTCAATATGGGTGTCCTGCTGTGGCACCTGCAAAAACCCATAACAGCCCGGCCAGTCCGGGCAACCCAAACCTGCGTCAGTCAGTCGGGTATAAGCCCCCAGCACAATCACGGCCATGGTCCACAGCACAGCGACAACGACCAGCATCTTTTGCAGCCGCATCAGAGCCCCCTTTCGTATTTCAGCAATTTATTCAGGTCGGCCAGAATGGCTTTTCCTGTTTGCACATTCTCCGGTCGTTGCAAGGCGACAGGGTAAGACAGCAACCCCAGTCCCTGAGCATCCACTAAAACCAGTTGGCCTGCGTATGCCTGAGCAACAGTTGGTAAATCAGCGTTTTGCATGGTGGCGGCGGTGCCAGCTCCAAGTTGCCACAATGCCAGGTAATCTTGCTTACGACCCAACGCCTGATACACCTGCTGTTGCAGATAAGCCGCTTCTTCACAGCGGCTGTCACAGTGTGGCTCAGCACTCAAATAGACCAACCGCCAGTGCTGTTTGCCAGCAACAGCTGGCAGTAACAGCAGTTCTTGAGTCAGCCACTGACCTTTGTTACTGGTACTGCCACCAAACCAGCCAAAACTCAGTACCGCCTGCGCAGCGGCCAGTGGTAACCCCAGGCATAAAATAAAAAGAATCAGAAAACGGGATTTTTGCATTCAGAACTCCCGGCGCCATAAAGCGCCTGCAACACACAGCACCACCAGCGCCAATAAGGCCCATTGCACGGCATAGGCCCGGTGTTTCTCCGGTGGCATGACCACGCTCTGGTAGTGATAACGAAAAGGGGAGTGCTGTTGATAGACCAAGCCGCTATACAGAGGCTGGCCCAACACCTTGCTGAGCTCAGCTGGCACCACCTGTTGCATCCGCTGTGGCCACAGGCCGGTGTCCTCCAGGTTTTGTCCCAGCAGCACACCGCCCAGCTGAGTACGTAACAGCCCCTGCAACTCAAACTGTACAGGGATTTGGACCTGCGGCAGCTCATCGCGGCCGGGCGGAGCTTCGACCCAACCTAAATTCACCAGCAGCAGCGGCGGACGCTGATCCACCAGCACAGGGATCACCACGTCGTAGCCGGCTCTGCCACTCAGCACCTGATTATCCAGCAGCCACAGCGCTGGCTTTTGCCAGACCGCCTTCCCCTGAATCAGAATACCGTCCAGTTGCTGCGCATCCGCCTGCGGCAGTTGCGTCCAGGCCATGGCCCCCTGCTGCTGCCAGCTGGCTTGTTGCTGCAGCAACTGTTGTTTTTCATCCGCCCGGTGCCACTGCCACAACGCCAGCTTGCACAGCAGCAAAAAAGCAGCCAGAGTGATGAACACCAGCAGCCACTGTGCCGGCCGCCACTGAGGTGTCAGGCTCGATGCTGCCATTCCTTTGCCCTGAACTGAGGTTGTATGCTGATTAAATTACTGCTCATAGCGCTGCTGCTCTTTATTATTTTTAACTTATTCCGCGCGTTGCTTCTGATGTTAAAAAACGATCCTAATCAACCACCTATGTCGGTTTTTTTAGGCCGTCGCCTGATTTGGTCTGTCGCCGTTGTCCTGCTGATTGTGCTGGCTCTGGGGCTGGGCCTGCTGAGCCCTCACCCCAGGCCTTACTGATCAAAGCACATAGACAAACACAAAGAGGCACAACCAGACCACATCGACAAAATGCCAGTACCAGGCGGCCGCCTGAAAGGCAAAATGCTTGTGGGCGGTAAAATGGTTTTTCAGCACAATACGCAGAAAAATCACCGTCAGAAACACGGCCCCCAGGGTCACATGCAAACCATGGAACCCGGTCAATAAAAAGAAAGTGTTGCCGTAAACCCCTGAATCCAGTTTCAGGCCTAAATCCCGGTACGCATGGATGTATTCATAGACCTGAAAACACAGGAACAGAAACCCCAGAGCAATGGTCAGAAACAGCATCAGTTTCAACTGGCCACGTTTGTCTTTTTCCATCGCAATATGGGCAAATTGCAAAGTCACTGACGAGGTCAGCAGGATCAAGGTGTTGTACAGCGGAATACCCTGCCAGGGCATGGCCTGGGTCTGGGTGCCATCCGGGGTGGTCAGCAAAGGCCAGACGGCTTCAAAGGCAGGCCAGAGCACAGCGGCCGTCATGGCATTGTTGCTGGCCCCGTCCAGCCAAGGCACTGCAATCAGGCGGGCGTAAAACAAGGCACCAAAAAAAGCACCAAAAAACATCACTTCAGAAAAAATAAACCAGCTCATGCCCTGCCGGAACGATCTGTCCATCTGCGGGCTGTACAGGTTATGCATGGATTCGTCGATCACATTACGAAACCAACCCACCAGCATAAACAGCAGCACAGCCACCCCAGCCAGTATCAGATAGCCACCGTAACCCGGCTGATCTTTGGTCACTTCATTGACAAAATGGCCCGCCCCAAAGGCAATTAAAAACAGTGCCACAGCGCCTACTATGGGCCAGGGCGACTGCTCGGGCACATAGTAATGTTGATGTTGTTCACTCATAGGTATCCCCTGTTACTGTTCCCGCAGAGGCAGTCGTTGCAGCCCCTTGCACCTCATACAAGGTGTAAGACAAGGTAATAGTGCTGAACTGGCTGGGAAGAGCGGGATCGACATAAAACTGCAGCGGCATCAGCAATTCCTGCCCTGCCGCCAAAGCCTGTTGGTTAAAACAAAAACACTCGATTTTATTAAAGTACAACGCCGCCTGACCCGGTGACACCGATGGCACTGCCTGAGCCACCATAGGTAACGCGGTAATATTTCTGGCCAGATAATTCACCTTGTGAATTTCCCCCGGATGCACCCGCAACCGGGTCACCACAGGTTCAAATACCCAGGGCATGTTTTTATTGGGCCGGGCAATAAACTCCACCAGCACTTCTCGTTTGGCATCCACCACGGCGGCCTCTGCGCTGGCAGCCACGGCAGAGGTTTTGCCATTTAAGCCAGTGATGTCGCAAAACACGTCGTACAAAGGCACCAGCGCATAACCAAAACCAAACATCGCCACAGCCGCTAAGCTCAGTTTGACTGTCAGGCGTTGATGAGCCAATGCCATAGGACCTCCGTTACTTCACGTCAGGTGGAGTGGTAAAGCTGTGATAAGGAGCGGGCGATGGCAGGGTCCATTCCAGACCTTCAGCCCCCTCCCACACCTGAGCTGTGGCCTTTTGCCCGCCTTTAATGCATTTAACCACCACAGCAACAAACAACAGCTGTGACAGGCCAAACGCAAAACCACCAATGCTGATAAAGGCATTAAAGTCGGCAAACTGCAGCGCATAATCCGGAATACGCCGCGGCATACCGGCCAGACCGACAAAATGCATCGGGAAAAACAACAGATTGACTGAGATCAGCGAGCACCAGAAATGCCATTGCCCCAAGGTTTCGTCATACATATGGCCCGTCCATTTTGGTAACCAGTAGTACGCGGCCGCCATAATGGAGAAGATGGCCCCTGTCACCAGCACATAGTGAAAATGCGCAACGACAAAGTAAGTGTCATGGTACTGGAAGTCAGCTGGTGTGATCGCCAGCATCAGTCCGGAAAAACCGCCAATGGTAAAAAGCACAATAAAGGCCAGGGCGAACATCATGGGGACTTCAAAGGTCATGGCCCCGCGCCACATGGTCGCCACCCAGTTAAACACTTTCACCCCGGTTGGCACGGCAATCAGCATGGTGCAGTACATAAAAAACAGTTCGGCAAACACCGGCATGCCTGTGGTGAACATATGGTGAGCCCAGACCAGGAACGATAACAAGGCAATACTGGCCGTGGCATACACCATGGACGCATACCCGAATAACGGCTTACGGGCAAAGGTGGGCACTATGGCCGAGACAATGCCAAAAGCCGGCAGAATCATGATGTAAACTTCAGGGTGGCCGAAAAACCAGAAAATATGCTGAAACAACACCGGGTCACCGCCACCGGCAGCTTCAAAGAAGCTGGTGCCAAAGTACTTGTCAGTCAACACCATGGTGACAGCGCCAGCCAGCACTGGCATCACAGCTATCAGCAAAAATGCGGTGATAAACCAGGTCCAGACAAAAAGCGGCATTTTCATATAGGTCATGCCAGGGGCCCGCAGGTTCATAATGGTGACGATCACATTGATGGCCCCCATAATGGATGAAATCCCCATAATGTGCACAGAAAACACAAAAAGCGCAGTGCTGTCACTGCTGTAGGTGGTGGACAGAGGTGCGTAAAAGGTCCAGCCAAAGGCCGGACCACCGCCTTCCATAAATAAAGACAGCAGCAAAATGCTGAAAGCAAAAGGTAAAATCCAGAAGCTCCAGTTATTCATCCGCGGCAAGGCCATATCCGGCGCCCCAATCATCATAGGCACCAGCCAGTTCGCCAGGCCGGTAAAGGCAGGCATTACGGCACCAAACACCATAATCAGGCCGTGCACTGTGGTCATCTGGTTAAAAAAATCTGGCTCTACAATTTGCAGACCGGGCTGAAACAACTCGGCCCGGATCACCATCGCCATAGCGCCACCTATAAAAAACATCAGCAATGCGAACAGCAGGTACAAAGTGCCAATGTCTTTATGGTTGGTGGTATATAACCAGCGTTTGATGCCTTTTGCTGGCCCGTGATGATGCTCAGCATGGGCATCATGATGGTCTGTTGTTACTGTACTCATCACAGCCCCCTACTGTTGTGCTTTGGCAATGTCAGCGGCTTGCACCACATCACCGGTATTGTTGTCCCAGGCATTGCGTTCATAGGTAATGACCGCAGCAATTTCCTGCAAACTCAGCTGTTTGGCGAACGCCTGCATCGCAGTACCGGTTTTACCATGCAACACAATGTCGATATGGGCCGGTAAATCTTCCAGCGCCATTTTGCTGCCTTTTAACGCCGGAAATACACCAGGAATGCCAAGCCCTGTCGGTTGATGGCAGGCGGCACAATAGCCGTTATAGGTTTTTTCACCCAAGGCCATCAGCTCGTCTTTGCTCATCGTCATCGCCAGTAACTTCTGTTCTTCTGCTTTGGCCTGAGCCTGAGCGGCCGCAGTGTCAGCCAGCCAGCTGTCAAACTCGGCCGGCTCTTTGACGATGACCACCACAGGCATAAAACCATGGTCCTTGCCACAGAGCTCCGCGCACTGACCACGATAAATGCCCTCTTGCTCAACTTTGGTCCAGGCCTCATTGATAAATCCGGGGTTCGCGTCTTTTTTCACGGCAAAGGCCGGCACCCACCAGGAGTGGATCACGTCGTCAGAGGTCATCAAAAAACGGACTTTTTTACCAGACGGGATCACCAATGGCCTGTCCACTTCCAGCAGGTAGTTCTGACCTTTGGCCAGCTTGTTGGCAATTTGCTGACGTGGTGTCGCTAACAGGGAGAAAAACTCGACATTTTTGTCCATGTATTTGTAATGCCACTTCCACTGTGAACCGGTCACCAGAATGGTTAAATCAGCTTCAGAGGTATCTTCCATGGCAATCAGGGTTTTGGTGGCAGGTATCGCCATCAACACCAGAATAATCACCGGAATAGCCGTCCAGGCCAACTCAACTTTGGTACTTTCATGAAATTGAGCCGGCACGGCTCCTCTGGCTTTGCGGTGACGCAGAATAGACCAAAACATCACCCCAAAAACTGCTACCCCTATGGCACAGCAAATGTAGAAAATCGTCATATGCAGGTCATAGACCTTCTGACTGATCTCCGTCACCCCCTGCGTCATATTCAGGGGCATTTCTGTGGACTGCGCACGAAACGCAAGCATCAAGGTTAGCAGCGAACCACTCCAACGACGTGTTTTCGCCACGTAACTTCTCCTCTGTCTTTGCCGTTGGCATGTTGCAGAAAAGAAGACACTTCACCCAACACTTCGTCTTCGTGATGCAACCGCCATTATTCTTATAATTCCGACATCAGTTGCTGAAGCCGGTGCACAGATTCCTGCACCTGTGTAGTTTAAGAATTAGACAAGGAAGTTCGGGATGTAAACCTGAGTGGCTGATAAAACCATCTGGTCGTACCAGCCAAAGATGAAAGGCAAGCTATTGAGAAAGGGCAACTTTTTTAAAAGCCATTAGCCCGGATCACACCAACGGCAAGGCCTTCAATGGCAAAATGCTGTTGAGTTAAGTCCACTTTAATCACGTTAAAATCGTCGTTTTCCGGATGTAAAAAAACCGTTTGACCTTCACGGCGAAAACGCTTCACAGTG
The DNA here is from genome assembly GCF_037442345.1 of Rheinheimera sp. Lineage (GTDB taxonomy): Bacteria > Pseudomonadota > Gammaproteobacteria > Enterobacterales > Alteromonadaceae > Pararheinheimera. The sequence continues at coordinate 50,574 of NZ_JBBIQL010000011.1, read as the reverse complement.
ACTTCATCTTCCACTCTGGCCACCACCACCTGCCCCTGCCGCGCTTCAGAGGTCTTATGCACCGCCAGTAAATCGCCATCCAGAATACCAATGTCTTTCATACTCATGCCCTGCACCCGCAACAGAAAATCGGCATGAGGTCTGAACAGGTTTGCGTCCAGCTGATAACGCTGCTGAATATGTTCAGCCGCCAGAATAGGCTGACCCGCGGCCACTTTACCAACCAAAGGTAAACCCGGCTCTTCGTCCACTTCATTGGCGGCTTCATCATCCACTAAGCGGATGCCACGGGAAGTACCAGGCATCATTTCAATAAAACCTTTTTTCGCCAGCGCTTTTAAATGCTCTTCTGCTGCATTGGCCGACTTGAAACCCAACTGAGCAGCAATCTCAGCCCGGGTCGGCGGCATACCGGTTTCGGCCTGGTAGTCTTTCACTAATTGTAAAATTTCGGCTTGTCGTGGCGTTAATGGGCGCATAATGCTGAATACCTATACAGTGGATACTGTGAGTATATACAGCATTATTGCCAGTGCCAAGCCCAAGCCGGAATTTTGCTGGTTTATACCCAAGTGACCTCAAGATGCGAGTTTCAGAGCCGTCTGGCGCTTGCAATGCAAGGCAGCCTGACGAAGCAATGTCGACTACCTTGTGAGGCAGGCTAACACGGCAGTGCAATCGCCCGACGACTCCCCTTGGGCGGGGCTAAAAGCGCTTTATGCCGCGTTAACTGTTGTCGCTTTAGAACCACTAAAGCGTCCAACAGCAGCCTTGCCTAAAGCGCTTTTATCTCCCGCTGAATTCTGCTTCTTGAAGTTACTTGGGTATCATCATTCATGCTATTCTTAGCGCCCTGTGATCCGAGTGGAAACCCTATGTTAAGACCCGTTCGCTGGCTGGCCAAACTGCTGTACTGGCCGCTGAAACCTCTGGTGCGTTGCAAAATAGTCCCTGACGCCGTGCAGGAGAACCTGGAGCTGAACCCCAACAAGCCGGTGTTTTACATTACCAGAACTGAATCGGCCAGCGACCTGGCCACCTTAGTCCGGATCTGTCGCAAGCTGGGATTGCCCGACCCGATGCAACCTGTACAGTTTGGCGCCAGCCGGTTGCCACGGGTACTGTTTCTCGAACAGCCTCAGGTGTTATGGGGAGCCCGCACCGCCACCACAGCTCTGGAACAAGGCCTGACCTTATTACAAACCCAGCAGCGTCATCCGGAGTTGCAGGCACAATTGGTGCCGGTTTCAGTGTTATGGGGCCGGGCACCCGGCAAAGAAAACAGCATCAAATCAGTGTTGGGTGAATCAGAATCGCCCAGCTGGCTGGCCAAACTCTTTATCGTATTGATTTCCGGCCGTCATACCCTGGTACGGTTCAGCCTTCCGGTGTCGGTCGCCCAAATGGTTGCCCAGACCGATGTCAATACCGACACGGCCCATAAGTTACTGCGTGTCGCCAGGGTGCATTTTTTCCGACAGCGCCTGGCGGCCACCGGGCCCAAATTGCCGGATCGCAGCGCGTTGTTTAATGCATTGCTGGCGTCCGACCGGCTGAAACAGGCCATTGAAGATGAGGCGCAAAGTAAACACATTTCTGTGACTGCTGCCCGCGCCGAAGCACTGAAACTGTTGCAGGAAATCGCGGCCGATTACCGGGAATCCACCTTAAGGCTGGGCGATCGGGTGCTCGGCTGGTTATGGCAACGGCTGTACAACGGCATAGTGGTCAATAACAGCAAAGTGCTGACCGATCTGGTGCAAAAGGGCCACGAAATAGTGTACGTGCCCTGCCACCGCAGCCATATGGACTACCTGCTGCTCAGTTATGTGATTTACCACCAGGGACTGGCCCCTCCCCATATAGCGGCCGGTATCAACCTGAATTTCTGGCCGGTCGGCACCTTGTTCCGTCGCGGCGGCGCCTTTTTTATCCGCCGCAGTTTCAGCGGCAATAAGCTGTATTCTGCGGTATTCCGTGAATACCTCAGCCAGTTATTCAGCAAAGGCTATCCGGTCAAGTATTACTCCGAAGGCGGCCGCAGCCGCACCGGTCGTTTATTACAACCCAAAACCGGTATGTTAGCGATGACGGTGCAGGCCATGCTCAAAGGCATCGACAGGCCGATCAGTCTGGTGCCTGTTTATCTGGGGTATGAGCATGTGATGGAAGTCAATACCTACCTGAAGGAACTCAAAGGTTCAGGCAAAGAGAAAGAATCCATTGGGGGGGTATTCAGCGCCATCCGCAAGTTGCGGGATTACGGCTATGGCTACGTCAATTTCGGTCAACCGATCGCGTTAACCCAGTTTATCAACCAGCAGCAGCCGGAATGGCGCGACAGCCTGAGCGCGGAGCAGGGCAAACCAGGATGGCTCAATCCGCTGGTTGCCACCCTGGCCGATCAGCTGATGCGGCGGGTGAACCAAAGCGCAGCACTGAACAGCATCAATATGATTGCCACAGTCTTGTTGGCCACCCGTCAGCATTCGCTGTCCCGTCAGGAATTGGAAAAACAGCTGGCGTTTTACCAGCAGTTGCAGCAGCAAGCCCCCTATGCGGCCTCAGTCACCTGCGCTGAAGGTTCCGCAGCGCAATGGATTGATCATGCTTTGAAACTGCGAAAAATTCAGCAACAGCATGACAGCTTTGGCCCGATCATTCAGTTAACGGCTGAGCAGACGATCACCATGAGCTATTACCGCAACAATGTCAGCCATTTGTTTGTGATACCGGCCCTGCTGGCTACTGCTTTGCTGCAGCATCACGAGCTCAGCGCAGTGCAGCTGAAAAATATCATCCAGTTGATCCAGCCATTGCTGGCTGATGAATTATTCCTGCAACTGGATGATTTGGATCTGTATCTGTCGCAGTTGCTGGGCTGCCTGCAACAGGCTGGCCTCATTCAGCAGCAACAGGGTCAGTTCAGCGCGGTTCCGGTGCAGCAGGCCGGGCATCGCATGCTGGAACTGCTGGCATTCAATGCGCAGGATATTTTGCAGCGTTACGCAGTAGTGCTGAACCTGCTGTCGGGCGACCCCGTCAGCCGGGAAGAACTGGAACAGAAAAGCCAGGACATGGCCAAACGGCTGAACACCTTGCATGGGGTCAGTTCACCTGAATACCTGGACAAAAACCTGTTTGCTACTTTGGTCAACGCACTGAAAGGCGCAGGTTATTGCCAGTTGACGGACAACAATGCCCTGATCGCCGGCAGCAGTGCCCAGCCGGTGCAACAAACCGTCAATGCGTTATTGCATGCGGACGTGCTGCAGACGGTTCTCAGTATTGTGAAAGGGCATTGATCGAACAGGGCAAAGCGGACTAACCGTTTTGCCCTTTGTTTTCGTAACTGCGGATCACCCCTTCCTGCATGGTGGACGCCACCAGCTTACCATCGCGGTTAAAGAACTGACCTCGCACCAATCCACGGGCGCCTGAAGCGCTTGGACTGTCCACCGCATACAGCAGCCAGTCGTCAAAGCGGAAATCGTGATGAAACCACATCGCATGATCGATGGTGGCCACCTGCATATTAGGCGCCATAAAAGACTTGCCGTGTGGCTGCAAGGCCGTTGGCAGGAAGTTAAAATCGGACGCATAGGCCAGCAGGTACTTATGTACCCGTAGATCATCCGGCATCTGACCATTGGCTTTAAACCAGACATAACGTTTAGCCTGGCTGATTTGCGGTTTAAATGGGTTCTGAAAATCCACAGGGCGCATCTCAATCGGCTTTTCACAAATAAACTTGCTGCGCAGCGCTTCGGGGATCAGGTGGGCATGCTGCTGGTAAAACACCAAATCCGACTGTAAATCCTCAGGTGGCGGAACCTGGGGCATCGGGTCCTGGTGCTCAAACCCTAACTCTTCGGTCTGAAAAGACGCCGTCATATAAAAAATGGCTTTGCCAAACTGGATGGCACTGACCCGGCGGGTACTGAAGCTTTTGCCGTCGCGGATATTTTCCACTTCATAGACTATGGGTTTACTGGCATCCCCCGGGCGTAAAAAATAGGAGTGAAAGGAGTGTACCTTGCGGTCCGGGTCGACCGTTTCCTTGGCAGCGGATAAGGCCTGCCCCATCACCTGACCACCAAAGACGGCTTTAAAACCCAGGTCCTGGCTTTGGCCCCGGTACAACCCCTGTTCTATGGTTTCAAGTTTTAACAAGGACAATAAATCGGCTAACACCTGGCTCATGCGGCACTTCCTCTGTTGGCTAACTGTAGTATTCTGCCGACTGAGCTGCGACGATTCAACCTGTTCTGCAGACACAACGGAGGATGCTATGTACTGGTTGTACAAAACCGAACCAGAAGAATGCAGTATTGATGACTTCGCCAACAATCCCACCAGGCCCATTGTATGGGAAGGAGTACGCAATTATCAGGCACGTAACTTTTTACGCGCCGCCGCACTGGATGATTTGGTGCTGATTTATCATTCCAGCTGCAAGCTCATTGGGCTGGCCGGTATTGCCAGGGTGGTCAAAACCGCCTACCCGGACCCTTCGCAGTTTCAGCCAGACAGTATTTATTTCGATGCCAGGTCCAGTGCAACGCAACCACGCTGGTCCGCTGTTGAGCTGATCTTTGTGCAAAAATTTCCCGCTGTGGTGCCGCTAGACAAACTAAAGCGCTCATCTAAGCTAGAACAACTGGCGCTGGTGCAAAAGGGCAGCAGATTGTCAGTCATGCCGGTCCAACCGGACGAGTGGCAAGTGATGTTGGCCATGGCCACAAAGGAGTAATGCAGATGAAACAAGAGCGTCGGCGCAGTGCCAGAAGTTTTCACCAGTTCTGGCAGCAGTTAAATCCGGCTCAGCAGTTTTCCGTGTTTGAACTGCAACGTTTTGGTTATGAATTGTCTTTTGTTCGTGAGCAGGAACAGCAGCGGGTTGCCGTGTTAAAAGCAGGCGACAGGCTCGCCAGCGTTGATGCAGAAGGGCAAATCAATATAGCCCCGACCGTCGTGCTGCGGGACTAACTGGCACGTCGGTCAGCCGCATTGGAACTTTGTTCCTGCAGTATCTCCAGCCCCTTATGGCACAATTTGAAATACGCTGTCAGCGTGTTGCTTTGCCACAACTCGGTCAGCACAGGGTAGTGACGCAGAAAGTTTTCGATGTCGTTCATCGTCAGTTCTGAATGTTTTTTCAGGTAGAAGCCAAAACTCTGCTTGGGCGCCAGACCTTTATTGGACTGATCCCGGCATAAGGTAGGGATTGCCTTAAACAACTGCTCCAGGTGAGGGGCATGCAACGGCAGTTTGGCTTGCTGACGCACCCAATGTTGCAGCCTGGATTGCAATTGCTGGCTTTGTTCTTCCGCCAGCCAGAATGCCAGGTGCTCCACCTGCACGGACTGCTGCTCTGCAAAATGCAGCTGCACTTTGAGCCGGTTCAGTGCTTTGGTCTGTTGATCCAGTTTCAGAACCAACACCACTATAGGTGCCACTGCCAGTACCAGAAACACTAACCACCACATCCGGCATCTCTCCTGAGGATAATTCAGCCTGCTGGCGTGTCCTGCCAAAAGGTCACATCGCAGCAGGCTGAGGGCGCGCACTCTAACAAAGAGCATCCTGACTGGCTATGCCAGTGAGGATGAATTTTTTTCAGGCTTTGCCTGCCTGCTCAATATACTGAGTGACCTGCAATTCGAGTTGCGACAATGGCACACTGCCGTTACGTAACACAGCTTCATGGAAGTCACGCAGATTAAACTTGTCGCCCAGTTGCTGTTCGGCCTGCCGGCGCAGCTTTTTGATGGTGATTTCACCCAATTTGTAAGACAGAGCCTGAGCAGGCCAACTGATATAGCGATCAATCTCCGTCGTCACGTTATGCATTGACAGTGCGGTATGGCTACCGAGGTAATCCAAAGCCTGCTGCCGGCTCCAGCCCAAGGCATGCATACCGGTATCCACGACTAAGCGACAAGCACGCCACATTTCATAAGTCAGCCGGCCAAAGTTGCTGTAGGGGTCCTGATAGAAACCCATTTCCAGCCCCAGGTATTCAGAATACAAACCCCAGCCTTCACCAAAGGCAGAGGTATAAAAGTTACGTCTGTAATCGGGTTGGTCAGCCATCTCAGCAGCCAGCGCAATTTGCAGATGGTGACCAGGCACCGCTTCGTGCAGGGTCAGAGCTTCCAGCTCATACAAAGGTCGACGATTCAGTGCGTAGGTATTGACCCAATAAAAGCCGGCTCTGTCTGCTCTGCCACTGCCCGCATAACGGCCCGATGTGTATTTGGGGGCGATTTCCGCCGGAACCGGCGCTACGCCATAAGGCTGTCTGGGCAGGGTTTTAAACAACTTCGGTAACTCAGCATCGGCTTTTTTCGCGATAAAAGACGCTTCTTTCAGCAATTCTGTCGCTGTTTTGGCATAAAACTGCGGGTCGGTGCGCAGAAACTCAATAAAGTCGGCAAAACTGCCGTGAAAACCTACCTGCTCAATCACTTGCTGCATTTCAGTTTTAATACGGGCCACTTCCTCCAACCCCAACTGATGCACCTGCTGTGGTGTCATTTTCAGCGTGGTGTAATGCTCCAGTCGATTCTGGTAAAACTCGCGCCCCTGCGGCAAAGAACTGGCACCTATCTGCTCCCGGGCCGCTGGCAGGTAACTTTGCAGGAAAAAGTCATAAAACTGCTGATAAGCCGGGTTGATCTGCTCGCTGATCAGGGTTTTGGCTTGCAGTTGCAATGAAAGCCAATCGGCATCTGACACAAAGTGGGGCTGTTGCCGGAACGGCCGGAAGAAAATACTTTGCTCCGGGTTTTGGCTGATATAGGCCTGAATGCCCTGTTCATAGCCCGTCAACACAGCCTTTGGCTGAGTCAGGCCCTTTTCGATACCACGGCGCATCCAGTCCGTTTGCTGCTGCATATAACGCGGCACAGTACTGAGTTTTTTCAGGTAATCCTGATAAGAGCGGGCTGAGCTGAAATCAGTACCTGACACCATAAAACCCAGACTGGAATGAAAACCTGATTCCGAGGTCAGCGGCATATAGTGGGCACCAAAACGGTATTCATCCACCGCATCCTGCAAACCATACAGCAGGATCTGATGGTTAATTTTCTGCTGCTCCGTCAGGCCCTTCAGTTCCGTCTGTTGCAGTTTTTGTAGCAACTCCAGCCGTTTCTGCTGCTTTTTTTCCAATGCTTCAGGCGACATATCTGGCAGGCTGGTGCTGCTGCGATCCGACAGTTGTTGCTGCTGTTGCCAGATTTGTGCAGACAACTGTTCAAAATCAACCGCAGGTGATGAAACTTTGGCCGCACAGGCCGCCAAAGACAAAGTCAGACCCAAAGCGATTAAAGTGCGTTGCATTCTTGTTCTCCTTGTTTTCTTTCGATTCTACCCTGCCGGTTCCAGAGCTCCAGCGGAACTATCTGTGCTTTCTGGAGATTGGACGTATTCAGTGGGTAAAACGAGGTAATTCGGCAGATTTTTTTGCATTAATGACAAAAACCACAATTGAAAACACAAAAAAGTAAAAAAATTAATTGTTAAGTTCCAAGCAAATGCAGACTTTTTTAAACAGATATGTCAGCTTAGTTGAAAGCAGCGGCTTGCCTTAGTGTTAGATTCGCGTAACATGGCAAAAACAACGCTAAATGAGCAGTAGTATTTAGTTGGAGTCAGGCTTGGCATGAAATATCAGGACTCAATCGATCAAGCGGGTGAAAAGGCGGCGCTGACGGCCGCTTTTTTACAGCGGCATCGTTTGGCAGCCCACCCGGTCAATTACACAGTGATCTATGAGTACATCAGTGGTCACAACGCCGGTTTATGCCACGCTATCGAACAGAAGCTGGCCGCCCAGGCCAGTTTTGATGATTTTGTGATGGCCGAGCTGTACAGTCAGTGGCTGGTGCCGCAACAGGCAAGGCAAGAAGCCTTAGCCCATCAGGTCACCACTATGCTGGCCAAGCTGTCCGGCACCACCGACATTGCCAACGAAGCAGTGCAACACTACATTGATATGCTGGATCAGGTGTTGCTGGGGCTGGATCCAAACAACAGCAACCGCAGCAAAGACAGCATCAATAAAGCCATCAGCGCCACTTACGCCATCAAAGCCTCACAGCAAAAGCTGCAGGACCAACTCGAGTTCTCCAACGAGCAATGTCACCACCTGCGTGATGAGCTGGACCGGCTGAAACAGGAACGCCAGCTTGATCCCTTAACCGGCCTCTACAACCGACTGGCCATGCAGGAGCATCTGGACTTATGGCTCAGTGAAAACCCGCATCGCCGTATTGCGGCAATAGCGGTCGATCTGGATCATTTTGCCCAGTTTAATCAGGATTATGGCGCTGGTATCGGGGATGTGATTTTAAGTAAAGTGGCGCGCAAAATTGCCAGTTATGTGCAGGAAAGTGGTTTGCCTGTGCGTTGTGGTGGCGAAGAATTCCTTATTTTGCTGCCAGATGTCGATTTACGTACAGCCGGCGAAATTGCAGAACAAGTGCGGCGCGGCGTCGAGAAACTGCGGTTTGTTTCATCAAAAAGCAAAAAGACCTTACCGAAAATCACCATTTCTCTGGGGGTCTCCATCTACAACGCGGCGGAAAACTGGCATCAGTTTTTATCGCGCTCAGCCCGGGTGCTGCAGGAAGCCAAGCAACGCGGTCGTAACCAGGTTGCGAACGAGCTGATGCTGGCTCTGTAAATGGCAGCAGCACTGAAAGACTGCTATTCCCCCTCTTTTGTACGACAGCTGGGAGTGTTGTGCCAACAACAGCACCCGGCTTTTGATCTGAGCGCTTTCAGTACCTATGTGCAGGCAGAGGACTGGTCTGAGCTGGAACTGAAACAACGTATGCGTCGGATCAGTACGGCGCTCGCGCTGCATTTACCTGAATCCTTTGCAACTGCACTCCCCATTGTGCAACAGGTGGCCGTGCAGTTTTCCGGCTTACAGGGTCTGGTGTTTCCTGACTTTGTTGAAGTCTGTGGGCTGGAGCACCCGGAGTTGTCCATTCAGGCACTGGGTGAACTGACCCGCTATTCCAGCAGTGAATTTGCTATCCGACCCTTTTTGTTGCGGTACCCTGAACTGGTGTTACCACAGTTATTGCAATGGGCTGAATCGGACGATTTGCATCAGCGCCGGCTGGCCAGTGAAGGCGCCCGGCCCCGCTTGCCTTGGGGGCTGGCGTTGAAACCCTATCAACAGGACCCAACCCCTCTCATGCCCGTGCTGGAGCGGCTGAAAGCGGATCCGCAACCCTATGTGCAGCGCAGTGTGGCGAATCATCTGAATGACATCAGTAAAGATCATCCACAGCTGGTGTTGCAACTGGCAGAACGCTGGCTGAATCACAGCCATGCCACCAACTGGATTTTACGCCATGCACTGCGTGGTTTATTGAAGCAGGCCAATCCTCAGGCGTTACAGCTGTTTGGTATTATGCCTGTGGATTTGCAGGCGCAGTTAAGTCTGACCTCCACCACCGCATCGGCCACCCAGCCGCTGCAGTTTCAGCTGACCTTAACAGGCGAGGCGCCCGCTGGTCCCTTGCGGCTGGAGTATCGCATTGGTTATCTGAAAAAAAACGGCCAGCTCAGCTACAAAGTGTTTCAATGGGCCAGACCCCAGTGGCAAGGTCAGCCATTGCAACTAAATAAACAACAGGCTTTCGTCGACCTGACCACCCGTAAGCACTACCCGGGACAACACCAACTGGAAGTCTGGCTGAATGGCCGTTGTATTGCGAGCCAGGCCTTTGCCTTGAACTGACAGGACAGCCTGGTTCAGACGGCACAGAAAGTCTGCGCAATGATTGGCGTGGCCGCCTGAATCTTTTACACTAACGCCAATTTTTCTGCCCGAGGCTTATTTATGTCAGACCCATCCAATCAAACCCACTTTGGTTTTAAAACAGTGCGGCAGGAAGACAAAGTCTCGCTGGTGGCCAATGTATTTCACTCGGTGGCCGGCAAATATGACCTGATGAACGACCTGATGTCGATGGGTATTCACCGGCTGTGGAAACGCTTTACCATTGACAGCAGTGGGGTGCGTGCTGGTCATCAGGTCCTGGATCTGGCCGGTGGCACCGGCGATATCACGGCACTGTTTTCAAAACGGGTTGGCCCAACAGGCAAAGTGGTACTGGCCGATATCAATGAGTCCATGCTGAATGTCGGTCGCGACAAACTGCGTGACCTGGGTTTAGTGAACAACATTCAGTATGTGCAGGCCAATGCCGAAGCCTTACCTTTTGCGGATAACAGTTTTGACATCATCAGCATTGGTTTTGGCCTTCGCAACGTCACCGACAAAGATGCCGCGCTGCGCTCCATGTACCGAGTGTTGAAGCCAGGTGGTCGCCTGCTGGTGCTGGAGTTTTCCAAACCTGAATACGACTGGCTGAGCAAAGTCTACGATCTCTATTCCTTTAAACTGCTGCCAGCCATTGGTCAGCTGGTCGCCAATGACAAAGACAGCTACCAGTACCTGGCCGAGTCCATCCGGATGCATCCGGATCAGGACACCCTGAAACAGATGATGCAAAGCGCCGGTTTTGAGCATGTCAGTTACCACAACCTGACCGGTGGCATTGTCGCCCTGCACAAAGGATACAAGTTCTGATGTTGAACCTGCTGCCACAGTTGCTCTGTGCTGCCTTTGAAAAGGTGCTGCAGAAGCTGCTGGCAATGGACCCTACTTCTGTTCAGTTACTGGCCCCAGTGCAAGGCAAACAGCTGGCATTGCAGTTAAAGGAGCTGCCCTGGCGTTTTGTGTTGTCTGCCTCGGAACGGCAACTGTTGTTAAACCAGCATCTGGAGCAGGCGGACTGCGAAATCAGCACCGATCTGACCACAGCCCGTCAACTGGCCGATCCCAGCCAACTGACCCGGCTGATTAAACAAGACAAACTGAGCATTCAGGGTGATTTGCAGGTGGCACAACAATTCAGTCAGGTCCTGCAGCAGTTAGACCCCGACTGGCAACAAGAGCTGTCCGTCTGGCTGGGCGACGCACTGGCCCACAAGCTGGCGACTGCGCTACGGCAGGTGCAGCAACTGCTGCAGCATAAGCTGGCCGAGTTGCAGCAACAAAGTGTCGAATTGCTGCAGGACGAATTGCAAAGCACGCCAAGCCGTGCCGAGTTTCAGCAATTCCAGCTCAGCCTGACGTCAGTGCAAACCCGGCTTGAGCAGCTCAGCCGTCAATTAAAAACCCTGCAGGAGTCTTAGTGGGTATCAAGCGCTTTTATCAGATTTTCAGCACCTTACTGCGCTTTGGCCTGGACAATCTGGTGCCTGAAAAATGGCGCCCCTGGTACTGGCAACTGGTGCGAAGCTGCGCCTTCTGGCTCAGTAACCGCCATCCGGAAAAATCGCAGGGAGAGAGACTGCGGCTGGCCTTGCAGCAGTTAGGGCCGGTTTGGGTTAAATTTGGTCAAATGTTGTCCACCCGCCGCGATTTGTTCCCTGATGAATGGGTCGACGAACTGGCCAAACTGCAGGATAAAGTCAGCCCCTTTCCTGGTGAACAGGCCGAAGCTGTAGTGAAAAAGCAGCTGGGCCTGCACAGTCTGGACGAGTTATTCAGTTATTTTGAGCTGACACCGCTGGCGTCGGCTTCTATTGCTCAGGTGCACACCGCAGGTTTGAAACAGGCTGATGGTGCTGTGGTTGATGTGGTGGTTAAAGTGATCCGGCCTGCTATCCGGCCACAAATTCTGGCCGATCTGGAGCTGATGGACGCATTGGCCGGACTGGTGGCCCGTTACCTGCCAGACGGCAAGCGACTGCGGCCACAAGAAGTAGTGGCCGAGTACCGAAAAACCATTCTGGACGAACTGGATCTGCAGCGGGAAGCCGCCAATGCCATTCAGCTGCGGCGTAATTTCGAAGGCTCAGACTCCCTGTATGTGCCTTATGTGTATGCCGATTACAGCCGCCCTGCCGTGATGGTGATGGAGCGCATTTACGGCATCCCGGTCTCCGACATTCCGGCGTTAAAGGCACAAGGCACCAATATGGAACTGCTGGCCAAGCGGGGGGTGGAGGTGTTTTTCACCCAGGTGTTCCGCGACAGCTTTTTTCATGCCGATATGCACCCAGGCAACATTTTTGTCTCACGCGAAACTCCGGAAAACCCCAAATACATCGGCATTGATTGCGGTATAGTGGGTACCCTGAATAAAGAAGACAAACGTTATCTGGCCGAAAACTTTGTCGCCTTTTTTAACCGCGATTATCTGAAAGTTGCACAGCTGCACGTTGATTCCGGCTGGGTGCCTGCGGATACCAGCGTGGAAGAGTTTGAAAGCGCTATCCGCACTGTCTGTGAGCCAATTTTCCAGAAACCTCTGCAGGATATTTCCTTTGGCCAGGTGCTGTTTAACCTGTTCAACACAGCACGGCGTTTTAATATGCAGGTGCAGCCTCAGCTGGTGTTATTGCAAAAAACCCTGCTTTATATCGAAGGTCTGGGCCGTCAGCTGTACCCGCAACTGGATTTATGGCAGACCGCGAAACCCTTTCTGGAAAACTGGGTCCAACAGCAAATGGGGCCGGCCGCCTTGTGGCGCGAATTAAAAGCCAATTTGCCGTTTTGGGCAGAAAAACTGCCCGACATGCCGGGTTTGTTGCACAACTACCTGCAGCAAGGGCCAAAGAACCAACAGGCGCTGTTGCAACAACTGCAGCAGTTGCAGCTGCAGCAGCAGGAACAGACAAAAAAACTGGCCTGTGCGGTGTTTGGTGGTATGAGTTTTGTAGCCACTGTCTTATTATTGACATCTGGCTGGACTATAACAGCAGCCTGCGGTGGCTTAGTCACGGCGGCTATGCTCTGGAAAATACGCTGACCTGAAGCAGGTGCAGCAGGCAGTAACAAGGGGATATTCAACATGGGTTTTGGTGGCATCAGTATCTGGCAACTTCTGATTGTTCTGGTCATTATAGTTCTGCTATTTGGCACAAAACGCTTACGCAGTCTGGGTTCAGATTTAGGCTCTGCTATTAAAGGCTTCCGCAGTTCAGTGAAAGAGCAGGCAGAGGATACCGAAGTGCCAGCTCCATCTGCTCAGCCTGCAGTCGAACAGAAACCTGCAGCCCAGCAAACCACTGCTGCGCAGGAGCAGCAAAAATCAACTGATCAGCGCTAAATGAGTTTTTGGGAGCTGGTGGTTATCGCCGTTGTCGCGTTGTTGGTGTTAGGGCCAGAGCGACTTCCTGGCGCCATCCGGAGTGTCAGCGACTTTATCCGCGGAGTGAAACAGTTTGGCCAGCAAATGCAGGCCGAGCTGAATGACGAACTGCGGGTACAGGAACTGCACGAAAAGCTGAAGCAGGCCGAAGAAAAAGGTTTGCTGAATCTCAACAACGAAGAAATGCAGGCCATTGCTGAACTGCGTCAGGCGGCGGCGGATGTGACCAACCCGTATCCTGCGGCTGCCGCTCCCGCGGCCTCAGCAGCAGTGACTTCAGAGCAGCCCGCCTCTTCTTCTCCAACCACAGACAGTTATGAGCAGCACAAATCCCAATAGCCTGTTAGGTCACCTGATCGAGTTACGTCGTCGGCTGTTGCATGTGGTGGCTGCTGTGCTGCTGGTGTTTATTGGCCTTGCCTATTGGGCAGCCGACATTTACCACCTGCTGGCCTCGCCATTGATGACGGTGTTACCACAAGGTGCATCCATGATTGCCACCGACGTGGCGGCCCCTTTTTTCGCGCCTTTTAAACTGACCTTTATTGTCGCTTGTTGCCTGGCGGTGCCTTATATTTTGTGGCAGATCTGGTTGTTTGTGGCGCCCGCTTTGTATCAGAAAGAAAAACATCTGGTGGCACCACTGATCGTCTCCAGCACCCTGCTGTTTTACCTCGGCATCTGCTTTGCCTATTTTGTCGTCTTCCCTATTGTCTTTGGCTTCTTTACCAGTGTGGCTCCTGAAGGGGTGACCATTGCCACCGATATCAGCAGCTATCTCGACTTTGTACTGAAATTGTTTTTTGCCTTTGGTCTGGCTTTCGAAATTCCGGTCGCCGTGTTATTACTGGTCTGGACAGGCGCCGTAGAGCGGAAAAGTCTGGTTGAAAAGCGGCCTTATTTTGTGGTGTTCGCTTTTATTATCGGCATGTTGCTGACACCACCTGATGTGCTGTCACAGACACTGCTCGCTGTGCCTATGTGCCTGTTGTATGAACTGGGGATCTGGCTGAGCCGGTTTTATCAGCCCGGCACAGACGACACTACAAACGAGGAAATTCAATGAAAGCTGTAGTTGTGACAATGAGTTTGCTTCTGGCGTCGGTTCAGGCGGCAACAGTCGATGACGAATTACAGAAATGCCGCCAAATCAGTCAGGATCTGCCCCGGCTGCTGTGTTATGACCAGATAGGACAACCAGCCAAGACCGTTGCCGAAACTGTGACAACAAAAGCGGTCCCCCAAGTGGTCGCACAACAGCCTGTTCAGGCAGCAGCCGCAAGCCCTGCACCGGAAAAAACAGCTGAACAGGACTTTGGCATTGAACACAGAGCAGCGCCGCCGGAAGATTTACCAGAAGCAGTCACTGTCGTATTAACAAAAATTGCGACTGCTCCTCATGGTCAGAAGATCTTTACCTTCGACAATGGTCAGGTCTGGCGCCAGATCACCAAAGAATCCTTCGTCGCCAAAACAGGCGAAACCTATCAGTTAACCCGTGGTGTGCTGAACTCATTTTTCCTCGGACAACAAGATTCACCACGTAAAACCCGGGTTCGTCGGGATCAGTAAGTGGCCAGTTTTTGTGATGCCGGAGTGAATTTATTCAGCAATCAGTTTGATGCTGACCGGGCTGAGGTGATTGAGCGCGCAAAGCAGCATGCCGTGCAACAGTTGCTGCTGATCAGTTCAGATCTGCCTGAAAGTGCCCTGAATCTGGCATTCTGCCAAAACCATTCTGGCGTATTCTGTACTGCCGGAGTGCATCCACATCAGGCGGCAGGTGTACCCTCAGACTGGGTTCAGCAACTGCGTCCGCTGCTGAATGAGCCTGCGGTGGTGGCTGTCGGCGAATGCGGACTGGACTTTAACCGGGATTTCAGTCCCAGAAACACCCAGCTTCAGGTGTTTGAACAGCAGTTGCAACTGGCGTCTGAATTACAGAAACCTGTGTATTTACATGAACGTGATGCCTTTGCCGACCAACTGGCATTGCTGCGCGCTTACCCAGGCATCACCGGAGTCGCCCATTGTTTTACCGGCAACAAAGCCCAACTGACAGCTTATCTGGATCTAGGTTTACTGATTGGTATTACCGGCTGGCTCTGTGACGAACGCCGGAATCAGGAGTTGACAGAGGCCATCCAGTACCTGCCTTTGGACCGGATCCTGCTGGAAACCGATGCGCCTTATTTGTTACCAAGGACTCTCGCTGCCAAACCGAAAAACCGTCGGAATGAACCGGCTTTTATCAGTGAGATAGCCAGCTATCTTGCAGCGCTGAAGCAGCTCAGCCTGGCTCAGGTGGCCGAACAAACCAGCCTGAATTTTAGCCGTGTATTTCGTCTGATGGAGCACAGGGATGGGTTATGAATGGTTATCTCAGCAATGGCAGGGCCTGGTGGCCGGTCTCGCCATTGCCACTGTCCTGATCTCGTTGCTGGCCTGGCTCTTGTTTGTCTGGCAACAACGACGCTGGCAACAGGAAGTGGCGGATGAGCTGGAAGAAAAAATTCAGCAACGGACGCTGGAGTTGCAAATTACCCTGAATGAGCTGGCCGATAAAAACCGTCAGCTGGAACAGCAGAACACACTGGACGCGCTGACGGGTGTGCGTAACAGGGCGTTTTTTGATCAGAAACTGGTGGCCGAGCTGAAACGCTGTCGACGTGAACGCAGCTTTTTATCACTGCTGATGATTGATATCGATCATTTTAAAGCCATTAACGACCAACACGGTCATCTGGCCGGAGACGCAGTCATTCAGCAAGTGGCGCAGTGTATTCAAAGCCACCTGAAACGCAGCAGCGATCATTTATGCCGCTATGGTGGCGAAGAATTTGCGCTGATCCTGCCCAATACCAATTCAGAAGGCGCCATGCAGCTGGCCGAACAGGTGCGGCATGACCTGGCTCATTCTCAGGTCAGTTATCAGCAACTGGTGTTACTGATCAACGCCAGTATCGGCTGTTATACGGCTATTCCCGAACCCCTGCAGACCAGCAGTGACTTTATTCAGGCCGCAGATGCAGCCTTGTACCAGGCCAAACAAACCGGACGCAACAAAGTGGTGTGTTCGGAACTTTCGCAGCATGAAGTGGCTGCACAGGAGTCAGAATCCCATGAGCAAAACCAGTGAATATTTCCCCGCCAGCCGGTTGCGCCGGCTGCGCGCCCATGACTTCAGCCGCCGGCTGATGGCCGAAAACCAGTTGTCCGTCAACGACCTGATTTATCCGATATTTATTGTCGAAGGTGAAAACCAGCGTCAGGCCGTGGCCTCCATGCCAGGTGTAGAACGGCTGTCGCTGGATTTATTACTTGAGGAAGCACGGGAGCTGGCCGATTTGGGTATTCCGGCCATAGCACTGTTTCCGGTCACGCCCGCTGAAAAAAAATCACTGATGGCCGAAGAAGCCTATCACCCGGATGCATTAGCGCAACGCGCAGTACGGTTATTAAAACAACAGGTGCCAGAACTGGGCATTATTACCGATGTCGCCCTGGACCCTTTTACTACCCATGGTCAGGACGGCATTATTGATGAGAACGGCTATGTACTGAACGACATCACTACCGACATTCTGGTCAAGCAGGCCTTGTCGCACGCAGCAGCCGGTGCAGACGTAGTAGCCCCGTCCGATATGATGGATGGCCGTATTGGCGCTATCCGGGAAGCACTGGAAGACGCGGGTTTTGTGAACACCCAAATTCTGGCCTATTCAGCCAAATATGCTTCAGCCTACTACGGTCCGTTCAGGGATGCGGTAGGCTCCGCAGGCAACCTGAAAGGTGGCAATAAAAAGTCCTATCAGATGGACCCGGCCAACAGCAACGAAGCACTGCGTGAAGTGGCATTGGATCTGGAAGAAGGAGCCGACATGGTGATGGTGAAGCCTGGAATGCCCTATCTGGACATAGTCCGTCGTGTCAAAGACGAGTTCGGGGTACCGACTTTTGCTTATCAGGTCAGCGGTGAGTACGCCATGCATATGGCCGCCATTCAAAATGGCTGGCTGAATGAAGAAGCGGTAGTGATGGAGTCTTTACTGGCATTTAAGCGCGCCGGTGCCGACGCCATTCTGACGTACTTTGCCAAACGCGCTGCGCAGTGGCTGAAATAACAAAGGGGGTCAGAGTCTGGCTCTGACCCCCAAATCTTTTATTGCACTATCAGCTGCCACCCAGCCTGTTGTTGGTACAAAGCTTCCTGTTCCAGTTCAGCCCGCATCAGTGGATGATGTTCCAGCCAGCCTGTGGGTAAGGTTAAATGCAATGCCTCCGCATGGGCCTGCACCTGCACAGCAGGTAAAGCTTCATGGCGGCGGCGCATCGACAGAATGACTGCCAGCCGCAATATGCGGGTCAGCCTTACCGCCAGCAGCACAGATGTCATGGTCTGGCGTGCCAGAATATCTTTATTCAGATCGGCTCTGTGGTTGTGAACCAGGGCCATCAGCAACTGCTGCTGCGCCCGGGTGAATCCCGGCAACTCTGCATGGTTGATAATATAAGCGCCATGATGGTGATGGTTTTTGTATTCAATCAGCAACCCCAGCTCATGCAACAAAGCGCCGCAACGCAAAATACTTAAACCTTCAAAGCTTTGCAGTTTCCACTGGGAGTCCAGCTGCTGGGCCAGCATGGCCGCCATATCCGCCACCCGGTTGGCATGTTGCTGGTCAATAAAATACCGCACCATCATGCTTTGCACTGTGCTGGCACGCACATCCTGATGCTGTAACTGCGGTAACATGCCGTACAACACACCTTCACGCAGTGCACCACCGGACAAAGTCATACCTTTAATCTGCAACACCCGGAATAACGCGATGAGAATAGCCAGACCGGACGGGAAGACCTGTTTGCGTTCTTGCGCCAGACCAGGAATCATCAATTGGTCCATATGACCACAAGCCAGCGCTTGTTGCAGCACAGTCTCCAGACGGGACAAGGTAATGACTTCGTCCTTGCCTTGTGCAACCAGAATTTCCTGCAATGCCTGCACAGTGCCGGAGGCGCCTACGGCGTTCTGCCAGCCTTGGGCCAGATACTGCTCCGCTACGCTCTGAATTTCCCGCTCCGCCGCCGCAATAGCGGCATTAAAGTTCTGTTCACTGAGTTCGTTGTTCTGGAAATACCGTTCCAGGTAAGTGACACAGCCCATATTCAGGCTGGACAGTAGCAATGGCTGAAACCCCTGTCCGACCACCACTTCAGTGGAGGCGCCACCAATATCAATCACCAGCCGGTTTGCTTCACAATTGGACGTATGGGCCACACCAAGGTAAATAATACGGGCTTCTTCTTCGCCGGAAATGACTTCAATTTTATGGCCAAGGATCTGTTCGGCTTCCGTCAGAAAGGTTTTGACGTTGCGGGCCAATCGCAAGGTGGCCGTGCCGACAATACGGATATTGCTGGCCGGAATATCCTGCAGCCGTTCAGCAAATAACGCCAGACATTCCCAGCCACGGGTCATGGCTTCTTTACTGAGCACCAGGCTGTCATTTAAACCAGCCGCCAGACGCACTTTACGTTTCACCCGGCCTATCACCTGCACACTGCCAGCCACCACTTTAACCATCAGCATGTGGAAGCTGTTCGAGCCGAGGTCAATCACAGCATAAATATCATTATGCTGTGATTGGGTCTGACCAAATTGCATCGCCTTAACGCGGACGGCTGCGTGGGTTCCGCGAGCCATTCGACTGACTTCGCTGGCCGGTACGGGCCTGTCCAGGCCGACGACGGACACGGGGTTTGGGCGGGGTAACATCATCCAGCAACACAGTCGCATCGTACTGAGTCACCGGAATGGCATGACGGATATACTCTTCGATAGCCGTCAGGTTCAGCGCATAACGCTCACAGGCGAAACTGATGGCTTTGCCGCTTTCACCAGCGCGGCCTGTGCGGCCAATACGGTGCACATAGTCTTCACAATCATCCGGCAGGTCATAGTTAAACACATGACTGACTTTCGGAATATGCAGACCGCGGGCCGCCACGTCTGTAGCGACCAGAATGTCGAGCTGTCCTTTGGTAAACTCTTCCAGAATACGCAGACGTTTTTTCTGAATCACGTCACCTGTCAGTAAACCAACGCGATGCCCATCGGCTTCCAGCCAGGCGTGAATGTCTTCGCAGCAGTGTTTGGTATTGGCAAACACTATAGCCTTATCCGGCCACTCTTCTTCCATCAGCGTCAGCAAGAGTTTCATCTTGTGCTCATCAGACGGGTAGAACAGCTCTTCGCTAATCCGGCTGCCGGTCATTTGCTCTGGCGCCACATGCACATGCACAGGCTGGTTCATTTGTTCAAAAGCCAGTTCCTGCACTTTGTACGACAAGGTTGCAGAGAACAACAGACTCAAGCGCTCTGTGGCCGGAGGCATCCGGCGGAACAAAAAGCGGATGTCTTTGATAAAGCCCAGATCAAACATCCGATCCGCTTCATCCAGCACCACCACCTGAATTTGTGACAGGTCGTACAGGCCTTGTTTCAGGTAGTCAATCAGACGGCCTGTGGTCCCGATCAAAATATCTGCACCTTTTTCCAGCGCCTGACGTTGAGTATCGTACCCTTCGCCCCCATAGATCAGAGCAAGCTTCAAACCTGAGTGTTTGGCCAGCGCCTGAGCGTCATGATGGATCTGCACTGCCAGTTCCCGGGTCGGCGCCATAATAATGGCCCGCGGTTGACCTGACCCACGAGGTTCGTGTGTCAGTAAATAGTGGAAAGTGGCGGTTAAAAACGCGAGGGTTTTACCCGTTCCGGTCTGGGCCTGTCCTGCTATATCTTTGCCGGTCAGAGCTATGGGAAGACACTGCGCCTGTATTGGTGTGCAATGCTCGAAACCTTGCGCAGAAAGTGCGGCAAGAACCTGAGGTGCCAATGCAAAATCGGCGAATTTGTGTGGTGTTAAGTGTGTTTTATTCATACGCGCTAAGCATAACCGTTACGCTTGCAATAAGGAACAGTCCGGATAAAATTGGCTTTAAATTTTTGCAGTACCCAACTGCCCAGTACTAACGGAGAATACAATGAGTGAACATATTCTGCAGGTGTCAGACGATAGCTTTGAAGCCGATGTGTTAAAAGCTAACGCACCTGTCCTGGTTGATTTTTGGGCTGAGTGGTGTGGTCCGTGCAAAATGATTGCACCTATTCTGGACGACGTAGCCAAAGAGTACGCCGGCAAAGTGACAGTCGCCAAAGTCAATATCGACCACAACCCAGGCACACCACCAAAGTTTGGTATTCGTGGTATCCCAACCCTGCTGTTGTTTAAAAATGGCCAGGTGGCTGCCACTAAAGTCGGTGCTTTATCAAAAACTCAGTTAAAAGAGTTTTTAGACAGCCATATCTGATTGAATTCAGGCGACAATCTGTTGAGGGTTTTCGCCTGTTCCCTGCTGTTTCCGGTAATTTCATCCCGAACAGACCACTCGCCGTATAAAAATGCAGCTTTTCTCGTTTTCATCTGGACGCCAGAAATTTATCCTGCTAAGGTGTATCGCAGCAACAAATCCCTAAAACCACGCTGTCCCGTTGACTAAACCTAAGCCTACTTCCTTTTAATCAGCGCGATGAGCTTGTAATTCTGTTTGACCAACAAGAATCCACACACTATGCATTTAACCGAACTGAAACTAAAGCCAATTAACGAGCTGGTTGATTTATCTGAATCTATGGGCCTGGAAAATATGGCCCGCCTGCGCAAGCAGGACATTATCTTCGCCATCCTGAAAGCCCATGCCAAAAACGGTGAAGAAATTTACGGCGATGGCGTTCTGGAAATTCTGACCGACGGCTTTGGCTTCCTGCGTTCTGCAGACAGTTCTTACCTGGCAGGTCCGGACGATATTTATGTCTCCCCCAGCCAAATCCGCCGCTTTAACCTGCGTACCGGTGACAGTATTTCTGGCCTGATCCGCCCGCCGAAAGAAGGCGAACGGTATTTTGCGCTGCTCAAAGTGAACGAAGTGAACTTTGGTCGCCCTGAGCAAGCCCGTAATAAAATTTTGTTTGAAAACTTAACCCCTTTGCATGCCAATTCACGGCTGCGGATGGAACGCGGTAACGGTTCCAAAGAAGACTTAACAGCCCGGGTGCTGGATTTAGCCTCCCCGATAGGCCGCGGTCAACGGGCGCTGATTGTGGCACCGCCAAAAGCCGGTAAAACCATTCTGTTGCAGAACATCGCCCAGTCGATTGCCGCCAATCACCCTGAATGTGTGCTGATGGTACTGTTGATTGACGAACGTCCGGAAGAAGTCACTGAAATGCAGCGACTGGTGAAAGGTGAAGTGGTGGCTTCGACCTTCGATGAACCTGCCAGCCGCCACGTTCAGGTGGCTGAAATGGTGATCGAAAAGGCCAAACGCCTGGTTGAACATAAAAAAGACGTGATTATTCTGCTCGACTCCATCACCCGTCTGGCCCGCGCTTACAACACAGTGATCCCAAGTTCAGGCAAAGTACTGACAGGTGGTGTGGACGCCAACGCGCTGCATAAACCTAAACGGTTCTTTGGTGCCGCCCGGAACGTGGAAGAAGGTGGCAGCCTGACCATTATTGCCACAGCGCTGGTCGATACAGGGTCAAAGATGGACGAAGTCATTTACGAAGAATTCAAAGGCACAGGCAACATGGAATTGCACCTGTCGCGTAAAATCGCCGAACGCCGTGTATTCCCGGCCATCGATTTCAACCGCTCCGGTACCCGCCGTGAAGAATTGCTGGCGTCGCCGGAAGAGCTGCAAAAAATGTGGATCCTGCGCAAAATCCTGAATCCAATGGACGAAACGGATTGCATGGAATTCCTGATCGATAAGCTGTCGATGACCAAAACCAACGACGAGTTTTTCGAAGCCATG
Source organism: Rheinheimera sp. (assembly GCF_037442345.1). Lineage (GTDB taxonomy): Bacteria > Pseudomonadota > Gammaproteobacteria > Enterobacterales > Alteromonadaceae > Pararheinheimera. The sequence goes on along the minus strand of NZ_JBBIQL010000011.1, from coordinate 28,501 downwards.
AAACGGCAGAAAAACAGTTAAGACAAAAACCGGCCCTGTGGCCGGTTTTTTTTATGCACAGAGTTATGCCGGTGCAATTGCCGGCGAAAAATCACTATAACGTGCGACCCATGCAGCCGCGCGAGGGAATGACAAAGGCGCAACTCAGGGATGATTGTGCGGATGGTAAAGCAGGCAGTGCTGCCAACAGGACTGGCGGCAGCAGCGGATGAGAGAAACAATGACTACTCCACATATTCTGGTGGTCGGCGGTGGCGCCGGTGGGCTGGAACTGGCAACCCGGCTGGGCAATAAGCTGGGCCGCCACCACAAAGCCCGGGTGACTCTGATAGACCGTAACCCAACCCATATCTGGAAACCTTTATTGCACGAAGTGGCCACAGGCACCCTGGATGTTGATATTGACCAGGTGACCTACAGAGCCCATGCCAAAGCCCATGGCTTTGAGTTTCAGCTTGGCACCATGACAGGGCTGGACCGCGCCGGACGCGAAGTCATTCTGGCCCCTATTCAAGATGAAAATGGCGACCTGGTGCTGGAATCCCGCCGGCTGAAATACGATTACCTGGTATTGGCGATTGGCAGTATCTCCAATCATTTCAACACCCCTGGCGTGCAGGAGCACTGCATTTTCCTGGACAGCCCAACCCAGGCCAACCGTTTCCATCGTCGCTTGTTGGAAGCCTATCTGAAACTGAATTCGCCGTTACACCCAAAGGAAAACCTGAACATCGCGATAGTAGGTGCCGGTGCCACAGGGGTGGAGCTGGCCGCCGAACTGCACCATGCAGCGGCTGAACTGAACTCTTATGGTTTTGATGACGTAAAACGCGACCGGCTGAAAATTTCGGTGATTGAAGCAGGCCCCCGAATTCTGCCCGCCTTACCGGAACGCATTGCGGCCGCCGCCCATAAAGAATTGCTGAAACTGGGGGTGGAAGTACGGGTCAATACCAAAGTGACGGCGGCTACTGAAGATGGCCTGACTCTGGGTGACGAACAACTGCATGCTGAGTTGATGGTCTGGGCTGCCGGCATCAAAGCACCGGACTTCCTGAAAGAGCTGGATGGTCTGGAAACCAACCGCATTAATCAGCTGATGGTGCTGCCAACCTTACAAAGCACCATCGACAGCCAGATTTATGTGATTGGGGATTGTGCCGGCTGCCCGCTGCCGGACAATAAATGGGTACCGCCACGGGCTCAGTCCGCCCACCAGATGGCCAGCCACGTCGCCCGTAATCTGCTGGCGGTGCTGGCGGGCAAAGCACAGACGCCTTATATCTACAAGGATCATGGCTCACTGATTTCGCTGAGCCGTTTTGGCACTGTCGGCAGCCTGATGGGCAATCTGGTCGGCGGGGCCATGATGATTGAAGGCCGAATTGCCCGCATGGCCTACATCTCGTTGTACCGTATGCACCAGATGGCGTTGCATGGCTGGTGGCGCACCCTGATGATCTCAGTGATTGGTAAAATCAATAAAATCATCAGGCCGCGGCTGAAACTTCATTAGTTATTCACGGGTTTCAGCCTGCTCCGGCCGGATTTGCCGCTGCAGGCTGAACTCGGAATAATGCTGCAATAACAGTTGTTTTTCCGGCTCTGTCGCCCACAGCAGCATGGCTTGCCGGTAGCCCGGTTGCAATTTTAATCCGGACAATGCTTTATTGATGTCGGCAATCCACTGCTGCCCCTCCACACTTTTGGTGCAGCTGACATAGCCATAAGACAGCGGTTCCAGCCCTTCGATAGCACGGGACACCAGAGGCAACTCCAACCCCGCTTCTTTGGCAAAAAAAGCCAGCCGGTTGGGATAATCCACCACATAGTCGACCCGTCCAACCTCCAGCAATTGCGCCGGATTCAATGTCGACATTGAACTGCTGCCCAGATTGCTGCCTTCCTGGTTCAGATGGTTTGAAATGAGCTTAGGGTAAGCCCTGTCCGCTTCCAATAAACCCAATAACTCTGGCTGATGACTCAACTGCGCCATATCCACTGCCTGAACAGCCGACAAGAATCGCTGAGCCTTGGAGTTAGCTTCAGTAAAATTGATTTCCAGATTGGTGATCAGTGCGGCGGGTTCAGAGAACAAGCTACGGCTGGCACGTTCTGCGGTGTAACGCAGACCAAAAGTGCAGTGACTTTCTTTGGTAGAGGCTGACACCCTGGTAATCCGGGCCAGGTGAATTTGCCGGACCTGATGCTGATACTGAGGTAAAGCCTGCATCAGCTGCTGCATCAGCACATCGTAACGCCCCTGCCCGGCTTTGGGCCCTTCCGCGATCCGAAATGGCGGCCAATGGCTGTTGTACCAAACCATCACAGGTTGCGCATAAGCTGGCACAGAGCCTGCCAACATCAACCACAACAACCCGAATTTCTTCATCCATGCCTCCTTTTATACCCAAGTGACTTGTAGATGCAGAATTCAGCGGGAGATAAAAGTTCTTCTGGCAAGGCAGCTGTGTCACTTTAATGCTTCTCAAGCGACAACAGTTACTGCAACACAAAGCGCTTTTAACCCCGCCCGAAGGGGAGTCTCTGGGCGCTTGGGTATATACCGCAGCTACAGTAACAAAAGGCTTTTTGAGCAACAAGGCAGTTGGTCGCATCCAAATTTGCGACCAACAGACGACTTTTTAATCAATCACCCGGTGCACCAATGGATCGATAGCCGGTGACGTATCGGACCAGTTCAAAGCCGCCAGATACTCAGCTTTGGCTTTGTCAGCTTGCTCCTGGCTGTCGGCATGCACCCGAGCCAGCAACTGACCAGGGCTGAATTTGCCACCGAGAGGTTGTACATCACTGAACCCAACGGCAGGATTAATCACCTGAGCCGGATGTGCGCGACCTCCGCCCAAACGCACCACGGCCATGCCGATGGCTGTGGTGTCTGCACCCGCCAGATACCCAGATGCAGGTGCGGTAATGTCCAGCACCACTTTGGCTGGGGCCAGGTACTGTGCTGGTTTTTCCACTAAATCCGCCGGTCCACCCTGAGCAGCCACCATCTTACTGAACAGCTCCGCCGCTTTGCCTGACGTTAAGCTGTGTTCCAGTGCCGCCACGGCGCTGGTTTTATCCGGGTACAAACCAGCCAGTTGCAACATGCTGGCGCCCAGCGCCAGCGTCACCTGATGCAACCTTGGCTCCCGGTAGTTGCCGGTCAGGTAGTCCAGCGTTTCCATCACTTCCAGTGCATTGCCGGCACTGGTGCCCAGCGTCTGGTTCATATCAGTCAGCAGGGCCTGGGTCGGCACCCCAGCGCCTTTGGCAGTGTTCACAATGCTGCGGGCCAAAGCAGACGCATCAGCGACATTTTTCATAATGGCGCCCGAGCCAATTTTCACATCCATCGTCAGGTACTGCAGGCCGGCCGCCAGTTTTTTCGACAAAATGGATGCCGTGATCAGTGGGATGGATTCTACGGTCGCCGTCACATCGCGGATTAAATACAGACGCCGGTCCGCTGGTGCCAGCTCGGCACTTTGCGACACAATCACAGCGCCATTTTGGCGCACCAATTGCTGAATGGATTCCAGACTTTGTTGCGTCTGGTAACCCGGAATGGCTTCCAGCTTGTCGATGGTGCCACCGGTATGGCCCAGCCCCCGGCCTGCAATCATTGGCACATAAGCACCGCAGGCGGCCACCATAGGTGCCAGCATCAGACTGACTTTGTCACCGACACCACCCGTGCTGTGCTTGTCCACCACAGGGCCATTTAAGCCAGACCAGTTCAGCACTGCGCCCGAGTCACGCATCGCCCGGGTTAACGCCACCGTTTCTTCGGTCTGCATGCCATTTAAATAGATGGCCATAGCCAGTGCGGCAATTTGCCCTTCGCTGAAACTCTGATCCGTCAGGCCGCCGACAAACTGTTCAATAGCGTCGGCCGTCAGCGCACCACCGTTACGTTTTTGTTTAATGATTTCCTGAGGTAAGTACACAAGCGCTCCGGTTAAATTTTATTGCTGTTAGCCAGGTAAGTGGGTGTAAATGCAGAAGGCAGTAACTCATCCAGTCGCCATTCCTGTTGCTGCCCCAAATGATTGCAGCTGCGCACCGGACTGTCCGGCGCATAAAATTCGGCAATCACCTGGCGGCAGATCCCACAAGGCGGAGTCAGCTGAGTTTGTGGTGTGTACACCATTAAGGCCAGAAAACGGCGTTCTCCGGCCACCACGGCCGCGGCTATCGCATTGCGTTCAGCACAAGTGGTGCCACCATAAGAAGCATTTTCAACATTGCATCCGCTATAAAGTTTGCCGGAGGCGGCTAACACAGCCACGCCAACCGGAAACTTGCTGTAGGGTGCATAGGCGTGCTCTGAAGCCTGTTGGGCCAGGCGGGCCAGTTCTGCCCAAGGAATGTCATGACTCATTGTCCAAAGTCTCAGTCAGTAGACGGACTGAGTTTATCGCGCTAAATCCGCTTCAAATCAAGAGCAAAACGGCCATCCGGCCAGTAAATGCAGCAAAAAAGTTAATGCAAAGCACGTTCTGCCTGCTTTTTATGCAACAAGTAGCTGAAATAAGCCAGAGTGCAGAACAGCCAGAGTGCCAGTGTCGGGATTAACCAATACGCCAGCGCAATGCCGACCTGTTCCGCCACTAAACCTGTGCCCAAAGCGGCGGCCTGATAACCGATAGAGCCCCCCATATTGGCCAGGCCGGACAACACGGGGCCATTGTCGCTGTCCAAATCCATTGCAGCCGTCAGCATCAGCGGGAAGATAGCCCCTAAGCCCAACCCTAAGGCAAAGTTGCCCAGCTTCAATAACACAGGCAGATCGGCCAGTTTCACCAGCAAAGCGCCGCACAAAGCACAGGTGCCCAGTATCACCAACAACTGTGCGCTGCTGAACCAACGCAAAAACAGGTAAAACCCTAACCGGCTTAACACCATGCCACCGGTAAAAAAGGCGATGGTCAGCCGGGCGTCTTCGGTGCTGTAACCCAGCCCCTGGCTGGCATAAGTGACAAACCAGTTGCCATGGCCCCACTCCACAGCGCCATAACCAAACATCATCAGCGCCAGCGCAAAAAACACCGGCTGTTTCAGCACCTGACGGTACGACAAACTGCCTTTACTGTGCGCCATATGGGGTGGGCTTTCGTGCGTGCGCCCCAGATACCAGGCAAAGCAGGCAGTGAAAAACAGGCAAAGTGCCAGAATGCGCAACGGCCAGCGCCAGTCCTCCTGCAGCCAGTACAACGCTACAACATAGAGCGGTGCCAGCAAGGTGCCCAGGCTGAACATAAAGTCCATCAGGCCCATCATTTTGGCGCGTTTAGTCACATAGAGCCGGGCGATCAGGGTATGGCCTATGGTAAAGAGGCCGGAACAGGCCAAAGCCAGGAAATAGACAAAACCCAACAAGACTGGCCAGTAAGTCTGCAGCGAGGCCAGGCCAAGCAACAGCACCAACACCAGCATCAGCACTGCAAACAAAGGCACAAAGTCAAATTTCTGAATGTACTTGCCGCCTAAAAAGGCGCCACTGATGGAACCCAGTGACAACACAGCAAAAAATAAACCGCTGGCCGCTGCAGACATATTCAGCTGCTGCATCATGTCAGGCAGCAGTATGCCCCATAAAATACCCATCAACCCCAGCAGCATAAAGCTCAGGTAGACCAGCACTGTCACCTGGTTCCGGTATTGGTTATCCATCAAAGACCCCACTCAGACTAAAAGCATCGGCGTCCAGATAAGCCGGAAACTTCTGCTGAAACTGCTGTTGTATACTCAGATCAAGCTCGGCCTGCAGTACAGCATCCCGACCGTCAGCCCCATCCGCCAGAAGGACACCCAGATGATCCACCACCAGGGAATCACCGCTGTACTCCAGACCATTGTCGTCACTGCCAATACGGTTGCAACCAATAACCGCCACCTGATTCTCCAGCGCCCTGGCCTGCAGTAAAGTGCGCCAGACCTGACGTCTTGACGCTGGCCAGTTCGCGACATAAATCAGGGCATCATAATCCTGACGGTTGCGGGCGAACACCGGAAAGCGCAGGTCGTAACAGACCTGCAGACAGAAGCGCCAGCCCAGGTACTCCACCACCACCCGCTGCGTACCAGCCTGATAATGCTGATGTTCATTGCCCATGCGGAACAAATGCCGCTTGTCGTAATACTGCAGCTGGCCGTCTGGCGTGGCGAACAACAGCCGGTTTACCACGCCACCTGCGGCCCGGATGGCCACAGAACCGCAGACAGCGGCATTACGCAAAGCACTTTGTTGTAACAACCAACGGGTCGTCGGCCCGTGCATCGGTTCAGCAATCTGCTCTGCGTTCATACTGAAGCCAGTAGTAAACATTTCCGGCAATACATAAAGATCGGCCCCGGCAGCACTGTCCATGTGTTCGGCCAATTGCTGGCAGTTGGCTTCAGGCTGCTGCCAGACCAACGGGCTTTGCACTATGGCTAATTTGATACGCGACATAATTGCTCCGCAGCCTGCTGCAGCGTCTGCTGCTCTTTGGCAAAACAAAACCGGATCACCTGTTGCTGGGGTGGCAACCGGTAAAACACCGACAACGGAATAGCGGCCACTTTGTAGTCCGCCGTCAGTTGCCGGCAGAAACTGACATCATCCAAAGCACTCAGTGCACTGTAATCGGCCAGCTGAAAATAGGTGCCCTGACAAGGCAAGAGCCTGAATCCGGAAGACTGCAACAATGTGCGGAAATAATCGCGTTTTTGCTGATAAAAATCTGCCAGCTGAGTCACCAGCTCCGGCTTTTTCTGCATCAGCTCGGCAATAGCCTGCTGCGCCGGTGTAAAGCTGGAAAAAGTCACGTACTGGTGGATCTTACGAAACTCCACACTCAGCTCGACAGGAGCCACCGCATAACCCAGCTTCCAGCCAGTGACATGGAAAGTTTTACCGAATGAGGATACCACCACAGTGCGTTCGGCCAGTTGAGCAAACTGGTTGGCACTGTGGCGAGCCTGCCCGTCAAACACCATGTGTTCGTACACTTCGTCACTGATACAAAACAGCCGGTGTTTTACCACCAGCGCCTCCAACGCCAGCCAGTCTTCCCGGCTGAACACCATACCTGTGGGGTTATGCGGGCTGTTCACCATAATGAGCCGGGTTTTGTTGCTGATTTGGCGTTCCACGGCCTGCCAGTCCACCCGGTACATAGGCGGTTGCAACGGAATATGCACGGTGCGCCCCCCCGCCAGCTCTACTGCGGGCTGATAGCTGTCGTACGCCGGGTCAAACAGGATCACTTCATCGCCACTGCGAACCAGCGCCTGAACAGCCACAAACAAAGCTTCAGTGGCGCCACTGGTCACAGTGATCTGCCGCTCCGGACAGACAACCCGGCTATAACAACGCTGTGTCAGCGCCGCAATTTGCTCGCGCAGTGCCAGCACTCCAGGCATAGGGGCGTACTGGTTCAGCCCTCGCTGACTGGCCTGAAACACCAATTCAGGCAACAAAGGGTCACAAGGAAAATCCGGAAAACCCTGCGACAGGTTAATGGCCTGATGCTCAGTCGCCAGTTGCGACATCTGGCTGAAAATGGTGGTTCCGACCGAAGGGAGTTTGCTCTGTAACTTCATTTCAATTCAGTGGTGGCAGCGAATAACAGTATTGTGCGCTGCCTGTCGGGCCAAAGGCAAAGTTTTTGCGGCTGTCAGCGCTGGCCTGGGCTCATCACCGGTGCTATCATTTGGGCATTCTCACGTTTAGACGTCTACACATCAAGAGGCAAAGATGAATAGCCTGGCTCAGGTCCATCAGTTAAACCCTTATGCCATTCAGCTGTGTGCCACTGGCCGCTGGGTAGCACAGCGGCAATGGGTGCCTGCCACAGGGGGCAATTTTTCCATCCGCAGCTCAGCCCAAAGCTGCCTGGTCACAGCCTCTGGCAAAGACAAAGGTGAACTCAGCCCGGCCGATTTGCTGCAGGTGAATTTTGATGAGGCTGGTTTCAGTTGCCAGGGCAACCCCTCGGCAGAAACCGCTTTGCACTGTGCTTTGTATCAACTGTACCCGGATGCCAAAGCGGTGTTGCATACCCACTCAGTGCAGGCGACCGTTTTTTCGCGTGTTGTCCTGCAGCCACACTATTGCTTTGATGGCTACGAAATGCAAAAAGCCATTCAGGGGACCATGAGTCACCAACAGGCTTTGCTGTTACCCGTGCTGGAAAACAGCCAGGACATTCCGGCGCTGGCGGCTGAAGTCACCCGGCTGGCAACCTCGCAGTCTTTGCCCTATGCCTTTTTGGTGCGGGGCCATGGCCTCTATGTCTGGGGTGACAGCCTGGACCAAAGCAAACGCCATCTGGAAGCCTGGGAGTTTCTGATTGCCTGCGAGCTGGAACGCATTAAAATCGGCGGTTTGGTCTGACGGAGTTTTTATGTCCATTCGCGCTATAGTGACCGATATCGAAGGCACGACCACAGAGATTCAGTTTGTCAGCCAGGTGCTGTTTCCTTATGCTGCAGCTGCGTTACCCGACTTTATCCACCAACATCAGTACAGGCCGGATGTTGCAGCCCAGTTGCAGCACATCCGCCAGCTGATCAATCAACCTGAGGCGGACACTGCACAGCTGATTGCCATTTTGCTGCAGTGGATCCAGACCGATCAGAAAATGACGCCGTTAAAAGAGTTACAAGGCTTAGTCTGGGCCAGCGGTTATCAGAACGGAACACTCAAAGGCCACTTATACCCTGATGTGCTGCCTGCATTAACAGGCTGGTATCGCCAGGGCATAGGGCTTTATGTATACAGCTCCGGTTCTGTGGCAGCACAGCGTCTGTTGTTCAGTCACAGCGTCGAAGGTGATATCAGCGGCTTGTTTCTGGGCCATTTTGATACGCATATAGGAGCAAAAAAGGACAGCAGCTCCTACCGGGCCATTGCCGCGCAATTGGCACTCCCAGCAACCGAGATCCTGTTTTTATCTGACCATCCGGATGAAATTCTGGCCGCTCAGGCCGCTGGCTGGCACTGCATTCAATTGCTGCGCGACGGCCAGTACAGTGAGCTGCAGCCACAAGCAACAGATTTCATTCAGGTCAATCAGCTATTGGAAGCACTATGAGCCAACTGACCTTGTATTCAGCGCAGAATGCGACTCAGTCACTCTGGCAATCAGACAACCCCGTTGCCATTGCTGACAAGCTCGCCGGTTTTGGACTGAGCTTCCGGCAGTGGCCGGTTTCCGCGTTGCCGGATGAGGCAACAGCAGAACAAATCCTCGCCTGCTATCAGAGCCAAATTACCCAGTTGAAACTTGAAGCCGGTTATCAAACCGCCGACGTCGTCAGTCTGCATGCCGATCATCCGGACAAAGCAACGCTGCGGCAAAAATTTCTGGCCGAACATAGCCACCAAGAAGATGAAGTGCGGTTTTTTGTGCGTGGTCAGGGCCTGTTTTGTTTCCATATCCAGGGGCAAGTGCTGCAACTGCTGTGCACCCAAGGGGATTTAATCAGCGTGCCGGCTGGCACCCTGCACTGGTTTGATATGGGTTCAGCCCCTTGTTTTACCGCCATTCGCCTCTTTACCGACCCCACAGGCTGGGTGGCTCAGTTCAGCGGCAGCCCCATTGCGGAGCAGTTTCCGCTGCTGGACTAAGGCTTGCACCGTTGCGGTGCAAGCCTGCAACACAGCGACTCACTGGCATGAAAATTCATAAATATTTCGCAATTAAATCATAATCTTAAATTATGGTTTCTTTTTTGCTACCCTTGTAAGCAGATTAGTTTCAGGTTCCTGTCATGGCCATTCATAGTTCATTACGTGGTTTACGCTGTTTTTGTGTTGCCGCCGACTGTTTAAGTTTTAAAGAAACAGCGCGTCAGCTGTATCTGACCCCTTCAGCGGTCAGTCATCAGATCAAACAACTGGAGACCGAACTGGGTTTTGAGTTATTTATCCGTCAGACCCGCGCCATCGAATTGTCGAATCAGGGCAAAGCTTTTTATCAGGCGTTGTTACCCATCATGCGCGACCTGGAACAAACCCTGCGGCATTTTGCGTCACAGAAACCGCCGACAGAACTCAGTATTTCCATGCCAGAGTTTTTTGCCAGTGAGTTTTTTGTACCCAAGCTGGTCGGTTGGTCAGAGCAGCACCCGGACATCAACCTGACGGTGGAAACCATTAAATCACGGCAGGATTCACCCAAGTACACCGATCTGCAAATACTGTTGGCCAGTGCCAAACCGGTTGATCATGTCAGCTACGAGCTGTTTCCCATCAGTTATATTCCGGCCTGTAACCCCAGCCTGTACCAGCAATTGTTGCCACTGGGTTTTGATGCGTTGCAAAAAGCCCCGCTGCTGGTGCATCAGGCCCGGCCCTGGGCCTGGCATCATTGGGCCGATCAGGTCGGTATTGAACAGTTTTCACCTAAACAGGTGATCCAGCTGGACAGTATGTTCAGCGTGGCCCGCGCCAGCCAGCAAGGTCTGGGTATTGCACTGATCCCCTGGCCTATCAGCCACAGCTGGTTTGCCAGCGGCAGCCTGAAACGGCTGTTCAGCGAGGAACTGCAAAGCCGGGATAAGTACTATCTGGTGCAGCATGAATCTGAAACCAACAAACCCGAGATCCAGCAGCTGGTGGAATGGATCTTGAGCAGTTTCCGTTTGCACAGCTGAATTTTGTTAATCCATCAGCGTGATTTATATCCTTTGTCAGATCTGAGCCAAAACTCTAAAGTACAAATGCAGCGGGTGCTGCAGAAACTTACAGTGGAGAACTCAGATGAAAGCGACAACCTTCAACTTTGGCAAATTGGTAGCCTTGGGGCTGTTGGCCGGAAGTACCTTCGTCGCCACCGCCGCCACTGGTCCATTTAAAATGGCATTACCTGAAAACGGACCGGCTGCGGATGCGATCAAAGCAGGCCAGTATCAGCAGGCCGTTATCGAACTGAACAACAGCGCGACTGACCTGTTCAGCAAACAAATCAGCTTGTGTGTAGCCCACACTCAACTGTCTCAGTTCGCACTGGCGGAAAAAGCCTGTAGCCAGGCCATTGTCACCGCCCGTCGTCTGGAAGGTGAAACCTCCAGTAACAAACGCGAAATGCGCGCTCTGGCATTCAGTAACCGTGGCGTCACCCGTTTACTGATGCAAGACCCTGTGGCGGCGCTGGAAGACTTTGAGCAGGCGCAATCCTTAAGCTCAACAGAGTATGGCCAGTACAATCTGTCACTGTTACAGCAAAAGCTGAAAGCTGCAGTGGCACCAGTGCTGACAGCCGCAAACTGACAAAAACCTGTCACACTGACGTGACAGGATAAAGCCGGCTGCGGGGGCAGCCGGCCTTTTAAAGGAGCAGAGCTATGCATGTTGAACAGAAATCTCAAACTGGCAGTGCCTGGCTGAGCTGGTTACTGCAACACTGGTCCTTTTACCAGCAAATCAATGTCAGCCAATGGGATTTGGATGACGAAGAGTTTTTGGGCTAACAGTCCATCAATGCGGGTGTGCCTGTCCCTGTTGGGGTGCACCCGCTTTTTTCTTTCGGAACCACCGCCATTTCCTGTCATAATAAGCCCCATTGTCAGCTGAACGAGATCAATCGAATGCGCGTATGCGGTGTGGAAATTAAAAGCAACGAAGCGATTTTATGCCTGATGGCCAGCAACCAGGGTTTGTTTGAGCTGCCGGATTGCCGCAGCAACAGACTGCAGCTGGTCAATGATCAGGACCCGGAGCAAATCCGCAAGTTTCAGTTTGCACTGGCCAAACTGGCCGAAGATTACCGTATCAGTCATTTTGTAATTAGAGAACGGCCGCAAAAAGGCAAATTTGCCGGCAGTGCTATTGGCTTTAAAATTGAAGCGGCATTGCAGCTGATCCCAAGTGTGGAAACCGTGATCCTGTCTTCTGGTGCCATTAAAGAAAGCCTGAGCCGTCACCCGGTGCCGATCGACTTTAAAGAAACCGGCCTGAAAGGTTTTCAGGAACCGGCTTTTATCAGCGCGTACGCCTTTCTGGCGAAATAAACCGCTGTACAGGCGCTTTAGAGTCCGAGGGCTGCACCTGCAGCCCATTTGTCAGTGTTGCAGTTTTTTCCAGTAGTCCGCCAGATCCGCTTTGACTTCCGGTAATAACAAATACAGCGCCAGAATATTGGGCACCGCCATCAGAAAAATCATTGAGTCGATAAAATCAAACACCGCCAGCATATTGGGCACGGCCCCCATCGCCACCACACAGCAGAACAGCAATTTAAAACTGCGTTGTGTCACAGGGCTGTGGCCAAATAAGTAGGTCCAGGATTTCAGGCCGTAATAACCCCAGCTAATCACGGTGGAATAACCGAACAGTAACAGGGCGATCATCAGCACCAGCGGGAACCAGTCAAACACCTGAGCAAAAGCGGCGGATGTCATTTGCACCCCGTCCAGACCAGGTTGGGTATAGACACCGCTGACAATAATCACCAAAGCCGAAATAGTGCAAATCAGCACAGTGTCGATAAAAGGCTCCAGCAAACCGACAAAACCTTCAGACACCGGCTGATTGGTGCGGGCCGCCGAATGCGCTATAGGTGAGGAACCAATGCCTGCTTCATTGGAATAGGCCGCCCGGCGAAAGCCCTGAATAATCACGCCAATGGCGCCACCATAAGCCGCCTCAGGTGCAAAAGCCCCCTGCACTATAGTCCAGAGCGCTGCCGGAACAGCCCCGGCATTCAGTCCCAGAATCACCAGCGCTGCACCCAGATAAATGGCGCACATGGCAGGCACCAGCTTACTGGTGACCCGCGCTATGCTCTGAATACCCCCTACCACCACCAGGCCGACCAGGGTCGCGTAAATCAGCCCAAACAACCAGGCATTGTCGAACCCCGTTACCAGTTTGACCTGAGAAAAGCCCTGATTCACATGAACAAAACCGGCGGAACCAAATACACAGGCAATGGCAAAAAAGGCCGCCAGCCCAGTGCCCAGCCGTGGCAAGCCGTATTTGTCCAGTGCCGCTTTGATGTAATACATAGGGCCGCCACTGGTGCTGCCATCGGCATGGTAAACCCGGTATTTTACCGCCAGGGTGCATTCTACAAACTTGGTGGTCATGCCCAAAAAACCAGCGACTATCATCCAGAAGGTGGCACCAGGCCCGCCCAGCGCAATAGCGACGGCCACACCGGCAATATTGCCGGTGCCGACAGTGCCTGACAGCGCCGCAGATAAAGCCTGAAAAGGACTGATGTCGCCTTTGTCATCCGGCTTGCTGTGTTTGCCCCGAACCACCTGCACCGCATGGCGAAAGCCACGGATGTTAATGAAACCCAGATAGCAGGTAAACACCACGGCGCCTGTGACCAGCCACAGCACAGTGACCGGGATTTGCACCCCGGCCAGCTCAAAACTGTAAAACACCACAGCAGCCAGGCTGGAACTCAGCCATTCAAAGGCCTGCTGAAAACTAAAATCTGTCATGGACCACTCTTCTTTTTTTGTTTGAGCGCCGGAAAACAAACATCCAGACGGCTAATGTTATAGATGGCTATATTCCGGGGTTCTGCCTGGCAGCGCAAGTGGTTTTGTCCCAGGCCTGCCCGCTGTCACCGAATTGCCACTGGCCACACATTTTTATGTCACATAAAACCACCATGCTGGGCACCTCTGTTGAACCCGGAGTGCCCCTATGTGGTATTGGTCTTTGTTTGCGCTGCTGCTTTTAAGTACCACAGCGCTGGCTGGCAACAAAGTGGTGCTGGTCAGTCTGGATGGTGTGCGCTGGCAGGAAGTCTTTGGCGGCGCCGATCCTCAGCTGATCGTCTCTCCTGCCTATGTGAAGCAGCCTCAACTTATACACACCTACACACCTGGTCAGCCTGAACAGCTGATGCCTTTTTTACACCAAACTGTTGCCAGGCAGGGAGTGCTGGCAGGCGACAGGACTCAGTCTTCCAGCGTCACAGTGACCAACCCTGCACAAGTGTCTTATCCTGGCTATCAGGAGCTGTTGGCAGGCTTTGCCGACCCTAAACTCCTGTCCAATGCCGATATTCCCAACCCTAACCACACAGTGCTGGAGTGGCTGGCCACACAGCATTCCAGGCAGGTCGCCGTGTTTGGCTCCTGGCAGTTGTTGCCGCAAATTCTGAACACAGCACGCAGCGGTTTATTGGTGAATGCCGGTTTTATGCCACTGCAGCAGCTGCACTCCGAGCGGGTGCACTATTTAAACGAATTGCAGCTGAAAACCCCGGCCAGCTTTGCCGCAGTGCGGCCCGATATTTTCACCCAGGAGTTTGCGCTGGAGTATTTACGCCAGAAGCAACCGGACGTGCTCTATATTGCGCTTGGTGAGGCTGATGATTTTGCTCACCAGCAACAATACGACAGATACCTGCAGGCGATTCACCATCACGATGCCTTTCTGGCCGAACTATGGCGCACCTTGCAAAGCTTACCAGCGTACCGCGATCAGACCACCTTACTGATTTCCACTGATCATGGCCGGGGCCAGGCGGAGCAATGGCATCGCCATGGCCAGACCGCAGCACTGCCCGGTTACCCTGCACCCGAAGGCGTGGCAGGTTCAGAACAAATTTGGTATGCCGCTTTAGGACCGGACATCCCGGCGGCCGGCTTAGTGCAGGGTGAGTTCCTGCAGGGGCAGCTGGCAGCCACGCTGGCCGCCTGCCTGGGGCTGGATTACCGCGCAGCTCAACCTCGGGCCGCCGCCGCTCTGGAGTTCAGTCAACCACCACAACTGGCGTCTGGTACAGCTCCAGTGGCTGACCATCAGGGTCCGTAAAAAAGGTGTACAAGCGCTGGGTGTAGGGGTCGGTGCGGACAGGCTCCACTTCGACACCGCAGGCGGTCAGGTGAGCCACAGCACAGGCCATGTCCGCCACTTTAAAGGCCAGATGCCGTAAACCACAGGCTTCAGGCCGGGAGGGCCGTTCCGGCGGCGACGGAAAAGAAAACAGTTCCAGCTGGCTACCATCCGGCAAGGCCAGATCCAGTTTCCAGGATTGGCGCTCCGCACGGAAATGTTCGGCCAGCACGTTCAGCCCCAACACTTGGGTATAAAAGGCTTTGGACCGCGGATAATCGCGGCAAATCAGCGCCACATGATGAATACCTTGCAGCATCAGAACCCCTGCTGTTTTTCCTGAAGTTTCACCTGATCCCACAGTGCGTCCATTTGCTGCAGGTTGCTCTGTTCCGGCGTCAGCTGCTGTTCCGCCAGGTGTTGCTCCACCGCACGAAAACGCCGTTCAAATTTCAGGTTGGCGTTGCGCAGCACGGTTTCTGGGTTAAAGCCCTGTTTGCGCACCACATTCACCAAAGCAAACATCAGATCACCCAGCTCTTCTTCCAGCCGGGCATCCCCACTGTCCAGTTCAGCCACTTCCTGCACTTCTTCCTGCACTTTGTCCCAGGCTCCCTGCACATCAGGCCAGTCAAATCCCACCTGAGCACAACGCTTTTGCAGCTTGTAAGCCCGGCTCAGCGCTGGCAGCGCCTGAGGTACATTGTCCAGTACACTGGTTTTACCCTGCTGCTGGCGTTCACCGGCTTTAATGGCTTCCCAGTTCTGCAATACAGCCTCGCTGCTGTCGGCCTGTTCAGAGCCAAACACATGGGGGTGGCGACGAATCAGCTTCTGGCAAATGGCTTCCACACAGTCGTCAAAGGCAAAACGCTGCTGCTCTTTGGCTATCTGGGCGTAAAACACCACCTGAAACAGCAAATCACCGAGCTCATCTTTCAGCTCAGCATAATCTTCACGGGCTATCGCGTCGGCCACTTCATAGGCTTCTTCCAGCGTGTAAGGCACTATGCTCTGGTAACTTTGTTCTTTGTCCCAGGGGCACCCCGAGACCGGGTCGCGCAGTTGGGCCATAATGGCCAGCAAACGGTCAATAGCGGCAGACAATGCAGTGTCCTTTCGGTTAGTGGAAGCGTTTCGCTTCGATCACATCCTCAATCAGGCTGACTTTGGTCAGCAGCTTGTTCAGTGAATCCAGGTTGTACAGTTCCAGCGTCATAATAATGGTGGCGGTTTGTTGGGCGATGTCAGAATTACTGCTCATCCGCAGCACGTTGGCTTTTTCATTGGCCAGAATGCTGGTGATATCCCGCAACAAACCATTACGGTCATGCGCCACAATACGAATGGTCACTTCGTAACCCGAGGCGTATTTATCGCCCCAGGTGGCTTCCACCACCCGCTCCGGGTGGCCTTCCTGCAGCAGTTTGAACTGGTCACAGTCGTCACGGTGCACCGCTATGCCCCGGCCCTGGGTAATATACCCGACGATGGCATCCCCCGGCAGCGGCTGACAACAACCGGCCATATGGGTCAGCAGGTTACCCACCCCCAACACAACCACATGGCTTTTCGGCTGCGTATTCAGTGGCTTACTAATCAGACGAGGGTCGATTTCCGGTTGCTGCAGCTTGCCGGACTGGCTTTGAATGTAGTGCACTACCTGGGTGACTTTAATTTCGCCACCGCCAATACCGGCCAGCAGCTCGTCCATGCTGTTCACATTAAAGCGTTGCAGCACTTTGCTGGGGTTCTCCAGCGACAGATTCAGCCTGGCCAGTTCAGTGTCCAGCAGCTCTTTGCCCGCCAACACATTTTTGTCCCTGTCCTGCAGCCGGAACCAGTACTGCACCTTGGAGCGGGCGCGGCCGGATTTTAAGTAACCCAGGTTTGGGTTCAGCCAGTCGCGGCTTGGATTGGGCTCCCGCCCGGTCAGAATTTCCACCTGGTCGCCAGTTTTCAACTGATAGGTAAAAGGCACAATACGGCCGGAAATTTTGGCGCCAATACAACGATGCCCGACATTGGAGTGCACGTAATAAGCGAAGTCCAGTGGTGTGGAGCCCTGGGGTAAATCGACAATATCACCTTTGGGGGTAAACACATAAACCCGGTCTTCGGTGACCTGGTTTTTCAGCTCTTCGGCTAAATCCGAGCCATCGGCCAGTTCTTCCTGCCAGGCCAGCAGCTTGCGCAACCAGCCGATTTTTTCATCCAGCTGGCCTTCTCTGGCACTGGCACCTTCTTTGTAACGCCAGTGCGCCGCCACACCCAGCTCGGCATCGTCGTGCATCTGGCGGGTGCGGATTTGAATTTCCACCGGCCGGCCAGCGGGGCCCAGTACCACAGTGTGAATAGACTGGTAACCATTTTGTTTGGGCGTGGCGATGTAATCGTCAAACTCTTTCGGCAAATGCCGCCACGACGTATGCACTATACCCAAAGCGGCATAACAGTCCTGCACCCGTTCTGTCACCAGCCGTACTGCACGGATATCGTACAGCTGGTCAAAGGCCAGGTGTTTTTTCTGCATCTTTTTCCAGATACTGTAAATATGTTTAGGCCGGCCATAGACTTCCGCCTGAATACCAGCCTGCGTCATTTTGTCCTGCACGGCGGCGACAAAATCCTGCATGTAATGTTCGCGGTCCAGCCGTTTTTCTTCCAGCAGGCTGGCAATCTGTTTGTAGGTTTGCGGGTGCAGGTAACGAAAGGCTAAGTCTTCCAGTTCCCACTTGATTTGGCCTATACCCAGCCGGTTGGCCAATGGGCCAAAAATGGCGTTGGTTTCTTTGGCGGCCAGTACCCGGGTTTCTTCATCGGCGTTTTTTACCTGGCGCAGATAACAGATTTGCGCCGCCAGCTTGATCACCACAGCCCGCACATCTTCCACCATGGCCAGCAGCATTTTGCGCAGGTTATCGGCCTGTTGCGGGTTGGCACTTTGATTCGGACCTACCGGAATAGAACGGATCGCTTCCATTTGACGCACGGCCGCCAGCATAGCCGCCACCGCCGGGCAAAATTGCTGCTGTATCTGCTCCAGACTAATCAGTTGTGCTTCCAGCAACGGAAACACCAAAGAGGCCAGCAGAGCGTCCTTGTCCATCCGTAAGTCGGCCAGAATTTCCACCATTTCCCAGCCAGTCTGCACTTGCTGTAATTGATCGGTACAGGCCTGCTGCTGCAACCAGAGTTCGGCCTCCAGCAAATACTCAATTTTGGCTTCTGGCAACCCCAAAGAGGCCAGCCATGCGGCTGTACCCCCCGGATGATAGTCAGAGCTGTGAGACTGCCGGACAGTGACCATAACTTACTTTCTCCTTCGAAACAGCGCCATCAGTTCCAGATGGCTGGTCTGCGGAAACATATCCATGGCGGCCAGTTTCACCAATTGATACCCCGCCGCCAACAACACCCTGGCATCGGCGGCAAAACTGACAGGATTGCAGGACACGTACAATATCCGTGCCGGACCTAAAGCGGCAATTTGTTCAGCCGCGCCCACAGCGCCTGCACGTGCCGGGTCCAGCAAAACGGCGTCATAGACTGGCTGGTTCCAGTCCGCCTTGGGCCAGGGTAAATGCAGATCCGCCTGGGCCGCCTTTAAATTGCTGATGTGATTCAGGCGCGCATTCTGCTCAATGCGCCGCACCATAGTGGCCACACCTTCCAGCGCTTGCACAGCTTTGGTGCGCTGCGCCAGTGCCAGACTAAAGTTTCCGATGCCAGAATACAATTCCAGAATGTTCTGAGTTAGATCCAGCTCCAGCCAATCCAGCGCCTGTTGCACCATCAGTTCGTTAACCTGAGGGTTGACCTGAATAAAGTCATCAGGTTCAAACTGTAAACGCAGTTTTTGTTCAGCTAACTGATACTGTGGTGCCTGATAATTCGTCTGCCAGGCGGTAAACTGCCCGGGTTCAGCTTCGCCCAGCCAAAAAGCGTCGGGCCAGGCGGCAATCAACTGCTGCTGATCGGCCTCTGGCAGCGGCCGGACATGCCGTACGATCAGATACGCCTGGCCGTCGGCATCCAGCACTTCGACATGGGTAATGGCTTTGCCTTGTTTCAGCCTCGGCAACACATGGTTTAATACCGAAAACACCGGTGCCAGCACCGGGCTTAGCACCAGACAATGCTCCACAGCGCTGATGGTTTTGTCACTGACCTGACGAAAACCTACAGTAAAACGCTGCTGTTGGGCATCAAACCAGACACCTATTCGGGCCCTGCGTCTGTACCCCGAGCCCTGACTTTGAATAGCGGCCTGCCAGGGCAACTGCTGCAAGCCTGTCTGGTGGCAAATCATCTGGTCCACGGCCTGCTGTTTCAGCTCCAACTGCACGGCAGTCGACAGATACTGCAACTGACAGCCACCGCAACTGGAGAAATGCGGACAGGCCGGCGTCTGACGATGGGCCGATGGCTGCAGCACCCGCCGGACTTTGCCTTTGGCCACTTTGCTTTTGTTGTCGGTCAGGCTTATTTCTACGGTTTCTCCAGGCAAAGCGCCGCTGACAAACACGATTTTGCCTTGCCAGAAACCTATGCCCTGCCCCTGATGATCCAGACGTTCGATCGCCAGTTGAATAGTTGGGCTGGCTGGCTTTTTTTTGGCTTTGGCGGCCTGATAAATTCTGACCATCTGGTCCTCGAGGTAGGCTTTCACTGTGCCTTATGTCATGATACTGACGACTATTCTATCAAGCCCTGCAACAGATGACGAAACTTGCTTTGCGACATTGGGTGCTGCTGACGACCCTGATGCCGACTCTGGTAGTCAGCCTGGGTCTGGCCAGTTATTTCAGTTGGGTCCGGCATCAGGATTTAGCCGCTGATTTAACCCAGCAGGCAGAAAATATTGCAGCACCGCTGGCCATAGCCAGCGAACATGCGTTGTTGCAAAACAGCCGTCAGGATTTAAAACGGTTACTGGACGCCAGCCACCGCAAAAACCCGGCCTTGGTAAAAAGTATCGCCATTTTTAATGCCGACCACGAACTACTGGTCACCACCAATTACCACAAAGATTTTAACTTACTGAAGTTTCCTCTCTTTAGTGCCATTCCGGCTCAGCCCCAATTGGACCTGACGGATGACTATCTGGTCATGCGCTACCCTATTATTCCTGAATCAGTGGCTGCAGTGGCCGAACCTTTGCCTCTTGGTTATGTAGCGGTGCAACTGTCGAGGGACAAAAACCGGCTGCGTCAGCAAAGTGCGTTGCTTGGCACCTTGCTGCTGGTGGTACTGGCATTGGGCTTTGCCGTGTACGCCAGCCTGAAACTGGTAAAACGGATCAGCAACCCGGTGCGACAAATGAATGAGGTGATCCGGCAGTTGTGTCAGGGCCACTACCGCCAGCAACTGCTGCCAGGGT
This sequence comes from Rheinheimera sp., assembly GCF_037442345.1. GTDB lineage: Bacteria > Pseudomonadota > Gammaproteobacteria > Enterobacterales > Alteromonadaceae > Pararheinheimera. The sequence continues at coordinate 8,315 of NZ_JBBIQL010000011.1, read as the reverse complement.
ATTTGGGCGAGCTGGAGCTTCTGCGCCACAATATTAATAATCTGGCATCTGCACTGAAACAACATGATGACGAAGTGCAGCAAAGCATTGAACAGGCCACCTCGGATCTGCAACAAAGCCTGGAACAGCTGGAGATGCAGAACATTGAGCTGGATCTGGCCCGTAAACGGGCTCTGGAAGACAACCGCAGTAAGTCAGACTTCCTCGCCAAAATGAGCCATGAACTGCGCACCCCTCTCAATGCGGTTATTGGTTTTACCCGCCAGCTGCTGAAAACCAATCTGACCGCGAACCAGCAAGACTATCTGACCACTATTCAAAAATCCGCCAACAGTCTGCTGTCGCTGGTCAATGATGTGCTGGACTACGCCAAGCTGGAAGAAGGCCGGATGCCGATTAACCCCGAACCGTTTTCACTGCGGGATTTGCTGAATGACGCCACCGAACTGCTGGCCGCCAATGCCTTTGATAAGCAGCTGGAACTGGTGTTGTTTGTTGAAAATAACTGCCCGGATGACCTGGTGGCTGATCCGGTCAGGATTAATCAGATCCTGACCAATCTGGCCGGTAACGCCATCAAATTTACTGAGCAGGGCAGTGTGCTGATCCGGGTCAGTGGCCGGGCCCTGGCCGATGACCAGTGGCAACTGAAGTTCGCTATTCACGACACCGGCATTGGCATCAGTGAAGAGCAACAAAAGCAGCTGTTCGATGGTTTCAGTCAGGGTGACCAACATATAGGCAAAAGGTACGGCGGTACTGGTCTTGGCCTGGTGATCTCACAACGGCTGGTGCATGCGATGGGGGGCCGTATTGGCTTTGACAGCCGGCCAGGCGAAGGCTCTGTGTTCTGGTTTACCCTGCAATGCAAACGCCATCCCTTGTCCATTGCCGAACCCTTGCCTCTGACCGAGCTGAAACAAAAAAACCTGCTGTACTTTGAACCACAGCAAAATTCGCGGGAGGCCATGCTGGCACAACTGGAACATTGGGGGCTGCAGGTGACCAGTTGCAGTAATATGACCCAACTGAGCCAGACGCTGTCGCTGCAGCCGCATTTTGATCTGATCCTGCTGGGCCGCGCTATCTCGCTGACGCAGGTCAATCAGGTGATTGAACTGCTGCAGCAGCTGCGCCAGCACAGCGACCATATCTATATGTTGGTCAACACCCTGTCTCCCAACCTGCGTGAGGTGCTGCAGGCATCCGGTGCCAGCGCTGTGCTGGCCAAACCTTCGCATTACCGCAAGCTGGCAACAACCCTGGCCCAACCTTACCTGCAACACAATGAACACAGCCCGGCCTCGGAAAAACCCAAAGCCCGGCTGCGGGTGTTGTCCGTCGACGACAACGAAGCCAACCTGAAATTGATCAATGCATTACTCAGTGAAATGGTGGAACAGGTCGATTCTGCCACTAACGGGGCAGAAGCCTGGCAAAAGGCTTCGCAAATGCACTATGACGTGATTTTTATGGACATCAATATGCCGGTCATGGACGGTATCCAGGCCTGCCAGCGTATTCAGCAAAGTTCGCTCAATGAGGCCACCCCCATTATTGCAGTCACAGCCCATGCGCTGGATGGTGAACGCGAACGCCTGCTGGATTTGGGGTTTTGTGAGTTTCTGACCAAACCACTGGATGAAAAACTGCTGTTGTATACGCTGCGTGAATGTTGTCCGGAATTCCAAGGCAGCCAGAGTCTGGAGCCTGAACATCAGTTGCCACACAGTAAACAACTGGACTGGACTCTGGCGTTGCAACGGGCTGGTGGCAAACTGGATTTAGCCAAAGAAATGCTGTGGATGCTGGTGCAATCCTTGCCTGATGCGCAACAGGCTATCGGTCAGGCTATGGATCAGAACGACAGCCAGGCGCTGTTGCAGCATATTCACAAATTGCATGGGGCCAGTTGTTACACCGGATTGCCTGTACTGAAGCAGCTGACTGAGCTGCTGGAAACCCAGCTGAAAAAAGGCAAAAGTATTCTGGAGCTGGAACCCGAGTTATTTGAGCTGCAGGACAGGCTGAGTGCTCTATTGCAGGATGCAACTCACTGGCCTGAACTGGTCTGAAGATCAGGGCTGTACAAGGCCAGCTGCTGCCCGGATTTGCGGGCATGCAGCATGGCCTGTTCGGCATCATCCACCAGGCAAGTCAGATGGTAACCCGACCAGCGCGACAGACTGACCCCACCGCTCACCAGCGCCTGCTGTTCCGGCAACAGCGGGCTGAGGATAGGCAAAACCGCATCCCGGCAAATCTCAGCCAGCATCATGGCTTTGTCCGGATCGGTTCCCGGCAGCAGCAACGCAAATTCAAAAGGCCCCACCCGCCCGAGCAGGTCCTGATTGCGCAAAAAATTGCGGCATGCCTGTACGGCCTGCGCCAGTAACTGGTCTGCAGCCTGCGTCCCCTGTTGCTGCTGGATCTGTTGCAAGGCAGTCAGCTCCAAGCGGATCAGCGCCAGCTCCTGCTGCTTCTGCTCGGCTTTTTCCAGTAAGGCTCTGGCTTGCTGCGAAAAGTGGCTTTTATTGCTGATCCCTGTGGCTGGATCTATTTCGGTCTGCTGTTTCAGGGCAGAGCGGCTCCGGTACAACCGGTATAACCACAGGCTCAGCCCCAGCACAAAGAGGGACAGCAACAGAATCAGCACCTGGGTATAAGCCGCCTGATGTTGCATAGAGGACTGCTCGGCTTTCAGCAGCCGGTTGTCTTTGTCCAGCGACTCGATCTGGCGTTGTTTGGCTTCCACATTCAGCTGAGCATTGTAATAGGCCTGCTGTTGTTGCCGTTGATGCTGCATCAGGCTGGTAAAGGCCCGCAGATAGGCTTCATGGTATTCCAGCGCCTGCTGATACTGGCCTTGTTGCCGGGCCAGTCGGTACAACACCAGCCAGGCCGAGGCTTTACTCTGATCCTTATCGGCAAGCCGGCTGATCTGCAGCACGCGTTGTGCAGCCTGTCGGGCAAGTTCTGGTTGTTCGAGTCCGAAATAGACCTCGGCCAATGCCAGATCAAAATCTGCCAGTAGTCTCGGAAACGCCAGATCTGTCACTTTTTGCTGGTAGTTCAGTAACAAACTCAGCGCCTGCTGGTACTGCCCCTGCTGCACCAGAGAATTGGCCTGACTGATTTTCAGCATACCGGCGAACAGCCATTCCTTATGTTTCAGGCAAAACTGGACTGCAGAGTCCAGATACTGACGCTGGGCGGCAAACTGCCCGGTTTGCAGATAGGCTTGCGCTTTTTGCTGTTTGGCTTTGCACAGACTGGTCGCCGACACGGGCTCTGCTTCCAGTTGGCTGGCGTATTCAATCGCCAGTTCAGGTTGCCCCGCATGCAAATAGGCCAGAGCTATCACCAGTAACCCCTGTTCCCGGGCTGCAGTCTGCGTAACCATAGGCAACTGCTGCAACAACAGTTCCAGCTGGGTAAAAGCTTCCAGATACTGCTGAGAGATCAGATAACTGTTGAGCATCAGCGCCCTGGCCCGGAATGCTAAAGCGGACTCAGGTTGTTGCCGGCTCAGTGGCACCAGACGCTGCAAGGCCGCATCCGGATCGCCGAGGTAAAGTTCGGCATAAGCGAGTAAGAAGTTCAGATAAGCCAGATCAGCCGGCGACATACTGGATTTACGCTGCTCAAAGCTATGCAGACGCAGCTGAAACTCGGCAAAATCCACTGTTTTGATCCGATCCGTGTTTTGCAATTGCTCATGCCAGCTCCCTGTTGCAGACCAGACCAGCCAGGGGAAAAACAACCACAGACAGCACCACAGACGACCTGACACAGCACAACTCCTTTTGCGTTTTATCTAGGGTAAAGGGCGGATAAAAAAACAACAAGCCTCTCGTTGGTTGTTAACCTTCCGCTATAAAAATTTACGTTTCTAAAATGACGGTGGCACAGGCATAAGCCTGCTCGTCACTGATAGATAACCAGACAGAACTCACTTGCAGACGGTCAGCCAGTTCGCGGGCCGGTCCGGTCAGCTCCAGCACAGGCCGGCCCAACGCATCATTACTGACGATAAAATGCTGAAAGGAAATGCCCCGGCCTATGCCGGTGCCCAAGGCTTTGGCTGCCGCTTCTTTGGCCGCAAAACGTTTGGCAAAATAACGGGCGGGCTGGCCGTGCGCCGCCATAATCTGTTGCTCAGCGTCGGTCAATACCCGCTGCACCAGGCGGGGTGAGCGGGCCAGGCTTTGTTCGATACGACTGATTTCGACTATATCTGTACCCAAGCCGACAATGGCCATTAACGGCGCGCCTCCAGCATCAGGCGTTTCATCTCAGCCACAGCAGCACCCAAACCGGAGAAAATAGCGCGGGCCACTATGGCGTGGCCAATATTCAGCTCATGCATCTGTGGAATAGCCGCTATCGGCTGCACATTGTGGTAATGCAAGCCATGGCCAGCGTTCACAATCAGGCCCTGGCTTTGGGCAAAAGCCGCCGCCTGACGAATGCGTTCCAGCTCGGCCTGTTGCACCTTGGGATCTTCAGCTTCCGCATACTGACCGGTGTGAATTTCAATATAAGGCGCACCAGTGCGGGCCGCCGCTTCAATCTGGCGTTCGTCTGCATCAATAAACAACGACACCAGAATGTCTTTTTGTTGCAGGCGCTGCACGGCTTCCTGAATTTTGCTGAACTGACCGGCCACTTCCAGGCCACCTTCGGTCGTCAGCTCCTGACGTTTTTCCGGCACCAGGCAACAAAAGTGTGGGTCCAGCTGTTCAGCAATGCCCAACATTTCTTCAGTCACCGCCATCTCAAAATTCAGCCGGGTGCTCATGGTCTGACGCAGCACAAATAAATCGCGGTCCTGAATATGACGGCGGTCTTCCCGTAAATGCACAGTGATGCCGTCGGCACCAAACTGCTCAGCCATTAACGCCGCGTGCACAGGTTCTGGGTAATGGGTACCACGGGCCTGACGTAAAGTGGCGACATGGTCAATATTGACACCAAGATAGATAGGGTTCATCCGTTGTCCTTCAGCTGTTGAAATAAAGTGCGGCTGGTTAAAGGTTTGGAACCCAACAAAGGTGCCAATAAAGCCCGGCTTAAACTTTTGGCCGCTTTTAAACTCTGCGCTTGCCAGTCGGCCTGGCCTATCGCCAGCAGATCGGCCCCCAACCAGCCGGAGTGGGCCTGTTGCCAGCCAAGTTCAGGCCACCACTGGTAATACTGGCCTGGTTTCAGTTCAGCACCACTGGCGTCCTGCTGCCAATCCAGCGGTGAGCCCAGTTCTGCCAATAACGCAAATTCAAACTGCCGCAGGCAAGGTTCCAACGCCTGCACAGGCAGCAACTGCAACGTATGGTGATAAAGCCCAAACAACTGCTCAGAATTCGTCTGACCGGGCCAAAGCCGGCAAATCAGTTCATTCAGATACAAGCCGGCAAACAGCAGTTCCCCTTGCAGTGGCAGTGCGGGCTCTGCCTCTTCGGCAAAGCTCACTGTTTTGAGTTCACTGCGGCCTGTCAGTTGCAGCTGCAACAGCTGAAAGGGTTGCCAGCTTAAGCGGCTTTTGGTTTTGCCGCTGCTTTTGCGCACCACAGCGCTGACCCGGCCCAGTTCAGGCAATAGCAACTGCAACAGCAGCTGCTGCTCTTTGTACGCATGGCTGTGTAACACATACCCAGGCCAGACGTTGCCCTGCATTTAGTCTTCGCCGTAACCCAGGCTGCGCAGCGCCCGTTCGTCGTCGGCCCAGCCTGATTTCACCTTGACCCAGATTTGCAGAAACACCGGCTGTTCAAACAGGGCTTCCATATCTTTGCGGGCTTCAGTGCCAATGGTTTTCAGCCGCTCACCTTTATTGCCAATTACCATACGTTTTTGGCTGTCGCGCTCCACCAGCACCAAGGCCGCAATATGGTAATGTTTTTCTTCCCACTTAAAGCGTTCAATTTCCACAGTGACGGAATAAGGCAGCTCGTCGCCTAAAAAGCGCATCAGCTTTTCGCGCACTATTTCAGACGCCATAAAACGGCTGGAGCGGTCTGTAATGTAATCTTCCGGAAAGAAAAACTCACAAGGCGGCAGGCTGCTTTGCACCAAAGTACGCAGACGGTCCACGTTAGTGCCTTTTTGTGCCGACACCGGAATAATTTCTTTAAAAGACAACTGGGTACCCAACCACTGCAAGTGCGGCAGCAACTCTTCTTTGTCTTTAAACTGGTCGACCTTATTCACCACCAGAATCACAGGTTTTTGCGCCGCAATTAAGCGGTTCAGCACCATCTGGTCGTCATCCGTCCATTTGCTGCCATCGACGACAAAAATCACCAGCTCCACATCCAATATAGAGCTGGCGGCCGCTTTGTTCATCAGCCGGTTGATGGCGCGTTTTTCGTCGCTGTGCAAACCAGGGGTGTCGACATAAACCGTCTGGTAGTTGTCTTTGGTATCAATACCAATAATGCGATGCCTGGTGGTCTGGGGTTTTTTCGAGGTAATACTGACTTTTTGCCCGACCAGCTGATTCAGCAAAGTGGACTTGCCAACATTAGGTCGGCCAACAATGGCCACCAGACCGGCGTAAGTTTCAGCGCTCATGGTTAATTTGTTCCAATAAAATATGGGCGCAGTCCTGTTCGGCTTTACGCCGCGAACTGCCGGTCGCAATCACAGGGTCCCGACCTGCCACTGTGCAGCGTACTGTAAAGGTTTGGTCGTGGGCGTCGCCTTTCGTTTCAATCACTTCGTACAGCGGCAATGCCAGACGGCGGCCCTGCAGGTATTCCTGCAGCTGGGTCTTGCTGTCTTTTTGCACCCCAGGTTGAATCACTGTCAGCCGGCTGCCGTACCAGGTCAGGATCCGCTCTCTGCACACCTCAAGACCAGCATCCAGATAGATAGCGCCTAAAATGGCTTCGACGGCATCCGCCTGAATGGACTCCCGCCGCAGGCCACCGCTTTTCATTTCGCCGGGCCCAAGCCGCAAATACTCTGCAATACCCAGTTCTTTGGCAATTTCCGCCAACGTCACCCCTTTGACCAACGATGAACGCATCCGGGTCAGGTCACCTTCACGGGCTTTCGGAAAATGCTGAAACAGCGCTTCGGCAATCACCAGACTTAAGATGGCGTCACCTAAAAATTCAAGGCGCTCATTATGGGCGCCTTTGCAACTGCGGTGGGTCAGGGCTTGTTCCAGCAGGCTGGCCTGCTGAAACTGATACCCCAGTTTTTTCATCAGGCCAGTGACAGGTTGAATCATCACTGAATTTTACCTAGGCGTTCAAAACGCACACCCACCGGTACCCAGGAAGGCAGGCTGCTGTCCGGATCGTTGCTGAATTCAAAACTCATCCAGATAAACACCGCTTTACCGACCAGATTGTCTTCCGGCACAAAACCCCAGAAGCGGCTGTCGCGGCTGTTGTCGCGGTTATCACCCATCACAAAATAATGGCCATCCGGCACCACAAATTCTTCAATACCGGTGCCAGGCTGTTTGTAATAATGCATCAGTTGTTCAGGTTTAAACGGATGCTGCAGAATATCGTGTTTATGTTCGCCCAGCTGTTCAGTAAAACGTTTGGTGGGCAACTCACCGTCCATAAACTCGCCTTCCGCCTGCAGAGTCAGTGGCACCGGCTCTAAAGCAGGGCACTGGGTTTTATCCGCCTTGTCACAGGCTTTCTGGATAAATAACTGCTTGTTTTTATAAACAATGCGATCGCCAGGCAAGCCAATAGCCCGTTTAATGAAATCGACAGTCGGCTGCTCAGGGTACTTAAACACCACCACGTCGCCACGTTCCGGTTTGCCGTTGCTGTACAGGGTTTTGCGCCAGACCGGGTCTTTGATATCGTAGGAATATTTTTCCACCAGAATAAAATCACCCACCAGCAGAGTAGGCATCATCGAACCGGACGGAATTTGAAACGGCTCATATAAAAAGGAGCGGATCAGGGTAATAGCCAGAATCAGCGGGAAAATTTCTGCTGCAGTTTCAGCAATGTAAGAGCGGGATTGAATCAGCCCCGCAGCTTCAGGTGGCAGTGCCCCTCCGGCAGCAGCTTCAGCCTGCACCAGTTTCAGCTTGCGTTTGGGTGCCAGCACCATAGCGTCATATAACCAGATCAAACCACTGGCAACTGTCAGTACCACTAAAAAGATTGCGAAATAACCCGCCATACAGATCCTTTGGTTTATTTACCGACTTTCAGAATAGCAAGGAAGGCTTCTTGTGGAACTTCCACGTTCCCTACTTGCTTCATACGTTTTTTACCTTCTTTCTGTTTCTGCAACAGCTTTTTCTTCCGGCTGACGTCACCGCCATAACACTTGGCCAG
>NZ_JBBIQL010000010.1:0-152968 GCF_037442345.1 Rheinheimera sp. | reverse complement strand
ACGAAGAGCGGCCACATGATTCCTTGGGTGATTTAACCCCTTGGGAATATCTGGCCAAAGCAGAGGCGGAAAACTCTAATTTAGGCTGCCACTAATAAAGGGATGTTTACAGTCGCAATCATGGAGTTGCAGCCCTTTCGTGAGTAGGACTGTAAATATTTCCCACCAGCTCAAGTTAACTACCCGCAGAAAACTTGTTCAAAAATCATGCTTTAGCAATATTGAGCCGGTATACACTGAGGCTATTTCCTATTATCCCTGATGGTGGGGTAGTTAATGACAGATGTGCACACGATAGCAGTCAGAAGTAAAAACATGGCGGCAATCAGAGGTTGTGATACTAAACCTGAGATCTGTGTGCGAAAAGCGTTACACCAAGCCGGTTTTCGCTACCGCTTGCATGTTTCAACTCTGCCTGGCAGGCCCGACCTGGTTTTCCCCAAATACAAATCAGTGATTTTTGTTCAGGGTTGTTTCTGGCATATGCATCAATGCGCCATGTTCCACTGGCCAAAAACCAGGGCTGAATGGTGGAAGGCCAAGCTGATGCGCAACAGGGCTCACGACGAATTAGTGCAGGACAAGCTTAGGGAAATGGGCTGGCGGGTTTATGTGGTTTGGGAGTGTGCGCTTCGGGGGAAGAACAGGCTTAGCGCAGAGCAATTGGTAGCGTCTTTTACAGACTGGCTTAACTGTGATTTGCCTTATGGCGAACTGCCAGCGCCTGAGTAGCAGAGCAGCTGATACCACAAACAACAAGGCCGTAATCTTTCGAGTTACGGCCTTTTCTTGAGTAGGACCCTTTGCCCTTTTTCGCTTTTACCACCCGGGTGGTAAAGAGTTTGCTGGTGACGACGGCTTTCAGGGCGTTGTCGGTGATGGTGCCGCGGTCGTGCTGGTGTGCCAGTTGCGGCTGAGCTTGTTTGGCCATAATGCCTCCTTGGTGAAAACTGCGCGCAGTGTAAAGGTTGTTGGTTTTTTCGGCAACTTAGGTTTTGTAAGCAAATAAAAGTGTCATTGTTCCGTTGATTGGCCCGTTTGCGCCCAAAGGCGGGTTAAAGTGCAGGCGCAGGCAGCAGTGAGAGGGCCGCCGGATTTTTGTGTTCAGTTACTTTAAATGACGCCCCGGATCCTGGCGGCGGTGTAATACGCGAATAATCTCAATACGGTTGAACGTAATGCGATAAAACAAGGTGTGGCTTTCGACAGGCAAACTGCGAATGTTAGCTAAAAGTTCTGTGCGTTCCCTGCCAATCAAAGGCTGGAGAGTGATGGTCCAGAGCTGATTTTTGATCTGTTGCAGGTAACTTTCGGATTGCTTCTGTCCCCATTGGCGTAAGCCATACAGGTAAAATTCTTTCAGGTCGGCTTTGGCTGCTGGCGCAAGAACCAGCTGGTACGCAGCCATTAGGGTCAGGCCTGTATATCGTCAAACAGTGCATCCAGTGCAGCTTTTGACTCAAGCACTATGCCTTCGCCTCTATCTAATTGGTCTATTCCCGATTTTAACTGCTCTCTTAGCCGGGCCAGTTTGATTTCGTGGATCCAGTCTTCATGGGTATCCATAAAACGCAGCGCTTCACGAATGACTTCGCTGGCATTGTTGTATAAGCCACTTTCTACCTTGGCTTTTACCCGGGATTCAAGTTCAGGGGTTAATGAAATATGCATACTGGCCTCCAAAGCTGCCTGCTATAAGGCTAGAATTTGATACAAAGATTGTCAATGATTGTATTGGCTGGGCTGAAGAGCAGCGAAAATGCGGGTGGGGTAAACCCCACCCCTACAGGTAGATCAGCAGCAGGTTAAGCCAGCAATGGCTTTAAGTATTTGCCGGTGTAGGATTGCTCGCAGGCGGCCACTTGTTCAGGCGTGCCGGTGATCAGGATTTCACCGCCGCCGCTGCCGCCTTCCGGGCCTAAGTCGATAATCCAGTCGGCGGTTTTAATCACGTCCAAATTATGTTCGATCACCACAATGGTGTTGCCGTGGTCGCGCAGCTTATGCAGCACGTTCAGCAGTTGCTGAATGTCGTAAAAATGCAGGCCTGTGGTGGGTTCGTCCAGAATATAAAGGGTCTGGCCTGTGTCGCGTTTGCTCAGCTCGCGCGCCAGTTTCACCCGCTGCGCTTCACCGCCCGACAAGGTGGTGGCCGACTGGCCGAGTTTGATGTAACTCAGGCCCACGTCCATCAGGGTTTGCAGCTTGCGTGACACCGCCGGAATGCTGTCGAAGAACTCACGGGCGTCTTCCACCGTCATTTCCAGCACTTCGTGAATGCTTTTACCTTTGTATTTTACGTCCAGCGTTTCGCGGTTATAACGTTTGCCTTTACAGACATCACAAGGCACATACACGTCGGGCAGGAAGTGCATTTCTACTTTGATCACGCCGTCGCCCTGGCAGGCTTCGCAGCGGCCGCCTTTCACGTTAAAGCTGAAACGGCCTGGCTGGTAACCACGGGACCGGGCTTCCTGAGTACCGGCAAATAAATCGCGAATTGCGGTAAAAATGCCGGTGTAAGTGGCCGGGTTGGAGCGTGGCGTGCGGCCTATAGGGCTTTGGTCAATGTCGACGCATTTATCAAAATTCTCAAAGCCTTCTACAGCCTGGTGAGGGGCTGGTTCGTCGCCAGCTTCGCCGCCGTTCAACACCTTGTGCGCCACCCGGAATAAGGTGTCGTTAATCAAGGTCGACTTGCCGGAGCCAGACACACCAGTGACGCAGGTCAGCACGCCAAACGGAATATCCACCGTCACGTTTTTCAGGTTATTGCCGCTCGCGCCAACAATTTTCAGGCCTTTACCGGCTTTGCCCTGGTGGCGGGTGGCTGGCACTTCAATTTTACGTACGCCCGACAGGTACTGGCCAGTCAGCGAATCTTTGCTGGCCATAATGTCTTTTAGTGTGCCCTGGGCAACAATTTCGCCGCCATGCACACCGGCGCCCGGGCCTATGTCGATAATATGGTCGGCCGCGCGCACTGCGTCTTCGTCGTGCTCCACCACTATCACAGTGTTGCCTAAATCACGCAGGTGGTTCAGCGTGGCCAGCAGCCGGTCGTTGTCGCGCTGGTGCAAACCAATAGATGGCTCGTCCAGTACGTACATCACGCCAACTAACCCGGCGCCAATCTGGCTGGCTAAACGAATACGCTGGGCTTCACCACCCGACAGGGTTTCGGCGCTACGCGACAGGTTCAGGTAATTCAGGCCCACGTTGACTAAAAACATCAGCCGGTCCTGAATTTCTTTTAATACTTTTTCGGCAATTTTGGCGCGTTGGCCAGTCAACTGTAGCTGTTTAAAGAAGTTCAGGCAGTCGCCAATCGACAGCTCCACCACAGTAGGCAAATTGGTTTTGCCAATAAACACATGGCGGGCTTCTTCGCGCAGTCGTGAGCCATGGCAGCTGGGGCAGGCCTGAGAGGCGAGGTATTTGGACAATTCTTCACGCACCGCCATCGATTCGGTTTCGTGATAACGCCGCTCCATATTGGGCAATATGCCTTCGAACGGGTGTTTGCGTTTAATAATGTCGCCGCGGTCGTTCAGGTAATTAAATTCAATTTCGGTTTTGCCGGTGCCGTTTAAAATCACCTGCTGGTGCTCTTTCTTCAGGCTGCTGAATGGCAGATCCAGCTTAAAGCCATAGTGATCGGCCAGGGATTTCAGCATTTGGTAGTAGTAGAAATTGCGTTTGTCCCAACCACGAATGGCGCCGCCTTCCAGGCTGAGCTCGTCGCTGACAATCACTTTACCAGCTTCAAAATACTGTTTTACGCCTAAACCGTCACAGCTCTGGCAGGCGCCCGCCGGGTTGTTAAACGAGAACAGCCGAGGCTCCAGCTCGGCCATCGAATAGCCGCACGTAGGGCAGGCGAAGTTAGCGGAAAATACCAGCTCTTCGGCGCTTGGGTCGTCCATCGACGCGACTTTGGCAATACCACCCGACAGCTCCAGCGCGGTTTCAAAACTTTCGGCCAGCCGCTGTTTAATGTCGTCGCGCACTTTAATCCGGTCGACCACCACTTCAATGGTGTGCTTTTTATGCAGCTCCAGCTTTGGCGGGTCGGACAAATCACAAATTTCGCCATTAATGCGGGCGCGAATGTAGCCCTGGGCCGCCAAGGTTTCCAGAGTTTTGACGTGTTCGCCTTTGCGTTCCTGCACTACTGGTGCCAGCACCATCAGCTTGGTACCTTCCGGGAAGGACACGACCTTGTCGACCATCTCGGTAATGGTCTGGGCCGTCAGCGGTAAGTCGTGCGTCGGGCAGCGTGGTTCACCCACCCGGGCAAACAGCAACCGCAGGTAGTCGTAAATCTCGGTAATGGTGCCTACCGTAGACCGCGGGTTATGCGAGGTGGATTTTTGTTCAATAGAAATAGCCGGGGACAAGCCTTCAATATGGTCGACGTCAGGTTTTTCCATCAGGCTGAGGAACTGACGGGCATAAGCCGACAGCGATTCCACGTAACGGCGTTGCCCCTCGGCGTAAAGGGTATCAAAAGCCAGAGACGACTTGCCCGACCCGGACAGGCCGGTGATCACCACCAGTTTGTCGCGCGGAATTTGCAGTGAGATATTTTTCAGGTTGTGGGTGCGGGCACCGCGGATATCAATTTTATCCATCGCAAGTCTCTTGGCTGAAGTGGAGTGAGCAGACTGAGGTCAAAGTATGGCTGCGCCGGCTGACTGGATCAGTCTGGTCAGAAAAAAAGCCTGACTACTGTATATAAATACAATTGTTTCAGCAAGCGGGTCGGGCTGGATTTGTGCCTGTGCAGGATAAAAAGAAAACCGCGCAGCCGGGGCTACGCGGTTTGATGCGGGGTAAATTCCGGAGGTCAGTGCTTAGAACACACCACGTACGCTGAGTGCATAACGGCGGTCTGTGGTGAAGCTCAGTGCCTGGGTGCGGTCACCTTGCTGGTTCATCTGGTACTGGGTTTTGGTTTCGGTATTCAGCAGGTTGCTGCCCTCAATACCGACTTTCCAGTTGTCGTTAATGCTGTAGTAGAAGCTGGCGTCCATCATGCCTGAGGCTTCAGCATAAGCCGGTACATACTCTTCCGACTCACGCAGAGTCAGCAGGTACTCAGAGCGCCAGGTATAGGCCAGACGGAATGACACCTTGTCGTACTCGTACATACCAACAATGTTCATATTCTGGTCGGAGTAACCTTGCAGCGGCAGACCACTGAACACCCGGAAGGTATTGCGGTTGTCTGACAACCTGTTGCCGTTTTCATCAAAGCCCAGCGTGCCTTTGGACACTTCGTTCGGGTCTTCCAGGCCGCTCTGGTCGATATAGGTGTAGTTAAACTGCATGCCTAAACCGCGCCATAAACCCGGCAGCATGTCGTAGAACTGCGAGTAGGAAAACTCGGCACCACGCAAAGTACCAGAGCCGGTATTGGCCGGGCCGTAAGCGGACACGTCGTAGGTTTCACCGCCGTAGGTGACGTCCATATCAAAAGCGCGGTTGCGGATAATGTTGTCCAGCTTTTTATGGAACAGGCCCACCGTAATAAAACCAGCTGGGGCAAAGTACCATTCAGTGGTCAGGTCGGCGTTGATCGACTCTTCCGGCTCCAGGTAGGGGTTACCGGCCAGTGCAGAAATTTCGATGTCATCCAGCCCCACCACCGGGTTGTTGGTTTCGTCCTGGTCCATCCCCGGCGTTTGTAAAATGCGGGTGTAGTCTAAATCCAGCAGGCTGATATTACGGGCGTCCACCAGGCTTGGGTAATACAGGCCTTTGGACGCGCCAAAACGCAGTACCACGTCCTCCGACATTTCGAAACTCAGGTTCAGGCTGGGCAGCACTGTGCTGTAGTCGGTGCCGTCTACTGTGCTCAGTTGTGACTCGCCGTTGGCCAGGTCGTAATAGCGTTTGTATTGCGGCTGCTGCATCACAGTATTTAATGAGGTGCCCGGTTCACCACGTTTGGTGGTCAGTGGCTGCACAAAAGCACCGGTCGACTGCAGTTGGTAATTCACATAACGCAGGCCGACGTTACCGACCAGCGGGAACTGCTGGTTTGGCAGTTCAAAGTCACCACGCAGGTAAACTTCGGTGCGTTTTTCGTTGGACGAGCTGATGTTATGCGCCGCAAAAGGCCCTTCCACCCGGTTTGGTTTGTCGGTGTATGGCACATAAGTACCGGTACAAACGCCGCCATTGGCCGCACTTAAGGTGGCATTATGCCAGCCGTCGGCACAACCCTGACGTAAAGAGTCCGCGTAGTTGCGCACTAAATCCATGCGCGGGAACAGGAAGTTATTCACGTTACCCTGCAGCACTTTGCCATTATAGAAGTTAGCGAAGTCCACCCGTTCGAACAGCTCAGGCCGGTTGACAGCAGCGGCTGCATTGCGGTCATTCATGTCCCATGGCGTACCAATGGCAGACCAGCCTTCATAGGCGGTGTCGCGCACTGTCAGGTCTTTGTCTGAGTAGTAGATGCCCGATTTGACGCTGGAAAACACGCCATCCAACTGGTAGCTGACATCAAACTTAAAGCTGTCGGCTTTGGCGGTGTTGTGTTCTTCCTGCTCCATACCACTGCCCAGGAATAAATTCGGCACCGGGCCGTTCCAGTCGTTATTCGGTGACCAGCCTGGGGTCAGAATGTTGTCGCTTAAGAACTCAATAGTCGGACGTTCGCCACGCATATCCAGGTAATAAGGCGACACGGCATGCACATGGTTACCGCGGGTCTGGCCAGACATGCTGTAGTTATGCACGGTTTTTTCCGAGTCGATATGCTGGTAATCGAATTCCAGTTTTAAGCGGTCGCTGGCTTTAATCGCCAGGTTAAAGGAGCTGTCTTCCACCGTATTTTCGTTGTAGTTCCAGCGGCTGCGGTAGAAAAATGGTGTTTCCGGGCTGACGCCCAAAGCCACACCAGAAGTGACATAGCCATTTTCCACTGTCAGTGGGCGGCCAGTGGCGGAATCGTCACGCCAGTTCTGCGACGAGCCCATAAAACCTTTAAAGCCCTGGGCGGCCTGACCAATCTGGCGTTCGTTCCATTCCAGCGACGCATTGGAGTTAATGTGTTCCAGTGTGGCAATAATGGTGTCGTCTTTATTGGCCCACTGTAATGAGCCGGTGAAGCCATCACGTTTACGGTCGTTATCGGCGGTGCTCATATGAATAGCCACAGGCACGTGCCAGACACTGCCTGCAGGCTGGCCAGGTAAGGCCGGGCCGTCAACCGGAGAATCCGGGTCTACCCCTGTGATGCCGCCCCATTGGTCTGTGGTCGGAATAAAAGAGTCGCCGCGGGAATGGAAGTTACCCAAACCAACGCCGTCCCCACGGGTACGGTATTCGGAATGAGAGCCCGCCAGCAAAATACCAAAGCGGCCTGAGTTCACTTCCCACTGGTCTGAATACAGCGCATTAAAAGACGGGGTGGTGTCTTCACGGAAATCGCCGTAGTTGGCTTTGCCACCAAAGGCGATGACTCGTTTGTCGGAATCAAAGGGCTTGCGGGTGATCAGGTTGACGGTACCGGCTATGCCGCCTGAGGTGAGGTCTGCTGTCTGGTTTTTGACGACTTCCACTGCACCCAAGAGTTCGGCCGGAAAATCTTCGTAGCTCAGGCCACCCCATGGGTTGGCGCTGAAGGCGTCACGGCCGTTCACTTCCGAGCGCACCCGGTCTAAACCCCGTACCAGCACACCCGTACCTTCATCGGCATAGTGTTTCGGGTCGTCGGACGATGCGAAACGTTCAATGGTCACGCCTGGCACCCGCTGCAGTGCTTCGGTGACAGATTTGTCGGGCAGCGCACCAATGTCGGTGGCGGTGATCACATCTTTGACCGTGTCGGCATAACGCTTCAGATCCTGCGCCGACATAATACTGCCACGAATGCCTTTTACTTCAATAACTTCCATCTGCTCACCTTTTTCTTTAGTGGTGACAGCGTTGTCATTTTCCGGCAAATTTTGTGCAGCCGCAACCAATGGGCACAGCCCCAAGAAAGCGGCAGAAACAGCCAGGCTGAGCCTGGTGCGTTGAATGCGGTGTTTGTTGCTATAGCTGTGTAATTCAGACATGGTTTGATCTCATTTCTTGTTGTGTAACCCATTCTGCTTTGCCGGCAGCGCAACTACTGACAAAGCCACTTTATGGTGCTCTTGTTCATCCTGGTGAAACCCGACATCACTACCAAATAAGTCAAGGTCTGATGTTACTTTGTACCATGGCGATGAATAAGTAAACATTATTTGGTGAAAAAACAGCTCTTTATAATTAATTATTATACTTTTTGAATTTTTTATTTCATTGATTGTTGTTACCCAGTAACACCAAACATTCGGCACTGTGGTGGACCACTCAGCTGTGCTAGAATCGCCACCTCGTTGGTGGGCGTGAAACTCTGAGTTCAGGCCCTGAAATCCTGTCTGTCCTTTGAGATTTTGTGCTGATGCAACATTTAACCGCTGTCGAGCGGCGTGCCGCAATTTCGCTGGCACTGGTTTTTGCCTTCAGGATGTTAGGTTTATTTATGCTGATCCCGGTGTTTGCTATTTTTGGCAACCATCTGGCTGGCTTTTCATCGTTATGGATTGGGTTAGCCATAGGCGCCTATGGCCTGACGCAGGCGGTGCTGCAAATTCCGATGGGTTGGGCTTCAGACCGTTTTGGCCGCAAACCAGTGATGTTTGCCGGTTTAAGCCTGTTTGTGCTCGGCTCTGTGGTCGCGGCTTTGTCTGACTCCGTATATGGCGTGACTGCTGGCCGGGTGCTGCAAGGCATGGGGGCGATTTCCGGCGCAGTGCTGGCACTGGCCTCTGATCTGACCCGTGAAGAACAGCGCCCCAAAGTGATGGCCGTGATCGGGATGACCATAGGTCTGTCCTTTGCGGTCGCTATGGTGGCAGGGCCTGCTATTGCCGCAGTGGCCGGTTTAAGTGGCATTTTCTGGTTTACCGCTGGTATAGCCCTGTTTGGTATTTTGCTGGTCTGGAAAGTGGTTCCGGATGCCTCGCATAAAGTGGCAGGTGCAGAAACTCTGGCCACACCGGGCAAAATTGCCAGCCTGTTCAGCCACCCGCAATTGCTGCGGCTGAATTTGGGCGTGCTGGTGTTGCACCTGTTGTTAACCGCAATCTTTGTGGTGTTGCCTCCTTTACTGGAGCAACAGCAATTTTTATCGGCAACGCACTGGCAGCTGTATTTACCGGTGATCCTGCTGGCCTTTGTCGCTATGGTGCCACTGATGATTTTGGCCAGCCGAAAGCAACAGGAAAAACGCTACTTTTTGCTGGCCATTGGCCTGCTTATTGTTAGTTTTGTGTTAATTTTAAGCAATCAGCAGTTGTGGTGCATTGCGCTGGCGCTGTTGTTGTTTTTTACCGGCTTCAATTATCTGGAAGCCAGTATGCCTGCTTTGTTGTCGCGTATTGCACCTGCCGGTTTGAAAGGCACGGCCATGGGCACTTATGCCAGTGCGCAATTTTTTGGTGCCTTTTTAGGCGGTCTGTCCGGCGGCTGGATTTCTGGTGCATTGGGCAGCGAAAGCCTGTTTGTTTTCCTCGCGCTGATTGGTTTAATATGGCTGGTCTGTGCCAGTAGCATGACAGTGCCAGAGCGTTCGCAACGCTTATCCCTGCCCGTGAATGTGGCCAATCAGGCCGCTGCCGATGCGTTGGCGGCGCGCTTATGTCACCTGCCTGGAGTGCAGGAAGCCACCGTGCTGGTGGCAGAACAACGCTGTTATCTGAAAGTGGGTCAGCAGAATTTTAATCTGGCCGAGGCACAGTCTTTGGTTGCCGGCGGCAGCCGCGAAAGTTGAGGAGAAAGTCGCATGGCTCGTGGAATTAATAAAGTAATACTGATCGGTAACTTGGGTGCCGACCCGGAAGTCCGTTATATGCCAACAGGTGGCGCAGTGGCCAATATTACTGTGGCCACCAGCGAAAGCTGGACGGACAAAGCCACCAACGAAAAGAAAGAACAAACCGAGTGGCACCGCGTGGTGATTTATCAGCGTTTGGCTGAAATTGCCGGTGAATACCTGCGTAAAGGCAGCAAAGTTTATATCGAAGGCAAACTGCGTACCCGCAAGTGGCAGGATCAACAAGGTGTTGAGCGTTTCACTACCGAGATTATTGCCAACGAACTGCAAATGTTAGACGGCCGTGGTGATGGTCAGGGTGCCAGCATGGGCGGCGGGCAAATGGGCGGCGCTAACCAAGGGGGTGGCCAGGGCGGCTACCAGCAGGCTCCGGCTGCACCACAACAACGTATGCCGCAACAACAGGCTCCGGCACAAAGTGGTTTCCAGCCACAACAACAACCGCAGAACCAGGGTTTCCAGCAACGTCCGGCTCAGGGTGGTTTTAACCAGCCACAGGGCAACTTCGGTGGTCAGCAAGGTGGTTTTAACCAGTCAGCGCCACAACAACGTGCGCCGATGGAACCTCCAATTGACTTTGATGACGATATTCCGTTCTGATAAAGCGTTGGTGTAAAAAGTAAAAAGCCCTGTATCGACAGGGCTTTTTATTTGCAGGCAGAAAATTTCAGGCACCACAGTTCAGCAGTTTAGGTTTGGGCCTCAACCAGTTGTACAGCTGCGGCAGCATCAGGGCCAACAACACTATGGCCATACCGGCAGCCTGGATCAGGCTGACCTGCTGACCCAGCAGCAGGGCGGTAAGTGCAGCGAATACCGGAATTAAATTAAAAAACAGCGAGGCCGTGGCTGAGCCCAGTTTTTGCACACCTTGTAAGAAAAACAGGTAGGCGAGCACGGTTCCAACCACTCCTATATACAGCATTGACACCAGGCCAGACAGCGGCAGCTGCAACAGTTCGTCCAGCGGGTGCACATCACCTTGCCAGCGGCTGGCCAGCAGAATAAACAGGTCGCCGGCCAGCATACTGATTAGGGTAAAAGGCACCACAGGCAACCAGCGGGTGGCTTGTTGTGATGCAGTGGCATACGCCGACCACAGCAGCATGGCGGCAATAATGGTCAGGTCGCCCTGATTGAACTCAAACTGTTGCAGGGTTTGCAGCTGGCCCTTGCTGATCACCAGCAATACACCGCCGAGGCCCAGCGCCAGGCTGACACTTTGCATAGAGCTCAGCCAGCGGCGGGACAACAGCGCCACCATCAGTGCAGTCACCAGCGGGCTTAAGGCCATCACCAGCGCGCCATTGGTGGCCGCAGTGTGTTTTACGCCGCTGAACAGCAGCAGGTTAAAACCGCCCACGCCCACCAGACTGATGCTGATCAGCCACAGGTATTGCCGCCAGGACAACCGCGGCCAGGGCGCAGGGTGGCGGCGCATATGTACGGGCAAATACAGCACTAAACACAAGGCAGCAATAGTGAAGCGCCAGACCACCAGCGAATGCGCTGACATGTGCTCCAGCACCAGTTTTGAAAGTGGAAACACGCTGCCCCAGCCAAAGATGCTGAAAAGGAGCAGAACTATGGTTTGTCTCGAGGTTGAAGTAGTCATCGCATTGCGTTCCTGTAGTGAGCTGGCCTACAGTGTATTGGTTTCATAAATCATATAAACCTCAATTAACGGCAGGTTAAATTCCATATATGCAACTTAAGTACTCACTGGATGACTTGCGGTTGTTTTGGCTGGTGGCGCAGGCAGGCAGTTTCCGTGCCGCAGCCGAACAACTGGCCATGCCGCCTTCTACCTTAAGCCGCCGGATTAATGCGTTAGAACAATCGCTGGGTTTACGCCTGCTGCACAGAGACGCACACCGCATCAGTCTGACCGGCACGGGTCAGCAGTATCTGGCGCGTTGTGGGCCTTTGTTTCATGAGTTGCAGGATATTGCCGGTGATATGCAGGCGGACAAACAGCAACCTGTGGGTCTGATCCGGCTGACTGCGCCGGCCAATACCATGCACCGCTGGCTGGCCGCTGCATTGCAGCAGTTTCAGCTGATGCATCCGAAAATTGAACTGGATATTCGCCTGTCCAACTGGGTGTTGGATGTTGGCGAACATGCCATTGATCTGGCGATCCGCGTTGGTGAACCCAAACTGCAGGGGTGGATAGCCCGGCCACTGACCTTGGTACAGTCGGTGCTCTGCGCCAGCAGCTGCCAGTCGCACTGGCGGCAGATCACGCATCCGGCTGAGCTGGTGGATTACCCTCTGGTCATTAGCAATCCGGTGCGCCAGTGGCGCTTAACCCATCAGGGCAGTGGAGAATTGTTTGAATACCGGCCTCAGGGCAATATCCGGCTGGCAGTGGACGATTTGAATAGTGCCCAGCAGGCCATAGAGGCCGGTATTGGCATCGGATACTTGCCGCAGCGGGTGGTCGAAGAGCAAATCAGCCGTGGGCTGTTGCTGCCGGTGGCGCCGGACTGGCGTGGGCCATTGCGCCACACCTACCTGCTGTACCGTGACCGGGACAACCAGCCGCTGCGGCTGCGGTTGTTAATCGAACATCTGTTGGCGGTGGCTCCGCCAGAATATTAGGTCCTGAAGCGCCATAGTGCAGGCTAATCGGGTTAAGCCGTTGAACCAATTGCTCACTAAAACCTCTGCATTCAGAGGTTTTAGTTGAGCAGGCTGCGCCTGTTTTTGTCTTAAGGAGCATTGATGAAAATTCCACTCTTCAGTCTGTTGATGGCTGGCCTGGCGGCTTTGACAGTGCAGGCCGATGAGCCTGTGTACGGCCCAAGGCTGGAAGGCTTTGATTACCCTTACCCCGTGCAGTATTTCCGGCTGAACAGCCAGCAACAGGCCCTGGAAATGGCCTATCTGGATGTGCCGGCTGTTCAGCCAAACGGCAAAACCGTGGTGTTGCTGCATGGCAAAAATTTCTGTGCGGCCACCTGGGAGGGTAGCATTAAGGCGCTGACAACAGCGGGTTACCGGGTGATAGCGCCGGACCAGATCGGTTTTTGTAAATCCAGTAAACCGGCGCAGTATCAGTTCAGTTTTCAGCAGCTGGCGGCCAACACCAAAGCCTTGTTAGACCAGCTGCAAGTCCGGCAGGCCGCTGTGCTGGGTCATTCAATGGGCGGCATGCTGGCCAGCCGTTTTGCTTTGTTATACCCCGGAACCACAGAGCAGCTGGTGTTGATCAACCCCATAGGGCTGGAGGACTGGAAAGCGCTGGGGGTGCCGTACCGGACCGTCGACCAGTGGTATCAGCGTGATTTGGCGACCTCCGCAGCCGGTATCCGCCAGTACCAGCAAAGCACTTATTATGGCGGGCAATGGCGGCCGGAATTTGACCGCTGGGTGCAAATGCAGGCGGGTATGTACCTGGGCGATGGCAAACAACAGGTGGCCTGGAACTCGGCGCTGACCGCAGACATGATCTTCACCCAGCCGGTGCTTTATGAGTTCGGTCAGTTGCACATGCCCGTCACGTTGATGATTGGTGAGCTGGACAACACTGCAATAGGCAAAGACGCTGCACCCGACGCGCTGAAAGCTAAGCTGGGCAACTACGCCAGCCTGGGGCCGGCCACGCTGAAGCTGTTACCCAAAGGCCGTTTAATCCGCTTTGAGGATTTAGGCCATTCGCCGCACATTCAGGCACCGGAGCGGTTTCACCCACAGTTGTTGCAGGCGCTCAGTACCCGCTTCTGAAGCAGCAGCGCTGCGGCTGAAACCGGTTGCAGCGCTAATGTTTAAACAAGTCAGCGGTTTGTCGAAGTTGCCCCGCCAATGCGGTCAGCGCCTGGCTGGTATTGGCGACATTTTGGTTGGCAGAGGACACCGAACTGCCAAGCTGTTCAAACGCCAGGATGTCCTGTTGCAGTTCCTGAGTCATCTGCTGTGAATGACCCGCCAGCTCGGCGGCCTGTTGGCTGACCGAAGCTAAATCCAGAATAATCTGGCGACCGCCTTCCAGGGTGTGCACCAGATTGGTCGCCAGCTCCACCGAACGTTGGGCCGTTTCCCTGTTGGACTGCATATTCGCCACGGCCCCTTGTATCGAGCTGACAATATTGGCCAGCATGCTGTTGATTTCCGTGGTGGATTGCTGAGTACGAACGGCCAGGGTGCGCACTTCGTCGGCTACCACAGCAAAACCCCGGCCCGACTCGCCGGCGCGGGCGGCTTCGATGGCAGCATTTAAGGCTAACAGATTGGTCTGAGAGGCAATTTCGGCAATGGTATTCACCACTGAGCTCACCTGGTCTCCGGTCGATTGCAGGGTTAGCAGCATCTGCGCTGTGGCTTCAATATCGCTGGACAACTGACTGATGCTGCTGGAGGTATCAAGCACGGCCTTTTGACTCTGAGACATCGAATCGGCACCGGCTTTGGCGGCTTCTGCGGCGTGGCTTGACCGGCTGACACTCTGTTCCATCTGCTGCTCGAGCTGCGTCATCGCCTGCACCAGCAACTGCAGCTTTTGTTGCAGTTCAGTAACAGACCCGGAGGATTGTTGGCTGCTGCCTGCCAGTGTTCCAACCGCCTGATGAATACCTGAAATGGCCTGATACATTTCGGCAATGCCTTGCTGAAACACCCGCAGTAACTGGTTCACACTGGCCGCCACGTGAATGACTTCAGCCGCTCCGTCGGAGTGCAGCTTGTGGGTCAGATCGCGACTGGCGGCAATTTGGCCGAGACGGGCAGACAGCTGCACTATAGGGCTGGCTACCTGCTTTTGTGCCAGCAGTAAAAAGCCAATGGCGACCAGCAGGATCAGTAACAACAGGACCGCGACCGTCAGTGTATTCGTCGACAGGGTGTCGCTGATGCTCAGCGTTTTCCCCCGGGCTTGCTCCGTAATGCGGTCCGCCAGCGCATCTGCGGCCCGATTAAATTCAGTGGCGCTTTGATTGATGCGGGCCAGCTGCTCCCTTGCCTGATCCCAGTCAACCTGACTGACCTGCATCAGTCTGCTCAGTTCAGACAAGGCCTGGCTTAATGCCTGAAACCTGCTGCTGGCCTCATTGCTTTGGTAAGGGGTCAGACTGGACAGCTGCTTTTGAATACCTGCATCCAGCGTCTGCTGGGTCTGGCCAAACTGCTGAGCTGTGATGGTGGTGCCATACAACTCGTAGCCGGTGAGCACCAGTTGTTTGGCAGCGCTTTGCATGCTGTTTACCCTATGCAAGGCGGGCAGCGACTCATCGACAAAGCTCCCAACCTGATGGCTGAGGTGGCGGTTGCTGCTGATCAGTAAAACAGCGGCAATCAGGGTAACCAACAAAATGGCGGCATAACCAATAAAGATCCGGCTTTTAATCGAAGCTGACTGTTGCAAAGCACACCTTCCTCTGTTTGAACTCAATGACGTGATGACTATAGCTTACGAAAACTGACTTTCTGTCTGTGGGCACCATCGCCGTTTCAGCCAATAGTCACAACTCAGGTAACGGCCGCCGCCTGTGCACAACAACGACAGCAGCATCAGCAGGTAAGTGGCAGCAAACTCGATGCCGTTGTTGAGGATGACCAGGCTGCCGCTGCTGGTCAGCCAGTCGTAGTCTGCATGTTGTTGCAAAATGGCTTTGGCGGCTGCCAGTTTTTCCTGCGCCGCCTGCACTCGCTCGTCATGCAACAAGGTACCATCGGCCAGCCAGCTGGAGTTGTCGGCAATGGCCAGCCAGCCATTGGGCCAGTGCACTGAAAAAATCGCCGTCAGCATAGTTGCAATCAACGGCAGGCAAACCAGCCGGGTGGCGAGCCCGACCAACAGCAAAGCGCCACCCAGCAGTTCGGCCGCAATAGCCAGAGTCGCCAGCAGCACAGGCGCTGGCAAACCCAGCCCCCAATCCGGATTGGCAAACCAGGCCACTGTGCTGTCAAAGGCCTGGTATTTATTCCAACCCGCCTGGATCAGCACTGGGGCCAGATACAAACGTAATAACAAGGCCGGAACCCCACTGAAGGACGTGAGTGCAGTGGTAAAACGCTGGTACTGTGACAAGGCGGAATGGAGCAAGGCAGAACGCATAAAAAACCTCAGAGTACAGAGCCAATAAACTATCCGTTATGCAGACCAGACTGAGGTGCAAAAACTTTCGCATGGCGTTGCATAAAAACTAGTCAGGCGGCTGAAAAAAACAACCCTGAAAGGTCGGCAGGCCCCGGCGTTTAGCTGACTGCCGGGCCTGGTTTTCGTACCAGCAGCCAGTCCAGCAGCAGAATGAGCACTATCGAGGCGCCTGCCAGCGGGAACAGTAAACCCAGCACTACCACCAGCCAGGCCACTGTTTTCAGCTGCGAAGTGGCGGGTTTGCGTGGTGCCGCCAGGCGGCCGGGCGGGCGGCGTTTCCACCACATCACAGGGCCGCTGATGGCCATGACCAGCCCACCCAGACATCCCAGCAGCATCAGCAACTGATTCGCCAGGCCAAAATAATTGCCCATATGCAGCTGTACACCCAGTTCCACTGCCTTGGCGGCGACGCCATAGTCGGCATAGCGGACATCGCCTAAAACTGCACCGCTGTATTGGTCCAGATGCACAGTGCGCTGGCCCTGCGGCTGATTCGGATAGGTGTAGGCGGTGTACACCCCCTGGGCGTCTTTGGGTAAAAACATCCGGTAGGCCGGGTTCAGGCCCAGTTCGGCCAGTCGTGCCACGGCCCCATCAATACCGATGCCGGAGCGCAGGCGCTGTGCTGACGCGCCCTGGCCAGCACCCTGATGCATCGCATGGTTATCTGACACTGGCATTGGCTGCTTCTCCAGCGTCCAGGGCACAGTGCCGAGCTGCTGTTTTAATGTCGCCTCAGCAGCCTGTGGGCTGGATTCTGACACAACACTCTGGGGTCTGGCACCATGCGAGCGGTGGTAAGCCGGGTAACCCAGTCCGGCCATATCTGTTGTGGCCCGGAACAGGTCACCCCAGACGTTGGCCCAGGGCAGGCCGGTCAGGATCAGAAAGCCCAGCAGCAGGGCGGACCAAACACCTGTAACCCCATGCCAGCTGCGCCAGGCGGCGCGGCCGCGGGCACTCAGCGAGGGTATAAAAAGCCGCAGCCACTGGCCGCTTTGCCGTGGCCACCAGAGATAGAGCCCGGTGATCAGCAAAATAAAGCTCCAGCAGGCCATCAGCTCCACCAGGCTGTCGCCAAATTCGCCCAGCAGTAACGAGCCGTGGGCGACGTCGGCAAAACCGACCAGAGTTTCGGTAGGCACCTGCGAGCCCAAGGCCTGAGCTGTGCCTGGGTCGACATACACTTTGCGCACTTCACCTTCTGCGGTGGTAATAAAGACTTTGGCGCTGCGGCCGGGTGCTGTGGGTTGATCCAGCCTGGTCGCGGTTGCCCCCGGAAAAGGGCTGAGAGCTGCCTCAATCAGCTGGCTGGCCGGCAATGCAGGCAACTGGGTGGCCACAAAACGTTGTTCCGGGTAAAGCCAGTCATCAATCTCGTCATTAAACAAGTAGATAGCGCCTGTGACTGACAGGATCAGCAAAAAAGGCGCTACGATCAGGCCAGCATAAAAATGCCAGCGCCAGACGCTTTGGTAAAAATGGCCAACGCGGCCTTGGGATTCGTGGTTGCTCATCGTCAGAAACTGCGGTTGAAGGTGAAGTCGACACGGCGCGGCGCGCCCAGATACAACTGGGTGGGGCCATACCCAGACCAGTTGGCGTAAAGCTTATCGGTCAGGTTGCGGCCTCTTAACGTAAAACGGCCCAGGCTGCTTTGCCAGATCAATTGAGCGTCCAGTAGGGTGTGGCCTGCCACCTGGTCACTGTTGGCGTTGTTGGTATAACAATCCCCGCTGTGACGCACTGTCAGCCACTGCGAGCCGAGCGCTGTACCGCAAACCAGGCTGAGAGTGGTGCGCAGCAATACTGTTGTGTTGACGGAATGGTGGGGTGAACAGGCAGCAGGCATCGACCTCATCTCAGCAGTCAGTGGTACAGCGCAAGCTGTACCAAAAAATGCTAAGTTAGTGTCCGGACTGAAGTTTGTCGATGCGACATAGTGTCGCAGCAGAGGGTAAAAAGGGGAGCCGTGGCTCCCCGGGCTGAACTTACTGTGCGGTCTGCGCAGCGCGTTCTTTGGCTTGTTTTTCTGCCAGAGCGGTAATTTTTGGCATCATATTCTGCATCAGCGTTTGCATCATCTGCATCGATTGTTGCACCAGTTCAGGCTGGCGTTTCACCAGCTTCTGGCCCGCCTCTGACTGATAAAAGCTCAGGATACTCTGCATTTCGTCTTCGCTGAACACCTGGGTGTAAATCCCGATAATGGGTTCTTCCAGTTGTTGCCAGGACATTTCAGTGCGCAGCAATTGCTGCATTTCACGCAGATGCTTCTGGCTTAACGCATCATTCGCGTTGGCTTGTTTGGGAAGTGCCATTTGCTCCATCTGGGCATAGGCATAATCCAGCATTGCCGGCGCATCTGTCGCTTTCAGTACTTGCTCAATGGTTTCACGTTTGGCGGGCTCGGCCTGGCTGAAAAAACTGCAGCAGACTAAAGCGGTCAGGGCCATAAGTTTCAATTTCATAGGTTGCCTCCTTGCTGATTGGCCCCCAAAGGGTGTCTGCTTTTGGGGGAGTTGTCAAAAAAATGTTTAAAAGTTTTATCGTTGTTGTAATGCGGCAAAGCAGGCTGCTTTCACTTGGCAGGTGCCGCGTCGCGCTTTATGCTCTGTGCGGGGTAGCTGGTGCGGCGGCCTCAGCTCTTTGAGCCGTTAAGTAAAACAATAATTAAACAAAACAAGGGTAAAACATGGTGATCAGTGCGCTTGATTCGGCCATTGTGGTCGGCTACGTGGTGCTGCTTCTGGTGCTGGCGATAGTTGTTTCCAAAGACAAAGCCGGGCATCAGAAAGACAGTAAAGATTTTTTCCTGGCCGGGCAAACCTTGCCCTGGTGGGCCATTGGTGCATCGCTGATTGCGGCCAATATTTCTGCTGAACAAATTATTGGTATGTCTGGCTCTGGCTTTGTGGTCGGCCTGGCCATTGCGTCCTACGAGTGGATGGCCGCTTTAACTCTGCTGCTGGTTGGCTGGTTTTTCCTGCCGGTGTTTTTGCGTAAAGGCATTTACACCATGCCACAGTTTCTGGAGCAACGTTTCGACAAAAGAGTGAAGTACGTCATGAGCCTGTTCTGGCTGTTGCTGTACACCTTTGTCAATTTAACCGCTGTGCTCTGGCTGGGCGCCACCGCCATTGCCACCTTAACTGGTTTGCCAGTGGTCTGGGGTATGGTCGGGCTGGCGCTGATAGCGGTGTCTTACTCATTGTATGGTGGCTTAAAGGCCGTGGCGCTGACCGACGGTATTCAAATTTTACTGCTGGTGGGCGGTGGTTTGCTGCTGAGCTGGATTGCATTGAACCAGGTGTCGGGCGGGGCTGGTGTGTTGGCAGGGTTTGACACCTTGTTGCAAAAAGCGCCGGAGAAGTTCGACATGATCCTGGCGAAAGAGCACCCGGAGTACGCCAACCTGCCGGGTCTGGCGGTGATTCTGGGCGGTATGTGGATGATGAACCTGAGTTATTGGGGTTTTAACCAATACATTATTCAGCGTGCGCTGGCCGCCAAAAGTTTTGCCGAAGCGCAAAAAGGCATTTTGTTTGCCGCTTTTCTGAAAATGCTGATGCCGGTCATTATTGTGCTGCCCGGTATCGCTGCTTATGTGTTGAGCCAGGACCCGGCCAGCGGCATTGCGGTGGACAAAGCTGACGCCGCCTACCCGACACTGCTGGCACTGGTGCCGGACGGTATCCGTGGTCTGATTTTCGCTGCCTTGATTGCCGCCATAGTGTCATCGCTGGCCTCGATGATGAACTCCATCGCCACCATTTTTACCCTCGATTTATACAAGCCGCTGAGCAAAACCAGCAAAACCGAACAGCAGCTGGTTGGGGTGGGCCGTCTGGTCAGTGGCCTGGCGCTGCTTATTGCGGTGCTGGTGGCCAAGCCACTGCTGGGCAATTTCCCACAGGCGTTTCAGTACATTCAGGAATTTACCGGCTTCTTCACACCGGGTATCTGCGCCATCTTTATTTTGGGTATTTTCTGGAAAGGCGCCTCTGGCAATGGCGCTTTGGCGGCTGCGCTGTTGTCTTGCTTTGGCTCACTGGCAATGAAACTGCTGTGGCCTGAAGTGCCCTTTATGGACAGGGTTGGGTATATTTTCCTGTTGTGTTGTGCCGTTATGTGGCTGTTGCGCCAGCCGGCGAAAGCTGAACTGCCACAAGCTCAGGCAGTCAGCCTGGACATGACCCCCAGCCGCTTTTACCTGCACGGCAGCGCCATTATTGCCATGCTGCTGGTGTATTTGTACTGGCAGTTCTGGTAAGTCAAAGCGGAGTCAGCGGCTGGCTCTGGCTTGTGCTTTGCAACGCGGTGTGTTGTAGTGAGCGCAGTTTTGGTTGAGGACATGACCACTGTGCCCGCTGCATCCCGCTGGCTGCTAAGCCTGATTATGTTGCTGATGCTCAATCACGCCTTTGCGGCCTGTGATGGCGTTGTGCTGCATATGCCGGATGACCATAACCATGTGTTGACCATGGAGCAGGGCCAGCATCAATATCAGCTTGATACCGATCACAGCCATGACGACGACAGTGCAGCCGAACCACATGCCCATGTGCTGTGTTTTGTCAGTTATCAGGCGCAAGCTTCTGCGGATGCGCAACCAGCATCCCGTCCTGAATCCATCTCGTCTTTTTTCCGTGGTTTAAGTTACCGGCCTTTATTACCCCCGCCTACCGTTTAATTTACTGATTTTTATAATTTTTCAGTAACTTAAACGGAGCATTTTTATGTCAACTTTATTTGGCCGGCAGCTATGGCTGTGGGTTGTGCTGCTTTGTAGTGGCCCGCTGGCGGCTGTCGAGCTAACGCTGGCTGAGGCGTTACAGCGCACAGTACAGCACAGCCCCAAACTACAAACTTACCCTTACCAACTGCGTCAGGATGCGGCCTTGCAGCAACTGGCGTTACTTAAACCTGACCCTGAGCTGGAGCTGTCGGCCGAAAACCTGCTGGGCACCAATGAACTCAGTGGTGTCAAAGGCGCGGAAATCAGCCTGGTATTCAGCCAGTTGCTGGAGCGCGGCGATAAAGCTCAGCTGCGCAGCAATCAGGCCATACAGCAGAACCAGCTGACTCAGGCTGCTTTTGCTGCCGACAAACTTGATGTTTTGGCGCAAAGCACAGGGCGTTTTATTGAGGTGCTAAGCCTGCAGCAGCAACTGGGTTGGCTGGCGCAACGCTTTGAGCTGGAACAAAAAGCCTTGCTGACAGCACAACAACGCGCCGCGCAGGCGTTAGTGCAGCAGGCCGATGTGAAACGCTTAGAACGGCGTTTGCTACAAACCGGGCTGGACCAGGCCAGGCTGCAAGGCGAACTGGAACTGGCGCGGCGACAGCTGGCACTGCTGTGGAATGCGGAGCCGGATTTTGACTGGCTCAGTGGTAATTTATCCTTGCTGCCGTTATTGCCGGAAGAAGCACAGCTGCAGCAACGTTTGCTGCAAAGCCCGCAGCTGGCGTTGTTTTTGACGAAACAGCGGCTGGCCGACAGCCTGCTGCAGTTACAAAGTGCCAATGCAGTGGCTGACCTGCGCTGGTCGGCTGGGGTACGGTATAACAACGAAGTGAACTCGCCTTCTTTGCAATTGGGCCTGAGTATGCCGCTGCTGAATTCTCAGCGCAGCTCTGCTCAGCTCGAAGCGGCCAGCGCAGCAGCACAGCAGGCCGCTGTGGCGGCAGAGTTGGAGCAGCGTCAGCTGCAACTGAGCCTGCTCGGTTTGTTACGCCAGTTGCACAGCATTCGGGCCGAAATTCGCGCCACAGAACAGCAGTTATTGCCTTCGGCCCGTGTTGTACTGAGTGCGACCCAGCAGGGTTATCAAAGCGGTGTGTACGATATGACCGACCTGCTGGCGGCGCAGCAGGAGCTGCTGGACAGCGAACTTAGCCTGCTGCAATTACAACGCCGCTTTCACCTGCAACTGACTGAACTGCAGCGCCTGACTGGTTTTGGTCTGGCGCAGACTGGTCCTGTTGCCTTTTCTGCTTCCGCTGAAGTTTCTGTCGTTGCCCCGTTAGCCTCTGTACGGGCCAGGGAGTTGTCTGATGAAAAATAAATTGATGTTGTTAGTGCTGGCAGCCTTGCTGTTGCCAGCTGTGGTATTGGCCAAACATAGCCCTGAAGCTGAGTCTGCGACTGGGCAGAGTCAGCACGAAGATGAGCATCCACATAAGCACGGTGAGGCAACAGGTCACGACCATGACGAAGTGCCTGAACATACTGAGCTCAGCACTGAAGTAGCGGCCAAATCCGGCATTGAGGTGCAGAGTGCCGAAGCTGGGGAAATCCGCCGTTTCGCCCATTTATTTGGTGTCATCGCGGTGATCCCGGAGCAACAATGGCGTATCAGTGCACCTTATGCCGGGCTGGTGCAGCAGCTGCCGGTCAAAGTGGGCGACAAAGTGCAGGCAGGCCAGTTACTGGCGAAGCTGCAGCATGGGGTGACCTTGCAAAGCTACAGCCTGCAGGCGCCAGCGGCGGCCGAAGTGACAGCGCGTTTTGCCAACCCGGGTGAGCGGGCTGGTGAGGCAGCGCTGTTGCAACTCAGTGATTTCAGCTCTGTGTATCTGGAGTTGTCAGCTTTCCCCGGCGATTTGGCTGGCCTGAAGCCGGGTAATGCCGTGCTGGTGGCTGATGTGCATGGCCAGCGCAAGGCTGAAACTGTGCTGAGTTACCTGGCACCACAGATGACCGAAGGCCATATAGCCCGTGCCCGCGCCATAGTGCAAAACCCGGATGGTTTCTGGCGGCCCGGTATGCATGTCAAAGCCGATGTCGAAGTGTCGCGCCGTCAGGTCTCAGTGCGGGTGTTGTTGTCGGCCTTGCAGCGTATGGAAGGCAAAACGGTCGTCTTTGTACGCGAAGGCGAGAAGTATAAGCCAAGGCCAGTCGAGCTGGGCGAGCGTGATGATTTGTATGTTGAGGTGCTGTCGGGCCTGAGCGCAGGTGAGGTCTATGTCAGCCAGAACAGCTTTTTGCTGAAAGCCGATTTGCTGAAATCCGGCGCTGGCCATGAGCACTAGGAGGCCAGCATGATTCAGTCTGTATTACGGCTGGCCTTGGCCAGGCCGGGCTTTACCCTGCTGCTGACATTATTGCTGGCGGGTGCTGGTTTCTGGCAGGCGCTGAAACTGCCGATGGACGCGGTACCCGACATTACCAATGTGCAGGTGCAAATTAACAGCAAAGCCGAAGGTTATTCGCCGCTGGAAGCCGAACAGCGGGTGACTTACCTGGTGGAAAACGCCATGGCTGGCTTGCCGAAACTGCAGTACAGCCGTTCGTTGTCACGTTATGGCCTGTCGCAGGTGACAGTGGTGTTTGACGAAGGCACCGATATTTATTGGGCACGCCAGCAGGTGACCGAGCGGTTGCTGCAGGTGCGCGGCGAATTACCAGACGGCATTGAACCTGAACTTGGCCCCGTGGTGTCGGGGCTTGGCGAAATTTTCTCCTACACAGTCAAAGCCAGCGCAGAGGCCAGAACGGCCGAAGGGCAGCCTTACAGCGCCGAAGACTTACGCACCCTGCAGGACTGGCTGATCAAGCCCCAACTGCTGAAGGTAAAAGGTGTGACCGAAATTAACACCATTGGCGGTTTTGTCCGTGAATACCAGGTGGCGCCAGACCCGGTGAAATTACTGGCCTTTAAGCTGACCATGAATGATTTGGCGGAAGCGCTCAGGCGCAATAACGCCACCATTGGTGCCGGTTATATTGAACGCAACGGTGAGCAGTGGCTGATCCGCTCCCCCGGCCAGCTGCAGTCTATTGCGGCCATCGAGCAACTGGTGATCAGCAAACGCGACGATGCCCCTGTGCGGGTGAAAGACGTGGCCACAGTGCAAATTGGCAAACAACTGCGCACAGGGGCAGCCACCCAGGACGGCGGCGAAGTGGTGCTTGGCACTGTGATGATGCTGCTGGGTGAAAACAGCCGCACCGTGTCGGCCGCGGTGGCGGCCAAATTGACCGAAGTGAACCAGCGGTTGCCACAAGGAGTGGTGGCACAAATCAGTTACAACCGCGAAAGCCTGATCGACAAAACCATTGCCACTGTAGAGCGCAACCTGTTTGAAGGTGCCGTGCTGGTGATAGTGGTGCTGTTTTTGTTTTTGGGCAATTTACGGGCCGCGCTGATCACGGCCTTGGTGATCCCGCTGTCTTTGCTGTTTGCCTTTAGCGGCATGGCGGCCAATAAAGTCAGCGGTAACCTGATGAGCCTGGGCGCTATCGACTTCGGCCTGATTGTCGACGGCGCTGTGATTGTGATGGAAAACTGTTTACGCCATCTGGCAAGCGCCCAGCATCGGCTGGGCCGCACGCTCGATTTAAAAGAGCGGCTGGCGCTGGTAAAACAAGCCAGTAGTGAGGTGATGACGCCAGCCACTTTTGGTGTGCTGATTATTATGCTGGTGTACCTGCCGCTGTTTGCGCTGTCTGGGGTGGAAGGCAAGATGTTTGAGCCTATGGCCTTTACGGTCATTGCCGCCTTGTTGGGCGCTTTGCTGCTGGCACTGACCTTTGTACCCGCTGCTGTGGCGCTGCTGGTGACAGGCAAGGTGTCGGAGCAGGAAAACCGCCTGATGCGTGGCCTGCGCCGCTTGTATCAGCCCGCGCTGCAGGCGGTGCTGAAACAACCGCTGCTGCCTTTGCTGGCGGCCGTATTGCTCTGCACCGGTTCGGCCTGGCAGGCCAGCCGGATGGGCAGTGAGTTTCTGCCGCAGCTGGATGAAGGTGATATTGCGCTACACGCCATGCGTATTCCGGGCACCAGTTTAAGCCAGTCGGTACAAATGCAGCTGCAGCTGGAGCAGGCTATCGCCGCTTTGCCGCAGGTGGAGCGGGTATTCTCAAAAATCGGCACGCCGGAAGTGGCGAATGACCCCATGCCACCTAATGTCGCCGACACCTTTGTGATTTTAAAACCCCAAGAGCAGTGGCCAGACCCAAGCCAAAGCAAAGCTGGTTTTGAACAGCAACTGCGCGCTGTGGTGCAGGCGGTGCCGGGCAATAACTACGAGTTTACCCAGCCGATCCAAATGCGGTTTAACGAGCTGATTGCCGGGGTCCGTACTGATTTAGCGGTGCGGGTGTATGGCGACGATTTGGACCAACTGGCACAGCTGGGCCAGCAGGTCGCAGCTGCGCTGGGCAAGGTGAACGGCATAGTGGACGCCCGGATGGAACAAGCCACGGGTTTGCCTATGTTGTCGATTGAACCGGAAACAGACCACCTGGCGCTGGTGAATATGGACGTGGCAGGCGTACAGCAACTGGTTCAAACCGCCATTGGTGGCCAACAGCTGGGGCTGATTTACGAAGGTGATAAAAGCTTTAAGTTGATGCTGCGCCTGCCGGAAGCAATGCGGCAAGACCCGGCCAGTTTAGCCCGTATTCCCATTACCTTACCGGCACAAGACAGCAGCGAGCTGCGTTATGTACCGCTGGGGGAAGTGGCGCATATCCGCGAAACCGAAGGGCCAAATCAGATCAACCGCGAAAGTGGTAAACGCCATATGCTGGTGACCGCCAATATTGAAGGCCGGGATTTAGGCTCTGTGGTGGCCGAGGTACAGCAACAACTGGCGGCATTGCCATTGCCGGTCGGCTATTGGCTGGGCTACGGCGGCACCTTTGAGCAGTTGCAGTCGGCCACTGAACGCTTAAGCCTGGTGGTGCCACTGACGCTGGCGCTGATCCTGCTGTTGCTGTACAGCGCCTTAAACAGCTGGCGCGATAGCCTGCTGGTGTTTAGCGCAGTGCCAATGGCGCTTACCGGCGGCGTCTGGGCTTTGGCGCTGCGTGATATGCCACTGTCGATTTCTGCTGCTGTGGGTTTTATTGCCCTGTCGGGTATTGCGGTGCTGAACGGCATCGTACTGGTCAGCGCCATCCGGCAGTTGCAGCAACAAGGCGGTGCAGTGCTTGCCGCCATTTTGCAAGGCGCGGGCAGCCGCTTGCGGCCAGTGTTAATGACCGCCCTGGTGGCGGGTTTAGGTTTTGTGCCTATGGCCTTTAATACCGGCACTGGCGCTGAAATTCAGCGACCTTTGGCCACAGTCGTTATCGGCGGCATCCTCAGTTCAACCTTGTTAACGCTGCTGGTGCTGCCGGCTTTATACAGGTTGTTTAGCAAGCGTTAACCCCCTCACCTGGGGTCAGAGTACTGCTCTGACCCCAGGCTTTGTGTTGCTCGATGGCTGATATGCGCATAAACTATACGCATTATTGCTGTGGGGCTGCTGCGATGAATTCTATCTACAACACTCAAGCGTCAAAAAAGCCGACTAATGTCAGTATTAACAGTGATTTACTCGAAAAAGCCAAAAGTCTGAAGATCAACCTTTCGGCCACACTGGAGCAGGCGTTGGTGGAGCAACTGCGCAGTGCCCAGCGCGAACAATGGTTAAGCGAAAACGCTGCAGCTATTGAGGCTTACAACGAGTTTGTCGAAGACAACGGCACCTTTGGTGACAGCGTCAGGACCTTCTGATGAGCCAATTTTACGCTTATCACAACCCCAATCCTGCCAGCTGCAGCCAGTACCCTTATTTGCTGGATATCCAAAGTGACTTGCTCAGTGAGTTGCGAACCAGAGTGGTGATCCCGCTGACCCCAGCCAAACTTGGCACCGCCATTGGCCTGACCCGGCTTAACCCCAGCCTGCTGATTGATGGCCAGCCTTTTACGCTGCTGACCCAACAAATGGCAGGTATAGACCGCAAACAGCTGGGCGCTCAGGCCTGTGATTTATCCGCCTATCGCACAGAAATAATGGCCGCTTTGGATTTTATTGTCTCAGGCATCTAAAGCGCTCGGTTGTAGTGGCGTAGCTTGCTGCGCCTTTTGCGTTGTGCCCTTATTCCGGATGGTAGGATCGCGGTTTACCCCGCCCGAGATGTTCCGTTTCAGCACAACGCCTCATTGTAAAAGAGTTCAACGTCGGATCCTGCAGCAGCTAAGCCAGCCGCCGGAGACTAGGGCGTTCGCCCGTTCGCTTCTGGCGCGCTCACTTTTATATCACTCACTACGCAGTCACCCGCTACTTGCTCAAGGGTGGAATGGTGGCAAGCGGCATCTGCTTCAGGTAATTCTAGGGTGGCGTAGTGCAAAACTAGCCACTTCGCTCCATGAGTTGGTGGTGCTGGCGGCCTATCCACTGCAGACTTTATTTGTCGTGGCAGGGATCCGTGGTTACTATGGTGTACCCTGAATCGACTGCATTGGAGTCTGTTGTGAACTTCCCTTTGGTGGTGCAACTGTTGCAAAGCCGCTTACCGACACTGCTGGCTGTGTATGCCTTTGGTAGCCAGGTGGCAGGCACTGCGGATCAGCACAGTGATTTAGACCTGGCTGTGTTGGTGGCCGGTTACGCCGACTCGATTGAGTTATGGGATATCAGCAGTGATGTAGCAGAGTTGGTGAATTGCGAAGTCGATTTACTGGATTTTCGCGCCGCATCCACCGTGATGCAGTACCAGATCCTGACCAAAGGTGAGCGCCTGTTTGCACTGGACAGCAGCATTGACAGTTATGAAGCCGGCCTGCTGTCTGACATGACGGCGCTTAACGAAGCCCGAGCGGGTTTGCTGGCCGACATTCAACAAGGTGGGTTTGTGTATGGCCGTTAACCAAGGCCCGTTGCCTGATGATGTTTTAATTAATAAAGCGGCCACTATTGAGCGCTGTATTCAGCGTGCCCGCGAGGAATATGACAAAGCCCCTGCCACTTTTGCCAGCGATTTTACCCGTCAGGATGCCGCTATTCTGAATATTCAACGCGCTTGTGAAGCCGCATTAGATATGGGGCAGCACCTGATCCGCCTGCATAAACTGGGGGTGCCGCAAAGTTCGCGCGATGTGTTCACCTTATTGGCGGCAGCCAGCCTGATTTCGGCAGACTTAGCGACCAACCTGAAGAAAATGGTGGGCTTCAGAAATATTGCCGTGCACGAGTATCAACGCATCCAGTTGCCAATAGTCGAAATGGTGATCCTGCACCGGCTGGACGACTTTCGTGTCTACAGCAGCACTCTGCTCACCGCAAGCGGCGAAGCAATCCCACCGCCGCAAAGCTGAAGAATGCTGTTAGCCGCCAGCCATATGTACCGGATTAAAAGTGTAGTGGCTTAGCTTGCTGCGCCTTTATCCATCAATGCCTCGGCTCTGAGGCAAGCAAACCAGCAGCCGGAGACTACTGCGTTCGCCCGTTCACGCCTCCCGCGTTCACTTTTATATCGCTTACTACGCAGTCACCAGCTACTTGCTTGCGCAATTTGTTGAAGGATATGCTCTATATCAGGCTGGCGGTCGAAAAAGGCGGAGTGCAGGCTTACCATCCTTATCTTCAGTGAGTTCAATCTTCAAATCATTGAGTTTGTTATGCAGAGCACAAAGGGAACAAGGCTGCTTTATCAAATAATTCGTTGACCCAGCTCTCGGCCGCAGTTGCTTTATCCTGAGCAATATAAGCTGCAATTTCGCTCAACTTTGCCAGTGCAAGCGGCGACCAAACCACCTTCATTTGCGCAGTTGGCTTAACAGCTGTGCCCGGGCTTCGTCATTCGAGACGCCAAGCCCTGCGGCGAGTTGAGTTTCTGCGGTACGGATTTCTTCCAGAAGCTCTATTTTTTCGCGCATCGCTTCGTACTCCACAACGTCCAGTACCACAGCCACACCTTTGCCGTGTTGAGTGATCACCAATGGACGACGGGTTTCATTAATCTGACGAATAAAAGCCGCAGCACCAGCTCTAAACTCAGACAAGGGCTGTATATCCTGATCGAGACGTAAACGGGTCATGGCGGTCCTTATTTTGTACTAAATATCGTATTGATTGTAGTCTCGTAAATGGAGCCTAGCAATTCATTCGACCAGACGGGCAAACCAGTAGACGTCGAATTTGGTGTCAAAACGTCGGCTTTGTGAGCCGGACCAGCGCAGAACAGGCAGACTGTCATTTTTGCTGTGTTACTATCGCCACTTATTTTTGCGTCCCGTTTGGAGTGCCAATGACGTCTGTATTTCGCCCTGCAGCTGTGTGCTGCGCCATTCTTTCCGCGCTGCTGCTGAGCAGCTGCGCCAGTCAGGCGCCGGTATCTGACACAGTGTCGGTCAAAGTGCTGGCCATTAATGACCTGCACGGCAATTTAAAAACGCCTGGCAAAGGTGTGAAGGTAAAAGGCGAAGACCCGGCCCAGCCAGATGTGGCGGTCGAAGTGCAGGCCGGTGGCGTGGAATATATCCACACGGCGGTGGCAGAGCTGAAAAGTAAAAACCCGAACCATGTGTTTGTGGCGGCGGGGGATTTAATTGGCGCCTCGCCGCTGCTGTCGGCGCTGTTTCATGACGAGCCAACCATTGAATCATTGAACCTGATGGGGCTGGACCTGGCTGCGGTAGGCAACCACGAATTTGACCATGGTCTGGCCGAGCTGCTGCGTAAACAAAAGGGCGGCTGTCACCCGGTGCAGGGTTGTACGCCGGGCCATTCATTCACAGGCGCCAGCTTTCAGTATCTGGCTGCCAGCACCAGGTATACCGACAGCGGTAAAACTGTATTACCTGCCTACCAAATCAAAGACTTTGACGGCGTGCCTGTGGCTTTTATTGGCCTGACGCTGGAGGGCACCAGTAAGCTGGTGTCAGCCGGGGGTGTGGCCGGCTTAACCTTTGCCGACGAAGCCGACACGGTAAATGCACTGGTGCCAGAGCTGAAAGCCAAAGGGGTGGAGGCCATTGTGGTGCTGATCCATGAAGGCGGCACTCCAGTGGGCAGCATTAACGAATGCCCTGGCATTTCCGGCCCTATTGTGCAGATTGTCAAACAGATGGATAAAGCGGTGGACTTGATTGTCAGCGGCCATACCCACGAAGCTTATACCTGTGAAATTGACGGCCGTTTAGTCACCAGTGGCCACAGATACGGCACGTTAGTCACTGAAATTGACTTGCAACTTGACCGCAACAGTCGGGATGTAGTGAGCAGTCGCGCCAACAATCTGGTGGTGCGTCACAGTCAGTTTAAAGCCGAACCGGCGCAAACCGCGCTGATCGCCCGTTATGAAGCCTTAAGTGCCCCGCTGGCGAACAGAGTCGTCAGCCGCATTGGTGCCGAGTTCAGCCGGGATCCGGATGAGTCCGGTGCTTCGGCCATAGGTCAGTTGCTGGCCGACGCGCACCTGGCGGCGACCTCAGCCGCAGACAAAGGGGCTGCGGTCATGGCCCTGATGAATGGGGGAGGTGTGCGCGCCGCGTTGCAACCGGGCCCGAATGGCCAAATCAGCTTTGGCGATATTTATGCGGTGCAACCCTTTTCCAATAACCTGATCACCGTCAGCCTGACCGGCGACCAGCTGCGCCGTATTCTGGAGCAGCAGTTCCGCCCGGACGGCCAGGAATACGAAATGCTGCAAGTGTCCAAAGGATTTAGTTACCAGTGGGATGACCGCAAACCACTGGGACAGAAAGTAGTGCCGGGCAGCATGCAGCTGAATGGCCAGCCACTGCAGATGGCACAGAGCTACCGCGTCACTATTAATAACTTTATTGCTTCAGGTGCCGATGGGTTTTCGGTATTTACCGAAGCGACAGAGCCGCTGACCGGCGGGTTGGACCTGGAGGTGCTGGAGCAGTATCTGGTGGCCAACCCAGGCATTCAACCTGCGGCTTTTGACCGGGTGCAGAAAATAAACTAACCCCGCCTTGCCCGAGCCTCGCCTGGGATCAGCTGACCCCAGGCGATTGCCTGAACGGATAATTCGCCTTATGGTAAGCCACTAGCTGATAACAAGAGCGAAAACGCCATGCTAAATGCCCTTGCCAAACCCCTGGTCAAACTGACCGAACGTTACCTGCCGGACCCTTATGTGTTGGTGTTACTGCTGACTGTGTTGGTGGGGCTGGCCGCTGTGCTGACTCAGCCGCACAGCCCGCTGGCGGTGCTGCAGATGTGGGGAGACGGCTTCTGGGGCCTGCTGAGTTTTTCCATGCAGATGCTGCTGGTGCTGGTGACCGGGTTTATGTTGGCCAGCACGCCCTTGGTAAACAGCCTGCTGAACCGGCTGGCCGGGCTGGCAAAAAGCAGTGGTCAGGCCATTGTGCTGGTGACACTGCTGTCCTTAGCCGCCAGCTGGCTGAACTGGGGTTTTGGTTTGGTGGTGGGCGCGTTATTTGCCAAAGCCCTGGCGCGGCGGGTGCGGGTAGATTATGCCCTGCTGGTGGCCAGTGCTTATTCGGGTTTTGTGGTCTGGCATGGCGGTTTGTCAGGGTCTGTGCCTTTAACCATTGCGACACCGGGCCATTTTGCCGAAGCGCAAATCGGCCTTATCCCCACCAGCGACACTATTTTCTCTGTCTTTAACCTCTGCGCTGTGCTGGCCCTTGTGGTGACTGTGCCGCTGCTGAACTGGCTGATGCAGCCCAAAGCCCATGATCTTAAAGCGGTAGAGCCGGCATTATTGCAGGAGCAACGGATGCCAGAGCCACCCCAACAACGGCCTGCCGACCGACTGGAAAACAGCGGCCTGTTGGCGTTGCTGGTCGGGCTGGCGGGTCTGGCTTATCTGCTGAACTACTTTGCCAAGGCCGGTGGCCTGAACCTGAATATCGTTAACTTTCTGTTTTTAATGCTGGCCATTGTGCTGCACGGCACCCCAAGGCGTTTATTGAATAGCCTGCAGCAGGCAATTCAGGGCGGCGCTGGCATTGTGATTCAGTTTCCGTTTTACGCCGGCATTATGGCAGTGATGCTGCAGTCCGGTCTGGCCGCCAGTTTGTCCCAATGGTTTGTCAGTTTTTCCAGCGCCGACAGTCTGGCATTCTGGACCTTTATCAGCGCAGGTTTTATCAACATCTTTATCCCATCTGGCGGTGGCCAGTGGGCCGTGCAGGCGCCTGTGATGATCCCGGCCGCGCTGGAGCTGGGTGCAGAAGTGAACCGTATCGCGATGGCGGTGGCCTGGGGCGACGCCTGGACCAATCTGATCCAACCTTTCTGGGCTTTACCGGTACTGGCAATAGCAGGCCTGAAAGCCAAAGATATAATGGGCTATTGCCTGCTGCAGCTATTGGTCACAGGGGTGGTGATTGGCCTGGTGCTGAGTTTTGTCTGAGCCGGTCTGATACCCGAGTGGTTGCTGGTTTTGTGCTGGGAACAGCCCCAACACCAGCTCGCTGGCATTGCAACTTCTGCCTGGCTTGGGCTAGGGTGGTGTGACCAGTGACAGCAAACAGCGGGCACCCACCATGACCGATTTATTTTCAGCGCACAGCAGTGACACCCATCAGGTGTTGAACCAGCCGCACCCTTTGCAGCAGTACAATGCGTTTAAGGCCGATACAGTGCTGCAGTACTGGCTGCACAAATTTGGTGGCGGCTGGGGCGAAACGCAGCTGCAGGCTTTTGGCGAATTTGTCGGGCATCAGGGGCTGGAAGCCGGCTTTTTGGCCAATAAACATCTGCCGGAGTTTCAGCCGCATAACAGGTTTGGTCAGCGGATTGATCAGGTTGATTACCACCCGGCTTACCATCAGCTTATGCAAACAGCCATTGAAGCAGGCCATTGCCATTTGCCCTGGACCAGTCCACAACCTGGCGCCCATCTGGTGCGGGCGGCCATTGCGGTGTTGCATAACCATGCCGACCCAGGTTCAGGCTGCCCCTTGACCATGACCTTCGCTGCTGTACCTGCCATCGCCTCGCAGCCGGATATTGCTGCGCGCTGGTTACCGAAACTTCTGTCCGGCCAGTATGACGGCAGCAATAAGCCCTGGTTTGAAAAAAACGGTGTCACCATAGGTATGGCGATGACGGAAAAGCAGGGTGGATCGGATGTGCGGGCCAATACCACCACAGCCACGGCCCTGAGCCAGCCGGGCCCCGGCCAGTTGTATAGCCTGGTGGGGCATAAGTGGTTTTGCTCAGCCCCAATGTGTGATGCGTTTTTAATGCTGGCGCAAACAAAGGGCAAGTTGTCCTGCTTTTTAGTGCCGCGCTGGCGCGACGACGGCAGTAAAAACCCGGTGCATATTCAGCGGCTGAAAAACAAACTGGGTAATCAATCCAATGCCAGTTCGGAAATTGAACTGCGTGGGGCTTATGGCTGGTTGCTGGGAGAAGAAGGCCGCGGCATTCACACTATTATCCAAATGGTGGCCTTAACCCGTTACGACTGCATGTTGGGTTCGTCGGCGCTGATGTTGCAGGCCGCGAAAGAAGCCATCTGGCATACGGCGGGCCGCAGCGTGTTTGGCAAAAACCTGCATCAGCAGCCATTGATGCTGAATGTACTGGCCGATCTGGCCATTGAAGCTGAAGCGGCGCTGGCCATTTCGATGCGAATTGCCTATGCGTTGGACCAAAAACAGCAGCCCGCTCAGGCGGCGTTGGTGCGTTGTGCCACCGCCATCGGCAAATACTGGATTTGCAAAAGAGCCATTGGGCAGACTTATGAAGCCATGGAATGTCTGGGGGGTGTTGGTTATGTCAATGACAATATCTGCAGCCGCCTGTACCGCGAAGCGCCGGTCAACTCCATTTGGGAAGGGTCTGGCAATGTGCAGTGTCTGGATTTATTGCGGGTGCTGCAACGCGAGCCGGACACCCTGGCGGCGCTGCTGGC
The DNA here is from genome assembly GCF_037442345.1 of Rheinheimera sp. Lineage (GTDB taxonomy): Bacteria > Pseudomonadota > Gammaproteobacteria > Enterobacterales > Alteromonadaceae > Pararheinheimera. The sequence goes on along the minus strand of NZ_JBBIQL010000010.1, from coordinate 119,351 downwards.
GGAACTGGAGCTGGCTCGTGGTCAGCAGCCGTTGTTTGATCAGAAACTCGACAGTCTGTTACACCAGCTGACAGACTCACATCAGCTCGAATCACGGGCCCGCCAGCTGATGGAACAACTGGCGTTGTGCTGGCAGGCGGCGACTTTGCTGGTCTACGGCGAACCTTTGATCGCCCTGGCTTTTGTGCACTCCCGCCTGGGCCCGCAGCCGTATTACCAGTACGGTACCTTAAGTGCTGAGACGGATTGCGCAGCCATAGTGGCCAGAGCCATGCCGGCGCCAGGATGAATGGACTCTGTTAGCCACTATGCCCACCATAGCCCGGGCTTGTGTATCAAGGTACTTTTCAGCTTGTTAAATTCAGGTTAACTTGGAGCTGTCTTTTTCTGCTGCACAGGCAAGCAAATGAAAACCATAGGGTTATTGGGCGGTATGAGCTGGGAATCGACCATTCCTTATTACCGTCAGATCAATGAGCAGGTGAAACAACAACTGGGCGGACTGCATTCGGCCCGGTTGGTGCTGTACAGCGTGGATTTTCAGCAGATTGAACAGCTGCAGCGCAACGGTGACTGGGTACAAGCCGGGGCTGTGCTGGCGCAGGCGGCGCAGTCGCTGCAGGCCGCTGGTGCTGACTTTATCGTGCTCTGTACCAATACCATGCATAAAGTGGCGGCGGCAATTGAAGCGGCCGTCACTATTCCGCTGTTGCATATTGCCGACCCGACTGCTCAGGCGATTCAACAGGCCGGGCTGCGCACTGTGGGGTTGCTCGGCACCCGCTTTACCATGGAGCAGGACTTTTACACTGAGCGCTTGCAACAGCATGGCTTGCAGGTGCTGGTGCCGGACCAGGCCGGCCGGGAACTGGTGCATCAGGTGATCTATCAGGAGCTCTGTCTGGGCAAGGTGTTGCCGGAATCGCGTCTGCAGTATCAGCAGGTGATGCAGCAGTTGGTCGCACAAGGCGCACAAGCCATTATTCTGGGTTGCACTGAGATAGGCTTATTGGTGGAGCCAGCCGACGCGGCCGTGCCCTTGTTCGATACCACGGCGTTACACGCAAAAGCCGCAGCAGCTAAGGCGCTGGCATTGTGAATAACCTGGAGCTGAACCAATTAAAGCAACAGCTGGTTGCGCTGGAGCAGCTGCTATTTCAGCCGGAAACCAGAGCTTGCCCCGAACGTTTGACTGCACTGATCGCCGATGATTTTGTTGAAATCAATGCGGCCGGGTTGCTCTATGGCAAACAGAATGTTCTGCAGCGATTGCCGGACGAACAGGCGCCAAAAATTCAGGCCGGGAATTATCAGCTCAGGTGGTTAGGGCCTGATCATGCGCAGCTGTTGTATCTGGCCATAGTGACCAGAGCAGGGGCTGATCCTGCTTATTCGCAGCGCTGCTCCATTTGGCGGCGCCAGCAACAGCACTGGCAGATGATCTATCACCAGGGCACTTCATGCCTGCCATTTGAGCTTGAATGAAGTGGTGACCGCTATGACACCAGAACAAATAGGCCAGGCGTACGACCAAATCACCCATTTATGGACCCGCGACAGTTTTAACCGCAGCAATGGCCTGGCCCAGTTGCAACGGGCTATGGCGTTTGTTGCTTCGCCCGGCCCGGCGCTGGATGTCGGCTGTGGCTGCACAGGCCGTTTTTTGGAGCTGATGCTGCAACAGGGCTATCAGCCGCAAGGGGTGGATATTTCTGCACAAATGCTGCAGCTGGCGCGACAACGCCACCCGACATTGACCTTTTGGGCAGCCGATATAGTCCGCTGGCAACCGACGGAACACTACAGCCTGATCAGTGCCTGGGACAGCCTTTGGCATATCGAGTTGTCGCAGCAGGCCTTGGTGCTGAAAAAACTGATGGCCGCGCTGGCTCCGGGCGGCGTGCTGATGTTTTCGGCCGGTGGGGTTGATGCACCAGGCGAACATCTGGATGCCAGCATGGGGCCTGCGCTTTATTACGCTTCATTAGGCGTTAGCGGTTATCTGCAACTGATTGCAGAGCAGGGCCTGCAGTGCCGACATCTGGAATTTGACCAATACCCTGAATTGCACTGCTGGTTGGTAGTGCAAAAACCTGAACTCAACCAACAACAGGACTAAGCAATGACAACAATAACAAACGACAGTCTGACCACAGCACAACAGGATATGCGCGAGGCCTATCAGCATGGAGCCCCCGGCGTGTTAGCTTCGGCTTTGGTCTGGGTTTCAGCTGCAACTGTCGCTGTGCAGGCCGGGGCAGAGATGGCGGTCTGGGCCTTGTTGATTGGGGGTATCTTTATCCATCCACTGGGGTTGCTGTTGGCCAGACTGGCTGGGCGCAAAGCCACCCATCAGAAGAGTAATCCCTTAGGGCCGCTGGCGCTGGAAAACACCCTGTGGCTGATGTTTTCGTTACCGCTGACGTATGGCTTGTCGCTGTACCGGCTGGACTGGTTTTTCCCCGCCATGTTACTGGTGATTGGCGGCCGTTACCTGACTTTTCAGACCTTGTATGGCCTGAAGCTGTATTGGGCCTGTGGCATCACGCTGGCTATTGCTGCTTTTGTGGTGCTGGCGACTCAAGCTAATGCGGCAACAGGTGCTATAGCTGGTGCCATGATTGAACTGCTGTTTGCGGCGCTGCTGTATAAACAAGCACAGCAGGCCGTACAGGCGAGGCTTGACTGAAGGCTTTGGCAGTGCTTAATTGCGATGGTTTTTGTTCAAGGACGATTGAAATGTTGAAGTTGTTTTTTGTGTTAGTGATCGCGCTTAGTGCTTTCACTTTGCAGGCAGAGTCGCAAGCTGAGCCCCTGAAGTTGTCGCCGGGGCTATGGGAAGGTATCAGTTCGGACGATATGTTTTACCAAGTGCTGGAAATTAATGAAAAGGGTCCGCACAGGTTAGTTTCCGCCAAATTATCGGCCGGTTTTAAACAAATTGAGTTCTATTTGTTTAGTGATGATCAGGTGAAATGCAGTGTCACTGAATGCATTGTAGAAGCCACTAATACGAGACGTCCTAACGAATTTGTCCGGCTTATTCTTACGCCTTATCTGGATGACTATTTTACAGTGCTACATATTGTGCATGATGAAACAGGCAAGCCCATTTTGAGCGACCACTACAGATTGGCGCAGCAAAAATCGCAGTCCACGGTACGGCGTTTTCTGGATGCCCGTTTACCGCAGCTGAAAGCATTGCAACCCACTTCTGCAGATGAGATGGATGGCGTCTGGATAGGTGTGATGGTTTCTTCGGTTGGAGATGCTGATATGGTGCTATTGGAATTCAGCAGCCAACAAACCTCCACTATGACCCGTTACATCAATGGTATGAGTGTCTCGCATGTGTCCAGTTTTAAACCTGAAGATGTCCGCAAGCAGGGCGAACTTTGGTTGATACAGGGGACGCATCCGATTCAGGGCAGCAACCGTCAGTTGGTGATGCAGCGCAATGGCGACACTTTTATTGAAGGCTACTGGTCAGATTCTTTAAGAGGTCATAGCTCTTATGCCGGTAGCTTCAGGTTAATCCGACTGGGTAAATAAGCTGGTTGCGATAACCAGTTCGAAATAACACTTCGATCAGTCTGGTGGTTGAAGGCTAGGTGACACAGGATCGCCCTAATGCTGCTATTGCTATTATTTGCAAGCCTGATGGCTGGTTTTGGCCTCTGGATGTTGTGCTGGCCGCAACGCTTTGCGGCAGCTGTGCAGCGTTTTTCAGAGCGGAGTTGGTTTCACCGCTTTGAGGTGGGCAGCCGGCTGGTGCTGGCACTGCTGTTTACTGGGCTGGCGTATGAGCAGCCAGAACACTGGCTGTTTTGGCTGTTGGCGCTGGTACTCTGGCTGGCTACTGGGTTTTTACTCTGGCTGGGGCCTGCTAAACACCGGCAGATGGCCAGTCGCATTGCGGTCTGGGGGCTAGCTTTTCGCTGGCTTGGATCACTGGCATTGCTGGTGGCTGCCGCGCTTATCCACTACGCCTTGAACGCCATGCTCTGAGCCGGCTGCTTGGGCTAAAAAGCAAACCATTGGTGGAGCAGCGGTATGGTGTATCGTCATGATGGTACTGACCTTGCGCCGCCGTGCAACTGCTTCAGCTTAAACTGCAGCCGCTGTAATCTGGCGGCACGTTTAACTGGGCGCTAAGGAGTCTCTGATGGCAGAAATCAGCAAAGTACGATTTGTACTGGCAGTAGCAAATCTGGAGCGATCGACGCTTTATTACCAACAGGTGCTTGGCATGCAGCTGGAGTTTGAAGCGCCGGGCTGGAGCTTTTTAGCGCTGGGCGCTTTTCGGGTGATGTTGGGGGAATGCACGGATGCCACCCCGGCGCATCAGTTAGGCGATCACTCCTGGTATGGTTACATTACGGTCGATGATGCCGCTGGCCTTTATGCCCAGTACCAGCGAACCGGTGCCGAGTTTACTCAGCCATTGGCCGACAAAGCCTGGGGCATGCGAGAGTTTGGTGTTCGCACGCCGGACGGCCACCGGCTGATGTTTGGCCAGGAGCTCTGAAGGGGCTGTTCTTTACAGCCCCTGATGCTATCTACTGTTACTGCAGGCTCAGGTTGCCGCCTTTCACCAGTTGTTGATGGCTGATAAAGCTGCTGCCAAGCGGCTGTTGCTGCCAGAGCCATTTAGAGCCCGGCTGTTGCGGGCCTTTCAGCTGGTTTTGGATGCGCACTGTGTTGCCACTGTAATAGGTGCTGCTGAGCTGAATGGTCACTTCGTCAAAGCTCGGTTGTACCAGCGCGTAATCCATCAGACCCGGGCTGACCGGGTACAGGCCCAGCATCGAAAATGCCAGCCAGGCCGATAGAGTGCCGGTGTCATCATTGCCAGGTAACCCGTCAGGTTTATTGCCAAAATGCTGCTGAATTTGCTGCTGCACCCGTGCGCTGCTGCGCCAGCTCTGGCCTGGCACAAAATGGTACAGGTAGGGGTAGGTAATGTCCGGCTCGTTGGCCATATCAAAATTCCCGGTGCTGAAGGTGGCGTCCAGCTGGGTTAAAAAGGCCTGGTCGCCGCCCAGCAATTCGATTAAACCCGGTGTGTCATGCGGCACATAAAAACGGTAGTTCCAGGCATTGCCTTCAATATAACCAGGGGCCGGCTCAAAGTTGCGGCCAAGCTCCGGGTTGTAAGGGCTTAACCATTGGCCGCTGCGCTGTTTCGGCCGCAGCATGCCGCTTTCTTGATCAAACAGCAGCCGGTAGTTTTGCGCCCGTTGCCGGTAGGTGTCGGCGTCTTTGGTTTTGCCCAGCGCTCTGGCAAACTGGCTTAAGTTAAAGTCGGCCAGGTAATACTCCAGGCTGGTCGAGACACTGCCGTCATAAGGGCCTTCGTCGTCGACCGGTACATAACCCAGCTTTAAATAGTCGCGGTTTTCCGGTCTTAACAGGTTCTGCTCTGGCTGTTCTGCCGCCCTTAGCATGGCTTTATAGGCCGCTTCGGTGTCAAAGTCGCGAATGCCACGTAAGTAACTGTCGGCAATCATCACTGTGCCGGGGTCGCCCACCATTACCTGGGTTTCCATGCCGTACAGCTCCCATTTCGGCAGCCAGCCACTTTCGTTGGCCATGGCCACGGCCGATTGCACCATTTCGCTTTGCAGCTCTGGGTACAGCAAGCTCAGCAGCGGGTGCACATTGCGGTTGGTGTCCCACAGCGAATAGACGCTGTAGCGGTTTTTACCGCCGCTATTGCCAAAGCCGCTTTGGCCCATCAGTGGGTAATCGCCGTTGACGTCCTGAATAATATTCGGGTGGATCAGGCTGTGGTAAAGCGCGCTGTACAGCAGCGTTTTGTTGTGGTCATTGCCTTTCACCTGCACCTTGTCCAGCAGCTGGTCCCAGGCGGAAACAGACTGCTGACGGGTTTTGTCAAAGTCGAAACCCGGCTGCTCTGCGTCCAGGTTGGCGCGGGCATTGGCAATGCTGACAAAGGAAATACCCAGCTTCACTTCAATCTGTTCGTTGGCTTTGGTGTTAAAACTAAACCAGGCGCCAATTTCATCGCCGGACATCTGCTGGCGGTAACCCGGGTAAGGTTTGATGCTGTTGTTGTACTGCATCCATTCGGCTTCCACCTTGTGGTACTGCGGCATCTGCTTAAAGGCGCCGGTTTGGGTTGCCGCTTTGCTGAAGCGGGCGACAAAATACACAGGCCGCACATCTTCCGGGTGGTAGCAGAAGGTGCCAATCATCCGGCTGCCTTCGATTTCCTGATCCGACACTATTGTTAAACTGCCGCCGCTTTCATTGGTCAGGCCCAGGCCTAAATTCAGCAGCAGGTGCGACTGACCGGCCGGGAAGGTAAAACGGCTTAAGCCGGTGCGTAAGGTACTGGTCAGCTCGCTGGTCACACCGTATTTATCCAGGCTGTGGCGGTAATAACCGGCGCTGGCCTGTTCGGCGGAATAGGTACTGCCGTAGGTTTTGGCATCCAGATTTAACTCGCCTGTTGTTGGCATCAGCAGCAACACCCCGGCTTCCGGGCAGCCGACACCGCTTAAATTCAGGTGGCTATAACCGGTCAGGTAACGGTTTTCATAAATGTAACCGCGCGAATTCCAGGCGGCGTCTTTCTCAAATTTATTCAGCTCGCCGCCATAGGCCACATTAAAGGGCGACACCGAGGCCAGCGCATTCGGGTACTGGGCGCCCGGGTGGGTGGCGCCGAAATTGGAGGTGCCAATAAAGGGGTTTACATACTGGCTGTTGCCCGCCAGCACTGTACAGCTGCAACCAAGCAGCAGGCCGAGTATCACTGATTTCATGGCGTTGCACTCATTTCAAATTTCAGTTCACCACCTTGCATCAGTTGCTGGTGGCTTAACATAAAGTGGTTCAGGCGCAGGTTATTCCAATACACCGCTTTGACATAAGGGTGATCGTCAGCCTGGTCGACCGTACTGATACGCAGCTGTTTGCCGTTTTCCAGCTGCACTAACGCGCTTGTGACTTCCGGGCTGCCTAACACATACTGGCCCGACACCGGGTCGACCGGGTAAAAGCCCAAAGCGCTGAATAAATACCAGGCCGACATCTGGCCTGCATCTTCGTTCCCCGCCAGCCCGTCCGGCGCCGTATGGTACAGCTCCTTCATAATGCGGCGCACCAACAGCTGGGTTTTATGACCTTGCCCCAGATACTGATACAGGTAAGGCACATGGTGGCTGGGTTCGTTGCCATGCACATACTGGCCTATATATCCTGAGATCCACTCGGGTAGTTCACCGGGTTTTTGTCCGGTGTTAAACATGGCGTCCAGTTTGGCGGCCACTGCCTGTTGACCGCCCATCAGCTCGATCATGCCCGGGATGTCGTGTGGCACAAAAAAGTTGTATTGCCAGGCATTGGCTTCGCAATAGTCTTCCGGGTGATACGCATTGGGGTCAAACGGCTGACGGAATTGCCCTTGCTGATTTTTCGCCCGCATAAAACCCGAGGCCGGGTCGAAATGCTTGCGGTAATTCATCGCGCGCTGCTGAAACTCGGCCGCGACCTGAGGTTGGCCTATGGCGTCCGCCAGCCGGGCTATGGCCGAGTCGTCAAAGGCGTATTCCATGGTCAGCGCGACGTTCCAGTTGCGCTCTTCAAAGGGCACATAGCCCAGTTGCTGGTAGCTGGCCAGGCCAAATTCCTGCTGGCTGGCACTGTGCAGCGCGGCTTGCAGCAGCTCTTGTGGGTCCAGTTCAATTTGGCCTTTTAAATAAGCGTCCGCCAGCACAGGCACCGAGTGGTAACCCAGCATCATATCGGTTTCGTTGCCTTCAAAACTCCAGACCGGTAAGCGGCCCACTTCGCGGTAATGCGCCAGCAGGCTTTGCAGCATATCGGCGTTTTGCTTGGGTTTCACCAGCGTCAGCCAGGGGTGCAAGGCGCGGAAGCTGTCCCATAACGAGAAGAACTCATAGCGTGGCTGGTCTTTGCTTTGATGAATGTTGCCGTCCGGGCCTTTGTAACGGCCGTCCACGTCGGAATAGAGCCGGGGTGCTAAAGCGGCATGGTACATCGCGGTATAAAACTGGGTTTTGTTGTCATCCGACGCCTCCACCTGAATGCGGCTTAGCTCCTGACGCCAGCGTTGTTCGGCGTCTGCGCGCAGGGCGTCAAAATTCAGCAGTGCAGGTTCGGCCAGCAGATTGGCTTTGGCGTTGTCGATACTGACCGAGCTGATGGCGGTTTGCAGCAGCAGTGGCTGGCCATTCAGTGCAAAATCCATTTCCAGCGCGATATCTACGCCTGAAGCTTCTGCTGAGGACAGGGTTTTAGCGTCGGCAATGATCTGATGGCTGCTGATCGGCTGCGACAACTGGCTGTAAAAATACACCCGCTGGTCTTTGGCCCAGCCGGTGGATTTACGGTAACCGGCAATATGGTAAGGGTCGATCACCTGCACATAAGTGGCGGTGGTTTTGTCCCAGTTGCGGCTGTAGCCTAAATCCAGCCGCACCACACCAGTGGTGGTGTTAGCCGGAAAACTGTAGCGCTGCAGACCACTGCGTGGCCCTGCCGTCAGTTCGACATTAATGCCGTAGTCTTGCAGCAGTACCTGGTAATAACCGGCTTTGGCCTGTTCCTGCTGGTGGCTGAAGGTAGAAACTATTGTTCCACCATTCGGGCCGCCTTCCGTCGGCTGGCGCTGAAAAGGCCGGGTCAGCGGCATAAAAGAAATGTCGTACAAGTCGCCAGCGCCTGTGCCGGACAAATGGGTATGGCTAAAGCCGGCAATCAGGTTATCCGGGTAGAAATAACCTGCTATCCAGTCCCAGCCGGTGCGGCCATTGTCCGGGCTTAATTGCACCATGCCATGGGGCACAGTGGCGCCAGGGTAGGTTTTGCCTTTGCCGTCTGTGCCAATCAATGGGTTTACATAAGGCAAAGGGTCAAACGCAGTGGGTGGGGTCTGTGCGCTCTGGCCGCAGCCAAATAACAGCGCCGCCGCCAGGGTCATCACAGCAACTCGCATCCATCTTCCTCCGGACCAGGGGCTTGCGCTGGCTTATGCCAGCGCTTTCAGGCCTAAAGTACGTAACACTTCAAAGCAGGCACATAAGGTGTGGTAGTCACACTTGGCACCGGCGGCGCTTTTCTGGTTGGAGTACTTGCTGTTGTCACGGTGCAACAGACGGAACCAGGCACCGTATTGGTGATCCACCATATGCTGCCAGCTGTACTGCCAGAGCGACTGGTACTGCTCCAGGTATTTGCTGTCGCCATTTTGCTGGTGCAGCATGGCGGCCGCGGCCAGGCTTTCGGCCTGCACCCAGAAATATTTGTCGTCGTCACACCACTGGCCTTGTGGGTCAAAGCCATAAATCAGGCCGCCGTGCTCAGCGTCCCAGGCTTTGCTGTAGGCTTGATCAAAGAGTGAAGCAGCGCGTTGCAGCATCCAGTCTTCCGGCGCATGGCGGTGCAAAATCAGCAGCAGTTTGGTCCATTCGGTCTGATGGCCAGGCTGGAAACCCCAGGGGCGGTACAGGTTTTTCGGGTCGTCTTTGTTGTAATCCCAGTCGATGCTGAAATCTGGTTTGTAGTGTTCCCACACCAGGCCACCGGTCTGGTCGGCCTGACGCACCGCAATGTTGTAGGCCAGGGTTTTGGCGCGTTGTAAAAACAGCGGCTCGCCACAGGCTTCGAAAGCTGCCAGCATGGCTTCACACAAATGCATATTGGAGTTTTGGCCACGGTAAGGGCTGAGTTCGCCAGCCACGCTGATTTCGTCCGCATAGAGGCCATAATCCGCCTGCCAGAAGCGCTGCTCCAGCAACTGATAAGTGTGTTTTAACGGCTCGGCAGAGTCGATCAGTTTGGCTTTGTACGCCGCCGAATAAGCCAGCAACACAAAGGCATAACCATAAGCCTGTTGGGTCATATCCAGCGGCTGATGGTTGTTTAAGGTCCAGGCGTAGGTCTGTGTTTCTGCCTGCCAGTGCACCTGCTCCAGATAGTTCAGGCCATGCTGAGCTATGGCTTTGTAATCGGCATTGTCATACACCAGGGACGCCAGCGCGTAATTGACAATAATACGGGTGCTGCTGACCAGCTGTTTAAAGTGGGTGTCAAACAGGCTGCCATCGTCCAGATAGTTCTGGTGATACCCGCCGCTTGGGTCCACCACTTTGTCGGTGTAAAAATCCAGAATGCTCTGGCAGTGCTCAAGTAAAAAGGCTTCAGAATAGAAATTCATCACAGGCTCCGGAAAAACGCTGGGTCAAAGTCGGTCGGGGACAGCTGGTGCTGTTGCATCAGCTGGGCTACGGCCTGCTGATCAGGTAAAGCCGGGAAGGCGCCCGGCAACGTCACGGCATAAGCGCCACAGAAACTGGCGAAAGTCAGCAGCTGCTTCAGTAAAGCGGCATCGCTGAATACGGCCTGCTGACTGTTCAGTACGCTCAGACCAAACAACACCCCACCAATAAAGGCGTCGCCGCCTGCTGTGGTGTCGACTGCTTTGACTTTGGGTGGCTGAATGCTGCCACTGTGTTGTTGGCCATAAAAATCGATGCGGTTAGCACCGTCAGTGACCAGCAATAAAGCGCAACCGGCGTGCAGGCAGTCCTGCAGGTACGCCTCGGATTGGCCTTGCGCTAAATACTCCAGCTCATCGCGGGAGAACTTCACTAAATCGGCTTGTTTGACCAGCGCGTTTACCACGTCGCGGTCGGCGGCTCCGGCCGCCCACAGGTTATGGCGCAGGTTCACATCAAAACTAATAAACTGACCGGCGGCTTTGGCCTGCGCGATCAGTGCTGTGGTGCTTTGTGCAATAGCAGGGGTGGTCAGCGTATTGCTGCAAATATGTACCAGGCCGTCCGGGTTGAACCAGTCCGGGCTGATTTGCGCCGGGGTCAGCATCACGTCGGCGGTTTCATGGCGATAAAAGGAAAAACTGCGGTCGCCGCTGTCGTCCAGCATCACAAATGCCAGGCTGGTTTTGGCGCTGGGGTGGCGCAGTAAAAAACGGGTATCGACACCGTACTGCTCAAGCGCAGACGACAGAAAATCACCAAATTTGTCCGCACCAACCTGGCCGGCAAAACGTGCCTGTCCACCCAGTTGTGCCACAGCAACGGCGGCATTAGCCGGTGCACCGCCCGGATACTGGCGGAATTCCGGCAGGCTGAGTGGCCCCTGGCTGGTTGCACCTATGTGCAGGAAGTCGATCAGTGCTTCGCCGAAACAAAGAACGTTTTTCATGATGTTGCCTTAGTCTCACTTGAGTTGTGGCTGATGTTGCTGCCGGATAAGGCATACCAGCCAATGTAGAAATAGGCCAGTGCTGGTACCAGGAAACTCCATTGCACCGAGCTGGCATCTGCCACCAGACCTTGCAGCAGTGGCAATAAAGCCCCACCAACAATGGCCTGACATAATAAACCTGAGCCCCGGCTGGTTAAGTCGCCCAGACCACGGATGGCCAGAGTGAAAATAGTCGGGAACATAATAGAGTTAAAGAAACCCACTGCCAGTACAGACCAAACGGCGACAGTGCCAGTGCTGTTAATAGTCACCAGCAGTAACAGCACCGCAATTACAGAGTTAAACGCCAGCACATACACAGGCGCAATCCAGCGGGTGATCAGTGCACCGGCAAAACGGCCCAGCATAGCGCCACCCCAATAATAGGACACCATCTGGCTCGCTTGTTGTTCACTCAGGCCGGCAATATCCGGTTGGGCGAAGTAGTTCACCAAAAAGCTGCCAATCGACACTTCAGCACCGACATAGACAAAAATAGCGATGGCACCAAATACCAGGTGTTTGTGGTGCCAGATGCTGTCTTTCTGCTCACTGTCGCTGGCAGCAGGGCTGCTCAGCTCAGGCAGTTGCAGAAAGCGAAATCCGATGGCGGTAGCCACCACGGCCGCAGCCAGGATTAGGTAAGGCAGCTGTACCGCTTTAGCACTGTCGGCATGTAAGGCACCAAAAATCAGCGCAGCCCCAAAGAGTGGTGCCAGGGTATGGCCTAAGGAGTTAATCGCCTGCGCCAGGCTTAAACGGCTGGCGGCGGTGCGTTCTTCACCCAGAATGGCAACATAAGGGTTGGCTGATACCTGCAAAATGGTAATGCCGCTGGCCAGTACAAACAGGCCCAGCAAAAACACCCCATAAACCGCCACTTCGGCGGCCGGGTAAAACAGCAGGCAACCGGTCGCCATGGTCAACAGGCCGGTAATAATGCCGCGAATATAACCGATGCGTTCAATCAGTTTGCCGGCCAGTGGCGACACAATGAAATAAGCACCAAAAAAACAAAACTGCACCAGCATCGCCTGAAAGTAATTGAGTTCAAAGGCGGCTTTGAGGTGTGGAATTAAAATATCGTTCAGGGCAGTAACAAAACCCCAGATAAAAAACAGGCTGGTCATGGCTGCAAAGGCAAACTGGCTGGATTTACCGCTGCTTTGCACTGCCTGAGCTGAGCTGAAAGTGGCCATAAAAATTCTCTCTGAAAAAGGCCAGAGCAGGGCTCTGGCCAGAAGGGTTAGTGGCTGGTGGACATGGAATAAGGGGCAGCATCCGGGCCTGCAAGCCGGTTTTGATTTGGCGCGGCGCCCATGCTGAACTGCAGTTCACCGCCTTGCAGCAGTGCCTGATGGCTGAGCCAGCTTTGCGCCTGGGTCTGGCCATTGAACTGCACCTGCTGCACATAAGGGTGGTCAGCCAGGTTGTTGCTGGCGCTTATGGTCAGTTGCTTGCCGTTTGGCAGGCTCAGCACCGCTTTATCAAACAGCGGGCTGCCCAGCACATACTGCGGCACACCCGGAGTGACAGGGTAAAACCCTAAAGCGCTGAACACATACCAGGCCGAGGTCTGGCCGTTGTCTTCATCACCGGCATAACCATCCGGCGTGGCAGCATAGAGTTTGTTCATCACTTCACGCAGCCGGGCTTCACCTTTCCATGGCTGGCCAGCGTAGTTGTACAGGTACAGCATGTGCTGAATGGGCTGGTTGCCATGGGCGTAGTTGCCCATATTCACAATCTGCATTTCGCGGATTTCGTGAATAGTAAAACCGTAGTAAGAGTCGTCAAACAGCGGCGGCATCTCAAATACCTGGTCCAGTTTGGCGACAAAAGCCTGGTCGCCGCCCATCAGCTGCTTTAATCCGGCAATGTCATGGAAGACCGACCAGCTGTAATGCAAGGCGTTGCCTTCGGTAAAGGCGTCACCCCATTTCAGTGGGTTAAAGGGGCTCTGGAAACTACCGTCCTGGTTTTTGCCACGCATCCAGCCGCTTTGTGGATCAAACAGCTGCTGGTAGTTATGCGCCCGCTGTAAAAACAGCGCCGCGTCGTCGGTTTTGCCAAGAGCTGTAGCCAGTTGCGACAGGTTAAAGTCGGCAAAGGCATACTCCAGACTACGGGCCACGTTTTCGTGAATGCCTGAGTCATAAGGCACATAACCCAGCTGGTTGTAGTAGTTCACGCCTTCGCGGCCGACCGACTTCACCGGCCGTCCGGCGTCCACTTCAGCGTTCTTTTTCATCGCCTGATACAGGGTGTCGATATCAAAACCCCGCACACCTTTCATATAGGCGTCGGCAATAATATTGGCCGAGTTGGAGCCGATCATCACATCGCGGTGGCCCGGGCTGGCCCATTCAGGTAACCAGCCGGATTCGTGATAGGTGTTCACCAGGCCTTGCATAATCTGGCTGTTCAGCTCTGGGTACATCAGGCTGAAAAACGGGAATACAGCGCGGAAGGTGTCCCAAAAGCCATTGTCGGTAAATAGATAACCCGGCAGCACCTGGCCATTGTACGGGCTGTAGTGCACCACCTGGTCTTTGGCGTCCAGTTCGTAGAATTTACGTGGGAACAGCAGCACCCGGTACAGGGTGGAATAAAAGGTGCGAACCTGGTCTAGATCCTGGTCGTGCAGGCGGATTTTGCTCAGTTCAGCCTGCCAGCTGGCGCGGGCTTTGCTGCGGGTTTGCTCAAAGTTATCCTTGCCAATTTCGCGCTGCAGGTTGAGTTCAGCCTGTTCAGGGCTGATAAAAGACGAGGCCACTTTCACCTGCACCTGCTCACCTTTTTTGGTTTTAAAACCAATAATGGCGCCAACATGCTGGCCTTCACTTTGAGTGCTGCCTTGCTGTAGTGCCCAGTTGTCGCCCCAGGTGTGGCTCAGCTCGAAGTCTTTATCAAACTGCAGCACAAAGTAGTTATGGAAGTTGTCCGGTACGCCGCCATGGTTGTTGCGGGCATAACCGATAATTTTGCGTTCGGCCGGAATAATCTGCACTTTGGAGCCTTTATCAAAGGCGTCCAGCAGAATGTAGCTGTGCTGGTTATCCGGGAAAGTAAAACGGAACTGGGCAGCGCGTTCAGTCGGTGCTACCTCCGCTGTCACGTCATAGTCGGCCAGGTAGACCGAATAATAATCCGGCCCTGAGGTTTCGGCTTTATGTGAAAACCAGGACGCCCGTTGTTCCTGTTCAAACTTCAGCTCACCTGTGACCGCCATCAGCGAAAAGGCGCCATAGTCGTTCAACCAGGGGCTGGGTTGGTGGGTTTGTTTAATACCACGAATAGTGTCGTCGCGGTATTTGTAAGTCCAGCCGTCGCCCATAGCCGCCGTCATCGGCGTCCAGAAGTGCATGCCCCATGGCATGGCGACGGCCGGATAGGTATTGCCATTGGATAAACTGAACTTGGAGTCGGTGCCCATCAACGGATTGACGTAGCTGACCAAGTCCTGTTGTACCAGATCCACTGGTGCCTGTTGTTGATTCTGCTGCTGGCTGCAAGCCGGTAAAACCAGACTAAAAGCGGCAAGCAGGCTGAGTTGTTTAATAGTTATCATCATTCAGCTCTGATTGTCCCGGTGTTCCTGTTGGCTGCTTTTGTGATCGCCTGGCCATTTGACACCGGTTCATTTTCCCCGGATTTTGACTGTAAACGATTACATTTGATTCTGTCCAGAAAAAAACGGTCTTGTCCTACCAGAGGGATAATAAGCACGGTAAACTGCTACTATTTGGCAAATTTGCCGACTGATGATACCGTTTACATGAAGGATTGCTGACGTAAAAGTAACTGTGAAACGTCAACTAGCCCTGGTGTTTGGCTGAGACAACCTGGCCGTGATTTGTCGGTAGGTTCAGCCTGTGAAAGGTAAAATTTTATCTGCGGATTTAAGAATTTTGTTAGGAAATTCAAAAGGTCATGACCAATATTAAAAAGGTAAGTGAGTTAGCCGGTGTGTCGACGGCAACTGTGTCCAGAACCTTGAAGTCCCCTGATCTGGTGACAGCCCAGACCCGTGAAAAAGTGATGGAAGCGGTAAAACGGGCTGGTTACCGGCCGAACTGGCTGGCCTCCAGCGTCAAATCAGGTAAATCCAATTCCATTGTGGTGCTGGTTCCCAACCTGGTGAACCCGTTTTTTATGCGCATTATTGAAGGCATAGAACAGGCGGCGCAGGAAAATGGTTATTCGGTGCTGCTGGGCGATACCCAAGGCAAAGCCGAGCGGGAAAACGAATACGCCAGCATGGTGCTGACCAACAGAGCCGATGGTTTAATTCAGCTCGACCATTCCTTTCCGTTTTCCGCTGCAGACGCCGAGCTGGCGGCCGTGGTGCCTATGGTCAGTGTCTGTGAACGCATTGAAGGGGAAAAGAAATTTCCTGTCATCGAGTTAGATAACTACGCGGCTGGCCGGGCGTTAAGCCACCATCTGATCAGTTATGGCCATCAGCGCTTTGGCATTATTGCCGGCCAGATTGCCAGCCAGATCCACCATGACCGGCTGGCCGGTATCCGTTCAGTGTTGCAGGAAGAAGGGCTGGAGTTTGACGAGCAAATGCTGGTCGGTGGCAGTTATCAGATAGAGACAGGCATCCGTGGTGTGCAGGACTTATTGAAGTTACCAGTGCGGCCAACCGCCATTGTCTGCTTTAACGACGACATCGCCATTGGTGCTTTGCACGAAATTAAACGCCAGGGCCTGCGGGTGCCGCAGGATATATCGCTGACCGGCTTCGATAATATCCGGGTGTCGGCCTATATGGACCCGCCACTGACCACAGTGGACCAACCGGCCAACGACATGGGCCGCCGCGCTGTTGAAGTCTTGCTGCAACTGATTAAACGCCAGCCACTCAAACGCAGCCGGGAGATCCTGCCTTTCCATCTGCTCGAACGTGGCAGCAGTGGCCCTGTGCCGCGCCAGACTGCTTAATTTCTGGTCAGAGATCTATTTTTATCTAAATAAAAACAACAGCTTGTCTGTTGTTTTTTCTTTTATCGCTCCAGCAAAACTGCGCTGATTCTGAGCTGATGTTGACAGCTAAATAATCCGGGGCTAGTATCTGACGCTGCCTGTAAACGATTACATTTATGTTTATGGCAATGAACTGCTAATACTTAATGGCAGTTGTGTAAGTATTAGAAATATAAAGAAATTATCGGTTCATTTTGGTTTTGATGAATACGATTACATAAAGTCCGAGGGGGAGCCGGTCATGGCTAAACGGAATTCAACAGGGTATACAGATCGTTACAAAGGCTTCGCTAAGTCTTTGTTATATATATCAATGTTCAGCACCATTGGCCTGGCTCAGGCCCAGGAAGAGCAAAGTGCTGAACAAAAGAAAGAACAAGAAGCCCAGACTGAAGTGATCGAAGTCAGGGGTATTCGTGCTTCATCGGCAGAAAACCTGGCGGTGAAGCGGATGTCTCTGGCGACCATTGACGCCATTACCTCAGAAGACATTGGTAAATTCCCGGATAAAAACGTCGCCGACTCGCTGCAGCGGGTGCCAGGTGTCACCATTCAGCGTGACGGTGGTGAAGGCTCCACTGTATCTATCCGCGGCTTATCTTCAGATTTAACTTTCACTCAGCTGAACGGCAATTTCATTGCCTCATCGCCGGGTGAACCGTCACGTTCTTTCTCTTATGCCTTGTTGCCTTCCACCATGATTGACCGGGTTGAGGTGTACAAATCCTCTGAAGCCCGTCTGGACGAAGGTGGTATCGGCGGTACCGTCTTGATGTACAGCCGCAAACCTCTGAGCATGGACGCCAACGAAGGCGTGCTGAATGTCGAATACAGCAACTCCGACATTACCGACAAAAACGAACCTCAGCTCAGCGGTATCTATTCCTGGAAAAATGACGACGAAGATTTCGGTTTCCTGTTCGGTTACACCCAGCAGGACAGAACCAACCGCACCCAGGATTCGCGCGTCAATATCATGAACCGTAACTACTACTACGGCGAAATGGTCGACAAACAAACGGTCGCTGGCGGTGCCAAAGGCTACGCAGCCCAGAGTATGGTGCAGGAAGTGCTGGAAGAAGACCGTGAACGCCGCGGTTACCAGGCCACCACCCAATGGCGCATTAACGACCGATTAGAAGTCGGTTTTAACTATTTCCGTTTTACCCTGGGTTTAAACTCCATTCTGAACCAGCTGGAATACCCGGAGTGGAATAACAACGACAACTACTGGACCGACATCCGCGTCGACGCTGACGCCGAATTTGTCACCGGCATTGATTACTCTGCTGCTGCGTCCGGTACTTTGCTGGACACGCCAATTCCGCGGATTAACGGCGAATACAAAATCGAAGAAGCGACGTCAGACACCTTCGACTTTTTTGCCGATTACGAAGGCGATAACTTTAAATCGCATATCACCTTTGGCCGCACTAAAGCTGACGGTGGCCCGACAGAAAAATACCGTGCTGCTTATTATGCCGGCGCCTCGTCAGGCTATTACGGTTATGACCTGACCAACAAAAACATGACCACCTATATGGACCCGAACATGATTGCTAATCTGGTTCAGGGCATTGGTGGTGAAGCGGATGCCGGTGCGACCGACTCCAGCTTTGTCGCAGGTACGCAGGATGAAGATTACGCCAGTATCGACGTCGACCACTTTGTGAATCTGGGCATAGTCGAAACGCTGCATTACGGTGCCAAATACCGGAAAGGTAAAATTCACCGTGAAACCCGCAATACCTTCTTCCTGGCGAAAGACTTTGATATTGCTGCAGGCGAAGCGGCCGGCACTATTGACCTGGATGATGACTACTCGAAAAACGGTGGTATTCCACTGATTACTGACGTGATTCTGCCGCAGTCGCTGCAAAACCTGTCTGGTGCTATTAATACCAACCTGTTCCCAGCGGTCGACTGGCGTAAATACCGGCAGATCATAGGGGAAAACTTCCAGAAATACACGCGTTATGAGCCGAACTATGTGTATGACGTCGAAGAGGAAATCTCGGCGGCTTATATTCAGGCTGATTACCAGTACGAGAGCCTGCGCGGTAACCTGGGTGTGCGTTTTGTCCGCACCACCACCACCACCGGCTCGTCTGACAAAATCACCTACCGCCTGGACTGGACAGACGACAGCGGCGCTGAGCTGCCAATCGACCAGCAACGGGTGGAAGATTTCGTTTATATCGAAAAAGAAAGCACAGAAACCAAAGCCTTACCTAGCCTGAACCTGGTGTGGGATATTGATGACAACTGGGTACTGCGTGGTGCGGCGTCCAAAACTATGGCTCGCCCTGGTTACAACTCCTTAGGCCGTTTCCAGACCTTAACCTACACCTCCAGCGAATACTCGGCAGACCGTTCGTCGGCGGATAACTTCGACGAAGTGATCGACGGCGAAGGCTGGACAGGTTCAGGTGGTAACACTGAACTGAAGCCATACGAAGCCACCCAGTTTGACTTGTCACTGGAGTATTACTACGGCAATGGCTCAGGTTTTGGGGCTGCACTCTTTAAGAAAGACGTGGATAACTTTGTCGTTCCGCTGATCCTGGACATTACCCAGGATATGCCGGTGGAACAGTTTGAACTGATCAACGCCGGTAACGAGCTGATCAGTGTCGGCGGCGCTAACCAGCTGGTGCGTGATTTCTCCACCTCAGGTAACGGGACCAATGCGACCGTGAAAGGGATGGAAGTCTTTATGCAGCACTTCTTCGACAACGGTTTTGGTTTATACGCTAACTACACCCGTACCCTGACCAACCAGGCCAATGTGGAACTGAATGGTGAAAAACTGGGTGAATCGCCACTGATTGGCAGCTCGAAGTACCAGATGAACTTCTCAGCCTTCTACGAAGATGACCTGTTCAGCGTACGTGCTTCGTACAACAGACGTGGCCCAACAGTCGGCAGCTACAACTCTGACTGGGAAATGAACTACTACGAAGACGTGTATGACCAGGTCGACGTCAACGCCAGTTACAACCTGACTGAGAGTCTGATCCTGTCTGCCTCCGTCATTAACCTGACCAAATCTGAGGTGTATCAGCATTTGGGCAATGACACCGACAAGCGTTTCATTATGAACGCATACAGCGGCCGCCGGTTCTACGCCGGAGCTACCTACAGATTCTGATCTGTAGCGCCAATGTCAGGTTAACGAAAAGGAAATAAACAGATGAAAACCTTTAAAACAACTCAATCAGCTTTAGCCCTGGCGGTCGCTTTTGGTGTACTGACAGGTTGTGGTGGCGGCAAAGAAGTCGACCCTACGGATGTACCGGTGCAACTGGACACCACCTCGGCCGATCTGGCCGGTTCTGTGGTGAAAGGCACCTTAAGCAATGCGGCTATTCAGGTGACTCAGCTGAACGGCTCTGCGCTGAATCTGAGCAGTACTCCACGTACTGACGCGACAGGTGAAGCCGGTTTCAGCGTATCAGGTCAACCAGGTTACGGCATTAACTCAATGCTGAAAATTGCGGTGACTGCAGACGCACAAAGCCAGATGGTGTGTGACGCCATCAACTGTGCTGGTACGGCAATGGGCGGCAGCCTGTCAGGTGACACCCTGGCCACCTTGAAACTCAACACCATGACTTATCTGCAGGTGGCGTACGCCAGCCAGGCGGACAACCAGGTCGATGCCCAGTTTTATGCCAACGCGCTGACCACTATTGCCACAGCACTGGTGGAAAAAGATGTTGCTGGTGGCCGTAATGTGGCGGTGCGTGCGCTGTACGAACTGGCGCTGGCCGACAATGCCCGTCGCGCCCTGCGTGCTTTGGGCCTGGACAGCAAAACCAATGTGTTCAACACCGCACTGGTTAGCGCCGAAGCCTATGAAAATTTTGTCACCGACACCAAGTGTGAAGACGTGGAAGTGACAGACGGTGACGGCAATACCACAGTGCAGGAGCAATGCACCGATGTGCTGGTGGCGCCTGACGTGATCAAGCTGTCACTGCTTAACGCTGCATTTGCCAACCTGCAATCGAGCGAACAATTTGACCAGCTGTTCGCCTCCGCACTGGACGCCATTTACCTGGCGCAGGATGGGGATGAAACGGCACTGGAGCCGCTGCGTCAGCGTCTGCTGGATTCAATAGCTGCTGTGCCTTACCTGGACCAGCTGAACCTGACCGCCGAAGATGTGGTGGACCTGAAGCTGAAGTTTGCCGAAGAACAGGCAGACACAGGCCCAATTCACCGTATTACCACCGCAGCCAACCTGGCCACAGCGGTGATCACTGGCCGTAACCGCATCAGTGATGCCGAAGCGGAAGCCAAAGCCTTTGACGGCGATACGTCGACTAAATGGCTGGATCACAACGACTGGAAAGGTGCACCCACTGAGGAAAATCCATCCTGGATCCAAATTCAGTTTGCCACGCCTCAGGCGGTGAACACCCTGTCGATCACCAGTGCCAACGACTCACCAAGCCGTGACCCGGAAAACTTTACCGTATTGGGTTCTAACGACGGTGTGACCTGGGTCACTTTAGGCAGCTTTATCGGCGAAAGCTTTGACGAGCGTTTTGAAAGCAAAGACTTTAAGTTTGATAACGGTCTGGCGTACAGCTACTACAAGCTGAATATCACCAAAAACAAGGGGGATGACGGTCTGATGCAGCTGGCTGAGATTGAGCTGTTTGGTCCTATCTACCCGGACCTGAAACACCCAACGGCCAATGCCAATATCACAGCACGCGGTCAGATCAGCGATGCAGAAGCGCCAACCAAAGCCTTTGACGGTGATACCGAAACCAAGTGGCTGGACAACAAAGGTGTGCCAAGCGAAGCCGAGCCTAGCTGGGTGCAACTGGATTACCCGGCACCTGTGGCCGTCAGCTCACTGGCCCTGACCAGTGCCAACGATTCACCAGGCCGTGACCCGGAAAACTTTAATCTGCAAGGGTCAAACGACGGCGTGACCTGGGTCACCTTAGGTTCCTGGTTAGGTGAGTCCTTTGAGGAGCGTTTTGAGCGTCAGAGCTTCCGCGTTGATAACAGCCTGGCCTTTAGCAGCTACCGGCTGAACATCACCAAAAACAAAGGTGATGACGTATTAATGCAGGTGGCTGAAATTGAACTGATTGGCCCTGAAGTGCCTGGCCTGAACCATGGCCGCAGCAGTGGTGTACAAATCACCGGCCGCGCCGCCATCAGTGAAGGCGAAGCGGTAACCAAAGCTTTTGACGGCGACAGCAGCACCAAGTGGCTGGATAACGAAGCGGTGCCAACCGCTGCGGCGCCGGCCTGGGCTGAGATCAGTCTGCCAACGGCACAGGCAGTGACCCAACTGGCGCTGACCAGTGCCAATGATGCACCAGACCGTGACCCGGAAAACTTTACGCTGCAGGCGTCGAAAGACGGTGAAACCTGGATTGACCTGGCCAGCTGGTTAGGCGTGAGCTTTGATGCGCGCTTCCAGCGTCAGATCTTCTCTGTGGGCAACCAGTTAGGTTTCCCTTACTACCGTCTGAACATCACCAAAAACAAAGGTGACGCCAACCTGATGCAAGTCGCTGAAATTGAGCTGATTGGTCCGCAGCACCAGGCCGTGGTGCACAGCCATCAAGGCGGTGTCGCCATTACTGGCCGGGCCGCTATCAGCGACAACGAAGCCGCCAGCAAAGCTTTTGACGGCGACAGCAGCACCAAGTGGCTGGACAACGAAGCCGTGCCGACCGCCGAAGCGCCAAGCTGGGTTGAGCTGGATATGGGCGCTGAAGTCATTGTGAATGCGCTGGCGCTGACCAGTGCCAACGATGCGCCAGACCGTGATCCGGAAAACTTCAGCCTGTCAGGCTCGAACGATGGCGAAAGCTGGTTTACTGTGGGGTCATGGATTGGTGAAGCCTTTGACCAGCGGTTTGAACGTAAGCTGTTCAACACCGGCAGTGGCCGCGCCTTCCGCTTTTACCGGGTGGAGATCAGCAAAAACAAAGGTGACAGCAACCTGATGCAGGTGGCTGAAATCGAACTGATCGGCCCTGACATCTAACCTGGCTGCAACAGCCATGCAGGCTCCGGTACGCCGGAGCCTGGTTTTACAGGATTTAACACATGATTCAGATCAGTAAGGGGCTGCACACTTCTGCAGCAAAAGGCGACGAGCTGCTATTTGTCGGCATAGACGGTGGTGCCAGCCATTGCCGTGCTTTGTTGCAAAACACGGCCGGCGTCAGTCTGGGTAGCGGCAAAAGCGGCCCGGCCAACCCGGTCAATGGTCTGGAACAATGCAAAAACTCTATTCTCGCTGCGGTGACTGAAGCCCTGCAACAGGCAGGCCTCAGCACGGCAGACTTTTCCCGTCTGGTGGTGGGAGCTGGCCTGGCTGGCTTGCATTTACCGGCGATGCGTGACGCTATGGCGGCGTGGCAGCATCCATTTCATTCGTTATACCTGACCACAGACCTGCATGCAGCCGCGGCCGGTGCCCACCAGGGGCTGGATGGCGCTGTGCTGATCCTCGGTACTGGCTTCAGTTCGCTGGCCAATGTGGCAGGGAAACAAACTCAGGTTGGCGGTTATGGTTTTCCTATTAATGCCACCTGCAGTGGTTCCTGGTTTGGCTTGGAAGCGGTAAAGGCGGTGCTATTGGATGCCGATGGTGTCGGGCTGCCAACCAGCCTGACGCAAAGTATGCTGACCTGTTGCAGTGCCACTGAACTGGCGCAGCAACTGATGAACGCCAGCGCCACTGAATTTGCCCGTTACGCCCCGCTGGTGTTCAGCGCGGCAGACGCTGGCGACAAAGTCAGCCTGGGCCTGATCCAGCAAGGTGCCAGCTTCGTCAATCAGGTGATCCGCCGTTTATTGGCTTGTGGCGCCGACCGGTTGGCACTGATTGGCGGTATTACCGAACGGATTAAACCCTGGCTCGACCCTCAGCTGGCGGCCTGTATTACGCCGGCACTGGCGTCGCCTGAGCAGGGCGCCATTTTATTGGCCCATCAACAACGCAACAGCCTGCAGGGAGCTGCCCAATGAGATCACGGCGCGATTTTCTGAAACTGTCCGCTCTGCTGGGCGTGACAGGACTGTTTAAAAGTCAGCAGGTGCTGGCGGCTCCGGCTAAAGCGAATAAACCTGTGGTGGTGTCCACCTGGGAGCATGGTATGCCAGCCAACGAAGCCGCCTGGCAAGTGCTGAGCAAAGGTGGCCGGGCGCTCGACGCGGTGGAAGCCGGCGTGCGGGTGCCGGAAGCGGACCCGAAAGTGCGCACCGTCGGTTACGGTGGTTACCCGGATAAAAACGGTATCGTCACCTTAGACGCCTGCATCATGGATGAACACATGAACTGCGGCTCTGTGGCTTTTTTGCAGAATATCAAACACCCAATTTCGGTGGCCCGCGCCGTGATGGAGAAAACTCCACACGTGATGCTGGTGGGTGAAGGTGCCAAACAATTTGCGCTGTCGCAGGGCTTTGTTGAAGAAGACCTGCTGACGGCAGAAAGCAAAGCCGACTGGCTGGCCTGGCAAAAAGACCAGCAGCTGCAGCTGATCAATATTGAAAACCACGACACCATCGGCATGTTGGCGCTGGACGCTGACGGCAACTTAAGCGGTGCCTGCACCACCAGTGGCGCTGCGTACAAAATGCATGGCCGGGTGGGCGATTCACCCATTATTGGCGCCGGTTTGTATGTGGATAACGAGGTGGGAGCCGCCACGGCCACTGGCATGGGTGAGCTGATGATCAAAACCGTAGGCAGCCATTTAGTGGTGGAACTGATGCGTCAGGGCGCGAGCCCGGAGCAAGCCTGCCGTGAAGCCGTGGAACGTATTGCCCGCAAAATTGGTGATTACGCCGCCTTTCAGGTGGGCTTTTTAGCCTTAAACCGCCAAGGCCAGTATGGTGCATTCTGTATTCAGCCTGGTTTTAACTACGCCGTGCGCCAGCACAGCGGCAGCCAGTTGATTGACGGCAAAAGCCTGCTCGGAGCCAAAGCCTGATGCGAAGTTTGTTCTGGTGCTGTGTGGCGCTGTGCAGCTGTCTGGCGCAGCCAGTTTTTGCAGTGCAGCCAATGGCTTCAGCGCAGTCAGCAGAAAAGACGCAGGCCGTTGGCCTTCAGCCAGCCGAACCGCCTTTTGCGCTGACGCTGCAGCAACTGACGGACTGGACAGAGCAGGGCGCGACCGCCAGTGCGGCCAACCGCAGCCTGGTGCCGTTAGCGCGGCGACAGAGTGCGCCGCTGACGGGGCTGGCGGTACAGGACTCTTACGCCAAGGTGTTATACGCGCCTGATGGCATGAATAACTTTGGCAATTATGTAACGCCTCAGCCGAAGTTTAATCTGTACAACTTCAGCCACTGGTCGCAAATCGACATTCTGAACTGGTTTGCCGGTACTGCCGATTTAACAGTGCAAATTCCGGCCCGGCCCTGGGTCGATACCGCCCATAAAAATGGCGTCAAAGTGATAGGGTCTGTGTTTCTGGGGATTGCGCAGTGGGGCGGCAACCCGGACACAGTCGAAACCTTGCTGCAGCAGGATGCTCAAGGCCGTTTTGTGCTGGCAGACCAGCTGATCCGCATTGCAGAATTTTATGGTTTTGACGGCTGGCTGGTAAATCAGGAAACCGATTTAACCGCAGTCAAAGACGCTGCCAATCAACTGGTAAAAGGCGAGAAAAACCCGCAACGTGGTGCTGAGCTGGCTGCGCGGTTATTGGCGTTTATGCAGTACCTGACCGCCCGTGCGCCGCAGGGCATGGAAATTCATTGGTACGACTCCATGCTGCCGAGCGGCGTGGTGCGCTGGCAAAATGAGCTGAATGAACAGAACCAGCGTTATCTGCAGGGCGCGGTACGCAGCAGCGACGCTATTTTTCTGAATTATTGGTGGGACCAGCCAATGATTCGCCAATCGGCCGAGCGTGCGCTGATGCTGGGGCGCAGCCCTTATGAGGTTTACACAGGGGCGGATTTATGGCCAAGTCGCACAGCCCAGCGCGCCTTCAGTCAAAGCCGTTGGCTGGACGACTTAATGGTCGACGGCAAAGCCCTGACCTCTATTGCGCTTTTTGCGCCTAACGTGAATTTTAACTTCAGTGGTGACGCCGATACTCCGGCCTTCAGCACTTTTGCCGAAAACCCTCACGATGAGCGGCGCTTTTATCAGACCGAACAACGACTGTTCGCTGGCGACGATTTAAATCAGGCCACCACAGATGCTACCGGCTGGAAAGGCCTGGGCGCGTATCTGGCGGCCAAAACCACAGTGCTTAGCCTGCCATTTCACACCCGATTTAACACAGGGCACGGCAAGCAGTTGTGGTTGAACGGCCAGACCAAAGGCGCGGCCTGGAGCGATATCAGCCAGCAGGATGTGCTGCCTACCTGGCAATTTGCGGTGGAAGGTGACGCTGCATTGCATATTTTTTACGACTTTCACCAAGCCTGGTCTGGTGGCAGCTCGTTAGCCATTCAAAGCAGCGCGACGACCAAAACCAGTCATATTCCACTGTACCGCACTCAGTTGCAGCCCGGCAGCGGCCTGACGCTGAAGGTACGGGTTCAGGGGCAGGCCGCAGGCCTCAGCCTCTACGTACAGACCGCTGACGGCAACAGGCTGAGCCTGCCACTGCAAAACAGTGACCACTGGCAGCAACTGACTGCCCACTGGCCAGAGTTACAGGGCCAGCAGATAGTGCAGTTGGGTTTGCTGCTGAGCGCCGGTCAGAAACGACTGGATGCCCGGATTGGTGAACTGGAGCTGCTGCCATGACCTCGGTCAGCGCTATCCCATTGGAAGCATGCATTAATGCCGACGACTTGTCTGCGTTAGCTGGCGATCTGCAGGCAGTCTTGGCAGGCGGAGCGCGCCGGATTGAACTATGTGGCGTGATGGAGCAGGACGGTTTAACCCCGTCGTTGGCTGCGATGACTATTGCCCGTCACAGCCTGGCTGACCTGCCCGGTTTGCTGGTGATGATCCGGCCGCGCGGCGGTGATTTTTGCTACAGCGCCGCTGAGCTGCTGCAGATGCAACGCAGCATTGAACTGGCCGCACAGGCTGGAGCCGACGGCGTGGTGCTGGGGCTGTTAACGGAGCAGGGCCAACTGGATATTAGCCGGTTAAAGCCTTTGCTTGCGCAAAGCCAGGCCGCCGGTTTGCAGGTCACTTTTCACCGCGCTTTTGACGCCTTGCCCGACCCACTGGTTGCGTTAGAGCAATTGGTTGACTTGGGTGTGCAGCGCATTTTAACCGCAGGCACCGCCTGGGGCAGTGGTCTGGGTATTCTGCACGGTGTGCCCTTGGTGCAGCAGTTACTGCAGCAGGCCGCTGGCCGCGTAGAGCTGGTGCTGGGTGGCGGGGTGAACCAGCAAAATCTGCCGCAGCTGTTGCCAGCACTGCAAAGCTGGCGTCAGGGTTTTTCAATCCATAGTTATTCCGCTTTGCTGACTCAGGGCCGGGTCGACCCAGACAAAGTCAGGCAGCTGACACAGTGGTGCCGCTGAGCAGAGCGAACAAAAGAACAGCGCCAATGAGGGCGTCATTTAAGTCATTACAAGAGCATTTATCATGGTTGTATCTGAGTCTTCAGGCATTTTGGATCTGAACGGTGACTGGCAATTCCGCCAGGCGGACCAGCAGGACTGGTTTGCGGCGACAGTGCCGGGTTGTAACTTTACCGATTTGCAGGCCAATGGTCTGATCGACGAACCTTTCTACCGTGACAATGAAAACAAGTTGCAATGGATTGAGCAGAAAGACTGGCATTACCGCAAAAGCTTTGTGTTGCCGGCCGACTGGCTGGCGCAGGATATTGAGCTGGTGGCTGAAGGATTGGATACCTTTTGCGACTTGTATCTGAATGGCCAGTTGCTGGGGAAAAGCCAGAATATGTTTATTGGTCAGCAGTTTGCTTGTACTGAACTGCTGAAAGCCGGTGAAAATCGGCTGGAAATCCGTTTTCGCTCGCCGATCAATGAAACCATGCCACAACACCTGGCAGCGGGTTACACCTACCCGGCGGAAAACGACAAGTCGGACGAAAAACTCAGTGTGTATTGCCGCAAAGCACCTTGCCATTTCGGCTGGGACTGGGGCCCACGTTTTGTTACCAGCGGTATCTGGCGGCCAATTTATCTGCGTAAAGTGCCGAAAGCCCGCATCAGCAACCTGCATTTTGTCCAGCAGCGTTTGTCGGCAACGCTGGCGGAATTCAGCTTTGTTGCCAGCTATCAGCTGAAACAAAGCTGTGAAGCTGTGTTGCAGGTGCGTTGTGCCCAGGCACCAGAGCTGAACCAGCAGTTGCGGCTGCAACTGACAGAAGGCCAAGCCACAGAACTGAAGTTTCAGTTGGCCCAGCCGCAGTTATGGTGGCCTAATGGGTTGGGCGAGGCCTTTCTATACCAGTTTGACTTTAGCCTGACGGTGGACGGTGAACTGCTGGATCAACAGCAACAAAAAATTGGCTTGCGCAGCATTGAAGTGGTGAATAAACCCGACGCCGACGGCGTCAGCTTTTTCCTGAAAGTGAATGGTAAGCCGGTCTTTATGAAAGGCGCCAACTACATTCCGGGCGACAGTTTCATTCATCGTATGACTGCCGAGCGGCACCAGGCTGATTTTGCCGCTGTGACCGCCGCCAATATGAATATGCTGCGGGTCTGGGGTGGTGGCGTTTATCAGGACGATGTGTTTTACCAACTGGCGGACGAAAACGGCATTCTGATTTGGCAGGATTTTATGTTCGCCTGCTCACTGTACCCGGGTGACGCGGCTTTTATGGCCAATGTGGCGGAAGAAGCGCAGTACAACATTAAACGGCTGCGTAACCACCCTTGTATTGCACTTTGGTGTGGCAACAACGAAGTGGATATGGCCATTGAAAAATGGGACTGGCCAGCCAAATTTGGTTACAGCGATGAACTCTTTAGCCGTTTAAAACAACAGTATATGGCGTTGTTTGGTGAGCTGTTACCACAGCAGCTGCAGCAGCTGGACCCAACGCGTTTTTACCTGCGATCCTCGCCAGGCGTGTTCTGGGAAGATGATTCGGACCATTTGGGTAACCATCATTTCTGGGGCGTCTGGCATGGCGAGCAGCCCTTTAGCGAATACCAAAAACGTATTCCGCGTTTTATGTCGGAATATGGCTTCCAGTCGTTTCCTGTGCAGTCGTCGATGCAGCGGTTTACCGAAGCAGAAGACTGGGATTTAGGCTCAGAGGTATTGAGGGTGCATCAGAAACACCCACGCGGCAATAAGCTGATCCACAGCTATTTGCAGCAGGAACACAGGGACGCCGTCGACTTTACTGACCTGATGTACTTAAGCCAGGTGCAGCAGGCCGAAGGCTTAAAACTGGCCTTTGAAGCGCACCGCGCCGCCATGCCGTTTTGTATGGGTACCTTGTATTGGCAGTTGAATGATACCTGGCCGGCGGCGTCCTGGTCTGGCATTGACTATTACGGCCGCTGGAAAGCCTTGCATTACCAGGCGGGCCGTAGCTTTGGCACGGATTTACTGGTGATCACTGAACAACAGCAGCAGCTGCAAATACAGCTGGTGTCGGACCGCCACAGTGCGTTGGCCGCCCGTCTGGAGCTGCAACTGCTGGATTTCAGTGGTGCCCTGTTGTGGCAGCAACAGTCAGAACTGACCACAGCAGCCAATGCCTCTGTGCTGGTTTGGTCGAAACCGAAGGCTGAACTGTTGGCTGGTAAAACCGCTGAACAGCTGGTGTTTCAGGCCAAATTACTGAACAGCTCGGGTCAGTTACTGACCGAAAATCTGTATTATTTTGTTCCAGCCAAACAACAGACACTGAGCCGGCCAGAGCTGAGTATTCAAAGCAGTACCGAAGGCGATTGCCTGGTGCTGCAGCTGCAAAGCCGGGCTTTGGTGCGCCAATGTTTCCTGGAGTTCAGTCCTATGCCGGCCAATTTATCGGACAACTTCTTTGACTTGCTGCCCAACCAGCCGAAAACCATCCGCCTGCAAGCGGCAGGCTGGACAGCCCAGCAACTGCAGGCCTTGCTGCCAAGCCTGAGCTGGCGGACGCTGGGGGGCTTTCACTCATGACGCTGCATTGGTTCGACTTGCTGGTGATCGCGCTCTATATGGCCGGTACTTTAGGTCTGGGCTTTTATATTGCCAACAAAGCGCGGCAGGACATGAATGCCTACTTCCTGGGCGGTAAAAAAATTCCCTGGTGGGCGCTGGGCGTGTCGAACGCGTCTGGCATGTTCGATATTGCCGGCACCATGTGGCTGGTGACAGTCTGTTTTATCTATGGGCTGAAAAGCGTCTGGTTGCCCTGGGTCTGGCCTATTTTCAACCAGGTGTTTTTGATGGTGTACCTGTCACTCTGGTTGCGTCGCTCCAATGTGATGACGGGCGCAGAGTGGCTGGAAACCCGCTTTGGTAAAGGCCGCGGTGCAGAGTTATGCCAGTGGGTGGTGGTTATTTTTGCCATTGTCAGCGCCATTGGCTTTATTGCTTATGCCTTTAAAGGCATTGGCAAATTTGCCGCTATTTTCTTCCCCTGGCACTGGTCGCCCGACACTTATGCCTTGCTTATTTTCGCCTTTACTACCTTGTATGTGCTCAAAGGCGGCATGTATTCGGTGGTACTGACCGAGTTGCTGCAGTTCGTCATTATGACGCTGGCAGCGGTGGCAGTCGGTGTGATTGCGATGTCGCTGGTCAGTCCGGAACAAATTCAGCAGGCCACGCCCAATGGCTGGGATCAGCTGTGGTTTGGCTGGCAGGTCGGTTTAGACTGGCAGGGGTTGCTCGACAGTGCCAATGATCGCATTCAGTCCGATGGCATGGAGCTGTTTGGCTTGATGATCATGATGATGCTGTTTAAAGGCGTGTTGTTCAGCATGGCAGGCCCGGTACCGAACTACGATATGCAGCGGATTCTGGCGGCGAAAACACCGAAAGAAGCGGCCAAAATGAGTGGTTTGGTGTCCTTGGTCATGTTCTTCCCAAGGTACATGATGGTGGCTGGTTTTACTGTGCTGGCCCTGGTGTATATGGGGCCGGAAATTAAAGCCCAGGGCCAGAACTTCGACTTTGAGCAGCTGCTGCCTATTGCGATTTCGCAGTATGTGCCGGTCGGGCTGGCTGGTTTGCTGATCGCCGGTTTGCTGGCGGCCTTTATGTCGACGCTGGCGGCGTCGGTCAATGCCGCACCTGTCTACCTGGTCAATGACGTCTACAAAAAGTACTTTAACCCGAATGCAGAGGCCAAAACCTATGTGCGGCTCAGTACCCTGATGTCGCTGGTACTGGTGGTGATTGGGGTTGGCATGGGGTTTATGCTCAGCAGCATCAACAACATTATGCAGTGGATTTTTGGCGCGCTGTTTGGCGGTTATGCAGCGGCCAACCTGCTGAAGTGGCACTGGTGGCGCTTTAATGCCTATGGCTATTTCTGGGGCATGATGTCGGGTCTGGTGGCGTCCCTGGTGTTGCCACTGCTGCTGCCGGATACCCATCCGCTCTATGCCTTCCCGGCTTTATTAGTGTTGAGTCTGGCAGGTTCTGTGCTGGGTACGCTGATGACCCCGGCTGAGCCTATGCAGGTACTCTGCGATTTCTACCGCCAGGTACGGCCATGGGGCTTTTGGGCCCCGGTGAAACAGCAGGTGCTGGCACAACAACCAGATTTTGACCCGGACACTCATCCAGGCCGTGACGCCATCAATATTCTGGTCGGCATGGTCTGGCAATTGGCGCTGGTGGCGCTGCCTATCTATCTGGTGATCCAACAATGGCCTGAGTTCGGTTGGACTCTGGCTGTCGCCTTGCTCTCCAGTTGGTTTTTAAAGAAAAACTGGCTGGATAAACTGAAGGACTAACAATGAAACAACTCCTGCTTGGCAGTGCGCTAGCACTGCTGAGTCTGGCTGCTTGCGCCTCGCAAACGGCTGACTCGCCAAAAAACACCGCAAATTCGCCACTGTCGTACGTGGATCCGCTGATTGGCACCGGCGGTCATGGCCACACTTTTCCTGGCGCTGTAGTGCCTTTTGGCATGGTGCAATTAAGCCCGGACAATCCGTCCAAAGGCTGGGACTGGACTTCGGGTTACCATTATTCTGACGACACCTTGCTGGGGTTTAGCCACACCCATTTGTCCGGCACCGGGGTGGGCGACATGCTGGATTTACTGGTGATGCCGTTTCGCGGTGATTACTTAAAGCGCGAACGCGACGACAAAGGCCGTATTTTCACCAAGTACAGCCATCAAGGCGAAGTGGCACAACCTGGTTATTACGCGCTGGAGCTGCCAGCAGAACAGGTGAAAGCCGAATTAACGGCCAGTGCCAGAGTAGGGGTGCATCACTACAGTTTCAGTGGCGGGCAGGACGCCCAGCTGCTGCTGGATTTAGGTTATGCGCAGAACTTTGATAAACCGGTGACGACTTTTATCCGGGTAGAAAACGACCACACTATTGTGGGCTACCGGGTCTCCACCGGTTGGGCCAAACTGCAGCCGCTGTATTTTGTTGCCCACTTCAACCAGCCGTTCAGCTACCAGCTGTATCAGGCGCAAAAACCAGCCAAAGGCGAGCAATTGCAGGCCGAACAAAGCCAAATCGTGCTGAATTTTGGTCAACCGAAAACGGCGGTTGAAGCGCAAATGGCCTTGTCCTACACCAGCATTGCCGGTGCTAAACGCAACCTGGCGGCAGAAACCGCCGGTAAAAACTTTGCACAAGTGAAAGCGCAGGCGCAGCAGGCCTGGACAGCGCAGCTAAGCCGCTTTGCTGTGGTAGACGACAACAAGGTGAATAAAACCAAGTTTTACACCGCGCTGTACCACAGCTTTTTAGCACCACAGCTGTTCAGCGATGTGGACGGCGCCTATTTTGGTGCTGATGGCGCGACGCACACTCAGCCGGGCTATCAGCGTCATAGCCTGTTTTCGCTGTGGGATACCTTCCGAGCCTTGCACCCGCTGTTGACGCTGAGCAACCCGGAACGGGTGGATGATATGGTCAAATCCATGTTGGGGTTTTATGACGAAACCGGCTTATTGCCAAGCTGGGATTTAATGTCGAATGAAACCGATGTGATGATTGGTTACCACGCGGTGCCGGTGATAGTGGACGCCTACTTAAAAGGCCTTACCAGCGCCGATCCGGAGCACCTGCTGCGGGCGGTCAAAGCCTCGGCCATGCAGAACAAATTTGGCACCGATTTATACCGCCAGTATGGCTATATCCCGTCTGAACTGGAGCTGGAAGCTGTGTCAAAAACGCTGGAATACGCCTTTGACGACGCCGCTATTGCCCGCCTGGCGCAGGCTATGGGTAAAACCGACGATGCAGCGTTATTCAGCAAACGTGCCCTGAGTTACCGCCAGCTGTTTGATAGCAGCACAGGCTTTATGCGTGGCAAAACCAAAGAGGGCCAGTGGGTCAGCCCGTTCAGCCCGACTTATGTGGCGCACCGCACCACGGACTACACCGAAGCCAATGCCTGGCAATACAACTTCTTTGTGCCGCATGATGTTGAAGGCATGATGGCGTTATACCCGTCTGAACAGGCGTTTTTAGCTAAATTGGACGAGCTGTTTACCACCAAAGAGAAAATGCATGGCGATGTGTCGCCGGACATTACCGGCCTGATTGGCCAGTATGCGCATGGCAATGAGCCGGTGCATCATGTGGCGTATTTATACGCTTTTACCAGTGCACCAGAAAAAGGCCAGCACTGGTTACGTCATATCCGCGACACTATGTACAAAGCGGAACCGGACGGTCTGGCCGGTAACGACGACGTTGGCCAGATGTCGGCCTGGTATGTGTTCAGTGCTCTGGGTTTTTACCCGGTGAACCCGGTGGACGACGGTTTTGTTCGTGGTTTGCCGCAGTTCCGTCAGGTGCAGCTCAGCCTGCCGGGTGGCAAAAGCCTGACCATTCGCACTGAAGGCGATCTGGCGGGTACAGTGCAAAGCTGGCAGCTGAACGGCCAGCCGTTAGGGGTGAAAGTCAGCTACCAGCAACTGATGCAAGGCGGTGAGCTGGTGTTTCGGATGAGCAAATAACCTGTGCAGGATAGTACCTGGGCTGGTTGCAGAAGCAAAAGGCGCTACTTAAGGCGAGCAATGGTCTGGCTCTAAGCAGACCCTCTGCGGCAGGGATGCCGCAGCGGAGCCTATAGGGATATATCCACGGCGCGTCTGCGTGAGCCAGGCCTTTGCCGCTGCATCCGGACTATTTATTTATTGGGAGCCCCAGCCGTTCCTTTGGCTACAGCTGAGGTAACCCAGCAGCAGAAAGATCACAAGGAGCACCCCTTGCGCCACTGCAAAAGGTGGTTCGCTTTGGGTGGGGGCCAGCTGCTGCAAGGGCGGCAGCTTCATAAAAGACTGCACCACAGCGACAAAAGCATTGAGGTAAAACGCAAACAGGCTGCAGACAATAAAGCTGACGCGCCAGCCGCCAGTCAGTGCCGTTTTCCACCAGGCATAACCAGATACTGCCAGTACCAGCAGTGACAGGATCACAAAAAGGTGCGAAGGTAAGAACTGCTCCGCAGGCAAAATGACACCGCTCAGGCTGGTCAGCAGCGTCAGCCACCAAAACAGACTATGCAGCAGGGCGCCGGGTTTGTGCTTCAGCAAGGCCAGGCTGAAACAGGCACCGGCCAGTAATGCCAGCAGGCTAATCAGAACGTGCAGGGTCAGTAACATAAGGGCTCCTTGGCCACGAGACAGGCTGTCTCTGAAAGGCTTAGCAGAGCTGTCATCATAACTCCATCTGTGGCGGCTAAAATCGCCCAAAAGAGTGATGGGCTGAGCGCTGAAAGCCGCGCCTGGCCTGAACGCAGAACTAAGGACATCACATGCGATTATCTGCTTCAATCTGGTTCGTAGTCATGCTGTTCAGCAGCGCCAGCTGGGCCGAATCGGTGCAACTGATTAGCTGGAATATCCGGATGGACACCCAAGCCGACAAAGAGCTGGCCTGGCCGCACCGGGCTGGCCGGGTGACCGGCTGGTTGCAACAGCAACAACCTGACGTACTGGGGTTGCAGGAAGTGCTGCATCATCAACTGGAGCAGGTGAAACAAGCGCTGCCTGGTTATGCAGCTGTGGGGGTCGGCCGCGACGATGGCAAACAAGCCGGTGAATACAGCCCGGTACTGTATAAACAAAGCCGCTTTGAACTGCTCGACAGCGGCACCTTCTGGCTGAACCCCGATAACAGCGTGGGTAAAGCGGGCTGGGATGCAGCGCTGCCGCGTATTTGCAGCTGGGTCTTGCTGCGGGATAAACACAGCCAGCAGCAATGGCGTGTACTGAACCTGCATCTGGATCATCTGGGTGCCGAAGCGCGGCGCCAGTCGGTGCAGTTAGTGGTAGCTAAACTGGCGGCCTGGCCGCAGGGAGCTGTGGCCGTAGTGATGGGTGACTTCAATCCCTCTGGCGACGATGGCTTACTGCAAAGCATGCAGCAAGCATTGCCGCAGCACCAGGACGTACTGGCGCTAAAACCAGGCAAGGGCCCGGCATATAGCTTTTTAAATTGGTACGACAAACCTGACCAAGGTGTGCGACTGGATTTTATGCTGGTGCCCAAAGCACAGCTGTCGGTGCAGAAAGCCCAATTGGTTGCGGACGACCTGAAGAACCGCCGTTCGGATCATCTGGCTCTGCAGGCATGGTTACAAATTCAGTGATATTGGGTGGGGCATTAGCCCCTGCGCACAATGCAACTTCATCTGATTTGGTTGGTTCCTACAGTGTGAGAGAAAATGGGTTTAGAAACTGCCGTTGCCACAGTAGCTGTTTATCCACTTCACTGAGCCTGGCTTCATCACAGACCGCTTCCCAGTGATCGGTAATCGCCTGTATTTGGTGTTCGAATATCGCTTTGGCTTCATCCGCAGAGAGCAGAAAGTTATGTGCTGCGGCCAGGCAGGTTGCTAACTGGCTCAGTTTGTTATTCCCTGTGATCAACATAGCCTGGGTTGCTTCATTACCGGTGCGGCCCTGGGGGCAAATGTCGTAAGCAGGAGTCAGCGACAGTGTTTGACCATCCCAAAACGCAGCATGGTTTCTCGCATGATCATCTGTGTTGCCGGACAAAATATTAAAGCTAAGGCGGCAAAATAGCTCTCGCAGCGTTTTTTTGGGTGTGGTGAAGCGGTGGCGGATAATCTCGGCTAGGGTTTCGTAGCTTGCGTACCGTGCCATCATGTCATCCAATGCAAATAAGGTGAGGGCAGAAACGACAGACTTGCGTGACCAGCCATTTGGTGTAAAAACCCGGTCAAATCGTTCGACCAGCAAAACATCCTTATTTGCAGCTTGTGTTAGTTTGACTGGAGCTGCATCAACTCCAGCCAATTTAGCCAACCGCATCGCGATGAATTCCGCTTTTACCACACTGTAAAGGTCATTACTTGCTGAGAACTTTGCGATGTATTTGGTGTTGTTTTCATCGATTAATGCTTTCGGGCGCGCACCACCGATGGAGCTGCCATGAAAGAGGGCCTGATCCAACTCTGCAGTCAGCGGAACTCCTTTCTCTACGCGGGCAGCAGATTCTTGCAATTCTTCCAGGCTGACGTTTGTTGCCGATCTGGGAGTATATTCTGTTGGTGAATGTTGAAAGTCTAATGCGCCTATCCGGTCTGAGCCTGATTCAAGCAAATAGGTCAGTTCATCAAGCTGATCGGTATCAACATCTTTGCCTTTGAGTCCAAGGCGGCGATTGATGATAACCCGCCGTCCCCAGGCATGGCGCTCCGTCTCTGATACAGCCGGGAATGCTCAGGCCATCCTGTAATGGTAAACTGCCAGGCTGTAAGGGGAGTTCTGGTTCATAAATGGGCATGGCATCCTTAATTCGTTCAAGATAGCTTTTACCATAGTTGAACAGCAGCTTGTTCCCGTCAGGTACCAAACGCCCTGCAACAACAGGTGTTGTTGCTTGTGGTAGCCAAACCCAGACAAAGGCTTCTTTATAGTGATCGTTAGAAGTCATCCATGACTACCTTTTTCTCTTTTCGGGCGCTTTTGGGTAAAAGAGCCAACTTATATTCTACCTGTTTGCTGTGCATGGCCAGTCGCCCCGGTTCTGCTTCAAATAAAGACACACCAACAATTCTGGCTACTTCAAATGTGGCGCCGATTTCACATTTAGGATCTGCCTTTTCGATCCGGGAGAGCATGCCTCTGGAAATACCCGCACGATCAGCAACGTCCTGAGCAGTCATTTTGTTTTCAAGCCTCGCTGCACGTATCAAGCCAGCCAAAAGTGTTAATACTTCTTCGGTATAGCGGGAATAAGTTCTTGTCACAGATTTTGGCATTTTTGCTCCATATATGAATCGCATTGGTCTTATATGTATTATGTATAGCGCATCTTTCAGTTATCTGTAATTTACTTTCAGCATAATGTTCCATATATATAGCGTGAGCGTTTTTCTTGCTCTATATGTAGCGCAAATGGCAATTGAGCTGGATTTTGCAGGCTGGTAATCCCATTTATCAACAGATTTTCTCCTTGATGCTGCGCCTGCAAAGCCCCCTGATAATGAACTCATCCTTTGGTCGCATTTTGCTGTGTGGTGCTGGGAATTCTGCAGGCGGCGCTTTACCATAAGCACCGCCTTCCATTTCTTACTTAAAAAGCCTTTAGCCCTATGATTGTCCGGCCCAAGCTGCACTGGTTGCGTATGTTATTTGTCTGGCGTGGTTCAGTGGTGGTGCGCATTTTGCCGCAGCTCTGTACCCTGGTGTTGATTGCTGGGGTGGTGGTGCTGGCGAAACGCTTTTATCCGGCTTATGTGCCCGACTTAACGCCCGTGCCTTTTACCCTGCTTGGCATTGCGCTGGCGATTTTCTTGAGTTTTCGCAATTCGGTCAGTTATGAGCGCTTCTGGGAAGCCCGCAAGTTATGGGGCGCTGTGCTGGTGGAAACCCGCGCCTTAACCCGGCAGCTGTTGTCGGCCAGCGACGCCAGCGACACTCAGCAGCGCCAGTTTGTCCACAGCCTGATTGCCTTTGTGTATGCACTGCGGGCGCAATTACGCCAGCAGGACGCGGCCAGTCTGTTGCAGCCGCTGGTGCGGCCTTTATTGTGGCCTGAGTTGTCGAGGGCCCGTTTTAAACCGGCGCTGGTGGTGCGCGATCTCTCGCTGCAACTTGCCGAGCTGCGCCGTGCTAAACAACTGGAACCGATTTTATTTGCCAGCATGGACCAGCAGTTATCCCAGCTGGCGGCTTGTCTCGGCGGTTGTGAACGGATTGCCAGCACGCCGGTGCCTTTTGCTTATGCGGTGATTTTGCACCGCACTGTCTACCTCTACAGCTTTTTATTGCCCTTGGGATTGGTGGCAACCCTGGGTGTGATGACGCCGCTGATTGTGGCTTTTGTCGCTTACACCTTTTTAGCTATTGAAGCGCTGGCCGAAGAGCTGCAGGAACCCTTTGGTACAGAAGCCAATGATCTGGCGCTGGATGCGATGACTGAAGTGATTGAGTCGTCGTTAAAAGAGATGCTGGGAGAGCAGGTGAATCCGGCACCCGCAGTGCCGGACAATTGCATTGTGACCTGAGCCTGGTGGCAGGACGCTGCCTTTATTGCAGCTGTTGCAGAACTTTGGCCTGGTCAGAAAAATCGTCAATCTGTGCCAGCACTTTGCCGTCTTTCAGCTTCAGCAGCACTGGGATACTGCGCACATTAAAGTGCTGAAACAGTACGCCATACTGGTCAATCCGGAACGGCACTTTCATCTGGTACTGGCGGTTAAAGTCAGCCAGTGCTTTGTCGTCCGTCCACAGATGGTTCACCAGCCCTTGCCAGTTGGCCTTCGGCAATTTGGCCACCAGCGCATTTAAATCGGTCTGCGCTTGTTTGCACTGCGCCGCCATGGTCGGGCGCGTGTCGGCCAGATACCAATCGCACCAGGTGGCGGTTATAAACAGCAGTTGCTCACCCTGGCTGACCGCCGCCAATTGCTGTTGTTGCTGCGCCGGACTGACTTTATCGGCAGGTTCAGGCGGTAATTGCTGGCCTTGGGCCAGGCGCTGAATAAAACCATCCAATGCAGCGTCTGATTCATGGCTGCTGTATACCTGCTGACCCTG
Organism: Rheinheimera sp.; assembly: GCF_037442345.1. GTDB lineage: Bacteria > Pseudomonadota > Gammaproteobacteria > Enterobacterales > Alteromonadaceae > Pararheinheimera. Next base: position 81,003 of record NZ_JBBIQL010000010.1, on the reverse strand, counting down.
GCTGTTCATCAGCACTGAAAATGGCGTACCGACTAACCCCAGTGCTAACGCCAACTGACCGTTCTGGTCCAGCCATACCGGCATGGTCAGGCCAAAGCGCTGGATCACCTTGTTCACTTCAGCGGGCTGCTCGTTGATATTGATATTCACCGCGACAAAATTCACCTGGTCGCCATAGGCTTTATACAGCTGCTCGAAATGTGGCATTTGCTCCATACAGGGTTTACACCAGCTGGCCCATAACTTCACGTACAAAGGTTTGTTGGGGTCAAGCTGACCCAGCTGCAGTTGCTTGTCCGAGCCGAATTGTTGCAGCGGCACGGTTTTGTAATCGGGTAAAGCGGCCTGGCTGGCAAAGCCGGTCAACAGAACCAGGGCCCCCAACAGGGATTTCAGGCGAGACATAACAAACTCCGGTTATTTCACTGGTTCCAGTCTGGCTGGTAGTTAGTTTTTTGCCTTGTAAATTTGCGACAGCTTGCGCTGGCGGTAGCCAGCCGGCGTTTCCCCGACAAAATCACGAAAGGCGTGGCTGAAATGGGCCTGGTCATAAAAACCAAGATCCAGTGCCAACTGGGCCAGCGGTTGTTGGGTCTGCGCCAGCCGCAGTCTGGCCTGCTTTAAGCGCTGACAAAGCTGAAAATAAGCCGGACTCAGGCCGACCTGCTGCAGCAATTGCCGCTCCAGGGTGCGGCTGCTGATGCCGAGCTCGGCGGCAGTACCTGCGACATTCAGTTCGGATTGTTGCAGCAACTGCAGCGCCGCCTGGGTGCGGGCTGAGCCAACTGAATCCAGCCAGAGCCGGATCAGCCACTGTTCTAAACTGGCCACCGCCGCTGCTGTGCTCAGGTCGGGCAACTGCTGCAGCAACAGCAGCAGCTGCTGGCGCATGGTCCCACTGAGCAGCTCTGTGGCATCGCAACCATGGTCAGGCAGCTCGGAAGGAGGCAAACGGAATAGCTGAAACAAAGCGCCGGCAAAGAGCCGCACGCTGATCTGCGGTTGTTGGGTGAAAAACTGCCGGGTTTTAGTCTGGCGGTTAAATTCAAAGCAGGCGGACGCCTGTTGCAGGCCAAGCTCAAAGGTCAGGCTGCAGCCGCCGTCGGGGTAGAGTTTTTCCACTGAACTTGGCGGTAAACCCTGGCCGCCGCCAATAGCCCAAAAGCAATCCACCAGCTCGCACAGCATGGCTTCCGGGTAAAAGCGGCGAAAACCAAGGTAACTGAACTCTTGTTGTTGCTGTTCCCGCATCGGCTGACCTGCTGGATTTTTTCGTCACTTTAACCGCTTCAGCGCTGCTGCAGCAAGGCTTCGGTCGCCACCTGCACCCGTTGCAGCAGTTCCACCGCCTGTTGCTGTGACTGAATATTGGTGTAGCCAATCACCAGGCCATAACGTTTTTGCGAAGTGGCGTACCAGGCCGACAACGGAAACACCAGCAGCTGCTGGGCCTGCCAAATAGCAGCCAGTTGCTGGTCGGCACTACCGTGGCGTAAAAAGGCCACCAAGTGCATGCCGCCGTCGGTCAGTTCAAACTGAAATAAGCCGGGAAACACCTGCTGCATGGCCGCCAGCACCATCTGCCGGCGCAGCTGGTACAAAGCCCGCATTTTTTTCAGGTGTTTAAAGAAATGGCCTTCGCTGAGAAAGCGGCTGAGAATTTGCTGCGGCAATAAGGGCTGGCCGGTTTCGACAATTTCTGCCGTTTCATGGAAAGAATTGACCAGAGCTTTGGGCAACACCAGATAACTGACCCGCATCGATGGCATCACAGTTTTACTGAAGGTGCCGAGGTAAATCACCCTATCGGCCTGGTCCTGGCTTTTCATCGCCGGCAGTACTTTTTTGGTGTAGTGAAATTCACCGTCGTAGTCATCTTCCACCAGATAGCTGTTGTGTTGCTGCGCCCAGGCCAGCAATTTTTGCCGTCTGGGTAACGACAAGGTCACTGCCAGTGGGCTGTGGTGGCTGGGGCTGCAAATCACCAGCCGGGCATCCTGATGGTGCTGCAGCAGGTAATCGACATTCAGGCCCTCTTTGTCCACCGGCACATAATGCAGGTTGGCAGCGATGCGTTTCAGCAGCTTTTGGCCGAAAAAATAGCCGGGTTCTTCGTATATCACTTTGTCCTGCGGTTGCAGCAGGCTTTGCAAGATCAGCGCTATGCTGTGCTTGTAGCCACTGGTAATGCAGACCTGACTGGCCGTGCAATTCAGCCCGCGGGAAATAGTCACATAACTGGCAATGGCTTCGCGCAGCGCAGGCAAGCCCATCACAGGCGGCAGCAGCATTTGTTCTGGACGCATGGCCCGAATGGCTTTGCCGGACAACAACAGCCATTTTTTGTAGGGGAATTCGTCGAGCGACGGAATGCCAAGCCGGAAATAACCGGCGTTGTCGCGTAAGTCGACCAGATGCTGTAACTCGGCGTCCTGAAGGCCAGCGGTGCGCTCTGCCTGGTGCTGTTGCAGCTGCAAGTCAGGATTGACCAGTGTCCCTAAGGCGCCGCGACTGACAAGATACCCCTCACCACACAAGATGTTGTAGGCCGTTTCCACCGTTTTTTTTGCCACGCCCAAATCGTCCGCTAACACCCGGATCGCCGGCACCTTCTCACCTGGCTTCAGTTGCCCGCTTAAGATCTGCTGTTTATAACGCTGATAAATCTGCTGATATCCCATGTCCTACCTAAATACACGGTTTTTGTATCTTTCAACTATGGCATGAACGGCTAAACTTTGCACATCGAATCAAGCAACGCCACTGAGTGGTCACGGAGTTAGCGCATGAAACTGTTACATATCACGGTCAGCCCGAACCGGCTGAATTCAGCGTCCAGAGCAGTCGCCGAGTATCTGTTAACGCAACTGAGACAACGTTATCCGGGGTTGCAGGTCACCACACTGGATTTAGCACAGGACCCGCTGCCGCACCTGGATGCCCTGATGGTAGGTGCTTTTCTGACCAAACCGGATGCGCGCAGTGCCGGGCAACAGCAGGCAGTGCAGCTGTCAGACCAGCTGGTGGATCAGTTGTTGGCGCACGACATGCTGCTGATTGCATCACCGGTGTGGAACCTGGGTTTACCTTCGGTGCTGAAAGCCTGGTTTGACCATATTACCCGTGCCGGCCGCACCTTCGCGTTTACTGCCCAGGGCGACAAAGTTGGTCTGGTGCCGGACAGGCCGGTGTTTGTGGTGATGGCCAACGGCACTCCCTTTATTGGTCAGCCGACAGAGCAGGACGACCAGTTTACTCCATACATCCGCACTGCCTTGCGTTACATAGGGGTGACCAATCTGAAGTTTATTCGGGTGGATGGCACCCACCATCCGCGCACCAAAGCCTGCGCCGTGCCAGAGGCAATGGCCGCGACCGAGTTTTTAATCAATCAATTTGTTAACCCACAGGAGAGTTAATCATGACTGCACGACTGAACCATTTTGAAACCGTACCTCAGCTGACCAAGGCGTTAATGGATGCGACCATGGCCGGTTATAAAACATCCATTGACCCCGTGATCAAAAGCCTGATTGATATCCGTGCTTCCCAGCTGAACGCCTGTGCTTTCTGTCTGGATATGCATATCAAACAAGCCAAAATTAAAGGTGAACGTGAACTGCGGCTTTACCATGTGGCTATCTGGCGTGAGTCGCCATTGTTTAACGCCAAAGAAAAAGCCGCGTTGGCATTAACGGAGGCGCTGACCAATTTAGCGGGTGGCGGCGTCAGCTCTGAACTGTATCAGTCGACCAAAGAGCATTTCAGCGAAGTGGAGATTTCTGAGCTGACCTACAGCATTGGTTTGATTAACTTCTGGAACCGGATGCAAATTCTGGCGTTGGTGGAACCAGGTTCACAGGACATCGCCTTTGGCCTGAATAAAGCCGGTCTGAACTAAGGCCCATTCTGGCAAAAAAACCGGCAGCGCCTGTGCGTTGCCGGTTTTTTGTTTCGAAGCGCAGGGTCCGGCGCTGCGGGCCTGGGTTAGAAGTCGCTGTGTGGGCCAAACACCTCGTAATGAATGGCTTCGGCATGCACGCCTAACGCCAGCAACTGGTTTTTGGCAAACTTCATAAAGCCGGTGGGGCCACAAAGATAAAACTGGCCTGTCAGCAGTGGGAGTTCACTGGCAATGGCGTCCAACTGCATCAGGCCGCTGAACTCACCTGCTGCCGCTGGTTGCGGTTGCTGGTACCAGCTGTAGCTTTGCAGCGCCGGGTACTGCTGCTGTAGCTCGCTGATACGCTGGCGGAACGAGTGCTGCTGTGGGTTTTCGCAGGCGTGCAGGTACCAGACCGGCACATCGGCTTTTGCGGCAACCAATGTTTCCAGCATGGCCAGCATTGGGGTCAGGCCGACACCGGCTGAAATCAGTACAGTGGGCACTGTCTGAGATTTCAGGTAAAAGTCGCCGGCCGGTGGCATCAGTTCCAGCACATCACCTGGCTGAATATGCTGATGCAGGTAGTTGGACACCAGGCCAGGCTGCGGCTGCTCTTCGCGTTTCACACTGATGCGGTAGTTGCGGCCATTGGCTTTGTCCGACAGCGAATACTGGCGAATTTCGACATAGTCCGCATAAGGCGGCTTCACTTTGACACCCAGGTACTGGCCTGGCTGGTAGCCGATCACCGGGCCTCCGTCTTCCGGAGTCAGCACAAAGCTGGACACCAGCTCTGACTCTTTGGTTTTTTCACTGACCACAAAACGGCGGGCGCCCGACCAGCCACCAGTGGCCTCGCTGGACTGCTGGTACAGCTGTTTTTCACGGCCGATCAGAATGCCGGCCAGCAGCTGATACGCCAGAGTCCAGGCTTCAGCCACTTCGTCGGTAAATTGCTCTGGTGCCAGTTCTTTTAAGGTGCAAATCAGGTGATGACCGACAATGTCGTAATGGGCAGGTTCAATCACAAAACTGCTGTGTTTGTGTGCCACCCGTTCCACCACAGCCCCCAGCACCCCCAGGTTATCTATATGCCTGGCGTAGGACGCCACAGCACTGAACAGGGCGAATTGCTGGCGGCCGCTGCGCTGATTGGAAAGATTAAAAATATTCATCAGCTGGGGTTCGGCGTTAAACATCCGTTTGTAGAAATAATCCGTCACCGCCACACCAGCGTTTTCCAGCAGGGGCACAGTGCTTTTGACCAGTTCAATTTGCTTTGCAGTTAACATATCAACCTCGTATGAATAAAAAATCAGCCCGCCCGGCCGTCAAGCCGGCGGGAAGTCAGGATGGGCCAGTAGACCCGGATAAAAATCAGGAAGGCGGCCAGCCAGAGGGCAGCGCTCAGTTGCCACAGCAGATGCGGTGCACTCAGTGCGCTGGCCAGGCCGCGGCATAGCCCGCCCAGTAGCAAGGCAGCAAAACTCCAGGCCATCACAGGCCGGGCGGCTAAAGGGCGGCCTGTATGGCCGAGCGACACCCGCGCCATCATCGCCAGCATCATCGCGGCCATAGCACTAATCGCCACCAGATGCAGCATGTCTTTAAAATTCAGCCAGCCGGTCAGCAGGGCAATACCCATCAGCAGCAAGCCCAGCGCCATCGCGAGATAGGAGGCATGCAAAGACCAGAGCAAGGGCTGACGCAGCAAGCCAGGGGTGAACCAGTAGCCAAGCCGGATCAGGTGCAGCAGACCAGCCAGCGCCATCAGCCAACCCGGTGAAAACAACGGCTGGAAAAAACCACTGCTAATAAAAAGCGCAGTACCCGGCAGACTGACCCACAGCAGCAGTGGGTCCAGCCGCGCCGTGCGCATTTGTTCGGTCTGAGTGGCGCGGGCGGTGAAAAAAGGAATTACCCGGCCGCCGACTATGCCCATCAGCAGGCAGAACAACAGGATCATGCTGTGGCTTAAATGGGAGGCTAAGGCCCAGTGTTGGCTCTGGCTTAGCCATAGCAAGGCTGCATTCAGGCCGGCCATCGCCAGCAGCAACGGCAGAAACTGGTAGTTGTTGCGGCTTTTCGCCAGCCAGAGCTGACGGCCTAATGCTGCAATCACACCCAGCCACCACAGGCTTTGCAGCGCGATCAAAAGCCAGATACCCTGACTGGGGGCGACAAAAGGCGTCAGCCGCGCCAGTAGCCAGCAGAGGCAAAGCAGCGCCAGTTTGCCGCCTTTGAGCCCTGGCACGCCGGTCCAGTTTTGTGCGGCAGTCAGCAGGAAACCGGCCGCCACCAAAGCGCCAAAACCAAACAGCATTTCGTGGCTGTGCCAGAGCGTCGCTGGCAGCAATAATTGGCCTGGCCACCAGCCGGACAGTTGGCCAAGCCAGAGGCTTATGGCGAGCAGGGCCCAGAGCCCGGCCACTAAAAAGAAGGGCCGGAACGCCAGTGCCAACACCGCAGGCATGGCGCTGCTGGCCGGGTTCGGCTCAATAGTCAGCGGCTGCATGCTCAGCGTACCTCTTGCTGTAAGCCGTACTGAGCTACACAGCGGCCGACGTAGCTGATTTTCATCAGGGTGGCACTGCCGATCATGCTCAGGTGGCCAGCGATCAGCTGCTGCATGCTGAACCACTGCTCAAAGGGGTAACAGATCAGCACTGTGGTGATTAATATCAGCACTGACAACGTCAGCAGTGCATTGGACCAGCCCAATAACTTCTGGTAACCGGCCATGGCGAAGAATGACGTAGTGGCTTGCATACAGAGCTCCAGGTTTAGGTGAATTACAGCCTTACCAGAGCATTGAGCGTGCCACTTTTAATTTTTATTTAAAATCAATAATATAGATAAATTCTGTTGGTAATCGTGTCATTTTGACCTATGCTGTTTTGATGTTAATTTGTAACGAAAGAGTCAATTTGACATGTCCGCTGCAACAACAGAGCAAAACACAGCTGTGCTGCTGGAAGTGGCACTGGATTTAGCCAATAGCCTGAACAATGAAAACCGCTTTGACCGCTTGCTGACCTCCATTCGCAAGGCCATTCGTTGTGACGCCGTGGTGCTGATGGGCTTGCATCAGCAGGTGCTGACACCACTGGCTATTCAGGGCCTGTCGGCGGACACCATGGGGCGACGTTTTAGCCTGAGCGAGCACCCCAGACTGGCGCTTTTGTGCCAAAGCCCTGGCCCATACCGCTTTGCGGCAGACAACGAGTTACCCGACCCCTACGACGGCCTGTTGCTGGCGCGTTCCGGTGATTTGCCTGTGCACTCCTGCATGGGGTTGCCGCTGTATTCCGACCAGCAACTGATTGGTCTGCTGACCATCGACAGCCTGGAGCCTTATGCCTTTGACGGCATCAGCGACAAAACACTGGAGCTGATGGCGGCCTTGTCGGCTGCCACCTTAAAAAGCGCTTTTGAGATGACCAAACTGGCGCTCAGTGCTCAGCATGCGCAGCAGCTGGTGCAGGAGCTGACGCAGGAAGCTTTGCTGCGGGATGGTGGTGAACTGATAGGCCAGAGTGCGGCGATGCAGGCGCTGCGCAGTGATATTCAACTGGTGGCCGGGTCGGACTACACAGTGCTGGTGCAGGGCGAAACCGGTGTCGGCAAAGAACTGGTGGCCCGCACCTTACACCAGTTGTCGCCACGCAAAACCGCGCCATTAGTGCATCTGAACTGCGCGTCCTTGCCGGAGAGCCTGGCTGAAGCTGAATTGTTCGGCCACGCCCGCGGTGCTTTTACCGGCGCGGAAAAAGATCGTCCCGGTAAGTTTTTATTGGCCGACGGCGGCAGCATTTTTCTGGATGAAGTGGGTGAGTTACCGCTGAGTATTCAGGCCAAGCTGCTGCGGGTGCTGCAAAGTGGTGAAATTCAGCCGGTCGGCAAAGATGCGGTGCAAAAGGTCAATGTGCGGGTGATTGCCGCCACCAACCGCAATTTACAACTGGAAGTGGAGCAGGGCCGGTTTCGGGCGGATCTGTACCACCGGCTGACGGTGTATCCGCTGACGGTGCCGCCGCTGCGTCAGCGCCAGAATGATGTGCTGCCGCTGGCCGGTTATTTTCTGGAGCAAACCAGCCGTAAACTGGGGATTCGTCAGTTGAAACTGGCAGCGGATGCGGCGCAAGCTTTGCTCAGCTACAACTGGCCTGGCAATGTGCGGGAGCTGGAGCATGTACTGAGCCGGGCCGCGCTGAAAGCCGCCGGACAAAAAGGCCGGGCAGCTATTGTCAGCGTGGACGCTGGGCAGCTGGAGCTGACGCCTTCGGCGCCAGCGGCACTACCCAGCCAGCCTTCAGTGTTGCCAGAGCAGCTGACCGATTTAAAAACTGCGACCGACAGCTTTCAGCGCCAGCTGATTTTACAGACCTTGCAGCAAACGGGCGGCAACTGGGCCGAAGCTGCCCGGCGCTTGCAGCAGGACAGAGCCAACCTGACCCGGCTGGCCAGGCGGCTGGGAATTGCAGTGCAAAAACAGATTATTGGCTGAGTGAGTTGTCAGAAAAACAAAGCGGCCCATTGCAGGCCGCTTTGCGCATTAATCCATTAAATCTTCGTCAAGCATTTGCTCTGGCAGTTTTTCAGCCAGCACTTTATCGACACGTTTGCCGTCCATATCCAGAATTTCCAGGCGCCAGCCGGCAATTTCCAGCACGTCTGTGGTTTGCGGGATACGGCCCAGTTGGTACATCAACAAACCGTTCAGGGTTTGGTAACGGCCTTCGTCTTCTTCAGGCAGCTGTTTAATGTCCAGCGTGTCTTTCAGGTCAATGACCGGCAATAAACCGTCCAGCAGCAGGCTGCCGTCTTCGCGACGGATCACCATTTTTTCGTCGTCATCCTGCTGTTCGAATTCACCGGTTAAGGCGTCCATCATGTCCTGCAGTGTGACCATACCTTTGAGGTCGCCGTATTCGTCCACTACGAATACCATCTGACTGCCGCTGGTGCGGAAATGGTCGAGTAATTCCATACCTGACAGGCTGTCCGGCACAAAGTTGACCGGTTTGGCGAGCGTGGCAATCTGGATGTTTTTGCCGGCAATCGACTGGGCCAGCAGCTGTTTGGCTGAAACTATACCCACCACATCATCGATGTTGTTGCGGCAAATTGGGAACCGCGAATGCGGTGACTGCATCACCCGCTTCAGGTTTTCTTCCAGTGGCTGATTCACGTCCAGAAAGATGATGTCTGAGCGCGGCACCATCAAGGATGAAATGCTGCGCTCGTCCAGCCGGAATACGTTTTTCACCATGGCGTGTTCGCTGTGTTCGATCACACCGGCACTGGAGCCTTCCTGCAACAAGGCCTGAATATCTTCATGGGTAACGTTGTCGCCCATTTGCTGGTTAAAGCCCAGTAACCGCATCAGCGCGTGGGTTGAACCAGACAACATCCAGACAAAAGGTTTGGTCACCACCGCCAGCAGTGCCATAGGTTTGGCAATCAGACAGGCAATGGTTTCGGCCGACACCTGGCCAACACGTTTGGGCACCAGTTCACCGACCACAATAGACACATAAGTGACCACAATAACGACCAGCACAGTGGACAGTACGCTGGCGATGTTCAGTGGCATGCCGTAACTTTGCAGCCAGATGGAAAAAGGCTCAGCCAGGATAGATTCACCGAAAATACCGTTCAGAATACCGATGGAGGTGATACCGATCTGCACTGTTGATAAAAACTGGGTCGGGTCTTCCGCCAGCTTCAGCGCTATTTTGGCAGAACTGCTGCCGCCATGCGCCAGGGCCGTCAATCGCGATTTCCGCGCTGTGACCAGCGCAATTTCAGACATCGCAAAAATACCATTCAAGACGATCAAACCGACAAGAATGAAAATTTCCATAAAGTTTCTATATGCTCCGCGTATTAAGAAAAAGGATAGCGACCTGCCATCCGGGCAGGTGCTGAAAAAGCTGAATGAAGGTTTGATACCGCCATCGCCACCCAAGTGGCGGGGATCAGAAAGGCTTGCGCTGCAGGCAAATAACCAAAGGCAATAACCACAGCCGCCTGACGCGGGCTGTCGGTTGGTTTCAGGTTGTCAGACGCTACAATCGGTTGGATTGCAGCGCACCTTCGGTCGGGTTTCATAGGCCTGTGGCGAAAAAAGATGATGCCGCCATCTTAGTGATTTTAAAGCCGAAGTAAAGTGAATTCCCTGTTGCTGAGGCGTTAGCACTGGTTTGTCCGCCGAATAGCGGCCAGGAGTGAGGTCAGGCCAGCACTGGGGTCAGGTCTTGAATTTTGCGTTTCAATGCAAAATTCAAGACCTGACCCCAAAAGCCCACAAGACCTGACCCCTTAGGATTAGCGGGCTAATGGCACAAAGACGGCGCGGCAGCAGGCGGCTAAATCGGCAGGGGCCAGTTGCAGTTCCAGTCCACGCCGGCCTGCGCTGACATAGATCTGGGCAAAGTCGCTGGCGCTGCTGTCTATCAGGGTTCGCAGAGGTTTTTTCTGCCCCAGCGGGCTGACACCGCCCAGCACATAGCCGGTGGTCCGTTCCACCAAAGCGGCGTCGGCCATCTGGGCTTTTTTACCACCAGCCTGGCGGGCCAGTGCTTTCAGGTCCAGCTGATGCTGCACCGGCACCAGGGCGACCAGTAATTCGCTGCCGTCCAGCTGGATCACCAAGGTCTTGAAGACCTGCTCAGGTGGCAACTGCAGTTTTTCGGCCGCTTCCAGACCATAAGAAGTGGCCGCCGGGTCGTGGCCATATTCCAACACGTCAAAGCGAATACCGGCGCGGCGTGCGGTCAGAATAGCCGGAGTCATATTGGTTCTCCTTGCCGGAATTGATTGCGAAGTTGTTCTTTATAACGTCGGGACAAGGCCAGCCGCTGGCCTGTGTTGAGCTCAATTTCACCGTCACCACTGGCTTCATAGCTGATGCTGCGGATCGCCTGGTGGTTGACAGCCAAACTGCGGTGAATGCGGCTGAAACCCTGAGCTTCCAACTGACTGCATAGCTGTACCAGCGTGGCCCGCAGCGGGTAAATCCGGCCTGCGCTGTGCAGATTAACATAATTGCCATTGGCTTCCAGCCAGTCAATGTCGGCCACTTTCACCAGAAACTCTTTGTCCAGCTTGCGCACCAAAAAGTGTTTCGGAGCAACAGCTGCGGCTTCTGTGGTATCAATTTTGTCGGCTTGTTCGGCGATCAGCCTGGCATCGCCTTTTAACCGGCGCCAGACAAAACCCAGCAACTGGTGGCTTGTCAGCAAAAACAGGTAACCCCAGACATCTTTACGGTATTCGTACCAGAGTTCGCGGGCCAAAGGCCCAAAGTCGTAGCCCATGTCCTGCCAGTGGTACACCAGTTCCCTTAGCAACACCATCAGGCCGATATGGCTCAGGCTGAACAGCAGACTGGCCAGTGCATGCGCCAGTAACTGCTGGCGCAGCGCACTGAAACGCGGCGGGTAATGGCGGAAAAACCAGAACAGCAGTGGGCAGAGCGACAGGGTCGATAACAGGCTGCTGAACTCCCAGAGCCAGGGTTCCCACCATAACAAGCTATTGCCTGGGTCGCGGCTGTGCTCTATCCAGACCGAGCTGGCATTGATGCTGTTATTCAACAACAGATAAAGCGTCAGTCCCAGATAACCCCAGAGCGCCGGGTTTTTATCTATCAATGCAAACCAGCCCGGATTTTTCGTCCCCATCAGCCACCTCTTATCCCCGACTACCACCTCAGAACCACTTCAGCTCCCTTGTCCCCGCCTGTTCAGGCACAGTGCGGCTGTCAACTGAAGGAGGTTTAGCATGACACGAACTGACACTGAACGTCGATATGAACTGGACTGGCTGCGCTGTCTGGCCTTTGCCATTCTGATCCTGTACCACCTGGGCATGTATTATGTGGCCGACTGGGGCTGGCATGTAAAAACTGACCAGCCGCAGGTCTGGTTGCAGGACCTGATGATCTTCACCAATCCCTGGCGGATGTCGCTGCTGTTTTTACTCAGCGGTATGGCGCTTAGCCTGGTCTGTCAAAAATACCCGCCCTTGCGCCTGCTGGGGCTGCGTTCCAAACGTTTATTGGTCCCGCTGCTGTTGACCATGGCGGTGCTGGTGGTGCCGCAGGTGTATTTTGAAGCACTGAGCCAGCAACTGATTGAACCTGGCTATTTTAAGTTCTGGCAGCAGTACATCAACCCCTGGACTGAGTTATTGCCGGAGCACCAGAGCCCTATTGGCCTGCTGACCTGGAACCACGCCTGGTTTATTCCATACCTCTGGTGTTACAGCCTGCTGGCGTTGGTGGCGTTGCCATTATTGCAGTGGCTGGTACAACAGGCACAGCACTGGCCGGCCTGGCTGGCGTTGGTGGCGGTGTTGCTGGTGCTGGCAGCGGCCTGGTACTGGTTAAAACCGCTGTACCCCAGCACGCATGCCCTGGTCGATGACTGGTATAACCATGCCAAATACCTGCCGGTGTTTCTGGCTGGTTTTGTGCTGGCGCGTCAGTCTCACTGGTGGGCGCAGCTGCTGCGTTACCGCCGGCTTTGGCTGGGGCTGGCGCTGCTGAGTTATGCACTGATTATTGCTGACCGCCACCAGTGGTTTGACTCTCTGGAAGACCCGGCAGGCACCCAGTGGTGGCTGATGCTGATCGTTGTTCTGGTGGTGGTGCTGAACCACTGGGGCTTTTTGCTAGCCATTCTGGGTTATGCCGGCCGCTACCTGGCCGGGCGCAACAGCAGCTGGCTGACTTATTGTAATCAGGCCATTCTGCCCTGGTACCTGTTGCATCAAACGCTGATTATTGTCTTTGCCATGGTACTGAAACCGCTGGCGCTGCCCGCAGGGCCGGAGGCGCTGCTGATCCTGCTCTGCACCCTGGGCAGTGGCGCCTTGGCCTATGAAGGGATTCGCCGGTCTTCTGTGCTCTGCCTGCTGTTTGGTCTGAACCCACCCGCTTTACCCAAGTCACTTGAAGTGGCAGGGAGGCGGCAAGCCGGCGAGACCCCAGGAGCATAGTGACCCTATGTGACTGGGGCGAGATGGTGCAGCCAACAAAGCTGCAGCTTCAAGTCCGACGGGTATATGCCCAAGTCACTTGAAGTGGCAGGGAGGCGGCAAGCCAGTGAGACCCCAGGAGCATAGTGACCCTATGTGACTGGGGCGAGATGGTGCAGCCAACAAAGCTGCAGCTTCAAGTACGACGGGTAGAATTCATCAAAGCGACAGCTGGTGGAGAATTAATCAGCTGGAGCATTTGGCGTGCAGCCTCTAGCATATTCATCAACTGATGAATTACGGGGTAAACCATGCCGGAGCATGCAGGTCGTCCGTCAGGGGACAGTCAAATCCGTCAGCAGCTGTTGCACCATGCCCGGCTGCTGTTTTCGAAAAAAGGTTACGCCAAAGTGTCGACCCGGCAGATAGCCGAAGCGGCTGGCGTCAATGCGGCGATGATCCGGTATTACTTTCAGGACAAAGCTGGCCTGTTTGAGGCCGTTGTCACTGAAACCATTCAGCCTTTAGCCCAGCTGGTCCACCAGCAAAACCAGCAAAAAAGCCAGAGCAGCCCAGCGCTGTTTATTCAGACCTATTACCAACTGATGGGGCAGGCCCCCGAGCTGCCTAAACTGATCTTCCGTTCCTTGCACGACCCGGACTCGGCGGAGCACCGTATTGTCAGCAAAATTTTTGGTCAGATGTTTCAGCAGATGATCAGCCAGCTGCAGCGCTATATGCGTGAACCAGGCCGGTTGAAGCCTGAGTGTGATCCGCTGAACGCCATAGTTTCCTGTGTCAGCCTGGCGATCTTCCCGTTTTTAATGCCCGACGTAGTGAAACAACAACTGGGGATTGCCATGACCCCGCATTTTTTAACCCAGCTGGGGCAACACCAGCAGCAGCTGTTGCACAGTGGTCTGGTACCCGATCAGGAGAAGCAGAATGTTTAAATTAAGCCATGGGCCGCTGGTCCTGGGGCTGCTGGTATTGGCTGGTTGTCAGGGCGAATCGCAGGTAGCAGCTTTTGGCACCCTGGAGCGTGACCGTATCAGTTTGTTGGCCACCAGCACTGAGCTGGTGGTGCAAAGCCCTGTGAGCAAAGGCAGCCTGGTGCAACAAGGCGACTTGCTGCTGCAGCTGGATGACAGCAGCCAGAAATACCGGGTGGCGCAGGCCCAGGCCGAGCTGCGGCGACTGGAGGCAGTGCTGCTGGAACGACAAAATGGCAACAGGGAGGAACAAATAGCCGCTGCTGCCGCCACAGTGCAGCGACTGCAGGCCGAACAACAGCTGGCGCAGCAACAACTGGCAAGGCAACGTCAGCTGCGCAGCCAGAAGCTAAACAGTCAGGCCGATTTGGACAACGCGGTGGCGGCCCATAAAGCCGCAACAGCGGCGGTCCGCAGCGCCCGTGAACAGTGGCAGGAGCTACAGCACGGCAGCCGGTCTGAAGTGCTGTTGCAGGCAGAAGCCGCAGTGCAGGCACAGCAGATGGTGCTGGCGCAGGAGCAAAAAAAGCTGGCCGATTTAAGCATTGTCGCCACCCGTCGTGGCCTGCTGGAGGATTTGCCCTACAAGTTAGGTGAGCGCATACCGCAAGGGGCCGTGGCAGCCATTTTGTCGGCCGATGAGGCGCCTTATGCCAGGGTCTATCTGCCGGAGCCTTATCTGGCTAAAGTGCAGCTCAGTTCCGTGGTGCAGGTTCAGGTGGATGGTCTGTCCGCCCCGCTTGTCGGCAAAGTTCGCAAAATTGCCAGCGAAGCCAGCTTTACCCCGCACTATGCCTTGCAGCAAAAAGACCGGGCCCGGCTGGTGTTTCTGACCGAAATTGACCTGACCGGCGCTGAAAAACTGCCATCGGGTCTGCCAGTGCAATTGGTGCTGCCATGACTCAGTGGGCTATTGATGTCACAGCTATGACCCGGCGTTTTGGCGATTATACCGCGGTGGACGCGCTGGATTTACAAGTGCAGGCGGGCTCCATTTATGGCTTTCTGGGCCCAAATGGTTGTGGCAAATCCACCTCCATCCGTATGCTGACCGGGTTGCTGACCCCCAGCAGTGGCCAGCTGAAGGTGCTGGGGCTGGAACTGCCGCGCCAGGCCGAACAGCTGCGCCAGCAGGTGGGGTATATGACGCAGAAGTTTTCTTTGTACGACAATTTGTCGGTGCAGGAAAACCTGCAGTTTGTCGGGCAGATTTATGGTCTGAGCAGCGCCCACCGGGCTCAGCGCTGCAAAGAACTGCTGGCGCTGTACCATCTTGAAGACAAACAAAAAGTGCGGGCCGGTGCTTTAAGTGGTGGTCAGAAACAGCGGCTGGCGCTGGCTGCGGCCACCATGCATCAGCCTGCTTTGCTGTTTCTGGATGAGCCCACCTCGGCAGTGGACCCGGAAAACCGGCGTGACTTCTGGGAGCGGCTGTTCGATTTAAGCGACCAGGGCACCACCATTCTGGTGTCCACCCACTATATGGACGAAGCCGAACGTTGCCACCAACTGGCGATACTGGAGCTGGGGCAAAAACGCATTGACGGCAACCCGGCCGCACTGATGCAACAGTTGCAGGGCCGGGTGCTGGAACTGCGCGGTGACAAACTGCGGGCATTGAAACTACAGCTGGAGCAGCAGTCCGCTGTGTTGTCGGTGGCTCAGGTTGGGCAAAGCCTGCGGGTGTTGCTGCGTCAGCCAGCGGCCGATTGGTCTGAGCTGCAGCCTTTGCTGCCGGAGGGCGTCCGTGCAGAGCAGGCGCGGCCTTCGCTGGAAGATGTGTTTGTGGCTCATACCGGGAGGGCTTATGTCAGCACTCATTAGAACCGGTGCCATAGTGTTTAAAGAGCTGCGTCAGCTGGCGCGTGACCGCATTACCTTTGCGATGATTGTGATGATCCCGCTTATTCAGCTGATGCTGTTTGGTTTTGCCATTAATACCGATGTACGGGATGTGCCGGTCGGGGTGGTGGATTTTGCCGGCACCTCAGGCTCGCGCGAGCTGGTGCAGGATTTGCAGGCCAGTCAGGCCGTGTTGTTTGTGCAAAGTTTTGACTCAGTGCAACAAGCCGAACAGGCCATTACCACTGGCCAGGTCAGCGCAGTGCTTTATATTCCCCAGGATTTTGAGCGCCGTTTGTCCGACTGGCGGCTGGGGCAGGCTGCCGGTCATCTGGTTGCCAGGCCCTTGGCCCAGTGGCTGACCGATGCGTCAGACCCCACCTTGTCCGGCGCCATTCACAGTCTGCAACAACTGCCAATAGGCCAGACTCAGTTGCTGCAGGGCAGCCCACAACAAGGGGCGCTGGCGGTGGTGCATTACTTTAATCCCGAGCGGCGCACGGCCGTGAATATTGTACCCGGGCTGGTGGCGGTGATCCTGACCATGACCATGATTCTGTTTACCTCGGCGGCCATAGTGCGCGAGCGCGAGCAGGGCAATATGGAGTTTCTGATCAATACGCCTATTAAACCGCTGGAGCTGATGCTGGGGAAAATTTTGCCGTACCTCTGCATTGGTTTTATCCAGACCGGCCTGATTCTGGGTTTGGGCCACCTGTTGTTTGCTGTGCCGTTGCCGCTGGATCTGGTGTCGTTATTTATGGTGACCCTGGCCTTTATTCTGGCCAGCCTGACGTTGGGTCTGCTGATTTCCACCAAAGCCAAAACCCAGCTGGAAGCCATGCAGATGACGGTGTTTATTCTGCTGCCGTCCATTTTGCTGTCGGGTTTTATGTTTCCTTTTGTCGCGATGCCAAAGCCTGTGCAATGGCTGGCCGAAGTGTTACCGGCCACCCATTTTGTACGCATGATCCGCGCTGTGGTGCTGCGTGACGCTCACTGGCTGCAATTGCTGCCTGACCTGGGGGCCTTGCTGGTCTTCGCGCTGATTGGTCTGACGCTGGCGACCTTAGGTTTTAAAAAGCGGCTGGATTAAGTCGCAACTGCGGCCAGTCAGAAGCTCAGTTGCGGGTAACTTTGCTGGTCGTGTTGGCCGAGCAGGCGTTGTAACAGGCGGCGTTGTTGCGCCAGCAGCTCGCCGTTTTTCTGGTTCAGACGTTGGCAGAGTTCGGTGTGGCGCTGTACTTTTTGCAGTAAATCTTCGCTGGCATCGCGAATGGCAACAGGCAGTTTTTGCAGCAACCGGGCAAAACCCTGTGCTGTGAGTGGCAGTTGCAGTTCGGACATCGCCTGTTGACGCTGCTGATGATTGCGCTGAACCTGTGACAGCAGCGCCGTGGCCTGCTGATTGATCAGCTCCAGTTCGGCACTTTTACGCAGGCTGAGCAGCACATATTGCTTTTGCAACAAGGGCGATAATTGCTGCAGCAACTGCTGATCCTGCTGCAGGCTCTGGATAATCAGCTTCAGCGCCTGTTGGCTCATTTCTTGTGGAACTCCAGAATATCCTGGGCGGTTTGTGCGTCGTTCAGCTTAAACTGGCCGGACGCCAGTGCCTGCTTAATGGCTGCTACTTTGTCCAGGTCGACCTCACTTTGTTGGCCAAGCTGGTCGAAGCTGTGTTGCAAATGGCGGCTGGCGGCGTCTACCACATGCGCATTGCCAGAGTCAGCCGTTGTTGGGTGGCCGGCTTTTACGGGCTGTTGCTCTGTCTGCGGGCCTGCTTTTTTCAAGGCCTGAACCGGGTTGTACTGGTCAATTTTCAGCATAACGCACCTGTCTGTAATCTCTTGTTAGTTATCTTAAGCGACGCCGCAGCGGCAGAACTTTAATCTTTTCTGAATAAAGTTTGCACCGTATCTTCAGCGACCACTTCCGCTTCCAGTTCAGCGCCGGAACTGCTGTTCTGCACCCGGATACGCTGATGCAATACGCCATCCTCCAGTGCGACCCCTGTGGTGCTGGCGGCAAAATCGGCTGTTTTCACCTGAATGATCACGTGCTGGCCTTTGCGTACCAGCAACTGGGCTTCCAGCAGATGCCGGCTGACCGGCTGACCGGCACTCAGCCGGCGTTTGGTCCGCATGCCAAGCAAAGGTTCTATCTGTAACTCCGGGTCCAGCCGGGACTGACGCAGTTCAGTCAGTTCCAGCTTCAGCATCTGGGCCGTCAAGACTTCATCCCGCTGCAGCGCCCTGCTGCTGACCACGATCGGCAGCCAGACCTGCACTTGTGCTGTGGCGCGGCTTTGCCAGCTCTGAGGGGCTGGGCAGTTCAGGCTGTAACTGACCCGGCCCCAGGGGGCCTGCTGAGGGTTACCGCGACTGATCTGCAGGCCGCTGCAGGCCGCTTTGTCCTGCAAGGCGGCAGGCAGGTTCAGGCTGATCCGGGTTTTTGGCCGGGCCGGGCCGCCAAGTTTCAGGCTGAACTGACGGACCTCCTGATGGATCGCCTGCTGAATTTGCTGTTCCAGGCCAGCGGCCAGACTGGTGCCAGGCCAGAGCAGGAGGAAAAACAGCTGCTTCCATAGCGGAAGCTGTGCTTCCGCTTTTCGTTGCCGTTGCCGAGGTTTTGTTATGTAACACATTGAAATGTTTGGCCTTTAAAGTATGGCACAGACTTTGTACCTAAGCAGTATCGCCTGCTACAGGATACAACGATGGAATTTTTTGACAAAGCTTTAGGTGTACATCCTTTTTCACTGCAACTGCGGCTGGACAGAGCCGAGATTATTTCCGGCAACCTGGCCAACGTGGACACCCCGGGTTTTCAGGCCCGTGATTTGGATTACAAAAGCATTCTGCAAAATATCGAGTCGGATATCAGCAACCGCGAAGGGGGCCGCTTCAGCAGTGCAGACCTGCGCCAGCAACTGCTGTACCGGGTGCCAAACCAGCCGTCGGCTGATGGCAATACCGCAGAGCTCAGTGTGGAGCAGGCCAATTTCGCGGCCAACAGCATGGACTTTCAGACCAGCCTGACCTTCCTGAATATGAAAATTGGCGGCTTGCATAAAGCCATCAAAGGAGAATAAGCATGTCGTTTTCGGCTATTTATGACATCGGTGGCAGCGCCATGCGGGCGCAGGTGATGCGGCTGGACACAGTGGCGTCCAACCTGGCGAATGCCGACACAGCGGCCGCCAGCGAAGCAACCGCCTATCGCGCGATCAAGCCGGTATTTTCTGCACTGTACAGCCAGGATTTTGATAACCGCTCTGTGTCTGCTCAGGTGCAGACCCTGGGGGTGGTGCAGTCTGACCGCAGCGTTGAACAGCGCTTTGAACCCAACAACCCGCTGGCTGACGGCAATGGCATGGTGTTTTATTCCAATGTCAATCCGGTGGCTGAAATGGCTGACATGATGTCGGCTTCGCGTGCTTTCCAAACCTCAGTGGAAGTCATGAACCGAGTGTCCAGTATGCAGCAGAGCCTGCTGAAACTGGGGCAATAAGGAATCTTATGTCAGCCGTCAGCAATAACAGTCAGGTGAATAACAACACCCCGGGCAGCAGCATCAGCAGCAATGGCAAAACCGATGCGGCCGGGTTATCCAGTATGTTTCTTGAGTTACTGGTGGCGCAAATCAGCCACCAGAACCCACTGAACCCGATGGACGGTACTCAGTATGTCAGCCAGCTGGCGGAATTCAGCAGTGTCGAAAGTCTGGAAAATCTGAACACCCAGGCCGCCAGCCAACTGAAGTACATGCAAAGCCTGCAGGCGCTGGAAGCCACCGGCATGGTGGGCCAACGCGTGGATGTTGAGGCCGACACCATAGTGCTGGAACAGGATGGCCCGATCAGCGGTGCGCTGAATCTGGGGGCCGAAGTCGATCACGTCAGCTTCCGCCTCTATGACCAGGACGGCGAGCTGGTGGCTGAACAGCAACTACAACAGCCCGGCATTGGCACCTTCCGTTTTGCTTTTGACAGCCAGGACGCCGGGGTGTACCGCGTAGAAGCGGAAGTCACCGCAGGCCAGAGCAAACAAAAAGCCCCTCTGTATCTGAGCAGTACAGTGGAGCGGGTATCGGTTGGCACAGGGCCGGATGACATTATTCTGCAGGTGAATGGCCTGGGGAATCATTACCTTTTTGATATCAATCAGCTGACCAAAGCAACTCAGGGCTAAAGGAGAACGTTATGTCTATGTTTAATATTGGCCTGAGTGGCCTGAATACCACCCAAAAAGCGCTGGAAGTGACCTCAAACAATATCGCCAATTCAGGCACCGCCGGCTACAAAACGGCCAGCACAGAATTTTCCGCCATCTACAACAATGGTCAGCGCAGCGGTGTCGGCGTGTCGGCCACCAGCGAAAATTTTGAAAAGCAAGGCACCCTGGTGTCGACAGGCCAAAGCCTGGATTTAGCCATTACCGGCAAAGGTTTTTTTGTGATTTCTGAAAACGGCCGTCTGGCGTATACCCAGGCCGGTCAGTTTAAGCTGGATGATCAGCGTAACCTGATCACCAATAATGGTAACCAGCTGCAGGGCTATGGCATTGATGACCAGGGTAACCTGGTGCCTGGCGTGTTAACCGGTCTGAAAGTGGAAGCGGGGAATATCCCGGCCAAAGCCACTGAAACGGTGAATTTTTCACTGAACCTGAATTCAGGCAGCCCGTTAATTCCTTACACTGCAGTGTTTAATCCGAAAGACGGTACGGCCTTTAACTATTCACAATCAACCGAAGTGTTTGATTCACTCGGCAACAGCCACACCTTAACCCAGTACTTTAACCACACCGGGGGCAATCAGTGGGATGTGGTGTATTACATGGATGGTGAGCCGATGCTCGACACCGCATTTCCGGCAGGCATGTTAAGCCCAGACAGCCCCATTGATGCCAACAACAGTGCAGGTACACCAGTGAATAATGTGGCTGTGGTACGCATGACTTTTGGCTCGGACGGTCAGTTACGTCCGCTGGACGGTACAGCACCGGCATTGGATAACAACGTGACAGACCCGTCTGATGTGCGGGAATTTACCATAGACTTTTTCCCCACTGGTGCCAGCGCCATGAGTATCAAGCTGGATTTGGTGAAATCGACCCAGTTTGGCAGTGCCTTTGGCCTGTATGAAAACAATGCCGACGGTTACACCTCGGGTGAGTTTACCGGCGTCTCGGTGTCGGAAGACGGCAAAGTGCTGGCCACTTTCTCCAATGGCGAGACCAAACTGCAAGGCCAGGTAGTGCTGGCCAATTTTGCCAACCCACAAGGCCTGGAAAGCGCCAATAACACCACCTGGTATGCCAGCGAACAATCCGGCGCTGCCTTAATGGGGGTGCCCTCTGAAGGCAACTTTGGTGCGGTATTAGCCGGTGCTTATGTAGGTTCCAACGTCGATATCAGCAAGCAACTGGTGGATTTAATGTCCTTCCAGCAAAGCTACCAGGCCAACGCCAAAACCATCAGCACTGCCGACGAAATGATGCAGGTGCTGTTTAACGCTGTGTAAGGGGTAAGGCATGGAACGTTTAATCCACACCGCGGTTTCCGGCGCTGAACTGGCGCAAACTGCACTGCGGATCACCGCCAACAACCTGGCCAATGTGAATACCACCGGCTTTAAGGCGGATATGGAACAGGCCAGAGCCATGCAGATTTCCGGCGATGGGTACCGCACCCGCTTTCAGGCGCAGCTGCTGCCAGTGGCCACCGACATTCAGCCCGGGGCCATGATGGAAACCGGTCGGGACCTGGACGTGGCTGTTAACGGCAAAGGCTTTATTGCAGTGCAGGATGCCGCTGGTAAGGAAGCCTACACCCGTGCTGGGGAGCTGCAGGTGGGGGCCGATGGCGCCTTGACCGTCAATGGGTTTGCAGTCTTAGGCGGTGGTGCCGCTATTCAGTTGCCGGAGTTTGGCGATATCGATATTGGGACAGACGGCACTATTAACCTGCTGCCCGTTGGTGGTGGGGTGGTGGAGCAGGCGGAGCGGATCAAACTGGTTGACTCCGAAGGCATGACCATGCTCAAAGGCGCCGACGGTTTATTCCGGCCTCAGGGCGAAGAGGAGCTGGCGCAGTCCGATGCCATCAGCCTGCGCACAGGTGTACTGGAAGGTTCCAACGTCAATGCAGTGGAAGAAATGGTCAGCACCATGAATGTCAGCCGTCAGTTTGAACTGAACCTGCGCATGATGAAAACCGCCGACGAACTGGCGACCAGTGGCAACAAATTAATCAGCGGCTAAGGCCCGCACAGAGGACCACAACATGAATTCTGCTTTATGGGTAAGTAAAACCGGTCTGGCGGCACAGGACATGCGGATGACCACCATTTCCAACAACCTGGCCAACGTCAATACAGTCGGCTTTAAAAAGGACAGGGTGGTGTTTGAAGACCTGTTTTATCAGGTGCAGCGTCAGCCCGGTACTCAGGCCGACGAATTGAACCAGGTGCCGGCCGGTATTCAGGTTGGCACCGGGGTGCGGGTGAATGGCACCCAGAAAATCTTTACCGAAGGCAGCTTTGAGACGACAGGCAATCAGCTGGACCTGGCCATTGGCGGTCAGGGCTTTTTCCAGGTGGAAAGCCCGGATGGGGAGCTGCTGTATTCACGCAACGGCCAGTTTCATTTAAACGCCGATGGCCTGATCACCAATGGCAATGGTCTGCCACTGGCGCAAAACATTGTGGTGCCACCTGAGGCGACCAAAATCACGGTTGGCCGTGACGGTATTGTCACCGCTCAGGTGCCGGGCCAGGACGAACTGGTGGAGCTGGGTCAGATCCTGACGGTGAACTTCGTGAATCCAGCCGGTCTGGAAGCCTTGGGTGGCAACCTGTACCGTGCCACAGCGGGTTCAGGTGAAGCTTTGGAAGGTATTCCGGGCGAAGAGGCTTTTGGTCAGTTGCAGCAAGGCACGCTGGAAGGTTCCAACGTCAGCGTGGTGGACGAAATGGTCAATATGATTGCGGTGCAACGGGCTTATGAAATGAACGCCAAAGTGGTCAGTGCCGCTGACGATATGCTGAATTACATCAGCCAGAGCATGTAACGGGAGAGCAGTGATGTGGCCTCTGATCCTTCTGGCATTGCTGTGGTTGACCGGCTGCAGCAGCACCCCGGACAGCCCGCTGGCCGATGAAGCCGACTGGCAGCGCGAAAAACCGGTGCAAATGGGCAGTGCAGAACAAAGTGTGGTGACAGACGGCAGCCTGTATTCCGACTCCTACATGTTCACTTTGTTTGAAGACAAACGAGCCTACCGGGTGGGGGATATTCTGACGGTGTCGCTGAACGAACGCACCCAGTCCAGCAAAAGTGCCGACAGTCAGCTGGACCGCAGCAGCGAAATTGCCGGTGCCTTGCCTTTGCTTGGCAACAGAGACACCTCCCGCTTCCGTGGTCAGTTTGAATCGGGCCAGAGCTACAGCGGTGAAAGCAGTGCCAGTCAGCAAAACTTTTTGCAGGGCGCCATTACAGTGCGGGTCACAGAAGTCTTGTCAAACGGTGCACTGGCGATCCGTGGCGAGAAGTGGATCCGGCTGAATCAGGGCGATGAATACATCCGGCTGCAGGGCATAGTGCGGCCTGAAGATATTGATGTCACCAACCGCGTGTCGTCACAGCGTATCGCGGATGCCCGCATTACCTATGCCGGTAAAGGCACCCTGGCCGATGCGGCAGAGCCGGGCTGGCTGACCAGCTTATTTTCAACTTATCTGAACCTGTTTTAACGGAGCTGTGTATGCGTTTGTTTGCGCTGTTGTGCTGTGTGCTGGCCTGTTGCAGCAGCCAGGTTGTGGAGGCAGCTCCCCGTCCTTTGCTGGATATAGTGGATATTCAGGGGGTGCGGGACAACCAGCTGGTGGGTTACGGTCTGGTGGTGGGTTTACCTGGTTCGGGTGACAAAGCCCAGGTCAAATTTGCCGCTCAGTCGCTGAACAATATGTTGAAACAGTTTGGTGTGCAGCTGGATGAAAGCAATCTGCCAAAGTCCAAAAACGTCGCTGCTGTGGCTATTCAGGCAACCTTGCCGCCTATGGCCGGTGCCGGTCAGGCCATTGACGTGACGGTCACCTCACTGGGGGATGCAAAAAGCCTGCATGGCGGCAGTCTGATGCTGACGCCCTTGCGTGGGGTGGACGGTAAAGTCTATGCGCTGGCGCAGGGCAATCTGGTGGTGGGGGGTATTAAGGCCGAAGGCCAAAACGGCAGCTCGGTGACCGTAAACGTGCCTACTGCCGGCATTATACCTGGCGGTGCCATTATTGAACGCGGTGTGGACAGCTTGCAGCAGTCGCCAGACGTGGTACTGCACCTGAAGAAACCCAATTACAAAACAGCGCGTAATGTGGTCACCGCCATCAATAACACCTTTGGCCCTTCGGTGGCCAAAGCGGAAAACTGGAGCAAACTGGTGGTCAGCGCACCGCTGGACCCGGATAACCGCACCACCTTTATGGCGATGCTGCAGGACTTAACAGTCGAAGAAGGCTCGCAGCGGCCCCGGGTGGTGTTCAACAGCCGTACCGGCACCGTGGTGATCAATGACCTGGTGCGGGTGAAACGCGCCGCCGTCAGTCATGGCAACCTGACCATTACAATTTCTGAACAACAGGGCGCTATTCAGCCGTTGCCCTTCAGTCAGGGCGAAACAGTGCCGGTGCAAAACAGCGGTGTTGATGTGACTCAGCAAAACGCCAATATGCTGTTGTGGCCGGAAGGCACCTCGCTGGACACCATAGTGCAGGCCGTCAACAGCCTGGGAGCAACGCCAACTGAGCTGATGTCGATACTGCTGGCTCTGGACAAAGCCGGCGCGCTGGATGCCGATCTGGTGGTGATTTAATGGACAAAGTGCAATTACAACGGACCCAGGGACTGGCGTTTGACCCCCAAATTCAACGTATTCAACCGGCCAGATTGTCGGAGACCGAAGCCTTGCAACAAAGTGCGGAACAGTTTGAAGCTTTGTTTTTGCAGCTGGTACTGAAAAACATGCGGGCGGCAAATGAAGCCATCAGCGGCGAAGATGGCATGTTTTCCAGCTCTTCCTCCCAGTTGTTCCGTGATATGCACGACAGCCAGCTGGCGCAGACCATGGCAGGGCGCAGTCAGTTGGGGCTGGCGGAGCAAATTGTGCGGCAGCTGGAACCACTGACCCAGGACGGGCCGGAAAATAAATTAAAGTCGGCAGCTGAACCTGTCGCTGATGAGTTGTATCAGCAATTTTCAGTGCCTGCCTTGCAGCAGCCGTTACTGACTCCAAAGCGTCAGGGTGAATCATGAGTATGTTATCGAACGCTATTTCTGGCCTGAACGCGTCGTCTGCCGCCCTGAATACGGTCAGCCAGAACGTCGCCAATGCGGCCGTCAAAGGCTACAGCCGCCAGACTGTGGTGTTGCAGACCGCCGACGGCGCGCAAAATGGCGTCAAGGTGACCAAAATTGAACGTATTGTCGACGAGTTTCTCAATGCTGATATCTGGCGCACCGAATCGGATCTGAATTACTACCAGAGTTATCAGGATTATCTGGGGTATCTGGAAGAAGTGTTGGGCACAGATTCACTGAACCTGAATGACGCGCTGGCTGAACTGAACTCATCCTTTAACGCCGCACTGGTGCAGCCGGAGTCCCCGGCGTACCGCCAGCAGGTGCTGTCGTCAGCAGAAGCCATGGTGCAGGATTTACAACAGCTGGACGGAGCTTTAACAGGACAGATCAGTAAGCTGGAGTTTGAGTTACAGGCTGTCGGTGAAAACATGAATTCGACCCTGACCGAGTTGGCCGCGCTGAACCAGAAAATCAGCAAAGAAGCGGCTTTGGGGCGCGACACTTCTGTGCTGCTGGATACGCAGGAACAGACACTGCAGACCTTGTCCGGTTACCTGCAGGTGGATGTATTAAGAGCCGAAGACGGCAGTGTCACTGTGTCTGCGCAAAATGGTGCCCCTTTGGTGATGTCCGGTACCGCAGCTCAGGTGACGGTGGCCGGCAGTGCAGTCAGTGTCAAATTTAATAACCAGGAATTTCCGCTTTCAGGGTTGGCCGGGGGCAGTCTGGGTGGCTTGTTGCGGGTTAAATCCGAAGTGCTGGACCCGGCCCGCGCTGAATTAGGGGTTCTGGTCAGCACCATTGCTGACAGGGTGAACACTGCGCTGGCGGAAGGTTTTGATTTAAACGGCAATCCAGGCGAACCGTTGTTTGCCTATAACGCCGCCGATCCGCTGGGCACCATCAAGCTGAACCCGGCGATGAGCACCGATATGCTGGCTTTTCGGGGCCGGGTCGATGATGGCAGCGGCGGCTGGCTGCCTTCCGGCGGCAAAGGCGATAACGGCAATCTGGTCAATCTGGTGAAATCCATTCAGGGGGTTGGCGCCGGTTACGACAGCCTGATCGGCAAACTGGCGATTCAGAGCAAACAGGTGCAGGCCAGCGTCAGCACTGCTGGGGTACTGAATGATAAAGCCATTACAGCCCGCAGCAGTATCAGTGGTGTCAATCGCGATGAAGAAGCCGCCAACCTGATGTATTACCAGCAGCTGTATCAGGCCAACGCCAAAGTGGTCAGCACGGCAGGTCAGCTGTTTGACACCCTGATAACCATGTTCTGAGGAGAGTGAGATGCGTGTCAGTTCCGATCAGTTTTACCAGACCGCCATTCGCAATATTCAGATCAGCAGTGACAGATACAGCAAACTGTCGGTGCAAATGGCAACCAATGAACGTATTACCAAACCCTCTGACGACCCGCTGGGCAGTGTGCTGACCTTGCGGCTGAACTCCGAGCTGACCACGCTGGAGCAGTACGGCAAAAACATGCAGCAGGCCACTTACAGCCTGAGCCAGCAGGAAACCCAGCTGTCCAGTATCAACAACCTGCTGTTGTCGGTGCAGTCACTGGTCACGGCGGCCGCCGACGGTTCCTATGGCACAGACGAATTGCAGGCGATGGCCAACGAGCTGAATGTATTACTGCCCGGTATAGTGGATTTACTGAATGCCCGCGACGGCGAAGGCAAGTACCTGTTTGCCGGCAGCGAAATTGATCAGCAACCTTTTGTCAAAGATGCCTCGGGCCAATACATTTATCAGGGCGATGGCCAGGTACGCAAAGTAGCCGTGTCTGCCGAAACCCTGGTCAGTGCCAATATTACCGGTGCACAGTTAGCGCCTGGTGCCGCCTTTATCAATGAGTTGCAGGACTATATAACCTTGTTGCAGGCTCCGCCAGCCACGGGTGCCGGCACTGAATCGCGCCAGATGCTGGATGAACTGGAAGCAATGCTGGGCCGGACCACGGCTGCACTGACACAGATTGGCGGTACTGTCAGTTCGTTGGACGAGCTGAAAAATACCAATGTGGATATTGCCCAGTTCACCGAAACCCTGCGTGACGATATCAATGCGGTGCATTACCCCTCGGCTTATATCGATATGAACAATGCGCTGGCCTCCTATGAGTCCACACTGAAAGTGTACAGCTCGGTGTCACAGCTGAGCCTGTTCAGTCTGCTCTGAGGCTGACCCATGCTGATTGAACGCCTCAAATCCGGCCAGACCCAGCAGGTCCAGCGCGCAGAGAACAAAGCAGCAGCGGCGGTTTCAGCGCAGGCTGGCAGCCCGACGCAGGCGGGCTCAGTGGTGCAGCGTCAGCTGAGCACACTGAGTCAATGGAGTGTCAAGGCGGATGTGGCGCAACAACTGGCCAAAAACCAGCAGGCCGAGCAGCAACTGCGCCAGCTGTATCAGCAGCTGGAACAACTGCGGCGTCAGCTGGACCAACCGCAAAGCTCAGGCCAAAAGCAGCAACTGAGCCAGCAGCTGCAACAACTGGAACAGCAGCTGAAACAGAAAAACTCGGCGTTGACGCCAGAGCTGCAGCTGGCTTCGGCGCCACAAGAGCAGAAGCAGTGGCAACTGCACCCGAAAATCGATTTATTAAGCCCAAGGCCAGTGGCGGAAAACGTCAAAGTGCAACTGAGCAATGGCCAGCTGTTGCAGCTGAATTTTGCCGCCGGTCAGTCGGCCGACAGCAGCCTGCAGCAAATCCGGCAGGTGTTTGCCGAAGCTGGCATTGAGGTGAAAGCTCAGGGCCAGGCGTTGATTTTCAGCAGCCAGAAACAACCGGCTTTGCTGCAGCAGGCCTGGCAGGTGCAGGGCGAAGGCATACGGCTGGCCGCCGGAAACCCTATTCAGCTGAAACTGCAAAGTGCGAAAACCCCGTTGACTTTATTGGCTGACCAGGCCAGGCAACTGGACAATCAACAGGCTTATCAGGCTGAGCTGGCGCAGGTACAGCAAAAACTGCAGGCGTTGATGCGGCAGGTGCAGGCCGAGCGGCAGTTATTGCTGAATAAGCTCAATGCACTGCAGCAGGCTGGTGAATCGATGCAGGCAGAACAGGCAGTTCAGGTCAGTACTGAACTGAAACTGCAAATGCAGGCTGGTGCTGCGGCCACAGTCCCGGCCATTTTATCGCAAGGCCAGATCACCCGTTCTTTAGTCGAATTTGCGCTGGCCGATTAGCCAGCGCCAGGTCGCCCCCCTCTTCCTTGGAAGACGTCGTTCTATCCTGTTGTAGCTTCTGCCTCCTTCCCGGAGGCAGTTTTTTTGAGCAGGCTCTGTATTGGGCATGCTCGGCCCTGTGCCACCGGACAACCGCATAAAAAAGTTTAAAAAAAATTTCAGTTCCCTAATGTACCCGCCGCTTTTTACTTATGACCATAGTGCATAGGAGCAACCAACATGGCTTTATCAATTCAATCAAATGCAGCGGCTACAACTATCCGTAACCAGTTAAACCGTACTAACGACAGCCTGGGTGTAGCCCTGGAGCGTTTAGGCACAGGTTTCCGTATCAACTCAGCAAAAGATGACGCTGCCGGCTTACAAATTGCCAGCCGTCTGAGCGCTCAGCTGGTGGGTCAGGAAACCGCCATCAGCAACGCCAACAATGCGAACTCAATGATGCAGACTGCTGAGGGCGCGTTTGAAGAGATGACCAACATTGCTTATCGTATGAAAGAGCTGGCGACTCAGGGTGCCAACGGTACGAACTCAGCGACTGAATACACAGCTCTGGATTCTGAGTATCAGGCTCTTGCTGAAGAATTGACCAGCATCATGGACAACACATCTTTCGGTGCTGGCACTAATCTGCTTTCAGCAGCGGGCACTTTTGGTGCGGGCGCAGTGACTTTCCAGATTGGTGCAAGCTCAGCTGAAACTCTGGATGTAGATATCTCTACTGAATTAGGTAACGTCACTACCACTATCGGTACTATCGGCGACCTGACCAGTCAGGCTAACTCATCGACTGCAATCGATACGCTTGACACCTTATTGGACGATATTGGCGCAGCACGGTCTTCTCTGGGTGCTACCATGAACCGTCTGGATCACACCATCAATAACCTGTCTAACATGACTGAAAACACTGGTGCAGCGCGCGACCAGCTGATGGATGCGGACTTTGCCAAAGAAACGTCAAATATGACCAAACAACAGCTGTTGCTGAACTCAGGTATCTCTGTACTGAGCACAGCCAACACCACCACTCAGATGGTGAGCCAGCTGTTACGTTAACCGAGCCCGGAGAAAGGACTCTCCAACCCGTCCCCCAGTGGCCCGACGCGCTGGGGGCATTTTATTCAGAGATGGTCACGGAGTTAAGTTATGGCATTTTCCAGCATTGACCCGGCGACGCTGGCGTCACAATACACCCAGATTGAACGGGCCAGCAAAGACGAAGTGCTGAAAGCACAACAGACCCGCTTTACCGGTTTGCTGAATTCATACACCAAGCTGCAAACCAGCCTGACCAGTCTGAATGATTTATTCACCAGTTTTGTTAAAGACAAAGAGCTGCTGAGCAATAGCGGCACTGTCAGCGACGAAACCGCCATTAAAATGACCGTAGACGGCAACGCCGCTGCGGGTAGCTACGAAATTTTTGTTGAAAAGCTGGCGCAACAGCATCAGTTATCTTTAGCCTTTGGCAGTACCGAGACGTTGCCCACCGACGGTCAGTTTGAGCTGACAGTGGCAGGGGAAAGTTTTGCGGTGGACCTGTCTGCCTTACCCGCCGGCGCCAAACTCAGTGATTTGGCCACCGCCATTAATAAAGCGGCTGATAACAGCGGTGTGCTGGCGACAGTGATGCGCAGCAATGGCCAGGCCTATCTGGTGCTGACCAGCGAAGACAGTGGCGCGGCAAACACCATCAGTATGAATTTTGTGCCGGGCGCCGACAGCTCGGGTGCAGATATCGCTGGAGCCGTGGCTGGGGCGACCACCTTAAAATCGGCGCAGGACGCTGTATTCCGTATTGGGTCAGATAATGCCATCAGCCTGACCTCCGCCAGCAATACCCTGGAAAATGTGATCAGCGGAGTCACCATTGAGCTGAAAAAAGCCCAACAGGCTGGTGACACCCCACTGCAAATCAGCATCGCGCAGGACAGCACCGCGGTGCAGGAAAAATTGCAGAAGTTTGTCGACAGCTACAACAGCCTGATCAAACAAATCAATTCAGACAGCTCATTGAAATCTGACAGTATGGCGCGCAGCATCAGCAATCAGATGCGCAGCAGCTTTCAGCAAATGTTTCAGGGCAAGACGTTAACCAGCATAGGGCTGGAGTTTGACCGCAATGGTGTACTGAAACTGGACAGTGAAAAGTTCAACGAAGCACTGGAGCAGGACCCCTTGCAACTGGAGCAAATGCTGGTGGCTGAGGACGGGCTGTTCGGTCAGATGCAAACCCGGCTGGAGCCCTACACCAAAAGGGCTGGTTTGCTCACCAGCAAACAACAAAGTATTCAGAGTAGCATCGACTTAGTCACCACCCGGCAAAAGCGCCATGACTATTCCATGGAGCAGGTGTACCAGCGTTATGTGGCACAGTTTACCCAAATGCAGGTGACTATTGCTCAGCTGGAAAGTTCGATGTCACAGTTTGGTTAACGGAGTTTTTATGATTGATTTTGCTGCAGGCTATCAGGCCTACCAACACACCAGCGTCAATGTCAAAGCATCAGGCGCTGATATTCACAGCCTGGTCGGCATGTTATTCGATGGTTTCCTTGATGAGCTGGCCCGCACCGAGGGCCACATTCAGGCCAAACGCCACGACAAAAAAGCCGCCAGTGTGGAAAAACTGCTGAAGATTTTAGGTGGGCTGGATGCATCCCTCGATCAGGACAAAGGTGGGGAAGTTGCCGTCAATATGCATAACCTGTATCAGTTTTGTGGTCAGGCCTTACTGCGTGCCAGTTTACGCGACAGCCTGACGGAACTGGCCGATGTCCGCACTGTGATGACGGACCTGCATCAGGGCTGGCAGGCGCTGTTGCAACACAGAGCCTGACCCTTGTCACAGCGCGCGGAACCCTGCAGTGGCTCTGGTTCCGCCTGGCGGAAGTAATGCTTCCGCTTTCTTCGTTAATCACCATTATACCCAATATAAATCAGTAACTTAACTATTGGCTCGCTTTTTGCTGAACTGTAGCTGAATACAGTTTAGTGGGAAGCCTTCCATGCCGGTACAGCTCGCAAAATCAGAACCTGTTTTGGTGCAGACTCAGCACCTGTTGTTGCAGTTGCATCAGGCTGTAGTGCATGGCAAATGGCTGCAGGTGCAGGCGCTGGACCGTCAGATCCTGCCATTGGTGCAACAATTGAAGGCGCAGCCAAATGCCGCCAGCCTGAAGGTTGAACTGCAACTGCTGACTCAACGGTACCTGCAACTGATCCAACTGGCGAAAAAGCAGCAACAGCTGCTGGAGCTCAAGATGATGCAGTTTCAGCAGAACAAAGCCGGTGTGCTGGCCTATCGTCAGACCACAGACGGGACAGAATCATGAATCTGTTGGCAGTGAATCCGGTATCAACGGCATCTTCAGCCCAGCCTGTTGTGGTGCAGCCAGCCAACGAGGTGCCCACAGAACAGCACTGGCCTGAGGGGGGGGAGCCGGACTGGACAGAGCAGGAGCCAGAGGCCCAGGCACCCGCAAGCCTGCCGGAGCTGCCACTGACTGTGCCAGAGCCGGAAACCGCTTTACCTTCAGTGTTAAATCCCATTCTGGAACTGCTGCTGGCTGCGACCCGTCAGCCAGCCACTCTGTTGACAGAGCCTGCATTAAAGGCCCCAGACGCCGGTGCTGAGCACCCCGTCTCAGCGGTCAGCCTGCCGCCGTTGCCTGTTGGGGGCAGTGCCGCTCCGTCTGCAAAAAGCGGGTTCGTCTCTGGCCCAGTCACTGATGTTCTGTCTGCCAGAACGGCAACAATCCAGGTCGCCGGGTCCGTGCCGACAGAGACAGCCGTCCTGCCAACGGCTGCTGTGGCAGCGTCCGCATGGCCTGACGTGCAGCGGCCTGCTCCGGTGAATACCAGCAGCGTTTCGATGGTCACAGTGGCTGCCGAGGCCGGGCTGCAGGCTGTCGTCTCGCGGGTTGACTCAGTTCCTGTATTGCCTGCAGCCGCGCAGGTTGTAACAACAGCTGCGTCTGCAGAGCTGTTGCAACGAATGACGCCGGTGCAGCTTGTGGCCCCGGCGACTGAACACCTCAGTCCGGCCAGTCCAAACCAAAGCCTTCCCCCTGTTGGCTCGGCCTCTCAATGGGTGGCCGCAGCTCAAGGGGTATTGTTCAGCCAGTCTCCGGCTTTTGCTGCCAAAACAGCGGCGGGGATGTCGCAACCTGTGCTGGTTTCCGCCGGGCTGACCCCGGAGGCGACTGAGCCGGCAGAATTCAGCACCGGTCAGTTGGTGCCGGCAAGGCTCAATACGGTACAGACGGATGCGGTCTGGCGCAGCGAGCCTTTGCTTGGCTCTCACCCTTCTCAACTGGGTCAGCGTCTGATGCACCTGCTGGCTGATAAAACCGAACTGCAATTTGGCCTGGGGCTGCAAAAAGCCACGATCCGGCTTGACCCGCCCAGCCTTGGAGCCGTCGAGCTCAGTATTGCCGTGGACGGTGACAAGGTTTCGGTGCAGTTGAACAGCAGCGTCAGTCAGACCCGCGAGCTGATGGCTCAGGGCCTGGATCAGCTGCGGTTGCAGTTGCAGCAAAAGTTAGGGGCGGACATTCAGCTGCAGTTACAGACAGGCGATGGTCAGTCAGGCCAGCGTCAGCGGCAATGGGGCTCAGACACTGAGATAGCGCAGAACCCGCACTGGGTGGATGCAGAACCACAAACTTCAGAGCAGCAGCCTTCCGGCTGGCTGAATCAACTGGTGTAAGGAAAAACAAGGACATGAATAAAGCAATCGTCGTTTTGCTGGCGTTGGTTGTAGCCGGAGCAGGAGCCGCCGGTTACTTCTGGTTGCAGTTGAACCAGAGCAGTACCCAAACCGAAGAAATCAGCGTCAAGCCGCTGTTTCATCCGATGGAAAAGTTTGTGATGAGTGTCAGCGGGGACCCGACGTCCAGATACCTGGTGTTGGAACTGACGCTGGTCAGCCACAAAGCCGACACCATTGCTGCGCTGAATGAAGCCACACCGCTGCTGCGTAATGCGCTGGTGGAACATTTCGCCCGGCAAAGCCACCTGGAAGTGAAGCTGGCCATGCAGCAAGTGGCGGAGGTTCAGTCTGAATTACTGGCCCGTTTTAACCAGACGTTGCTGGACAACAAATACGAACAGCAGCTGGATAAGGTGCTGATCACTAACATTTTTATTCAGTAGGACCGCATTATGCTGGCGGAAAATTTCTGGACTGAACCACAACTGGCTGCCGGGCCTGAACTGGCGGTGGCCAATGAAGGGCTGTGGCTGCAGAAATACAGTTATCTGGTAAAGCGTGCCGCTGGCCATTTGCGCTCCTTATTAGGGGCTGTGGTAGACAGCGACGACCTGCAGCAAATTGGCCTGATGGGGCTGCTGTCGGCGTTGCGCCGTTATGGCAAGGCGCCGGATGCTGCTTTTGAATCTTATGCCTTCAAACGGGTGCGCGGCTCCATGCTGGATGAGTTCCGCCGCGCTGACTGGCGGCCACGCCAGTTGCGGCAGCAGGCCCATCAGTTCCGCGATGCCAGCCGTGAGCTGACCCGCAAACTGGGCCGTTTGCCCAACCAGGAAGAACTGGCCTTGCATCTGCAGCTCAGCCCGCAGGAAGTTGCTGAGCTGCTGTATCTGAACCAGGCCGAATCGATGGAAAGTCTGGATCTGCTGCTCGAGCAGCAACAACACGCTGAACTGGGGGAAACCTCGTT
Source organism: Rheinheimera sp. (assembly GCF_037442345.1). Classification (GTDB taxonomy): domain Bacteria; phylum Pseudomonadota; class Gammaproteobacteria; order Enterobacterales; family Alteromonadaceae; genus Pararheinheimera. The sequence continues at coordinate 47,054 of NZ_JBBIQL010000010.1, read as the reverse complement.
GTCGGCACTGGAACTGAAGCTGTCACTGCAGCAGGCCATGGCGACCATGCCGGAGCGCAGCCGCTTGTTGTTACAGCTGTACTACAGCCATGAGCTGAATATGAAAGAAATTGCGCTGGTGCTGGACCTGACCGAAAGCCGGGTTTGCCAGCTGCATAAGCAGGCTATTGATTTACTGACAAAAAAACTGTCGCAGTGGGATTAACGCAGGACTGATGTGATGCAACGACTGATAGGTTTAGGTGTGGTGCTGCTGGCCGTGGTCGGTGGTTTTATGATGGCAGGCGGCAATGTGGCCATGTTATGGCAACCGGCTGAATTTGTGATTATTTTCGGCGCAGGCCTCGGCGCTTTGATTGTGGGCAACAGTGGGTCTGTGCTGAAGGAGTTAGGCCGCCAGCTGAAAGCCCAGTTTGTCCGCCAGCCGGATCAGGCGCAGCTGTATAAAGAGTTGTTGGTGCTGCTGTACCAGCTGCTGGAAACCATCCGCAGTAAAGGCTTTCGTGAACTGGAAGACCATGTGGAAAACCCGCAGACCAGCTCAATTTTTATCTCGTACCCGGCGGTGCTGGATAACCCGCAACTGCTGCAGTTTGTTTGTGACAATGTGCGGCTGATGGGGTTGGGAAAAATTAATGCCTATGACCTGGATATGCTGCTGGAGCAGGAAATTCAGACGCTGGAACAACAGCAGTTGAAGCCCGCTTCCGCCACGCACTCCATTGCAGAAGCCATGCCTGGCTTCGGCATTCTGGCTGCAGTGGGGGGCATTATTATTACCATGCAGCACCTGGACGGCCCCTTATCCAGCATTGGTTACCATGTGGCGGCTGCGCTGGTCGGTACCTTTATCGGTATTTTCGGCTGTTATTGCCTGCTGGAGCCGATGAGTTCAGCCATGGAAGCTTATGTACGCAAACACATCGCGCTGCTGGAGTGTGTGCGGGCTGTGCTGGTGTCTCATACCAAAGGCCATGTGGCGGTGGTGGCGACCGATTCTGGCCGCAAGCTGATAGCGGCTGAACTCAAACCTTCTTTCACTGAGATGGAAGACTGGATTAACAACAAGGCCGCCTGATGAACGCACAGACTCCTGTTTTAATGCGCCGTGCGGCCCGCACTGCTGCCGCCAAAAAAAGCAGCGGTGCCTGGAAAGTGGCTTTTGCTGATTTCACCCTGGCGATGATGGCGTTTTTTATGGTGCTGTGGATTTTGGAAGTCTCCACCTACAAAGAACGCACAGATGTGGCGTCCTATATGCGTACTCAGTCTATTCTGGGCGGTAACAGCCATCCCTTTGATGCGATGAACAGCCCTTATCCGGTGGACCTGGGCGGTAACCCGTCACCGGTTGAAATGGCGGTGTCTACCCATGAACCGCAACAAAGTTATGTGGCGGGTATGTCGGCTCATCTGCAGATCCCGGAAGGTAAACGTGAACCTTCCGCCGGTATGGGCGAAAAACTGAATTCACTGATCAGCGGCCAGTACGAATCGCCGCCGGATCTGAACCTGCTGGCAATGGCCTTTAAAGAGTTTGCCGAGCTGAACCAGGCCGAAGCCAACCTGGTCGTCGAGCAAATTCCTGCGGGTTTGCGGGTGATTTTACGCGACAGCGAGAACCGCCAGATGTTTCAGCGCGGTCAGGTGCAGATGAACCCTTATTTTGAAGATTTGCTGCTGAAGCTGGCACCGGTGTTTTCCCGGATCCAGAACAAATTGTTGTTATCCGGCCATACCGATGGTACGGCCTTTAACAGCAGCCAGTACAGCAACTGGGAATTGTCCGGTGACCGGGCTTTGCAGGCGCGGCAGGTACTGGCGGCCGGTGGCATGCCGGTGCAGCGGGTGGCTCAGGTGTCGGCATTTGCCGAAACCGTGTTACTGAACCCGGCGCAGCCAGGGGCCAGTGAAAACCGCCGCATAGAGATTCTGATCCTGACCAAAAAAGCCGAACAACAGTTGCTGGATTTATTCAGCAGTGAAAAACCGGGCAATGCGGTTGAGCAGGCGGCTGCAGGCGCAGATGCCAATCAGCCGGTTTTAAGAACAAGGTATCAGAACTGAGATGCCGTACCCCAGACAACAGCCGGGACGGCAATTTTACCGCTGGTACTTTTATGATCCGACTCAGCCGTTGGTGACCCAGACCAAAGGGGTGCCGGTGAAGCTCAAAAGTGCAGGCTGGTTTGGCGGTGAGATAGGTTCCGCTGTGGTGAAAGATATGAGTGGTGGCGGTGCCGGAGTGCTGGTGCCGCGAAAAGACAAAGTGCCGGGTAAGTTCTGGGTCTGTTATGACCGTAACACCCGGGTGAAAGCTGTCGTGAAGTACCGCCAGCAGGTGGACGACAAGCTGGAATTTCTCGGTCTGGCCTGGGTGAACGCTGATCCCCAACTGGTACTGAAGTTATTACGCAAATTAAGACGGCGGGCTTTTGTGATCCAACAACAGCCGGTTCGTCTGGTACAGAACACAACTGCATGAGTGGGCAGATGAAGAAGCAAAAAATTATGTCAAAACTGCAAAAAGCGGGCACCGCGCAGGTCAGTCCTTATGCGCTGACCCGGCAGCAGCGGCAGTATGAGCAGGCCAGTCAGCTGGCCCGCAGCCGGCTGACTGATACCGGCAAAGCACTGCAGGCCGAACTGGGCCGCATGTTAACAGACGTCGATTTTGAGCTGGACCTGAATATCTGCAACCCAACCGGGCTGGACAACTGGCTGTCGGAACAGTCTGTGCTGCTGGCTGAATTGCAACTGCCGCTGGAGCAGGAAAGCAGCTGTTATCTGGCCATTGATCATCAGGCTGTGCACAACATGGCGGATCTGTGTCTGGGGGGCCAACTGACAGCCCGCCACCAGATTGAAGAAAAGGTGGAGTTTTCCGCGTCGGAAACCCGCATTTGTTGCCGTTTGCTGCAAAAGCAGGCGCAGGCACTGATGCAGTTGTTGTTTAACCAGCATTTGCCGCTGTCGGCGCATTTGTTTAAACAACAGTTCCGGCCCGAACCATTTCAATGGCTGGTGCTGAAAGTGCGGTTAGTGCTGGCTGGCGAAGCCGTCAGCTGGCTGCTCTGGCTGCCGGTTGCGCTGTGGGCGAACGAACCTGAAGAGCACAAGGGCGCATCAGGCCCGGTGGCGCTGCTGGACTGGCGGCGTCTTCCGGTGCGGGGACGGGTGGAAATGGCCAGGCGGCAGGTGCGGGTTGAACAGCTGCAGGCCTGGTGTCAGGGCGAATTGCTGAGTGTGGAGCTGTTCAGTTCCATGCAGTTTCAGCTGGAACAGCAGGTGCTGTTTCACGGCAAGGTAGCGGAAGAAGCCGGTGCCTTGATGTTTCAAATTTCAGATTACGCAGAGAGTGGATCATGAGCAACGTACAAAGCGCTATGGATACCGGAATGAACGATATGGATATGCTGGATATGGGCGAGCTGTTTGGTGACGATCAGGCACAGGCCCCGGTTAAAAGCGGGCCTGGCATGGCCATGTTCCGTGACGTACCACTGACCGTGACTCTGGAAGTGGCCAGCACCGAAGTGACGTTAGGCGAACTCAGTGACGCCGAAGCCGGGGACGTATTGCCGCTGGACAAAGCCGTCGGTGAACCGCTGGATGTGAAAGTCAACGGCGTACTGTTTGCCAAAGCCGAAGTGGTGATGGTCAACGGCAAATACGGCCTGAAATTTGTGTCGACCCGTCGCGAGCAGAAAACCGATGCCTAAGTTTTTTCTGCTCCTGCTGTTGCTGGCCGGCAGTTTTGGCCTGAACGCTCAGGAGCTGACTTTGTTGTCGGTCACCGACACCAACTCAGGCCAGGATTACAGCGTCAAACTGCAGATTTTACTGCTGATGACCATGCTGAGCCTGATCCCCGGTATTGTGATGATGATGACGTCTTTTACCCGCATCATCATTGTGCTGGCCATTCTGCGTCAGGCGCTGGGTCTGGCGCAAAGCCCGCCCAACCGCATTCTGATTGGCATAGCGCTGATGCTGAGCCTGCTGATTATGAAGCCGGTCTGGCAGGATATTTATCAGAACGCCTTTAAGCCGTACCAGGCAGAACAATTGACGCTGGAGCAGGCCATTGGCCGGGCTGAACAGCCGGTGCGGCAATTTATGCTGGCGCAAATTCGTGAAAACGAGTTGCAGCAGGTGCTGAAAATAGCCAAAGAGCCGACCACCATGGCCGCAGCGGACCTGAGCTTTGATGTGCTGTTGCCTGCTTTTGTGCTGAGCGAACTGACCACTGCCTTCCAGATAGGTTTTATGCTGTTTATCCCCTTTTTGATTATCGACCTGGTGGTGGCCAGTGTGCTGATGTCGATGGGTATGATGATGTTGTCACCGCTGATTATCAGCCTGCCGTTTAAGCTGATGATTTTTGTGCTGGCCGATGGCTGGTCCATGATCGCTGGCACGCTGGCCGCCAGTTTCGGAGCTGCACCATGACGCCGGAAATGGCAACGGATCTGGTCAGCAGAGCCATTTTCAGCATTATCGAAATTTTGCTGGTGTTGATCGTGCCCGGTCTGTTACTCGGCATTGTGGTGGCTATTTTCCAGGCAGCGACCTCGATTCAGGAGCAAACCCTGACCTTCCTGCCGCGTATGTTGCTGACCCTGCTGATGGTGGTGTTTGCTGGTAACTGGCTGGTGCAGAAACTCATCGACTGGTTCGCCGACCTGAGCCAGATGATCCCGGGGATGTTGGGATGAGCCCGCTGCTGAACTTAACCATCGACCAACTGATGGTCTGGTTTGGTTCGCTGTGGTGGCCCTTTGTCCGCCTGGCTGCTTTTTTATGGGCCATGCCGCTGTTTGATAACCCGGCCGTGACACCGCGCAGCCGGATCTTACTGGCGCTGGCGTTGGCCTTTTTGCTGGCCCCGGCTATTGAGGTCAAAGCGATAGACCCTTTTTCCATCGACGGGGTGCTGGTGACGCTGGAACAGGTGATTTTTGCGGTGCTGATGGCTGCCGCAGTGCGTATGTTGTTTGAAGTGCTGGCGCTGGTGGGTCTGGTGATTTCCATGCAGATGGGCTTGTCGATGGCAATGATGATGGATCCGGCCAGTGGCGACCAGGTGTCCCTGCTCAGCCAGTTGTTCTGGATCATGACCGCCTTGTTGTTTCTGGCTCTGAATGGCCATCTGGTGGCGCTGCAGGTGCTGGTCGACAGCTTCAGCCTCTGGCCTGTCGGTGACAGCCTGTATCAGGTGAATATTCAGTCTTTGCTGGGGTTGGTCAGCTGGATGTTTGCCTCGGCGCTGCTGGTGGCGCTGCCCGCCATTATTGCCATGCTGCTGGTGAACCTGACCTTTGGTATAGCCAGCCGCTCGGCTCCCAGCCTGAATCTGTTTGTATTGGGCTTTCCCATGACCCTGCTGCTGGGCTTTGTCTGTGTCTTTCTGACCCTGAACCAGATGGGCCAGTATTTTGCCGTGATGGCTGAACATGTGCTCAGCACCCTGTTGCTGGCGTTAAGGTAAAGCATGGCCGAACAAAGCAGTCAGCAAAAAACCGAACAACCCACAGAGCAGCGGCTGAAAAAAGGCCGCCGTCAGGGCCAGGTGGCACGTTCCAAAGAGCTGAATACGGCCATGTCGCTGTTGATTGGTGCTGCTGCCTTATTGTGGTTTGCCGGCAGTTTTATGGAGTTGTTTACCCAGTTGATGGAGCAGAGCTGGCGGCTGGATAAAAACAGCCTGAAACAGCCGGATCTGATGACCAGCAGCATCGGCGCCGCTTTGCTTGGCATGTTAGCTGCCAGCCTGCCATTTTTGCTGACCTTGTTTGTGGTCAGCTGGATAGCGGGTGTGTTGCCCGGTGGTTTTATTTATTCAGCCGAGCTGTTAGGACCGAAATTTAACAAGCTCAACCCAATCAAAGGTTTGGGCCGGATGTTCGGGATGGACAGCTGGATTGAACTGGTGAAATCCATTCTGAAGGTCAGCTTATTAGGCGGCTGTTTATGGGGTTTGCTGAATCATCTGGTCGACAGACTGCTGCACCTGCAACGGATGGATTTAGTGCTGGCAAGCAAAGATGGGCTGGAGCTGTTGTCCTTCAGCCTGATGGTGCTGGCGCTGGCACTTTGCCTGGTGGCGGTCATCGATGTGCCTTACCAGCAGTTTAAAGTCAGCAAAGAGCTGAAAATGACCAAGCAGGAACTGAAGGAAGAGCGCAAGTCCACCGATGGTAACCCGGAAATCAAAGGCCGGATCCGGCAAATTCAGTACCAGCAGGCCAACCGGCGTTTGGGTGAACGGGTGCCAACCGCCGATGTGATTATTACCAACCCAACGCATTTTGCGGTGGCGCTGAAGTACTCAGAAAGCAAAGCCAAAGCCCCTTATGTGGTGGCCAAAGGGGTGGATGAAATGGCGCTGCGTATCCGGGAGCTGGCCAAACAACATCAGCTGGAAGTGCTGGAACTGCCGCCGCTGGCCAGGGCCATCTATTTTTCGACACGGGTCGACCAGGAAGTGCCCAAAGCGCTGTATACCGCGGTGGCTTATGTACTGCATTACGTGATGCAACTGAAAGCTTTTAAACAAGGCCGGGGTCAGGCGCCGGCCCCATTGCCCGATTTATTTATTCCGTCCAGCCTGCAAAAGGCCAATGAGTGAGGATGTCCATTGTGAACTGGCGAATGTTAACTCAACCCTATACCGCAATTCCGGTGCTGCTGCTGGCCATCCTGGCCATGGTGGTGCTGCCGCTGCCCGCCTGGCTGCTCGATGTGCTGTTTACCTTCAACATCGTACTGGCCATTATTGTGTTGCTGGTGGCGGTCTCGACCAAAAAGCCATTGGATTTTTCGGTATTTCCCACTGTGCTGCTGGTGGCGACCCTGATGCGGCTGACATTGAACGTGGCCTCCACCCGGGTGGTGTTATTACACGGTCATGAAGGCACAGATGTGGCTGGCCGGGTGGTGCAGGCCTTTGGCGAAGTGGTGATTGGCGGCAATTATGTGGTCGGTATGGTGGTGTTCGTTATTCTGATGATCATTAACTTTGTGGTCATTACCAAAGGTGGCGAGCGGATCTCCGAAGTGTCGGCCCGTTTTACCCTGGACGCCATGCCGGGTAAACAAATGGCCATTGATGCCGACCTGAACGCAGGTTTGATAGGCCCGGAGCAGGCCAAAGAGCGGCGGGCCCAGATTGCCAGCGAAGCCGATTTTTACGGTTCGATGGACGGTGCGGCCAAGTTTGTCCGTGGGGACGCTATTGCCGGTCTGATTATTCTGGTGATCAACCTGCTGGGCGGGGTGGCCATTGGTGTCTTTATGCACGGCCTGGGGCTGGGTGAATCCTTCCAGCGGTTTGCGCTGTTGACCATAGGTGATGGTCTGGTGGCGCAAATTCCGTCACTGCTGATGTCGGTGGCTGCTGCCATTATTGTGACCCGGATGAATGACGAAGGCGAAATGTCGGACGAAGTGGGCCGGCAGTTGCTGGCCTCGCCCCGGGTGTTGCTGACCGCCGGTTTTATTATGACGGTGCTGGGCATAGTGCCCGGTATGCCAACCGCAGCTTTCCTGACCTTTGCCGCGCCTTTGTTTTTCGCCGCCTGGCGCTTGCAACAACAGCAGCAGGGCCGCAGTTACACCGAAGTCGAAGCGCTGACCGAAAAGATCAGTCAGGAAGCGGTCAGCCTGAGCTGGGACGATATTCCGCATACCGATCGTTTGTCGGTGGAACTGGGTTTCCGGTTGGTGTATCTGGCTGACAAAACCCAGGGAGAACCCTTATTGCAAAGTTTACGTGGGGTGCGCAAAACCCTGTCGGAACTGTGTGGATTTTTGTTACCGGAAGTGCGGGTGCGCGACAGTCTGAAACTGAATCCGCAGGAGTACCGCATTAGGCTCGGTGGTGTGATGGTTGGTTCTGGCCGCTTGCAGGCCAATAAACTGCTGGCACTGAATACGGGGGATATCTACGGCCAGATGGATGGCGAGGTGACCACCGATCCTGCTTATGGTCTGGAAGCGGTCTGGATTGACGCTGAGCAGAAATCCAAAGCATTGAACCTGGGCTATTCGGTGGTGGATGCGGCCACAGTAGTGGCAACCCATGTTGGCAAAGTGGTGAAGGAGCAACTGGCTGAGCTGTTTATTTTTGAAGACGTGAAGCAGTTTCATAAACGGCTGGCGCAGGTGGCGCCCACACTGGCCGAAGCGCTGGAAAAAGCCTTGTTGCCCAACCTGCAGTTAAAAGTGCTGCGCCTGTTGCTCAAAGAGCAGGTCAGTCTGGCCGATGTGGTCACCATTGCTACGGCGCTGGTTGACAGCGCTGAGGTGACTAAAGACCCGATTTTGTTGGTGTCGGATGTGCGGTGTGCGCTCAAGGCCATGCTGGTGCAGCAGGTCCTGGGGGAGCGGGAAGAGCTGGCAGTCTACAGCCTGGATGACAAGCTGGAGCAGACCTTACAAAGCGCGCTGAATCAGGCGATGCAGGCCGGCAAAGTCAGCCTGGATTCGTTCCCGGTGGCACCGAATCTGCTCAGTCAGTTCCAGCGCCTGATGCCACAAATCCGTGAGCAAATGCAGCGCCTGGGTTATCACCCTGTATTGGTGGTGCTGCCTCAGTTAAGGCCACTGCTGGCCCGGTATGCGCTGAGTTTTACTCAGGGGAATCTGGTGGTGCTCTCTTACAACGAAGTGCCGGATCAGGTGCGGGTCAATGTGATTGGAACCCTGGGGTAACGGATAAATGACTTTGCAATAGCAGGATCTGCGCTCGTCGAGCCGATCACGGTTTCTGTCGCAAATTTAACCAGTTTTCGCCTTGGTCGAATCTGTTTCAACTAAACGTCATGTTAGTATGGTATTTAGTGTTTATGACATTGAATTTATGTGTTTTTTAGTGTCATTTATGAATAGTAAGCAGGTGGTTTGGGTAAATTTTAGTCATTTAACTGATTGAATTTACAAAAATAAAACTTATGGCCTGTTTTTTTTTGCGGAATTTATTTATGTTAAGCAAAGGTTCAGTGTAAATCTGGGCCGCAAGCGTAAAAAGCTTAGAAATTAAAAGGCAAACTGGTCGAAAGGTCAGGACGCAAAGCCTCCGGTCTAAGGGCAATAGCCTAAGATAGCGGGGTTGCATTAGCAAGCGGTCACCCTGCAGGTGTCCCCTCTGTGTTGCCGTCAGGCAAGGCAAAGTGGCATCTGTGTTTGGGGACGGGGCAGGTCTGTCTGACAGTCTGGCTCCGCCTGTCTTTTGCTGTTTGCCTTTTAATCGGGTACCGGGCTTTGGCCCAAACGGGTTGGTTAAAAGGATTATTCGGGTGAACAGCACGTTAATTAGTCTGGCATTCAGTTCGATCATGGGCAGCACAGCCTCTACTGTGGTGGTGCCGGCCATGGATCAGTCTGAATGGCAGGTTTCAGGCAATCAGTTTCAATGCCGCATGCAGCAGCAGCTGGGCTCTATGGCGACTTTAAGTTTTCGTCAGGAACCAGCGAAAGCGCTGGAATTGTGGCTGGATATGAACTCCACGCATCTGCAGTTGCAGGACGTTCAGGGCCGCCTGGTCCCGGCGGACTGGCAGCCAGGCCAGTATGCGCCTGCGTTGCAACTGGCAGCCACAGAGGTCACTCAGGCCCATGCCCGCTTTGTGGAGCAGGTGCCGGTGGTTCTGCAACAACTGCAGCAGGGCTATTGGCTGGAGTTATGGCTGGACTTACCCGGCCAGGAACTCAGTCTGAAGGTGCCTAACCTGAAATCCGCTGCGGCCCTGACGGAGTTTCAGCGCTGCACCACATCGTTATTACCTCTGAGCTGGGAACAAGCCCGCGATTATCAACTTCATTATCTGGCCGGTGAACGTCAGCCAACGGCGGCTGGCCTGGCCCATCTGCAATTACTGGCCCGCTATATCAAAGAAGACAAAGCCATCCGCAAAGTGCTGATCGATGGTCACAGCGATGATGCCGGTTCGTCTTTGGCCAACCGTCTGGCGTCGGAAGAACGTGCCGACGAAGTGGCTGCCCGTTTTATTGAATGGGGCGTGCCGAAAAAGCAGCTGGAGATCCGGGCCCATGGCAACCGATACCCGCTGGCACGGAACCAATCCAATAACAGAGTGGTGCTGCGGTTGATCCGCAGTGCAGGTTGAGAGAAGAGGTGGTATGAAAAATTTATTGTGGATCGATGCCTCTGTACCTGCAGATGAGCAACTGAACTGTGCCAGAGCCGAAGGCCTGCAGGTGACGACAGCCAGAGATTTAACCTCCGTACTCAATGCCTGCAGCACGCTGCGGCCGGACATTGTGGTGTTAGCGTCGGAATTGCCGGATGTGCGTACTGTTGAGCTGATGCGCCTGCTGAAACGGCATTTTGACAGTTGTCAGATCATTGTGCTGGTGGAGCGCGACCAGCATGCCTTTGCCGCTGAGTGCCTGACCCAGGGGGCGATCGACTATCTGCTCAAACCTTTCAGTGCAGTGCAACTGCAAAACACCATCCGTCACGCTGCTTCGGTGGGTCGTGGTTTAAAGGATATGGTGGCTGTGTCGGTGGGCAGCCGTCAGGTGCTGCAACTGGCCAACAGAGCCGCCCAAACCGACGCCACAGTGCTGCTCAACGGTGAGTCAGGCACAGGCAAAGAGCGACTGGCCCAGTACATTCACCAGGTGTCTGCCCGCCGTGACCAGCCTTATATCGCGGTGAACTGTGCGGCTATTCCGGAAAATATGCTCGAAGCCATGTTGTTTGGTTACAACAAAGGCGCCTTTACCGGGGCAACGCAGAATCAGATAGGTAAGTTTGAAGCCGCCAATGGCGGTACCTTGTTGTTGGATGAAATCTCTGAACTGCCACTGCCTTTACAGGCCAAGCTGCTGCGGGTGCTGCAGGAGCGTGAACTGGAACGTCTGGGCAGCAACCAGAAAATTAAACTCAATGTGCGGGTGATTGCCGCCAGCAACAAAGACTTACGGGCTTTGGCTGAGCAGGGCCAGTTCCGTCAGGACTTATTTTACCGGCTCGATGTATTGCCACTGCGCTGGCCCGCCTTACGGGAACGCCGCGACGACATTTTGCCGATGGCCGAGTTTTTTATGCAGAAATACGGTGATGGCAAGTACCTGTTAAGCCCGGCGGCGCGGCAACAACTGCTGGCGTATTCCTGGCCGGGCAATGTGCGTGAGCTGGAAAACGTGATGCAGCGGGCGCTGGTGATGGCGCGTGGTATTGAGCTGCAGCCGGTGGACTTAAGTTTGCCGGAGCAGGTGGTGCCTGCCGCTGAATTGCCGGTATCCGCCGAGCAACTGAAGCACAGTAAACGCACAGCAGAATTCGATTACGTGTTAGGGGTACTGAACCAGTTTAATGGTCATCGTACCCGGGCTGCAGCAGCTTTGGGCGTCAGCACCAGAGCCCTGCGGTACAAATTGGCGGCTATGCGTGAGCATGGTGTAGACACAGACGCAATAGCTTAAGTCAGAGGAGCAGACAGATGGTCAGTCCAATTCAGTCTCAGCAGGAATTACTCAGTCAGTTTGGTCAGCTGGAGCAAATCGCCCGCAATGACCGTATTCAGCCGGCTCAGGCCGACAGTGGCATCAGCAGCGATTTCAGCGCTGTGATGCGTTCCATTAATGCCCAGCAGAATTTGTCGTCGGAGATGATGGCGGCCGTGGATGCCGGCCGCTCTGACGATGTGGTGGGGGCTATGGTCGCCAGCCAGAAGGCGGATTTAAGTTTCTCTATGTTGCTGCAGATCCGTAACAAAGTGATGAACGGTGTGGATGACATTATGCGCATGTCGCTGTAAGGCTGAATGATGAAAACTGAATTAGCGAAAGCCATGCCCGCCACTATTGACGGCAGCTTCCGGGAGAAAGTGATTAACCTGTCCGGCAAAATGCAATTTTTGCCGCAGGGCGAACGCAGCCTGGCGTCCATTGCGCTGCTGGCCACCCTGGTCGCCGCCACTATTGTGGTGATCCTCTGGACTTCGGCAAAAAACTACGTGCCTCTGTATGGCAGCCAGGAGCATTACGACAAAGCCGGTATTGTTGAAATTCTGGATAAAGAGCAGTTTCCGTTCCGCATTGACACCGACAGCGGCAATATTATGGTGCCGCAGGACCGCCTGGCGGATGCCCGTATCACCTTGGCAGCCCGAGGCATTAAGGCCGCGATGCCGGAAGGTCTGTCGGCCATGCAGGACAAAATGGCCATGGGCACCAGCCAGTTTATGGAATCGATGCAGTACCAGCATGCCCTGGAAGGCGAACTGGCCCGTACCATTATTACCATGGATGGGGTGCGTAACGCCCGGGTGCATCTGGCCATTCCGAAACGCAACCTGTTCGTGGGCCGTGAAGAAGAAAAATCGGCCGCCTCAGTGATGGTGGATTTAGCACCTGGCTACAACTTAAAACCTGAGCAGGTCGAAGCCATTGTCAGCCTGGTGTCCGGCAGCATTCCGGGGCTGGACCCGCGTCAGGTCTCTGTGGTGGATCAGCGCGGCAAACTGGTGTCGGGTTCTCTGTACGACGAAACCCCTATTGGCAAAGAAACTGACAAAAAACTCGCTTTTATCGACAAAGTGGAGCGTTCGATTGAACAGCGCGCCTCCATCATGCTGCTGCCGGTGCTGGGGGATGGCAATTACCGCATTCAGGTGTCCGCAGACGTCGACTTTAACGTAGTGGAAGAAACCCGCGAAGCCCTGGACAAAGAGGCGGTGCTGCGCAGCGAAAACATGAAAACCGACTCGATGCAGGACCAGCTGGCAATGGGCATTCCGGGCTCTTTGGCCAACCAGCCGCCGGTACCGGTGCAACCCGGCCAGCAGGCGGCGCCGGATAACAACGAACGCACCTCGCAGCGCAACGAAACCCGCCGTGAGTTCGACACCGGCAAAGCCATCACCCATACCCGCTATGAAATTGGCCGGGTAAAAAGCCAGAGCGTGTCTGTGCTGGTCAATCAGGCGGCCGCAGGTGACGCTGGCTGGACACAGGCGCGGCTGGATCAACTGGGCGAAATGGTAAAAACCGCCACAGGGTTCCAGGCCGAACGCGGCGACCAGTTTCATATCAGTGCCTTTGAGTTTGTGCCGGCTGGCGCTGCGGCTGAGCTGGAAGGTATGGCCTGGTGGCAATTGCCGGAGATGAAAGAATACATCCGTTACGGTGTCGGGGCTTTGATTGGTCTGGCGCTGGTGATTTTTGGTGTGCGGCCTTTGGTGAGCCACCTGACCCGTAAACAAAAAGTACAAGGCACAGCGGCTGGCGCAGTGACCGGGCTGAACCCGCTGAACCCGGCTGCTTCAGCAGCAGAAGCGGAAGCCACTGCAGCCAAAGGTCCGGCCATTCTGGACGGAGTGGCAACCCCTGCGGCGGATGCAGCCGTCGGCGCCGCCGCCGCCCATAACATGAACTTACCTGCAGTAGGTTCGGAATTCGCAGACCAAATCAATCATTTGCAACTGCTGGCCAACCGGGAATCTGACCGGGTTACAGCAGTGATCAAATACTGGATAGAACGAGGAGTCAGCGTTGAATCCGTTAAGAGCTGAGCAAACCAAAACCATTGGTGATTTGGATAAAGCCGCAATACTGCTGCTGAGTATGGGCGAAGAAAATGCCGCCTGTATTATCAAGAAGCTGGGGCGCAACGAAGTGCGTGCTTTGTCGGAGCGCATGGCCAAAATTGCCAACGTGACGCAGGACGACGTGGCCTCTATTCTGACCGACTTTTTTGACCAGTACCGCACGGAAAGTGGTGTCAGCGGTGCGTCCAGGCTGTACCTGGAGCGGGCGCTCGACAAAGCAGTGGGCCGTAAGCTGGCGCGTGGCATGCTGGACGATATTTATGGTGGCGCTTTGGCAGACGATATCCGCCGGCTGGAATGGGTGCCGGCTGAATTGCTGGTGCGTTTTATGGAGCAGGAACATATCCAGATGCAGGCGCTGATCCTGGCCTTTTTACCGGCCGAGCAGGCCAGCGCCATTCTGGGCTTATTTCCGCAGCAAAAACACGATGACATTCTGTTCCGTATCGCCAATATGCGCGAAGTCAGCGAACACGTGATTGAAGATTTGCGTTACACCCTGGAGCGTTGCATTGATTATGTCGGTGAACAGGTGGGGGCCCGGGTCAACGGGGTGCAGCAGGTCGCCGACATTATGAACCGCTACAGCGGCAACAAAGCGGAAATTATGGAGCTGCTGAAACAGCACAACTCTGCCACAGCCGAAGCCATTGAAGACAAGATGTATGACTTCTTCAGCTTAAGCCGCCAGAGCGAAGAGGTGCTGAACCAGCTGCTGACCGACCTGCCGGATGAATTGTGGGTCACGGCGTTAAAAGGGGCCGACGTGGCGCTGACTGAAGCCATTCTGGCGGTGTTACCGAAGCGGCTGGCGCAGGTGTACCGTCAGCAAATCGACACCATGAAACCTCAGCCTGTGCGCAAAGTGGAAGCGGCGCGCGCCGAGATTATGGCCATAGTGAAGCAGCGTATGCTGGCGGGCGAGCTGGATTACCGGTTGTATCCGGAAGAGACGGTGGGCTAAATGAGCGGCGCCGCGCAACCCTTGCGTTTTCCGGCACTGCAGCGGCGTGATGGTTCCGTACACCCGCAGCAGCAGTACGAACAGGGCTACCAGCAAGGGTATCAGGCTGGGGTGGAGGCTACAGAACAAGAGGCGTTCAGCCGTGGCCGGCTGGCCGGTGAGCAGCAGGCTGAAGCCTTCTGGCAGCATCAGTTGCAGCAACAACAAACCGACGCCTTGGTGCGTGAGCAGCAGGCGCTGGATTTGCTGGCGCAGCAGTTTGAGCAGCAGCTGCAACAACGGGACCAGCAGATAGCGGCGGAGCTGCTGGCCACAGTGCAGCAGCTGTGCAGCCTGGTGCTGCAGGCCGAACTGGTGACCCAACCGGCCTTGCTGCAACTCTCTATTGAGCAACTGGTGCCCTTATTGGGTGCGACCGATCCGTTGCAGTCTATTGCGGTGTCGGCACAGGACGCGGCCTTATTTACCGGTATTTCGCAAATTCAGCAGGTGCCCTTGCAACTCGACAACCAGTTGTCGGCAGGGCAGGTGTTGTTTAATGGCAAACAACAGCTGCATCAGCTGGATTTCCAGCAGCGGTTAGACGAAGCGCTGTTGCCACTGCGACAGCAATTGTTGGGTGACCATGCGTAACCTGGGCGCCGAACTGGCCAGCGCCAGAGCCCAGCTGAAACGCCCGGCGCCTGTGCTGAGTTTTGGCCGGCTGGTGCGGGTGAACGGGCTGATTTTGTCGGCCGCCGGCGGCCATTTTGTGCTGGGCCAGCGTTACCAGGTGGAAACCGAACAAGGCGACTGGTGTGAAGCCGAAGTGGTGGGCTTTGAACCCGACCAGGCCTTTTTAATGCCATTGGCCCCTGTGTCTGGTGTGCGGGCCGGTGCCAGGGTGCGTGCTGTGCCAGACGCCTCCAGTTTTTGGGTGTCGCAGGCGTTGCTCGGCCGGGTGGTTGACGGCTTAATGCAGCCGCTGGACGGCAAAGGCCGGTTGACCGAAGGCGAGCGCATTTCCGCCAGCCTGGCCGCTGTGAACCCGTTGCAGAAAAAAGGCGTCAGTGCGCCGCTGGATGTTGGCATCCGGGCTATTAACGGGCTTTTTAGCGTTGGCCAGGGCCAACGCCTCGGCCTGTTCGCCGGCTCTGGCGTCGGCAAAAGTAAGCTGCTGGGCATGATGACCCGCTTTACCCAGGCCGACGTGGTGGTGGTTGGCCTGATTGGTGAGCGCGGCTGGGAAGTCAAAGATTTTATTGAGCAGTGCCTGGGGCCGGATGGCCTGAAAAAGGCGGTGGTGGTGGCGTCACCGGCCGATCAGTCGCCGTTGCTGCGGCTGCGCGCCGCCGAACTGGCGCACCGGCTGGCCGCCTATTACCGCGACCAGGGTCTGAACGTGTTATTGCTGGTCGATTCGTTAACCCGTTATGCCCAGGCGCAACGTGAAATTGCCTTGTCAGTGGGCGAGCCGCCTGCCACCAAAGGTTATCCGCCTTCTGTCTTTAGCAAACTGACGCAACTGGTTGAAAAAGCGGGTAACAGTGCCGATAGCCAGGGCAGTATGACCGCCATTTATACAGTTCTGGCGGAAGGCGATGATCAGCAGGACCCGATCGCAGACGCCGCCCGCGCTATTCTGGACGGCCATATAGTGCTCAGCCGCAGCCTGGCGGAGCGGGGCCATTACCCGGCCATTGATATTGGTGCCTCCATCAGCCGGGTGATGCCACACATAGTGCCGGAAGCCCAGCTGAAACAGGCCTACAAACTGAAGAAACTCTACAGCCGCTACCTGCAGGTGCAGGAGCTGATCCCGCTTGGTGCTTACCAACAAGGCAAAGACCAGGAACTGGACCAGGCGGTGCAACTCTATCCGGCGTTAGAACTCTTTCTGACCCAGGGTTTAAACCAGGCCTGCAGTTTTACTGAAGCCCAGCAACAACTGCAGCAATTACTCGGGAGCTGAACCACATGTTAAAGCAGTATCTGGAGTTACAGCAGCAGAACCTGCTGCAAATGGCCGAACGGCAACACCAGCTGGCGCAGCACAGTCAGCAGGAAGAACGGCGCTTGCAGCTGCTGACCGGCCATATTCAGCAACTGGAACGCAGTTACCAGATGAAATCTGCCCTTGGTTTGCAAAACCTGGCGTCGATGCAAAACGTGCTGTGGGATATGCAACAACAGCAGCAGGACAAAGTGCAACAAAGCCAGCAGGAACTGCAGCAACAGCAGCAGGTTTGCCGCAAGCAGGCGGCGTTCAGCAAAGGCATTGAATGCCTGGTCGAGCGGCGTGAGCTGGTGCAACAGGAAAAACAACAACGTCAGGAACAGCAACAGGCCGACGAACTGGCGATGCAGCTCCATCAACGCGGCCGGCAGTTGGCCTGATACTGATCTCTTCGTTGAACAGGTCTGTTGACACTAAGGGGAAACCACGTAATTCTGGACTTTGTTTAGATAGCTGACGGATAGTGTTCAGTTTTCTGGCTGTGAGCCTTAAGGGAGGCCGCCGGAATTTACAGAGGTCAAGGATGAAACTACTCTTCTCTTTTTTAATTTTCTGCTGGCTTTTTGTGCTGTACCAATGCAGCCAAGCTGCGGCTGAAAGATCAGGCGTTCCGGAGCTGACTCCGCATTTTTTCCAACATCGGGCTGAGTTTCAGCAACTGACAACTCTGGCCTGTGCTGTGCAAAAGCAAATGAATAGCCGCCATAAAGTTTATAAGCCAGGGACTGCGCCTGAGTACCCAATGCCTTTGGCTGCAGACTTCGCAAAAATTGACCGCTTGATCAGGCAAATAGGGGGCGAGAGCCTGATACTGCAACAGGGTGCTGATGGTGGTTGTTCGTTATTGCTGAGGCAATGGGGCTTTACGTTTGCCGGTGACAGTACGGCTATGAGCTACAGCTACAACCCGTCCCGGTTGGCTGACTATATTCCACAGCTGCATGATTTGGATAAACACAATCCACAAGAACCCGTGTATTTCACTAAGCCATTGGCCGATGGCTGGTATGTGGAATATGACTACAGCCCTTAGCCGAACAGCGGGGTCATAGCCGAACAACGGGGTCAGGTCTTGCCCCGTGCCCCTTGGTGAGAGGTGGAGAGGATATCAGCAGGACGGTGTGCAAAGGGCTATAGTCAGCTGACCATGGATGAGAAAGGGAGGCACGGATGAGCCGACCGCTAAGACTGGAATTTGCCGGTGCGTTGTACCACGTGACCTCACGTGGCAATGAACGCAAAGCCATTTATTTAGAAGAAGCCGATTTTGACCGCTTTCTTGAGATTCTTGCTCAGGTTTGTCAGCGCTATAATTGGGTGATCCATGCTTATTGCCTGATGACCAACCACTACCACTTACTGTTGGAGACGCCCGATGCCAATTTAAGCGCGGGCATGCGTCAGCTAAATGGCGTTTATACACAACAGTTTAACCATCATCACCGTCGTGTAGGCCATTTACTGCAAGGTCGTTACAAGGCCATTCTGGTGGAAAAAGAGAGTCACCTACTCGAAGTCAGCCGATACATCGTCTTAAACCCGGTGCGAGCGCATATGGTGAACTCCTGTGCAGAATGGCTCTGGAGCAGCTATTCCTGCACTTGTGGCATGCAGCCCACACCGCCTTGGTTGGCGGTAGACCAACTCTTGCTGATGTTTGCATCGGAACGACATTCTGCTATTGAACACTATCAGCGTTTTGTAAACGCTGGACTTTTGAATGATTTGTGGGCAGGGCTAAAACAACAGTTGT
Source organism: Rheinheimera sp. (assembly GCF_037442345.1). Lineage (GTDB taxonomy): Bacteria > Pseudomonadota > Gammaproteobacteria > Enterobacterales > Alteromonadaceae > Pararheinheimera. The sequence goes on along the minus strand of NZ_JBBIQL010000010.1, from coordinate 28,761 downwards.
TCATCGGGTCTGATGAATTTGTCACCCGGATGCAGCACCAGATAAAGCAGCCAGACCTATTAACGGAAGTGCCCGCTGTGCAAAAGAGGAGTATCGCCAAACCCTTGGAGTGGTATGCAGCACAAAGCAGCAGAAACGACGCCATCCAGCAAGCGTTCGCCAGCGGAGGTTACAGCATGGCCGAGTTAAGCCGTTACTTTTGTTTGCATTACGGAACCATAAGCCGGATTATTTCAGGAAAAAGCCACAAGTCTCCCGCGGGGGCACGGGGCAAGACCTGACCCTGCAGCCGTGACCCTGCAGCCGATGTTTACACGAAGGAGACGGGGGAATATAGTGGTAGTTATGAGGTTTGTAATTTTGCTTAATAATATGATATTCAGAAGTTTAATATTTGGGTTGTCAGTATTACCTTTGATTGTTTTTATTGTAGTAAGTGCAATGTATACTTTGCATGCTTCATATTATTTTCTGTTGGGGGTGGTGCCTTTTTTGGTGTCTTCAGTAATGTGTTACATCGCTACCTTTAGGAATAAAAATCTCTATTGGGCGGAGTATGGTGGTTTCATTGTTTCTGTTTTGTTTTCTGTGATTTATATGAAATTGTATTGGGATGCCAAGTATTCTGTTGACTATGTGGATGCGCAGGCAGACCTTGCTTGGGTTGTTATTATACCGATTCATTTTTTAGTTTATTTTTTGGTTTGTTGTTTTTCTGTATTTTTTTGGTACTTAGGCAGACGTTTTTTTAAGTTGTAAGTTTGTCGGGTTGACCGCCAATGGGGTCAAGTCTTGCCCCGTGCCCCAGCATTCTGCTTAGCCGTATTGCCGCTTGACTCTGTTTTTCGTCCTAAGGGATGATGCGCCCCGAATCAGGCCTGTTCCCTGGCCTGCCTGTCTTTTCTCTAAAAGTGGCCTTTTATGAAAAAAATCTGTGTGTCTTTGTTCGTGCTGGTGTTGTCGGCCATGGGTTCTGTACAGGCCAATCAGCCTGCCGCGACGGCCACTGTCACAGGGCAATGGACAACCATTGATGATGAAACCGGTCAGCCGAAGTCGGTGGTCGAAATTTATCAAGAAAATGGCAAGCTGTACGGCAAGGTGGTGAAGATTTTTGACCCGGCGAAAAAAGCTGCCTTGTGCAGACAATGCAAAGGTGCCGACAAAGACCAGCCGGTGCTGGGGCTGGTGATTATTAAAGGCCTGAGCAAAGACGGTGACGACTACAGCGACGGCGATATTCTGGACCCGAAAAACGGTAAGTTATACAGCTGTACCCTGAGTCTGGACACGGCGGACCAGCTGACTGTGCGGGGGTATTTGGGCTTTGCTCTGTTAGGTCGTAGCCAGACCTGGCAGCGGGTGATATAACCTGTCAGCAACAGAAAAACTAAGGCCAGCATTCAAGCTGGCCTTATCGTATGAACTTCAACGCCTTATTGAGTGGTCTCCGGGTAACGCTGTTTTTCGGCGACGCAGTGGGCGCTTTTCAGCTCAAAGTTCTGGTTGGATTTATTGTGGCGAAGTACGCAGCGGCCATGCTCCAGTTTCAGCTGAAACAGGTTCGCCGCGTGCTGGACCCGGCCGTCCAGGGGGCGGCCTTTTTCGTCCCGCAATACCGCATTTTCTATCCAAATTTCGGATTCAAATAAAAATACATTGTCAGCCAGCAACACCAGCTCGCCGCCTATGGCTTGCTGTATGGCCTGTTGTATTTCCAGCCGCACCTGGGCTGAGGTTTCGGTTAGCACGGCGGCTTGTTGTTCGGCCTGCAGCTGCTGCTGGCAGGCGCTGAGGAACAAGGCGGCGATGACAAGGCTCAGTCTCATGGTTGCTCCTGCCGGGTCACCGGGGTGCGAATACTTTGGTCCAGCAGGCTGTCGTTCGGGTTGCGCACTGCTGGTGTGGTCAACAAGGCCGGTACCTCACTGCTGTGACTGCGGGTGAGCTGGCTGACTGTGCTGCTGGCGCTGACCGGGCAGCTGCCACTTTGTGCATACTGCACCGCGGCAGCGAGCAGGGCCTCGGCCGGGTCGCCCAGTTGATGGTTAAAGTCGTCAGGTACTGCACAGCCTTTTACCTGGTCGTCAAACTGCGGTGATGGTGTTGGAACAAAACCATCGGCATAGTCGCCAAAACCTTTGGCATTTACACCCGAGAATTGAATGGTGAAATAAGTACTGCCGCAGTTGTCCTGCGGATAGAAACCATAAGGTTTGCCGCAGGTGCGGTCGCCAATCAGGATCACTTCGGCATCCACGCCTCGCAGGCCATTGATAAAAGCTTCGCTGGCCGAACAGGTATTGCCGGTGGCCAGTACAAAAATCCGGCTTAAGTTCAGGTTAGGCAAGCTGGTGTTGGTCAGGGTGTTTTGTTCGTAATTAATTTCCCTGTTGTAAAAGGGCGTTGGTTGCAGTGTGGCGCCTGTGACAGGGTTGGTCGTCGGGTACTTGTCATTAAACTGCATCTTTTCAAAGTAGCGGCTTTGAATAATGTCTGGCCCCGTCATCATATAAGCCAGCTGGCTGGACAAGGCCAGCAAACCTCCGCCGTTGTAACGTAAATCGATTACCAGGTTGCTGACCGCCTGGTCCCGGAACTGCCTTACCGCGCTGATTAGCTGCGGCTGAGCCGGTGTGATAAAGGAATTAAACTGCATGTAGCCCAGCTTGCCTGCACTGGTGTTCAGTACTTTGACGTTTTGCACCGGGCTGCTGGCCACATTGGCGGAGGTTAGTGTCAGGCTGTAGTCAGTGCCATCCGGGCGGCGGAATTTAAACTGATGCGGCTCACCGGACTTGTCTGGAAACAAACCGGCATTCAGGGTGTTCACCCCGGCCTGGGTTGGGTCGTTAATAAAATCCACCCCGTCAATTTCCAGAATAATATCGCCCCGGCGGACTGAAGCATTGCTGGCTGGCGAATTGGGTTCGGTATAGGCCACCTGAAACCAGCGTGGCACTGTGGTGGATTCCACCGACCATTCAATGCCATAGCCTGAGCTGACGCCGGATTGGGTTTGCTGGTTATAACTGGCGGTATCCTGAATAAAATGAAACTGGTCTTTCGCTGCGGAAGACGCTGTGGTCTGCTGTGTTTTTAACTGGTCAAAATAAGCCGCCACAGAATAAGCCGCCGGGTCGCGGTCGGGCAGTTCGCGGTACCATAGGTAAGTGCGGTTACTCCACGAGCGTAACCACATTTTTTCATGCATGGCGGTACCGGTTTTGTCCGGGTAAGGTTGGTTGCTGTTATAGGGGTCGGTGCCGCTGCGGGGTGTGGCGCAATAATCTTTGTACTGGCTTTCGTTGTTGTAAACACCTGCTGTCCAGACCGGTGCAGTGGTACTGCCGCCGCCCGTCCCGCCCGTACTGCCTGAGGAGCCGCCACCGCCGCCGCATGAGCTGAGAGTGACAGCCACTAAAACACTGAACCATAACTGATATTTCATCCGCACTCCTCCTTTCGCTGCTACAGGCTTTTGCGTTTCGTGGCACAAATAAAGGCGAAACTGCCTGGCATGACTAATTCCGGATACCGTACCTTATTAAATAAAGCCCAGCCGCCCTGATACCGGCCGGGTTCCAGCCGCTGCATATACTCACCGCCTTTCTGGCCATCCAGCATGGCTATCACCCGGTTGCCCTCCACTGCAAAGCCGTCTTTATGGGGGTCCAGAAACAGGCCTTTGGTCACCAGAACCCGGTCATTACACAGCTGAGCGGTCAATACCAGGCGTTTCTGGCTGTCGCGGATTTTCAGGGTCATCACTTCGTAACTGAATTCCCAACCGGCCGGGCAGTGCTGCAGTTCCCCCTGCACCACCTGCACTAAGGGCTGGCCCTGAGTGTCCGACAGCACAAAGGAAAAACTCAGCCAGTGCCGGTCAGCATGCAAACAAAAAAATACCTGGCCGTTTACCCAAATCAGCGGGTGTTCACCACCCGCATCCGGCAAATCGGCGTACAGTGTGTTCATGCCCACCGACAACTGGATACGCCGATCCGGGTCGAATTTAAAGCCGGGCAGGTGTTGCCTGTCCAGGTTGATCGGGTGTTGTGCTCTTTGCTCCAGTGTAGACGGGCTCAGCAGGTTTTTTTGCAACTGACGTTGATGCAAAGGGCAAATGGCCAGCAGCTCTGGCTGTCCCTCCAGTTGAAAATACTGGTAGACTGGACAGCCACAAAAAATGCAGCCAAAGCCGCAATGGCGGCGGCTTTGCTGCTTTTGCTCCGCACTTAAAGCGGCGGGTTGGTGAAGCCGGCTGGCTAACAGGCTATGGGGCTGCATAACAGATCATCTGAACTTTGTGCTGCCAGAGTAAGGCAAGTTGCAGGCCTTGCCCAGTGGCTGCTATAAAAAACTTTAGACCTTGTACCCTTGAGGTACAAAGAGGGTATCCATTTGAAGCTATTCAGTTTTATCTTGTCCTTTTTGCTGTGGTTGTCGGCAGTACTGCCTGTGCAGGCCGAACCAAAAGCACTGCAGCTGAGCCCGGATCTCGAAGTGATCCAGCTGAGCCCGGATCTCTGGGTGCACCGCTCCTGGTACAGTTTTCCGAACGGCGTGCGTTTTTATTCCAATGGTGTGCTGGCGCGTTATCAGGGCAAAATCTGGATCATCGACACGGCCTGGGGCAATGAGTCCACTGAAAAGTTATTGGACTGGGTGCAGACTGAACTGAAGTTACCTGTACACAGTGTGGTGGCGACTCATTCGCATGCCGACAAAACCGGCGGTTCAGCGCTGTTGTACCAGCGGCAGATCCCGTTTTTCAGCTCGGCCCAGACCCGTTTGCTGAGTATCAAAGAAAATATTCCGTTGCCACAGTCGCTGGGACGTTTTGATGTGGGGCAAAAAATATCGCATGGACCTTTTGAGCTGTATTACCCAGGCCCAGGCCATACCAAAGACAATCTGGTGGCTTATCTGCCACAGGCACAGGTACTGGTGGGCGGCTGTGCCATTAAAGCGCCACGTTTTCCAGGGCTGGGTTATATAGCCGAAGCGGATCTGGCGCATTGGCCCAAAGCGCTGCAGGCGATGCGGCAGCAGTATAGCCAGGCCACTGTGGTGGTGCCCGGCCATGGCGAAATTGGTGATATGCGGCTCATTGACTACAGCCTGAATCTGTTTAAAGTGAAGTTCTAGGGCGCTTTTTTTGCCGTCAGGCTGCTGCCCAGCGAGGCGGTAATCACCGCCGCTATGGCGCCCCATTGCAGCAGGCTGAGCTGCTCGGACAAAATCAATAAACCGGCCAGAGCCGCGATGGCCGGTTCCAGGCTCATCAGAATACTGAAACTCTGCGCTGGTAGCCGTTTTAACGCCACCATCTCCAGGCTGTAAGGAATGGCGCTGGACATCAGAGCCACCGCCAGACCAAACAGCAACACAGAACCATCCAGCAGCGCAGAGCCTGCACTGACCACGCCGATGGGCACCAAAAAGCAGGCGGCCACACCCATGCCAATGGCCACAGCGGCACCGCCACTGATAGCGCCGCCACTGCGCTGCCCATAAATAATATAACCAGCCCAGCAGGCCCCGGCGCCCAACGCCAGTACCACCCCCAGCGGGTCCAGTACCGCCTGTTCGCCTTGCCAGGGCAGCAGACAGGTGATCCCAAGAATGGCCAGCGCTACCCAGAGCAAATCCAGCTTACGTTTGGACGACAGCAGGGCCACCGCCAGCGGGCCGGTAAACTCCAAAGCGACGGCGATGCCAAGCGGGATCCGGGCTATCGCCAGATAAAACATCAGGTTCATGCCACCCAGACAAAGCCCATACAACACAATGGCCTGGCGGCTTTTGCCTTGTGGCCAGTGCCGCCAGGGCTGAAACACCAGCGACAGCAAAAGGGCAGCAAAACCAACCCGCAGCGCAGTGGTGCCTTCGGGCCCTATCAGGGGAAACAAGGTTTTGGCGATGGAGGCGCCGGATTGGATCACCATCATGGCAATCAGCACACTGACAATAGCGAACAAAAACTGGCGTGATAAAGCAGGCACGGAACATCTCATGACGGCGGATTCAACTGGCGCTAGTGTAGCTGGTTTCAGTGCTGGCCACCGCTACTTTCCAGCGCAAAAAGCCTGCTGTTGGTCGGTGGCCGGCTTTGCAATACACAACTGGCGCAGTAGCCTGTCAGGTTTTGAGCAGCGGACAAGCGAAATGCGTTTTTTCCTGAAACTGAGTGTGGCGACGGTGGTGCTGGGGGGAGTGGGTTGGTTTGGCTGGCCGCAGTACCTGCAATGGATGACTCAACTGGAGCAGCAGCGGCTGGCAGCGCAACCTGCGCCAGTGGTGTCACAGATGCCGGAGCGGCTGGACTGGCCGCAACAGCTGGCGGATTTACAGCAACTGGCTTCTGAGGCTATGGCGGGTCGGGGCACAGGGCAACCCGGTGGCCTGGCCGCGCAACACTGGCTGGTGCAGCAGTTTGAAAAAATTGGCCTGATACCAGCGGGCACTGAAGGGTATCGCCAGCCTTATCAGGCCAGGTCAGGTAAAGCCGCTGACCATCAGGGGGCGGCCAATGTACTGGGTAAAATTGCCGGCACAGACCCTGCACTGCCCATGCTGGTGATCACCGCTCATTACGACCATTTAGGTGTGCAGGAGGGGCAGATTTATCATGGTGCGGATGACAATGCCTCAGGGGTGGCCGCTCTGCTGGCGCTGGCCCGTTATTTTAAACAGCACCCGCCCCGCCATACCTTGTGGTTTGTTGCTGTGGATCATGAAGAACAAGGTATGTGGGGCAGCAGGATGCTGTTTGAACAGCAGTTGCTGCAGCCGGAACAGATAAAACTCAATATCAATCTGGATATGTTAAGCCGTGACACGGCCCGGCAGTTATTTGCGGTGGGCGCTTATCATCAACCCAGGCTGGAACCTGTTCTGCAGCAGCTGCAGCAGCAAAGCTCAGTCCGGTTGTTATTGGGCCATGACCGGCCTCAGTGGCTGGCCGGCCATACACCAGACTGGACCACGGGCTCTGACCATCATATCTTCCATCAGCACGGCATCGACTTTGTCTATTTTGGTGTGCCAGACCACCCGGATTACCACCAGCCCACCGATACTTCAGACCGTATCGATCCGCAGTTTTACCGCGAGGTCAGCGAAACTGTGCTGAGCAGCCTGTTATTGTTTGATGCAGAGTAGGTTATGCTAAGGCCATGATTTTCTGAGAAGCGCTCTCTTTTCCAGAGCGCTTTTTTTAAGGCACTTGCTGCCGGGAATAAAACGGCCTTATGCGAATTTTACACAGCTCCGACTGGCATCTGGGGCAACACTTTATCGGCAAAAGCCGCGCGGCTGAACATCAGGCGTTTTTTGTCTGGTTAAAGCAACAGATTGAACACCACCAGGTCGATGCACTGATTGTCGCCGGTGATATTTTTGACACCAGCACCCCACCCAGTTATGCCCGCGAGTTGTACCACCAGCTGGTGGTCGATCTGTTGCCGACTGGCTGTCAGTTGATTTTATTAGGTGGCAACCACGATTCTGTGGCTGTGTTGCAGGAAAGCCAGAGCCTGTTGGCCAAACTGCATACCCGGGTGATCCCGGGCTGGCTGGGGCAGCCAGAGCCACATCTGCTGACACTGGCGGATAAACAAGGCGAGCCCGCAGCTTTGTTGCTGGCGTTGCCCTTTTTACGCAGCCGCGATGTAGTGCAAAGCCAGAGCGGCGACAGCGCCCAGGCCAAACAACAACAGCTGCAGCAGGCCATTGCTGACGTCTATCAGCAGCTGTATCAGTTGGCCCTGCAGCGGCGGCAGGAACTGGGCCTGGAGCTGCCCATTTTGGCCTCTGGCCATCTGACCACAGTAGGCGCCAGCTGCACGGAATCGGTGCGGGATATTTATATTGGCACTTTGGATGCCTTCCCAGCCAGCGCTTTCCCGCCGGTCGATTATCTGGCGCTGGGCCATATTCATCAGCCGCAGCAAATCGCCAGCAATCCGTTCTGGCGCTACAGCGGCTCGCCTTTGCCGCTGAGTTTTGATGAAAGCCGCCAGCAAAAGTCGGTGGTGCTGCTGGAGCTGAATGGCACTGAACCCAAACTGGAATTGCTGCCTGTGCCTTGTTTTCAGCCGATGTTGAGCCTGAAATGTGAACTGAAGCAGCTGGATGCTTTGCTCACACCAGCCCTGGAGCAACTGAAAGCCGGGCAAAAACTCTGGCTGGAACTGCAACTGACCGGCGCTGATGCATTGCTCAGCGAATTGCATCAGTTGGTGCAGCAGCAACTGGCCGATTTGCCGGTGGAGCTGCTGAAATTGCGCCGCGCCCGATCTGCGCTGGTCAGCGGCCTGAACAGTGACGCAAACATCAGCCTGACGGAACTGGCGCCTGCGCTGGTGCTGCAGCAACGGCTGGAGCAGGAAGAGCTCAGTGCTGAGCAGCAACAGCAGTTTCAGCAGATGGTGGCCGGCTTGCTGCTGCAATTGCAGGAGGGCGGGGTATGAAAATCCGTACTGTCCGGCTGCAAAACCTGAATTCGCTGAAAGGTGAGTGGCGTATTGATTTCACAGCCCCGCCTTTAGCAGACACCAATTTATTTGCCATTACAGGCCCGACCGGCGCCGGTAAAAGTACCATTCTGGATGCGATATGCCTGGCCCTGTACCACCAGACGCCCCGGCTGAAACAACTGTCGCAAAGCAGTAACGAACTGATGAGCCGCCATACCAGTGAATGCCTGGCTGAGGTGGAGTTTGAAGTGCGGGGAGAGGTGTATCGTGCCTTCTGGAGCCAGCGCCGTTCCCGTGGCGCTGTTGATGGCAATCTGCAGGCCGCTAAAGTGGAGCTGGCGCGCGCCGACGGCCAGATCCTGACCGACAAAAGCAACGAAAAACTGAAGCTGACCGAGCAACTGACCGGCCTGGATTTTGGCCGTTTTACTAAATCCATGTTGCTGGCTCAGGGTGGTTTTGCTGCGTTTCTGAATGCGCCGGCCAATGAACGCGCTGAGCTGCTGGAAGAGCTGACCGGCACTGAAATTTATGGTCAGTTGTCGGTGGCAGTGTTTGAACGCACTAAAGAAGAAAAAAATCAGCTGGAGTTGCTGCTCGCCAAACTCTCAGGGGTGCAGTTGCTGGATGCCGGGCGCCGGGCTGAGCTGACGGCTGAAGCCGAACAACTGAGCACAGAGCAACAACAACTTCAGCAACAACAACAGGCATTGTTGCCTTTGGTGCGTTGGCGTGAGCAGTTGCAGCAGGCTGAAAACCGCCAGCAACAAGCGATGGCCCAACAGCAGCAGGTGCAGGCTGAACAGCAGCGCCAGCACAGTGCCCTGGATAAGCTGCAGCGTTTTGAGCAGCACAGCCCTTTGTTAAGCCAGTACCAGCAATTGCAGCAGCACAGGGAGCAGACCTCGGCGGCACAACAGAGTTATCAGCAGCAACATCAGCAACTGGCTCTGCAGCAACAACAGTTGCAACGGCAGATTGCAGCAGGGCTGATGGCCAGCCAGCAACAGGAGTACAGTGCCAGACAACAACAGCAGCAGCTTTTCGCAGAAGGGCAGCAGCTGCAACAACAGCTGCAGGGGCACAACAGCGATCTGCCAGAGTTGCAGCAGCAGGAAGAGCGCCAACGCCAGCAACTGGAAGTGGTGCAACAACTGACCCAGCTGCAGCAGCAACAACAGCGGCTGGAACAGCAAAACCAGGGCTGGCGGCAGCAGCTGGAAGAATTAACCCCGGCGGTGCAACAACAGGAGCTGCAGGTACAGCAACTGCGACAACGGTACCGAGAGCTGGACAGCCAAAGTCAGGACAAACAGAAGTTGTTGCAACAGGAGCGGCTGATCCTGCAATTGGCTGGCCACAGAGCCCGGTTGCAACCCGGGGAAGCCTGTCCTTTATGTGGCAGCGAACAGCACCCGGCCATTGAACACTATCAGCAACTGGAACAAAGCCAGACCGAACAGCAGTGGCAACAACTGCAGCACGAACAGCAACTGGTGTTGGAACAAGGCAAAGCGGCAGCCGAACAAAAAGCAGCGCTGCAGGCCCGTGTCGAGCAGCTGCAACAACAACTGGCACACCAGCAGCAGGAGCAGGCTCAATTGCAGCAGCAGTGGCAGCAGTTGGTGCAACTGCTCAGTGCCCAATGGCAGTCGCAACTGCCGCAGGGGCTGATCGCGCTGCAACAACAACTGCAACAGCAGTTGAAACACACACTGGCACAGCGCACGCTGTTGCAGCAGTGGCAACAGAATCAACATCAGCTGGCACTGCAACAGAAAGACCTGCAGCAGCTGCAACACCAACTGCAATTCTGGCAACAACAGGCCAGTACCTGGCAGGTAGAGGCTGACGGGGGCTCAACCCAGCCAAGCGCGGATCTGGCCGGATTACAACATCAGGTGCAGCAACACAGCGCTGCCTTACAGAAGCAACTGGGCCAACAGGAACAAAGTGCCCGGCAGTTGCAGCAGTGGCAGCAGCAACTGGAACAACAACAACAGCTGTGGCAGCAGCAGCTCAGCAGCGCAGCTTTTCAGAGCGAAGCCGCCTTTCTGGCGATTTTGCTGAGCCCTGAACAGGTGGCTGAGCTGAGCCAGCTGAAACAGCAACTGCAACAACAGGCGATAGCGGCAGAGGCAGAATGCCAGCATGCCCGGCAGCAACTGCAGCAGTTGCAGGCACAGCAACTGACCGGGCTGGATTTGCCGCAACTGACAGCGCAACAGCAGCAGATACAGCAACAGATGCTGGAGCTGGTGGCAACTTTGGCCAGCCTGCAACAGCAACTGGACGCCGACCGGCAACAGCAACAACAACAGCAGCAACTGGCGATGGCAATAGAGCAGCAACAGCAGCAACTGATCAGCTGGCAGCAACTGAACAGCCTGATTGGCTCTTCGGACGGTGCGCGCTTTCGCCGCTTTGCCCAGGGCTTAACCCTGCAACAACTGGTACAGCTGGCCAATGCCCAGCTACAGCGGCTGCACAGCCGCTATCAGCTGAAACGCAAAGCCGATGCCGAGCTGGATTTAGTGGTCGTCGACAGCTGGCAGGCCGACGTGGAACGCGACACCAAAACCTTGTCAGGCGGCGAAAGTTTTCTGGTCAGTCTGGCACTGGCACTGGCATTGTCTGATTTGGTGTCGAGTAAAACCCGCATTGACTCGTTGTTCCTGGATGAAGGTTTTGGCACCCTGGACCCGGATACCCTGGACAGCGCGCTGGCGGCGCTGGACCAGCTGAATGCCAGTGGCAAACAGATTGGTGTCATCAGCCACGTGGAGGCATTAAAAGAGCGTATTGCAGTGCAGATCCGGCTGGAGAAGCAGCAGGGGCTGGGCTACAGCACGCTAAAGGTGTATTAAGGCTGAAAAACAGATGACATTTGTCAGGTGCAACTGGTGACTTTTGTGCCTGCCGCAGTGCTGGCTGACTTCCGATAATGACACCACACCAACGGGGTGTTATGAAAAAGGAAAGTAAAAATGAAGCCATTACTTATTGCTCTGACCCTGCTGACTACTGCAGTGCAGGCTGCCAGCATTGACCAGATTGACGCGGCCGCCAACCGCATGCAACTGACGCAGCTGACGGACTACGCCAAAGGAACTGAGGTCAGTTATCCGCAGGCCTACGCCCAGTACCGGCTGGCGGTGATCAGCCAGGTGGCTGGCAACTCTGAACAGTTTTCGGCTGCTTTGCAGCAGGCGCGTCAGACGCTGGAACAGCTGACGGCACAACAGCCGGATGCAGAAAATCTGGCGTTGCTGTCATCCGTGTATGGCCTGATGATCAGCGAAAGCCCGCTGAAAAACGGCGCCAAATATGGCAAAAAAGCCGCAGAAGCCCTGGCGAAAGCGGAACAGCTGGCACCGGACAATCCACGGGTACTGCTGGTCAAAGCTATTTCTGCCTTCAACACGCCAGCTGTCTTTGGGGGCAGTAAAACGGCCGCAGCAGAACTGGCCAGCCAGGCCATAGCGCAGTTCAGCCGGCCCTGCACACAAATCTGCTGGGGCCAGGAAGAAGCGTATACCTGGCGTGGACTGGCCAGCATGGATGCCGGCAATAAAGACGCGGCTGTGGCCGACTGGCAACAGGCGCTGCAACTGAACCCGGATTACGGCTGGGCCCGTTTTCTGTTAGAACAACAGCAGCGTTACAGTCAAAACTAAGCAGTGTTGACGCTAAACAGCAGGCTGGCCGGAGTCCGGCCAGCCCTAAGGACAGGTATGGATCAGAAAGAATCGCGGCTGAAATGGGTGTACCTGGTGAATCTGGTGTTTTACCTGGTGCCTGTGTGGTTCCGGCCCTACAGCTTGATGGAGATTGGCTGGCAGCTGCTGGCTCTGGCTGGGTTTCTGGTCTGTTATTTTTATGCCTATTCCACGCAGAAACGCCGGACCTTGCTGGGGGCGCTTGGTATAGTGCTGGTGGCGAGCCTGATCACCCCTGTCACTTTTGGTTCCATCAGCCTGTTTGCTTTTGCGGCCTTTTTCTTTGGTTTTGCGTTACCTCTGCGCTATTTCGCGCTGCTGATCCTCGGCTTGGGCTGCTGGATCACGCTGCTCGGCTGGTGGCTCTTTGATGGGGTCTGGGAGTTCAGTCTCTATGGCAACCTGCTGGTGCTGGGTATTGGCACTATGGGCCAGGTAGAGCAATGGCGGCAAAAGGTGCAACGCCAGCAGCAACAAAGCAAAGCGGAAATCAGTCAGCTGGCTGCGCAGCTGGAGCGGGAACGGATTGCCAGAGATTTGCATGATATTCTGGGGCACAGCCTGTCCAGTGTGATTCTGAAGGCGGATTTAGCCGCACAGTTTCTGCAGCGTGGCCAGCAGGCCGAGGCTTTGCAGGAAGTTCAACAACTGGGTGTGATTGCCCGCGAAAGCTTATCAGCGGTACGGCATACCGTGGCTGGATACCGCCATAAGGGTTGGGACAGCACAGTGCAGCCGTTGCTGGAATTATTACGTCAGGCTGGTTTTGCGGTGGAGCTGAACGGGCAATGGCAAGACCTGACAGAGCAGGAGGAGCAATGCCTGGTGCCCGTGCTGACCGAACTGATCACCAATATTATCCGCCACTGTCAGGGCCGGCAGGTGTGGCTGACGCTGCAGCAGACCGGAGAGCAACGTTCGTTAGTGATCACAGACGATGGTGCCTGCAGCACTATAGAGGCGGGTCAGGGGCTGAAAGGCATTGCTGAACGCCTGAGCTTGCTGGGCGGGCAGCTGAGCTGGCAGACTGACCCCACCCGTTTTCACCTTCAGATCCCAAGGACAGCCTGATGACACGTATTTTGCTGGCCGAAGATCAGGCCATGGTGCGGGGTGCTTTGGCTGCCTTGCTGCGCCTCAGCGGTCAGTTTGAGGTGACCGAAGCTGAACATGGTCTCGCCGCCCGGACTTTGCTGCAGCAACAGCAGTTTGATTTATTGCTCACCGATATTGAAATGCCGCTTTGCAGCGGTCTGGATCTGGCGCTTTATGTGCAGCAACAGCAGTTGCCTGTCCAGGTCATGATTCTGACCACTTTTGGCCGCTCCGGTTATGTGCAGCGGGCGCTGGAATCCGGTGTCAGGGCCTTTTTGCTGAAGGACGCCCCTATAGAGCAGCTGACTCAGGCCATCAGCCAGGTGTTGCAGGGTAAAAAAGTGATAGACCCGGAGTTATTGCTGAACGCCTTGGGCGAAAAAGACCCGCTGACCGAAAAGGAACGGCAGGCACTGCGTCTGGCCGGCGAAGGTAAAACCACCGCGGAGATTGCCGCGGCTTTGTATATTGCCGAAGGCACGGCGCGGAATTATTTGTCTGAAGCCATCAGCAAACTGCAGGCGGGCAACCGGGTTGACGCAGCCCGGATTGCCCGGCAAAAAGGCTGGCTTTGATGCCAGCCTGCCAGAGCTGGCATCCATCCGTTTAAAACGAATACACCAGGGTTAACGAGGTTTGGGTATCGGTTTTCTGTTTGCCAACAGGCACCTTGCTGTCGTTTTGCACGGAAAAGGCCGCTTTCATCTGCAGGCGGCCATTGAGCTTGCTGGTTAGCGAACTTTCAGCCACTGTCCTTTTGTTGTCTTCACCATATTCCAGCGCCACTGTTTGTTTAAAACGGGCATTGTCGCTCAACTGCCAGCGAAAGGTTGCGGCGCTGCGGACCAACAGGCCGTTTTCCTGTTCGCCGGCATCGGTTTTACCGCGGGCATAACCAGGACCAATTTCGCCGTCCAGCGACATGTCCTTTGTCTTAAAGATCTGATCGCCATACCCAATGGCGACGGTGCTGTATTCGGTGTAAGCGCCAAAACGGTCATCTATATGGGAGCCATAAATAAACAGCCGGGCCGAATCTGAATCAAGCCGGTAACCGCCTTTGGCGGAGGCTGCATAACGTTCGGCTGAGGTCTGTATCAGGGTATTGCCATCATCGGTGGTGGTTTCATCGCGTTTATAAAAAGCACTCAGGCTGTATTCGTTCGACCAGTGCTCCATCTCATGGCTGGAATCTATTTTGCCGGTGACTGAGGTACCTTTGGTGTTACCTGACGTGGTGATGGCTCCCAGCTCGGCGGTGGTGCTCCAGCCTAATTTGGGTTCGTCAGAGGCTGTGGCTGAAGTGTCTTCGGCCTGTGCCGCGATACAGCTGCATGCAAGCAGGGAGAGGACCAGGTATTTCATGGGTTCGTTTCCTTTTTCAGATGGACATCCATTTGCGGAAATGGAATTTCGATGCCTTGTTCGTCAAAACTGAGCTTGATGTTTTCCAGCAGGCTCCAGTAAACCGGCCAGTAATCGGCTGCATTGACCCAGCTGCGCACAATCAGGTTCACGCTGCTGTCGGCCAAAGCGCCCACTGCGATCAGCGGGTCAGGTTCTGCCAGAATACGACCATCGGCCTTCACCAGTTGTTCCAGAATCAATTTGGCTTTGCGTAAATCTGAGCCGTAGCTGATGCCAACCACTAAATCGACACGGCGGGTGGCTTCGGCGGAATAGTTCACTATGGCACCGCCGGTAATTTGCGAATTGGGCACAATAATGCGTTTGTTGTCGACACTGCGCAGAATGGTCTGGAAGATTTCGATTTTCTCTACTGTGCCTGAAACACCTGCTGTATCAACGTAATCACCAGCTTTAAAAGGACGGAACAGAATAATCAGCACACCGGAGGCAAAATTGGATAAAGAGCCTTGCAGCGCCAGTGCTACGGCCAGGCCTGCTGCACCCAACATGGCAATAAAAGATGCGGTCTGGATACCGACCTGTGACAACGCAATCAGGATAAACAGCACCATAATGGCCGTCTGAATAATACCGCCTAAAAAAGACACCACGGCTTTGTCGACTTTACGGCTCAGTAAGGCTTTTTCCAGCATACGGGTCAGGTTTTTGGACAACCAGCGGCCGACATAGAGAATAATCAGCGCCACCAGGATCTTAACGCTGTAGGACAGGATCAGCTGTTGGTTGTCGCTGATAAAATCAATAAATTGTTGCATTGTGACTCCTTCAAACCAGACAGCGCAGAGGAGTAGTCTCTGCGTTTCTGGCCTAACCCTAACACAGCGGTCCGGCTGGCCCAAGCCTGAACAGGCTTAACAGCACGCTGCACATGATAAAAAACAGTTGCATAAACAGAGTGATTCGCTAGAATGCGCGCCTCTGCGGTGACTGTAGCTCAGTTGGTAGAGTCCCGGATTGTGATTCCGGTTGTCGTGGGTTCGAGCCCCATCAGTCACCCCACTTCCCCTTTAGCTGTGTTACTCTTTTTTCATCTCTGGTCCTTTTCACCTGTATTTTTTCTATGAACCTCAACCTGCTGCAGCAGCAACTGCAACAACCCAATCTGGCTCCGCTGGAGCTGTGGGACCCACCTTTTTGTGGTGATTTGCCCCTGCGGATCGCTGCCGATGGCCGCTGGTGGTATCAGGGGTCGGTGATTGAACGCGAGGCCCTGGTCCGGCTCTTTGCGTCGGTGCTGCTGTGCCGCGACCAACAGTATTTTCTGCTGACGCCGGTCGAAAAAGTGCGGATCCAGGTGGAGGATGCGGCTTTTGTTATCACAGAGCTGGCTTCACTGGATACCGATCAAGGGCCGGTGCTGCAGGTGACAACCAATTTGCAGCATCAGATGTTAATCAGCGCTGAATACCCTCTGCAGCTGTTGCCTCAGGCCAATGGTCAGCTCTTACCTTATCTGCAGTTATGGCGGGGTCTGACTGCCAAATTCAGTCGCAACTGTTATTACCAGTTGGTTGACTTGGCAGAGGAGCAGGCAGGGCAGTTCTTTGTATATTCTGGCGGGCAAAAGTTCCTGTTGGGGGCTTCAGCTTCCGGTTGAAGCAATGACAGGTTGCGGAAAAAAACGGCCTGCTTCATAGTCAACTGAACCCTATAAAACAAGAACAAGGAACAGCAATGAAGACGCAAATAACAGTGCTGGCACTGGCGGTATTGGCCGGGCCAACGCAGGCCGCGACCCTGATCCATGCAGGACGGCTGATTTCTGCCGAGGACAATCAGGTCAGGCAGCAGGTCACGGTGCTGGTGGAAGGCGACAGAATCAGTGCCGTCAAACAGGGTTATCAGGCCGCAGGTGCAGCAGATACACTGATCGATCTGAAAAACCATACCCTGATGCCTGGGCTGATGGATATGCATACCCACTTCTCTACCCAAATGGGGCCAGGCAGTTACAGCGAAGACTTCACGATGAATGAAGCCGACTTTGCACTGCGTGGTGCCACCTTTGCCGAAAAAACCCTGATGGCGGGCTTTACCACAGTGCGGGAGTTGGGCGATACCCACCGTATCAGCACCGCGCTACGTAAAGCCATTCATCAGGGGTTGGTCAAGGGGCCGCGTATTTTTACTGCGGGTAAATCGCTGGCAACGACTGGCGGTCATGCAGACCCAAGCAATGGGGTGGCCTATTTTCTGATGGGCGACCCTGGCGCCAAAGAAGGGGTGATCAATGGGCCGGATGAAGCCCGTAAAGCCGTGCGGCAGCGGTATAAAGAGGGGGCTGATCTGATTAAACTGACCGCCACTGGCGGTGTGCTCAGTGTCGCGAAAAGTGGCTCCAACCCTCAGTTTACCCAAGCAGAGTTAGAGGCAGTGGTTAGCACGGCCAAAGACTATGACATGACAGTGGCTGTGCATGCGCATGGTAAAGAAGGCATGGAGCGAGCCATAAAGGCAGGAGTCGACTCCATCGAACATGGCACTCTGATGGACAAAAACACCATGGCGCTGATGAAAAAACACGGCACTTATTACGTACCAACCATCAGCGCCGGCAAATGGGCGGCTGACAAGGCCGTCACTCCGGGCTTTTTCCCTGAACTGGTGCGGCCTAAAGCGTTGGCCATTGGCCCGAAGATTCAGCAGACTTTCGCGGACGCCTACAAAGCCGGTGTCAAAATTGCCTTTGGGACCGACTCTGGCGTGGGAGCGCATGGAGATAACTGGAAAGAGTTTATTTATATGACCGAAGCGGGTATGCCGATGATCGAAGCCATTCGGGCCGCGACTATTGAAAGTGCAAAACTGCTGAAGGCGGATGCCGAATTAGGCACGGTCACCGCAGGGAAACTGGCGGATTTGGTTGCGGTGCCGGGCGACCCCTTGCAGGAACCTGCCCTGATGGGCCAGGTCAGTTTTGTGATGAAAGCGGGTCAGGTGTATAAACAGCTGTAGCCGGATTGAACAAGCCGCTTGTTTAAGCGGCTTTTTTCAGCCAGTCGAGCAGAGTGCCGACATCGGCCAGAATGGCATCTTTTAAATTAATTTCAGCCTGTTGCCGGATATGGTCCAGATGACGGATTTCTTTTTTATCCCGCTCTTTACGTGCCTGATGGGTTGGCATGTCTTTGACCACTTCATACATTTGAAACAGGGCTGGATACTGAGTTCTGGCTTCGGGTTTTTGCCCCAGCTGCAAATGATCCAGCAGGACCCAAATCCGCAAAGCCCCTTCTGACAATTCACATTGACCTTCTTGCATGGCCCGGGCGATCAGGTCGATGCTTTCAAACAGGTAGGCATTTTTCTTCTGTACGTCGGCTTGCTGTTGTTGCTTTTGTTGCTGCAACAAGCGCAATAAGCGGCCAAGGTACAAACTTAAGCCCGCCACCAGTAAGGTCGCCAGGCCAAAGGCAATAATCCATCCGGTTGTCAAAACTGTTAATCCTCACCCAGAATTTCTTTGCGCCAATCGGTTTGTTCCAGTTTAGCCAGTGGGTCGAGCTCTTCTTCCTCGTCCTCGTCGTCCAGTCCTAATAACTCAACGAGTTCGGCGTGGCGCGCCGTTTTGGCGTTAAAGTACTTGGCTTCTTTGCCTTTGAGAATTTCGCCCTGATCAACACGGTCTAACAGTGCAGCCAAGGTTGCATCGTTTTCAATCTGAGCCAGCTCTTGCTCCGGGCTTAAGGCGGGGGCTTTGGCTTTGCTCAGCTGTGCCACGGGCTGCAGGTTCTTGCTGTCCATCAGCTTTTGTTCAGCCTGAGTCAACACCAGTGGGATAGGTGTCTTGCTGCCGTGGCGTGGGTCTTTTTTCCCTGAACCTTGAGAGTTTTTCTGCTCTGCGGGTGGTGAATGCCGGCTGCCGGATTTTAATCCCGAACCTTTCTTTTTGGTTTCAGGCGCACGGGTGCGATCCTGTCGGGCTTCTGCCGCAGGTTTGTGTCTGACACCAATCTGGCCTGAGGTGCGGGTTTTTTTAATCCGGGTCATAAAGTCTGCCTCTGAAAAAGGGCGCGTATTTTAACCAGTTTACTGCGAAAAGCCCAGTCCCTGGCCGTTAATTCTGTTTTTGTAAAAGAACGACATCCGGCGCCGGAAATTCCACAGTAAAACCATCACGTTGGGCTAAAAACTCGAAGGTTTTTTCGTGGAAAAAGCTGATATGGGTCGGGTCATTTTTATAATGCCAGTTCGCGAAACCTTTCAGATCGATATAGCGCTTGGTCATAATGGCGAGTACTGCTGCTGGTTTTAACAGCCGTTGCCATAAGTGCCATTCCTTTGCCGGTGCAGCAAAATGCTCAATGGCTTCAGAGCAGCTGATAAAATCGTAGCTTTGGTTCAGGGGCGCCGGGTCCGGTGCGAAGTAGGGGTCCCAGATGGCCATCCTTTGACCCTGCTCGGTCAACATTTGTGCCAGTAAAGGACCGGGTCCGCAGCCAAAATCCAGACCAGACAAACCAGTGCGGCCCAACTTCTGTTGCAAAGGCTTCGCAAGACGATTCAGAAACTGGCGATACCCAGGGTCATCGCAATGATTCTGATGCAGGTCGTACTGTGCTTTTTCCGCTGCAGCGGATAAATGATCTGTGGCAGCGACAAAAACCAGAGCGCACTGCGGACAACGCCAATACGGCCGTTTTTTATCCTGATGAAACAGAGAACTGTCGGGGTGAAAACAGAGTGGGCAATGCACTGACATAAGCTGAAAACAAAAAGGGCGATACCTGATGGTACCGCCCTCTGAGGAAGAGTGTCTAGTCAGACACGAATTCTGCTTAAGTCATCCTGACGGGGACCGACCCCCTGTCTTGCAAGCATCCAGTTATTGTTGCGCAATTTCCCTATAGAGGTTGTTATTCGCGATCATCCTGATACTTTCTGGTTCATCCGTGCTGTGTTAAGAAACACAATAGCATCATTTTTGATGTTGCATTAAAGCGTACTACCGCACTGCTGCTGTCCTTGCTGCTGGTCCTTGTTTTTAGCGTGTTACCGGAGGCAACGTGACTAACCATACTCCAATTTCACTGAATGACAAGATGTTTTGCAGAAAAAAACGACGAAATGTGGAACTTTTTTAATCAGCAGACCAGCGGACACTGGCCTGCCAAAACGAAGGGGAATTATCAGGCAGAAACCACGTCGCTGTGTTTGTTATGCAGGGTCTGGATCAGCTGATCCTCATAATCGAAACGTTCCACCAGCACCTGGCCCAATTCAGACAAGTCCTGATCAAAAGCTGCAGTCCATTGATCGTCAGTCACTTCAGCGTACTTGTCATTGAATTCCAAGGCTACATCAGTGGACGCAGAAATTTTGGGGGTCAGAGCATCAGCCAGCTTGCGGCTGTCATGGCCGTTTACTGCACATTCGGACACGATGCGTTCATACATTTCAAAATGCCCGGCAGACAGGTAATCCATCAGTTTCTGGCAAAATGCCTGAACTTCAGAGTTGGCAGGCAAAGACTGTTGGCTTTTTTTGTCGAATGGAGGCAATGCGGCCAGTTTGCAATAGCTGACAATCAGGCGCTGTCTGTCGTCAAGCCAGGTGTCGATAGCGGTTAAACGACCACCCCATTTTTGTTGAGCTGTTTCCAGGCGGGTGAACATATCTGAGCCCTCAGATCAAAAATTTACTGCTGTTAACCTCTAATTAAAAGAATTCTGCAATAAAGATCAACTACTTTTTTATTGGTCAGCCCAGTGTTTGGTTCTATGATGGCGCAGCGAAACGGATGGTGAACGAGGTGTCTATGATCCGCCACAGCCTGCCTTATGCAAAAGCAAGAACAGGATATTGGTATGTAGTTTCTCAGGGAAAATTGTATTTGCCGGATGCTGAACAGCCGCCCCAACCCCAGAGCCTGCAGCAGTTGGGGCTGGAACTGGATGGCACCGAGATGCTGTGCCAGATTGGTGAAATTGACCAGACCCCATGTTACCTGTTGCAGTATCAAGACAGGCCTGAACCTGAACACCATTGGCACAGTGCCAGACAGTTTCTGGCCTTTGGTGAGCCGCATTTTGAACATGCGGCCAGAGCGAGTCAGGTGGCGCTGTTTTTGCAAACCCATAAATTTTGTGGTCAATGTGGCAGCAGCATGCACTTGGTGAACTGGGAGCTGGCAGCGCTCTGCCATAAGTGTGGCCATCGTTGTTATCCTCGGATCAACCCTTGTGTATTGATTGCTGTCGTGAATTCGAAAAATCAATTGTTACTGGCGCGCTCGGCACGGCACAAAAGCGGCTTTTTTTCGATTTTGGCGGGCTTTGTCGAATCGGCTGAGACACTGGAACAAGCGGCTGTACGTGAAGTGGCAGAAGAAGTCGGAGTGCGTATTGGTAATCTGCAGTATGTGGGCAGCCAGCCCTGGCCTTTCCCACATTCACTGATGACGGCTTTTATTGCCGATTATCAGGGGGGCGAATTGCGTTGTCAGCCGGATGAAATTGAAGAAGCGCACTGGTTTGATTTAGATAAGCTGCCGGAAGTTCCAGGCGAAGCGACCCTGTCAGGGCGGGTGATCCAACAGCTGGTCAAAGCCAATAGCAGAAAATAAAAAAGCCACTAAATCGTGGCTTAAGTGGAGTGTAACTTACGTTACCCGGACCTGTTTAAACAGGTTTCTTTCTTCTTGTTCTTTACTAGCGCAAGTAGTTTATAACAGATGTATTTTGGGCAGGCAACAGCTTTTTTTAACCGAAACTGAATACGCTGTGGGAAAACATAGTCATCAGAAAAACTTCAGTGATAAACTAACAAAAATTCAGAAGATGGCAGATAACAGATGCAATTAAAAAATGATCGGTATTTAAGGGCTTTACTGAAACAACCTGTGGATCGGACTCCTATTTGGATGATGCGCCAGGCTGGGCGTTATCTGCCAGAGTATCGTGCAACCCGTGCTCAGGCGGGCGATTTTATGTCCTTGTGTAAAAATCCAGAACTGGCTTGTGAAGTGACGATGCAGCCGCTGCGTCGTTATCCCTTGGATGCAGCCATTTTATTTAGCGACATTCTGACTATTCCTGATGCGATGGGTATGGGCCTGTATTTTGGTGAAGGTGAAGGCCCGCGTTTTACCAAACAATTGACTGATTTTATGGATGTGGTGCAGTTACCTGTGCCGGATCCGGAAGTTGAACTCAAATATGTGATGGACGCCGTGCGCACCATCCGTCGCGAACTCAATGGTTCTGTGCCTCTGATCGGCTTTTCCGGCAGCCCCTGGACTCTCGCTACTTACATGTTTGAAGGCGGTAGCAGCAAAACCTTCTCAAAAATAAAGAAGCTGATGTATACCGAGCCGGAGGCCGTACATATTCTGCTGGATAAGCTGACGCAGAGTGTGATCCTGTACCTGAATGCTCAAATTGCTGCCGGTGCTCAGTCTGTGATGATCTTTGACACTTGGGGTGGTGTGTTAACACCCCATGATTACCGAGAGTATTCGTTAAGTTATATGCAGCAAATTGTAGCCGGTTTAACCCGCCATGCGGATGGTCGCCAGGTCCCAGTTACCTTATTTACCAAAAATGGTGGTTTGTGGCTGGAAGACATTGCGGCGACCGGTTGTGATGGTGTCGGTTTGGACTGGACCATGGACATTCGCCATGCGCGTGCCCGTGTGGGGGATAAAGTGGCCTTGCAGGGCAATATGGACCCTGCCATTTTGCTTGGTACACCTGAACGTATTCGCCAGGAAGTTCAAGGCATTCTGGATGGTTACGGTATGGGGACTGGTCATGTGTTTAACCTGGGCCATGGTATTACGCCAGATGTGGACCCGGAAAAAGCGGGTATCTTTATTGATGCAGTGCAGACCTTCAGCCCGGCTTATCATATGCAAGCCACACTTCTGGAAGAATAAAAAGATCAAGGGGCCGGAAGGCCCCTTGTTGATCTCAGGGTTAAAACAGCCGGTTTAAGCCGTTCATTGCGGCGACCCGATACGCTTCGGCCATGGTTGGGTAGTTAAAGGTGGTGTGCACAAAGTACTCGATGGTATTGCCACCGTTCTTTTGCATCATAATGGCCTGACCTATGTGTACTATTTCCGCCGCGCGCTCGCCGAAACAATGGATACCCAGGATCTCTTTGGTATCACGGTGAAACAAAATTTTCAGGCTGCCGACACTGGTATTGGCAATTTGCGCCCTGGCCAGGTGTTTAAACTGGGCCCGACCCACTTCGTAAGGAATACGGGCTGCCGTCAGTTCCTGCTCATTCTTGCCGACTGAACTCATTTCCGGAATGGTGTAAATCCCGACAGGAATGTCGTCAATCAACCGGGTGTCGCAATGGCCATGAATAATCGAGTTGCCAGCAATCCGGCCCTGATCATAAGCTGCACTGGCCAGACTGGGGTACCCAATGACATCCCCTACGGCATAAATATTCGGCACTTCCGTCTGGTAGTTCTCATTGACTTTCAGCTGGCCGCGGCGGTCAGCCACCAGACCAACGGCAGACAGGTTGAGCAGATCGGTGTTTCCGGTGCGGCCATTGGCAAACAAAATGCAATCGGCTTTCATTTTTTTGCCGGATTGCAGGTGCAGGATCACGCCATCCTCACAGCCTTCAATATGGTCAAATTCTTCACCGTGGCGGATGGTGACACCGGAGTTCCAGAAATGGTAGCTCAGAGCGTCGGAGATTTCGGTGTCCATAAAAGCCAGCAGACGGTCCCGGGTGTTGACCAAATCAACCCGAACCCCTAAACCGCGGAAAATAGAGGCGTACTCACAACCTATCACCCCAGCACCAAAAATTATGATATGACGCGGGTCATCCTGCAGTGACAAAATAGTATCACTGTCGAAAATGCGGGGGTGACTGAAATCAACGTTTTCGGGTCGGTAAGGGCGAGAACCTGTGGCCAGTACTATGTACTCCGCTGAGATAATTTGGTCTGGAGCATCCGGTGTTTGAATGCGTAAGTGATTGGCATCAACAAAAGATGCAATGCCGCCTATGACTTTGACCCGGTTTCGTTCATAAAAACTGCTGCGCAGTTGCACCTGCTTGCGGATCACGCCGGCGGCGTGCTTCAGGATTTGTGGAAACGTCAGGTTGGACGACTGGTCGTCCATCTGAAACAAGGGGTTTTCTTTGTATTCAATAAAACGGCTGACCGAGTGGCGTAATGCTTTTGACGGGATAGTGCCCCAATGGGTGCAGCCCCCGCCCACTTTTTCATAACGCTCAATCACGGCGACGCGTTTACCGCTTTTCGCCAGATTCATCGCTGCCCCTTCACCCCCCGGGCCTGTGCCGATAATAATGGCGTCAAAATCGTACTGAACTGGTTTAGTTGTTTTAGCCACTGTGTTACCCCGTTGATTTCTATGGCCTTAGTGTACGCAGAATTCCGGAAAAACGGCGATAAAAAAGGCGGCTGGAGCCACCTTTTTTAGGTTAAACAAGTTGGGTGGTCAGCAGTCGCCACCTTTTCTGTTGGGCGCGCCAGTTGGCTTTCAGCTCGGCAACCCGGTGTTGCAGATCAAAGCCAGCGTAGTGTTCAGTCAATTGCTGTTTCTTTTGTTGCAACAGCGTTTTTTTCGCTTCGTAGTACAGCTGCAGTTTTTCTACCAACACATCGTACTCCTGCTGCAGCTTCTGTAACGTCAGCTCGGCATCCGGTAGGTGCAGTACCTGGGATTGGGCGCGCTTTAACTGCATTTGCGCTTTGGCTTTTTCAATGCGCTCTTGCGGGCAGACTTTCAGGTTGCGGGTTAAGCCAAGATAGGAACAGCTTTTAATCAGCCACTTGGTAGGGTCAAACTGCCACCATTTGATGCCGTTGCGGTAATCGTATTCAAAAATATGGTGGAAGTTATGGTAACCCTCGCCATAGGTCAGAAAGGCCAGCACGCCGTTGTCGCGGGCACTGTTTTGATCGGTATAAGGCTGACGACCCCAAATATGAGCCAATGAGTTAATAAAGAATGTGAAATGGTGGCTCAGCGTCAGGCGTAATACACCCACACTCAGTAACATGCCAAGGATACTGTCGGTCAGCACGCCCAACAGCAGAGGAATACCAAAATTGGTCAGTATGGTGAGCCACAGGTAATTGCGGTGTTGCCACATCACAATCTTATTATTCTGCAGGTCGCGTGCGTTGCTGTAATCCGAATAGGTTTGGCTTTGGTATTCGCGCAGCATCCAGCCAATATGGCTGAACCAGAAACCGCGTTGGGCGGAGTAGGGATCTTTGTCGTTTTGATCGACAAACTTATGGTGCACCCTGTGATCAGAAGACCAGTGCAGCGCGCTGTTTTGCAGTGCAAAAGCACCACCAATGGCGAAAATCCATTGCAACACAGGGTGAGCCTCGTAAGTTTTATGCGCCCAGAGCCGGTGATAACCTGCGGTAATAGATATACCGCAATAACCGAGGCACAGCACTGTGGCAATAATTTCTGTCCAGGTGAAACCTACAGCAATGGCATACCAGGGCACCAGGATCAGGGAAACTAAAAAGGTAGACGCAAACAGAATAATGTTGGTCCAGATCAGAGGTGGTTTATTCATTCAGATTGACTCAGCTTACAACTGTTCGCCAATTTAGCCGTGCAATGCAAGCGGGTCAAGGGCTAAAATGGTGAGCGCAGCAAAAGGAGCGGGCAGTGAGCAGAGCACAACAAAAAGAAAAAACCAGACGTGCAATTATAGATGCAGCTTTTCAGCAACTTAGCCCAGAGAAAGCCTATTCCAGCCTGAGCCTGCGTGAAGTGGCCAGAGAGGCTGGGATTGCACCAACCTCTTTCTATCGTCATTTTGCGGATATGGATGAGTTAGGGTTAACCCTGGTGGACGAAGCCGGCTTGATGCTACGTCAGTTACTGCGTCAGGCCCGCAATAAAATAGAAAACAACGGCAGTGTGATCCGCACCTCCATTGAAACCTTTATGGAGTTTGTGGTGAGTCACAGCAATGGCTTCCGTCTGTTACTGCGGGAACGTTCAGGCACCTCTGCCGCCTTTCGTAGCGCTGTGGCTCGCGAGATCCATCATTTTTCGGCTGAGTTGGCCGATTACCTGCGAAAGGAAACCGCTATCCCTGGGGAAATGGCGCAGGTGCAGGCCGATGCGATGGTCATCATAGTGTTTCATGCCGGCGCTGATGCGCTGGACGCGACCCCGGAACAGCGTCGCCACATTACCCAACGTACTATTATGCAACTGCGCTGGCTGGCTCATGGCGCAGCCAGCTATGGCCGCAAAGCTAAGGACTGATTTTCCGCAGCCAGACACCGGATTCAATGTGGTGGCTGTAAGGGAACTGATCAAATAAGGCAAAGGCCTGAATATGGTGAGTCTGGCTCAGAGTTTTCAGGTTGTGCGCCAGTGTCTCCGGGTTACAGGAAATGTAAATAATGTCTTGAAACTGGGAAACAAACTGCTCAGTGGCCGGATCCAGACCGGCCCGTGGCGGGTCCACCAGAATGGTATTCAACTGCAGATGCGATAAATCCAGCTGTTTTAGCGCCTGCCCTTGTGCCATCGCCGCGCTGACATCTTCGGCAGACATTTGCAGTACCTGCAGATTGGCTACCTTATTCAGCTCAATATTCAGTTGCGCCGATTTAATTGAACTGCGGGAAATTTCTGTAGCGACCACCTGACGAAAGTAAGGGGCCAGGGCCAACGAAAAGTTGCCGTTGCCGCAATACAACTCCAGCAAATCACCATCCAGTTGTTTGGCGATATCGCAAGCCCAACCCAACATCTGCTGGTTTACGCCGGCATTCGGTTGGGTAAAACTGTTTTCTACCTGTTGATAGCTCAGCTTGCGGCCCTGCACAGTCAGCTGTTCCATCACGAAATCACGATCGACCAGCACTTTTTGTTTGCGGGCGCGGCCAATAAAGTCCAAGGGCGCAAAGTCTGACAGCTCCTGCTTCAATGTAGCCGCCTGCTCTGCCCAGTTTTCCGCCAATGGCTTTTTATAGATCAGTGATACCAGTAACTCGCCACTTAAGGTACTGAGGTAATCCACCTGATACAGCTTGTGCCGCAGCTCTGGTTTTTGTTTGAGCTTCTCCAGCAACACGGGCATAAAGTCGGCGATGCGTTTACTGGCGACAGGGAAGTAGTCGATACGCTGCTTTTGTTTGGTTTCTGGGTCAAACATGATGTGGAACAGGTCGTCGCCTTCGTGCCAAATTCTGAACTCGGCGCGTTGCCGGTAATGGCTGGGTTCTGAACGAAACAACTGCAGGGCTGGCAAGGCATAGCCAGACAGCAATGCCGTTGTCTGGGCAGCTTTTTCTGCAAGCTGTTGTTCATAAAGTTCCGGGTACACTTGTCCCAATGCCATCTGCTGTTCTCCTGGCCAAAAAAGCGGCTTATTCTAAGGGCTTTTCTGCGAATGTCCATCTGGCCCGACAGATAGGCCTTATCACTCGATTGTTTCGGCTACAACTGCTCTGGCAGAATAGGCCCTTGCTTACTAAAGGTAGTCTCAGATGCGAATTGGTGTAATTGACAGTGGGGTCGGTGGTTTGTCCATTCTGAATGCAGTACGGGAAAGTGTGCCTGCACAGTATATCTATTGTATGGACAATCAATACCTGCCATATGGTACCAAAAGCGAACTCTTTATCCGTCAGCGTTTGCAGCAACTCACCCACCATTTGCTTGAACAATACAAGGTGGATTTGGTGTTGATTGCCTGCAATACCGCAACTACCCAGGCGGTGGACTATCTGCGCCAGCAGTTTGCGCTGCCTTTTGTTGGGGTGGTACCAGCTATTAAACCTGCAGCTCACTACTGTGGCATTCAACCCTTTGCGGTGTTGGCAACACAGGCCACAGTGAATGGCCCTTATATTGAACAGCTGGTCGCAGAGTTTGCGCCAAAAAATGATGTTCAACTGATTGCTTCAAGTGAGTTGGTGCTGTTAGCTGAGCAGAAGGTTTGGTATCGCTGTGATGTGACGGCCGAGGTGCGTCGGGTTTTGTTGGATACTCCGCTAGCTCAAAGCAATGTTGCCGCGTTAGTGCTGGGTTGTACACATTTCCCTTTTTTGACGGAAGAAATCCGCGCTTGTCTGGGACAGAGTGTCCGTCTGTTTGATACTGCCGAGGCTATTGCGCGGCGGGTGAAGCAGCTTCAGTTGCAGTTTGGTTTCAGTCAGCCAGAAGATGGGGTTGTGGATGTCTTTGTCAGTACTGCCGAATTGGATTTGATCCAGCAGGGGCGTTTGGCAGAGTTAGGGTTTGGCCAACACCAATGCTGGCCAAATCCGGCGGGAGTAGAACAAGCCTATTCTTCGGTCTCGTCGTTGTCCTGATCCTGACGCTCTTTCGCTTCACGGACCTTTAACGTGCGTTCCTGAAACTCAAAATCATTCAGTTTCTGGATCATCTTCGCAGCGTCTTTTGCTGCCACTTCAACAAAGCCAAAACCACGGCGGCGGCCTGTTTGACGATCTTTCATCAGGCGTACATTTACGACGACGCCAAATTTCTGGAATAGTTCACGTACTGCATCTTCGTTGGCACGATAAGGTAAATTGCCTACATATAAGGTGGAGGTTTCGCCCTGGTAGTTTGTTTTAGCGGCCGGCCGGTTTGGACTGGTTTCCAGTTCAGCCCCTTTGGTCTGCACCAGAATAGGGATTAGCACACCGGCCAGCACAACACCGAGTGAAACCAGGGTGGCGGCGTTTAACCCCAGGTCAGGCAGAAAAGAAAATATCAGATACGTCAGAATGGCTAAGGCCAGTGTAAAAGGTAATGAGCGTTGTAAGTTAGTCCACATAACAATTCCCTAAGTCATTATAAAAACAGTCAGATCAGAAAGACGCATTAAATAGCTTTCTTATATTAGCGATTAGATCTTAAGCAGCCAACTGCTAAATCGCTGTGAACAAAGGGAGTTTCCGTATCAATTCTATACATATCGGTGGTTTAACCGCCAAACGATCCTGAAATCGCCAAAAAGTTATATTTCCCTGTTGCGCGAGTTCAAAAACTCCCTATAATGCGCGCCATGCCGACGGGGTGAAGCGAAAGCGA
>NZ_JBBIQL010000009.1:0-152975 GCF_037442345.1 Rheinheimera sp. | reverse complement strand
CCCTTCGAGGGGCCTACTGCAAAGCCACCTTCTTCAGAAGGTGGATTCTTTACTTTATGCAGTAAACGGCATTATTGGTCAGACCAATTAATGTGGCGCAGAATTGCCCAAGAAGTTTTGAGTGATTACTCTAATTATTTGTCGCTGGAAAGTCGCAGAACAGGGCGCTTTAATTTACAGTCCATGCAGTTTCTGTTAAGTTAAGCCGCAATTTATAAAATTGGTCTGACCAATTTACAATAAGCTGATTAAAAGCAGCGCAACCAGACAAGGCAACAGACAGAGTTTCATGTCCAGCTTAAAAATAAAACCGGCCAAGTTATCCGATCAGATAGTAGGTCAACTCGAGCAGATGCTGCTGGAGGGAATTTTTTCGCCCGGACAAAAGCTGCCGCCAGAGCGCGAACTGGCCGAACAGTTTGATGTCTCACGCCCCTCGTTGCGGGAAGCCATTCAAAAGCTGGAAGCCAAAGGGCTGGTCAGCCGGCGTCAGGGTGGCGGTACTTATGTCTGTGACAATCTGGCTGTCGGTTTAACAGACCCTTTATTTGCACTGATAGGCCGTCACCCTGAATCACAGTTTGACTTGCTGGAGTTCCGGCATGCGCTGGAAGGCATTTGTGCTTATTACGCTGCTTTGCGCGGAACTGCGGCTGATTTTGCGCAAATCACCCAATGTTACGAGCAGATTTGTGCTGCCCAGCAGCAACAGGATTTAGACGCCGAAGCCCGGGCCGTAGGCCAGTTTTATTCGGCAGTGGCAGAGGCATCCCACAATGTGGTGCTTTTGCATTTGGTGCGCGGCTTAACGCCGCTGGTGGAGCAGAACATCAAGTTAAACCTTGAAGTGCTGCGTCCCAAGGAAGGTGTAGTGAGCCAGCTGAACGCGCATCGGCACACCCTGATGCACGCAGTGATCAATGGCGAGCCGGAGCAAGCCCGGCAAGCCAGCAACAGCCACTTGGCCTTTATTGAAGAGGCTTTGCTGGAAGCTGACCGGGAGCGCTCACGCATTGAACGCTCGCTTCGTCGTTCACAACAGAACTGACGGGCTGAGGAATTTTTTAACTGGTTGATGGTCTGCCCTGGCAGTCCATCCAAAAAGGAAACTGACTATGTCTGAAGTCACTACCATTGACGTCGACGCGCTGGAAACCCAAGAGTGGCTGGAAGCGCTGGAATCCGTTGTTCGTACAGAAGGCGTGGAACGCGCCCAGTTCCTGCTGGAACAAGTACTGGAGCAAGCCAGATTAGAAGGCGTGGACATGCCAACTGGCGTGACCACCAACTACATCAATACCATTCCTCCTCAGCAGGAACCGGCTTACCCTGGCGACGTCAACCTGGAGCGTAAAATTCGCTCGGTGATCCGCTGGAACGCTATTATGATCGTGCTGCGTGCCTCGAAAAAGGAGCTGGATTTAGGTGGCCATATGGCATCTTACCAGTCATCCGCCGCTTTTTATGAAACCTGCTTTAACCATTTCTTCCGCGCGCCAAATGAAAAAGACGGTGGCGATTTGGTGTATTACCAGGGCCATATTTCTCCGGGCATTTACGCCCGTGCTTTTGTGGAAGGCCGTTTAACCGCAGACCAGCTCGACAATTTCCGGCAGGAAGTCGGGGGCGAAGGTTTATCGTCTTACCCGCACCCGAAATTAATGCCGGAATTCTGGCAGTTCCCAACCGTCTCTATGGGCTTAGGCCCTATCACCTCGATTTATCAGGCCCGTTTCCTGAAGTACCTCGAAGGCCGCGGTTTAAAAGATACCAGCGATCAGCGTGTCTATGCCTTCCTCGGTGATGGTGAAATGGATGAACCGGAAAGCCGGGGTTCTTTATCTTTTGCCGCCCGTGAAAAACTGGATAACCTGTGTTTCCTGGTCAACTGTAATCTGCAGCGTTTAGATGGCCCAGTGATGGGCAATGGCAAAATCATCCAGGAACTGGAAGGTTTATTCCGTGGTGCCGGCTGGAACGTGATTAAAGTGGTGTGGGGCAGTGGCTGGGACAAGCTGCTGGCCAAAGACACCACCGGCAAGCTGCTGCAGCTGATGAACGAAACGGTTGACGGCGACTACCAGACCTACAAAGCCAAAGACGGCGCTTATGTACGCCAGCACTTCTTTGGTCGTTACCCGGAAACTGCGGCTCTGGTTGCAGACATGACGGATGAAGAAATTTTCGCCTTAAAGCGTGGTGGTCATGAACCATCCAAGCTGTATGCTGCCTTTAAAGCAGCCCAGGAATGCAAAGGCCGCCCCACTGTGATTCTGGCCAAAACCATCAAAGGTTATGGGATGGGTGAAGCCGCTGAAGGCAAAAACATCGCGCACCAGGTGAAGAAAATGGATATGACCCATGTGCTGCAAATTCGCAAGCGTCTGGGTCTGGAAGATTACATCAGCGAAGAAGATGTCGCCGCACTGCCATACATTCAGCTGGCCGAAGGTTCACCTGAGCATCAGTACCTGCATGCCCGCCGTAAAGCGTTGAATGGCTACACCCCTGTGCGTCTGCCACAGTTCAGCGAAACACTGACGCTGCCAGAGCTGAACGCATTTGAGCCATTGCTGGAAGAGCAGAAACGTGAAATTTCCACCACTATGGCCTTTGTCCGTGGTCTGAACGTACTGCTGAAAGATGCCAACATTGGCCAACGCATTGTGCCAATTATTGCCGACGAAGCCCGTACTTTTGGTATGGAAGGTTTGTTCCGTCAGATTGGTATCTACAACCCACGTGGCCAGACCTACACGCCGGAAGACCGTGCCGTGGTGTCTTATTACAAAGAAGAAACCTCAGGTCAGGTATTGCAGGAAGGTATTAACGAGCTCGGCGCCATGGCGAGCTGGGTGGCGGCTGCAACCTCCTACAGCACCAACGACCTGCCGATGATCCCGTTTTACATTTATTATTCGATGTTTGGTTTCCAGCGCGTCGGTGACATGGCCTGGCTGGCCGGTGATCAGCAAGCCCGCGGTTTCCTGTTAGGCGCCACAGCGGGCCGCACCACACTGAACGGTGAAGGTCTGCAGCACGAAGACGGTCACAGCCATATTCTGGCCGGTACAGTACCGAACTGTATTTCCTATGACCCGACTTATGCCTATGAGCTGGCGGTGATTATGCAGGACGGTATCCGTCGTATGTATGGTGCTTCTCAGGAAAACATCTACTACTACATCACAGTCATGAACGAAAACTACCACCACCCGGCCATGCCACAAGGGGCTGAAGAAGGCATCCGCCGTGGTCTGTACAAGCTGGAAAGCCATGCTGGCGACAAAGCCAAAGTGCAGTTAATGGGCAGCGGTACCATTCTGAATGAAGTGCGTAAAGCGGCTGAAATTCTGAGTGAAGACTATGGGGTGGCCTCTGACGTGTTCTCAGTGACCTCGTTCAACGAGCTGGCACGGGACGGTCAGGATTGTGAGCGTTTCAACATGCTGCACCCGCTGGAACAGGAAAAAGTGCCTTACATTGCTCAGGTGCTCGGTAAAGAGCCTGTGATTGCGGCCACTGACTACATTAAAAACTACGCTGACCAGGTGCGTGCCTTTGTGCCTGCTGTGTCTTACAAAGTACTGGGTACGGACGGTTACGGCCGTTCTGACAGCCGTGAAAACCTGCGTCGCCATTTCGAAGTCAACGCGGGTTACGTGGTTCTGGCGGCGCTGCGTGAACTGGCCAAACAAGGTGCTGTTGACAAGCAACTGGTGCAGGACGCCATCGC
Organism: Rheinheimera sp.; assembly: GCF_037442345.1. Taxonomy (GTDB): domain Bacteria; phylum Pseudomonadota; class Gammaproteobacteria; order Enterobacterales; family Alteromonadaceae; genus Pararheinheimera. The sequence goes on along the minus strand of NZ_JBBIQL010000009.1, from coordinate 149,239 downwards.
CCGTTTTGGTATTGATACCAATAAAACTAACCCGCTGTACGCATAAGAGGATTGGACATGACGATTGAAATTCATGTACCGGACATTGGTGCGGATGAAGTAGAAGTCACCGAAGTGCTGGTCAAGGTAGGCGATAAAGTCGCAGTCGACCAGTCGTTGTTATCGGTGGAAGGTGATAAAGCCTCGATGGAAGTACCCGCCATTCAGGCCGGTACTGTGAAAGAAATTAAAGTGAAAGCGGGCGACAAGGTGAAAACCGGCAGCCTGATTATGCTGTTCGACGCTGAAGGTTCTGCTGCCGCAGCACCAGTTGCGGCGCCTGTCGCAGACGCTGTTGCAGCCCCGGCGGCTACGCCTGCGGCTTCAGCAGTGCAAGACGTCGCAGTACCGGATATCGGCGGTGATGCCGTGGAAGTCACCGAAATTATGGTGAAAGTGGGTGACAGCGTTACCGCGGATCAGTCGCTGTTATCGGTGGAAGGTGATAAAGCCTCGATGGAAGTGCCTGCACCTTTTGCTGGTGTAGTGAAAGAAATCATCGTCAATAAAGGCGACAAGGTGCAAACCGGCACGCTGATCATGCGCTTTGAAGTGGCTGGTTCTGCACCTGCTGCAGCAGCCCCGGCGCCAGTGTCCGCTCAGACGCCAGCTGCTCCAGTGGCTGCTGCGCCAACACCAGCTGCAGCGCCAGCCGCAACGGCTGCGCCTGTTGCCGCCGCCAGCACAGGTTTTGTGGAAAACAGCGCTTATGCCCATGCATCGCCCGTGGTGCGTCGTCTGGCCCGTGAGTTTGGCGTTGACCTGTCCAAAGTGGCAGGTTCAGCCCGCAAAGGCCGTATTGTGCGCGAAGACGTCCAGAACTATGTGAAGAACATTATCAAGCAAGTGACCTCTGGCCAGGGTAGTGTGACGGGGTCGGGTAACAGTGTTGGTTTTGACCTGATCCCCTGGCCAAAAGTCGACTTTGCCAAGTTTGGTCCTGTCGAAGAAAAGCCGCTGTCGCGTATTCAGAAGTTGTCTGGTGCCAACCTGCACCGGAACTGGGTGCGTATTCCGCACGTGACTCAGTTTGATGAGGCAGACATCACAGCACTGGAAGACTTCCGTAAAGAGCAGAATGCGCTGGCCGACAAGAAAAAGCTGGGCGTGAAGTACACCCCGCTGGTTTTTGTGATGAAGGCCGTTGCCAAGGCGCTGGAAGAATTCCCAACCTTCAACAGTTCTTTGTCTGAAGACGGCAGTGCCCTGATCCTGAAGAAATATGTGCACCTGGGTATTGCGGTCGATACGCCCAATGGTCTGGTGGTGCCTGTAGTCCGGGATGTGAATAAAAAAGGCATTATTGAGTTGTCGCGTGAACTGCAGGAAATTTCCGGCAAAGCCCGTGAAGGGAAACTGACCTCGGCTGATATGCAGGGTGGAACCTTTACCATCTCCAGCCTGGGTGGCATTGGCGGTACGGCTTTTACACCTATCGTCAACGCGCCAGAAGTGGCCATTCTGGGGGTGTCCAAGTCGGACATCAAACCAAAATGGAACGGCAAGGAGTTTGAACCTCGCCTGATGGTGCCGCTGTCGGTGTCTTATGATCACCGGGTGATTGACGGTGCGCTGGCCGCCCGCTTTACCGCAACGCTGGCGTCCTATTTGAGCGATATTCGTCAGATCATTATGTAAGGCAAAAGATGTCCCGTTGACTGAAAAGTTACGGGACTTCTTACATGGGCGATGTTAAAATTTCGCCCACTTCATTTTTCGCCTGTCTGAGAGAAATCAGGCAGTTATCTGAACAGAGATAAAAGGTAAATCCATGAGCAACGAAATCAAAACGCAAGTCGTCGTTCTGGGCGCAGGCCCTGGTGGTTATTCAGCGGCATTCCGCGCTGCTGACTTAGGTCTGGACGTGACCCTGGTGGAAGCGCGCAGCACCTTAGGTGGTGTCTGTTTAAACGTGGGTTGTATCCCGTCCAAAGCCCTGCTGCACGTCGCGAAAGTGATTGACGATGCCAAAGAGATGGCGTCACACGGCGTGACTTTTGGTGCTCCGCAAATCGATTTAGACAAAATCCGTGCCTGGAAAGACAAAGTGGTAGGTCAGCTGACCAACGGCCTGTCTGGCATGGCAAAAATGCGTAAAGTGAAAGTGGTGAATGGCTACGGTAAATTCACCGGTGCCAACACCCTGCAAGTGGGCGACACCACCATTACCTTCGACAGTGCCATCATCGCTGCAGGTTCTGAGCCAGTTGCGCTGCCATTTATTCCAAAAGATGACCCACGGGTGATCGATTCTACCGGCGCGCTGGAATTAAAAGATATTCCAGGCGAAATGCTGGTGTTAGGTGGCGGTATTATCGGCCTGGAAATGGGCACAGTGTACCGTGCTCTGGGTTCAAAAGTCTCTGTGGTTGAGTTTGCAGACCAACTGGTGCCAGCCGCTGACGCCGATATCGTCAAAGCCTACACCAAATACAACAAAGACAACTTCACCTTGATGCTGTCTACCAAAGTGACGGCTGTGGAAGCCAAAGCGGACGGTCTGTATGTGACCTTCGAAGGCAAAAACGCGCCAGCCTCGCCAGTTCGTTACGACAAAATCCTGGTCGCTGTAGGCCGTCGTCCAAACGGTTCTCTGTTAGACGCTGCCAAAGCGGGTGTGAATGTCGACGAACGTGGTTTTATCAATGTGGATAAACAACTGCGTACCAATGTGCCACACATTTTCGCTATCGGTGACGTGATTGGCCAGCCGATGCTGGCACACAAAGCGGTGCACGAAGGTCATGTGGCGGCCGAAGTGATCGCTGGCATGAAGCACTTCTTCGACCCACGTTGCATTCCGTCAGTAGCCTACACAGACCCTGAAATGGCTTGGGTTGGGATCACTGAAAAAGAAGCGAAAGAAAAAGGCGTTGCGGTAGAAACTGCGGTATTCCCATGGGCGGCTTCAGGCCGTGCTATCGCGTCTGCCCGCACTGAAGGCTTCACTAAACTGATTTTCGACAAAGAAACTCACCGTATTCTGGGTGGTGCTATTGTCGGTATCAACGCTGGTGAAATGCTGGGTGAAATCTGTTTAGCGGTTGAAATGGGTGCCGATGCCGAAGATATCGCACTGACCATTCACGCCCACCCAACGCTGAACGAGTCTATTGGTTTAGCCGCTGAAGTGTACGAAGGTTCAATCACTGACCTGCCAAATCCAAAAGCGAAAAAGAAGTAATTTTTTCCCCTGAAAAAAGGCCGCTTAGCGGCCTTTTTGCTTTTTAGTCCAGTTGACGGCAGTCCGCTGAACTAGTGGGGTTATTTATATTCTGTTACAACTTCTGTTCACAGGATGCTTTCAACAGGCGTACCATAGGAATGCTTTTTCCCATCCGATATTCTGGCAGGACCAACATGAAAAAAATAACTTTGACTGCCGTCAGCGTGGCGCTGGCGTTAGGTCTGGTGGCTTGTGGTAAAGCACCACAAACGACTGAAAACTCCACAGCAAAAGCCGAACAATCAGCAGCGCCCGCAGTGGCTTTAGTGTCTGGAGTGGACAAAGAGAACTTCGACAATACAGTGCGTCTGCAGGATGATTTCTTCCTGGCAATTAATGGCGGCTGGCTGAATAAAACTGAGATCCCAGCCGATAAAGCCTCGTATGGTTCGTTCCACGTGCTGGCGGACAACTCTCAACTGGCGGTGAAAACCATCATTGAAGAAGTGTCCAGCCGCACTGACCTGGCACCAGGTTCAGATGAGCAAAAGCTGGGTAGTTATTACAACAGCTACATGAACGAAGCCAAACTGGAAGAGCTGGGTTTAACTCCGCTGCAACCTCAGTTGGAGCTGATCCAGTCGCTGCAAGATAAAAAACAGCTGGCGGCTGTGTTTGCATCGCTGCAACGGGATGGTGTCAGTATTCCATGGAGCTGGTATGTCAATAACGACGCGAAAAACTCCAGCCAGTATGCCGTATACGCCGATCAAAGCGGCCTGGGTTTGCCTGACCGCGACTACTACCTGAAAGACGACGAACATTCGAAAAAAATTCAGGCGGAGTATCAGAGCTACCTGCAGGATTTAATGACGCTGGCGAAACACCCGGACCCAGCGAATGCAGCGAAACGTGTGTATGCGCTGGAAAAGCAACTGGCTGAACTGCAATGGACTCGCGTGCAAAACCGTGACGCAGAGAAGACTTACAACAAAGTGACAGCGGCTGAGCTGAGCACTATGTTGGGTGATTTCTCCTGGGCTGATTTTGCCGCCGGTGCCAAACTGGCTTCTGTGAATGAGCTGATTATTGGTCAGCCCAGTTATTTTGCGGCCTTGCCCAAAGTGATTGCAGAGACAGACCTGGCAAGCTGGCAGGATTACCTGAGGTTCCACACGGTCAACAGTTTTGCTGACAAACTGAATAAAGCAGTCTCCGATCGTCAATTCCAGTTTTACGGCACCGTGCTCAGTGGCACTACAGAGCAGAAGCCGCGCTGGAAACGTGCGGTGGCCTCATCGGATTCAGTGTTGGGTGAACTGACAGGCAAGCTTTATGTTGAGCGCCATTTCAAGCCAGAAGCCAAAGCCCGCATGGAACAGTTGGTGGCCAATCTGATTAAAGCCTATGAAGTTTCTATTAAAGAGCTGAGCTGGATGTCAGAAGACACCAAGAAGGCGGCACTGGCTAAACTGGCCACCTTTACGCCAAAAATTGGTTATCCAAATAAATGGAAAGACTACAGTGCTTTAGAGATTAAAGCCGATGATTTGGTGGGGAATACGGTACGCTCCAATCATTGGGGCTATGACCAGATGCTGGCCAAACTGGGCAAGCCGATTGATAAAGATGAGTGGTTTATGACACCACAGACAGTCAACGCTTACTACAACCCGGTGAACAATGAAATTGTGTTCCCGGCCGCTATTCTGCAACCGCCGTTTTTCAACATGGCGGCTGAAGATGCCGTGAATTACGGCGGCATTGGCGCTGTAATAGGCCATGAAATCGGTCATGGTTTTGACGACCAGGGTGCCAAGTTTGATGGCGATGGCAACCTGCGTAACTGGTGGACGACTGAAGACGAAAGCCGCTTCAAGGCACTGACTCAGGCCTTAAGTGCACAGTACAGCAAGTTTGAACCTGTGCCAGGCCACTTTGTGAATGGTGATTTGACGCTGGGTGAAAACATTGGTGATTTAGGTGGCCTGACGGTCGCATTAAAAGCCTATGAGTTGTCTCTGAACGGTCAGCCAGCTCCGGTGCTGGATGGTTATACTGGTGAACAGCGCGTCCTGCTGAGCTGGGCTCAGGTCTGGCGCTCCAAGTACCGCGATGCCGCTATGCAGCAAATGATTGCGACGGACCCGCATTCCCCGCCGCATTACCGTGTGAATGGCATTCTGTCGAACCTGCCGCAGTTTTATACCGCCTTTGATGTCAAACCGACCGACAAGATGTATATAGCGCCGGAAAACCGGGTGAAGATCTGGTAACAGCCCTACAGTTTAGGGTACTCAAACCCAAGGGCCGCAATGCGGCCCTTTTAAGTTGTTGAGTACATATCACTAAGACTCTTCAGGTCGGGGCGTATCAGGTTGAGCTGAACACGCACATGCCCCACTATGTTGCATTCTTATAAGCTGTCGGAATCCACATAGAGAGTCAGCGGTGTTGCTGTGCTGATGTTAAGCGCAGTTTTCGACCAGGTGCCGTAAAATGCAGACTGGACAAATGCATTGACGCTGGTGGCGACATCGACGAAAAAGCTTGGCGGAGTCAGCTGACAGTTGGTACAGGCCGGGCAGTGGCCATCGCAGAAACTGCAATGAAAGTACTTAGGTGAATAACCGCAAGGGCCCCAGGAATAGGTCGCGTTCACTCGGTAAAAAGCACGCTTTCCTGTACTTTTGTTATACGCTGCTTCAGCGGCATCTTCTTTGGTAACAAAACAGGTGGTGACTGTAAAACCCCACACCATATAAGGGTGGTTGATTGCAGGGGCGCCACTGATGTTGTAGGGATCGACACTGAACAATGCATCTGCCAACGTCGGATCCGCTGCCATGGCATAATGCGCAGCCTGGCCACCGGCAGAATGCCCTCCGACAATATAGTGACCTATAGCGCTGCATTTGCTTGCTGCCCAGTCTGGCATATGGGTTTTGACTTGTGTGACCAGCGCAGCATAAGTTGTGGCGTCGGTTTTGGTGAGGCCACCAACGTTATGATCGATGATAACAGTAGGGTAACCGTAATCCGTGATAGCACTGGACAGGGCATCGTAACTGGACGTTGACATGGCCGTGCCTACGGCAAGAATAATCACATCACAACTGGCGCTGCCGGATGCCGGAAGATGTACCCGAACATCGCCATTGGCCAGGCTGTAATCGGAGTAGGCCGACGCCGTGCTGCAATACAGCGCGGCGCTTAACAGGCCTAAAGATGCCAAAAACTGTCGTAAAGAAGGTACGAATTTCATTAGATTTCCTTGTTGCTTTTCATGTAGTTAAACTCCACACGGTTCTGCCACCGTCGGCACAACAAGGCAGCGCAATTACGCGCAGTCTCAGCCAGTTTTACTGCTGATTATTTGGTGGCCAGGAACTTTATGGCCGGGGTTTGCATCCATGCGTTCAGGTAACACTTGTGCGGCCAGATTCCGTTCTGCCAACGTCAGGTTGGTGAGCAGGCCTGCTGTCAGCCCATTCGGGTCATTCAGCCAGCACAGCTTGGTATGCTCACTCAGCCCATATCATGCTTTTGGTATAATATTATGTCAATAGGTTTATTTGTGGTGTCAAAGTTATAGTCAGCTAGACTTCGGGGGAAGGGCGATGGACCCAGTAGTATTTTTGAGAATAATTCTCAAATGGGGTGGTCATTCATCGTATTTATAGTGACTATAAGCCTGACTGCTTATACTCTGATGTCAATTCAGTGGGTTTTTTCTTATAATCCAGCTGTTTCTATTGCTTCCTTTCCCTCGCTGCAGCAGCGTTGCGGCGACCTAACCAGAGGACATTACTGTGTTACAACAATACCGTGAGCATGTCGCCGAACGCGCGACCCAGGGCATTCCTCCAAAGCCACTGACTGCACAACAAGTAGCCGATTTAGTTGAATTACTGAAAAACCCACCAGCTGGTGAAGAAGCATTTCTGGTTGATCTGTTAGAAAACCGTATTCCACCTGGTGTAGATGAAGCGGCTTATGTCAAAGCAGGCTTTTTAAGTGCTGTTGCGAAAGGCGAAGTGAAAAGCCCATTGGTGACGCCAGAGCGCGCCACTGAACTGCTGGGTACCATGTTTGGTGGTTATAACATTCAGCCCATGATTGACCTGCTGGACGACAGCAAACTGGGTGCCATCGCTGGTAAAGGTTTGTCACACACCTTGTTGATGTTTGATTCGTTCCACGATGTAAAAGAAAAAGCGGATAAAGGCAATGTACATGCCAAAGCCGTGCTGCAAAGCTGGGCAGACGCCGAGTGGTTCCTGAGCAAACCCGCCATTCCGGAAAAAATTACTGTAACTGTGTTTAAAGTCACAGGTGAAACCAATACGGATGATTTATCGCCAGCACCAGATGCCTGGTCACGTCCGGACATTCCTCTGCACGCCTTAGCTATGTTGAAAAACAGCCGTGATGGTATTGAGCCGGATCAGCCTGGTTCTGTCGGCCCGGTCAAACAAATTGAAGCGCTGCAGAAAAAAGGTTTCCCTTTAGCTTATGTTGGCGATGTGGTTGGTACAGGTTCAAGCCGTAAGTCTGCGACTAACTCTGTGCTGTGGTTTATGGGCGATGACATTCCATTCGTACCGAACAAACGCACTGGCGGCGTTTGTTTAGGTGGCAAAATTGCCCCTATTTTCTTCAACACCATGGAAGACTCCGGTTCTCTGCCCATCGAATTGGATGTGGGCAATATGAACATGGGGGATGTGATTGATATTTTCCCACATCAGGGCGTGGTGAAACGCCATGGCACTGACGAGGTGATTTCTACCTTTGAACTGCGTTCCAACGTACTGTTGGACGAAGTGCGCGCCGGTGGCCGTATTCCGTTAATCATCGGCCGTGGTTTGACCGACAAAGCACGTGAAGCTTTAGGCCTGAGCCATTCAGATGTGTTCCAGCGCCCTGTCGCTGCCGCTGATTCTGGCAAAGGGTACACCCTGGCGCAGAAACTGGTCGGTAAAGCCTGTGGCGTGGCTGGTGTTCGCCCTGGCCAGTACTGTGAACCCAAAATGACCACTGTGGGCTCTCAGGATACGACTGGTCCTATGACCCGTGACGAATTAAAAGACCTGGCCTGTTTAGGTTTCTCTGCTGATTTAGTGATGCAGTCATTCTGCCACACAGCCGCTTATCCGAAGCCAGTGGATGTGAACACACACCACACCCTGCCAGATTTTATTATGAACCGGGGCGGTATTTCGTTGCGTCCAGGTGACGGCGTGATCCACAGCTGGCTGAACCGTATGTTATTGCCAGACACAGTGGGTACTGGTGGTGACTCGCATACCCGTTTCCCGCTGGGTATTTCGTTCCCTGCCGGTTCTGGTCTGGTGGCTTTCGCTGCGGCTACAGGTGTCATGCCTTTGGATATGCCTGAGTCTGTACTGGTGCGTTTCAAAGGTGAAATGCAGCCAGGTATCACGCTGCGTGACTTAGTGCATGCCATTCCTTACTACGCCATTCAGCAGGGCCTGCTGACGGTAGAGAAAAAAGGCAAAGTGAACATCTTCTCTGGCCGCGTGCTGGAAATTGAAGGTTTGGAGCATTTAACGGCTGAACAGGCATTCGAATTGTCTGACGCCTCTGCTGAGCGTTCTGCGGCTGGCTGTACCATTACCTTGTCTGAAGCTTCGGTACGTGAGTATCTGGAGTCCAACATTGTGATGCTGAAGTGGATGATCAGCGAAGGCTACGGCGATGTCCGTACTATTGAGCGTCGTATTCAGGGGATGGAAGCCTGGTTGGCCAATCCAAAACTGGAGCGTGCCGACGCCGATGCTGAATACGCGGCCATCATCGAAATTGACCTGGCTGACGTGAAAGAGCCAATTTTGTGTGCGCCGAACGATCCGGATGACGCCCGTCTGTTGTCTTCTGTCGCAGGTGACAAGATTGACGAAGTCTTTATCGGCTCGTGCATGACTAACATTGGTCACTTCCGTGCGGCAGGTAAACTGCTGGATAAATTCAAAGGTCAGATCCCAACCCGTCTGTGGATTGCGCCACCAACCAAGATGGATAAAGACCAGCTGACCGAAGAGGGGTATTACGGTATATACGGTCGTGTGGGTGCCCGTATTGAGATCCCAGGTTGTTCGCTGTGTATGGGTAACCAGGCCCGTGTTGGCGACAACACCACTGTAGTGTCCACCTCGACCCGTAACTTCCCGAACCGGTTGGGTCAGGGGGCAAACGTCTATCTGGCGTCCGCTGAGCTGGCGGCTGTGGCTTCTGTGACTGGTCGTCTGCCTACAGTGGAGGAGTATCTGGAATACGCTAAACAGATCGAAACCACAGCAGCGGATACCTACCGCTACCTGAACTTCCATCAGATGAGCCAGTACACCAGCAAAGCGAAAGATGTCATCATCCAGCAAGCTGTGTAACTAGCCTTTTGAGCTAATAAAGCCCGCTTCGGCGGGCTTTACTATTTTTGACTGAAGTGAACCTGAGATTAAGCTGCAGATGGAATACGATTTTCTTGCACTGGATGAGGTGGAAGCTGAGCAGCAATTCGCCCAGTTTGACCGGCGTTATAACAGCCAATCCAGACGCTATCTGTTGCGGTTGGGCAATGAACATTTAGCCTTGCAACAGTTTCTATTGGAGGAGTTTGCGCCAACCGCAGAAGCGTACCAGTCCTTATTTCAGGCGTTGCTGGCGTTGGGTCCTTACGATGATTACCACTGGCAGGGCAGGGAATACAGCCTGACAGTTGAGCGGCAGGAAGTGCAGATCCGCCACCACAGTCTGGGGCTGGAGACTGAGCTGATGGAGGAAGAACTGGGAGAAGACCAGTTGCTGTTGTTTTGTGAATGTGGCCTGGAAGATTTGTTGCACTTGCTGAGCGCATGGCTGCAGTTCTTGCCTCAATGACGCACCTTGCTTGTGAAAAAATGCACCTTATCGGTGCATTTTTTTTGTTTAAAAAAAATATTTTTCTGTATGTGTTTGTTTTTTATACGCTTTTAATCTTGGCACAGCACTTTCTTGTACTGGAAGCAATGCAACAAGACACTCTAAGGATAATAACCATGAAACTCGTAACTGCCATCATCAAGCCGTTCAAGCTTGACGATGTCCGTGAAGCCATAGCGGATATCGGCATTGAAGGTTTGACTGTGACTGAAGTGAAAGGCTTTGGCCGGCAAAAAGGCCACACCGAGCTGTACCGAGGTGCCGAATACCAGGTTGATTTTCTGCCAAAAGTAAAACTGGAAATCGCGACATTGGATGAAAATGTAGAGCGGCTGCTGGAAGTGATCCAAAAAGCGGCGCATACAGGCCGTATCGGGGACGGTAAAATTTTCGTCTATGACCTGGAACAGGTAGTGCGTATCCGCACTGGTGAAATGGACTCAGAAGCCATCTAAGGGGATTGTAATGCAAGAACAAATTTTTCACTTACAGTATGCAATGGACACCTTTTACTTTTTGGTATGCGGTGCTTTGGTGATGTGGATGGCAGCCGGTTTCTCTATGTTGGAAGCGGGTCTGGTGAGGGCTAAAAACACCACAGAAATTCTGACAAAAAACATCGTTTTGTACTCAGTCGCCTGTACCATGTATTTGATCTGTGGTTATCAGCTGATGTACGAAGGTGGTTTCTTCTTAAGCGGTGTGGGCTCAGTCGATGTGACTGCTACCCTGGCAGAGTTTGCAGCCCGTGAAGATGGCTTCGAAGGTGGTGCTATCTATTCCAAAGCTTCAGATTTCTTCTTTCAGGTGGTATTCGTTGCCACAGCGATGTCTATTGTGTCTGGTGCAGTCGCTGAACGTATGAAGTTATGGGCTTTCCTGGGTTTTGCTGTGGTGATGACAGGTGTTATTTACCCAATGGAAGGGGCCTGGACCTGGGGTGGTCAGTCAGTCTTCGGTCTGTACTCGCTGGGCGATTTAGGGTTCTCTGACTTTGCCGGCTCAGGTATTGTCCACCTGGCAGGCGCTGCCGCCGCTTTAGCTGGTGTATTGTTGCTGGGGGCTCGCAAAGGCAAGTACGGTAAAGATGGTAAAGCCCATGCGTTTCCGGGTTCTAATATGCCTTTAGCTGCATTGGGTACCTTAATTCTGTGGTTAGGTTGGTTCGGTTTTAACGGTGGCTCTGTATTGAAGCTGGGCGACATTTCCAATGCCAACGCTGTGGCTATGGTCTTCCTGAACACCAATGCTGCAGCTGCAGCTGGCACTATCACGGCGATAGTCGTGTCTAAACTGTTGTTCAAGAAAGCGGACTTAACAATGGCATTGAATGGTGCGCTTGCTGGTCTGGTGGCCATTACTGCTGAACCTTCCACTCCAACAGCTTTGCAATCTGCCATCTTTGGCGGTATTGCAGGTGTCTTAGTGGTAGCGTCAATTCTGGCACTGGACAAACTGAAAATTGATGACCCTGTAGGCGCTATTTCTGTGCACGGAACTGTGGGTCTGTTTGGTCTGTTATTGGTACCATTGACAAAAGAAGGCACAAGCTTTGCAGGTCAATTGGCTGGTGCAGCGACAATCTTTGTCTGGGTATTCGTAACGAGTTTTATCGTATGGTTCGTCCTGAAATTAGTGATGGGTATTCGGGTCAGCGAGCAGGAAGAGTATGAAGGTGTGGATCATGCAGAGTGTGGTATCGAAGCCTACCCTGAGTTTGTATCCACAGTAAAGTAAGCAGCCTGGGGAGAGCCGGTGGGGCTTCTCAGGAGCGTGTGACCGAGTCAGCAGCACCTTTGGTTGCTGCTGAACTCAGTCACTAAACCCTTACCACCAAATCGTCTATCCTTGTCCTTTGTCTTTTATCAGACAGCCCCGGTAGCTTAAGTTACCGGGGTTTTTTATTTTGGTCTGTGCCAGCAGCAATGTGCTATTTTGGTGCGACATTGCCTTATTTTTGTTCAGGACATGGTTAATCTAACAGCTGTCTTGGGGATGGAAAAGCCGGGGAGCGAAATATTTTTGCAATTAATTAGAGTGATTAATCTAATTTAGCTCGGGATAGCTGTAAAAACGCAGCACTATTCAGCTGTCTGGAATTTGGATCTGTCGTTAGGGAATGTGAGAATTCAAAAGATGTGGTGCTTAAAATAAGATGGGCCGCGAACTTCGCGGCCCCCAATACTTTTTATCGGCGTCCTACCGATCACCGTCCTTGATGGATCATCCCTGGTTTCATCCTGAAACATCCAGCTGCATCCAGCAGAATCCATTTTCCATCTGTACCCTCTCCAGAGGGTGCTGTTCATCCTTGACCTGTCCCATTCATCCTTGCGGCATCCTGCACAATCCCTGTTTGTCCTTTGCATCCTGCATCGACTTCCTGTCGCTTTTGTCCTTACTGGTCTCCTGACCTTGTTGCCGCATCCAGCGACGAAGTAATTATGGACTTTTCAGACAAAAAAGGGAGACCCTAAATGAGAATGAGAGCGCTGTTATAAAATTGTAATCTGATTTCGTCGTTAATAAATTTATATAAAACAGTCAGATAAAAATATTTAGGTATGCTTTGGAGTAGAAAATGCCGCTATGGCTCACTAATTTGTGAGATATATCGCACAAAGTCTTCAGAAAAAAAGCGGATATTTCTGTCAGGCGCGAAAATCTGCTGCTTCAACAGGCCGCTTTCGTTATGATCAAGACGTTGACAACTATCCAATCTGGCGGCTATGGCAAGGGAACAAACAGGTATTTGTGCTGAACCCAATTTACATGGGGTTTTTCTGTTGTTTAATGGGTTAGAGGGGAGGGAGAAGCAGCTTAAGTTGCAATTAGGCAAGATCAGTCCGCTGATCGATCTGCTGGCCGAGCAATTCTCTGAGGCGATGCTAAACAGTGTGGTTGCGCTTGGCTCTGCTCTTTGGCCCAAGTTGGCTATTAACGTACAGCCTGATTTTCCCTCTTGGTCTGAGTTGGGACAAACTGAAATCACGGTACCGGCTTTTCATTACGACTTACTGATCCATTTACGGGCGGATCGATTTGATGTCCTTTACATCGCGTTGTCTCAAGTGATGCAGCTGCTTGCCTTTCACGCAGAGTTGGTTGAGCAGTGGTTCTGTTTTCGTTATCTGGATGGTCGGGATTTGACCGGGTTCTATGACAACCCGGACAACCCGCGAGGCCGGGCCAAGCGCACGGCAGCCCTGATTGAACAAGCTGGAAATGCACTGAATGGTGGCAGTTACCTGCTGCTGACAAAACAAAACTATGAAATGCACAAATGGCTTCAGCTCAGTCAGGAACAACAACAAGACTTGGTCGGGCGATACAAAGTCAGTGGGCAGCTTCTTCCCAGTGCGCAGCGTGATGCGGATTCGATGGCAGAAAGGGCAAACCTGGAGCCGCAAGGGAAACGGCTCAGACTGCTGTGGCAAAATATGCCTTATGCAGATGCGAAGCAACAGGGACTGGTGGCTTTGGGTTGTAGTGCTGAACCAGCCGATATAGTGCAGTACTTGAGCCATCGCCTGGGAACATCGGATGGTTATGACCGGATGCTGGATTATTGTCCTATTGAGCAAGGCGCATTATTTTTTGCGCCATCGCTCAATATGCTGGAAAAATGGGGGTAGGGGAGCTGTCAGACTTTCTCAAACAGCTCAGTCACTTTGGTCAATGTGTAGTTAATGTTCTTGACGCTGGTTGGCGCGATAAAAATCGTATCATCACCCGCTATAGTGCCCAGTACACCTTCCGCTTTGCCAACCGAATCCAGCAGTCTGGCAATCAATTGGGCAGCTCCAGGGCTGGTCCGGATAATGATCATCACATCATTATGTTCTATATCCAACACCAGTTGTCGCAGCGGGCTTTTGGTCGTTGGGACTCCGAGCTCTGGCGGCAGGCAGTACACCATTTCCTGCCGGGCATTACGGGTACGTACCGCACCGTATTTACTCAGCATGCGTGAGACTTTGGATTGACTGATATTATCAAAGCCTTCCGCTTTTAATGCTTCCACAATGTCACTTTGTGAGCCAAAACGCTCTTCTTTTAATAAAGATTTAAAGGCCTGGATCAAGGCTTCCTGCTTGGATTGTTTAGTCATCATATTTCTTATTTTCTTGCTCAGCCCGGTTTTATCCAGAGCTTTGCTGTTGACAGCGCATTCATTAGGTAAATTACACTAAATTCCGCAAAAATGCTCAGACTTTAGGCGTAGCTTCATTGTATTTTGCGCCGCATTTTAGTAGTGTTGGCGCGTTTCCATTGAACCGTAAATTGGGAGAATAGCATGAAAGTTGCCGTATTAGGTGCTGCCGGTGGTATTGGTCAGGCGTTGTCTTTGTTGTTAAAGCTGAACCTGCCTGCTGGCACCGATTTAGCATTGTACGATCTGGCCCCGGTAACTCCAGGTGTGGCCGTGGATCTGAGCCATATCCCTACAGCGGTGAAAGTGACGGGTTTCGGTAAAGACGATTTGGATAAAGCCCTGGTGGGTGCTGATGTTGTGATGATCCCGGCCGGTATGCCACGCAAACCAGGTATGGACCGCTCAGACCTGTTCAATATTAATGCCGGCGTAGTAAAAACTCTGGCGGAAGCTATTGTGGCTCAGTGCCCGAAAGCGCTGGTCGGTATTATCACTAACCCTGTCAACACCACTGTTGCTATTGCGGCTGAAGTGTTTAAAAAGGCTGGTACTTACGATCCAAAACGTTTGTTTGGTGTCACTACGCTGGATGTGATCCGTGCTGAAACCTTCATTGCTGAATTAAAAGGCAAAAATCCAGCTGAGCTGATCGTTCCTGTGATCGGTGGTCACAGCGGTACAACTATTCTGCCTCTGTTGTCCCAGGTGGAAGGTGTAAGCTTCACCGAGGAAGAAGTGGCTTCATTAACTTACCGCATCCAGAATGCAGGTACTGAAGTGGTTGAAGCCAAGGCTGGTGGCGGATCGGCCACTCTGTCAATGGGCCAGGCTGCTGCCCGTTTCTGTGTCTCGCTGATCAAAGGCCTGCAAGGTGAAAAAGTCACTGAGTATGCTTATGTGGAAGGCGCTGGTGAACATGCCCGTTTCTTCGCACAGCCGCTGGTACTGGGTAAAAACGGCGTAGAAGAGTTACTGCCAATTGGTACTTTGAGCGCGTACGAACAGAAAGCCATGAACGATATGCTGGGCACTTTAAAAGCTGATATCACTCTTGGCGAAGAGTTTGTTGCCAAGGCCTGATTGATTCGGTGATAAAAAAGCCAGCATCAAGCTGGCTTTTTTTACGCTCAAATAACTGATTGGCATGATTCGGCTGCCAACAGATTTAATGCGAACGTTCGACTGCGATGTCTGCTAAGGTTTCCAACGCTTGTTTGTAAGGCCCTTCAGGTAAAAAGGCGATGGCTGACTTGGCTTTATCGGCTTCCTGTTCAGCGATCTGGCGAGTGTATACAAAGGCATCGGTGCGCTGCAAAATGGCCAGAATGCGATCCAGATGCTGCATGCCATTAGCGTGTTCTATGGCATCTTTCAGCAGCTGGTGTTCCTCACCGGACGTTTGGCGCAATGCATAAATCAAAGGTAATGTGGGTTTGCCTTCGGCTAAATCGTCACCAATATTTTTACCCAGCTCATTGGCATCAGCCTGATAATCCAGTACGTCATCAATCAGTTGGAAGGCTGTACCCAAATGCATGCCGTAAAGTTTCATTGCATTGACCACTGAGTCGGGTTGCTCAGCCAATATGGCCGCTAATTGAGTGGCGGCTTCGAACAACTTCGCCGTTTTGCAGTAAATGACCTGCATATAACTCTGTTCAGTGGTGTTCGGGTCATTTACGTTCATTAACTGCAGTACTTCACCTTCAGCAATCACGTTGGTGGCGTCAGCCAGAATTTGCATAATCTGCATTTTGTCCAGTGACACCATCAGCTGAAATGCGCGGGTGTAGAGGAAATCACCCACCAAAACACTGGCTTGATTACCGAATACTGCATTGGCCGTTTCTTTGCCACGACGCAGCATAGATTCATCCACTACATCGTCATGCAGCAAAGTTGCCGTATGGATGAATTCGATGATAGTAGCCAGAGTGATATGCTGTTGCCCCTGATAGCCCAAGGCGCGGGCGGCTAAAACAGCCAGCAGCGGGCGAAGTCGTTTGCCGCCGCTGTTTACAATATAAATACCCAACTGGTTAATCAGAGCGACTTCTGACGTCAGTTGAGAGAATATATGCTGGTTCACTGCCGTCATGTCTTCGAGACTCAACTGGCGGATTTGTTCAAGCGTCATGAAATAAAAACAACTGCTTAGGCATTGAATTGCGCCAATTCTACACCAGAGCCGCAACGGAGCTAAAGGAAATCTGATCTTTTTGTCCTTCTTGA
This sequence comes from Rheinheimera sp., assembly GCF_037442345.1. Taxonomy (GTDB): domain Bacteria; phylum Pseudomonadota; class Gammaproteobacteria; order Enterobacterales; family Alteromonadaceae; genus Pararheinheimera. Next base: position 132,704 of record NZ_JBBIQL010000009.1, on the reverse strand, counting down.
TCTTTTTGATATTTGCTCTTGCGGGGGTAGGGGAAATTGCGTACAATTCGCGCCCTGTGATTTGTAATTAACACGCCCCAAAGAGTTGGCGTGCTTTGTTTGGAGTTAACTATGTACGCGGTTTTCCAAAGTGGTGGTAAACAGCACCGTGTAACTGAAGGTCAAACCCTTCGTCTAGAAAAACTGGACTTAGAAACCGGCGCAACTATCGAATTTGCAGCTCTGATGATCGCTAACGGCGAAGACATCAAAATCGGCACTCCAGTAGTTGCCGGGAGCAAAGTAGTAGCGGAAGTGGTCAACCATGGCCGTGGCGATAAAGTAAAAATCGTTAAGTTCCGTCGTCGTAAGCACTACCGTAAACAAGCTGGTCACCGCCAGTGGTTTACTGAAGTGAAAATTACCAGCATCAGCGCTTAAGAGGAGTAACTACTCATGGCAAGTAAAAAAGGTGTAGGTAGCACTCGCAACGGTCGCGATTCTGAAGCGAAACGCTTAGGCGTTAAGCGTTTTGGTGGTGAGTCAGTATTAGCTGGTAACATCATCGTGCGTCAACGTGGTACTAAATTCCACGCTGGCAGCAACGTAGGTATCGGTAAAGACCACACTTTATTCGCTCTGGCTGACGGTAAAGTTCAGTTCGAAACGAAAGGCGAGTACAACCGCAAATTCGTTAGCATCGTTACCGAGTAACGGTTGCAGGATTGATAAAGCCCCGCCTAGTGCGGGGCTTTTGTTTATATACAGCCAGGCTTCAATTTGCTGCAAGGGTAGTATAATGAAGCCATCTCTTTTTGACGCAGGATAATCCAGATGAAATTCGTAGATGAAGCGGAAATTCGGGTTGAAGCCGGTGACGGTGGCAACGGTATCGTCAGTTTCCGCCGCGAAAAATTTGTTGCCAAAGGTGGCCCAAATGGTGGTGATGGTGGTGATGGCGGTGATGTGTATTTACTGGCTGATACCAATCTGAACACTTTGGTGGATTATCAGTTTGAGAAATACCATCAGGCCGAACGTGGGCAAAATGGTATGAGTACCAACTGCACAGGTAAGCGTGGTGCTGATCTGATCTTACGTGTTCCCGTGGGTACCCGGGCAGTAGATATGGATACCGACGAAGTTATCGGTGATCTGACCAAGGCTGGCCAGAAACTGATGGTGGCCAAAGGAGGCTGGCATGGTTTGGGGAATGCCCGCTTTGCCAGCAGCACCAACAGGGCTCCGCGTAAGAAAACCAATGGGACACCAGGCGAAGTGCGCAATATCCGTCTGGAGCTGCTGCTGTTAGCTGATGTGGGCCTGTTGGGTTTGCCAAATGCAGGTAAGTCCACACTGATCCGGGCCGTTTCTTCTGCCAAACCTAAGGTGGCTGATTATCCATTCACTACCTTAGTGCCAAACTTGGGCGTAGTGCGGGTAGAAGCGCATAAATCTTATGTCATCGCTGATATTCCTGGTTTGATCGAAGGTGCCGCTGAAGGTGCTGGTTTGGGTATTCAGTTTCTGAAGCACCTGGAGCGCTGCCGCCTGTTATTGCATGTAGTGGACGTATTGCCGGCCGATGGCTCTGATCCAGTCGAAAATGCGCTGACTATTATCCGTGAGCTGGAAAAGTACAGTGAAAAACTGGCCGGGAAACCGCGTTGGCTGGTGTTTAACAAAATTGACCTGTTGCTGGATGATGAGCAGGATGAGGTGGTTGCTGCAGTCACCAAAGCGTTGAATTGGGAAGGTCCGGTTCATAAAATTGCCGCGGCCAGCCGTACCAACACCCAGCAAATGGCTGGTGATATTCACGCCTATCTGGAAACTCTGCCACAGGATAAAATTCAGGAGCAGGCTGATGCAGCACCAGTCACCTTCAAGTGGGATGACTATCACTCAGATGTGATGAATCTTGAGGATGATCTGGATGACGATGAAGACTTCGATGACGATGATTATGGCGTCGAAGTGATTTACCGCCGGTAAGGAACCGCCGATGAGAATAGCGCTGATTGCCGCTATGGCGGCTGGACGGGTCATTGGTAAAGACAACCAGATGCCCTGGCATTTACCCGCAGACCTGAAGCATTTTAAAGCTGTGACTTTAGGAAAGCCGGTAATTATGGGGCGTAAGACTTATCAATCGATAGGAAAAGCTTTGCCTGGCCGGCGTAACATAGTGATCAGCCGTGGGGACGCCCTCAGCCAGGATGCGGAGTGGGTGAATAGCTTAGAGGCGGCCTTGGCTTTGGTTTCGAATGAAGCTGAAGTCATGGTCATTGGCGGTGCCGAAGTGTACCGCCAGGCTTTGCCTTTGGCGTCTGTACTTTACCTCACCCATATTGACCTCAAGGTTGAAGGGGATGCTTGTTTCCCTGATTACCTTGCCCATGCGAGTTGGCAGGTGCTTTCCACCGAGACACATCAACCCGACGAAAAAAATCCTTATTCTTATCAGTTCCTCACCTTAAACCGCAGATAAATAAGCTGGGTTTGCACCTGCGCAGACATATTGTTAAGATAAATTTGTCTGTTTTTTTGTCAGTGCAGGAGTTGGGTATGAAATTGTTGCCAGCAATGTTGTTTGGAGTTTTGGTAGCAGGAGCTATCGTGGTGTCTCCCGAAGTGAAGGCCGATGATCAGCTGGCTGCTTCTATGTGTGACTACGTCAAGGCTGACGACAAAAATCGGCTGCGTAAGGTACTGAGTGACTATCGCTTACGTTTACGCAATATCTATGATGGAGTGCTCTGCAACGGTGATTCGTTGCTCCGGCTGGCATTTAAAAATAATGCAAACGATGTGGGCGAATTCATCGCCAAGCAGTTGCCTGGTGCTCATATCACAGCGTCGGGTGATATTGCCTGGGCAGAAGCCAATGGGTTCTCCGCATCGCCTCTGCTGGCTGTGTTAAAAGCCCGTGCTGGCGGTGGTGATTAAGCCTGAGCCATAAAAAAAATCCGCCTATTGGCGGATTTTTTATTTTTCTGCCTTGGGTGGGCAGTTTAAACTTTGAATTGATCCACGGACTGACGTAACTCTTCCGCCAATCGGGCTACTTCATGACTGGATTGAGAGGTTTGTTCAGCGCCCGAAGCAGTCTGTTCGGCGATGGTGACAATGGATTCCAACAAGTGACTGATTTCATTTGAAACCTGGTTTTGCTCGCGGGCAGCATGAGAGATCTGCTCACTCATATCATGAGCCAGATGCACTGCGTTGGTAATGGATTCCAGAGCTTCGGCTGCAACTTCAGTTTGCGTTACACAATTTTCAGCCTGCTTTTTGCCTTTGTTCATGGCTTCAACCGCCGCATGAGCGCCAGTCTGTAAGACCTGAATCATGGCCTGAATTTCCTGCGTAGAGGCTTGTGTCTTGCTTGCCAGAGAACGCACTTCATCGGCAACCACAGCAAAACCACGACCCTGCTCGCCGGCCCGCGCGGCTTCAATGGCAGCGTTTAAGGCCAACAGGTTGGTTTGTTCTGCAATACCACGGATCACATCGAGAATACTGCCAATAGAGGCACTGTCTTTATGCAGCTTGTTAATCACGCTTGATGCCTGCTCCACTTCCTGTGACAACTGCAAAATTGTTTGCTTGTTGTTTTCAGAGATGGTTTTCACACGCTCAGCTTCGCTGTCAGCATTTTTGATCTGGCCCAACGCATCGTTCGAGCTTTGCATCACCCCCTGAGAGGTACTGCTCATTTCTGTTGTTGCAGTTGCCGCCTGAGTAACCTGAGACTTCTGTTCACGGATGGCGGTTGTGGTTTCAACGGTAATGGCGGAAGTCTGCTCCGAAGCCGCAGCCAACTGAGTAGAACGTGAAATGATACCCTGGATCAGCTGGCGCAGATTGGTAATCACTTTGTTGCAGTTACGGGCCAGTTCACCAAATTCATCCTGAGAGCTGTCGTCCAGACGTCTGGTCAGATCGCCTGAAGCAACTACCCCCAGAATCTCGTTCACTTTGGCTAATGGCTGGGTCACCTTACGCACTGTCAGGGTCGCCACTACTGCAGCACAGGCAATGGATACCAGGGAGAAGATGATAATAATGGAGATCGCTGTGCTGACACTGCTTTGTGCTTCCCCCTGAATTTCCCCTGCGACTGCACGGGCACGGGCTAACAAAGCGTTCAGGCTTTCCAGCGCGGTTTTGTTGAGATCTTCAGCATGTTGTAACAACTTTTCTGATGAAGCAGAGGCGGCCAACATCTGAGATTTCAATGCCAGAATGCCATCAGAGCCAGTCAGTAATTCAGCGATCGCGGTAATTTTTTCATCCAGCTCGGCAACCATCTCCACACTGCTGCCTGCTTCATTCCGAATGGTGCTCATCTGTTGTGTGACACCATCCACACGGGATTTGATTTCGTTGGAAATGGTGTCTGATGTGGCTGGGTTGTTGGTTCTGGTTAAATCAACCACCACACTGACCAGGGTATTCAAACCGGTTTCCAGTTCTGTGGCCGCTTTGGCTGCATTAGGGAAACGCCGGTTGACGTCACGAACGTCGCTGAAATCCAGCAATAAAGACGCTGAATCGTCAGAGTTCATTTCAAGATCAGACAGTTTACTGGCAATGTCATCCCGTAACGTCAGCTTATTCTGCAGTTCAGTAAATAACTTATCGCTGACTGGAATAAAGTCAGTGTAGGCTGCTGATACTTGTTTAAAGGAGTTAGCTAACTCTTCTTCTTCAGCCACGACAGTTTGCAGCGCTGTCGCCGAGGCATCATATTGTGCTTTTTCCTGGTCAAAAGAACCCTTGAAGGTTTTGACGTCTTTGACTTCGTCCGCATTAAAAGCTTGCAGGCTGATTTTGCTCATTTTGACAAATTCGCTTTGCAAGATGGCACTGTTTTCCAGTGCTGGTATTGAAATGTCGTTTACCTTGGATGTAGAGCTGTTGATACTGCTCAGGCTTTGGTAAGAGGTGATGCCGATAATCAGTAGTAGCAGTGAAATCACACCAAAACCACCGATAATCCGCAAGGCGACCGTTAACTTCATACTTTGACTCCCAAGATCAAAACGCATTTGCGGTTGCTGCCCAGAGGGCAAAACTACTGCTTCTATTGCTGCTTTTCTGTAACCAACCGGCATTATAGCCGCGATACAGCTGATTAAACACTATACCTCTGACCGTTTTCAATACAATAGGCTGTCAGTGAATTTCCCCAAACACAGCCTGTGTCCAATGCCTGGATCCCTGGCACGGGACTGAAACCCATCAACGAGGCCCAATGACCAAAAAAAATCTGAGGGTGAGGCTGGTCATGCCAAAACTCATACCAAGGCCTTAAATGGGGCACTTGCGCAGGTGGGCGTTTCTCTTTTAGTTCCAATGCGCCATTGTGCTGGCAATAACGCATACGGGTACAGCTATTGACGGTGAAACGCCAGCGTTCTGCGTTTGTTGTGGCATCTTGCCATAATGCAGGTTCATCGCCATACATCTCTTGCAGCAGTTGCAGTGGCCTGTGTTTTAGCAGCTGTTCAACCTCCGCACAGGCGGCCAGTGCTGCTGCAGGGGTCCAGTGTGGGGCCAGCCCGGCATGTACCAGCAACAGCTGTTCATTTTTGTCGTAATGCATTAACGGCTGTTGCCGTAACCAATCCAGTAACTCGTCTCGATCCGCGGCCTGCAGTATTTGCTCCAGCTGATCGGATGCCTTTGCCGTGGCGACGCCATAAGCACAGGCCAGCAAATGCAAATCGTGATTACCAAGTACGATTTTGTGTTGTGGGCCAAGAGCTTTAATAAAACGCAAGGTTTCCAGTGACTGCGGACCACGGGCCACCAGGTCGCCACAAAACCACAGCTCATCAAGAGCCGGATTAAACTGCAGCAACGCCAGCAGCTCCTTTAGCTGGGGCAGGCAGCCCTGGATATCACCGATAACATAGCGGGCCATATCAATTCAGAATATTCGGCATGGCCAGCCGGAATAACGGAATAGGCGTTTTAAAACTCAACTGGCTTTGGCTGGTCATTTCATAATGACCTTGCATGGTGCCAACCGGTGTTTCCAGTACAGCACCACTGGTATAGCTGTAGCTGGCCCCCGGAGCCAGTTGAGGCTGCTCTCCAACCACACCATCACCATAGACTTCGGTTTCTTTGCCATTCGCATCCGTGATTAACCAGTAGCGCTTGAGCAACTGAACAGCTTCGCTGCTGTGGTTACGGATAGTAATGGTATAAGCGAATACATAACGGTTCTGTGCAGGGTCGGATTGAGCGGCGATGTAAAAGGTGTCCACTTGCACCGGAATTTCGAAGCTCAGGCTCATGCGGCTGACTCCTGTTGCTGCAACCAGGCGGCCAGTTGAATAAATTGCTCCACCGATAATTGCTCAGGTCTGAGGCTGGGGTCTAATCCCAATTGTTCCAGCTGTTCTGCCGTGGCGAAATTGGCAAAACAGTTACGCAGGGTTTTGCGGCGCTGGTTAAAGGCTTCCAGACAAACCCGGTTTAATACCTGCACTGAGACATTGTGACGTTCCGCCACTGGTTTAGGAATTAACCTGACCACTGCGGAGTCCACTTTGGGGGCTGGTTTGAAAGCACCCGGGCCCACTTCAACCACAGGAATGGCCTGGCAAAAAAACTGGGTCATCACTGTCAGGCGGCCGTAGGTTTTTGAACCATGGCCAGCTGTCATACGTTCCACTACTTCTTTTTGCAGCATAAAGTGCATGTTTTCAATCGAGTCGGCGTAGTCAAACAGATGAAACAGCAAAGGGGTCGAGATGTTGTAGGGCAGGTTGCCAAAGATTTTCAGTTTTTTGCCGGGCTGCAATAACTGGCGGAAATCAAACTTCATTGCGTCCGCCTGGTAAATGCTCAGTTTGTCAGACAAGGTTGGATGTTGCTGCAAACGCTCTGCCAGATCCCGGTCCAGTTCAACTACGGTCAGATGGCCTGCCTGTTCAGCGACGGGTTCAGTCAGGGCACCAAGGCCTGGGCCTATCTCCACCAGAATATCGTCGGGCTTTGGGTTGATGGCCCGCACGATGCGGCCAATCACAGCCGGGTCGTGCAAGAAGTTTTGGCCAAAACGTTTGCGGGCATGGTGGCCCAAATGAACTTTGTCAGACATGATGTACTTGTGCTCGTCTGGCCAAATCGATGGCCTGTTCTACTGCGTGAAATAAACTGCCGGGATCGGCTTTGCCTGTGCCAGCTAAATCCAGGGCTGTCCCATGATCCACTGAAGTGCGGATTAAGGGTAAACCCAGACTGATATTGACGGATTTGCCAAAACCTTTGTGTTTCAGCACAGGCAGGCCCTGGTCGTGATACATAGCCAGCACGGCGTCAGCATGATCCAGATACTTGGGCTGAAACAGGGTATCGGCGGGTAACGGGCCAACCAGCTGCATGCCTTCTGCACGCAGTTCGTTTAAAGCTGGGATCATCACATCAATTTCTTCCCGGCCAAGGTGGCCATCTTCACCGGCATGAGGGTTCAGACCACAGACATAAATCACCGGATCCGGGATGGCAAATTTATGCTGCAAGTCCGTATGCAACACCCGGATCACTTGTTGTAGCCGTTCCCGGGTGATCGCCTTGGCCACATAAGCCAGCGGAATATGGGTGGTGGTCAGCGCGACGCGCAGGCCTTCGGTGGCCAGCATCATGACTACATAAGGAGTATTGGACTGCTGGGCAAAAAACTCGGTATGACCACTGAACGGAATACCGGCTTTATTGATCACCCCCTTATGCACCGGGCCTGTCACTATGGCGGCAAACTCGCCGGACATGGCACCAGCCCCCACGTAAGTGAGGGTCTGTACCACATAATGGCCGTTCGCTTCATTGAGCTGACCGGCTTGTGCGGGGTGCTCCAGCGGAAAATCCAAGACAGTCAGGCTGCCGGCGGCCACCAGTTCTGGCGGCAGATCTTTCTGGTACGGAATAATATGCAGCGGCAGCCCAAGCTGAGCGGCCCTGTCTTGTAACAGCTGCGCGTTTGCACAAACGACCAGCTGCACTGGCCAGCTGCGCTGCGCCAGCATGACGGCCAGATCCGGACCTATGCCTGCTGGTTCACCCGGCGTCAGTGCAATTCGTAATGTCATTCCGCCTGTTCCAGTACTTCGATATAAGCCTGATCGCGTAATTCACGCAGGAAGTTGGCCTGTTCTTCGGCAAAACGGCGGTTAAACAGCATGCGGTACACCTGATCCTGCTTTTTCTCAGCCGTCATATCCACAGTACGGCGGTCCAGCAGCTGCACTATGTGCCAGCCATGTTCAGTGCGAAACGGCTCACTGATCTCGTCTTTCTGCAGGCGTTTTAATGTATCGCGAAAAGCAGGGACGTACATAGCCGGGTCGGCCCAGCCTAAATCACCACCTTTGAGTTTAGAACCCGGATCTTCGGAGTGAGCGGAAGCAAATTCAGCAAAGTCCGCTTTGCCAGCTTTGAAATCAGCCACAAATTTGGCCAGCGTATCGCGGGCTTTTTCTTCGCTCATAATAATGGACGGTTTAATCAGTACGTGACGGGATTTCACTTCCTGCAGCTCGGCCACATTGGCACCACGGATATCAAAAATGGTCAGAATGTGAAAACCTGCACCAGAGCGCAGTGGACCAATCAGATCGGTCTTTTTCTTACCACGGATCGCATCTGCAAACAGGGTGGGCATTTCGTTGATATTCATCCAGCCCATATCCCCCCCGTCCAGTGCCGTGGTGTCTGAGGATGATGCAATAGCAATTTTGCGGAATTCACTGCCATCACGCAGCAGTTTCATGATTTTGTCCGCGCGGTCTTTGGCTTCCGCCAGTTCTTCGGTATTGGCCTGGCTGGGCACCGCCACCAGAATATGGCCTATGTTGTACTGTTCATTGCTGGCGCCCTGTTCGTCCATCACTTTCATCAGGTTATCGATTTCCTGAGGGCTGATATACACCCGGCGCTGCACGTTGGCTCGCAGCACTTCGCTGGTGGTCAACTCATCACGGAAACGCTCACGAAAGGCCTGGTAATCGCCTTCTTCTTCAATAATGCGCTGACGGAATTGTTCCATACTCAGGTTTTCACCACGGGCAACGTTTTCCAGTGACTGATCCAGCTGAGGGTCGGTGATCTGTAAGCCCATGCGCTTGGCCATCTGCAACTGAAGGCTGGTATTGATCAGACGCTCCAGCACCTGGGTTTGCAAAGCGCGGTCTGACGGCAGCGTCTGCCCTTGTTCCTGTGCATTGCGTTTGACCATCGCCACCATATTGTTCACTTCGGTCTGCAGCACCACACCATTATTCACAATGGCGGCAACTCCATCCACTTTCTGTTCCGCAGCCAGACTGTTCAGGCTGAACAGCAGTGGCAAGGACGTGAGCAAAACTGATTGTAACTTCATAAATTCCTGCGTTAATTATTTAGTAAATAAGGGCGACGGTAGCCGAATATACCATCACTGAGCATGTCGGCCACACTAAAGCCTGCGGACTGACCAAAACCTTTTAAGACAAACTGGATAGCGATGCCATTGTCAAAGCTGGGGGCCAGCTGCGGATCATTGACCGCCTGCTCCAGGTTGGTATTAATCTGCCGCCGGGCTACCAGACGCACAGCCCAGCAGCAGTCTTCATACTGCAAACCAAAGCTGGCTTCCATCATCTGAGCCTGGTTCAGGTCACGGTAGTAACTGGCCACCAGTTTCCATTGATCGTTGATGGGCGTGGTGCCCAGCAGACCGGCCTGTTCAACTTCGTAGTCTGAGACCGCTCTGCTGTAGCGGTGGTTCAATTGCAGCACTGTATTATCATCGGCAATATAATCGATGGAGGCGCTGCTTTTCACCAGGCGTTCAGTGCTGGCGTCGTATTGCACTGCGGTATTCAGGTACCAGCCCTTGCGCCAGTGCCATAACAATTCAGAGGCCAGCACCGAATCGGCCTGAACCATTTCACCGGCCACCGGATCTATGCTTTGGGCGTCTTCCAGATAAACAATTTGCCCCAGACTGAAGCGGAACAGCTCGGTGTCCTGCTGATCGTAAAAGCGGGTGGTCACACCCAAAGTCAGCTGATTGGTATCGGCAATGCGGTCCAGCCCTGAGTAACGGTTTTCCCGGAACAAGCCATAATAGTCATCCTGCAGCCGGGTGCTGTCATAGCGGCCTATTGCGGACTGATCGCGGTATGGCATATACAGATACTGAATTTGTGGCTCCAGTGTCTGCAGCGCAGCTTTGTTATCCCATTCCAGTTCACGTTCCAGGTTAAATTTGGCATTTAACCGGACTTTCGGCAGCGTGCGGCTTGGGTCTTCATCCACAGCAACCAGATCCTGATTGCTGTCCTGCTGGTACTGAGTGTGCAACAGGCTGGTTTCAGCGACCAGCTCCATGGCCGGAGTCAGCAGAGGCCAGCGTAAAGTCGGTTCCAGGTGTAACCGGTCGGCACTGTGAATGATGGCATCATCATTTTTAAAGTGAACATACTGGCCTGACCATAAAAACTGCAGGCCTGCGCCCAACGGCATCGGAGCGGCGGATTGCACATCCAGTTGCGGCAAGGCGGCGTATGAACTTGCATAATTCCCCAGGGTTTCAAAGCCCTGCAGTCGCAGCTGGGAATCGATAGTGTCGCCAAAGTAATTCAGGCTGGCCTGACGGTACAGCTGGGTATCACTCTGGTTGGAATAATCTGAGCCCAATTCAGTCAGGTAGGCATCGTCACTGACATCGGTGAAATCAATGCTGGCACGCCAGCGCTCTGACAAGTCACCACTGTGGCTGAGGTGACTTAAATAACGGCCACCGAAACCGGCTGGTTTTTCGTTGTCTTCCGGCATCATTTCCAGTTGCACCATCCCCTGATGTTCCGACGTCAGGTAACGGAATTCAGACTTCAGCTGAGCTCCGCGTTTACTCATGTAACGAGGGGTCAGGGTGGCGTCATAGTTGTCGGCCAGATTCAGGTAATAGGGGGCTTCCAGATCCAGCCCCAGTTTCTGCGAGCTGCCAATCTTTGGAAACAACAAGCCACTTTTGCGTTTTTCACTGACCGGGAACGTCATGTAGGGCAGATAAAACACCGGCACATCGCCAATTTTCATCACAGAGTGCCAGGCTTCGCCCCAGCCAGCTTCATTATTGATCAGGATACTCTGGGCATGCAGGGCCCAGCTTTGGTCTTGCTCCGGACAAGTGGTAAAACTGGCATGCGACAACTCAATGTGTTTGTCTCTGGCCTGCAGGCGCTCGGCGAAACCACGGCCTGATTGTTCAGTCAGCCGGTAGTTGGCCTGGCCTAAATCCACGGAGTTTTGTTTCAGTGATGCCTGAAAGTCACTGCTGCTGACTTTCAGGCCCGGGCTGTAGTATTCAATGCCCCCTGTTGCACTCAGGGTCTGTTTCTGTTGGTCAATACGGGCTTCGCTGGCAGTCATCAGCGTGTTGCGGTGGCTGATTTCAATATGGCCTTCCAGCACCGCGGTCTGATTCTGCAGCATCTGGATCCGATCGGACAAAACCCGCAGCCGGGTGTCGTCGCTGCGCAACAGGTCAAAACCCGCAGGCGTGGCCTCTGGTATATAACACAGCCTGGTGGTGGCAACCTGCTCTTCTGCCAGAGCCAGGCATGGCAGACCAAAAGCCAGCAGCATTAATCTGTGTATCAGGGTGGGGGTCATGCAACCTACTTAAATTCTAATCCGCGCAGAGAAAGGCAAAAAACAGGAGCCTTATCATAAATGAATTTTACCGTTCCTGCTAATCCGTTATAGTGCCCTGTAAGACCCTGACAGGAGCCAAAAGTGTCCAGCCGTTCCGACCTTATCGCACTCTTTCTGCAGCAGTATTTTGCCAACCAATCGTATCAGCTGAACGCCATTTCCGGTGATGCCAGTTTCAGGCGTTATTTTCGGGTTTGTACCTCAGAACAGACTTATGTGCTGATGGATGCGCCAGTGCCACAGGAAGATTGTGGTCGTTTTGTGGCGACTGCACAAAGCCTGGCGGCGGTGGGGTTGTCAGTGCCGCAGGTCATCGCGATGGACCTGCAGCAAGGCCTGTTGTTGTTGTCTGACCTGGGGGATCAGCTGTTGCAGCCCTTGCTGACAGCGGCAACAGCGCCAGATTGGTACCGCCAGGCACTGAGCTTATTGCCACAAATCCGCAGTATCAGTTCAACCAGCGCAGGGCCCTTGCCTGTGTTTGATGACGCTTTTGTCGAACGGGAGCTGATGATTTGCCCGGAATGGTTTTTAGCCAGGCATTTGCAGCTTGAACTGACACAACAGGACTGGCAGGTCTGGCGCCAGGCATTTTCTGCCCTGATCACCAGCGCAGGACAACAGCCAAAGGCGGGTATGCACCGTGATTTTCACAGCAGGAACCTGATGCCACAGCCGGATGGCAGCCTGGCTGTGATTGATTTTCAGGACATAGTGCTGGGGCCAGTCACGTATGACCTGGTGTCTTTATTGAAAGACTGTTACCTGAAATGGCCACAGTCATTGGTGCAGCAACTGGCGCTGGAAGGCTACCAGCAACTGCAGCAACAGCAGCTGCTTGGCCCAGAGGTCACTGAAGAGCAGTTTTTACGCTGGTTCGATTGGATGGGGCTGCAGCGCCATATTAAAGTGCTGGGTATTTTCAGCCGCCTTTACCACAGAGATCAAAAATCAGGGTATCTGGCGGATTTACCCAGAGTTTTAGGGTATGTGCTGGAGTCATGTCAAAACTACCCAGAGTTCCAGCCGCTGGCCCACTGGCTGGAACAGCGAGTTGTGCCTGTGCTGACGCCGGAGTTTTAAATGAAAGCAATGATTTTGGCGGCAGGCCGGGGGGAACGGATGCGGCCTTTGACCGACCAGTTGCCTAAGCCCTTGTTGGCGGCTGCAGGCAAACCATTGATCCAATACCATATTGAAGCCCTGGTCAGGGCCGGTTACTCAGAGCTGGTGATTAACCATGCCTGGCTTGGGGATAAATTAACGGCCTATCTGGGGAATGGTTCTCAGTTTGCAGCCCGGATCCAGTACTCGGATGAGGGCGCCGAAGGGCTGGAAACCGCCGGAGGTATCCGTCAGGCCTTGCCTTTGCTGGGGCCAGACCCCTTTTTGGTGGTCAATGGGGACATCTGGACCGATCTGGATTTTAAACGTCTGCTGCTGCCGGAATCCAAGCTGGCGCATTTGGTGCTGGTGCCCAATCCGCCACAGCATCCTGCCGGGGATTTCGGTCTGAGTGCAGAGGGGGTGGCGCTGGCCGAGGCGACACAGCAGTATACGTTCAGTGGTATTGCACTGTACCGGCCTGAGTTTTTTGCGGCTGTACCTCATGGTAAACAAAAACTGGCGCCTTTTTTACGAGACGCGATGCGGCAAGGGCAGGTCAGTGCGCAGCTGTATCAGGGCCTGTGGTTTGATATTGGCACAGTGGAACGGCTGAACCAGTTGTCAGCCTTACTGGAGAGATCTGATGTGGGGTAAGTTGCTGGGTGCTTTGTTTGGTATGGCGCTGCTGAAATGGCCTGGGCTGGTGCTGGGCTTTTTAATCGGCTACTGGTTTGACAAACGCTACGCCGAAGCTTTTCGCCAGGCAGGAGGTTTTGCCGGTTTTGGTCGGGACCAGAGCGAAGCCCAGGGGATTTTCCGTTACAACACTTTTGCGCTGATGGGGCATATAGCCAAATCAAACGGGGTAGTGACTCAGGCCCATATTCAGCAAGCCAGCGCTTTTATGCAGCAATTGGGCTTGTCCGGCGTGCAGGTGCAAGAAGCGCAAAATGCATTTCGCGATGGCAAACAAGCAGATTTTCCGGTGGATCAGCAACTGGCAGAGTTTAAGGCCGTGTTTCGTTTCCGGCCGGACCTGCTGCTGCTGTTTGTCGAAATACAAATCAGCATGGCCTATGTTGACCTGGACCTGAGTGCGCCGGAGCAACGTATCTTGCTGAAAGTGGCCAAAGCCTTGGGTTTGTCAGAAGCCCAGCTGCAGCAGATGGTGCGCCGTTACGAAGCGGAAGCCAGGTTTGCCCGCAGCAGGCCGGGGCAGCCGCAGCAGGACGACAGCCAGCAACTGGCTTCGGCATACAAAGTGCTGGGGGTGGAACCTGGCGTCAGTGAGGCTGCACTGAAAAAGGCCTATAAAAAGCTGATGGCGCAACATCACCCGGACAAACTGGTGTCCCAGGGCTTGCCGCCTGAGATGCTGGAGCTGGCTACAAAAAAAGCCCAGGATATTCAGGCTGCTTATGAACTGGTGAAGACTAAGCGCTAATCAGCTGCGGAAAAACATAAAATACACAGCGCCCAACAAACAGAGCCCGGCGTAGACATAATTCCAGTTAAAGGGCTCTTTCATATAAAGCACGGCAAAAGGAATAAAGACGCTGAGCGTAATGACCTCCTGCAAGATCTTCAGCTGAGCCAGACTCAGCACCTGGTGACCAATACGGTTGGCCGGTACCATCAGCATGTACTCAAACAAAGCAATGCCCCAGGAAACCGCGATGGCAATCCACAGTGCCGAGTTTTTCAGGTGTTTCAGATGACCATACCAGGCGAAGGTCATAAAAATATTACTGACTGTCAGCAAGGCAACAGTCGTAAGCAATGGGGACATGGTGAAGTTCCGTGGCTGTGACAACAACGCCAGTGTACCCTGAACTTCAGGAGCTGTGTATCAGTAGCCCTGATAACTCAGCCAACCATAGACCTCTTTCAGCATTTGTTGTTGCCACAGCGGGCTTTTCATATCACCGGGTAATTCGCGCTGGCGATACAACAATTTGTTTTCTTTATTGACCCACTGCTGGCGCAGCCGCCAGTGCCCCTCAAGCACTGTGCTGTCTTTGTAGTGCTTCAGATCCAGGGTGGGTATGGCCAGTTTGGCGATCCACTGGGCCAGTTGTTTATTGCTGCTGTTGACCGGGTGATAGGCACTCAACAACACCAGCGATTCGGGTTCAGGCAGTTTTTTGTCGGCGTAAAGCTGGGCCAAGAAAGCACCGTTATTGCCTTGCGCCAGCACTATCAGGTAACCATTGTCCTGCCGTGCGGCTGTGCCTGCGGCCACCACCCGTTGCAGCAGTTGCTGTTGGTACAGCTCCAGGGCTTCCGGGCTGTCGTCCGCTGCGGGTTCAGGTGGTAAAATAGCGATGGTGTTCCAGCCGTAGTCAATCAGTTGCTGGCGCAGGGTCTGAATATAGCGTGGGCTGGCCGGGTGTTGTGAGCCATCGGGGATCAGCAGGGCTGTGCCTTTCACTTCGGCAGTCATGGCCGGCAGTTGCAAGGTCAGAAATTCGGTATCACCCGCCGTCAGCACTTTGACTTCATCCTGATCCAACTGACGTTCCAGATCGGCACGTTGCCAGAACTCTGTACTGACCGGGCTGTCGGCCCACAAGGTGAAAGGAAAAAGCAACAAAAACAGCAGAACAACACGCATGGCAGGCCCGGATAAACTGGTCGTTCTACTGTTATCGGGCCTGCGCCGCCAAGCTTTAGATTTTTGTCAGAGCCGGACTGAATTTCAGCTCGTGCAACAACTGACTCTGGTAGCGGGCCGCTTTCACAGTGTCCAGGCCAAACCACTGAGCCGTCAGCTGACTGGCGGTAAAATTCAGCAACAAATACCCCCGTTGCTCCAGATTACACCAGTCCAGTTCATCCATCAGTTGCACCAAATCCTGTTCCAGTTGCCGTAAAGCCTTGCTGTCCAGTTTCAGGTAGTCCTCGATGCCAGAGGAGGTGACGGAAGCTGTTGCCAGTTCAATCCCTACCTTGTTGCCATTGCCGCTGTGCAGGCTGGACGCCCAGGCATTGTGCGTATCGCCGGCCAGCACCAGCAGAGGTTGCCCTGCTTTCATGGCCGCCTGGTAGATCAGTTCGCGTTCGGCCGGGTAGCCGTCCCAGGCATCCAGGTTATATGGCAGCAACTTTTGGCCTGCCGTACCTTGTTGCGCCAGTTGATGCAGCTGTGCGGCCAGCTCAGGGCCGGGTTTGCCAAGTGCTGCCAGCGCCTGAGCGGGCAACCACATTTTCGCCATTAAGACTTGCTGGCCCAGTACCTGGTAAATGGCCTGGTTGCTCAGTACCTGCTGCAATAACCAGCTCTGTTGCTGCGGCCCTAATAAAGTCCGTTCTGGGTTTTGCAGCGCCTGCAGAAAAGAGCCGCTATCCAGTCCCTGGTCTGCGTCACTGAAACTGGCGTAGTCCAGCTGTTGCATCCGGCCTTCAATGCGGGTATCCAGCATGCAAAGGCTCACCAAATCACCAAAATCAAAGCGGCGGGCCAGCGACTGCTGTTGCCCGCTCACCAGCGGACGAATGGGCATCCATTCGTAATAAGCCTGCAGTGCCGCCAGTTTGCGGGACTGGTAGGAGCCTTCCTCCGGCTGATGATTTTCCGCGCCGTCTGTCCAGGCGTCGTTGGTAATTTCGTGATCATCCCAGACGCAGATAAAACTGTGAGCCTGGTGAGCGGCCTGCAAATCCGCATCAGTTCGGTACAGGGAGTAACGTTTACGGTAGTCCGTCAGGCTGAGCATTTCTTTGCTGTTGTCGGCGGCGAGCTCCCGGCCCAGTGCTGAGGCTTGCTCGGTGCCGTATTCGCCCATCGCATATTCATACAGGTAGTCGCCTAAATGCAGCACGACGTCGAGTGGTTGCGTGGCCACTTCTCGGTAGGCGTGAAAATAGCCGGCTGGATAATTGGAGCACGACAGCACCGCCATTCGCACCGCTTCTGGTCTTTGTGCTGGCAGTGTGCGGCCATGGCCTACAGCAGAGCTGTGTTGTTGGTCGCGAAACCTATAGTAATAGTCGGTGGCCGGACTCAGCCCGCTCAGGTCCACTTTAATGCAGTAATCGTTGTCCGCTTTGGCCAGCACCAGTTCTGTATGCACCAGCTGGCGCATGTCGGCGCTGGTACTGACTTCAAGCAACAGCTGCACGCCGCCCAGTGGCTGCGCCGGGCTGACCCGGGTCCAGAATAACAAGCTGTTTTGTTGCGGGTCACCGCTGGCAACCCCATGCAGAAATTCAATGGGTGTTCTGTTGGTTGGCGCTGCAGTCGGACTGCTGCAACCAAGCAGACTGCTGGTCAGCCAGCTGGCACCACTGGCGAGGGCTAAGTGTTTCAGAAAGGTCCGGCGGGAAAATTGTGTCATCAGATAAGCTCCAAAAAATTCAAGCATAAGCAGAGCAGATGACTTTTTGATGGCAGCAGAAGCTGCTGCTGTCCGCTAAATTTTTTGTCAAATTGATCTGAGCTTCCATACTTCAACGTAAAGCAGCCACTGTGTGCTGAGCATACGAAAGTACAAAATGTGATATTTGATAAAAATTGCAAATATGATAAAATTTTATCGTTTTGTTACCGGCGCCATTGCGTAATCATTCCATGGAACGACCCATGCAACTGCAGGATGCTGAAGTGTTAAGTGAGGAACCTATGCAGTTATATCCTTTCCGCCAGCAAGCCTTTCGTATTATGAACAGCATTAACCTGCTGTTGTTTCTATTAGCGTTGATGCTGGCCAGCTGGCATCAGACCTGGTGGCCAACCCTGTTGGTTGGGTTACCGGCGCTGGTAATCCCTTTCGTGCTTTACAAGAGTTTGCGTGACCACCTGCTCAGCCGTTTGTCTTTTGGTGTCGCCTTTATGCTGTTCTGCGCTTTGCATATTCATCAGTCGATGGGTAAAACCGAACTGCATTTTGGCATCTTTGTGTTGTTGGCTATTTTAAGTGCGTTCCGTGACTGGCGGGTGATAGTTGCTGCGGCCGCGACTATTGCGGTACATCACCTAGCCTTTGCCTGGTTACAGGCCTCAGGGGGCGCGGTGTACCTGGTACCGTCACAGGATGCCAGTCTGGCTAATGTCGTAGTGCATGCGCTGTATGTAGTGGTTGAAGCCCTGGTGCTGGTGATTATCAGCCGCCATTCTTACCGTGAAGCGATGACAGGGCTGGCCTTTGCCGAAACCACCGAAGAGCTGGTACGCGACGAGCGACAAATTAACCTGACCGTACGATGCCGCGAGGTAAATTCGAAGTTGGTACGCCAGTTTAATCAGGCGCTGGCCGGCATTCAGCAGGCGGTACAGGTGATTAATAGCTCTGTAGACCAACTGGCGGATCAGACGGGTGAGTTGAAAAAAGACGGCGCCCAACTGGTGCAGGACATGGAAAAGAAACGGCGGGAAGTGCGGCGTATTGCCGCCGCCACCGAAGAGATGTCGAGTTCGGTCAGTCAGCTCAATATGCTCGCTTCAGAAATTCATCAGCTGTCAGAGTTATCCCGCCAGCAAAGTCAGGAAGGGGCCCGCTCGGTGCAACAAACCAGTCAGTTGATCCAACAGTTGGCGCAGTCACTGCAACAGGCCGGGCAAAATGTCGACTCGATGGCTGTCTCCACCAAAGAAATTGGCACCGTGTTGGGGGTGATTCAGTCTGTGGCTGAGCAAACCAATTTGCTGGCGCTGAATGCTGCTATCGAAGCGGCCCGTGCTGGTGATCAGGGCCGGGGCTTTGCAGTGGTGGCTGATGAAGTCCGTAGTCTGGCCAGTCGCACTCACGCGTCGACAGGTCAGATCCAAAGTATGCTGAGCAGTCTGAACCAGGCGAGTCAGAGTTCGGTGCACTCGGTGCAACATTGTCTGGGCCAAATTGATCAGACCCTGGAACAAACTGCGCAAAACGGCGAGATCCTGCGCCAACTGGAGCAGAATGCCGGCCAGCTGGCCTTGTCTGCGGAGCAAATGGCGGATTCGGTGCAGCAGCAACAGGCGGCCAGTAATGAAGTGGCACAGAGTGCGA
The DNA here is from genome assembly GCF_037442345.1 of Rheinheimera sp. Classification (GTDB taxonomy): domain Bacteria; phylum Pseudomonadota; class Gammaproteobacteria; order Enterobacterales; family Alteromonadaceae; genus Pararheinheimera. The sequence continues at coordinate 113,913 of NZ_JBBIQL010000009.1, read as the reverse complement.
TGCAACTGGCAGATATGACGGACGCACAAAGTGCCTTAGGGCAGCAGTTGCAGCACAGCGCTGTCGCCGTTGGCCAGGTCAGCGAGCAACTGGCCACCCAGGCTGAGAGATTCCGTTATTGAACCGCAACACCTTATGGGCTTTGATCGTGCTGCTGCTTTGGATGGGCTGCAGCGCTGCAGGCTTGTATTATTTTTTTGCCAGCCATTATGGCGTCTTTGACCCGACGGGTCAGTGGCAGCAGCAGCCCTGGCCTGAGCTGGATATTCGACAGTTGCAGCTCGGGCCTGTCGCGGCAACTGAATGGCACGGGGTACTGATTGCAGACGAAAATTGCAGTTGCAGCAGTTTTGCCCGAGAGCACAGTAAGCGCCTGGCTGAGCAACAGCCAAATTTACAGATCATCGAATTGCCATTGTCGCAAGCGCAGCAACAGTTGACGCTTATGGCAACGCCAGTTTTTTTGCTGTTCAGGCAGCAGCGCTTAGTGTATGCCGGTCCTTTGGCAACTGATTTACTGTGTTCCGAGCAACAAAGCCTGATCAGCAGCCTGTTAACACCGGAGCAGCGCCTGCCGGGTTTGTGGCTGAATGGCGAAAGCAGCGCCTGTCGCTGCCTGTTGTCTGAGACTTAACGGCGGGCAGGCCAGTGCTGAACCATCAGAACCAGCAAGACCGTAATTAATAAAACACTGAACTCGGCACCATTCCGGCCTGGGCCTACCACAAACCAGCCGACTTTGGCATGCAGCAGTGCCACCCCAGTGCTGTAGAGCAGAATAAACAGCAGACAGAACATACTGACATAACGGTTTATCAGTAAAAACAGCGGACCAATCAGCTCAAGCCCGGTGACAGCCGCTGCCCAAATCAGTCCCAGAGGAAAGCCCTGCTGACTCAGGTACTGACCAAAGGGTTCGATACCTCCGTTCAGCAGGCGGTAACCACCATGCAGAAAAATAATAACCGCGACCATCAGTCGCAGCAGGTTCAGACCAAAAAGTTGGGACAGCATCCGGTTTCCTCATGTAAGTACCGAAGGGGATAAGCGGTCGGTTTTGCTGCAGGCTTTAATCTAACTGCACCGGCAACTGACCTTTTGGTTGAATTTTACCCAGCAGACAGGCAATCACAGCGTCATAGGCCGGGCCTGATAAAGGCCGTTGTGCCGAGAATGGCTGCTGGTTATAACTGTAGGTAGCCAGTCGCACGTCCGCAACATCTGCAAAGTCACTCAAGTCGTACGGTGTTCGCAGTGCGACCAGCAGGTTCCGTTTGCCTTGCTGTTTGGCATAGGTCAGGGCGGTCAGCAGTTTTTGTTTTTGTTCTGCCGGGCTTAACTGAACAGGGGTCAGCGCCAGTAAATCAGCCAGCACGCCCAGTTCAGCCGCGCTTTGGGTTGGGCTTATCAGGGTGGCCAATACCGTATCTGCCTCGTCTATCAGAGTCTGCAGCTCTGCAGCACTCTGGTCCAGTGTTGCACAGTTCAGCTGTTGCAGTTTCACCTGGTGCAGTGTCAGTGCCTGTTGCCAGCCCTGGCATTTTGTCTGTTCGGGCGCAATCAGCAGCAGACGCTGACCTTCCAGTTGCCAACCGGTGGGCAGTTTGTTGGTTCCCACCTGGGTCAGGCTGGCTTCGGCCAGTTGTTGCTCCAGTTGCCGATCGGCGCTTAATCGATGGGGGGCGGGGGCAGGGGCCTTTTGGTGAGCCAGAGTGCGACGAAGTGACAGGACCCGTTCGGCCGATTGTTGCAGCTCAGTGACTGAAAGTCTGCCCTGAACAACGGCATCCAGCACAGCGTCTATTAACTGCTGCAGACCCGTCAGATCCTGTTCTGAACGGATCTCATACGGCATCAGCGCTATATCGGCGCCAGCGGCAAAGGTCTGGATCACGGCTTCCGCCGGTTCAAAAAACTGACTGATGCCCGCCATATTCAGGGCATCGGTAATGATCACGCCCTGATAACCCATTTGCTGCCGCAGTAACTCCGTCAGCATGCGCCGCGACAGCGTTGCGGGCTTCAGCATGCTGTCGCCCTGTTTATTCACTAAGGTGCTGTTGTCCAACGCCGGGTACTGGATATGAGCTGTCATTACCATGGCGGGCTGGCTGTGTTGCAGTACGGCAACAAAAGGAGCCAGGTCGGTTTGTTGCACCACAGGTAAGGAGTGGTCGACCCTGGGGAGTCCCGTATGGCTGTCCACATGAGTATCCCCATGACCCGGAAAGTGTTTAATGGTCGCCAACACCCCGTGTTGCTGCATCGCGTTCACCATAGCGGCACCTGCGGCTGCCACTTTGGCTGGCTGGTCACCAAAGGAGCGCACATTAATCACCGGGTTGGCTTTGTTATTGTTCACGTCCAGGCTGGGGGCAAAATTCAGGTTAATGCCCAGCTCGTGCAGCTGGCGCGCGATAGCGACAGCAACCTGATGTGGGAACTGTTCACCGTAGTGTGCCTGAGTAGCGCCCAATGCCATGGCACCGGCAAATGCCGGGTACTCAGTGACCGGTAAGCGGGCCACCCGGCCACCTTCCTGATCGATGCCTATCAGCAATGGCAAACCGTCCCCACTGCTTTGATGCAAGTCTTGGGTCAGTTGCCGGATTTGCGCACTGTGTTTCAGGTTATTGGCAAAGAGGATCACACCACCTAGCTGCAGTTGCCGGATTTTTGCGGCATAACTGGCCGGTAAGTGCGTCAGGTCTTCGCATCGGTGGGCTGGGCTGCAGGTCTGACGGATATCAATCATCAGCTTCTGGCCTATCCAATAACGCAATTGCTGGTCTGTGGTTCCTTGGTGCATACATCCTCCGGCGAGCAGGCTGCTGGCACAGAGCAACAGGAGTGGTAACTTCAAAGCCAGCCTCAATTTATGGTTCACTTGTCGCTACTATATCAGCCGGTGTCAACGGCAGCAGCCTCAACATCAGAAATTAGCCCCAGATAGCCAGCACAGAAAACTGTCACAGAAAAAGGTCGCGCCGCGGATCGGGGCAGGTATAATCGCTGTTGCCTGTTTGCAGTGGAGTTCAAGATGTACAAGCCGACACCTTTATTGAGTTTTTTCTGGGGTTTATTCAGTGGTCTGATTATTGCTGCTTTTTTATTTAACAGCCTGACCGCCACGGAAAAAGCAGAAACGAAGCCTGCACAGGCGGAACCCGCTGCCGTTGTGCAGGCTGAACCGAGCAAAGCAGAAGAGCTGAGCCTGGCGGCCCGGGCTGAGCTTTTGCAAAAGTACTACACCATTCGTGACGGTGCTGAAGACACCAATCTGGCGCCTGCCTTGCAGCGCAATGGTCATCTGGAGATTTTCCAGCAAATGCTGGCGCAAAGCAGTGCCGATGTCAGTGACTTGATCCAGTCGACCCAATCATTTACTGCAGCCCAGTTTTACGCGGCTCTGGTACGCATTAAACAAAAAGATGAAGAAACCCAGGCCAAAGCAGCTCTGGAGCTGCTGAAACCCGCCTTAAATGAAGCAAACACTAATCCTGCTGCAACTGGGCAATAAATTTATTGGATTCGTGAATCGCCTGGTTCATCTCCTGCAGCAGGCTTTGCAGGTTGCGCTGCAAGCCGGAAAAATCCTGCTGCACCGCACCAATGGCCTTGGCATTCAGGTTGTGCTTTAAAAACAGCACATTGTCATTCAGCAGCCGCAGCACCGGCTGAGTTTTCGCTTCGGCGGCCCGCATTTTCTTCAGTAACTGCTGAAACTGGCGTTCTGTTTGCTGCAGTTGTTGCTGACTTTGGCGTTTCAGCTGCTGGCTTTGGTACTGTTCCAGTTCATCCCGCCATTCGTCAAACAAAGCTTCAGCAACAGATTGCACTTTATCCACTCTGCTGCTGATGAGCTGTGCCGCCTTTTGGCTGTCTTGATACTGCTCACTGAGCTGCTGATACTGAGTCTGTAAATCGCCGCCATCAAACTTCAACAACTGGCTGAGTTCGTCCAGTGCATCTTTAAATTGTTGTTGGCCGTCCAATTGGGCGTCACGCGCATCTTTGACCCGGTCAACCAGCAGTTCACGTTTTTCCACCCCAAATTTTTCCATAGTGGCGTAATAAGCCTGCTGGCATCCGGCCAGGCTTAGCACACTGAGCAGTAACAAAGCTTTCATTGAGTTCTCCGTGATGATTTGTTTCACCTTAACATAGTGGCGCTTTTTCGTCCCTGTCTTGCTGAAGATTGCTGCGGATAACCGCAGTTTCATGAAAATTTAATGAATAGTTTCTGCCATCGCCTGATAATAGCGGCTTTTGTAATGCAGTGTTTTCAGGCACGGTGGCGGCTGACAGGAGTATCACAGGGTGAACTGGTCGATTCGGCAAAAATTGTTAATAAGTTTAAGTGGGGCTGTGCTGGCTGCCACTTTGTTGATCAGTCTGCTCAGTCAGATCATGACGGAACGGGTATTGACTGAACGCAGCCTGCACAAAGACCTGCCGGCCAGTCTGAATCAGATTAAACACAGCATTGAGGCAGAAATTCGCAGCCTGGAGCAGATAGCAGAACAACTGGCGAGTTCACCTTTGCTGCATCAGCTGACTGTGGGTGGCCGTCAAGCGGAAGCAGAAGCACAACTGGTGGCAGAGCTGGAGCAGGTGCGTCAGGTGCATGGTCTGCAGGCGGCCTCCTTTTGCGACAGATACTCAGCCGACTATTGGAATGAACAGGGCTTTTTGCGCCGTCTGACGCCAGAACAGGATGCCTGGTTTTATGCGTTTAAAGACTCTGGCAAAGCCCGGCAGGTGTCTGTGTATAACAGCCCGGAACTGGGCTATCAGATTTTTGTCAATTTCCAGCAATTGGATGGCCGCGGTTTGTCGGGTATTGCCAAACCACTGACGGAAATGGTGAAAATGATCAGTCAGTACAAAATAGAGCAAACAGGTTTTGTGTTTCTGGCCAATCAGCAGGGGCAAATTCAGTTACATCCCACCCAACGCATCGGCACGGCACTGACCAGCCAGTTTTCGTCGCAGGTGGTCACGCAGCTGTTAAAACCTGACACCGTCAATCTGCTGACCACTGAACTGGACGGGCAAGCCACTGTGCTGGCCTCCACTTACATTGAAGCACTGGACTGGTACCTGATTGCTCAGGTGCCAGAGCAGGAGATTTTTGCCGTAATGCAACAGATTAAACTGACCAGTTATCTGACCGCTGCTGTAGTCACGGCGCTGATCGGTTTGTTATCCCTGTTTATCAGCCAAAGCATCAGTGCACCTATCAGCCATTTGGGTCAGATGTTCCAGCGACTGGGGCAAGGTGAAGCCGATTTGTCTGTGCGGCTGGAGCAACAAGGAGGCAAGGAACTGCACGAGCTGACGCAGGGATTTAACCAGTTTGTGGCGAATATCAACCAGTTGGTCAGCGACATTCAGCACAGCAGCCGTGAACTGGCTGCTGAATCCAGGGACCTGAACAGCGCTGCTCATCACAGTCTGCACCACAACCAACAGCAATTGGATGCCAGTAGCAAGGTTGAGGCGGCTATTGGCCAAATGACGGCTACAGTGACTGAGATTGCCCAAAATGCGTCTTTGTCTGCCGACAGTACCAGCAAAGCCAGCCAGTCTGTGCAGGCTGGCCAGCAACAGGTCGGCCTGAGTCTGCAAGGCATGAAACAGCTGGCTGGCCATGTCGAAACGGCGCAACAGGTGATCCGTCAGCTGGCTGACAAAGCGGGCAGTATAGGGCAGATCCTTGATGTGATTCAGGGCATAGCCGAACAAACCAATCTGCTGGCGCTGAATGCCGCTATTGAGGCAGCTCGGGCCGGTGAACATGGGCGAGGTTTTGCCGTGGTTGCTGACGAGGTGAGGCAATTGGCGGCCAGAACTCAGGGATCGACGAAAGAAATTCAGCAGGTGATCAGCGATTTACTCAGCCAGACTGAGCAGGCGGTGCAGGCAACGGCGGCGGCCAGCAGGCAGGCACTGGACAATGTCAGCCGCAGTGATGCAGTCGAAGCCTCATTACAGCAAATTACTTCGCAAATTCAGCAGCTTGAAGGTATGAGCATTCAAATTGCTGCAGCGACAGAGCAGCAGGCCATGGTGGTGCAGGACGTAGGGCAGCAAGTACAGACTATGCATCAGATCAGCGATTCGAACCTGACAAATGCAGGCGAATTACAGCAGCTGGCTGCCAGACTGGGCGATTTATCTTTGACCTTAACCCAGCTGACCGGCCGTTTTTCTGCCTGAGGCCCGCTGCCGGCGCGGCAATTTATTGCCGCCTCTGGCGTACGTCTGCTGAAGGGAGCACAACGAATGCCTGTGCACTGGTGGTTTGAATCCTCGTCGGCAGTTTTGGCGGCCTTGGGCACTCAGACTCTGACTCAACTTTACCCTGCCTTTACCTTTCTGAACCCGGACTGGCCGTGACATTGCAGCCATACCAGGGCGATTAATTCTGATCGCTATTTCAGGAGGAGCCAGTCTATGGCGATTCAATTTTCATCAGTCTCCGGCGGAGGCTATGCAACAATGAGGTCGATGCCGACTGCTGAACAACTGCAACAAAAGAGCCAGCAGTTGTTCAGTCAGCTGGATCAATCGAACAAGGGGTATCTGGAACAGTCCGATTTTGACAGTCTGCTCAGTGGTCTGAATGACAGTGCTGCCAGCGACAGCAGTGCGGATTTATTTGCCGCGCTGGACAGTGACAGTGACGGCAAGCTGACCAGCGCTGAATTCAGCGACCAGGCCAGTCAGCTAATGTACAACGCCCAGGGCAAGATGCCACCACCACCATCTGGTGGACCACAGGGGCAGCAGGACAGCGGCAAAACCGCCGATGAACTGTCTGCGATGCTGGAACAGGCCGACAGTGATGACCCGATGGCTGCGATGCTACAGAATCTGGTGGATAACTTTGATGAAGCTGACAGTAACAGCGACGGCAAAGTGACCATGGATGAAGCCAGGGCTTATCAGGAGACTCAGGATACGTCTTCTGCTCAAATGACGCCACCGCCGCCACCTCCAGGCGGTATGCAAGGTCAGGAAGACACAGGCAAAACAGCGGATGAGCTGAGCGCTATGTTGGAAGAAACGGACAGCAGCGACCCGATGGCAAGTATGCTGCAGAGCCTGATCGATAATTTCGATGCGGCGGACGCAGATGGTGACGGTAAAGTGACGATGCAGGAGGCCAAGGCCTATCAGGAGTCTCAGCAATCTGACAGCACAGCCAGCACCAGCAGCACAACCGAAACGCAAAGTACAGAATCAGATTCTATGGGCCAGCTGTTACAGCGTACCCTGCAGCAACTGATGAAGACTTACGGCTCAGTTGCGCAGCAATCGGGCAATGAATCGGCGTTGCAGTTAACTGCCTGAATTTGCTTCATAAAAAAGGCCAGCTGCATTGCTGCAGCTGGCCTGTATTCACAGTCTGTAAAGCAGATTAACGTTCTACTTTCTCTTTGACAGTGGCAGTCACTTTGGCTTCGATACGGCGGTTTGCAGCGTGGGCGGCTGGTGTATTACCTGCTACTTTTGGCTGAGTGATACCGTAACCACGGGCAGACACGCGGCTGGCAGCAATACCGTGCTGGTTCACCAGAATGCTGGCAATGGCGTCAGCACGACGCTGAGACAGCTTCAGGTTGTAAGCCGGAGTACCGACGTTAGACGCGTGACCACCTACTTCCACGTCTGTGCCTGGGAAGCGTTTCAGGAACGCAGCCAGCTCAGCAATTTCAGCATCGTAGGCTGGTTTGACTACCGCAGAATCGTTGTCAAACTGGGCTTTCAGTGCAAAGCTGACTTCTTTTTCCATGAAAATGGAGCAGCCAGTGGCGTCTACTTTGTCAGTGATTGGTGTGCCTGGGCACAGGTCGCTGCTGTCTGGTACACCATCTTTATCGCTGTCAGCTGGTGCCTGTACAGGTGCTACTGGTTCTGGTGCTGCTGTCGGCGCTGGTGCAGCCGGTGCATCACCAAACAGCACTGACATACCCAGTTTTACGTTGGCGTCAGCAAAACTTTCGCTGATGCCCTGGAAGCGGTTGGCTTCACCAAACACTGACACGCGGTCCGTCAGGTAAGCACGGTAACCCACACCCAGGTTTAAGGCAGATTCGTCACTGGCACTTTCCACATCCATACGGTTCAGACCGCCCAGAATATAGAAGTTGCTGCCAGCTAAAGTATGTACAACGTTCAGACCAATACGATCACCGTCCACTTTGTTGTCTGTAGTGGTTTGAGGTAAACGTTGTTTGGCGAGATCCAGGCGCAAGGCCCACATTTCGTCCAGGTTGTAGCCCAGCTCCACGCCGTAACCCCAACCTTCATGAATATTGCCAAAAGCGGCAGACTCACCTTTGTCTTGATCGGGCAGGTAATATTCAGTGAATACAGAACCGAAAACGCGGTCAGACACTAAAGGTTTGTCCGCAGCCACAACGGCTGATGTCGATAAAGCAGCCAAAATGGCTAATGCGCTAGTACTTAGTTTCATCCTTCTCTCCTAAGAGTAAATTGCGGCCGGCATTCTATTTGATTACTACAGATTTAACAAATTTTGACCGACAGTTATGACAAAAATAGTAGCCTTACCATTTTTGTGTTTCTTTCTGCTTTGTCACCCAGTTTACTTTGTAAAACTGAACCTTAAGTTAACAGGGCAGTATTTTCTCCTGTCATCCCCTTTAAAAAGGACAAGACGCTTCAAAATATAGCTCATTTGCTGTTACCGGATGAACAAAAGCCAAACTAAAGGCATGAAGTAACAGGCGTTCTGCCTTTTGGTACCCCTGCTCTGAAGCATAAAATTTGTCTCCAAGAATTGGGTGACCCAACCATTGCATATGCACCCTTAGCTGATGAGAACGGCCAGTCACAGGTTTCAGCAAAACCCGGCTTGAGTCAGTGGTTTTTTCAAGTAACTCAAAATAAGTTAAAGCGGGTTTACCATGGTCAAAACAGACTTTTTGTTTGGGCCGGTTTGGCCAGTCGCAGATTAAAGGTAGTTCAACTGCGCCCTGGTTGGCGCGTATTTGTCCCTCTAAAACCGCCAAATATCGTTTTTGAGTCGTGCGCTGCTGAAACTGCCGGTTCAGGTGGCGCTGAGCGTCCAGATGCATGGCCATCACCACCAGGCCTGAGGTCGCCATATCCAGCCGGTGTACAATGCGGGCGTGCGGCCAGACCCGGCGTACCCTGTAATCCAGGCTGTCAAAGTGTTCCGGCGCTTTGCCTGGCACTGTCAGCAAACCGCTGGGTTTATTCAGTACCAGAATATCTTCGTCCTGGTACAGAATATCCAGATAAGGTGACAGTGGTGGTTTATAGTCCAGCAACATGGGCACTCTTAATCATGACTGACCACCACGACACGCAGTGCATCCAGCTTTAAACGGGCTTTTTGCATATACAGCGCCAGTTGCTGCTGCTTGTGTTGCAGATGACTGATTTCTTCTTCCCGCACCAGAGGGTTGAGTTGCCGTAACGCGGTTAAGCGCTCAATTTGGCTGTTCAGCTCCGTGTTCATCTTCTGCTCTGCCGTCTTCACCAGAGCGGGTACCTGTGCCTGGGCTTGCTGTAAACCCTGTTGCAGCAACGGATGCACCAGGGTTTGCAAAGCCTTGACCAGTTTGGACGCTGTCTGACGGCCCACTGGTTTTAATTGCTTATTAAACTGCTCAAAAGCGACGTTGGCGGCCAGGTTTTTACCGGTTTTCTCCAGCAGCAAACGGATGGGTGTGACTGGCAGGTAGCGGCCCAGCTGCAGCTCTGGCGGGGCGCTGGCTTCGAGAATATACAGCAGCTCAACAAAATAGGTGCCGGCTGGCAAGGCTTTGTTCGGCAACAAGGCCACTGAACTGTTGCCCAGTTCGGCATTGGTCAGAATATCCAAAGTGCCCAGCACCATAGGATGGTCCCAACTGAGGAACTGCAAATCTTCCTGGGCCAGTGCTGTGGCCCGGTCAAAAGTCACGCTGATGCCATCGTCGTCCAGCATGGGGTAGTGGCTGTGCAGTTGTTCAGAAATACTCAGTACTATGCTGTTTTCACCGCGGTCATCCTGGTTAACGCCCAGCACATCCCAGGCTTTGAGCATAAACATCGGCAAGCCGACATGGCTGTCCTGTGCGGCAATCTGGTCTGCAAGCTGTTGCGCCTGCCGGCCACCGGCACTGTTCAGTTCCAGCAGTTTGTCGCGGCCTTGTTCCAGCTTTTCTTTTAACTGCTGATTCAACGTGGCGCTGTGTTCAATCAGGTCAGGCAGGGAAGTGGCGTCGGACTGGCCGGCCAGCAGACTGAGCAGGGCTTCGCTGACGTCGTCATACACAGCCCGGCCGGTCTGGCAGGTCTGGCTGAACGCATTCAGGCCCTGCTGGTACCATTGGTACAGCCAGTCCTGAGGCTCACCGGCAAAGTAGGGCAGGTGGATTTGAATATCTTGTGTCTGACCAATACGGTCCAGACGACCAATACGTTGTTCCAGCAAATCCGGGTTTAACGGCAAATCAAACAACACCAGATGGTGGGCAAACTGGAAGTTGCGGCCTTCACTGCCGATTTCAGAACACAATAAAATCTGTGCACTGTTGTCTTCCTGTGCGAAATAAGCGGCCGCCTGATCCCGCTCCAGAATGCTCATGCCTTCATGGAATACGGCGGCTCTGATGCCTTCACGCACCCGCACTGCTTCTTCCAGCGCTATGGCGGTATCGGCATGGGCGCAAATCAGCAGGAATTTTTCGCGTTTAAACTGCTTCAGTAACTGGATCAGTGTGTCCACCCTTGGGTCAAACTGCCACCAGCTGCTTTTGCTGCCTTCAAATTCCTGAAACACCCGCTCTGGAAACAGGCTGGCTTTCGCCCGCTGCTGCAGTGTTTGTTGGCCATTGAAACTGCGTTGTACTTTCAGCGCATTTTTGTACTGCTCTGGCAGAGCCAGGGCTATGGGGTGGGCCTGGCGCTGTGGAAAACCCTGAATGGTATGACGGCTGTTACGGAACAGCACCCGGCCTGTGCCGTGGCGGTCCAACAAGTTTCTCAGAAGGGTTTCACGGGCAGCAACGCCGGCTTCGGCTGCATCCCCTTGCTGCAACAGGCGAAGTTCGGTCTGACTATCGGTTTCACCCAAGACCGCGCTCAGCGCCTTCGCTGTGTCAGGGCTCAGCGGCTGTTCCTGCTGTAAAGCGCTGGCCAGGCCGGCAATCTGTTTGTAGCTTTGCTCTTCCGCTAAAAAGGCCTGGTAATCATAAAAACGGTTGGGGTCCAGCAAACGCAGGCGGGCAAAATGGCTTTGGTGGCCCAACTGATCAGGGGTCGCCGTAAGCAGAATTAAGCCTGGCGTGCCGTGCGCCAGCTCTTCAATGCGCTGATACTCAGTGCTGACTTTGTCTTCACTCCACTGCAAGTGATGGGCTTCATCGACGACCAGTAAATCCCAGTCCGCGTCGACCGCGTGCTGGTGGGCGTTACGTTTTTTGCAGAAAAACTCCAGGCTGGTCAGCACCAGTTGTTCAGTGTCAAAGGGATTCCCACCGTCAATCAGCGCTTCGGTGTAGCGCTCTTCATCAAAAATGGAAAACTTCAGGTTAAAGCGGCGCAGCATTTCCACCAGCCATTGATGCTGCAGCGATTCAGGCACCACAATCAATACCCGTTTGGCCAGAGACGCCAGTAACTGCTGATGAATAATCAGGCCAGCTTCAATGGTTTTCCCCAGGCCCACTTCGTCAGCCAGCAAGACCCTTGGGGCGTGGCGGCTGCTCACTTCGTTGGCGATATACAGCTGATGTGGGATCAGGCTCATCCGGGCGCCGGTCAGGCCCCGCAGCGGGCTTTGTTGCAACTGGTGCAGTTGGGTCCAGCTTTGGTAACGCAGTGGGAAAGTTTCAAAGCGGTCAATCTGGCCGGCAAATAAGCGGTCCTGCGGCTGGCTGAAGCTGATAAAGTGATCGAGAAACATCTCGCGTAACTCCACCAGTTCACCGGTATCGGTACGTTGGCCAACATAGACCAGGCAGTCATTTTTTTCCTGCACTGAACTGACCGTCAGCTCAAAGCCCTCGGCGCTTTTGATGCTGTCACCCGGGTTAAATACGACCCGGGTCAGCGGTGCTTCCTGCATCGAGTACAGCCGGGTTTCGCCACTGGCCGGGAACAACAGCGTCAGCATCCGTCCTTCCTGGGCGATTACTGTGCCTAATCCCAAATCGGATTCACTGTCACTGATCCAACGTTGACCTAACGCGAATTTATTCATGCTGACCTCACTGCAAAAAATGGCGCGCCATGGTACAGGGAAACCAGAATAACTGCATCAGCTGGATTGCTGAAGTTGGCTGACAGATTAAAAAACGTCATGTTATTGTCATACCTCTAGGCCGATTTTTGCTCTAAGCTTAGATTATCAAAACGAAAAACTGGCCCGGCACATGAACTTAGCTCAGTTCTCCGCGGCTGAACCCATCAGGATTGTTGTAACTGTCATGCCCCGGCATGGCGTCCCCTGTCGCTAAGGAGCTCTTATGGCGCGAAGACGATCTAAAGATAAAAAAATCTACGTTTTGGACACCAATATTCTGCTGCATGAACCTTTCGCCTTCTTAAACTTTCAGGAACACGATGTGGTCATCCCGATGACGGTTCTTGAAGAACTCGACCATATCAAAGACAAACACAAAGACGTCAGCCGGGAAGCCAGAGTGGCGATTCGGGCTATGGAAGATGCGCTCAAAGACGCAACACCAGAACAGATGCTGCAAGGCGTGGCGATGCCGACTCATGGCGAGCAGAAGAGCACAGGGCATCTGTTTATTGTCAATGACCACCATATCAGTGACCAGATCCCCGGCCTGCCGGGGGGGGAAAACGACCATTTGATTATCAACACTGCGCTTTATCTGCAGCGGGAAAAAGCGCCGACCAAAGTGGTGCTGGTGACCAAAGACATCAATATGCGGCTGAAGGCCAAAGGGGCAGGTCTGAAGCATGTGGAAGACTACCGCACTGACCAGCTGATTGACGATGTGCGTTTTCTCTACAAGGGGTACCACAAATTCCCCGGAGATTTCTGGTCCCTGGTGAAAGACTGCCGCAGCCACAATCAGGGCAGTGACACCTACCACTTTGTGCCCCGCTCAGTGTTGCCGAATGCCTATATCAATGAGTACCTGATTGATGAAGCCAAAACCTTTGCTGGCCGGGTGCTGGATATTTTTGACAATGAAATCAAAATTCTTGACCTGGGTTTTGAGCGGCTGATGCACAAACATGCCTGGGGCATCCACCCGAAAAATATTTATCAGGCGATGGCGTTGAATGCGCTGCTCGACCCGGATATGGACCTGGTGATCCTGACCGGCCCGGCCGGCTGCGGTAAAACCCTGATTGCGCTGGCCGCCGCGCTGGAGCTGGTGATTGAAAAGGGGCTGTACGACAAGGTCATTGTGACCCGCAATACCCCGGAAATTGCCGAGTCCATTGGTTTTTTACCTGGCACCGAAGAAGAGAAGATGGCCCCCTGGCTGGCGGCGATCACCGATTCACTGGAAGTGCTGCATAAAACCGATGAACACCCGCATGCCAGCGTCAATTACATTATGGAAAAGGCCAATATTCAGTTTAAGTCGGTTAACTTTATGCGCGGGCGCAGCATTCAGAATGCGATAGTGTTGTTGGATGAATGCCAGAACCTGAGTGCGGCTCAGCTGAAAACCATCATTACCCGTTGTGGTGAAGGCACCAAACTGATTTGTTCAGGCAACCTGTCGCAAATTGACAGCAACTACCTGACCGCCGTGACGTCGGGGTTAACTTACATCGTCGAACGTTTTAAAAACTTTGAAGGCAGTACCACCATTAATCTGAATGGTGTGGTGCGCAGCCGGCTGGCTTCTTTTGCTGAAGCCAATCTGTAAGCGGCTGTTCAGGCCCTGTGTAACCGCAGGGCCTGCTTTCTGAACGCTGACAGCAGCAGTAACGCTGCCAGCCCGCCCCAGTGCCAACTGCCACTGTCTTCTTCGACGATGACCACCGGAGCCCGATCATAAGTTAAATCTTCCAGCGCCAAATCGGCCAGAGCGCCACTGTCGTTGCCACTGATCTCGGCCAGCAAGTCGCCGTAATCAGCGTCATACACCCGCAGCACCAGGTCGTAGTAACCCGTAGGTACCGAATGCACCAACTCGGATTCAATGGCGAACCAGTCGTTGGCGCTGGTGCCATACAAGGTAAAGACCGAACTGGTATGAATGATCACTTCGGGCTGTCCGGGGCGACGCAGTGCGTAATGGACAAAAACCGGGACTTCGTTATAGGCAGTGTCTGCATCAAAGCGTATATAGAGATTGTGGAAAAAGGCGTTGTCATTTCTGTCACCGCTCAGCGAAATATCAATACTGTCAAACCAGACATTGTTTTCCACGGCCTGGATCAGGTTGGAACCGCCTTTGAGGGGCTGGGCTTTGGGTGTTGCTGTTCTGGCCACTTCCGACGGCAGTGAAAAAGATTCCTGAGTGTTGGCCACCGGCGTTTCGGCAGCCAGGCTGATCCAGGGCAATAACAGAAAAACGAACGGACTGATTTTACGCATACAGAGCCTCCTGTGCTTTGGTATCATTACAGGCTTGGGGCGCTGAATAGCGGCTGAATTTCTGACACTGCGGAATTTATTTTGAAGATCAGTAAAAACTTTGTGGTGGCAGCCCCTGGTGTTGCCATTGAGCTGTTGGCCACTGCGGTACCTGCACTGAGTAAAGCGCGGTTGAAAGACGCGATGAGCAAAGGCGCTGTGCTGTGGCGTCGCGCTAAGCAGCACAAGCGTTTACGCCGGGCTCAGGCTGAACTGCTGGCCGGCGACCGGCTGGAGCTGAATTACGACGACGAACTGCTGGCCCGGCACTGCGACGATGCAGTATTGCTTCAGGATGAGCAACACTACAGCCTTTGGTTTAAACCAGCCGGTATGTTGTCACAGGGCAACGAATGGGGTGACCATTTAAGCCTGCTGCGTTTTGCTGAGCAGCACTGGCAAAACAAAAGACCGGTGTTTTTATTGCACCGGCTGGACAGGGAAGCCAGTGGTCTGGTGTTGCTGGCGCACAGCAAAGCCGCCGCTGCCGCTTTAGGGCAACTGCTGCAGCAGCATCAGATCAATAAAACGTACCGGATCAAGGTCAAAGGTGTGCCGGCCGGGCAAGGTAAAATTGAGCTGCCACTGGACGGCAAAGACTGCCAGACCCGCTATCAGCGCATCAGTACGGACGAGCAGGCACAATGCAGTGTGGTGGAGGTGGACTTGATCACTGGCCGGAAACACCAGATCCGCCGCCATTTTGCCGCTATGGGTCACCCGGTGTTGGGCGACCCTGCTTACGGCAGTGGTAATAAAAACCAGCAGGGCCTGATGCTGCAGGCCATCCGTTTGAGTTTCCGTTGCCCCTTGCTGAAAAAGCTGCAGGTCTTTGAGTTACCTGCGTCGTTGCGGCAGTGTTAAATCTGCCGCAACTGATGCTGCAGACGGGCCCCCACCGATTCCTGATTGATCACCAGCTCCAGCTGCCCCAGACTGATGGCATTAAATAAATCCTGCTTCAGGCTGTCTTTATGCCAGGACAAACTGATAGGGCTTGGGCAAAACAGGCTGGCATGGTAAGGGCCGGTTAATTGCTGGTGTTTTGCCAGCGCCCAGCATTGCCAGATCAGGTTCCGGATGTCTGCTAAATCGGGTAATGCCTGCGCAGACGCCGTGAACTGACGTAATAGCAACAAGGCGGTGTGGCAGGGTAACCCCAGCTGAGTTGCCTGGGTTGCCAGCCGTTCGGTTAAATCCAGCTGATGGCTGTATAGCCAGAGTTCCTGCTCATGCCAGCAATAAAACAATGCCAAACGGCTCAGAGGGGCGTACAGCTGGGGCAACTGCTGATAAAAGTCTGGTCCCTGCTCCAACAAGTGCTGACTCAGGTCGGCTGGCGTGATCACCAGAACTGAAGCTTCGGTGTGGCCTGGTGCTGACTGAGCCACCAGCTCCTGAAACTGGCGCCAGCCGGACTGTGGCCGCTGAGTTTGCGAGCCGTCCGGCTTGCGGCCTTTCAGCCAGAGCAACGCAGTGCTCAGGCTCAGAATGACACCCAAAATCAGCGCCCACAGGCTGTATTTTTTCTGGCTCGCCAATTGGCTTTCTGCGTACTCAACAGCCCGGTGCAGCTCGAGGCTTTGTTGCAGGCTGTTGGCCTGCAGCTGCTGCTGGATTTTCAGGTCATTTTGTTCCTGCTCATTGGCCAGACGTTCAGACAGATAGGCCTGCTGCCAGTTCTGTTGTTGCTCGGCCAGCTGGGCATTGAGTTCATGGTAGCGTTTTTGCAGGAATTTCGGCGCGACGGAAATGTTTTCTCCGACTTCGGTCAGCAGTTGAGCCGCTGCAGCCCAGTCCTGTTGTTTGATATAGAGGCTAACCAGAAACAGGCTGACTTCTTTTAATGAACTCAGGCTATTGTTCTGGCTGAACAGCTGATAGGCTTTTTCCAGTAACTCTTTGGCCTGAGTCAGCTGGCCCCGTTCGATGGCCAGTTCCGACTGACTGACATACACCGCACCTATGACGTGAGGATCCTGTGCCTGCAACGCCAGGTCCAGAGCCTGCTGATAGTGCAGTTCTGCTGCCTCCTGTTGCTGGTCACTGAGCAGCGAATCTCCCAAATTGGTTAAAGTGTTAATTAAATTAGAAGTCAGCTCCAGTTGCTGGTACAGCTCGGCCGCCTGACTGAACTGGGTTATGGCCGCTTTATGTTGGCCTATTTTTTGATACAACATGCCCAGACGCACATAAATAGCCGCCAGGGCTTTATCATTTTTCTGGGCTCTGGCCAGTACCAAGGCCCGTTCAAATTCATTCAGCGCAGCGGCCAGCTGATTGTTCTGCAGCTCCAACCGTCCCAACATGACTCTGGCGTCCAGTTCCCGTGTTGGCGCCTGGTGTTCCACCGCCAAGGCCAGGCTTTGCCGTGCATAACTCAAGGCTTTGTCTTGTAAGCCTTTTTGGTTATAGGCTTGGGCAAAACTTTCCAGAATATCCATGTGCAGCCGCAGCAGATCGGGGTTTTTGGTGGCAGGCAACGTCTGTTCAGCCTGCTCCAGTAAGGCCAGGGCTTTATTGGTATCGCGTTTGTGCACACCGAAATTCAGCGCCTGCAACAGATAAAGGCGGCTACGCAGTTCTGCGTTATTGGTTTTATCCAGCGCGGTCTGGCTGTGACTCTGTGTGTTATCGGCATTGCCGAGCCGGTAATAGGCGTATGCCAGATAAAAGTGCTGCTCCGCTGAATCCTGAGGCGAATCCAGCAACTTCTGCAGCTGCTGTTGCGGTTGCTGATTAATTAAATCCATTTGTTGTTGCCTGGCTGAATCCGCTTGCACCCAAGCGCTGAATGCCAGCAGGCAGATGATCAGAAAACGCATGCAATTTACCTGTTGTCGGGAGATACTGCAGTGTACTTGAGGTCAACAAGAGCGCCAAGCAGGTTATAGTGATGCCATCTGTTTCCAGTTCCGGTTTGTCGTTTTGGTTCCGGATTTTAGAGTCTTTTTCGTTAAAACAGCCGCTGCCAATGCCAACAGAAGACAGGCCGGTAATTCTGGCGTTAAGTGCGGCCCAAGGCAGTGGCAAAAGCACCTTATGCCGGAAGTTACAGCAGCAATGGCAGCTGCAGGGGGTGAAGGTTGCGGTGGTGTCATTGGATGACTACTACCTGGACAGAGCCGCCCGCACGCAACTGGCTCAGCAGATCCATCCCCTTTGTCTGCAGCGCGGCGTGCCCGGCACTCACCATATCCACCAACTGATTGAGGATCTGCACGCCTTTCAGAATGGCCAGGCCGTCGCCTGGCGGCGCTTTGACAAAGGCACGGAACAAAGCTGGCTGGACAGACCGGAGCTGGCGGATCTGTTAGTGTTGGAAGGCTGGTGCCTGGGGTTGCCTGCTCAACCTGAGCAGGATTTACTGCAGCCCGTGAATGCACTGGAGCAACTTGAGGATTCAGCGCAGGTTTGGCGGCGTTGGGTCAATCAGCACCTGGCGGGCCCTTATCAGCAGCTGAATGCGCTGGCCGACGAATTGCTGTGGCTGCAGGCCCCGGACTGGCCGACTGTGTGTCGCTGGCGTGCCGAGCAGGAGCAGGCATTGTGGCAACAAGGTCTGGGGCAAAGCCCGGCCGGGCTGGCCAGGTTTATGCTGTATTATGAACGGCTGACCCGTTTCAGTCCGGTGCTGGCCGGCCTGGCTGACTGTCAGCTGCAATTGGGGCCACAACGTCAGTGGCTGCAACTAAGCTGCCGCCATCACCCAGTGGCCTGAGGGGCCGGCTGATTCGCCACCCAGATGCCTTTAGCGGTACACCACATCCGGGTACATAGGGGCCAACAACGCAAGCAACTCATTTTGGGCACTGATGCTGATGCCTTGCTGTTGCATGGCGTCTATCAGATGGTTCACCAGGGCGTCAAAATGAGCTTTACTGATCTGAAAGCCGGTATGGCTTTCCTGCATACTGGCGCCTGAGTATTTGCAGGGGCCCTGGCTCAGTTCACAGAGCTGCTCGATCAGCAAAGTACGGAAGCGGGGAATATCGGTGTCTTCGAAGTGATGCACTATGCTGGGATCCGTGGCAATACTCTGCAGCAAATGATCAACCATCTGCTCCAACCCGGTTTGCCCACCCAGGCGTTGGTACAGTGTTCCGGCTGGCGTAGGCTGACAGGCTGCCAGCAGCAGACTGAGCCAAAGCAGATTGATCCATTTCACCAGGTGCCCTCCACTGAAAAATACCAGCCATCTTGTTGTTGCAAACCGGCAATGTCGCCCAAATCGACAAAACCCAGCACCAGCGACAGGTGTTTATTGACAAAATAAGCGGCAAACACATCGCGCCAGTGCTGTTCATCGGCGAATGCCAGCTGATTGGGTTTTTGTCTGAATTCCGTACCCAGCGCCCACTGATAATTCAGCAACAGCACCGCAGAAGCTTCCAGCAGCCACTGGCGTTTCACGCCGTCACCTCCAAAACCCAGCAAGCCAATCTGATGCGCTTCGGTGTTACGCACTGTGGCATTGAGCAGCAGATTACGGCCAGCCACAGAGTGAAAGAACACCTTACTGGCCGCCAGGTAATAATCGATGCCGGAATCCTCAGCGGCGCCGACCGCAGCAGGTAAGACGAAATCCCGGTGTTTTTTATACTGCAGACCCAGACTCAGTTGCGGCATGCTGCTGTACAGCAGCTCACCGGCCAGCCGGTATTTCAGCCCCCAGACGTCCTGGCGCAGTTCACCGCCAATGCTGTCAAGCTGGAGTTTTTGCCGGGCAAAGGACCATTCCCAGCGGTCATCAAAGCTCAGACCCAGTCCCAGGTTGTGCAGGGTAAAATCATCCACCTGCACTGTGGATGCAAAACTGTTCACCGACCATTGATCGCTGCTGGCGTAACCGTTTATTACGGCCCATGGCACAATACCGCCACCAGCAGCCCCTTCGATACTGGTGGCGCCTCCAGTGGCGATGACTTTATCTGTGCCTGCCAGGGCTGGCAACGCACTGATCAGACACAGCACACCCAGTAGTTTTGATATCACAGGTCCTCCGGAGCAAACCATTGTTTGGGTTGCAGGCTGAAGCTGCCGAGCCAGCTGCTGAATTGTTCTGCTGTCAGTGGTTTGGAGAAAAAGTAACCTTGCACTGTGTCACATTGATGCTGCCGCAGTATGGAAAGCCCGGCTTTATTTTCCAGCCCTTCTGCGGTGACTTTCAAACCAAGACCGTGTGCCAGTTGCGCTGTGGCACTGACGATCAGTTCATCCTGGTAGTTATTTTCAATGTCTTTGACAAAAGCACGGTCAATTTTGACTTCATGCACGGGCAATTGCTTCAGGTAAGCCAGGGACGACTGACCTGTACCGAAGTCATCGATGGCCAGCTCAATGCCCATCTGCCGCAACTGATGCAAAATATGGATCACCTGCTTGGGGTCTTTCATCACCGCACCTTCAGTGACTTCCAATGCCAGCGCTTTGGTTGGCAGCTGGTGTTGTTGCAAAATAGCGGCAATATGTTCAGGCAAGGATGGGTTGCTTAAGTCATGGGCTGACAGGTTCACCGCGACTTTCAGCTCAATGCCCTGGCTGCGCCACAGCGCCAGTTGCCGGATCACTGCGCTCAACATCCAGTCGGTGACCTGATTGATTAACCCCGCATGTTCGGCCAACTGAATAAACTCGTCCGGCGGAATGAATCCAAGCTCGGGGTGAGCCCAGCGGATCAGCGCCTCTGCAGCATGGCAACGGTACTGTTTCAGGTCCACCTTGGGTTGATAGACCACGAACAGCTGGTTGCTTTGCAACGCTGTCGGTAAGTCTCGCAGAATAGTCAGGCGGCGCTGGTGGTGTTCATCCTGGCCCTGTTGGTAGAAGCTGTATTGTTCCTGCAACTGCTTGGCCCGGCTCAGGGCAATATCCAGCCGTCGTAACGCGTCGCTGACGGGTTGGCTGTCGGCTTCAATGCAATAAATACCCAGTACAAAGCTGAGGCTCAGTGCTGAACCATCCAGATGGTAATCCTGTTGCAGCTGCATCTTCAGGATCAGCGCATCCGAATCCTGAAAAGGCCTGGGGTAGGCCATCAAAAATTCGTCACCGCCAAGCCGGGCTAACAAGCTGGCAGCAGGTTTCACCAGCTTCAGGCGCTCAGCCACCTGCTGCAATAAGGAATCACCACTGGTAAAACCCAGAGAATCGTTGATATGACGGAAGTTTTTGATATTCAGCAGGATCAGACTGCAATGGTATTGACTTAACAGTTGTTGCAATTCCTGCTCGGCATAAGTGCGGTTTTTTAAGCCTGTTAAGTGGTCATGCCGTGCCTGATGCACTAACTGCTCTTCTCGTTGCTGCACCGCCTGCTGCATTTGGGACAGGGTTTGGCTCAGCACTCCGACTTCACCTGTCGCCTGTGGTAAGCGGACCTTGGATTCACCTTTGGTGATGGCGGTGGCAAATTGAGTCAGGCGGTTCAGAGGCTGGGTAATACTGCGGGCTATAACCAGTGCCAGAATAAAAGCCAGTGCCAGGCTGACGCCAAAAATGGTCAGCAATTGCTGGCGGATTTGCTGGTAGCTGCTTTGCCAGCGTTCAGTCGGGTAATGCAGCAATGCCCACAATGCATGATGCTGATCCAATGGCAATGCCAATGACAGATACTGTTCATCCGGGCTGGAAAACGGGCTTTGCTGGCCTGCGTTTAACTCAGGTAAGGCTGCCAGCACGGCCGGTTGCAGGTGGGACGCCAAGGTGGAGTTTCTTGAGGAGTGGTTCCTGCCTTGGGCACTGGTAAAACTGATATCCAGGCCGGTAATGCCTTTAATCTGTTCAGCCAGTTGCTGGTCCAACTGAAAACCCATACCTATCCAGGCGATGACCTGAGGCGCTCTGACCGGTACCAGAACCAGCTGAAAAGATTCGTCGCCCAGTCGTTGAATATCACTGAAGGCGGCCGCATTGCGGCTTTGGGCTGGGTCAAAAAACGGGCTGAAATCGGAGCTGTTCAGTGCCGGATTGGTGCTGGCCAGCAACTGACCGTCCGGAGCAAATAACACCGCCAGCGCTGCGTCAACCCGGCTGCCGTGATTGTCGAGCACGGATAAAATGGTTTCTTGTTCTGCAGTGGCAATAGCGCGGCGAAAACCATAATCGCTGGCCAGTAAACGGACCGAGTTACTGAGCTGAGTGGCTCTGTTTTCCAACGCCTGCAACAACACATTGGCGGCAACCTGCAGCGCTTGTTCAGCCTGCTGCTGACTGTCCTGTTTCATGGTGGTTAACGTGGCCAGCCCGCTGGCAATCGCCAGCACTGTGAGCAGGCTCAGTAACGTCAGGATCAGGCGGCTGCGCAATGAATCAAACATCTGACCTCGTCTTGAGAATGAAAACCTGAACTGTTCAGGATGGCGCTATGCATCCGGTCGCCCTCTGTCTGATGGGGCCTGTTCCCTCATACGGAAACACTGTTTTCTACCGGCACTGCGTCAAACATTAGCAATAAGCACCGCTGACCTCAACCGTAAAACAAGAAAAGCATTGGAAAAGTGGCTGATTTTACACAGAATAACCAAGATGATTTTGGCAGGGAATTGCAAAATGAAACTGAACTTTGCTCTGGGTATTGCCATGTTGGTGGTCAGTGGCTGGTCATGGGAGCTGAAGGCTGAGCAGAAGGTGATTTGCGCCCAGGCCAAAAACCGTCCCTGCACTGCGCTGGTATTGGGGGGCGGTGGTGCCAGAGGGGGAGCTCATCTGGGCGTGTTACGACAGCTGGAGCAGCAGGGGATCGCTATTGACCTGGTCGTCGGCAGCAGTATTGGGGCTTTTATTGGTGGTCTGTATGCGACAGGCCACAGTCCGGCTCAGATCGAACAGATACTGCAGCGGTTGGAGTGGGGTTCTGGTTTTCGTGACAAGGTGCATCGGGATGAAATGCCGCTGCGTCGTAAAGAGCAGCAGGATGCATTTCCTGTCCGCCTGGGGCTTGGGGTGGATGAGTCTGGTCTGAAAACACCCAAAGGGGTGTTGTTGGGGCAGGCGATGGCAGAACTGATTCTGCAGGCCTATGGTGCTGAACTGAATCATGCAGATTTTGATCAACTGGCCATTCCATTCAGGGCCATAGCGACGGATCTGAGCAACAGAGACACTGTGGTGCTGGCTAAGGGCAGTCTGTTGCATGCAGTCCAGGCGTCCATGTCGATCCCCGGAGTAGTCCGGCCTATGGAGCTGGACGGCCGTATGCTGGTGGACGGTGGGGTGGCCAATAATCTGCCGGTCAGTATTGCCCGTGCTCTGGGGGCTGAACGGGTGATCGCTGTCAGTATTGATGCCCCTTTGCTGAAAAAAGAACAACTGGACTCCGCTTTCGCGGTGACTGACCAGCTGACCAACTTTTTAGTCAGGCAAGTGGTGGAGCGTGAAATTGCGTCCTTAGGCCCACAGGATCTGTTGATCCAGCCAGAGCTAGGCACTATAGGCACCCTGGATTTTGAACTTTTGCCCGAGGCGGTGCGCGCCGGTGATTTGGCGGCGCAGCAGGCCCAGTGGGCCGGGTTTCACACGACGGACGCGGACTACCAGCTCTGGCTGGCCCGCCACAGGGCTGAGCGCACTGAACGGGTTCGCATTGACCGTATTCACCTGGACAATCAAAGCCGTTTAGGGGATCAACTGATCCTGGACCGGCTGGCGTTGCAACCGGGTAGGGTGTACCGCAGTGCTGATTTAAAAGAAGGGTTGCGACAGGTGTATGGGGTCGACACCTTTGAACGGGTTTCGATGCAGCTGGTCCCGCGGGATGACAGCACCGAACTGCAGGTGCTGGCTCAGGAAAAATCCTGGGGGCCTGGTTACCTGAATTTCCGCTTTGCGGTGGAAGATGATTTTCGTGCTAACCGCTATTACCAATTGGCCGCGTCTTACACTTATACCAATTTATCTGAGCTTGGCGCCGAATGGCACAGTGCGCTGGCGATAGGGACAGACAAAAAACTGCAGACTGAATTGTATTGGCCTGTGTTGTCTGCCCGCACTTATGTCAGCCTTGGCGCTGTGTTTAAGAATGAAGTGCTGGGGGTGCAAGACCAGGGGTTATTGTCGTTAGGGGAATTGCTGCATCAGGAGAACCTGCTGTATGCCGAAAGCGGCTGGGACTTATCCGACCATGCCCGGCTCAGTCTGAAATGGCAGCAAATTCGTGGCCAGTATGAATTTCCCCGCCTGGTGGGGGAACAGCTTGGCACCCATGATTTAGGTTATAACCGGGATGGCCCCGGGCTGGAATTTGTCTGGGACCGGCTGAATAACCCGGCCTTTCCGAGCCGGGGCTGGCGCATCGGAGCCAGCCGGTCCTGGTTTGAGGATGATGTGCTGCAACAAAAGACCAGCAGTCAGAGTCAGGATCTGGATCTGATGGCGGCACGCAGCTGGCAGCGTCACACTTTACGTGCCCGCTGGCACTGGCAAAAGTATCAGGGCGCCGAAGGGGCATTGACGCTGGAGCAGCATTCGTTGGGCGGCTTGCTGAATTTGTCCGGCTACCCGAAAAACTATCTGTTTGGCTCTGAGATCCGTTTTGCCAGCCTGGTGTATTTGTACCGGATGAATGAAAATCGCTTCAGCATCGTCAGTGCGCCTTTTTATCTGGGCACGTCGCTGGAGCGGGGCAAAGTGGCGGGCAATATGCTGAATATCCGGGAGCTGGCCAATCAAACGGACTGGATATGGGCGGGCAGTATTTTTGCCGGCTGGGATAGCCCCATTGGTCCGGTGTATCTGGGTTATGGAATGGCAGAACAAGAGCAGGGGCATCGTACCCAACGTTATTACTTAAGTATTGGACAGAATTATTAGGGGTATGAAGTTGACCTCGAAGAGGCGCAAATGAAATTAGTTGTTTTGCTGATCGGCTGCTGCTTTAGCCTTTACCTGTTTGCCAGCCCCGTGCTGGTGGGCATCAGCCAGGACGTTTTACCGGCCAAAAGCGGCAATACCATCAGTTTCGAACGGACCTTGTTGCAGTCTTTGTTAACTGAACTGGGTTATCAGCCTGAGTTTGTGCCGGCTCCCCATGCCCGCATGACCCGCATGTTGCAGCTGCGGCAACTGGATATTGCGGCCAGGCAGGGCGGTACACCACAAGCCGGACTGTTTTACACCCGGCCTTATCTGCAGTTTGATAACAGAGTTTTTGCCCTGGCATCGTTTCGTGGTGCGCTGAATTCGGTGCAGGATTTAAGCCGGTATCATCTGGCCAGCTTTCAGAATGCCCGTCAGATCCTGGGGCCTGAATTTGCTGCCGTGGTCAGTACAGCGCCATCTTACCGGGAAGTGATTAGCCATGCCCAACTGGTGGATTTATTAAAAAAACAACGGGTGGAGCTGCTGGTGCTGGACAAGGTCACTTTTGAGCGGCGCTGGCGGGAAACTGGTGGTCAGTTAGCGCAGGTGAAGAGTTTCGAGTTGTTCACCAAAGCCAGCCACAGTTTTGCCTGCCATCAGGCCGCATTGTGCCAGGCGCTTGACCGGAAACTGCAGCAATGGCAGGACAATGGCGCCCTGGCCAGATTAAGGCAACAAATCCGGCAACAACAAAACTCACAGAATTAACTGCGTCAATGGCTCTGTTAATTCTGTTCCCCTGCCAGTTTGGCGGCCGCCTCTTTGATTACAGCTTCTTTTTGTTGTTGTAACAATTCAAGCTGTTGTTGTTCTGCGTCTGTCAGCTCGCCCTCTTTGGCCATCAGTGCATCAATTTTTTGCTGCAGTTCTTCCAGTTTTTTCCGGTCCAGGCCGGTTTTATTGTCCAGCACCTGCTGCAGCATCTGCTCCAGCCGGTCGGAATCAATCTGTCCCTGAGTTTCATCTGTGGCCGTGTTGCCGGAATCCACCCCGTATTGGCGGTTGGCGGCTGCATTGGCCTGATTCAGCAGGCGCTGGTAGGTGTAATCCGGATCCCGGACACCGGACGATAAGGTCACTTTGACTGCGTCTGTATCAGAGGCCGGATCCCGCTGGGCTAATGAGCCTGTCGGCTGGAGCGGGTAGCCAGCAACGTAGCTTAGGGCGCTCAGGGCAGAACTGATCATCAGGGCTTCTCCTGCGTGGTGATTGCCCTGAGGTAAAGCAAATCTGGTGCCAGTCTGAGCAGGCCCTGGGCGCTGTGGCCAATCCCCTTTTAGCCTGCCTGAGGTGACAACAGTGTGGCAATAAAATGCCGCTTCAGGTTGGGTTGCGGCAAAACTGCTGTTGGTAATGTCGCGGGGTGACGCCATAGTGCTTGCGAAATTGTTGCCGCAGATTCAGCACTGAGCCTAAACCCGTCAGATCGGCAATTTGCTCCAGCGAATACTGCTCCTGTTCCAGGTAATGCCGCACCAGCTGCAAACGTTGTTGGGTTAGCCACTGCAGCGGGCTTAAGCCTGTACTGGCTTTAAACTGACGATCAAAACTGCGCCTGGACATACAGGCCTGCTGCGCCAGTTGATCGACAGTTAAGGGCTCGGCCAGGCGGGTGATTGCCCAATCCAGCGTCTGGCTGAACAGATTGGCTTTTTTCTGCAGTGGCATTTCAACAAACTGAGCCTGTCCTCCCTGGCGGTGAGAGGCAATCACAGCGCGTTTGGCCACCTGATTGGCTTTTTCAAAGCCATAATCGCGGCGAATTAACTCCAGCCCCAGATCCAGTGCCGCCGCGCTGCCGGCTGAGCAGCCCAGCTGGCCGTCAAAACAATAGAGTACATTGTCCTGATAGCGGCATTGTGGGTAGCGGCGCTGAAACTCAGCGGCATAGCGCCAGTGGGTGGTGGCCGCTTTGCCGTCCAGCAACCCCAGTTCCGCCAATAAAAAAGCGCCGGAACAAAAGGAGATCAGCCGGCAGCCACGCTGATAGGCCTGCAGCAACTGGTCCCGCAGCACAGCTGGCGCTTGTGGCGAACTGACCGACCAGTTGGGAATAATGATGCTGTGGTAGCTGCTTAAATCCTGCACCTGGGGCACCAGCAGCTGCAAGCCCCCTGTGGCCAGCAGAGGGCCGGGGTGGAAACTGACAATGTCGGTCTGGTACCAGTCATCGTACTCTGGCCGGCAGAGTGCAAAGAGTTCACTGGCGCAGCCCAGTTCAAAACTGGACACAGTCGGACCCAATAAAATAGCAACCTTGTGCATCGACGCTCCTTTTGGCCTGAATGTTACTTAATATGGCATTTTCGCCAGAGGCGGGCAAGCCACAAAAGTTCTAGACTGGTCTGGTTTTTGGCACCCAAACTTACATGACAGGAGAAATCAGATGTCCTCTATGGTATCCAGACCCGAAGCGGCTGAATCAGCGGTAGCTCTGGCGCACTTTGCCGCCTTACTGCAGTTTGAAACCGATTGTTATGATGTGCAGCATGCCATCAGCAATCAGCGGCAGGATTTTGTGCTGCTCGATGTCCGGGGAGAAAGTGCATATCAGGCCGGCCATTTGCCAAAAGCCTTGTCGCTGCCGCATCTGCGGATTTCAGCTCAGAGCCTGGCGGCCTACCCGGCGGACAGCTTATTTGTGGTGTACTGCGCCGGCCCACATTGCAACGGTGCCGATAAAGCGGCACTCAAGCTGGCCCAGTTAGGGCGGCCGGTGAAAAAAATGCTGGGAGGAGTGACCGGATGGCTGGATGAAGGTTTTGCCCTGGAGCAATAAAAAAAGGAGGCAAGGTAAACACCAGGCCCCCATAAAAGTATCCAGGACAATCCAGAGAGAAACAACACAACAGGGTGTCTTTTCCGGCCGCTATCATGCCGTTGCCCGGTTACAAATTTATGACCTGAAAATAAAACTTTGGCGACAGCAGCGCCACAGGTCAGAATGGGGCAACAGGAGGGGCCATGCTGAAAAAATACCTGCAACAAATTCGTCAGGGCAAAGCCGTGCATTATGGCCGGATGCTGGAGTTATTACCGGCAGATTTTGTCAGGCGCAAATCCGAACTCTTTAAAGTACGGCAGTTAGGCTCTGGCCGCTGGCAGGTGCATATTCTGTCGGAGCCACTTTTTGCCGAACTGGAACAGTATGCGGCTCACCCGGCGTCCAGGCGTGAAGCGGCGCTGCTGGGCGATTCGCATCAGTCAGGCACTGGTGTCTTGTTTCAGCTGGTGTACCACCAGCAGTGTCAGAACCAGCAACCTGAGGCCGTGGTGCTGACCAGCAGACAGCTTTGGCAAAGTTACCAGCCCAAAAGCAATTTAGTGCTGATTGAAAATGAACACTGCTTTTTCCGCTACCCGGAGTTTTTGCCGGTGCTGAGCCAGATGCTGGCGATGCCAGTGGATTTATGCAACTGCGATCTGGCTTTTGCCAGTGGCAGCAAAGCCAGTTCAGCGCTGCTGACTGCGTTTTATCAGCAGTACTCACGTATTTTCTGTGCCTTTGACTTTGATGCGGCGGCTTTGGAGCTGTACGACTTATTACGCCAGCGGCTGGGTGACAAAGTGCGCTTTGTGGCACCGGCCGACTGCAGCCCCTGGTTGCCTTTGTTTGTGCACAAAGCCAAACAACCCACTGCCATGGTAAAAGCGCTGGCTCTGGCGGAAAAACACCAGTTGTATGGCTTGTTGGCGGCATTGCAACAAAAAGACTGCTTTCTGGAGCAGGAAGCTCTGCTGAGTCAGTCAATCAATCCGGCTGGATGAGAACACAGACCAGGCCGCTGGTTCGGGCCTGGTCTGTGAGGGGGGGTTATGGTTCTGCCTGTTGGGGGGTGGCAGTCTCGCTTTCTGCCTGGGCAGGCTTGGATTGGGCCACCAGCTGATCCGGCCTGAGCTGAGCCAGATGGTCAAAGTCGGCCTTGGCAATTGGGTACCAGTGCGGTCGGTCTGAGCGTTGGATCAGGTACTGATCAGCGCCGCTTTTCAGCCGGAACTGCCACTGCCCTGTGGCACTTCGGACACTTAAGTTTTTCACAGGATCCTGGGCTGGTATCGCCGGTGCCGGCAGCGCCGGACCTGTCACCTGCAGGCTGGCAAAGCGGCGTTGCAGTTGTTCAGCCGCTGCCTGATCCGCCAACTCTGGCTGGCCCTGGGGTTGACTCAGTTGCCATTTGCCGTCCTGCTGGCTCAGTTCCAGCCCGTCTGTGCTCAGCTGCTGCAGCGCCGGCACCTGCAATAAGCCGGTATCAAACCAGCGGGACGCGTCGGTGGACCAGTCTGCACTGTTCAGCGCCACCTGATACACCTGGTCCTGTCCGGCCTGGCGCAGATACAGCTGCTTAAAAGCCGGGCTGTTCCCAATCAGCCATTCTTGTTGCTGTTGTCCGGCTTTGAGGCTGAGTTTCCACTGGTAATTGTCATCCGCCACCGAAAAACGCTGATGGCTGGCCACACTCTGGCTGACCGGAAAACCCAGGCGCTGCTCGGCCAGCTGCGACAGCAACAAGGCAATTTTGCCACTGTTGGCGGGCTGATCCTGCAGCGCAGGTAAGCGCCATTGACCGTCCTGCTTGTGCAGTACGAGCTGCTGCCCGCCTTGCTGCAAACGGATCTCATTCAGCTGTTGCCGGTCCAGTTGCAACAGTGTTGTGGTCTGAGGGGCAGGTGCAGGCCACCAGAGCCAGGCGGTCAGCCCCAGCTGTATGGCCAGCCCCAGACTGAGGATCAGAGTCCAGTGTTTCATTGTGCCTCCTTATTGCAACGCAAGTTGTAATTTCTGCAGCCGGCGTCTGGCCATTAGCCGCTGAACAACAGCAATCAGACCGATCAGGCCCAGCACCAACCCATAGTTCAGGTATTCCAGCCAATGCTGAGTGCTGCTGTCCAGTGGCGGCAGGGTGCGGTTAAACTGGCCCCGGCCACGGATTTCCAGCAGTGCAGGATCCGACAGCGCATAATCCAGGCTATTCAGCAGCAGCTGCAGATTGTTCAGGAAACTGGTGCCCTGGGCGCCTCCGACCAGCTGCACTACGGCATCGCTGAACAGGTCGTTGGAGCTCAGCAGCAACAAGCGGGCGCTCTGTGCTGAGTGCGTCAGCAAGGTCGCCGCTTTGTTGCTGGTGTTGTCTTTGTCGGCTGTTTCGGTTTCAGCGGAGCTGTTTGGCAGTAATGGGTGAGCTTTGCCTGCAAAATAGGAATCAAAACGACCTTGCAGCATCAACCCCAGCGTACGCTGGCCTGGTTCGGACCCGGACGGGTAACTGCTGTTGCCATCAGCATCCACCACAGGCATTACATTCAGCTCTTTGCTTTGCCAGGCGCTGTTGCTGCTGTATAGCAGCGGTGTGACAGTGCGGCCCTGCTGTTTGCTGCTGTCCACCTCAATGGCGCTGGCCCAGGGCATCACCAGTTGTGGCAACCCAGCCAGCAGCGGTGCGTCGGCGTTCATACCCTGTTCGCGGATATCGACAAACCAGGGGTAAGGCAACAGGCGCATTTCCCGGAAGCTGAACCCGCCTACCTGACGGTTGACCGGTATCGGCAGGGCGGCATGCTGACTGTCCAGGACCAGGCTGTCCTGCTGACTGACCCCATAGTGCGCCAGCCAGTCTTTCAGACCGGAATCATAAGCCCGCACTGATAACTGACGTGACGACAGGCTGGCTTTGTAGGGGGAGGTGGCCGCAATTACAGTACCGCCCTGCATCAAAAACTGGTCTATCGCAAAGACCTGTGTTTCTGACAGGTTTTCCGGGGCAACCAGCACCAGCACATCCGCGTCACCACTGACCTGACCGTCGGTAATATCCTCATTCTGCAGGTTGAAGTTGTCGCCCAGTGTGGCCTGCAACTGTGAAAACTCGCTGTTGCCGTACGGGGTCATGGCATTGGTCGGGCTGACCAGCGCCACAGTTTTACGAAAGCCGGTAGAGAAGCGTTTCAGTGCCGCCGTCAGGTTACGTTCAAAGGCCGCTTTGCTTAAATCGTCCAGGGGGATCAGCAGCAATTGCTCGCCCTGCTGCAGCACCAGGCTGAACCAGAAAGATTCCGCAGATAACAGATTGAATTTCAGTGGCTGCAAGCCCAACTGTTCCGTCAGCCGTTTTGCTTCTGCGCCCTCTTTGGCTTCCGGGTCGACCCAGCTGAAGCTAAACCTGTCCCCGGCCTGCTGTTGGTAGTCCGCCAGCACCTGATGGATCCCGGTTTTCAGTTCTTTCAGCTCCGCCGGCAGCCTGGCGTCAGCAGAGACGTAAGCCGTCAGTTTCACGTCCTGCCGCAGGTTGTCAAACAGGTTGCCGCCGGCCTGATACTGCTGCTGCACCTGTTTGATCCCTTTGGTGATGTCCAGCTCCGGGTTACGCAGTTGGACGTCCAACGAGGCTTCGCCGCGGCTTTTCACTTCAATCAGCTCGCGGAAGCCGAGAACCTGATGCTCAGTGCCATACTGCACCAGCAGATGAAAATAAGAGCTGACAATGGCCGCCTGGTAGCGGTCTGCCACCTGGAAGGGCACGGGTTCAATACCGTACTTTTGGTTGGCTTCCTGTTCCAGTTCCGGCTCGCTGGCGGGATCCACCACTTCTACCCGGACCTTGTCACCACCTGCGACCTGGTATTCTTTCAGCAAGTCCTGCAGTTGAGGGACCAGTGGTGCCAGCAGTGGGTGAGTCTGGGCGGAAAAATAAGCGCGGATCAACAGCGGCTCCTGCAAGCCAGCCAACTGCTGCCTTGTGGCGTCTGACAGACTGAATTGTTTGCCAGCCGTGCTGTCGTAGCGCAGCTGATGCAGCGGGCTGAGCCACAGATTGGCGGTCAGCAGGTTCAGTACAGCCAGAGTGGTCAGCCAGGCAAGCCGGCGGGCGCGGGCGGACGAGCTGACAGCAAAACGTTGTTTTTCCAGTACCCAGCAGTTCAGGAGCAGGAACACCAGCGTCAGGGCCAGATAATAATACAGATCCCTCAGGTCCAGCATACCGCGGGTAATGGCATCAAAACGGGCACCGGTGCCAAGTTGGCTGAACAGTGCCGCCAGGTCGCGTGGCAGCAGATCCGTGATGCTGCTGTGGCCAATCAGGTAAAAGCTGCCACACAGCGCCAGGCTCAGCAATAAGCTGACAATCTGGTTGTCGCTGCGTGCTGAAACAAAGAGGCCCATCGCCAGGTAAGCACTGCCGAGCAGCAAGGTTGCCAGATAGCCGGCCCACACCGGGCCCCAGTCCAGACTGGCGATACTGGCCACAGTCAGTGGCAGTGGCAGGGTGACCAGCAGGGCCAGCAGCAACAGCACCAGGCAGCCAACAAATTTACCTGCAACAAAAACCCAGAGCCCGATGCCCTGAGTCATGACGGCTTCCAGCGTGCCCAGCCGGCGTTCTTCACTCCAGACTTTCATGGTCAGGGTGCTGGTCAGAAACATCAGCAGCAATGGCATCCAACTGAATAATGGCCGTACGTCGGCAATATTACGGGCAAAAAAGGCTTCGCCCCAGAAGAACACAAAGAGCTCTACCGCGGCAAAGCAGGCCAGAAACAACCAGGCCACAGGGGATGAAAAAAACAACGTCAGTTCTTTACGGGCAATTTGCCAGCTTAAATACAGAGGACGGATTTCAGGCTGCATGGGCCACCTCCTGTGAACGGCGGAACAGGCTGTCTAAGTCGCGTTGTTCAGGTTGCAACTGATACAATTCAATGTCATGCCGGATCAAGGCTTTGGATAAAGCGGCGGCCAGTGCTTTCCAGTCCACTGAGTCTGCAGCGGTCAGGCGGTACAGTTGGGGGGACAGCTCGCTGGCACTGAGCTCAAGCGGGCTCAGCAGAGGCTGCAGTGTTGACAGCGAAGCGGAGCAGCCCAGGACCAACGCTTTGCTGCTGGTCAGCTCTGCGATCCGCTGGTCCAGCACCAGTTGTCCACGTTCAATCAGCAGTACCCGATCACAAAGCGCCTGCACTTCCTGCATGATATGGGTCGACAGAATCACAGTCGCTTCGGTGGCGATCTGCTGGATCAGGGCCCGCATCTGCAGGGTCTGAGCTGGGTCCAGACCGTTGGTCGGTTCGTCCAGGATCAGCAGACGCGGTTTACCCAGCAGCGCCTGAGCGACCCCCACCCGCTGTTTGTACCCCCGTGACAGGGTGCCAATAGGGGCACTGAGTTTATCGGCAATGGCCGTGGCCTGCACAACCCGTTTAACTTCAGAGAGATGTTCGGCAGGCGCAATTCCTTTCAGCCGCGCTGCATAGTCCAGGTAATCGGCCACTGTCATGTCGGCATAAAGTGGCAGATGCTCGGGCAGGTAACCCAACTGGCGCTGAATTTGCGCCCTGTGCTGAACGATATTCAAACCGTCCAGTTCGATGGTGCCGCTGTCGGCGTCCAGATAACCGCTCAGCATTTTCATAATGGTGGTTTTACCGGCGCCGTTATGGCCCAGCAGACCAATAATTTCGCCTTTTTTGATGGTGAAGCTGACGTTATTTACCGCCAGTAACTGGCCATAACGCCTGCTGATCCCTGTCACATGCAACATAGGTCCTCCCCAGATGAATCATAAATTTCATCAGCAGCGGCACGGCAGGTGGCAGTCATAAGGCGCTTGGTTTTTGAGGGAAAGCCTATGCCTGCCGGCACAAACCGGACAGCTGCAAAAACAAAGTGTCGGATGATTGACTTGGCCGATATAAGGGCGCTTTGGCTTGTTTCAAGAGTTTTGACCGGGAAAGCAGCGTCAAAATTTTGCTGGCCCGGATTTTGCTCTGTGGTGTGA
Organism: Rheinheimera sp.; assembly: GCF_037442345.1. Taxonomy (GTDB): domain Bacteria; phylum Pseudomonadota; class Gammaproteobacteria; order Enterobacterales; family Alteromonadaceae; genus Pararheinheimera. The sequence continues at coordinate 80,667 of NZ_JBBIQL010000009.1, read as the reverse complement.
TGGACAGCAACAACAGCAGGCCCCCCGATGAACCTGGGCACCTCACTTTTTGACACCCTGCTACAGATCCGGCAGCAATCCCAAACTCAGGCTCAGGCCCTGACGCAGAAATACGCCGGCTTGTACCAGGATAAACCGAAAGAGAACATCAGTATTCAGCCGGCAGAACCGGGCAGCGGCCCGACGAAGACGCTGGATTTCAGTCAAATCCAGCGGGGTCAGGCCCAGCAGTGGCTGGACAGGCAGATAGAAAAGGGCAGCCTGAATCAGACTGAAATTACGGCCATGCGTACCTTGTTGTACAGAGGCAGCACCGACAGCGGTGACAGCGAAGCGGCGGCCAAAGAACAGCTGGACCTGCTGGAGAAAGCCAAAACAGGTTTACGGGCCGCTATTTTGCGCAAGGACAGCAGTGGCATGGCGTTTTGGGCTCAGGCGCTTGGCGCAATGAAAAAGTTTCAGGGGGAAACGGCCTGAGGCTCAGGCCGCCTGATGCGACTGCTGCAGCCATTCTTTTGGTGACACGCCCAATTTTTGCTTAAAAGCCCGGTGAAATGAGGTCAGGCTCTGATAACCCACCGCCGGAGCTATTTGTTTTAACCCGTCACCTTGCAGCAGTTTTTTACGTGCCAGGCTTAAGCGCCAGCCAAGCAGGTAGTCGGCCGGAGTCTGGCCCACCACAGTACGGAAATGTTCGGCAAAACGGGCTCTGGACATCCCGGTTTCCAGTGCCATCCCTTCAAGAGTCCAGGGGCGCTGCGGCTGCTGATGCAGTAAGTTAAATAAGGGAGCCAGCTTTCGATCGGCCAGGCCGGCCAATACGCCTTGCTCTGGCGGGTTTTTCTCCATAATCCAGCGCAATAACAACACCAGCAGGTATTCGGTCAGCCGCTGCACTGCGGTGGTATAGCCGCAATGTTGCAGCTGGTTCTCTTGCCAAATCATGCACATCACTGTTTTCAGATCCGGGCACTGTTCCAAAGGGATCAGGCTGCATGGTGGCAAGGCGCTGAGTAAGGGGTTCCCCGCCTGCGCGCCGCAATCCAGAGTTGCGCAATACAACGCCAGGCTGGAGTCTGAAGGCACCACAAACTGATGCGCCAGTCCCTGAGGAATAAATAACAGGCTGGGTTCGTTCACGCTCCACTGTTGCTGTCCAATCTGGACAAGTCCCTGGCCTGATTCAATCAGGTGCAGATAGGCACGCTGCTGCTGCGGGCAAAAATCCGTTTTTTGGCAACTGCTGCCATGAAAATACAGCGTGGCCTGAGGGGCAAACTGGGTTAACAACGGGCTGAGTCTGTCCATTTGATACTTTTTGATAATTAAATGATACTTTTTGTCTCCAATCGTTCTGGATAATAGCAGCCTGAATTGAACCTGGCCAGAGTCAGAGTGAATGAGGTTGTTATGAGTATCGGTGGTCAAACAGGGCGCAGTGTGCTGCTGGCAGCACTGCTGTTGTGTGGTTTCGGAGCCGGTGGGGCCCATGCAGGAAACCAGCGGGCTGTCACGGTCGATTATCTGCAAGGAGAAGGGGATGTCCAGGGGATCAAACTGGCGTACCAGTACAGGGTCACCAATCCGGATTGGTTGCCGGATCAGGTGGCATTGTGGCTGGAAAGCAGCGCCAACTTCTGGCGTTATGGCCCGCAAAACAGTTCGGATCGCAATTTGGTTGTGGCGGCGTCTCCGGTAGTACGATGGTCCTTGGGGCAGGCTTGGGGGGTGGACTGGCAGGGCGAGTTTGGTATCGGGGTATCTTTTCTGGATGACACCTATTTTGCCGGGAAAAATGTCAGTACCCACTACCAGTTTGAGGACAGACTGGGTCTGCTGGCCTGGATTTCAGACCATGAAAGCCTGAGTTTGCGTTACCTGCATTATTCGAATGCCGGTCTGAAACACCCGAATCCGGGGCTGGACTTTGTCAGCCTGTCTTACAGTTATTATTTCTGAAGTGCTGAACGGGCCTGTTGCCAGGCCATTGAGTCAGTTCAGCCCGGCGTTGCAGGCGCTGTGCGTCGGGCTGTGCCACATTTAAGGGGTCAATAAGGTTTTTAGCAGTGGCTTGAGTGCCTGCAGCACAGTGCCTTTGTCCAGTTCCGGGTGCAGCACCCGGCGTAACATCAGGCCGGTGATCATGGCAAACATCACGGCAATTCGGCCCTCCAGCTCATGTTCCGGCAGATGCCGGATTTGGCTGCGTTCACTTTGCATCAGTTGCTTCATCAGAGCCCGTGCGGCGGCGTCACTTTGTTGCAGCAATGTGGCCACCTTGGCATTGCGGGCGGCTTCTGACAGCATTTCCAGCTCCAAAGCGGCGCGCTCCACATCCAGATGTTTTTCCACTCCTGTATCTGCGCCATTGACCATAATGTCCAGCAAATCGCCTTGTTCTTCCAAAAAACCATTAAATACCGAAAACATCTCTGCTTTGTCGCGTTCAATAATGGCTTCAATAATGGCTTCTTTGCTGTCGAAGTAATTGTAAATATGGCCCGCGCTCATGCCCGCCGTTTTGGAAATCTCGGCCATACCGGCACCGTGATACCCTTTACGCCTGAAGCAATCGGAGGCAGCGTTAATCACCTGCGCGCGACGGGTTCTGGCCAGTTCTGGATCCAGGTGACGTTTAGGTTTTTCAGACATAGGACTACTCCACAGGGCTGCAGTCTTACTGCAGCCCTGAATGACCGGTTAGGGAGCCGGGTTCGGCTGCCAGCCGCCACCCAACACTTTATACAGGGTCAGTTGGCCCTGTAATCTGGCCTGCTGTCCGCTGATGAATTGTTGCTGCGCACTATACCAGTTCCGCTGTGCATCCAGAACTTCCAGATAACTGTCGGTCCCTTGCTGATGACGGGCATTGGCCAGCGTAAAGGCACGTTCACTGCTTTGAGACAGCTGCTGCAATGCCTCTAACTGGCGACGGTAGCCCGCCTGGTCGGCCAGCGCATCGGCCACTTCCCGGAACGCCTGCTGCACTTTTTGCTGGTAAGTCTCAAGCGCAATTTTTCCGTCCGTTTCCGCAATCGAGACATTGGCCTGAGTTCGCCCCCAATTAAAAATGGGCATGGACACTTGCGGTACAAAACTCCAGGCACCTGAGCCGCTTTCAAACAAGCCGCCCAGTTCAGCAGATGCGGTGCCGGCAGTTGCGGTCAGGCTGATGCTGGGGAAATAAGCCGCTTTGGCGACACCAATATTGGCATTGGCGGCTTTCAGCTGATGCTCCGCTGCTTTCAGATCCGGCCTTTGCGCAAGCAAATCGGAGGGAGCACCGGCTGGTAAATCGGGCAGTGTCAGCAGTTTTGACAAGGGCTGCTTTGGCAGCAGTTCTGGGTCGACCGGACCGCCCGCTAACACATCCAGCGCGTTCTTCGTTTGCTGCAGCAAACGTTGGTAACGGCTTTGTTCTACCGCTGCGTTTGCCACTGTGCCACGCACCTGCTGCAGCGTCAGCTCCGAGGCAGCCCCCAGCTCAACGCGTTTTTCGGTCAGCTCCAGGGTTTTTTGCTGACTGTGCAGCGTATGGGTGGCCAACTCCAACAGTTGCTGATTGGCGGCATAACTGTACCAGTTGGCCGCTAACTCACTGAGCAGGCTGATCTGTGCTGAAGTCCGGTTTTGCTCCGACGCATAAAACTGCTGCAGTGCCTGTTCGGACTGGTTCCGCACTTTGCCAAATAAGTCCAGCTCATAGGCCGTCACGCCGACATTCAGGCCATACTGCGACGAAACAGCCGCCTGCCCTGTGCCGGTTAAATCCCCCGGCAGCCGCTGGCGAGTGCCGGAACCCGACAGATCCAGGCCAGGGTAGTGGGCGGAATCGGCAATCTGGTACTGGGCACGTACCCTTTCCACATTGAGTGCGGCCAGGCGCAGGTCTTTATTCTGCTCCAGCGCCTGCTTCATCAATTGCTGCAGCTGTGGCTGGTTAAAAAATTCAGCCCAATGCAAAGTGCTGGCCTTCTGATCCACGGACGCGGTGGCGTCCTGTGGGTAACTGGCTGGCGTTTCAGCCAGCTGCGCCGGGGTGTCCGGGGCCAGAGAGCAGGCCGACAACACCAGCAGGCTCAGGGCCGATAACAGAAAACTTGGGTTATTCATGCGGAACTCCTTCGTCTGCTTTGGGGTTGAGAGGGAACAGGCGGCGCACCAGCACAAAGAACAGCGGTACGAAGACCACAGCCAGAATACTGGACGCCAGGGTGCCACCAATCACCGAGATGCCCAGTGCGTTTTGCGCACCAGAACCTGCACTGGACGCAATGGCCAGCGGCAACACCCCACAGATAAAGGCCATGGACGTCATCAGGATAGGCCGCAAGCGCAGGCGCACCGCTTCAATGGCCGCATCGACCAGTCCCAGGCCCTGTTCCATCCGGTGAATAGCAAACTCCACAATCAGAATGGCGTTTTTCGAGGCCAGACCAATAGTGGTCAGCAAACCCACCTGCAGATAAATGTCGTTGGACAGACTGCCCAGCAAGGCGGCGGTGGCGGCACCAAAGACCCCCAGCGGCACGATCATCATCACGGCGGCAGGCACAGACCAGCTTTCATACAAGGCAGCCAGACAGAGGAACACCACCAGCAATGACAAGGCATACAAGAGCGGAGCCTGGCCGCCACTGGCGCGCTCTTCATACGAAATACCTGTCCATTCAAAACCAATACCTGCAGGTAATTGTTTGATCAGGCGTTCCATTTCGTCCATCGCCTGGCCTGTACTGTAACCCGGGGCGGCAGCACCCTGTATTTCCATCGACGAGAAGCCGTTATACCGCTCCAGCCGTGGTGAACCATAGGCCCAGTGTGAACTGGCAAAGGCAGAGAACGGCACCATGTCGCCCTGCTGATTGCGCACATACCATTTGTTCAGATCTTCCGGCGCCATCCGGCTGTCGGCATCCCCTTGCAGGAAGACTTTTTTCACCCGGCCACGGTCAATGAAATCGTTGACGTAGCTACTACCCCAGGCGGTAGCCAGGGTGTTGTTGATATCGGACTGGCTGACTCCCAGGGCTGTGGCCTTGGCTAAATCAATATCCAGTTTCAGTTCTGGCATATCTTCCTGGCCGTTTGGCCGCACACCCGCCAGCACAGGGCTTTGCGCTGCCATACCCAGCAGCATATTCCGGGCTTGCAGCAGCTGTTCATGGCCCATGCCGGTTCTGTCCTGCAGGAACAGGTTAAAGCCATTGGCGGTGCCAAGTTCCACTACGGCCGGTGGTGGGAAGGCGAACACAAAGGCTTCCTTAATGGTGGCGAAATAGGCCATGGCTTTACCGGCAACGGCACCGACGGATAAATCCGGCCGCTGGCGTTCGTCCCAGTGCTTCAGGTTAACAAAACCCAAGGCGGCATTCTGACCTGAACCGGCGAAGCTGAAACCAACTACAGCAAAGACGGATTTCACCGCTTCACCCTGATCATTCAGGAAGTGGTCTTCCATTTTTTTCACCACGTTCAGCGTCTGCTCTGTGGTGGAGCCAGCGGGCAACACCACCTGATTAAACAGAATGCCCTGGTCTTCGTCTGGCAGGAAGGCAGAAGGTAAGTGACTGAATATGTACACCATACCGCCAACAATCAGCGCATAAATGACCAGATAGCGTTTGGCCTGGCGGATCATGCGGCCGACAAAACTCTGCGTACCTTTATTGGTGCGATCAAAGCCGCGGTTAAAGCCGGTAAAGAAACGACCCAGCAGCGATTTTTCGTTATGCACATGACTGGGTTTGAGCAAGGTGGCACAAAGCGCGGGTGTCAGAATCAGGGCAACCAGCACAGACAGCGCCATCGCAGAGACCAGGGTAATAGAGAACTGGCGGTAAATCACGCCGGTGGAGCCGCCGAAAAACGCCATAGGGACAAAGACAGCGGACAGCACCATGGCGATACCGACCAGTGCCCCTTTAATTTCGTCCATCGACTTACGGGTGGCTTCCAGTGGTGACAGCTTCTCTTCGGTCATCACCCGCTCCACGTTTTCCACCACCACTATGGCGTCGTCTACCAGCAGGCCGATCGCCAGTACCATCGCAAACATCGTCAGGGTGTTAATGGAATAACCAAACGCATACAGAATGGCAAAAGTCCCCAACAACACCACGGGCACCGCAATGGTTGGAATTAAGGTGGCGCGGAAGTTCTGCAGAAACAGATACATCACCAGGAATACCAGCACCACGGCTTCAATCAGGGTGTGGACTACTTTTTCAATCGACAACGACACAAAAGGGGTGGTGTCATAAGGCACCACAGCGCTCAGACCAGCGGGGAAGTAGGGCTCCAGATCGGCCAGGGCTTTTTTCACCCCGGCAGCAGTGGCCAGTGCATTGGCGCCACTGGCCAGCTTGACACCAATACCTGAGGCCGGTTTGCCGTTGTAACGTGCCACGACGCCATAACTTTCACCGCCCAGCTCCACTGTAGCCACATCGCTCAGTCGCACCACCGACCCATCGCTGTTGGTTTTCACCAGAATGGCGCGGAACTGCTCTGGGGTCTGCAGCCGGCTTTGGGCTGTCACAGTCGCATTCAGTTGCTGGCCTTCAATGGCAGGCATGCCACCGAGCTGACCAGCGGAAACCTGGGCGTTTTGCGCCGTAATGGCGCTGCTGATATCCGCAGGTGTCAGTTTATAGTTTTGCAATTTAGCCGGGTCCAGCCAAATCCGCATTGCATATTGCGAACCGAACAACTGCACTTCGCCCACGCCTTCCACCCGCGACACCACGTCCTGTACGTTGGACGCAATATAATCGCCGATATCGACGTTGCTCATGCTGCCGTCTTCGGAAACAAAGCCGGCGACCAGCAGGAAGTTACGCGCCGATTTGGCCACAGACACCCCCTGGCGCTGCACTTCTTGCGGCAGCAGTGGGGTGGCCAATGCCAGTTTATTCTGCACCTGAACCTGGGCTATATCCGGATCGGTGTCGGCACTGAAGGTCAACGTCAGGGTCACGGAGCCATTGGACTCTGAAGTGGATGACATATACATCAAACCATCCAGACCTTTCATTTTCTGCTCAATGACCTGGGTGACTGTATCTTCCAGAGTCCGGGCCGATGCACCAGGGTAGCTGGCCTGAATGGCAATGGCTGGCGGCGCAATGGACGGATACTGGGCAATGGGCAGGGATTGAATGGCCAGCACACCGGCCAGCATGACCACTATGGCCAGCACCCAGGCAAAAATGGGGCGGTCAATAAAAAAACGGGACATCCGGTTTCTCCCTTAGTGTTGAGTAGCAGCATTGCTGCTTGGGGTGGATTCAGCGGCTGTCGCTGTGGCCGGAGCTCCGGGACGGATCTTTTGCAAACCTTCCACAATTAAGCGATCGCCGGCATTCAGGCCAGAGGTCACCAGCCATTCATGGCCTATGCTGCGTTCTGTGCTCAACACACGTGGCTCTACAATACCTTCTTTATTCAGCACCATGGCCGTTGCCTGGCCTTTGGCATTGCGGCTGACACCCCGTTGTGGGGCCAGAATGACATTGCTTTTTACGCCCTCAGGCACAGTGGCCCGCACATACATACCAGGCAACAGCAGTTTCTCCGGATTGGGGAACAGGGCTCTTAAGGTGACAGAACCTGTGTCCGGGTTCACCGTGACTTCCGAGAACTGCAGGCTGCCTTTATGGGCGTAGGTGGTACCATCTTCCAGTGTCAGTTCGACCACGGCTTCCGCAGTGCCCAGCTCACCTGACGCCAGCGCTTTTTTCAGTTGCAGCAGTTCGGTGCTGGACTGAGTTAAATCGACATAAATCGGGTCCAGGCTGGTGACTGTGGCTAAGGCATCTTCCTGATTGGCGCTGACCAGAGCACCGGCTGTCACGCTGGATTTACTGATTTGGCCAGCAATAGGGGCTTTCACTTTGCTGTAATTCAGATTGATTTGTGCAGTTTTGATTTGCGCCTGAGCGGTCAGCAGGTCTGCTCGTGCCTGTTTGTAGGCGGCTTCGGTTTCATCCAGTTCCTGCTGGCTGATGGCTTTGATTTTAATCAGCTCACGGTAACGTCTGGCTTTGGCTTCCGTGCTGGCGATAGCGGCCACAGCGCGCGCTTCTGCGGCTTTGGCGCTGGCCAGGGCCGCTTCAAAAGGTGCCGGGTCAATTTGGTACAAAGCTTGTCCGGCCTGCACTTTCGCTCCTTCGGTAAATTGACGGCTTTCGATAATACCGCTGACCTGAGGACGGATTTGAGCAATCTGATAAGCGCTGGTGCGGCCGGGCAGCTCGCGGCTCAGTGTCAGGGTCTGGGCTTTCAGTTCAATCACACCTACAGCGGGTGCCTGCTGGCCTGCTGCTGCGCCTTGTTCAGCCTGACCACAGCCGGCCAGTAACACAGAGCCCGCCAGGGCTGAACATAAATACAAAGTGATGCGGTTAGGCTGCATGAGTAAATCTCCATTTAGAGTGAACGTTCATTCTAAACTTTGTAACCCGACTTGACCAGCGTATTTTGTCGCTGGAAACAGGGTTTTGGTCTGACTGGTACAGATTGAATCGCTGTTTTGTTGTGCTGGATCAATACCAAGCTTAGGTGCTGTTTTTACACTGGCAGCTAAAAATCAGCAGAGGATTGATGATGACCACTGGGTTTTGGTCGGCAGAATTGCTACAGAAATACAATGTGCACGGGCCGCGTTATACCTCCTATCCAACCGCTTTATCTTTACAGCCAGGTTTTCCCGTGTCGGCTGTCAAGGCAGCGTTAGCGCAGGGGCCGCAGCAACTCAGCCTCTATCTGCATATTCCGTTTTGTCAGCAGCTTTGTTACTACTGTGGCTGCACTAAAGAGGTGACCCGGCATTCGTTGAAAGCCGACCGCTACCTGGATGCACTGGAACAGGAGGTGGCGCTTTACCAGCCACTGCTGCACGACAGGCACATCAATGCGGTGCATTTAGGAGGCGGTACACCAACCTTTTTAACAGAAGACCAGTTGAGCCGGCTGGTTGGCTTATTAGGTGGCTCCTTGCCAGTGCAGCAGGACGCTGATTGGTCGGTTGAAATTGACCCCCGCAGTTGTGACAGGGCCAAGCTTGCGCATTTATTTCAGTTGGGGTTTCGTCGGGTCAGCTTTGGTGTACAGGATTTTGACCCGGCCGTGCAACAAGCCATCAACAGAGTTCAGCCTTATGCCATGGTGGAAGCACTGGTGCACCAGGCACAGCAGCTGGGGTTTGAGTCGGTCAACCTGGACCTGGTGTATGGGTTGCCGTTGCAGCAGGCTGAAAGCTTTGCCAGCACCCTGCAGCAGGTCATTGCACTGAACCCGGATCGGGTGTCGCTGTTCAGTTATGCCCATTTGCCCACCCGATTTGCGGCACAGCGCAAAATCCCGACGCAGAGCCTGCCTCAGGCTGACGAAAAACTCGCCTTGTTAGAACTGGCCATTGAGCACCTGACTCAGGCCGGTTATCAGGCCATTGGGATGGATCATTTTGCCAAAGCCTCGGACCCACTGGCACAGGCGCAGCAACAGGGCCGCCTGCAGCGTAACTTTCAGGGCTACACCACGCAGGGACAGGATGCTTTGCTGGGGCTTGGCATGTCATCAATCAGCCAGGTCGGCGGTGTGATGTGGCAAAACCATAAAGAACTGCAACCTTACCAGACGTTGCTGGCACAGGGAGCCTGGCCAGTGGAACGTGGCTACAGCTCCACCGGTGACGACAAAATCCGCGCCGCCTTGATCAGCCAGCTGATGTGCCACTTCCAGCTGGATATTCCGGCATTTTCAGCCAGGTGGCAGCTCAGCGATTTCTGGGACTATTTTGCGCAAAGCCGCAGCCAGCTGCAGCCGTTGATTGCGGATGGCCTGGTCAGCGTGACGCCGGAGCGGATTGAAGTGACGGCGCTGGGCCGGTTGCTGGTGCGGCTGGTCTGCGCCTGTTTTGACCGCTACCTGCAATTGGCGGTGCAAACCAGCTACTCCAAAGTGGTGTAAGCATTTGTGAGTCTGGCGGGGGCTTTAAGGTCCGTCGCCTTTTTATTTTTGAGGTCCTTGTGAAAGCTGAATTATTGGCGCCAGCTGGCAGTTTAAAAGCAATGCGGCTGGCTTTTGCTTATGGTGCGGATGCGGTTTACGCCGGTCAGCCGCGTTTCAGTCTGCGTGTGCGCAATAACGAATTTGACTTAGCCCGCTTAAAGCAGGGCATAGACGAAGCGCATCAGCAGGGGAAAAAGTTTTATCTGGTGGTCAATATAGCGCCGCATAACAGCAAACTGAGCCGTTTTGTTGAGGAGATGGCTCCGGCCGTGGCGCTGGGGCCTGACGCGCTTATTGTTTCCGACCCCGGCGTGGTGTATTTGCTGCGTGAGCATTTTCCACAGGTGCCACTGCATTTGTCAGTACAGGCCAATACAGTGAATTGGGCGGCGGTGAAATTCTGGCAGCAGCTGGGCATTGAACGCGTCATTTTGTCGCGTGAGCTGGCGCTGGACGAAATTGCCGAAATCCGCCGCCAGGTACCGGCCATGGAGCTGGAAGTCTTTGTTCATGGTGCCTTGTGTATGGCCTACTCCGGCCGTTGCCTGCTGTCAGGGTATTTCAATAAACGCGACCCAAACCAGGGCGCCTGCACCAACGCCTGTCGCTGGAGTTATCAGCTGCATCAGGCAACCGAAGATGCAGTCGGCCAGTTTGTGCCTGTTTCTCCGCCTGTATTGTTGGAAGAGCAGGGCCGCCCCGGCGAACTGATGAGCATGGAAGAAGACGAGCATGGCAGTTATATCCTGAACTCCAAAGATTTAAGAGCGGTGGAGTTTGTACCGGACTTGCTGGCCATGGGCGTGCATTCGTTGAAAATTGAAGGCCGGACTAAATCGCCTTATTACGTGGCAAGAACCACTCAGGTGTATCGACGCGCTATTGACGATGCTGCAGCGGGCAAAGACTTTGACCCGGCGTTGCTGCAGGAGCTTGAAGGCATGGCCAATCGCGGTTTTACCGCTGGTTTTCTGCAGCGCCACCAGCCACAACAGCTGCAAAATTACCAGACCAGCCACAGCGAGGGGCCGCAGGTGCTGGTGGGCGAATTCACGGGTGGTGTTGACCGCATGGGCCGGGCAGAACTGGAGGTCAAAAACCGCTTTGCGGTCACAGACGCCTTACTGCTGATGCATCCTTCCGGTAACCAATGGCTGACGGCAGTGGATCTGCGGGATGCTCAGGGCCAGGCTGTGCTGGTGGCCCCGGGTTCTGGTTACACCCTGTATCTCGCGTTGCCTGACGGTCTGGAGCCTCAGCATGCCATGTTAATCCGCCAGAGCCGCAATGTACCGCACTGTGAGGAAGCCTCATGTCGTTGCGGATAGACGCCAGCTGCATTAACTGCGATATGTGTGCCCCTGAATGCCCGAATCAGGCGATTGCCTATGATGGCAGGCAGTACCAGATAGACGGCAGCCTGTGCACTGAATGTGCTGGCTTTTACGACCAGCCTGCCTGTGTGGAGGTTTGTCCGCTGGACTGCATTGAGACGTTGCCATCTACCTGATAATACTGACTATCTTTTGCAATCTTCACTGGCTATAGTGTGAAATAAATGGCGTCAACGGCAAGGAGTCAGGCATGCAGGATCCCTTTATGCAGGCAGCAATAGCGCAGGCCAGAAAAAGTCTGGCAGAAGGAGGCATCCCTATTGGCTCCGTGCTGGTGATCGACGGTCAGATCGTCGGGCAAGGGCACAACCAAAGGGTGCAGAAGGGGAGTTGCGTCTTGCATGCCGAAATGGATTGCCTGGAAAATGCCGGCCGGCTGAAAGCCAGTGATTATCGCAAAGCCACGCTGTATTCCACCTTGTCCCCCTGTGATATGTGCAGTGGCACTGTGCTGCTCTATGGCATTGGTAAAGTTGTGGTAGGGGAAAACCAGACTTTTCAGGGTCCTGAGGCCTACCTGCAGAGCCGCGGTGTGCAGTTGGTGGTGCAGCAGGATCCACAGTGTATTGGGCTGATGCAGGAGTTTATCAGGCAACAGCCAGAGCTGTGGAATGAAGATATAGGTGAATAAGCTTTCGCCTTCACCTCAGGCGGGGCACTGACGCCACGGACTGAGTTCAGCGTCAGTCCGTGGTTCAGAACGGGTTAAGCGACTGCAGCGAAAGGATCGGACCAGCGTTGCCACTCTGTTTGTCCCTGGGCCAGTTCATGCTCTGTCAGCAGGCACTGATTCAGTTGCTGCAGCATGCGCTGTTGATCCAAACCCTGGCCAATAAATACCAGTTCCTGCCGACAGTCGCCAAAGTCGCCGGCAAACTGGCTGCGGATCGCCGCCCTGCTTTCAGCATCTTCCGGCCAGTCCTGCTCTGGCACTGCATGCCAGAACAAGCCGGCCTGACCATAACGGGCGATACCGCCGGCCTGATGCCACTGCCAGGCCAGGTCTGGGGCACTGGCCAGCCAAAAGTAGCCTTTGGAACGCAACAGTTTGCCCTGAGGCCAGTCCTGATGCAGAAATTGATGGAAGCGCTCTGGATGGAAAGGCAAGCGGGCCCGGAAGCTGAAGCTGCCAATACCGTATTCTTCCGACTCAGGCTGATGCTCACCACGCATTTCCTTCAGCCAGCCTGGCGCCTGCTGCGCCTTTTCAAAGTTAAAGCGGCCTGTGTTCAGCACTTTATCCAGCGGCACCTCGCCCATGCGTGCACAAAGTTGCTCAGCATCGGGGTTCAGGCTGTGTAAAATAGCCTGCAGTTCTTCCAGATCCTCTGCGCTGACTAAATCGGTTTTGCTCAGCACCAGCAGATCACAGAATTCAACTTGCTCCACCAGTAAATCGGCCACACTGCGATCGTCTTCGTCTCCCAGGTGCTGTTGTGTGTCCTGCAGGGCTTTGGCCTCGCGGTAATCACGCAGAAAGTTCACCGCATCGACCACTGTGACCATGCTGTCAAGCCTGGCCATCTGCTGCAATGACGAGCCGTCTTCAAGCTCAAAGGTAAAGGTTTCGGCAATCGGCAGCGGCTCTGAGATGCCCGTGGTTTCGATCACCAGATAATCAAAACGCTGTTCTGCGGCCAGTTGGCTGATTTCCTGCAACAAATCTTCTCTGAGGGTACAGCAAATGCAGCCATTACTGAGTTCAACCAGCTTTTCTTCTGCGCGGCGCAGGTCAATTTCGTTTTTGACGATGGCGGCATCAATATTGAGTTCACTCATATCATTGACGATCACCGCCACTTTCAGACCCTGACGGTTTTGCAAAATATGACGTAACAAGGTGGTTTTACCGGCACCAAGAAAACCGGATAACACGGTGACGGGCAAAATACGTGGCATGCACACACTCCTTTTAACAATGAGACAGCAGCTGTTGTTGCTTTAAATACTGACGATTGAGCAAGTGACCCAGCATCAGCAATAAGGCGCCGGCGACAGAACACCAGACTTCCAGCTCTTCAGGCATAAACCAGCCAACAACGAGTAAGAACAAGCCCGGAATGGCAAGCAGCAGCGGGCTGTTGCGACCATGGCATTTGCGGGACGCTGGCAGGCTCCAGATCAACAACAGCACCACAGGCACCAATAAACTCAGATGCAGCCAGTCTTGTTCCAGCCAGGGGGCGACTCCGGCTATTCCGGCCAGCAACAAAGCAGGTGTCAGCAAACAATGGACAATACACAGCCCCGAACACCAGGCCGCAACCAGGTCTTTCATTCCGATGATCCTCCAGTGCTGAGCGATGAATTGTGATAGTATCACGCGAATAATTGTTATATTATCACGGTATTATTTTTGTGACACTATCACAAAGTGTGATTTTCACCATCAAGGTCAAACTGCGGGATTAAAAAGCGTGATGAGAAAACAACATAAACTGGCTCTGGCGATTGCCGCTTTGTGCTGCAATGCTGCTGCGGCGCAGCAGGTGACGGGTAAAATTGTTGATGAACAGGGCCGGCCTGTGGCCAATGCGCAGGTCAGTCTGGCGGGTTCCAACACTGACTTCAAAACAGCGGCAGACGGCAGTTTTTCACTGCAGCTGAATCGCTTTGGTGTGATTGAGCTGCATGCGGAAGCAGAGCAGTTTGTGCATAAAAACTGGCGTTTGGATGTACCAGCCGAAGGATTGAATGGCCTGGTGCTGACCTTGCCTGCAACAGCGCTGGAAATTATTGATATCAAAGCCAGCCCTTTCCACGCTTCGGTGGTTGAATCTGCCATGCCGGTCACTGTGTTATCCGGTGAAAAACTGAAAATGAACCAGGCGGCGACGTTGGGCGACACCCTGAAAAATGAAGTGGGTGTGCACAGCAATTTTTATGGTTCTGTCGCCAGTAGCCCCATTATCCGTGGCCTGGACGGCCCTCGTGTGCTGATCACCCAGAATGGCCTGGATGCCGGTGATGCGTCCCGGGTTGGGCCTGACCACAGTGTGTCGGCTGAAGCCAGCACTGCTGAACAAATTGAAGTGCTGCGTGGTCCGGCTACCTTGCTGTATGGCAGTGGCGCTATTGGCGGAGTGGTGAATGTGGTGGATCAGCGTATCCCGACCACGGATGAAACCAAAGCCAGTTATCTGCTGCAACGTGAATCGGTCAATAACGAGAAACTGGTCTCTGCGGCTGGTCAGACGGCCGTGGGGGCCGTGGCCTTTTATGCGGATGCGTTCTGGCGTGACCATGACAGTTACAAAATTCCAGGCTCAGCTGAAGCCAATCCGGAAGCAGGGGAAGAGCAGACTGGCCGGGTGGAAAACACTCAAGGCGAAGCCGAAGGTTACACGCTGGGCAGCAGCTACCTGCTGGACAATGGCTATGTCGGCTTGTCTTTTGGCCGCTTAGAGCGTCAGTACGGTATTCCAGGTCATCACCATCATCACGGGGAAGAAGAGGGTGAAGAAGCAGAACATGAGGATGCGGCTGGATCTGTATTTGCTGATATGACGCAAAACCGGGTTCAACTGCTCAGTGAACTGCATTTTGATCACAGCTGGATCAGTGGGCTGAACAGCCGTATTGGCTACACCGACTATCAACATGCCGAAATTGAAGGCGATGAAGTAGGGACCACCTTTACCAACCAAAGCGAAGAAGCCCGCTTTGAACTGCTGCACCGCGAATGGCTGAACTGGAAAGGTGGCCTCAGCCTGCATTACAAACACAGTGATTTCGAAGCTGTAGGTGAAGAAGCCTTTACCCCCCCGTCAGATTCACAAAGCCTGGCCTTGGGCTGGATTGAAGAGCGGCATTTTGGCGCTGTATTACTGCAGTTGGGGGCCCGGGTTGAACAGGTGAAAATTTCAGCCTCAGATGCACTGTTGCCGCCTTTATCGGCCCACAGCCATGATGGCGACGACCACGAGTATGGTGGCAATGCCATTCGGGTGTTTGACGCTGAACACAAATTTGAACCTTCCAGTTTGTCTGCCGGTTTGGTCTGGGATTTTACCGAAGGCTATAACCTTGGGGTTTCGGTGTCCCGCTCGGAACGTGCTCCTTCGGCGGCTGAGTTGTTATCTTTTGGCCCGCATATTGGTACTCAATCCTATGAAGTGGGGGCGCTTTTTATCCGTAACCCGGATGCAGAAGGCGAAGCCGCCTTTGTGCTGAACCCCAACCCCATTGAAATGGAAACCGCCACCAATCTGGACCTGACTTTACGCAAGATCAGTGGCGATTTTGGTTTCGTGCTGAATGCCTTCTACAACCAGGTGGACAATTACTACTACCAGACCAATACAGGTCTGTTTGCTGAAAGTGGCCATTCACATGAGCACGAAGGCGAAGAGCACCATCATGAAGAGGAAGAGCACAGCGATGAATTGCCTCTGTATCTGTTTCAGCCAGCCGATGCGCTTTTGCATGGTTTTGAAGCGCAGTTGATCTGGAAGCTGGCTCCACAGTGGACCTGGACCAATCAGGCTGACTATATCCGTGCCCGCTTAAAAGAGGGGGGGGATTTACCACGGACGCCACCACTGCGCTTCAGCACAGAACTGGCTTACCAGGGCCAATGGTTCTCGTCCGATCTGCGTCTGACCCATTACGGCAAACAAGACAAGCTGGAGGTGCTGGAAACTGCAACGGCCGGTTACACAGTGCTGGACGCCAATCTGAATTATTACTTCGACTGGGCTGGCCAGGACATGGCCTTTTATGTCAAAGGCAGCAACCTGACCGACCGCGAGGCGCGGGTGCACAGCTCGTTCCTGAAAGACTTGGCCCCGTTACCTGGCCGTTCCATTGGTGTCGGTATCCGCGGCGAATTTTAACTTTTCTGGCTGCAGTGCCTTGTGCACATGTTCCTGGCGGTGCTGCGGCTTTTTTTACACGGAGTTTTTTATGTTGAAAACCAAACCTCAATTACTGGCCGTGCTGATGTCTGCGGCTTTGTTGGCTGCCTGTGGCGACAGCACCACCCACATTGTGGAAAAAGAGCCGATCCCGGTCGAAGACGACCATGACCATGACGAAGAAAGCGGTGTTGGCCGTCTGGCTATTTCGGATAAAGACAGTCCGGTACTGCGGGTTTATGGCCTGGAAGACAAAGAACTGGTGGAGCAGTTTGATCTGCTGGCCAGCCCAGAGTATCTGTATGCGTCGCCGACCTTCCGCTATGCGCTGGCTGTGCACCGCACTTCAGACAAGGTGCAGTTTATTGATGGTGGCGTCTATGCCGAAGATCATGGTGACCATCAGCATGGGTATGAAGAAGAACCCAGCTTACTGAGTTTTCAGCTCAGTGGTGTGCGGCCGACTCATGTGCAAACCAACAGCAGCCAGGTGGCTATTTTTAACGACGGTCTGGCAGCCAGTAACTTACCGGCTTCAGCTGTGGTACTGACTGACGAGCAAATTGGTAAAGCGGCAACCGATTACCCTGTACTGCAACTGAGTACTTATCAGCATGGTGCAGCACAGGCCCGTGGTGATTACTTGCTGGCCACGCTGCGTGATGCCGGAGCCACCGGCACCCTGCCAGATAAAGTGGGCTTGTTCCATGCACATGGCGACCATTACCATGATGAAGAGGTGTTTGCCGACAGCTGCCCTTCGTTGCATGGCAGCGCGCAGACAGAAGACTGGATAGCTTTTGGTTGTAGTGATGGTGTGCTGCTGATAGAGCAGGACGGTGACAGCTTCAGCAGTAAAAAACTGGCCAATACCGCCGATTTTACCGGCACCATGCGGATCGGCACTCTGGAAGCTCACCCGGCGGTGGAACACTTTGTCGGTATTGCCGGCACCAGCCTGTTTGCGGTGGATGCTGAACATGAGCACCTGGATAAAATTGACTGGGCTGTGACCACAGGTGCCACTATTGCAGGTTATGGTTTTTCTGCCTCAGGTGAACACTTTGTGCTGCTCGATTCTGCCGGTTACCTGAGTATTCTGCACTACAACGGCCACGAGGCTGAACCAGCTTTTAGCCTGGCCAGTAAAATTCAGGTGGCCACTAACCTGAGCGCAATACCAACAGGTTCTGCATTGCAGTTGAGTTTATCAGCCGGTGCTGAGCAGGCTTTTGTGCTGAACCCGGCCAGCAAAACCCTGCAAACTGTCGAACTGGAAAGTGCGCAAATCAGCACCACACTGGAGCTGGATTACACCCCACATAAACTGGTGTGGTTAGGTGTTGCCGGTGAAACCGAAGAACACAGCCATTAAGACTCTGTGCTGAAACGAACAAAAAGCGGCTGTCAGGCCGCTTTTTGTTGTTGAATAAACCAAGCGATCAACCCAAAGTGAACCGCCAGTGCCAGGTGGAACAAACCCATAGCCAGGTCCGGCTCTGGCAACAAAGCACAAAGCGGCACCAGAGCCAACGCCACTAAGGCCAAAACTAACACAGCCTTCTGAGCACAGCACTGAATCAGCCGCAGCAGCGCCAGTACTAACGCCAGATCCGTCAGCATGGCCGGTGCGCCCAGCACAGGGCTGCAACCCAACAGGCCAAACAATAAGGCCAACCAGCGGCCTGACGGGCTCCACAGCCACAGCACTGCACAGAGATACAGCGGCATGGCGACAGTTTTTGACCCATAGGACGCCCAGTCATGCCAGGCAATAAGAGTGCTGTCACCCAAATAACGGCTGGCCCCCATACTGGCGGTCACTGCAATAAACCCCAAGGCCAGACCCAATACCAAGACGGCGGCTTTGGGGGCTGTCGCGTGCCGGTTTAAGCTGTAAAGAGCCCAAAATAACGCGGCGATCAGACAGAGCTCGCCGGCAAAAGCCAGAATCATCATTGCTTTGCTCCAGAAAAGGACCAAACAAAAACCCCGGCGCAGACAAGCTGGACGCCGGGGTTAGTTCGGTCAGGCTTAGAAGGTCATACCAAACTCAAAGCCGTACATCCGTGGCAGGCCCGGAGTGGCGATAGGCGAACCCACCGCCATGGCCTGACCACCGGTCTGGATAATGTATTCTTTATCCAGCGCGTTATGCACATAAAACGACAGAGAGAAGGGGTGGTTGTCGCTGTGCCAGCTTAAACGCCCGTCCAGCAGGCCATAGCCTTTAATGGAGTTCAATTCATCGTCATTCAGACCAGTGACACTGCCTTGTTCAAAAGGCAATACCGCCAGTTCTGGCCCGTCGACGCCTTGGGTCCGGTCGCCTGTGTAGGCGTAACTTAAGTGCAGGTTAAACTGACCACTCAGGCCGCTGAAATAATAATCCAGCCAGACACTGGCCTGATCTTCCGGCATACCTGAAATGGCCTGGCCCACTTTGCTGCCGGAATTTTCCCAGGCAAAGTACTGCCATTTGGTGTATTCAGTTTCCACATGGCCATAGTTGGCGGTCAGGCGCAGATCCGGGGTGGCCTGCCAAATCACTTCGGCTTCATAGCCATTCCCTTCGGCATCGACGTTACGCAGGTTGTAAGTCGGGACGCCGCCCGGCGGGCCGACCAGTTCCAGTTGCTGCAGGTTGGTGTAGTCGTATTGGTACAACGACAGATTGACGCGCAGACGGTTGTCCAGCCAGCTGGATTTCATACCAATTTCGGTGTTTTCAACCGTTTCTTCTTTGACTGCAGGTGCTTCACCCAGGGTGTTAAAGCCGCCAGCTTTAAAGCCTTCCGCATACGAAATGTAGGTCATCAGCTCTGGCGTCCACTGGTAATCCAGCACGGCACGTGGCGTGAACTTGGACCAATCCGCTTCCTGGGTGGCACTTTGTGGAATAAACGCCACTGCCAGCGGCACTTCGCCTACCCCACCAAAAGGCACGGTAAAGAAGTTTTGCGGTTCGCTGTGCAGGTAAAAATCTTTCACGTCATAGGTCAGACGGCCGCCCAGCGTCAGGTCCAGTTTGTCGGTCAGCGCATAAGTGCCGTCGAAATACATGGCCACACTTTCGGTCACGCCATTGTTGTCAAACTGCTCCATATGCTGACCCAAGACTTTGGTCAGGTTGGCGTTGATCAGGGTGTTGGCCACCGAGGCCTGCGCCTGGGCAAAGGTCAGGCCCTGCATCATCAGACGGCCAATTTCATTGGCAACAGCCTGACGGGCCTGGGCTGTGCCCATGGTCATATAAGCACCGGCCACCCCAGTGCCCATCGGCAGCACAATACGTGGGTCCAGCCCCATCTGCACCACGGCCAGACTGTCAAAGGTCAGGGTATTAAAGGTGGCCTGGGTGGTTTGATCGATGTCTTCTTTGTACCAGTTGGTGCCAAAGGTCCATTTAAAGTTTTCTGTGTTCTGACTTAAACGGAATTCCTGGCTGTACTGGCTCTGGTCTTCAATCAGGTTACTGACAAAATAAGCGCTGGCGTAGGCTGAACCGTCATCTTCCATCGCATTGCCGCGGTCAAACTGACGGTAAGCCGTGATGGAGGTGAAGCTCATCTCATCCCCCAGATCGTAATTCAGTTCAGCTGACAGGCCTCCGGCTTCACGGGTTTCTTTGCCTTCAAAGTCGTATTCAATAGGGCCAAAGGGGTCACCGCTGCCAAAGGTGGTGTTTAAGGTAACGGCAGGGCGTGCCTGCTGATCGATATCGGAATAATCGGCACGCAGTACCAGTTCAGCCCGCTCCCAGGCCCATTCCAAAGACCCACGCACCGCCCAGTCATTCTGATTGCCGTATTTTTCGTCGCTGTCTTTAACATCCAGATAACCGTCACGTTTGTTGCGGTTCAGGCTGATGCGGCCGTTCAGGTTGTCGCCAAGCGCCGCAGTGCCAGAGAACTCCATTTTATTTTTACCATGGCTGCCCAAGGTGGCTTTAAACTGGCCTTCCGGGTCAGCACTGGCGGCTTTGGTGATGATATGAATGGCGCCGGCGGCCGAGTTACGGCCAAACAGGGTGCCTTGAGGGCCTTTTAATACTTCCACCCGTTCGACGTCATTAAAGTTCAGGTTCGACGTGCCACGACGGCCGACATAGACGCCGTCAATATAGACAGCCACGGCCGCGTCTAGGCCGATGCCAAAATCGTTGGTGGAAATGCCGCGGATATTAAAACTGGTTTGGGTGGCGGTAGCGTTGTTGGTTTCCAGACCCGGTGTGATCAGTCCCAGGTCATTAATATTTTTCAGGCCCATTTTATCAATGGTGTCAGCGCTGAACGCCGTGATGGCAATCGGCACTTCCTGCATATTCTCAGCACGTTTTTGTGCTGTAACTTCAATCACTTCAATGCCTTCATCGGTCTGTTGTGCCTGCACCAGGCCGCTGGCGAGCGCCAGACTGACGGCCAGGCATACTGGCGTCCGTGCTTTACTGCTGTTGTGACTCATAGTCTCCCCTGTCGTGTTGTTGTTTTAATGTTGTGACCTTTTGGCCTCTGGCCGTCACCAGCAGCAGGCTGGCAAGCAGCAGCCATAACAGCAGGTAAGGCGCTGACGCCGGGCCTAAATACTGGTAATACAAAGCGGCCAGCAGCAGGTTTTTACCTGTTTCCAGCCACAGCCAATAGGGGCGCTGTTGCTGGTAATAGCCCTGGCAGAATAAGGTAAACACCAACAGGGTTGCGCCCTGCAAAATGCTGCTGTGGCTCATGGTGGCCGAGGCCAGAATAAACTGCAGCACCAGTGCTATCAGCGTCAGATGCTGAAAGGCCACATACAGCTTTTGGCGGCCAGTCAAGGGGCTGTCAAATTTCACCTGCTGGTAAGGATCGAATTTCTTGTTCGGATAGGCTTTACGCACATCGGCCGGGCGCCAGCCGGTTTTTTTAAACCAAACTTTGACTTTGTCTGCCCATTTTTCGGTGCGCCAGCTGTCTTTGGCCAAGGCCCAGTACACATCCAGATTGGCCCAGACCGGATTCCAGCTGGCCAGTGGTTTGGTCACACCAAAGATCACCGGCTCGTCGGCCAGCTCCGGCTGATAAGTGCCGAAGAGGCGGTCCCAGACAATAAAGACCCCACCGTGGTTTTTATTCATATAAATAGGGTTTTGGGCATGATGCACGCGGTGGTTACTGGGGGTTACAAAAATGGCCTCATACCAGGCCGGCATCTGGTGAATATGACGGGTGTGCACCCAAAACTGGTAAATCAGGTTCAGCGAACCCACAGTCACCAGCACATAAGGTTCAATGCCAATCAGCGCCATCGGCAAATAAAACAAAAAGCCTAAAAAGGTGCCACTGCTTTGTCGCAGTGCGGTGCTCAGGTTGTACTCTTCACTTTGGTGATGCACCACATGACCGGCCCAGAACAGGTTGATTTCATGGCTGACACGGTGAAACCAGTAGTAGCAGAAGTCGTAAGCCACAAAAGCAAAAGGCCAGATCCACCAGCTGTCACGGCCCAGGTTCCATAAGGCAATATGCTCAAACACCAGCAAATAAGCACTGAACTGCACTGTTTTTTGGGCAATGCCTGTCACCTGGCTCATCATGCCCAGGTTCAGTGAATTAATGGCGTCGTTAAAACGATAGGTGTGCCGCTGATAACGCCAGTCCAGATAAATCTCCAGCATTATCAATATTAAAAAAGCAGGTATAGCGTAAATGACAAAATTCATAGGCGTTATTGTTATCAGAATTCAGCCAACTGTTCAGACCAGACTAGCAGAGCTGTTGGTATTGTCTATAGCTTTTTTTGTTTGCGAAGAGTTGTTGCCTGTTCACTGCTTTTTCCTGTCAAATGACCCCAGATTGACCGAAAAAAAGCTATCAAACTATGAAATTTGTAACCTTTATTTTAGTGGCTTTGCTAGTTGTGTTTACATTTTGTATGGCCGCTGTGCCGGTGCTGCTGGGGTTTGCCCCCTGGCATCTGGGCCACGCGCTGCAGGTGTCCACTCATATGAGTGCCAAACTGGCCTGTTCAGCCCGTTATATTTCCGGTTATTCGCCTGAACGTGTTGTGGAGGATCTGGCCTCTTATTCGTCGGTGAACCGGGAGGTGACCTTAGTGTATAACGATGCTGAACGTACAGTGCAGGCGGATTTATTTGGTATGGCAGACGTCACAGCTAAGTATTACCCGGCAACCGGCTGCGCTTTGCTGTTCACAGAAGCTGAATCTTTGGCGGCGCTCAGCAAAGTTGAAGGGCCTGTGACAGCGGATGCGCAATGGCCGGCTGGCGAGCAGGTATCCACTATTAACACCACTTTGCAGCAACAACTGGATTGGATGCTGGCTGATGACAACCAACAAGGCTTTGAAACCCGGGCTTTGCTGGTTATGAAAAACGGCCAGGTGGTCGCCGAAAGTTATGCTCAGGGGGTGACGGCCCAAACCCCTTTATTGGGCTGGTCTATGGCGAAAAGCGTGACCGCTATGCTGCTGGGGCGCCTGATGCAACAAGGACAACTGCAGCTGGGTGACACCGCCTTGTTTGCGGAATGGGCCCAGGATGAACGCTCCGCTATTCGGCTTGAACAGTTACTGCAGATGAGTTCAGGCCTGGGGTTTGATGAAACTTATGCGCCGGGCAGTGATGCCACCCATATGTTATTTACCGCACCCAGTGCAGCCCAAGTGGCGTTGCAAAGCCCGTTGGTTCAGCCGCCCGGCCGGCAGTTTTCTTATTCGTCCGGCACCACCAATTTACTGAGCCGCTTGTTGTCAGACCGGATCCCTGGTGGTCCGCAGGCCACACTGAATTTTGCCAGTCGCGAACTCTTTGCCCCCTTGGGCATGCGGCATTTCCTGTTTGAAATGGACCAGTCCGGCGATTATGTCGGCAGCTCTTACCTCTATGCGTCGGCGCGGGACTGGGCTCGTTTGGGTTTGCTGATGCTGCAGCAAGGGCAATTGAATGGTCAGCAGCTGCTTGATGCAAAGTGGGTGCAGCAGGCCACGGCGCCCAACAGCAGTGACAATGAAAAGGCGTATGGCTACCAGTTCTGGCTGAACCGTGGCGACGCGGTGTTGCGCTGGCCAGAGTTGCCAGCCGATGCGTATGCCATGATGGGCAACCGCCATCAGACAGTGATGATGATCCCGTCGCAGAATACGGTGCTGGTGCGCCTTGGCTGGAGTAAAACCCAGTATCCGATGGCCAGCAATTTCCGCACTTTGCTCAGCCACTGAGTGCTTTTTTTCGGGCAGGCGTAAAAAAATGACGCCTGCCGGGAATAAAAAAACCGGCTGACCGTTATCGCTATGACACTAACGTCACAGGAGCAACGGTTATGAACACTTTATCTATTTTATCTTTTGCCACTGCGGGCTTGTTTTGCAGCAGCCTGTGTCTGGCCAATCAGTTTGAAACTTCTACTTCGGCCAGCCCGTCTGCCACCCCCTCGACCAGCACCACGGCCCATGTGACGCCCGGTGCTCAGGCCAATGTGGCTGGTGCAGTACAAAGCAATAACAGCAGCGAACTGACACTGAATTCTGCA
This sequence comes from Rheinheimera sp., assembly GCF_037442345.1. Classification (GTDB taxonomy): domain Bacteria; phylum Pseudomonadota; class Gammaproteobacteria; order Enterobacterales; family Alteromonadaceae; genus Pararheinheimera. Next base: position 56,877 of record NZ_JBBIQL010000009.1, on the reverse strand, counting down.
GGCGCTTCAGCCAGTACGACGTCAGCAGCCTCGGGTTCTGGCAGTGTGCAAATTTCCAGTCCGGCCATGACCGGCACTGGGTTGACGGCGTCCACCCAAAGCACAACAGAAGGGCAGGCTTCAGGCTCTGGCCAGGCCTCGGCGCTGGTTGGGTTGCCACAAAGCAGCAGTGTGGGTGCAGCGCCCAGTCAGACACCCCAGTTGCCTGTAGTGGATGTACTGGGAAGCGCCAACAGCACAGCAGCTGCATTGGCAGGGACACAGCTGATCACTGCTGGCAGCGAGTTACCTTCAGGTTTGCTGGGAGCTTCGGCCACTGCTGGCAACTCGGTTATCAGCAGCGCGAGCGCTACAGCTCTGGCCACCAGCCAGGATCTGGCGTTACCACAAGCCCCGGCAGTGCCACAAACGCCGACGCTGCAACCTGCAGCGACCGGTACTGTGACAGGCGCTGTGGTGGGGACAGTACAACAACACAGCCAGACTGCCGTGCAGCAGCAACTGAACCAACAAGTCAGTCAGCAACTGTCGGGAGCTGTGCAGCAGACCGTCAATCAGCAGGTGATGCAGTCGGTTCAGGCGAACCTGAATGCCGTGTTAGGTATTGGCCTGTAATGGACATCCCCTGGTGCTGCCAGCCGGTACCAGGGGGGAGGATCTGAGAATGAACAGCACACTGAGCTTCACCCTGCTGGCCCTTACCCTGGCCACAGCTTCAGCCCAAGCGGCACAAACCAACTGGCAGGCTGAAGTGAAAACGGCCCGTCTGTATTCCGATAATCTGAAAGTCAAAGAGCTGGAGCAAGCGTCTGGTCAGTCCGATCAGGGCTGGCAGCACAGTGCTTCGGTGTCAGCCCAGTGGCAATCGGGCGACAACCAACTGAACTGGAACAGCATGCTGCAGTTACAGCGTTGGCAACACAACCCTGAGTTTGACACCAGACTGTGGATCCACAGCCTGGACTGGTCGACGGCGCTGGCTGACTGGCGGGGTGGGCTGACGCTGAATTACGCCGATGCCGATGTTGCAACACAGGATTTTTTGCAGCTCTACCAGCCAGGGCTTTATCTGGCCCGGCTTTGGCCTTCGGGCTGGTACCAGCGTGCCAGCTGGCAATGGAGTCAGAAGCAGTTTGCTGCACTGGCCGACAGGGATGCCCGTCAGCATCAGCTGCGCTGGGACCAATTCTGGTTCAGCACGGATGGCCGGCAGCGAGTGCAAATGGCCGGTGCCTATCAGTGGGAACGGGCGCAACTGGCCAATTTCAGTTATCATGGGCCAGCGCTGGAACTGAGCTGGGCTTATACACAGGCCGACAGCCAGCGGCAGTGGAAGGTCAAAGCCGGTTACCAGTGGCGCGATTATCAGGCACCCTGGTCTGAGCAAGAACCGCAAGCACGGCAGGATCAGCAACGCTACCTGGGGCTGGGGTTGGACTGGACGCTCTGGCGCAGCCTGGCGCTGCAAAGCTCATTGGAACAACAGTGGGTGCATTCCAGCACCGACAGCCTGAATTACCGGCAGTTGCAAGTACAGTTAGGGCTGAGTTACAAGTTTTCCGGGTTCTAACAACCCTGCACCAAACTGTGGGTCCGGCCCGGGCTCTCCTAAATCTGTGGCCTGCTGACGTAAAAAGTCAGGCAGTTGCGGCTGCGGCACCCCCTGCTGCAAAGCGCAGGCGGCAAAAGCCGCCACCACAGGGCTTGCCAGCGAGGTGCCACTTTGTTGGCTTAAGGCACCGCCAGCTTTGGCTGTCCATACCTTCACACCGGGTGCAGCAAAATCTATGTAGTCGCCCTGATTGGCCCATCGGTACAAGGTTCTGTGCTGATCCACTGCGGTTACCGCCAGCACCTGCGGGTAAGCTGCCGGGTACAAAGGGGCTGCGGCCGGGCCTGCATTGCCTGCCGCCGCCACCAACACCAATTGCTGACTCAGTTGTTCGACCACCTGCTGCAGTGCCGGATGGGCCGGTCCGGTCAGGCTCAGATTAATCACACTCACCTGTTGGCCAGCCAGCCAGTCCAGCGCCTGCAACAAAGAATCCAAAGTGGCGCCATGCTGATAGGGGTTCTGCTGGTAAAAGGCTTCCGCCACCAGCAACTGTGCCTGCGGCAGCAATGGCTGCAGTTGCTGATAACGCCCCACCAGCACTGACGCAACGGCGCTGCCATGCGCTGCGGAGCCAGCCATTGTGGCAGGCAAAAAACGGCGGCTTTGAATGCGGGCAGAACTCAGGGCCGGGTGGGAGGGTTCGACCGCACTGTCGACCAGGCCCAGGCTGACCGGGGCATTGCAAAGTGGCAGCCAGCTCAAGGTGCTGGGTTGGGGGGCGGGCACCGCTTCATTCACCGCCCCCTGCTGCAACTGGTAAATATAATGACGGTCCAGCTGCAGATGCAGCTCCGCAGGCAACAACTGCCGAAGCTGCTCTGCCTGGTCTTGCTCCGTGCTCACTTGCAATGTCAGTTGGTACAGGTTCAATGCGGCCAGATAACGCACCCGGTGAGGCAAAGACAACACAGGTTTTAACGCCTGCCACTGAGCCGCACTGAGCAGCATCAGCCACTCCCGCTCCACGGCTCGCTGGCCAGGGCTTATCTGCACTTCGGTCAGGCTCTGCGTGCCCGGTATACCTAAAGTCAGCCGCTCTGGCAGGTGGGTTAAGGGGTCCAGTTGTTGCTGCAACTGCTGCCGTAACTGGCGCAGCTCTCTGAGTTCGGCCTGAGGCAATGCAGCAGGTTTTAATGACCGTACTTCGGGCAAAGTCACAGGCAGCTGCACTGGTAACTGGTTCAGTAGGGGGTTAAGCTGGGCATGCGCTGTCACTGTGGTCAGCACCAGCATCAGGCTCAGGTAACGCATACAGACTCCTTGGCTCTTCTGGTTAAATGCTCACAGTGTTAACGTCAGACACAGAAAAAAATTCCGCAAAAGCCGGAATAAAAGGCTGAGTTGGCTCGTTTAGTTAAAAAAGGAGCCGGACATGACCAACGACCACATTAAAGTATTATTGCCACAGTTGCGCCGTTTTGCCTACGCGCTCTGTGCCAATGCGGCCGACGCCGATGACCTGGTGCAGCAGTGTATCGAGAAGCTGTGGCTGTCGCCGCCTGCAGCCGAAGTGCCGGTATTGGCCTGGTGTTTTCGGGTGATCCGCAATCAGTGGATCGATCAGTACAGAGCGCGTCAACTGCAGGGCATGACGCTGTCGGAACCTGAGCTGCTGGAGCAATTGCCAGGCCAGAGCAGTGACCCGCAACAGCAGATTGAACTGCAGCAGGTGAGCCGGGCCTTGCAGCAATTGCCGCAGGAACAACGGGAGGTGCTGGCTTTGGTGGCCGTACAGGGCTTCAGTTATGCTGAAGCCGCCGAGATGCTGCAGGTGCCAGGTGGCACTGTGATGAGCCGGTTGGCACGGGCACGACAACAACTGGCACGCTGGTTTGCCCAGCCTTCGGAGGTGACAGAATGACCCCCAGTAACGAACAACTCAGCGCATTTCTGGATGCAGAGCTTAGTCCGGCCGAGATGGAACAGGTGCGTCAGGCCATAGTGGCTCAGCCGGAGCTGGCCGACCGCCTGGCTGAACTGGCGGCCGTGGACTCCAGAGTGCAGCAGTTTGCAGCCAGCATCGATAACAGCCCATTAAGTGCCGGCTTAGCTCAAAGCCTGCACAGAATTGAACAGCCTGACGTGGTGCCACTGCGGCGCAGACCCTTGCCTTGGCTGGCGGCTGCAGCCTCAGTGACTGCTGTCGCCCTGTTATTGCAATTTGGTTCCGGCGGTACTGTTTCCGATCCCTGGTCTCTGGTGCAGCAGCGCCTGGAACAACAAGCCTCAGGCCAGCGAGTGGAGCTGGCGGACGGCAGGTCGCTGGAAGTGCAGTTCAGTTTTGTTGCACAAAACGGCCAGTACTGCCGGGTTTACCAGTTGGGCAGCGACAACCAAGTACAGCAACAGCTGGCCTGCCGCAGCGCTGAATGGACTTTAATGCACAGCGAAAGCCGGGTGACCGGGCAGGGGTATCAGACGGCGACTCACAGTGAGGCCCTGGATGCCCTGCTGGATCAGCAGATGGCGGCTGCTGCCATGACGTTGCAGCAGGAGCAACAGCTGCTGCAAAACGGCTGGCGCCCACAACCATGATCAGGGGGCTGTTGCTGCTGTTGGCGGTATTGCTGCAAAGCTGCAGCAGTACCACGCCCGCGCTGCCCGCTTGGTTACACAGCGAAGCCCTGAGCCCAAACTACCACCGCCTCTATATTCACCACCAGCTGAATGCCGGCGTCTGGACCCAAAGCAGCCTGCTGGCGGCTGCTTTGCTGACTGAACAACAAGGTTATGACTGGTTTGTGATTGAAGCAGAACAGAGTCAAATCAACCATAAAGCGGCCTCATGGCAGCCTGGGCCTGCCGCCGGTTGCACTGCACCTTATTGCCTGATCAGCGACAGCAAAGCACAAATCGCCACCCTGATCCGCCTTGACATCCGCCTCGGTACTGGCATTCAACCCACGCTGCCGCTGGCGTTTAGCGTTGCAGATGTGTTGTTTGAACAGGAAAAAGCGAAGAAAGAAATAACCACAGAAGACTAAAGAGGGCCCCAGCTGAGCGAAACGAGTGTTGTCAGAAAGCAGTGCTTTGTGCGAGTTGAACGTGCACAGCTTTAGCTACAAGTGGGAGTAGTCCGGTAAGGGCTGGCATGAAAACGTAGCTTGAAATGGTGGCCCCACCTGGACTTGAACCAGGGACCTGCCGATTATGAGTCGGATGCTCTAACCAACTGAGCTATAGGGCCATTTTTCACTTTCGTATGAGGCAGCAGGGTACATCCTGTAGCTTCATTCCGGTTCGGCCATCCACGGCCTCACCTTCGCGTCTTTCGCTGTGATGTTAAATCACAGCTCATCGCTTTACAGCGAACGCCCCTCAGCCAACTGAGCTATAGGGCCATTTCTACACTTTGCAAGGAAGCTGCAAGGCTGCAGCACAAAGCAACCGCAGTATATGTATTTTGTGTTGGCTTGTCACGGCTAAAACCACAGCACAAACAACTGATTGGCGGAATTTTAGGCAAAAAAACAGGCGCTGTACGGCGCCTGTTTTGTTCTGAATAGCTTTTTAAACTTTTATTCGTCCAGGAAGCTCTTTAATACTTCGCTGCGGCTTGGATGGCGCAGTTTACGCAGTGCTTTGGCCTCAATCTGACGAATACGCTCACGGGTAACGTCAAACTGCTTACCAACTTCTTCCAGCGTATGGTCGGTGTTCATGTCGATACCGAAACGCATCCTCAGCACTTTGGCTTCGCGGGCTGTTAAACCGGCCAGCACTTCGCTGGTGGCGGCTTTTAAGCTTTCCATGGTGGCTGAATCCAGTGGCGATTCCGAGGTGCTGTCCTCAATAAAATCGCCCAGATGCGAATCTTCATCGTCACCAATAGGGGTTTCCATTGAGATTGGCTCTTTGGCAATTTTCAGCACTTTACGGATCTTGTCTTCCGGCATGCCCATACGCTCAGACAGTTCTTCCGGTGACGGTTCACGGCCCATTTCCTGCAGCATCTGACGGGAGATACGGTTCAGTTTGTTAATGGTCTCGATCATATGCACCGGAATACGGATAGTCCGTGCCTGGTCCGCGATAGAGCGGGTAATGGCCTGACGGATCCACCAGGTGGCATAGGTCGAAAACTTATAACCACGGCGGTATTCGAATTTGTCGACCGCTTTCATCAAACCAATGTTGCCTTCCTGAATTAAGTCGAGGAACTGCAGACCACGGTTGGTGTATTTCTTCGCAATCGAAATTACCAGACGTAAGTTGGCTTCCACCATCTCTTTTTTCGCCCGGCGCGCTTTGGCTTCACCAATCGACATGCGGCGGTTGATGTCTTTAATTTTGAAGATAGACAGGCCAGTCTCTTCTTCAATTTTTTTCAGCTTGTCGATGCTGCGGTACAGCTCGTCTTTCATCTCGGCCATACGGGCTGAGTGAGGTTTGGCAGCAGCAATTTCGGCGTCAATCCAGGCCGTGCTGTTTTCGAAACCGCTGAAGGCCTTCATAAAGTTCTTCTTCGGCATCTTGGCGTATTCAACGCAGTGTTTCATCACAATGCGTTCCTGCACCCGCACCCGGTCCATCATCTCACGCATGTTTTTCACCAGGCGGTCGAATTGTTTGGGGACCAGACGGAAGCAACGGAAGACTTCGCTCAGCTTCTCGATTTCTTCTTTGGTGGTTGGGTGCTCACGGCCATTATTGATGATGGAGTGACGGGTCACTTCATACTGGGCACGTAAGGCGCCAAATTTTTCCCGGGCCATTTCTGGGTCTGGGCCCGAATCACCATCGTCCGAAGAATCACCGTCTTCATCTTCCTCGTCGCCGGAGATGTCAGTGTCTTCGTCATCCAGTTGATCTTCTGGCACGTCGGAGCCGATATGGGTCGCGGTTGGCGCCATATCATCGGCTTCGTTCGGGTCGATAAAGGCGGTGACTATGTCACTTAAACGGATTTCTTCGGCTTCGTATTTATCCCACTGTTCCAACAGGTAGGTAATGGCTTCCGGGTATTCAGCCACAGAGGTCTGAACCTGATTAATGCCTTCTTCAATACGTTTGGCGATGTCAATTTCGCCTTCACGGGTCAACAGTTCCACTGTACCCATTTCACGCATGTACATACGAACCGGATCAGTGGTGCGGCCCAGTTCTTTATCGACACTGACCAGCGCCTGGGCAGCTTCTTCTGCCGCGTCTTCATCCGGCGTGGCATCTGTCATGATCAAGTCATCGGCATCTGGTGCTGTTTCAAACACCTGAATGCCCATGTCGTTGATCATCCGGATTATGTCTTCAATCTGATCCGAGTCGATGATGTCTTGTGGAAGGTGATCATTGACTTCAGCAAAGGTTAAGTAGCCTTGCTCTTTACCCTTTAAAATCAGGAGTTTTAGTTGCGACTGAGGATTTTGCTCCATAGAGGCTGCTCTTCCACCCAAATAAGTTAGTCTGAAAATGCGAATTAGCGATTATAACAAAGCGCAGCTTTTCTAGCCAGCCACGACCTGCCTGCCAACCCAGTGTTATTTGCTTTTAAACGCTTTTAGTAACAGCACGAATTCCTGTTTTTCTGCCTGCGAAAGCTGTTCCAGCGTATCCTTACGTTGCAGCTCTTCCAGACGCTGCGCCAGATACTGATCTTCTATCGAACGGAAGGTATCCAGAAACTCCTGCGTCAACTGTTCTTCGGCAACCTGATGGTCCCATAAGGTCAGCTTGACCAGAATGTTGTATTCAGCGGTATCCCGCCAATGTTCTAACAATTGAGCTGTGGTTGCTTTGGGTTGTTGCAGCAGCTTCTCCTGCAACGCCAGTAATAACTGAATGCCCGGCAGATTGGCCTGAGCCAGCTCAGGTGCGACGGGCATCACCTGCGCCAGCACCGGGTGTTGTATCAACAGTGCAATGGCACGCCGCATAGGTGTAATTTTCGGGGTCGGTGTCGCCGCGGCAGCCACGGCCGTTTTTGCCACGGGCCGTGCCGCTGTTTTCACGTTTTTCCCCACCAGCGCCTGCAGTTTTTCATACAGGGCGTCACGGTAAAATTCGCTGGGTATTTGTTTAATCAGCTCATTGGCTTTGGCCCACAAGGCGGATTTACCGGCATCGGTACTGACATCCAGTTCTTTGACCAGATGATCAAACAAATAAATCCCTAACGATTGCGCCTGGTCCAGTCGTTGCAAGAATGCCGCTTTGCCTTCTTGTTTTACCAGCGAATCCGGGTCTTCGCCTTCAGGCAAAAACACAAAGTTCAGTTCAACACCATCTTTCAGATGGGGCAGGGCACTTTGTAATGCCCGCCAGGCCGCATCACGTCCGGCTCTGTCGCCGTCATAACAGCAGGTGACTGTGCTGGTGAGCCTGAACAGGGTCTGCATATGATCTGGGGTCGTGGCGGTGCCTAAACAAGCCACAGCAAAGGAAATACCTTTATCCGCCAGGCCGACCACGTCCATATAACCTTCAACAATCAGCACCCGGTTTAACCGCTCGTCATTCTGTCGGGCTTCATAGAGGCCGTACAACTCACGGCCTTTATGGAACAAGCGGGTTTCCGGTGAGTTCAGGTATTTTGGGGTGCCGTCACCCAAGACCCGGCCACCGAAGCCAATGACCCGGCCACGTTTATCCCGAATTGGAAACATCAGCCGGTCGCGGAAAAAGTCGTACTCACGGCCGTTTTCGTTTCGGTTGATCAGTTTCAGTTCAAACAACTGATCGCGTTGCGGTTTGCTACTGGCCAGTTGCTTCAGCAAGAAATCCCAACTTTCAGGCGCATAACCAATGCCGTATTTTTCGGCTGTTTCTGCGCTGATACCGCGATTGGCCAGATAACTGCTGGCTGCTTCATGACGACTTAATGCCTGCTGATACAGCGTCGCCGCTTTTTGCATTTGGCTGTAATCGTCGGCCTGGGCCTGAGGCCGCTGAGGCCCTTTGCCTTGCTCACGTGGCACTTCCAAATGGTGCAGCCGGGCTAAATCTTCAATGGCTTCAACAAACTCCAACTGCTCATAGGCCATTAAAAAGCTGATCGCGTTGCCATGAGCGCCACAACCGAAGCAATGGTAAAACTGCTTGTCCTGGCTGACGGTAAAAGAAGGCGATTTTTCGTTATGAAAAGGGCAGCAGGCCTGGTAGTTTTTACCAGCCTTTTTTAAAGGAACTCTTTGATCTATCAGCTCAACAATATCAGTCCGGGCGAGCAGCTCGTCGATAAAGTGTCTGGGAATTTGTCCTGCCACCTTTTTCCTTACGCGGTCTTCAGAAAAAGACAAGCCGAGCAAGAGCCCGGCATGCAGTGATTCGGCCTAAACTTAGTTCAGTCTGGATTTGACCAGCTGACTTAATGCACCCATATCAGTGCGGCCCTGCACCTGTGGTTTTAACCACGCCATCAGCTTGGCCATGTCCTGCATTGAGCTGGCACTGGTTTCTGCTATGGCTTGTTGCAGTAAATCATCCAGTTCTGCCGCCGACAAGGCTTTTGGCAAAAACTGTTCAATGATTGTAATTTCGGCCAACTCGGTGTCAGCCAAATCCTGTCTGCCTGCGGCGCTGTATTGACTGGCAGATTCTTTGCGTTGCTTGGCCATTTTGGTCAGCACGGCAAGAATATTGGCGTCAGTCGGTTCCATCTGCGCATCAATCTGGCGTTGCTTTACTTCAGCCAATGCCAGACGAATAGTGCCAAGGCGTAATTTGTCCTTGGCACGCATTGCGTCTTTTTGTGCTTCTTGCAGTTGCTCTAACAGCGACATCAGTCAGGCAGAAAAGAAATTAGTAAAGCTTGATACGACGAGCGTTCTCGCGGAACATTTTTTTCATGTGGCGCTTTACTGCGGCCGCTTTTTTACGTTTACGGATCCAGGTTGGTTTCTCGTAAAACTCTTTAGCGCGCACGTCAGCCAGAACACCAGCTTTTTCGCAAGAACGTTTGAAACGACGCAGAGCTACGTCAAACGGCTCGTTTTCTTTAACTTTTACTACAGGCATTAAATTCTCACCTCGGTCACTTTGGTTAGCGTCTAACCAATACGATTAAAAATGGTGCGGCATTCTACCCAAAAGCCACTACCAATGTAAAGCAATAAGTGTTTCGCTGGCTCTGCTCTACGGATGCCAGTACAATTCGCCGCGTATCATAGAGTGGAAGGGGAAAAAATGCGAGTCCTTGGCATCGAAACCTCCTGTGATGAAACAGGAATTGCCATATACGATGAACACAAAGGCTTATTAAGTCATGTGCTGTACAGCCAGATCCCACTGCATGCCGATTACGGCGGTGTGGTGCCTGAGCTGGCGTCGCGTGATCATATCCGTAAAACCCTGCCACTGATCAAGCAAGCGTTAACCGAAGCCGGATGCAGCGCTTCGGACATTCAGGGGGTTGCCTACACAGCGGGCCCTGGTCTGGCTGGCGCTTTAATGGTGGGGGCTTCCATTGGCCGCTCTCTGGCGATGGCCTGGAATGTGCCGGCTCTGGCGGTGCATCATATGGAAGGCCATTTATTGGCTCCTATGCTGGAAGAAAAGCAGCCTGAATTTCCTTTTTTAGCTTTGTTGGTGTCCGGTGGTCATACTCAACTGGTGCGCGTCGACGGTATTGGCCAATACAAGTTGCTCGGTGAATCCATTGACGATGCGGCGGGTGAAGCCTTCGATAAAACAGCCAAATTGATGGGGTTGGATTATCCAGGCGGCCCACTGCTGGCGAAATTAGCCACCAAAGGTAATTCTGCAGCTTACGCCTTTCCGCGCCCTATGACCGACAGGCCTGGTCTGGATTTCAGCTTTAGTGGCCTCAAGACAGCGGCTGCTAATGTGATCGCTGCCGAAGGCAAAAGCCCGGATGTGCAGGCGAATATCGCGGCGTCATTCCAACAAGCTGTGGTGGATACTCTGGTGTTGAAATGCAGACGGGCGTTGAAAGAGCAAAAGCTGAAGCGGCTGGTGGTTGCCGGTGGTGTCAGTGCCAATACTTCTCTGCGCGAGCAGCTGGAACAACTGCTGTCCAGCTTAAAAGGAGAAGTGTTTTACCCACGTAAAGAGTTCTGCACCGACAATGGTGCCATGATTGCGTTTGCCGGATTCCAACGCTTAAAAGCAGGTCAGCAGCAGGATTTGTCGATAGGTGTCACGCCACGCTGGCCAATGGATCAATTGCCCGCTCTTTAAATGAATGGGGTCAGAGTCATACTCTGACCCCTACTCTGACCCCGGATCTGATTCCTTTTTGGTTTTCTTGCGGCCTTTATGCCAGACTTTGCTTTCATCACCCCGCCAGAGCCGGATGATGTTGTCTTTATGGCGCAAAATAATCAGCAGGCTCAGCATTGACACAGGAATAGTGTATAAAGGTTTGATAAACCAAGTAAAAATTGGCGCCAACGACACTGTCACTATGGCTGCCAGGGACGAATAACCGGTCGCACCCACCAGCATCATCCAGGTGGAAATTAATAAACCTGCCAAATCCAAACCTATAGGCATCATGCTGCCAAAAGCCGTGGCGACTGCCTTGCCACCTTTAAAACCAAAAAACAGCGGATAGATGTGACCGAGGCAGGCGCAGATGGCAATCATGCCAAGGTAGAAAGCTTCAATCCCTAAGAAATAAGAGCCCCAGACCGGAATAGTGCCTTTGAGCACGTCAAACACCAGTACTAAAATCGCGGGGAATGCGCCGCCCAGGCGCAATACATTGGTGGCTCCGGGGTTACCTGAACCATGGGTGCGCGGGTCGGGTAAACGGAAAATCCGGCTGACCAGAATAGCAGAGCAGATCGAACCGCTTAAGTAGGCGGCAAGCATCATTACTGCTATGGTTGGGGTCATGGTTCTGGGTTCCTCAGTCTGGCAAAGTGCGCTAGAATCACGCCCTTATCAAAAGGCGGTCAGCTTATAGAGTTTTGTGGTTTTTGCCTATCCGACCAGCAGACTACCTGAAACAGTAACTTAACAAAAGCGGAAATCAGAATGGACAAAGTTTTTATCAGTGCCTTGCAGGTCCCAACCGTGATTGGGGTCTATGACTGGGAAAAACAAATCCAACAGACGCTGGTGTTTGATATTGAGATGAAAACAGATATCCGCCTGGCTGCCGCGAGTGACGATTTGCAATTGACCATCGATTATGCCGCAGTCTGTCAGGCCGTAACTGAGCTTTGCGCTGTGCCGCATCAGTTGCTGGAAACTGTGGCGGAAAAAACTGCCACTATGCTGCTGCAGCGTTTTCCCACTACAGCAGTAGCGATCCGTATCGGTAAACCTGGTGCGGTGCCACAGGCCGCTACTGTTGGTGTAAGCATTAACAGGGGCGACTGGTAATGGCACTGATCTACATCAGTGTGGGCAGCAATATTGAACGCGAGCGTCATATTGCCGCCGCTTACCTCGAGTTACACGCACTGTTTGGTCCGCTACGCTGTTCGCGGGTGTTTGAAAGTGAGGCGGTCGGTTTTGTCGGCGATCCCTTTTACAACCTGGTGATCGAAGCCCATACGGCGTTGGCCGTTGCAGATTGTATCAGCGCGCTGAAAAGCCTGGAGCAGCGTTACGGCAAAGCTGCGGCTTCGCCTAAATTTTGTGGCAAAACCCTGGACCTGGATTTATTGACCTACGACGCGCTGATCTGTCAGCAACCGCTGGAATTGCCCCGAGCTGAAATCCTGAAAAATGCCTTTGTGCTTTGGCCTTTGGCTGAGCTGGCACCAGAACAGTTGCATCCTGTGCTGCAGCAGAGCTACCAGTCGTTATGGCAGGCCTATCAGGAACAGCAGCAGCTCTGGCCTATTGAGTTTGTCTGGCCTGATCCCACTGTTGTTTTACCTGCGTCACTGCTGCCAGCCGATGCTCAGCCAGTTTGTGTTTAATAGCTTCACCTTTCAGGCCTGCCGCTACTATGGCTTTGATATCGACAGCCCTGGCCGCCTGGGCGGCTTGCAATAAATACTCCTGCTGTGGGTAGTCCGCTTGTTCAAAGCCGGTGCGGCCACGTAAATCTGCAACGGCACACAGCAGCAATAAGTCCAGCCGTTCTGGTTTACGCCATAAATCGATGCCATCAAAGAGTTTCAGCACTGTGGCGGGGCGCAGCTCCAGGGCTTTGTGAAGCAGTTGATGGTACTGACAGGCGAGCAGCGCCAGCTCTTTGCAGTCATTCGGCACCCGCAAGCGCTCACACATGGTTTTGAGCACAGGTAAACCACTGTGTTCATGGCCATGATGCGAAGGCCAGAGCGCCGGGTCGGTTTCGCCTTTACCGACGTCATGGCACAGCGCAGCAAAACGGACGTCTAACCGATCGGATAACAATGCCGCCTGTTGCAGCACCAATAAAGTGTGAATACCGGAGTCGATTTCGGGGTGCCATTTTGCTGGGTTGGGCACGCCCCAGAGTCTGGCCAGCTCCGGCATCAGCGCCGCCAAAGCACCAACCTGATACAGCACCTCAATATAGGCCTCTGGGTTGCGTTCCTGCAACGCCCGGGCGCTTTCCTGCCAGACCCGTTCTGCCGTCAGGTGCTGCAACTCACCGCTGTGACTGAGCAGGCGCATCAGGTTCAGGGTCTCGTCGGCAATCTGAAAACCCAGGTGCTTATAGCGGGCATAGAAGCGGGCCACTCTTAATACCCGCAGTGGGTCTTCCGCAAAAGCCGGCGATACATGACGCAGAATTTTTTGCTGCAGGTCCTGGTAACCGCCATAAGGGTCATGCAGCTGCCCTTCTTCGTCCATCGCCATTGCATTGATGGTCAGATCGCGGCGCAGCAAATCCTGCTCCAGCGTAACGTCTTCGGCGAAATAGCAGGCAAAGCCGGTATACCCCTGGCCCTGTTTACGTTCAGTGCGGGCCAACGCATATTCCTGTTTGGTTTTGGGATGCAGGAACACCGGAAAATCCTTACCAACGGCTTGATAGCCCTGAGCCAGCATTTGTTCCGGTGTGCTGCCGACCACCAGCCAGTCCTGGTCCAGCGCCGGATAATTCAAGAGTTTGTCGCGAACTGCGCCGCCGACCAGATACAGCTTCAATGCTTTCCCACCAACAGTTTTTTTGCCATTATAACGCCCCAGCAGCAAAAGTCGCTCAACCCAACCTCAGGAACGCCATGTACACCGGATTTTTTGGCCTGAACAGCCAGCCGTTTTCGATAGCGCCGAACCCTGATTTTTTGTTTCTCAGTGCCCGTCACGCTGAGGCGCTGGCTCATTTGCGTTATGGTTTGGGTGATGCAGGTGGTTTTGTGTTACTGACCGGAGAAGTCGGCACCGGCAAAACCACAGTATCACGCTGTTTATTGCAGGAACTGACCGACCAGACCGAAGTGGCTTTTATTTTAAATCCGACGTTGAATGAACTGGAGCTGCTGGCCGCCATTTGTGATCAGTTGCGTATCCGCTACAAAAAGGCGGATGCCAGCCTGAAAAATCTGACCGATAAAATTACCAACCGCCTGCTGAAAAACCATCAGGCCGGTAAAAATACCATTTTGATTATTGATGAAGCCCAGCATTTGCAGCCTGCAGTGCTGGAGCAGTTGCGTCTGCTGACCAATCTGGAAACCAACACTAAAAAGCTGCTGCAGGTGATCCTGATAGGTCAGCCGGAATTACAGCAGTTGCTGCAGCGCCAGGATTTACGCCAGCTGGCGCAGCGCATTACCGCCCGCTACCATCTGATGCCTTTAACCGAACAGGAAGTGCAGCAGTATGTCAGTTATCGTTTGCAGGTGGCCGGCTGCAGCCGGCCAGTTTTTACTGCGGCCGCGCTGAAAAAGTTGTTTCTGTTGTCTGGGGGGATCCCGCGTTTATTGAACCTGATTTGTGACCGGGCTTTGCTCGGCGGCTACAGCCAGCAAAAAGCCTTGGTGGATGCGAAACTGATAGAGCAGGCGGCAACTGAAGTGTTGGCGGTAAAAATGCCGGTGCAAAGCCAGCCATGGCCCTGGTGGTTGTGGCCGGCTGTTACTTTATTGGCACTTGGCGCTGGTGCAGCTGTCGCCACACTGTGGTGGAACTGAGAATTTATGTCGTTATTGATGGATGCGTTGAAACAACAGCAGCAAGTACAGATTGCGGCTGAATCAAAGCCAGGTATGAACTGGCTGAAACCTCTGTTGTTGCTGTTGATTATTGGGGCGGGTTTGGCAGTGGGGTTCTGGTTGGGCCGACAGCCGCAGCCTGAGGTTGTTGCTGTGCCCACAAAACCAGCACCGCCTGTGGTGGTACAGCCTGTGGCAGCGAGCGCCGCAGAAATTGCGCAGGAGCTGCAACTTGCGGCCGATCTATTGCCTGCTCAACCAAGCGAATTAGAAGCCGTTTCTGAGCAACTGCTGGTCTCAGCGCAACCGGACATGCCGATGCTGGGGCGCAGCCGGGCCGAAACTGAGTTTCAGCAAACAGACCCCTTTGTTGAAGCTTTTACTGAGGACGAACTGAGCCCGGTCAGCGATTTATTGCCTGCCGAAGAGCTGGAAAACTCCGAAGCACCGGCTGAGCTGAAAGAAAAGTTTGCCAGTGCACTGGCGGCTGCAGAACGCAGCAACAGACAACCTCAGATCAATTACCACGATGTGCCGGCTGTGCCGGTGCAGCAGCTGGACGATCTGCTGCAGCGTCAACTGCCTGAGCTGAAATTTGAAGCCCATGTCTACGCGTCCGAGCCGGCGCAGCGCTGGGTGAAAGTCAATGGCAAAGACTTGCAGCAGGGCCAATGGCTGACTGCCGACGTGCAAGTCAAAGAAATATTGCCGCAGTATGTGGTGTTGCAGTTTGGTCAGCAGACGTTCAGTGTCGAGGCGCTGAGCGACTGGAGTTATACCCGTCGTCCTTGAAGCCGCAGCTTTGTTGACTGCGCCCTCTCACCCCAGTCACATAGGGTGACTATGCTCCTGGGGTCTCACTGGCTTGTCGCCTCGCTGCAACTCCAACTGACTTGGGTAGAAACCCGTCGTCCTTGAAGCCGCAGCTTTGTTGACTGCGCCCTCTCGCCCCAGTCACATCGCTTGCCTATGTTTCTGGGGTCTTGCTGCCGCGCAGCTTATTGCAGCACCGACTGGCGGAAAAAGCGCATTAAATCAATGTCAAAGTCTTCCGGCATCACCGCCGCTTCAATTTCATCATCCACTTTGGTTTGTGCTAAATCCAGTTCCTGCACTTCCAGATAATGGCGAAATTTGGTGTGATAAAACACTTTCACCACAGGTTTGAGCGGATCGACCAGATTGGCTTTGAGTACTATTGCCAGCTTCTGGCTTTTCAGTTTCACCAGCGTACCAACCGGATGGATGCCAATGGCCTGAATAAATTGCGCCAGCAATTCCTGATCATAGCTGTGGCTTTCTTTTTTCATGATTTTCAGAGCCGTAATGCCGCTTTGCCCTTCTTTGTAACAGCGGGTTGCTGTGATGGCGTCATAGGTATCAACAATGGCAATCATGCGGCCATACAGGGAAATCTGCAGGTCTTTCAAACCTAAAGGGTAGCCCTTACCGTCCAGCCGTTCATGGTGCACTGCCGCCACATCCAGACTGGCCTGGCTTAACCCCGCTATGGACTCCAGCAATTCGAAGCTGTAGATCACATGGTTGCGCATTTCCTGCAGCTCGTCCGGATCCAGCCGGCCTGGTTTATTCAGAATATGGTCCGGCACTTTAATTTTGCCCATATCATGCAGCAAAGCGCCGGTCGCCAGTTGCTGGATCAGCTCTTGTTCAAAGCCCAGTTGTTTGGCAAAAATGGTCATCAGGATCGAGACATTGACGGAGTGTTCCAGCAGGTAGGCGTCTTTGTCGCGGATACGGCTGATGCAGAGCAACGCGTCCTGATTACGGAAGACGGATTCAATAACACCATTGGCGCAATCAACAAAAGGCTGCAGTGCCAAAGGGCGACCTGCCTGGATATCGGCAAAGGCTTTTTTCTGCAGACCTTTGGCTTGCTGGTACAACACCTGCGCCTGTTCCAGTTCCTTGCTGTAGGGCACAGCCCGGTTTTTTTTGGCGTCTGCCGCTGTGCTGACTGGGTCGCTTGTGGGCAGCTCAGTCGTTTCTTTCGACTGGTTCAGGTCTTTGCTTGGATCGGTCAGCAGTTCCAGCACGCCCTTTTTTTTCAGCTGGGCAATCATAGCGTCAGTGCGAACCCAACCTTCGGTTTTAATTTCGACCCGGCCTCGTTGTTTTAAGACGGCCACCACGTACATTCCTGGTACTAACTGGTCAATAGAAACGGTTTTGAACTGATTTGACTGATTCATTGGACCTCAGCAACAAAAAGTTAACCGAAATATTTAAAAACTGCAAATTTGATAAAAATGATATCATTTCTTTCGAGCAAACAAAAGCCCACCATAAGGTGGGCTTATCAAATGGAGGCCAGAAAAAGTAATGGGGTCAGAGTCGCACTCTGACCCCAGGGATTAACCCAGATTGTCGGCCATTGTCATCAGCGACGCATTGCCACCAGCTGCTGTGGTGTTGATGGTCACGGTTTTTTCTGTGACCAGACGGTGCAGCAACTGATGATCGGCAGGGCTGGTGACCAGCGCTGTAATAGCACCTGAGCGTGCAGCAATCCATTCACCCGCCAGGGCTTTGTGCGGGTCTGTCGCTTCAATAACTGCGGTGGCCAGCTCTGGCGCCGCCAGCAGTGCTTTCAGCTGATTCAGACGGGTGACGGCAGTCAGTGCCGCAGGTAAACCCACCTGAGTCAGCAACTGACGAATGGTTTCCAGCTCTTTTTGCTGGCTGTCACTGCCAGTGCTGACCAGCGCGTTACCGGACACCAGTGCAGTGATCAGGCTCAGCACATAGTGGTGGAAGCTGCTGTGTTCGCTGTGCAGCAATGCTACAACCCCTTTGGCTTCCAGGAACAGCTGGTTGGATTCGCCGGTTGGGCCTGGCAAGGTGATAGGGTTGGTCAGTTGTTTTTCCAGGAAACTCAGCTGCTCGCGGGCCGCTTCCAGTACCTGATTCAAATCATGTTCGCGCTCAGAGACCAGACGGTTACCAGCCAGCTGCGCCAGGAAACGTCGCAGTACAGAACTGCGTGCTGTGACGGACTGACGTTGCCACTGGTATTGCGCCTGCGCCATTTGTTGCAGTTGCTGATTCAGCTTGCTGTCTGTGGCTGGGGCTGCACTGAGCGCTGCGACCACAGCGCTGTCCAGCGCCGGTGCTTCCAGTTCATGCTCTTTCACCAGACGGCTTAAGTAGAAAGGACCACCGGCTTTCGGGCCAGTGCCGGACAAGCCGCGGCCACCGAATGGCTGTACACCCACCACGGCACCAATCATATTGCGGTTCACATAAATGTTACCGGCTTTGATTTCGCTGGCCACTTTCAGGGTGGTCTGCGCTATGCGGCTGTGCACACCCATGGTCAGGCCGTAGCCTGTGTTATTGATCTGGCGAATCACCTGGTCCAACTGCTCAGCTTTGAAGCGGATAATGTGCACCACAGGGCCGAACACTTCACGTTCCAGCAGGTTCAGGCTGCTGATTTCATACAAACGCGGCGCAAAGAAGAAGTGGTTGCCTGCCGCTGGCGCCTTGCAGACATAATGCAGTTTGGCTTTGCCCTCCAGGTACTGCACATGGTCGTTCAGGCGTTGCAGGGCTTTGGCGTCAATCACCGGGCCTAAGTCGGTCGATAACCAGGCCGGGTCACCGACTGTCAGTTCGGCCATGGCCCCTTTGATCATGGTGATGATTTTGTCGGCCACGTCTTCCTGCAGGAACAGTACCCGCAGTGCTGAACAACGCTGACCTGCACTCTGGAAACCAGAGGAAATAACGTCGTCCACGACCTGCTCAGGCAGAGCGGTGGAGTCGACAATCATACAGTTCTGACCACCGGTTTCGGCGATCAAAGGTACTGGCTCGCCACCACGTTCAGCCAGTTTACGGGCAATCCAGGCGCCGGTTTCGGTCGAGCCGGTAAACATGACGGCTTTAATCCGGCTATCCGGCACCACCTGCTCACCCACCTGACGGCCAGGCGCGATGACCAGACGCACCACGTCAAGCGGGAAGCCGGCTGCCTTCATCAGCTCCACAGTGCGCACTGCAATTAAACTGGTTTGCTCTGCAGGTTTAGCCACCACTGTGTTACCTGCCACCAAAGCAGCAGCCACCTGGCCTAAGAAAATGGCCAGCGGGAAGTTCCACGGACTGATACAAAGCACCACACCGCGGGCCTGGCTGTGCTGCAGGTTCTGGTTGGCCTGGTCTGCGTAATAACGGCAGAAGTCGACGGCTTCGCGCACTTCAGCCAGGCTGTCGCCCAGGGTTTTACCGGCTTCTTTGATACAAAGTGCCAGCAGTTCATCGCGGTGCGCTTCCAGTTGATCGGCCAGTTTATTCAACAACAAGGCGCGCTCAGCGACAGGGCGGGTCGACCAGCTTTGGAAAGCCAGCTCTGCTGCTGCGACAGCAGCCTGCATATCGTCCGCAGTGGCATGTTGGTGATAACCAATAATTTCGTCTGTATTGGCCGGGTTACGCACGGGTTCAGCATTGGCCTGATGTTCGATGGCGTGCACTGTCGCCAGCCAGTTGTCCATGGCCTCACGCATTTGGCTCATCTGATCGATATCGGTCAGATCCTGGCCTTTGGAGTTCAGGCGGCTGCTGCCATACAGATTGGCCGGCATCGGAATAGAGCCGTTGCGTTTTTTGCTCCAGCTGCGCACCAGTTCGACCGGGTCTTTCAGCAAGGACTCCACCGGAATATTTTCATCCACAATGTTGTTCACGAAGGAGCTGTTGGCACCGTTTTCCAGCAGGCGGCGTACTAAATAGGCCAACAGATCCTGGTGTTCACCCACAGGGGCATAAATACGGCAAGGCACTTTATCTTCTGCCACCACCTGGTCATACAAGGAATCCCCCATGCCGTGCAGGCGCTGGAATTCGTAACCTGTGCGGTCGGGCGCCATTTCAAGAATGGTGGCTACTGTGTAAGCGTTGTGGGTGGCAAACATAGGGTAAATGCTGTCACGGTACTCCAGCATCTTCCTGGCACAGGCCTGGTAAGACACGTCGGTCGATGGTTTGCGGCTGAATACAGGGTAATCGGCCAGGCCTTCAGCCTGGCTGATTTTCACTTCAGTGTCCCAGTAGGCGCCTTTGACCAGACGCACCATCATTTTGCGCCCCACTTTGACGGTCAGCTCGCGCAGCCATTCAATGACAAAGAGACCACGTTTCGAGTAGGCCTGTACCGCCAGACCAAAACCTTCCCAGCCCGCCAGATCCGGATCGGCAAACACGGCTTCGATGATATCCAGCGACAAGTCCAGGCGGTCGGCTTCTTCGGCGTCCACGGTAAAGCTGATGTTGTAAGACTTAGCGGCCAGCGCCAGCTGTTTCAGCATAGGCACCAGTTCTGCCATTACGCGTTCGCGGTGAATAAATTTGTATTTCGGATGAATGGCCGACAGTTTGACGGAAATGCCTGGGCTTTTGAATGGACCCCGGTTTTTCGCCGCTTTGCCAATCACATGAATGGCCATCATGTAGCTGTCGAAATACCGTTTGGCGTCTTCGCTGGTGCGGGCGCCTTCGCCCAACATGTCGTAGGAGTAAGTAAAGCCTTTGTTTTCCAGCTCCACTGCACGTTCCACGGCTTTTTCAATGGTGGTGCCCATCACAAACTGGGTGCCCATAATTTGCATGGCATAACGTACCGCCTGGCGGATCACCGGTTCACCCAAACGGCCACAGGTGCGTTTTAACAAACCAAACTGGGCTTTTTTCTGGTCGTCGCTGTAGTTCACCAGCTTGCCGGTCAGCAATAAACCCCAGGCGGATATATTCACAAAAAGCGATTCGCTGTTGCCCAGGTGAGAGCTCCAGTCGCCGGTGGATAATTTGTCCCGGATCAGCAAATCGGCTGTGTGTTTGTCCGGCACCCGCAGCAGGGCTTCGGCCAGACACATCAGCACCAGGCCTTCTTCGGTCGACAGGGAAAATTCATTCAGCAGTGCATCGACACCGCCTTTACCGACCTGCAGACGGCGGATTTCCACCACCAGCTGACGGGCGCGTTCCCAGGCCCGGCTGCGTGCAGCTACACCAATATCTGCAATAGGCAGCAGGTTGTTCAGTACCAGATCTTCGTCGGCGCGGTAGTGGTCGCGCATGGCCTGGCGGATGGGATTTGTGGTGGTCAGTTGGCCTTGAAATAGCATGATCATTGTCCGGTTGAGGTCAAAAATAATGCTGCATTTTATTGAAAGCGCAGCCGCATTTGGTGGTTTTCTTTTAGGTTTAACCCTATATAATTTGGATTAATCATAATTGGGCAAGAAAAAATACTGCCATGACGCAAAGTGCCAAACACCGTCCGCTGGACCGGATTGACATGACCATTTTAGACACGCTGCAAAAAGACGGACGGATTTCCAACGTTGAGCTGGCGAAAAAAGTCAATTTAAGCCCCAGCCCTTGCATCGACAGGGTGCGTCGGCTGGAGCTGGATGGTTATATCGAAGGCTTTGGCGCCCGCTTAAGTGCCAGTAAGCTGGGGTATGGCACTGCGGCTTTTATTCAGGTGACGCTGGACCGCACCACAGCGGCTATCTTCGACCAGTTTCGTGATGCGGTGGTGAATATTCCACAAGTAGCCGAATGCCATATGGTGGCCGGTGGTTTTGATTATTTACTGAAGCTGCGGCTGTCCAGCATGGAAGCGTACCGGGCTGTGCTTGGCCGTATTGTCGATTTGCCTGGTGTGCAACAAACCCATACCTATGTGGTGATAGAACAGGTGAAGCAGGATGCGGGTTTACCACTCAAAGCGGTAAACCCGGAGTTAAAAGCGGACTAGAGCTTACATCCAGCGATCGTTGCGACGGCGTTGTGGTAACAAAGCCGGTACCAGTAATCCCAGAATTAATCCGGCAATGGCCAGCAGGGCGCCCATCACCATTTTATCCTGCCAGAATGAGGTTGGTTTGTCCTGCAACTGGGTGGTCAGCAGCGCGATGGTCTGCTGCGCTGTCGCCGTGGCGGCTTCGGCCTGAGTGACAGCTGCCGCCGTTTCTTCCAGCTCTTGTTGTAACTGCTGTTTTTCCTGCGCCAGCGCTTCAATCTGGCTTTGCAGATTGTTCAGCTGAGTGGTTAGTTGTTCGGTGTTCTGGTCAAACACAGGGCTTGCGCTGACATACTGCTTTAAGATCCAGCCGGTACGGCCTTTACTGTCGGTCACCTGCCAGTAACCCGCTGTGGCATCTTCCCCCGTCAGCTGAATTTCGTCACCGGCATTAATGCTGGCAATAATTTTATAATCCTTGCCAGGACCATTGTATAAATAAGTCACCAGCCGATCGCTGATATAGGCGGTGCCTGAGACGGCAGGCGCTGCAGTGGTGACAGCGGCCGTGCTGTTGTCTTGCTGAGCCGAAACAGGGAAAACAACACTGGCGCTGAGCAGGGCCAGGCCCAACCAGCGGGAAGAATGTGCAGGCATAAAAGTTCCAAAAAAACGGGCGACTGACTGGCCAAAATTTTAAATTGCATCGATCATAGGCCAGGTGATTGATAAATAACAAGAGGCAGTAGAAAAGGATGCAAACGAATGGCGGTTGAAGCTGAGCTGAAGTTTATCTGTAGCGGGCCATTGCCGGCGGATTTAACCCCTCTGTGGTCTGCCGTGGCAGAAAAAGTTGAGAGCCGGGCGGGCAAACAACTAGTGAATGCTTATTACGATACCGCTGACCACTGGTTTCGCCGGCAGGATGCTGGCCTGCGCACCCGCTTGCAGCAAGGCCGCTATGAACAAACTATAAAGCTGGCCGGAACGCAGCAAGGCGCCTTGCAGGTGCGGCCTGAATACAATCTGCCGTGCGCTTCGGTCTGGCCTGAGTTAAGTGCTTTTCCTGCCGATATCTGGCCAGCCGGGGTAACAGCGGCAGAGTTGCAGCCCCAGTTAGTGCAGTTATTCAGCACCGATTTTTACCGCCAGACCTGGGTACTGCATGTGGCCGGCGGCGCTGTGGTGGAAGTGGCACTGGATAAAGGCTGGGTCACCGCAGGTGAACACAAAGAAGCCATTGAAGAGCTGGAACTGGAACTGATTGCCGGGGACACTGATGCTTTGTTTGACCTTGGCCAGGCCGTGGTGCAGCAGCTGCCGCTGCGTCTTGGCGTCATGTCCAAAGCCGAGCGGGGGTATCGTTTGTTTCAGCAGCAGCCAGTCAACGCGACTGCGGCTGAAAGTGCGGCCCCTGCCTCGTTGCTCAAAGCCATTTTGTATAACGAAGCCTGCTGGTGGCAGCAGCAAGACCAGGCCGCTTTGGCGCTGCTGCAACAGCAATGGGCGGCGCTGGCCGAATTCTGGCCGGAGTTTTTGGTGTTTACCGGCCAGCCAGCCACCACAGTGCTTGGCAGCCACAGCTATGTGCAGGCACAGCTCAGGCTGTCGCAACATCTGAGTAAGGAGTAAGCCGATGTCTGGTGCAGAGCTGTTAGTACAGGAAGCCCGCCGTACCCAGGCCAGTCTCGCGTTGCAGCCGACCACCGCGGAACAGCAGCAGAGTCTGGATTTGTTGCTGTCCGTCAGTCCTTTTATTGGCCGGGTGCTGACACAACAGCCTGAGCTGGTAACACAGCTGCTGGATAAAACCGCGTTAAGCCAGGACTGGCAGTATCAAAATCCGCTGCTGGCCTTGACCGATCTCAGTGAACACCATGTGTTCAGAGCCATAAGGCGCTATCGCAATCAGGTGCTTGCGCAGGTGATGGCCGCAGAGCTGTTGGGCGTGAAAACAATCCGGCGTTGCCTGACTGAAATTTCTGCGCTGGCTGACGGACTGATCAACAGCGCTTACCAGTGGGCCTACGCGGATTTAACGCCACAGTGGGGCACTCCACTGGACCACCAAGGCGTGCCGATGCCATTGCTGATTTTGGGGATGGGCAAGCTGGGCGGCGGTGAACTGAATTTTTCCTCCGACATCGACCTGATTTTTACCTACCCGGACAACGGCGACACTCAGGGCGGGCGCCGCAGTATTGAGCATCAGCAGTTTTTTACCAAACTGGGGCAAAAACTGATTTCTGCCTTGCATCAGGTGACGGCCGATGGTTTTGCGTACCGGGTCGATATGCGGTTACGGCCTTTTGGGGACAGCGGCCCTTTGGTGCTGAGTTTTGGTTCGATGGAAGACTACTACCAGGCGCAGGGCCGGGAATGGGAGCGTTATGCAATGCTCAAGGCCCGGGTGCTGAACCCGGACCCGGTCTGGACACCTCAGCTGCAACAGCTGCTGAAGCCCTTTGTGTACCGGCGTTATATTGATTTTTCGGCGCTGGAATCGCTGCGGCGCATGAAGCAGCTGATTGAGCAGGAAAACCGTCGCCGCAACAGAACCGACAATATCAAACTCGGCTCCGGCGGCATTCGTGAAGTGGAGTTTGTGGTGCAGACCCTGCAGCTGATCCGTGGTGGCCGTTTACCCGACTTGCAGCAAGTGTCTGTTTTTGCCGCGATGGAGGCCTTGTGCCGGCATCAGCTCTGGTCAGAAGCCGATACCGCACAGTTGACAGCGGATTACCTCTGGCTGCGTCGGGTGGAGCAGGTCCTGCAAGGCATAGACGATGCGCAAACTCAGACCCTGCCGCAAGACGAGCTGAACCGTGCCCGGCTGGTCCTGGCGTTGGGGTTGAGCGACTGGTCACAGTTTTCGGCGCTGACCGAGGCGTGTATGGCCCGTATTCACCAGCAGTTTAAAGCGGTGATCGATCAGGGCGACAACCCGGAGCCCGAAGAGCTGGCATTGGGGCGTTTATGCTGGGACTCTCAATTACCGGCGCAGGAACTGGCAGAGCAGCTGGACTGGCTGCAGCCGGAGCAGGGGCTGGAACTGCTGGCAGAGCTGCAGCAGTTTAAGCTGGACTGTCAGAAACGCAGTGTTGGCCCGCGCGGCCGTGATTTGCTGGAAAAGCTGCTGCCGTTTTTACTGCAGTTGCTGGCGAAACAGCAGGGCTCGGCCACTGTATTGAAACGGTTGTTGGGCGTGTTCCGCCAGATTGTCAGCCGCACTGCTTATCTTGAGCTGTTACATGAAAACCCGGCGGCTTTACAGCAACTGGTACTGCTCTGTGCCAAAAGCGGCTGGCTGGCTGAACATCTGGCGCGTTATCCCATGTTGCTGGACGAACTGATCGACCCGGCCCTGTTGTATCAGGTGCCACAAATGACGGATTATCAGGACAGGCTGCGCCAGCAGATGCTGCGGGTACCGGCGGATGACCTGGAACTGCAGATGGAAGTGCTGCGCCAGTTTAAACAGGCGCAGCAGCTGCGAATTGCGGCGGCTGACATTACCGGTATTTTGCCGCTGATGAAAGTCAGCGACCATCTGACTTTTCTGGCCGAGGCTTTGATAGCTCAGGTGGTGGAACTGGCCTGGGCTCAGATGGCGGAAAAATACGGCGTGCCACAGGGCTTGTCCGGTCCGGACGATAAAGCCTTTGCCGTAATAGGCTATGGCAAGTTGGGCGGGCTGGAACTGGGCTACGGCTCCGATCTGGATTTGGTGTTTGTACACCAGTCCAACCCGGACGGGGCCACGGACGGTGACAAATCCATTGATTCACGCCAGTTCTATATCAAGCTGGTGCAGCGTATTGTGCATATTTTCAGTACCAGAACCGCCAGTGGCGTGCTGTATGAAGTGGATACCAGGCTGCGGCCTGCCGGCAACTCCGGCTTGCTGGCCGTGCATATCAATACGTACCGGGATTATCTGCAAAGTGAAGCCTGGACCTGGGAGCATCAGGCGCTGGTGCGGGCCCGTCTGGTGTATGGCGGGGAACGCATCCGCCAGAGCTTTGCACAGATCCGCGCTGAGATTTTAGGGCAGTCCAGGGAGCCGCAGCAGCTGCTGTCGGAAGTAGTGGAGATGCGGCAGAAGCTGCGGCAACACCATGGGATGAATTCGACTGAAGTGAAACATGCCACAGGCGGTATTGTTGACCTGGAATTTATCAGTCAGTTTCTGGTGTTAGCCCATGCAGCCTGCTACCCGGCTTTGTACCAGTACAGCGACAATATCCGTATTCTGGACGCCGCCCAAAGCTGTGGCCTGTTGTCTGAAACCCAGGTGGCTGATTTGCAGCAGGCCTACCGTCAGCTGCGTGGGGTCAGCCACCGCCAGACACTGGCTCCGGCCGCTGAAGAGCCTGCCGAGGTGCAGCAGGCGATGGCGGCAGTGCAACAGGTGTGGCAGCAGTTGTTTGGCGCAGGGTCAGAGCTGAAGCTCTGACCCTCTGTTAACCAAACAGGGGTAAGCGCCGTTTCGGCGCCTGAATGTTGATACAGCTTTGCTGCAGGTAAGGAACAGTTTTGTCGGTCAGCACTACGGCGCGGGATTGGTTGCAAAAGTAAGCCTGTACCGGGTCTTCGAAATCGGAAGCAAGCGCAGTGGCCGCTTCACGGATCGCACTTAAATAACTGAAATCGGTCTGGAAGTAATGCTTGACCTTATAGTCTCTGGACAACACCCAATACAGCTCCACGCCTTCTTTACGGCCTTCCATCGTCAGAATAGTTTTCAGCGTATCACCAACACGGAAGCGCCGGTCTGTTCGGCGGCCCTGCCAGTTTTCAGGTAAGGACTCCACCCGTTCTGCTCTGTCTTTAAGCAGGCTGACCAGCTGGCTGTGGTCATCGTGAAGTTCAATGACGAAGTCTTCAGAACCTTCCGACTGGCTGCTCATGGAATCCCGTATCGTGCTGTAGAAGCTGGTAAAGCCCTGCACCGCTTCATTGCCTTTTTCTGCCAGATTTTTTGGCTGTATCACCAGCCATTCTGGTTTCAGCATGACCAGAGCGGCAAGCGCCAACAAAAAAGCAGCTAATAATAAGTGCCTGATCCAAAACCACATAGCTTATCTTCCCGATTCCATTGCAGCCATCATAGCCAACACACCAGAGGCTGCCAACACTTTATACCCGAGTTGCTTGGGTATATCAGTAAAGGCTTGGGTCTTCTGGGTTGGGTCTAGTCTTAAAGCGACGGTGTAACCACATATATTGAGAGGGATGTGCAATTATTCCTTGTTCCAGCCACTGATTGACCCGGGTCACATCGGCTTTATTGTCGCCGCTGGGAAAATTATCGAACGCAGGCAACACTTCCACCTGATAGCCCTGGTAACCTGGCAGACGGTAGCTGTGGATAGCAACTGTTTTGCAGTTGGCACTGCCGGCAAATAACAAAGTGCCGGTGGTGGTGGCCGTTTCTTTGACGGCAAAAAATGGCACAAACTCAGCTTTATTGCGGCCATAGTCCTGGTCCGGCAGGTAAAAACACACTTCTTTGTCATTCAGCGCCTGGATCAGCGCCCGCACATCGCGTTTGCCAATCAGGGCTCTGTTGGAGCGCAAGCGACCATGGTACTGAAAGTACTCCATAATGGGGTTGTCATTCGGCCGGTAAAAACCGACAGCCGGGCAATAAAAACCGAAAGTGCGGGCAATCATCTCCAGGCATAAGAAATGGCCACTCAGCAGGAACACACCTTTGCCTTCGGCCTGAATGGCTTCAATATGTTCCAGTCCTTTAAAATGACATAAAGGCTTGGCACGCCAGTCCGGCCACCACCAACCCATAAAGGTTTCAAAAGCCGCTTTGCCGGTTTCTTTAAAATTTTCCCGTACCAGATGCTCGCGTTCTGTGACGGGCATGTCCGGAAAACAGAGTTCGAGATTGCGGCGGGTCACTTTGACGCGCGATTTCAGCACTTTCATCAGCAGCAGCCCCAGGCCTTCTCCCAATTTCATCAGTGCAGGATAGGGCAGCCAGAGCAGGAGCCAGAGAAAACCTAATCCCAGCCATAACGGCCAGTGTTTTGGATGCAAAAATGACAGCTGAAAACGCGGAGCCTGAACCACAGCAAACCCTTAAGAAGTTTCAAGTGGCGCTATTGTAACGAAAATGCCGGGCGGCGAAAGGTTTAACTGGTAGGAACAGGGGGGCAGAAACTGCCCCCTAGAAGTGGATGTTAGCTACCCAACGCTTTATTGACCGTAAACAGGTCATCTTCAGTCAGGGTACCGGCAGCCTGTTTCAGCGCCAGAATGGACAGAATATAGTCGTAACGGGCTTTGGACAGGTTACGGCGGGCATTGAACAGGTTGCGGGTGCTTTGCAGCACGTCAACGATAGTCCGGGTGCCTACTTCAAAACCAGCTTCTGTGGCTTTTAATGCCGACTCGGCTGAAATGACCGCCTGCTCCAGTGCTTTGGTGCTGGAGATCAACGACCCGACATTGTTGTAGTTGCTGCGCACCTGGCGTACCACACTGCGGTAGCTCAGTTCCAGGTCTTCAGAGGCTTCGACATAATTGGCCCGTTTGACTTCTTCATTGGCACTGGTGCCACCCCCTGAATAAATGGGGACTGAAAGTTCAAGGCCAACAGAGCTGCTGTCTGCTTTGGGTGAGTTAAAAGTGATATCTGTGTCACGGTTTTTGCTCTTGCTGTCGCTAAAACCGGTTTGTGCTGTGAAGTCCACCGTCGGGTAATGACCAGCTTCGGCCACATTGATATTGTGTTCAGCAATTTCCACCGATAACTTACGGACTTTCAGTTCCAGGTTATTGTCTTGTGCCAGTTGCACCCAGTCCTGCGGGCTGGCCGGATTGGGTTGGGTTGGCGCAAAACGGCTGGTATTCAGCGGGTCCAGCTGAGAATGGTATTCGCCGGTAATTTCACGCAGGTATTCGCGGGCAATTTCCAGAGCGTTTTGTGCGGCAATTTCGCTGGCCACAGCGCTGTCAAATTGGGCCTGGGCTTCATGCACGTCAGTAATGGCCGTTAAACCCACCGCAAAACGTTGTTTGGTTTGTTCCAGCTGGCGTTCAATAGCGCGTTTTTCCGCCACCACAAAACTTAAGTCGTCGTCGGCGGACAGCACATCAAAGTAAGCCTGAGACACCCGAACTATCAGCGCCTGAACAGTAGCGTTGTACGCAGTCTGGCTTTGCAGCGCTACTTTTTCAGAAATATCCAGATTTTCCCAGTTGGTCCAGTCAAACACCGACTGACGCAAGGCTATACCTGCGCTGGTCTGGGTGCTTTCTGCTTTGTACTGAGTGCCGGTTTCTGAGTTGTACTGATCACCAATGGATTTAGTCGCGCTGGCACTGAAACCAATTTGTGGCAGTAAACGGGATTTAGTGACATCAATGCCGGCTTTGGCGGCGTCACGGGTAGCAGCCGCTTTTAAAACCTGCGGGTCCTTTTTCGTGGCCAACTGATAAATGGTTTGCAAATTTTCGGCGTTCGCCTGCACACTCAACAGCGCCAGAGTGGACGCGATGACAGTGCTCAACAGGGTCTTTTTCATAAACTAAATTCCATTATTTAGCGAAAGTGATGTCATCATACTCTGTGGAAACGGAGCAGGTAACGAAATAAAGCGTAAACGATGTGCGCTCAAGTGTAACAGAATGTGAGATCTCAAATGTCTGATTTCAAGCCGGAAAATTATCCAATCTTTTCTAAGGCCGATGTAGGGGTTGTCGACAGGCAGACAGTTTTTCAGGGTTTTTTCCGGATTGACCAGTACAAAATCCGTCATGCGCTGTTTAACGGAGGCCAGAGTGAGGTGTTTTCGCGTGAGCTGTTTGAGCGGGGACATGCGGTGGTGGTACTGCCCTATAATCCCGAAACAGATCAGCTGGTGCTGATTGAACAATTCCGGGTTGGCGCTTTGGAAAACCCCAATGGCCCCTGGTTGCTGGAAGCGATAGCCGGCATGATTGAAAGCGGCGAAGCCGTTGAGCGGGTGGCCCAGCGCGAAGCGCATGAAGAAGCGGGTCTGGTACTGAACCAGTTCTGGCCTATGCTGAGCTACCAAAGCAGCCCAGGGGGCAGCACCGAGCGTATTTATTTGCTGCTGGCCCGGCTGGAACAGCTGGACGTTGGCGGCGTTTTTGGTCTGGCACAGGAAAACGAAGATATTAAAGTCCATTTACTGCAACGTTCAGACGCTATGCTGTTACTGAAGACCGGAAAAATCGACAATGCCGCGACTGTGATTGCGTTACAATGGCTGGAGCTAAATCTGAAGCAGGTGATTGAAAAGTGGAGTTAACTTGACCCGACTGCAGCTTGCACGGAAAAGATATGTGCCGTACTTGCCAGACTTCCTCAGTCTGTGCGAGCGCAATTACGCACAACTGCGTTTTTTCCTGCCGCGTTGCGAACGCGCCGGAGAACAGCAGCTGATCCATATCAGCGCCAGCGAAAGTTACAGAGTGGCGTTACTGGAACGTTGTAAATACACAGTGACAGTGCGAATCGAATTGCTGCAGGAGCAGAGTCAGCCCTGGTTTCACCCTCAGTTTGAGGTGCGGCTGTACCATGATGCCCGCATGGCGGAAGTGCTGGCCTGCCAGCATGTACGGCAGTTCAGGGCTGTGTACAGCTACCCCAATGTCGATATGTTATTGCCTGACGAGAAATTACAAATCAACCTGCTGTTGCGTGACTGGCTGAAGCTGTGCGCGTTACGCGGGTATCAGACCACTGAACTGCTGGCCTGAAGGCTGCAGCAGTCAAACCGGACGTACTCATGAAACTTGCCTTG
Organism: Rheinheimera sp.; assembly: GCF_037442345.1. Classification (GTDB taxonomy): domain Bacteria; phylum Pseudomonadota; class Gammaproteobacteria; order Enterobacterales; family Alteromonadaceae; genus Pararheinheimera. The sequence goes on along the minus strand of NZ_JBBIQL010000009.1, from coordinate 26,697 downwards.
TACCTGCATGGATTTGCCAGCTCTTCGTTATCCGAAAAAGCGCTGCAAACCAGAGATTATTTCACCACTGAGCTGCCGCATGTTGAGCTGTTGACGCCCGATTTGCCTTACACCCCGGATGAGGCCATTGCAGCGATAGAGCTGGCATTACAAGGCCGTTGCCCTGATGCAGTGATAGGCAGCTCGTTGGGTGGTTTTCTTGCCACCTGGGTGGCGGAACGTTATGGCTGTAAAGCAGTGCTGGTCAATCCGGCCGTTCAGCCAGACCAATTGCTCAGTCAGCATTTTGGCCTGTATCGTCACCCTGTGTTGCACCAGGACTTTCTGGTGAATGAACAGCAGATGCCAAAACTGCGGGCGTTGGAGCGGCAACCGACAAACCCGGGCCGTTACCTGGTTCTGCTGCAAAGTGGTGATGAAGTGCTGGATTACCGTAAGGCGCAGCAGTGGTATCAGGGCTGTCAGATTGAAACAGTGCAGGGAGGCGACCACAGCTTTGTTGGTTATGCCAATTACCTGCCTGCTATTGTCAAGTTTTGCCAATTCGCGTAAAACACTGGTTGTTAATACAGTTATTTTGAGAGCTGAAGCCTGTTATGACTGAGAGTCAATACAACGCCGATTCCATTGAGGTGCTGACGGGCCTTGAGCCTGTGCAGCGCCGTCCAGGGATGTATACCGACACCACCAGACCCAACCATTTGGGGCAGGAAGTCATTGACAACAGCGTCGACGAGGCGCTCGCCGGGCATGCCGACACAGTGCATGTGATTTTGCATGACGACCAGTCGCTGGAAGTGATCGACAACGGCCGCGGTATGCCAGTGGATATTCACCCGGAGGAAGGGGTCAGCGGTGTGGAGCTGATCCTGTGCCGCTTGCACGCCGGTGGTAAATTTTCCAATAAAAACTATCAGTTTTCCGGTGGTTTGCATGGCGTCGGTATTTCTGTGGTGAACGCCTTATCAGGCCGGGTTGAAGTGGCAGTGCGCCGAGACGGCAATGTCTATGAAATTGCCTTTGAACACGGCAATAAAGTGTCGGAGCTGGCTGTGACCGGCACAGTTGGCAAACGCAATACCGGCACCCGGGTGCGGTTCTGGCCGGCGCCGCAGTATTTTGACTCACCAAAATTTTCGGTCAGCCGGCTGCTGCATGTGCTGAAGGCCAAAGCGGTGTTGTGCCCTGGGCTGACCATTAAGTTTGACGACAAAGTGAATGATCAGAGTTATCAGTGGTGTTATCAGGCCGGTATCCGTGATTATTTAGCCGATGCGGTGAAAGAGATGGTGGCGCTGCCAGACAGCCCTTTTGTCGGCAATTTCAATGCGAAAACTGAAGCGGTGGAATGGGCCGTACTCTGGTTGCCGGAAGGCGGCGAGCTGGTCACCGAAAGTTATGTCAACCTGATCCCGACTGCGCAGGGCGGCACCCATGTGAACGGCTTGCGTCAGGGCTTGCTTGAAGCGCTGCGCGATTTTTGTGAATTCCGCAACCTGCTGCCGCGGGGTATTAAACTGACGCCGGAAGATGTCTGGGACCGCTGCGCTTATATTCTGTCGCTGAAAATGCAGGAGCCGCAGTTTGCCGGCCAGACCAAAGAAAAACTGTCTTCACGCCAAAGCGCAGCTTTTGTCACAGGTGTGGTCAAAGATGCCTTCAGCTTGTGGCTGAATGAACACACAGACATCGCCGAGCAACTGGCCGCCTTTTGTATCAGCAATGCGCAAAAACGCTTAAAAGCCGCCACCAAAGTGGTGCGCAAAAAAGTCACCGCAGGCCCGGCTTTGCCGGGCAAGCTGGCTGACTGCAGTGCACAGGATTTAAACCGTACCGAACTTTTTCTGGTGGAAGGGGACTCGGCCGGCGGCTCCGCCAAGCAGGCGCGTGACCGCGAGTTTCAGGCGGTGATGCCGCTGCGCGGTAAAATCCTCAATACCTGGGAAGTGGAATCCGAACAGATTCTGGGTTCTCAGGAAGTGCATGACATTTCAGTGGCTATTGGGATGGACCCGAACAGCGCCGATTTAACTCAGCTGCGTTATGGCAAAATTTGTATACTGGCCGACGCGGATTCCGACGGTCTGCACATTGCGACCCTGCTTTGTGCGCTTTTTATGCAGCACTTCCGCCCTCTGGTGCAGGCCGGCCATGTGTATGTGGCCATGCCGCCTTTGTACCGTATCGACTGCGGCAAAGAGGTGTATTACGCGCTGGATGAGGACGAAAAAAATGGCATTCTGGAGCGGCTGGAAGCCGAAAAAAAACGCGGCAAAATCAACGTGCAACGTTTTAAAGGTTTGGGTGAAATGAACCCCTTGCAGCTGCGTGAAACCACCATGGACCCGAACACCAGACGACTGGTGCAACTGACCATTGATGATGTGACTCAGACACTGGAAACCATGGACATGCTGCTGGCAAAGAAACGTGCGACCGATCGCAAAGACTGGCTGGAACTCAAGGGAGACAGAGCAGTTCTGGCTTAAAGGAAGCAGAGATGACACCACAACAATACCCCAGGTTATGGGGAGCTGTGCTGAGCTGCTTGCTGCTGATTGCGCCGGTGCTGCAGGCGCAGGAGCCGCAGTGGCTGGAGCGGGTCCGGCAGCAGAAGGCGCAGCAGCCTGCCGCCATGCTGAAACTGCTGCAGCAGCATGAAGCTGAATTTCCGCACTGGCAGCGGGCTTTGCAATTGCAATACCTGCTGCAGCAGGCCGATATTTATGAAAGCCTGGAGAAGTACCAGCAGCAGTTGCAGGTGGCAGAGCACGCTTTGGTGTTGCTGGGGGATGAGCGCACCGAACTGACGGTGGAGTTCTGGAATAATCTGGGGTTTGCCCGTGAAATGCAGGGCCAGTACCAGCAGGCAATGGTGCATTACCAGCAGGCGTCTGAACTGGCCAAACAGCTGGGTCTGCAGAAGCTGGCGATTGAAGCGGATATCAATATTGCCGCTATCTATTCGGCTGAAGAAAAGTATCAGGAAGCACTGCAGCTGCTGCAAGCCTGTTATAAACAGGCCAGCCAGCTGAACGATGAAGAAACCCAGGCCTACGTCAATTCTGAATTGGGGCTGCTGTATTCCACGCTGGGGTTTGATCGCGATGCCCGCCAGTTTATGCAGCAGGCGCTTGCCAGTTACAAAAAACTGGGTTTTCAGAAAGAGCAGCTGGATGTGCTGTTTAACCTGGCGGCCAGCTACAGCCAGGCCGAAGATTATGCACTGTCGATGCAGTATTATGACGAGTTGCTGCAACTGGCCAAAGCTCAGAATGACCCGGTGAACCTGTATTTCGCTTATCTGGGGTTGGCATCCTCCAGCCGCAGCAGTGATAAAACCGACGCTGCCCTGGCTTATATTGAAAAAGCCGAAGATTATCTGCCGGTCTTACAGTCAACCTTTCAGAATGCCATGCACCATTTGGAACGGGCGATGATTTCGCGGGATCTGGGCCAAATCTCTTTGGCCAGCCAGCAACTGGAGCAGGCAGAACAGGCGCTGGCGCAGGAAGATAACAGTCAGAACCAATCCAGCCGCTTGGGCATGCTACGGCTAAAAGCCCGGCTGGAGGCAGATTTAGGCCGCTACCAGCAGGCTTACCAGCACCTGGATGAATTTTTTAGCGGTTACCGCAAACTACGCAATAAAGAACATGAATTGTCGGTGGAACGGCTGCGGCTGGCCTTTGATGTGGAGCGGCAGGCCGCTGCCAACGAATTACTGGCCAAAGACAATGAACTGAAAGCCATGCGATTGCAGGAAGTGGAACGTAACCGTCAGATCCAGTGGCTGTGGATTGCCATTTTTGGTTTCACCACCCTGATTTTACTTATTTTATTGTTATGGCAACTGACCCGGCGGCAACAGCAGATGCGGGTACAGCAGTCAGCAAGTGGAAACAGCAGATGACAGAGATCCAAATTTCAGCCGACGGCGTGGAACAGTTACCGCTGCGCCGTTTTACCGAAGAGGCGTACCTGAACTATTCGATGTACGTCATTATGGACCGGGCACTGCCACATATAGGCGACGGTTTAAAACCAGTGCAGCGCCGCATAGTCTATGCCATGTCGGAGTTGGGCTTGTCCCACCTGGCCAAATACAAAAAATCGGCCCGTACCGTTGGTGACGTGCTGGGTAAGTTCCACCCTCATGGTGACAGCGCCTGTTACGAAGCCATGGTGCTGATGGCACAACCATTTTCTTACCGTTACCCGCTGGTCGATGGCCAGGGGAACTGGGGGGCGCCGGATGATCCGAAATCCTTCGCCGCCATGCGGTATACCGAAGCTAAACTGTCCCGCTTCAGCGAAGTGTTGTTGTCTGAACTGGGCCAGGGCACCACAGACTGGGTGCCCAACTTCGATGGCACGCTGGACGAACCCAAGGTGCTGCCCTCCCGCTTGCCTCATATTCTGCTGAACGGTGTGACAGGTATTGCCGTGGGCATGGCCACCGATATTCCGCCGCATAACGTGCGGGAAGTCGCCAACGCGGCTGCAGCTTTGCTGGATAACCCCAAGGCCACGGTGCCGGATCTGATGCAGTATATTCAGGGCCCGGATTACCCGACCGATGCGGAAATTATCAGCCCTGTGCATGAAATTCAGGCCATGTACGAAACCGGCCGCGGCAGTGTCAAAATGCGGGCTGTCTACCAGATTGAAGACGGTGACATTGTGATTACGGCCTTGCCGCATCAGGCGTCCGGTTCCAAAGTGCTGGAGCAGATCGCCGCCCAAATGACGGCCAAAAAGCTGCCGATGGTGTCGGACCTGCGTGATGAGTCAGACCACGAAAACCCGACCCGTATTGTGATAGTGCCACGCTCAAACCGGGTGGAAGTGGAGCCTCTGATGGCGCACTTGTTTGCCACTACGGATCTGGAAAAAAGCTACAGGGTCAACCTGAATATCCTCGGGCTGGATTTACGGCCACGGGTCAAGGGCCTGGTGGAAATTCTGACCGAATGGCTGACCTTCCGCCGTGACACAGTGCGCAAGCGTCTGCAGTACCGGCTGGATAAAGTGCTGGACCGCCTGCATGTGCTGGAAGGTTTACTTATTGCCTTCCTGAACATTGACGAAGTGATCCGCATTATCCGCGAAAACGACGAGCCCAAGCCGGTGCTGATGCGTCACTTTGGTATCTCAGAACGGCAGGCCGAAGCCATTTTAGAGCTGAAACTGCGTCATCTGGCCAAGCTGGAAGAGATGAAAATCCGCGGCGAACAGGCCGAGCTGGAAAAAGAGCGGCAGTACCTGGAAGGGGTGCTGGGCTCTGAGAAGAAGCTGACTAAACTGATCCGTGACGAGCTGCTGGCCGACGCTGAAAAATACGGCGATGCACGTCGCAGCCCGATAGTGCAACGCGAAGAAGCCAAAGCACTGAGTGAAAAAGAGCTGCTGCCCAGTGAACCTGTCACTGTGGTGCTGTCGGAAAAAGGCTGGGTGCGCTGCGCCAAAGGCCATGACGTAGATGGCAACAGCCTGCAGTACAAAGCCGGTGACGGTTTCCGTGCTGCCGCCATAGGCCGCAGCAATCAGCAGGTCGCCTTTCTCGACTCCTCCGGCCGCAGTTTTGCCTGCGAAGCTCATGATTTGCCGTCAGCCAGGGGGCAAGGTGAGCCACTGTCCGGTCGTTTTGCCATAGTCGCTGGCGAGAGTTTTGAACATGTGCTGATGGCGGAAGACAGCCAGAAACTGCTGCTGGCGAGCGACGCCGGTTATGGTTTTGTTGGCAGTTTTGTCGATCTGGTCAGCCGTAACAAAGCCGGTAAAGCGGTGCTGAGCCTGCCGACCGGAGCCAAAGTGCTGCCGCCTGTCGCCATTAAAAATGCCGACACAGATTTAGTGGTGGCGATCAGCACCGAAGGGCGGATGCTGGTATTCCCGCTGTCGGAGCTGCCGCAACTGTCCAAAGGCAAAGGCAATAAGATTATCTCTATCCCGTCCGCCCGTGCGGCGAGTCGCGAAGAGTATGTAAAACTGCTGGCGGTGGTGCCGCAACACACAGCGGTGACCCTGGTGGCAGGCAAACGCAAAATGACCATCAAAGCCGATGATTTACAGCATTACCTGGGCGAACGGGGCCGTCGTGGCAACAAACTCCCACGTGGCTTGCAACGCATTGATGAATTGCTGGTGGGCGAAGTCGAGTAGTTCACCACCCGATTGCGACAGATCAAACCAGACCAAGCGGTGGAACCCGTTATACTCGGGCCCTTGTCATAACAAGGGCCTTTTTTATTGTGTTAGCTGTGATTCGTTTAGTGCTGATCGCCATCTTTATTGTGCTGACTGCTGTTGTGGGATTAGCCATCTGTCTGGTGAAACCTTTTTATCCACCCAATACAGCCCGTTTTGCTCACTGGTACGGCTGGGCGGCGCGGATTTTTGGTCTGCAGGTGGAAATCCGCCGTGCTGATGGCATCCCTGAGGCCATGCCTTGTGTTTTTGTGGCCAACCATCAGAACAGTTATGACCTGTTTACCATCTCCGGTTCTTTATTGCCAGGCACTGTGACCATAGGCAAAAAGAGCCTGAAGTGGATCCCGTTTTTTGGTCAGCTGTATTGGCTTGCCGGTAATATTCTGATTGACCGTGCCAATCGCAACAAAGCGGTGGGTACCATGCAAGGTGCTGTGGACCATATTCAGCAGGATAAAGTGTCGGTCTGGGTCTTCCCTGAAGGCACCCGCAGCTATGGCCGCGGTTTATTGCCTTTTAAAACCGGGGCTTTCCATATAGCCCAACAAGCCAATGTGCCGCTGGTGCCTGTGGTGATGAGCAGCACTCATAAGGTGCGGCTGAATAAATGGAATAACGGCAAAGTCATTATCCAGATGTTGCCACCCGTGCCAGCGCCGACAGAGCAACCTGTCCGTGAACTGATGGAGACAGTACGTCAGCAGATGCAGGACACACTGACAGCGCTTGATAGCGAACTGGCAAGCGACTACACTGCCGGTTCTGTCACTGTTACGGGATAACCTCATGGAAAACTGGAAAGAATTTGCTGAAGACACCATTGCCGCATTAATGGAAGATGGCAGCGATCCGGATGCGGAATACACCATTGAACACCATTTTTACCATGAAGATTTCAGCAAGCTGGAGAAGCTGGCGGTGGAAGTGTTCAAGCTGGGTTTTGAAGTGACAGACGCGGAAGAAGTGGAGTTTGAAGAAGGTGGCAGCGCCTGGGTGTTTGACGCCATACGTGAACAGTCGCTGGACGCAGACGCCATTACAGCCGATGCGGTGAAACTGGACCAGCTGGCGCAGAAATTTGGTGTCGATTACGACGGGTGGGGCACTTATTTTGAAAGCGGCGAAGAAGGTGATGACGACGACTTCGACGACGACGGAGACGACGAACCGCGGCATTAAGCCAGCCGTCTGTTCATCAACCAAAGCCCGGCGCATGCGCCGGGCTTTGTGGTTTCTGGAGCTTGTCAGAGCGAATTTAAGAAGGTTCTGATGGCAGAACGTTGATCCGCACTGAGGTTTTCGTACAAAGTGCGGCTTTGGCTGGCTTCACCGCCGTGCCACAAAATGGCTTCGTCCAGGCTGCGGGCGCGGCCGTCATGCAGGTAACGCACTTTGTCCTCACCTCCCTGTACATACTTCAGGCTGCCCAGGCCCCATAAAGGCGCAGTGCGCCACATGGCTCCAGAGGCATTGCCTTGCGGCAGATTGTCCGCCAGACCAGGACCCATATCGTGTAACAGCAGGTCGGTGTAGGGCTGGATCCGCTGATCACGCAGCTCTGCCAGCGGGTGGGTGTTGCCCGTGGTGAAACTGGCAGTGTGGCAGGCCACACATTGGCTTTGCACAAAGAGCTGTTTGCCTTGCTGAATAAGCTCCGGGTTCACATCATGTTCCGGTGAAACCCGGATGCCGTCCGGATAGCCGCTGCGCAAACTGCGCTGGGCTGGCACGCCAAGCAGACCCAAATACTGGCTCAGTTGCTGCAATTCAGCGTCAGAGACAGCCGTGGAGTCAGTCGACTGCTGACAGTCGCTGGCCGCTTTTTGGCAAGAACGCTGCGGATACACCGGGCTGGTCACGCCCATGTCCTGCAGCAGCGCTTCTGCGGCCTGATGGCGTGCCGATATTTTGGTGGCCTTCCAGCCAAAACGACCCAACTGACGGGCCCCGGTTTCCGGGTTCTGTACCCAATGGGCCATACCACGCACGCCGTCACTGTTGGCATCATTGATATCCACATTGGCCAGAATGGCTTGTTCAGGGATGGCTTCGAGCAACCCCATGCCGATGACTTGAGGGGCTTGCCGCACTGAATACAGCTCTGGAACTGGCCCTTTAAATTCGTACAAAGGTTTTTGCAGCTCCACCTGGCTGCCATCAGGCAGAGTTCTGATCTCGGTCTGATAACCCGTCAGGTACACATGAAAGTCCGGGGCCTGGCTGTCACGGCTTTGGCTCTGAATATTCAGACCGTAGTGCGGATCAGGCCCTAATTGATGGTTCTGCAGTGTGCCGGTAAAGACGGAATAGGTCTCCAGTGGTTTGCCGGGCTGCAAGGCCAGGCTGCGGCCATTGTTCTGGTGGCAACCAATACAACGTTCATTGTTATAACGTGGTCCCAGCTGATTCTGGTGTTCGGTAAAAACTGGGTTCTGGGTGGGGGATTCGGAATGAATACCAGATAAAAATGAGCTGTGGAACAAACGACGGCCTTTGGCAAACCGCAGCGTATTTGCAATGCCAATGTTGTTGGCCATTTGCTGGAACATGCGAAACGGCTCTTCCGAGTAGTTGTAGGATACACTGGTGTCGCCACCGAGCAGGGTATGCTCAGGCAGAGGCTCTGAATCCAGGTTCGGTACCACACCATACCAAGGGCGCAGGCCGACACCGACAATATACAGCTGCTCGAAGGAGTAATACCGTTCGCCGCCGCCATCGATCACCGGGGTCAGCAGGCGCGGCGCTGGCGCCAGCTCAATTTTGTCACCCACTTTCAGCGGGCTATGGGGGCTGGTGCGCCAGTTGGAGTTAAAGCTCATCATGCATTCGCGTTTACCGGCATGGCACAGCGGCTGGCCGCCTTCATTCGGGTTATTAAACCCATAATTCAGTGACCAGCCAAAATCACGCACCTCCGGGTTTTCAATATTACGGAACAGACTGAAGGTGGTGCCGCGGAAGCTGCCTTCGTTAACGTGTAACCAGACTTCGATGCGGTTGCCGCCGGCCGGAATACTGTCGCGGATCTCCAGGCCAAAGGTGCGGTTCTGGAAATAAAAAGGCGGAAAAGTCAGGTAACGCCCCGGACCCTGATCGGGCGCATCCCAGGCTTCGCCCCGCTCTCTGGCATGACGCTCTGTCGGCCGTGCACCCATCAGGGTCACCAGGGTGCCATCTGCTTCTTTGTACTGAATTTGTTCAATCACCTCTGTGTTTTCCGGAAACAGCGGTAAGGCCCCTTCGGGCAGCGGCACTGGTTCTGGGCCTGGTTCAATAGGGTCAGTTGGGTCTGTTGGTTCGGTCGGGTCAGTTGGATCTGTTGGCTCTGTCGGGTCAGTTGGATCTGTTGGTTCGGTCGGATCTGTGGGTGGCTGTTCAGTCACTGTCCCAAACACTTCCAGTTCGCGAATTGAGTAACCCCAGGCATTCCCAGAACTGCGGGTCAGTGCCTGAATGCGCAGGTAACGGTAACTGCCACTTAAATCAACGCGGTCTGTCCTGTTGCCAAACTCATCAATTTCGGGGCTGGCCAGCGTGGTCCACTGGCTGTTATCCAACGAGCCCTGAATTTGATAAGCGGCGGCGTTGGCGGCCTCCCAATGAATGGCCACTTGTTGCAGGGTACTGACGGAGCCCAAATCCACACTCAGCCAGGCTGAGGCTTCACTGTGCTCAGATTCCCAGCGGCTGTCCGTGTTGCCATCAACTGCTTTGCCTGATGGTTGTAAATGGCTGCTGGCATAAGTGGTTTTGCTTCGGGCTATGTTGCTGCTGCCAGCCGGAGGCGAGTCTGGTGGACGAATTTCTCCGGCGCCTGCGGTCCCCAGCACTTTCAGTTCCCAGATGGAAAAACCATAACCATTGTGAGCACTGTGTTTGGTGGCATAAATCCGCAGGTAACGCTGCTCTGTGTCCAGTTCGATCCGATCGGTCCTGTTGCCTTTTTGGCCCCCTGTTTGCACTGACAAGGTCGTCCAGTGCTCGTTGTCGTCTGAACCCTGTATTTCATAGACTTCAGCATTGGCATCTTCCCAGTCAATCTGCAGCTGGTTGATATGGCTGACTGTGCCTAAATCCACCGCCAGCCAGCTTGGCGCCACTTTATGCACCGACTCCCAGCGGCTGTTGCTGTCTCCGTCGACAGCAAACCGGGCCCGGCGCAGTTCAGTGCTGGCCGTCACTTTTTTATTCAGTGCCAGGTTTTGCAGTTCAGCTGCCGCTGTGCTGGCTGATAACAGCAGCACAGCGGACAGCAGGCTCTGTTCCAGAGCCATCAGCCCCGGGTGCTGCCTGAAGGTGCGGTTCTGTCTGGTATACGGGTCCATAACATCTCCTTTGGTGAGCGTATTCGGCGAATGCGAAAACGCTTGTTTGTTGTGATGACCTGGTCGTTGTGTGCTGCGAAGAAAGGCGTTTCAAACGCTGTGGCCGTTGAAAACCATCGCCAGCTCTATGGTAGAGCGGCCAGTGTGAAACAGCAGTGAAGGCTAAATTGTATTTATTTGTCAGTGGTAAAAACTTTTTTCGTGAATGATAATTACTATCATTCACGACCCTTTGTTTGGTAGGATAAATAAGAACCTTTATCCACACTTCAGACGTACAGAGGACTCCATGCTCAGTAAACCCATTTTTGCACTTTCCCCTATCATGCTGGCGTTTGGCTTGCATGCCCAGGCCGCAGTAGCGGCAGAAGCACAGGGTCGCCAGGCCAGTGAAGAAAGTGTTGAAGTGATCCGTATTGTTGAAAGCCGGATCCAGCGTGTCAGTTCGGGGGCTACTGGCCTGGGCCTGGACAGTTTTGATACGCCTCAGTCTTTATCAATTCTGGAGCAAGACACCATAGCTGATTACGGCCTGAGCAATATCAACAGCTTGTTTAAACATGTGACCGGCATCAACGTGGACCAAAGCGAAACCGATCGAACCTACTTTAACTCCCGTGGTTTTGATATCAGCAGTATGCATATCGACGGCTCAGGTATTCCTTTTGGCGATATTTTTGTTGGTGATTTGGACACGGCTATTTACGACAAAATTGAATTTATCCGCGGTTCCAATGGCTTGATCACTGGCCTTGGCAATCCGTCAGGGACAGTGAACTACGTCAGAAAGCGGCCAAAAAACGATCCCCAGGCCAGTGTGGATTTGAGCTATGGTCGTTGGTCGAACCTGCGGGCTGTGGCGGATCTATCCACCCCATTAACTGACTCTGGCAGCTGGGCGGCACGGGCAGTGGTGGTGCATCAGGACAAAGAAAGCTGGTTAAATTTATACGACAACAACCGCACTGTGTTGTATGGCGTGGTGGACGGGCAGCTTACGGATTCAGTGGCGCTGACCTTTGGTTACACCCATCAGGACAATAACAGCAACGGGGTCACCTGGGGGGCTGTACCGCTGATATACAGCGACGGCACTCAGGTTGATTTTTCCCGCTCTACCAGCTCCGCCATGGACTGGGCTTATTGGGACACCTTAAACAACACGGCCTTTGCCGAACTGAACTGGTTGATGACGGAGAACCTGAATTTCACCAGCAAACTGAACCATATCAGGTACGAAGAGCAGTCCGAGCTGTTTTACACTTATTCCAATACCGGCATGGATCCTCAGACAGGTTTAGGCATGCTGGGGTACCCGGGTAAGTTCTCGGCCGATGACAAGACACTGATTTGGGACAATACCCTGCAAGGTTCATTTACTGCCTGGGATCTGGAGCATAAGTTTAATCTGGGCGTCAGCCTGGCAGAGGCTGAAACCAGCGATCTGGATTATGGGGCTTTAAGCGGTTTTGATGTAATGCCCGCATTGCCCTGGACAGGCAAAGAGGTAGCAAGACCAGCCTGGGCTGCCCCTTATGAAGCAGGTTTTACCGATATCAGCCTGAACCGCATTTATGGCTCGTTGCAACTGGCCCTGACAACAAACTTTGATGTGGTGCTCGGTGCCAGCTTTGTCGACTATGAAAACGAAGGTGAGTCCTGGGGCGCGTCCACCTCAACAACTGAAGATGGCAGCAGCCCTTATCTGGGTTTTACCTGGGAGCTGATGGACGGTCTGAATCTGTACGGCAGCTACAGTGACATTTACCAGCCGCAGTATTATTTAAATGAGGATCTTCAGCCGCTGGGTTCTGCACAGGGCCGCAGTTTTGAGATGGGACTGAAAAAACAATTCGACACTAAACTGCTGGTGACACTGGCGCTGTTTCGAACCGAACAGGAAAACCTGTATGAGTTTGTCGAATACGGTGACGGGGATGGGGTAGAGGATGACGACTACTCGGATGACTTTAACTATGCCATCTACAAAGGCGTCACCGTCGATTCCAATGGTTTTGAGCTGGAAGTGTCCGGGCCTGTCAGCGAAGAATGGACTCTGCAAGGCGGCTTTACGGCGTTAACCATGGATGATGAACAGGGTGATGAAGCCCGTACTTTTATTCCACGCCGCACCCTGAAACTGTTGGCCGATTATTCACCTGTCTGGGCTGACCGGCTGAATGCAGGTCTGTCGGTGCGCTGGCAAAGTGACACCTACTTTACCTCTGGTTATGGCCGCATTTCCCAGGACAGCTACGCGCTGTTGGGCGGTTATCTGAAGTACAGCTTTAACGACCAGCTGTCGCTGAGCCTGAACCTGGATAATATCAGCGATGAGAAGTACTTAAGTTCAGTGCGCACCGAACAAGCCTTCTACGGTTCACCCAGCAACTACAGCCTGACCCTGCACTGGGATTATTAATCCGGTTCAGGCTGATGTAGCAATTCCCTTCAAATGCAGCAACGCCAAATGCCAGTCCGTTTTACGGACTGGTATTTTTTCAGGCAGCTAAGTATTTTGTCGGTTGGGTTACTTAAATTGCTGAGCCAGCTCAGTAAAAGCGCGCAGGTAGTCCACATCCAGGTCGGCTTCCCGCATACCCAAAAAAATTTGTTTTTGAATGCCTTCAGCGCCAAGCTGCACCGGCACCACAGCAAAGCTCTGCCGTTGTTCATCCACCAGCCAGCGTGGCAGCGCGGCAACCCCTCTGTTATTGGCCACCATCTGCAGCATAATTTCGGTGTTTTCTATGGGTTTATGTTGTTTTGGCAGTATGCCGGCGGGAGTCAGAAATTGAGTGTAAATATCCAGCCGCTCTGTCGCCACAGGGTAAGTGATCAGCACTTCCTGGCTGAGCTGCTGTGGCTCAATGTGCTGCGCTTTCGCCAGCCGATGTTGTGCGCTGACGGCCAGTACCAACTCGTAGTCAAACACGGCTTCATAATGCAGGCCTTGTTTAAATACCGGGTCTGGGGTGACCAGCAGGTCAATGTCATAACCAAATAAGGCACCCAGGCCCCCAAACTGAAACTTCTGTTTCACGTCCACATCCACAAAAGGCCAGGCCTGCAGGAAAGGCGACACCAGTTTCAGCAGCCACTGGTAACAGGGGTGGCACTCCATGCCAATGCGTAACGAGCCACGTTCACCGCTGGCAAACTGGCGCAAACGCTGCTCGGCGTGATCGAGCTGGGGCAGCAGCCGGTTAGCCACGGCCAGCAGGTAGTGTCCGGCCTGAGTTAACTTCAGGCTGCGGCCTTCCCTTAACCAGATGTCGGTGCCGAGTTGTTGTTCCAGTTTGCGCATACTATGGCTCAGCGCCGATTGGGTCAGGCACAGCTGACTGGCGGCAGCGGTTAAAGAACCAAGCTCCTCAACCGCCCGCACTATGGCCAAATGGTGACGTTCCAGCATTCTAATGAATTCCATTCATGATTTTCTAAAATAAATACCATTTTAATTCATGTATTCCCAGCCTTAGACAAGGGCGGTGTCAGTGATTTTTTATCACCTTTTGTTATAACTTTGCTTCAAAAAAGTATTTTAGGTTATTTGCAGGCTCTGCTGTAATGAGACCACTTTGATGAGGGGGGGATAACCGACATGGCGCAAAAAGATCTGCAACCGGATTTGCTGAATCAGCTGCTGGATAAACTGGAACGGCTGGTAGGTAAAGTGGAGTTTGGTTCCATTGAACTGGTGTTTCACCAGGGCAAACTGGTGCAACTGGAAAAAAATGAAAAACTGCGGCTGGACAAACCCGCGGCTTAACACGCTCTTCTTTTTGGTCTTCAGCATACCGGACCACCGGCTCTGAGGTTCGATAAGGTAAGGCTCGCAGCCTGTTACTGAGAACTCACATGAGCATTCAATTACAAAACATTCAGAAAAAATTTGGCGATTTTGTCGCTGTTGATCAGGTTAATCTGCATATAGGCACAGGCCAGCTCACTGCATTGCTGGGCCCGTCGGGTTCAGGAAAAACCAGCCTGTTGCGGATTATTGCCGGTTTGGAACAAGCCGACAGTGGCCAGGTCTGGTTTGATGGCCAGGATATCAGCACGCGCCATGTGTCTGAACGGGGGGTGGGTTTTGTGTTTCAGCACTACGCCTTGTTTAAACATATGACGGTATTTGAAAACGTGGCTTTTGGCCTGAGTGTCAAACCGAAGAAGCTGCGCCCGTCAGCGGCGCAAATCCGCAATAAAGTGCAGCACCTGCTGGAGCTGGTGCAACTGGACTGGACAGCACAACGGTACCCCTCCCAGTTATCCGGTGGTCAGCGCCAGCGTATTGCCCTTGCCCGAGCCCTGGCGGTAGAGCCCCAGGTGTTGTTGCTGGACGAACCTTTTGGTGCCCTGGATGCCAAGGTGCGCGCTGAGCTGCGGCGCTGGCTGCGCCGTTTGCATGATGAAATTCATGTCACCAGTGTGTTTGTCACTCATGATCAGGAAGAAGCTCTGGAAGTTGCCGACCAGATTGTGGTGATGAACAAAGGCCGGATTGAACAGCAAGGTTCACCCGAGCAGGTGTATGACCACCCGGCCAACCCCTTTGTCTATGAATTCCTCGGTAATGTGAATCTGTTTCATGCCCGTATGAAGCAAGGCGCAGTGCAGCTGAGTGCCCTGTCCACACCTCAGACACACCAACATGAACTGGCTTATGTCCGGCCCCATGAAATTGACGTGTTGCTTCATACAGAACCGGGAGGTATCAGCGCAGTGGTCGACATGATCACTATGGTTGGGCCTCTAGTCCGGCTGGACGTGCTGGCGGAAGAAAACCGACAACGGATCCAGGTTGAGCTTGCCAAAGACAAATTCAGGCAACTGGGATTGAGACAGCATCAGCAGATCTGGCTGAAGCCGCAGCACAGCAGAATTTTTTTGGGCGAGGGCATTTAACCCGGCTGCACATTCTGTTCACATCCTGCCGCAGCAAAGGTTAAATTTTGCTGCAACTCTTTAAAATCTGCAAAAACTGCAATAATGTGATGGCCAGAGCGGTAAGCGTAAGGTTTTTCTTTATGGCGCAGCGTGGATCCGGGGTTTATCTGCACAGTCAACGACAGCAGCGACGGCTGCGTCAGGTGATTTGGGTCTGTTTTATCACTGTGGCCTGCGGCTCTCTCTTATCCGGCCCCCGTTCAGCTGTCTGGTTGTCTGTCGTGGCCGCACTGATGTTGCCTGCTTTTTTCTGGTTAAAAAACGCGGCCTACGACAAAGCCAACAGCTGGTTGCTGTGGGCTTTAACTATTGCCATCAGTGGGTTGTTACTGATTAATTCAGGGATCCATGACCCGCTGATTATCTGCTACCCCATGATTCTGATGTTTGCCGCTTTATTTGCCGGTCCCAGACTGTACCTGAGTCTGGTGACTTTTATGTTGGTTTTTTGCTGCTCTCTGGCGGCTGTGGACTGGTGGCAGCAGAATCTGACTGCTGTCGGCCCTGTGCGTTGGCAGACTATTGTCACACTGGCGATGCTGTTCAGCGTTTGCGGTTTTGCGGTACGGATGGTGGCGCAGGATTTTCGCACTTTATTAAAGGAGCTGTCCGATGAAAACCTGCGGGTGCAGCAATCCCACAAAACCATTTTGCATCTGGCCCAAACCGACAGACTGACTGGCCTGGCGCAACGCGATTTTGCCCGGCAATGTTTTGAGCAGTGGCATCAGCAGCATGTGGAGCTGGCTGTGGTACTGCTGGATTTGGATCAGTTTAAACCTGTCAATGATTCGTTAGGCCATAGTGTGGGTGATCAGGTGCTGGCTGAGATTGCCAGCCGTTTGGCTCAGCAGCTGAATGACGGAGAAATTGCCTGTCGTTTTGGCGGTGATGAATTTGTGCTGGTGCTGCGCAGCGTGACTGAAGCGCAATTGTTTCCCAGGCTGCAGCAATTGCTGCAGCTGATACAAAAGCCCGTGCAGGTGGAAGAATACAGCATTCAGTTGTCCGCTTCGGTGGGGGTTGCTTTTTCGTCCCCGCAACAGCATGACTTTAACCAGCTGTGCCGGATGGCAGATCAGGCGATGTACAAAGCGAAAGACGCTGGCCGCAATACCTACAGGCTTTACAGATCTGAGTGGCAGCAGCATCAGACCGACACACTGAAGCTGATTACCGAACTGCGTCAGGCGGTTCACCAGCAGCAGCTGGAGCTGCATTATCAGCCAAAATATGAATTAAGTACGGGCCAGCTGAATGGCGTTGAAGCGCTGCTGCGCTGGCAGCATCCTGAACTGGGCTGGGTAGGGCCACAACATTTTATCCCGTTGGCGGAAGAAACCGGGCTGATTGACAGTTTGGGGCTTTGGGTGCTCCGGCAAGCCTGTCAGCAGGCGGTGCAGTGGTATCTGGCCGGCCAGCCTTTGGTGGTGGCGGTGAACTTATCTGCCCGCCAGTTCCGCTCTGGCCAATTGCCACAGCAAGTGGCCATTACACTGGCTGACACTGGCCTGCCTGCGCATTTGCTGGAGCTGGAGTTGACCGAATCCATGCTGATGGATGAACAGTATCAGGTGCAACAACAGCTGGCTGAACTGATGCAAACCGGGGTCAAACTGGCGATTGATGACTTCGGCACTGGCTATTCCAATCTGCATTATCTGAGCAAGTTTCATGCGGCTACCTTAAAAATTGACCAATCCTTTATTTTGCAACTGAACAGCTCCATCCGGGATCAGGCGCTGGTCAGCGGCATGATCCAACTGGCGCACAGCCTGGGACTGGCCGTGGTGGCTGAAGGGGTAGAGCGGTCTGAAGTGGCCACTTTACTCAGCCAGATGCACTGTGATTCTGCTCAGGGCTATTTATGGTCCAAACCTGTGCCAGCCGACCAGCTGTGGGTGTTGCTGACACAAAAACAGGCCAGCAATCTGAATTAATTGCTGGCCTTAAAGCTGCATCCTGCAGCCTGCTTAATGACGGGTGTTACCGCTTTGCCAGGCCAGCAAACTTTTCAGCACCAAGGTCAGCAGTGCCAATAAAGCCAACAAGGAAGACACCGCAAAGGCGGCGGCGAACTGGTATTCGTTATAGAGAATTTCAATATGCAGCGGCATGGTATTGGTTTGCTCGCGGATTTTGCCGGACACCACACTGACTGCACCAAACTCTCCCATAGCACGGGCATTGGCCAGCACCACGCCATACAGCAGCGCCCATTTCACCGATGGCAGGGTGACACGGAAAAAGGTTTGCCAGCCATTGGCGCCTAGGGTCAGCGCCGCTTCTTCCTGTTCTTTGCCCTGTTCCTGCATCAGCGGAATAAGCTCACGGGCAATAAAAGGAAAGGTAATAAAAATGGTGGCCAGCACAATACCAGGCACGGCAAACATCAGCTGAAGATCCTGTTGCTGCAGCCAGGGGCCCAGATACCCCTGAGCGCCGAAAATCAGCATCAGACAGAGGCCAACAATAACAGGGGAAACGGCTATGGGTAAATCTATCAGCGTCAGCAACAGTTGGCGGCCACGAAACTGGAACTTGGCAATGGCCCAGCTGGCGGCCAAACCAAAGACCAGGTTACTGGGTACGGCGATGGCGGCCGCCAGCAAGGTCAGCTGAATGGCATGCAAAGCGGCTGGTTCAGTGATAGACGCCAGATAGACTTCTGTCCCTTTGGCAAAGGCTTCACCAAAGACAATCAACAGTGGCAGCAACAAAAACAGCGTTAAAAACCCCAGTGCCAGGCTGATAAGGAACAGCCGTACCCAAAGCGGTTCTGTGGTGGCCTGGGGTAACCTGCTGGCTGTAAGGATGGTCTGTGGATTGCTGCTCATGCTTTGGCTCCTGCTTGGTGGTTACTCCAGTGCTGCAGCGCATTAATCAGCAGCAACAATAAAAAAGACAGCAGCAACATTACGGTGCCAAGGGCGGCGGCGCCAGCATAGTCGAACTGCTCCAGCCGGGTCATGATCAGCAAGGGGGTAATTTCGGTTTTCATTGGCATATTGCCGCTGATAAACACCACCGAGCCATACTCACCCACTGCCCGGGCAAAAGCCAGGGCAAAACCGGTCAGCATGGACGGCAGCAAGGCCGGGAATAAAATCCGCCTGAAGGTCTGAATGCGGCTGGCCCCCAGGCTGGCTGCGGCTTCTTCAATTTCTTTTTCAATGTCGGCCAACACCGGCTGCACAGTGCGCACCACAAAAGGCAGGCCAATAAAAATAAGGGCAATGGTGACCCCCAACGGGCTGT
The DNA here is from genome assembly GCF_037442345.1 of Rheinheimera sp. Classification (GTDB taxonomy): domain Bacteria; phylum Pseudomonadota; class Gammaproteobacteria; order Enterobacterales; family Alteromonadaceae; genus Pararheinheimera. The sequence continues at coordinate 7,948 of NZ_JBBIQL010000009.1, read as the reverse complement.
ACGCCGATTTAATCCCCAAGGCCGCCAGATGCTGGCCTATCCAGCCGTTGGGCGCATAAATAGCCGTCAGTGCAATACCTGCCACCGCTGTAGGCAAAGCAAAAGGCAAATCGACCAGTGCGTCCAGCACTTTTTTTCCGGGAAACTGGTAACGCACCAGTACCCAGGCCACCAGTAAACCAAACACCAGGTTGACGGTGGCGGCGAGCAATGACGCACCAAAGGTCAGTTGGTAGCTGGCGATGGCTCTGGGGCTGGCAATCACAGCCCAGAAGTCAGCCAGGCTCAGGCTAAAGCTTTTGGCCACTAACGCGGCCAGCGGGATCAGTACAATTAAAGACAGATAGAACACCGAAAAGCCCAGGGATAATCCTAAGCCCGGCAATACCGCTCGTCGGCTCTTGCGCAACAAATTCACGTCTCTCTCCTGTAAGGCAAAAAAATGCTGACCGCATACACGGCCAGCACCGGACCCTGGTTGTTATTTGAGGTTATTGATAAATCTGGTCAAACACTGCACCTTCACTGAAGTGTTGTTTTTGCGCTTTGGCCCAGCCACCGAAGTCATCAATAGTCACCAGCTTCAGTTGTGGGAACTGTTTGGCGTACTGCCGGGCCACTTCGGCATTGCGTGGCCGGTAATAATGTCTGGCGGCAATCTGTTGGCCTTCGGGGCTGTACAGGTAGTCCAGGTACGCCTGAGCCACCTGCAGGTTTCCTTTGGCCTGTGCATTTTTATCCACTACGGCAACAGAAGGCTCGGCCAGAATGGATAAAGACGGCACCACAATCTCGACTGCATCAGCACCCAGCTCATTGACCGCCAGGAAGGCTTCGTTTTCCCAGGCCAACAGCACATCGCCTATGCCACGTTGCACAAAGGTGGTGGTGGAGCCACGGGCGCCGGAATCAAGCACAGGCACGTTTTTATACAGCTGACTGACAAAATCACGGGCCTTGTCTTCAGAGCCATAGTGCGCCCTGGCGTAAGCCCAGGCGGCCAGGTAGTTCCAGCGGGCGCCGCCCGAGGTTTTGGGGTTGGGGGTAATGACTTCCACGCCCTCTTTGACCAAGTCATCCCAGTCTTTGATTTGCTTGGGGTTGCCTTTGCGCACCAAAAACACAATGGTGGAGGTGTAGGGGGCGCTGGCATCCGGTAAGCGGCTTTCCCAGTTCTCTGGCAACAAGTGGGCTATCTGGGCGATCGGGTCTATATCACCGGCCAGAGCCAGTGTCACCACATCGGCTTTTAAGCCATCAATCACAGCGCGCGACTGGCTGCCGGAGCCGCCATGCGACTGTTCAATTTTCACCTTATCCCCGGTTTTCTGTTGCCAGTAGGCCGCAAAGGCCTGGTTGTAATCACGGTACAACTCGCGGGTCGGGTCGTACGAGACATTGAGTAACGTGATGTCTTTCGCCTGTGCGGTCAGCGCCAGAGCCACAGTGCCGGCGACCAGCCAGGTTTTCAGTAACGCATTGAATTTTTGCATCATAAGTTCCTTAATAAACAAGGGGTCAGAATCTGAAATCCAGGCCGACGGCAAAGGTGCGGTCGCTGGGGTGGGCGGTGCCTATGGCAGCATCACCTTCGGTGTCGAGCTGTGCGTAATAGCTGTACAGACGCGCGGCTTCATTCAGCCGGTAGTCCAGCCCCAGTGCTACAGCATCAGCTTCTACATCGTCATAACTGGTGTTCAGCGGTGTAGTTTTTGAATGGCCATATTGCAGCTTGGCCGTCCAGGGGCCGGCGATTTTCCAGGTGGCGTTCAGTACATAACCGTCTTGTTCTTTAAAGGCCGTGCCGCTGGCAGCATCCCATTCGCCTAGAGGGTTAATGCCGTTTTGAGCTCCGCTTGCCGACACCGAAGAACCGACAAAGGTGGTGAAAGGTCCAATGCGGTCTGTGTCGTCATGCTGTTCCGCTGTTTGATAAATGGCACCGAGCTTTACCTGGCCCAGGCTGATTTCACCGGTCAGGCGCAGCGCATCTGTAGCAACCACATTGGAATCTACCGCGACGCCGACAAACCATTTGGCTTTGCCATAGGTCAGGGAGCTGGAGTAGCCTGTGGCCAGGCCATCGTCATCCTGCGGGTTGCTGGCAGACACTGGCACACCGGTTTCTTCGTTTTGCACGGCGGCCAGTTTGAATTCAAAGCCTTGCCAGAAAATGGGTGAGTTGTATTGAATCACATTGTCGGGACGGTTCTCACCGACCAGATAACTGCCGATATCGGCCAAAGCGGCGTCGTTAAAACGGTCTATGTCGGTGCGGCTGATCGGATTGGCTAACAAGGTCTTCAACGGACTGTCGTTTTTACCCAGCAACACAGTGCCCCATGCGCCCTCAATACCGGCGTAGATATTACGTTGGGTCAGCTCGCGGCCATTGCTGTTCGTGCCGTTGTCGGCATCAATGCCATACTCGACCAGGTACACCAGCTTCAGCTCGTCATTCATGGCGAGGTCACCTTTAATACCGAAACGGGAGGCATTGCTTTCAATGGCCCACTGTTCCAGCTCAGGTGTTGTCGCTGTGGCTCCGTTATGCAGATAGCTGGCTGGGGTGCCGGTCTGGCCGAACTCCAGTTTTTCAAACTTATAGTGTTGGGCTGATAAATTCAGCTTGCCGTAAATCGTCGGGCCCGCTGCGTGGGCCTGAGTGCTCAGTGCAGTGGCGACGGTCAGAGTGGTCAAAGCTAAAGGGCGGTAAAAGCGGGTCGGCAACTGCCGGGATTGACTTAATTTTCCATAATACTGAGCTGACATAAAAACTCCCAAAGGGCTTTATCGCTCTTCCGGTGTTCCGGTCAGTGTGCTGTGTTCTGTGACTATTCCTGGTAAGCAGCCATCAGTGGTGGTGTGTGCTGCCCGCCTCCTTATCTTTGGTTATCTGGAGGCGTAACCGCACTGTAGAAGAAATTTATATTTCAAAAAAGAAAGAAATATGAATTTATTAGATTAAAAGTGAATATGCAGTGAGCTAACCAAAAGGAGCCAACAAAAATGGGGCAACGCGGTTGCCCCGAAAGGGGCCTTAACTGACGGCTAAGGCTTGCGCTAAATCGGCGATCAGGTCTTCAGCATCTTCCACGCCAATACTCAGACGGACTAAGTTGTCACTGACATTGGCGCGCTCCCGGTCTTCGGCTGTCATGGCGGCGTGGGTGGTGCTGGCCGGGTGGCAGGCCAGGCTTTCCACGTCTCCCAAACTGACCGCCTGAGCAAACAGCTGCAACTGATTGAGGAACTTGGCTGAGCGGGCAAAACCGCCTTCCAGTTCAATGGCGACCATGCCGCCAAAGCCGGTGGCTGTCTCTGCGACCGCCTGGTGGCCAGGGTGACTGGCATGGCCGGGGTAATACACCCTCGCCACGGCCGGATGCGCTGCTAAAAAGTCGGCCACTTTGCGGGCGTTGGCGCAGTGGGCATCCATCCGCAGCGGCAGGGTTTTGACGCCACGTTGCAGCAAATAAGCTTCCTGTGGGCCTATAGGCGAGCCAATGTGTTTCAGTGCCACAGTACGAACCTTCTGCATCAGCTCAGAGCGGCCAGCCACCACACCGGCAATAATGTCGCCATGGCCGGACAGGTATTTGGTGCCGCTGTGCATCACCAGATCGACCCCCAGCGCCAAAGGCTGACATAAATAAGGGGTCAGAAAGGTGTTGTCGCAAATTACCAGAGCACCCACTTTGCGCGCGGCTTCAACCACAATACGGCTGTCTATCACTTTCAGTGTCGGGTTGGTGACAGGTTCAAACAACACCAGTTTGGTGCCCGCTTTGACTCTGTTGGCAAAATCCTGATCGCTGCTGTAACGGCTCAGCGTGATGCCAGCGCGGGTTAGGGTGTGACGTAAAAAGGCGTCGGTGCCGCCATACACAGGGTCAATAAAAGCCACTTCATCCCCGGCATCAACCAGCGCATACATAATGGCGCTGACCGCCGCCATACCACTGGCGACCACCAGGGCTTCATCGGCCCCTTCCAGTGCAGCTAGTTTTTGCTCCAAAGCGGCTGTGGTCGGGTTGGCAAAACGGCTGTAGATATAACCTGGGTTCTGGCCGGAAAAACGGGCCTGACCTTCTTCAGCCGTGCCATAACTGAAGGTGCTGGTGAAATAAACCGGGGTGGCTAAAGCGCCTGTGCTGGGGTCGGGTTGCTGGCCAGCATGCACAGATAAAGTTTTAAATTTCATAACGGACCTTGTTCCGGGGCCGCCTTGGGCGGCTGGTTATTTTTATACTCTTTGTGGTGCTGAGTAATGAGTCGCCGCCACATCTGGGTGCGATCGTAATCTGCCTTTTAGCACATTCTGGCCGACCTGATAAAACAACGGGTTATTCGGATCGCTGGCCGGACCTTTAGCTTCGGCAGCTAAATGAGACGGCAACTGCAATAAAGGCACAGTGGCATTGAGCTCTGCCGCCATAAAAAAGGCACAGGAAAAACGCTGCGTGCCCGCTTCTGGGCTCACCACTCTGTGCATAGTGGCTTTTAAGTAGCCGTTGGAGGCCAGTTCCAGCAGCTCACCTATATTGACCACAAAAGCACCGGGCAGCGGCGCCACTGCGACCCAACCCTGCTCTGTTTCCACTTCCAGGCCACTGTGTTCATCCTGCAGCACCAGTGTCAGGTAACCAGGATCTTTATGAGCCCCAACCCCCTGTTTACTGCCCTGGGCCTGGCCCGGGTAACGAATAAGTTTCATATGAGTGTAAGGGCCACTGCTGATGGTGCTGTCCAGCGCGTCGGCAGGTTGTTGTAATGCCAGCATCAAAGCGCGTAGCAGTTTGACTGTGATGTCGGACAGGCTTTGCTGCCAGCTTAATAACTCCTGCTGCATCTGCGGCAGCACACCGGGCCATTGATTGGGGCCAATCAAACCCAGCCAATCCGGGCTGTTGCTGCTGCGCCAGGGCGCTGGCTGCTCGGCCATGATATCGAATTGCTCACGGATGTCCGGCGCGCCGCGGGTCAGCTCGGCCATCAGGCCGCTGTAACCACGAAAATGTGGCGATTTCACCATCTGCACCTGCAGCTTGTCAGCCAGTGGCAAGGCAAAAAAATCTTTGGCCAGTTGCAGAATGTGTTGCTGGCGTTGTTCGCTCTGGCCATGGCCTGTCAGGTAAAAGAAGCCAACATCACGGGCTGCAACCCGCAACTGCTGAATAAACTGCTGTTGCTCGGCGGCGCAGCCATCCAGCAGGCTCAGGTCCAGTACCGGTAATGCGGTTTTGCCTGAAGCTGGATATGACTGCTGTTGAGTGGTCGATTGCAACATAAGTACCTCTGCGTACGAAAAGCCCCTGGGGCGAATGGCGCGCATTCTAGGCAGTGCTTATGTAGTAATTAACTAATGCTTTCGTATGTTTTAGATACTTTGGTAATAAACGGATGGCTGGATAGTTAGCTGTCTTTTGGTGTAAAAGTCTGTGCTGCTAAAGCTTTTAGAAATATAAAAGGCAAGCTGCAAAGCTTTGATGGTAATTGGTTGAATTTATTAGGTTAATTATTGAGTTGGTGCAGCAGGGTTATATTGTAAAGAAAAGAATGCGGTATTTTTTGATAACTAAAGATTCTAAGAGATAAGAAAATAGGGGGTCAGAGTCGGACTCTGACCCCCATCTGTCAGGCAATCAGAATAAAGCCCACAAAAGCGGCACTGGCCGCAATCAGGCAATAAGGCAGCTGAGTCACGGCGTGCGACACCAGGTTACAACCTGACCCCTGAGCGGCCAGTACAGTGGAGTCACTGTAGAAGCAAGCCTGGGAACCAAAAGAGCTGGCAGACAATAAAGCGCCAATCACCAACGGGATATGGGCTTCCACCGCATAAGCCAGTGGCATCACAATAGGAATGGACACTGCAAAAATACCCCAGCTGGAGCCGGTGGCAAAAGACAGGATCGCCATGGCCAGAAACACTATGGCCGGCAGCATTTGCGCTGTCATATAAGGGGTCAGGTTTTCGATGACAAACTGGGGCAGCAGTAATTTGTCACAGACATCTTTAAACACAAAAGCAGCAATGACGGTGCAGATGGCAGGTAACATGGTTTTAAAACCATTCATCATTACTTCCATCATTTCGGTCAGTGGCATCAGACGCTGATAAGCATAAAAAGCCAGCGTCAGCACCAGGGTGACCAACAAGCCTTTTAATACATCAATATCGAAGAAGATGGTAAAACCGATCAGCATCAGCATAGGCACCAGGAAGTTGCGCAGTTTGCCACCTTGCTGGGCCTGTTCAAACTCTTGCTCCATTGAATGCACGGCGTACTGGTCACCTGCCGGCACGTCTGTACCCCCTGAATGTGCCGGAATATGGTGGCCTGCCGCCGGTTCAGTGCCAACGTCGGGCAGCACATCGATAGGAGTGCCATTTTGCGCCGCCAGCTCGGCTTTTTTCATCGGGCCAATGGCGGGCATAATTTTTAGTGCCACCAGCACGACCAGCAGCACTGCCAGCCAGGGGTACAGCATATAAGGAATGGCCTGGGTGTACACCTGAATGCCCTGACCAGGTTCGGCCACTTTGTTATCGACCAGCAGGCCACCAAAGAAAATGGCCCAGGTGGAGATTGGAATAATGACGCAAATAGGGGCGGCGGTAGAGTCGACAATATAAGCCAACATCTGCCGGCTGATTTTGTATTTGTCGGTTACCCGTTTCATCGCTTCACCCACCGACAAGGCGTTCAGGTAATCGTCGATAAAAATAATGCAACCCAGGATAAAGGTCATAAACAACGACGAGCGTTGCCCTGAGGCCAGTTTGGCGGCGGCGCGACCAAAAGCCAGAGCTCCGCTGGTGTGGATCAGCAGCGCAATCAGGGAGCCAAAACCACCACAGACCAGGATCAGCCAGCCAATGGTTTCATCCTGCATCACGCCTGTGGCAATGGTGGAAAAGGTGTCAATTAACTCAAGGGGCTGAGTCGGGTACAGCATCAATAAACCTGCGACAGCACCCACAACCAAAGCGAGAATAGGACGCTTCAGCCATACTGCAACCGCCATCACCACCAGAGGTGGGATCAAACTAATGGCACTTGGTGAATCCATTAAAGGGTTCCTTCACAAAGCCTGGCCTTGCCAGAAAAGTAAAAGCCGACCACTGCAAAGAGGCAGCGGAGTGTTTGGTTGAGCTGCCAGAGCCCGGGCCTGAATGGCGCTGCTTATGCTGCAACTTCTTCAGAACAGGTTACACAACAGTCTGAATGTACAGGAGGTAAATTCAGGCGCGCAATAATAACAAAATTTTATTTGCTTACAATCGCCAACAGGGCTTTTCAACCAAGGTTCAGGCAGGGCTTCACAGAGTAAACAAGGAGGTTCAGATAAAAAAAGGCGTGCTTTTGGTTGTTCTGCACAGGGCGTGTAGCTTGTTAGCTGCGTGTAGCACTTTGTCTGTGGAAGAGCAGGTGACTGAGTCGACCCGAGACGGCAACAGATTGTTACCCCGATCTGGGCTGGTAAATAGGCTGCACAAGGTAATAGAAGGCTTTTACAGTTTATTAAAACTGCAATGCTGTTGTCAGTACCATAAAGTGAAGTACTTTATCTGTTGTTAAGCCTGAGCCGATACGCCTTGCTCTGTGCATAAGCATCCTCAGCAACTTGGGTATTGCCCAACTGCTGCTCAATATCGCCGACTTTATCAAAAGACACCGACAGGTCACGCAGTACTTGCGGGCTATCGCCCAGACTCTGTTGCAGCTGCTTTCTAATCTGCAGGCTCTGTGTAAACGCGGCTTTGGCGGCGTCTAACTGACCCAACTGCTGCTCAATATTGCCGACATTATCAAAAGACACCGACAGGTCACGCAGTACTTGCGGGCTATCGCCCAGACTCTGTTGCAGCTGCTTTCTAATCTGCAGGCTCTGTGTAAACGCGGCTTTGGCGGCGTCTAACTGACCCAACTGCTGCTCAATA
>NZ_JBBIQL010000008.1:0-158348 GCF_037442345.1 Rheinheimera sp. | reverse complement strand
CAGTAGCTGTGAAGCGCTGACGGAACTCGCGAGCATTGAACAGCTCACCGCCTTAACCAGCTTGGATGTCAGTTGGTGCCAGGCACTGACCAGCCTGGCGGGCATTGAACAACTGACCGCTTTAACCAGCTTGAATGTCAGTGGCTGTGAAGCGCTGACGAACCTGGCGAGCATTGAACAAATAACATCGTTACAACTATTGATTCTGACAAAGTTAAATCTGATCCTGCCACTGGAAATGGCAGCAACCCTATGCCTGCAGTTACCACGCTTGCAAATTCATACTGATAACGAATTAGCTATTGCCCATGTCCCACCGGAACTCAGTCGTCACTTTAACCAAACCGTTTTTGAGGACTGGTGGCATGCTGGCCAACTATCCGGCTTTGCTTCGGCTAAACAGCTGAAAGTGATGATTTTGGGCAATGGCCGTATTGGTAAAACTCAGTTGGCACGCAATCTACGCGGCGAAACCTTTGATACAACCATACCCAGTACCCATGGTATCCAACTGCATACCATCAGTTGGCAGCAAGTGTTTCAGCATAAACTAGCTGTTGAACCCGCCGATGCAGGGCTACAGCTGCACTGCTGGGATTTTGGGGGGCAGGACGTGTATTTAGGTACCCACAGTTTGTTTTTAGATGAACAAGCGGTTTATGTACTGTTATGGCACCCAGACAGTGAAAACAATGAGTTAGCTGACTGCGAAGGGCTGAAAATTCGTAACAGACCACTGAGCTACTGGCTGGCTTATTTAAAATCACTGGTTGGTGAAAATGCCAATATTCTGGTCTGCCAAAGCCAATGCGATAGCCCAGAACAACATAAAAATGCGCCAATCCCACATCCTTCGCCTTTTAAAGCGCTGCGGCCGCTGGATATCAGCAGCAAAACCCCGGATGGGCTGGAACAGTTTTACCCAACCTTCAAACGAGCCTTGCAGCAACAACTGAGCAGTAATAACGATATTTGGTTGCCCAAGAGCTGGCTGGCGGTGGAACAGGAAATTCGCCAAGTAATTGCTACCCAACCAGAGCTGAAGCAACTGCCATTTGCTGATTTTGAAGCGCTCTGTGAAAAACACTCAGTGACTGCACCAACTACCCTGGCCAATTATCTGCACCAAAGCGGCACCTTGTTTTACCGGGCTGGCCACTTTAACAACCAGTTAATTCTGGACCAGCAATGGGCGCTGCAAGGTGTGTATTTATTGCTGGAACGCCAGCAGGTATTGCCTGAATTACAAGCCCATCAAGGCCAGTTCAACAGACTGATGTTGCAGCGTTGGCTGCAACAGCAGAGTTTAAACACTGAGGATTTGCCGTTATTTTTAGAGATGATGCAGCAATGTGGCGCTTGCTTTGAAGTCAGTGAAGATAACTTTATAACACCGGATAATTTGCCTGAATATGAACCTGCCAGAGCGGTGCAATACTGGCATGACAGTGCGGCCGATATTGAAATTAAACTGAGCTATAACTTTTTACACGACGCCACCATGCGTTATTTGCTAAGCAAAATTGGCCATATGGCCAAACAACATGCTTATTACTGGCGCTACGGCTGCTGCTTCTACGAACCCAAACACCAATGTAAAGTCTGGTTTGAATGCAGCTTGTTACCACATACAGAGCTGCATCAACAAAACTTCAGCCAACCTGGCGAGATAACCTTACGCCTGACTGGCCAGAAAAGTAGTGAGCTGGCAGAACATTTGGTGAAATCCATTACTCAGTCCAGTCATTTGGGCCAGGCACCTGAAGTGACCTGGCTTAAAGGCCAACCAACAAACACATCGGATGACAGAACAGACAAAGTGGCCACAGAACCCTTTACTCAGTTAGGCCCTGCTGCGCCGGCACCAACAGGCCCTGCTATTTATTTTTCTTATGCTTGGGGGCATGAAACTGACGACAGACAAATCATCAGCGATAACTTGTACCAGAAACTCTCTGAGCAATTTGGCGAACACTATGTGTTTCAGGATAAACATAAGATGCAACCCGGAGATAGCATTGCCGCCTTTGAACGGGAAATTGCCCGCGGTAATTTTGTGTTGGTGGTGCTCAGCCGAAAGTACTTGTTTGACTCGTTGCACTGCATGAAAGAACTGGCTTTGTTATATGACGCCAGTCAAAAACATCAGCAAACGTTTTGTCAACGAGTGATCCCTGTTGTGCTGGACGATGTTCAGATTGACAAGCCTGTTGAACGCTTAAAAGTGGTCAAACACTGGCAACAAAAGCGAGTTGAATTGGACACCTTAATCGAAGAGGTTGGCGCAGAAGCCGCGGGTAAAAGCTCCATTGATGAATTAGAGCATCTGCGTGCCATAGTGAACAGCTGTGTCAATGCGTTGGCCTGGATCAGTGATTTAGTCACTGAACGCCAAAGCGAACTGCAGGTGGATGCCACCTTTGAGCTGGTCAAAGCCAGAGTTGCGGCTTGGCACAAACAACACAACCCACTGTAGCTATGTGTTTGATAACCAAGCAGGCCTGTTGCTTAACTGCAGCCAACGACGGCACCAGCCACCCACGTTCATCGACTGTCATTGTGACCAAAGACGATGGCGGCCTGATAGGCAGTTAAGTCACTAATGCCGGGCGGGTTTACCCCGCCCTTTAACCCGGCGGGCCTTCCACCAGCATCAGGCTTAAGCGCCGCACCACTGGCAATACCAGCAGCACCACAGGAAAAGCCACCATCCAGGAAACGCCCCAGGCGCCCAGCCAGGTTTGCAGCAGTTCCGGGCTCAGGCCAATGCTTTTGAGGGTGCTGACCAGCGACACTATGCAGCTCATCAGCAATGACAATAAAAAGGGCATGACCAGGCCCATATAGTTGTGCGGTAATTTCTTCATCGTGAACTTAACAGCTTAATTGCGGCGCGTCGAAACCGTCCGGTTCGTCGGAATAAACGCAGACATTCCAGTCGGCCGCCAGGCCGTCGTCTGCCAGGCAATACTGTTGGAAAAACCCCTGAATTTCAGCACGTTGGCAGTGGGCTTCAAAGCTTGGCATATCGGCCCAGATTTCGTTAAACACAATAGGAAAACTGCGTCCCGGAGCAAAGTCGCTCTGAATTTGCCGGGTCACTCTGTACTGCAGGCAACCCTCTTCGCGCAGGGTGTTGGGCTCCAGGCTTTGCAGCACTTTAAATAATTCGGCCGCTTTACCCGGTTTGGGCTGAAACTGGGCGATGCAATACACTTTTTTCGACATGCTAACTCCGTCAGGTTGTGGCAGGTGCCCAGCTTTGCAGCTGGCGCTCCGACTGAAAATGGTGTTTGGCCCCACTGATGGGGTCAACGAAACTTATACGTTTCGCCAGCAGCTGCAACGGCTGGCTGAAATGGCCCTGCTGCTTTGGTTGCAGCTGTGGGTAATATTTGTCCCATAAAATAGGGCAACCAATCTGCTGCATATGCAGGCGCAGCTGATGGGTTTTGCCGGTATGGGGGCAGAGTTCAAATAAACCAAGCTGATCACGACGCTCAACCAGCTGCAGGCTGGAATCGGCATTCACCTCGCCGTCCAACTGACGCATTAAAAAGCGCGGTTCTGATTTTTCAATACGGTTCTGAATACGCCAGTGCTGTGGCAGCGGTGCCTGCTGTAACTGCGGTGGCAACCCGGCTACGGCCTGATACTCTTTGTGCACTGTGCCTTCTGCAAACAACCGGGAATAAGCCGCCCGGCTGTGCGGCTGGCAGGAAAACAGCACCAGACCAGCGGTTTCGTTATCCAGCCGGTGCACCGGCACCAAATCGGTCAGGCCTGTGTCCCGCTTCAGCCGCGCCAGCAGGCATTCGTTGACAAAATCTCCGCCTGGGATCACCGGCAAAAAATGGGGTTTACAGGCCAGCAGAATATGCTCGTCGCGGTACAGGATCTGGTGGGCAAACGGGATCTGCGGCTCGGCAGCCACTTCGCGGAAATAACAAACCCGGCGGCTGGGTTTAAAGGGGGTATCTGGCTGAATAGTTTCACCACTGTCGTACCAGTACACTTTGCCGTCCAGCAGCCGTTGCTGCCATACCTCTGGCGCAATACGGTGAAAATGCGCAGCTAAAAACGCCAGCACTGTGCCCCAGCCCTGATCAAAGGCCGGTAAGGTAATTTCAGACGGGGTTTTGGCTTTGCTCACAGCGCCTCCGGGGTTGAAGGCGCGTAGTTAACAGACTTTTGACGACATATTCAAGTTAATCACCGGTTTTGAACTTACCCAGCGGTAACATGCGATACAAGGTGTTGTCTTTGCGGCCATAATGGTGCCACAGTGCCATCAGCGCATGGCCACCAATCAGGTAGTAGCCCAAGGTAGCGCCCAGCTTATGCAAATCTTCCAGTTGTTCGGCCAGTGGCTTATCGTCCCCCGTCAGCAAAGGCACAGGCAGGCCCCAAAACGTAAAGCTATGCCCCTCAAAACTCAGCACCAGATAACCCAGCAGTATCATGCCCAGCATCCAGCAGTAAATCAGCAAATGACCCAGGCCTGTCAGCCGCTGCGCCAGCGGGGTCGGGCCAGGCACTATGGGTGGCGCCTTGTCCAGTAAACGGGCCAGAATACGAAAGCCGGTCAGCAGCAATAAAGTCAGCGCCAGGCTGTAATGCAGCGCTTTGACCAGGTCGCGTGGTTCGCTGCCCCGTTCAAACAAAGTGCGGCTTTCCATCGACAGATAAACCAGCACCATCAGTAGCAGACTGAGCCAATGCAAGCCAATAACAACAGTGCTGTATCTGATACTCTGACTACTCATTGCATTTCATCCTCTGTGTTTTTAACAATCTAACCAGGTTCAGCTTAAGGCAAACTGAAAGCTCAGCCCAGCCATCACCACCAACAGAGCAGTTACGGCCACAATTTTAACCGCCAGCGCACGGCTGCCTGACACCAGCACCATAGCGGTTTTCACCAGGGTATTGCTCACACAGGCCAATAAAATGGCCTGTGCCGCCAGCTGTACCTGGTTTTGCCGCAGCGCCAAATCGGCCATCGACAGACTGATTGCATCCACATCCGTCAGGCCTGCCAACGCCGCCAGCCATAACACGCCCTGCCCCGGCAAATAATGTTCAGCCAGTTTGACCGCCAGCAACACCGCCGCAAACAAGGCACCAAACTGAATGGCCGCCCATAAACTAAAGGGGTTTTTTAATGGCATTCGGGCCGAAGCCACCGGAACGTCTCGGCGATGACCAAACCAAAACATCAGCATAGCGGCCAAAGCACAGAGCAGTGCCATTCCCCCCAAAGACCAGGCCAGCCGCGCAAGCAATGGCCAGTATAAAGCGGCGCAAATTAACAACACCCGTAAAAACATCACAGCCCAGGCCAATAAAATGCCACCCGCCAGGTGGTCGGCGGCCAGCTCGTCGTTTTGTTGTTTACTGCTGCGGGCAAAAGATACAGTGGCCGCAGTGGAGGACACCAAGCCCCCCGTTAAGCCAGTGACGGCACTGCCTTTGACCGAACCCAGCGAACGCACCGCCAGATAGCCCACCAGCGACAAGGCTGAAATCAGGATCACCAGCAGCCAGAGTGTATAAGGGTTCAGCGCATTCCAGGGGTCTATGGTCTGGTTGGGTAACAATGGCAGCACAATAAAGCTGGCGATCAGCAGTTTCAGCATCGCAAACAAGTCGCCGGAATCCAGCTTGCCCACCAGCCCATGCAAAGGCTCCCGAAACGCCAGCACGGCCGAAGTTACTATGGCCAGTGCCACCGCAAGTTCGGCATACCCCAGCACTGCAGCACCGCCCAACAGACAGACCGTAATGGCAGCCAGTTCACTGGTCAGCCCTAACCGGGATTGCTCTGTTTTATTTTCCAGCCAGTAGGAACTCAGTACCAAGGCTGTCACGGCCAGCACCGCCAGCGCAAACAGCCATAACTGGCCGGTTTGATGGCCAAGCCAGGCACTGACAGCGCCCATTTGCGAAAACAGAATATAAGTGCGGATGCCGGCAAAACTGCCCGGATGTTCGCTGTTTTTATGTTTTTCGCGCTCAAGGCCAACCAAAGCCCCCAGTAACAGGGCTATACCAAACTGCTGAATAACTTCAAAATCCATCCCGTTGCTCTCATCCATTTTCTAAAAGTGGCGACCTCAGAGCCTGTTGACGCCCTGCAAATTGGGTCAGAACTTTGCGCCCAGACTGACTTTCTGACTGAGATCACGGCTGTTCAGCCGCTGCTCGGGCATCTCTGGCAGGCGTAAATCTATCCGGCTCCATTCCAGACTCCAGCTGTAACTCAGGCTGACACTGTCCGTCAGGTAATAACGTAAGCCTGTATTGGCTTTGACTTCACCATCAAAGTACAGCAAAGGGATCGGCTGATTCAGGTTGTACATATAATGGCCGTCGCTGTACCACTCCAGGGCGCTGTGGCTCCAACGATACCGCAGATCCCACTCCAACTGGCTGAAATTCAGCCGGACTGACCTGTCACCACCCAGCAGTAGCTCCAGTAAAGGCTGTTGCCGGAACTCGGAAAACTTCAGGCCAAGCAGAAAAATCAGCTCAGCTCTGGCCTGCGTATTGTCCATAAAGCTGTAACCTGCACCTGCACTGACATCCACATTTTTATAATCTTCCACCAGATAGTTATAGCTGTAATCGGCTTTAGCCCGCCAAAACAGTCCGGGGCTGAAAAAGTAGTCAAGATCAGGGTTCAGATTGTATTTATGGGTCTTTTTTAAGTTATCGCTGGTTTCGTAATCGTACGCCGCATCCAGGTTGGCGCGCAAAGCAGACCAACGCAGCTCCGACGACGTATGCAGGCCCAGATGATCCAGACTGTGCTCATTGCGCCGGGTAGACGCCGTGAAATCCACCTGATGTTGATGCAACACAGCAGTGGCAGGCTCCGCTTTGCTGTCTGGCTTCGCAGCAACCTCAGCCGCGTCGGCCTGCTCAGGGAGGGTTAACGCAGGGTCTGTGCTGCGAATATGGCTGTGTTTGATTTGCAACTCACCAGCGTAGCTGGTTTTGAGGATCAGCTCTGTTGCAGTGAGCCTGACTAAATGACCGCTGAGCTTATCGCCATTG
Organism: Rheinheimera sp.; assembly: GCF_037442345.1. Lineage (GTDB taxonomy): Bacteria > Pseudomonadota > Gammaproteobacteria > Enterobacterales > Alteromonadaceae > Pararheinheimera. Next base: position 151,289 of record NZ_JBBIQL010000008.1, on the reverse strand, counting down.
GTCAGCTCAATACGGATTTCTGCCGCCAGCAACGGCAGCGGGTACAGCACCAGCCCCAGCATCATTCCTTGTCGCCACATCACTGAATCCTATGCTTAAAGTCAGCCTCAGCTTAGCAAGACCTGCTGGATGTTTCGAGATGAAAATGGGCCCCCCCAACAGGAGGGAAACAACAAAGATAAATTTATACCTGTCAGTAAAAAAATAGTCGTTCGCCCCTTGAATATCGGACTGACGCGATTCATATATCGTAATATCGCGATATAAACACATGGACAACTCATGAGCACTGTCACTCTGGATGAGATGTTAAAGGCCTTATCCCATCCGGTGCGGCGGGACATTCTGCATTGGTTAAAGCAGCCTGAGCTGTATTTTGCCGATCAGGAACACCCGCTGTCGCTGGGGGTCTGTGCCGGGAAAATTGAACGAAAAACCGGTTTGTCGCAGTCCACAGTGTCGGCCCATCTGGCCACGCTGCAACGGGCGGGCCTGGTTCAGAGTAAAAAAGTCGGCCAATGGCATTTTTTCTGCCGGAACGACGCACAAATTCAGCAATTGCTTGCACACCTGTCGCAGGATTTATAACGGAGTTTTGTATGACCACTTTATTTGACCCTCTCCAGCTGGGCGATTTAACCCTGAAAAACCGTATTGTGATGGCGCCCTTAACACGCTGCCGGGCCAGCGCAGGCCGGGTGCCTAATGCACTGATGGCTGAGTATTATGCGCAGCGTTCCTCCGCAGGTCTGATCCTGACCGAAGCGACTTCGGTCACCCCTATGGGCGTGGGTTACCCGGACACGCCGGGTATCTGGTCCGCTGAACAAACCCAGGGCTGGAAGCAGGTGACTGATGCCGTGCATGCCAATAACAGCCTGATCTTTTTACAGCTGTGGCATGTGGGCCGTATTTCAGACCCCCTGTATTTAAACGGCGAGCTGCCGGTGGCACCCAGTGCCATTCAGCCGGCAGGCCATGTCAGCCTGGTGCGGCCCATCAAAGAATTTGTCACCCCACGCGCTTTAACTTTGGACGAAATTCAGCAGGTGGTTGCAGACTTTAAACAAGGGGCAGTCAATGCCAAAGCTGCAGGTTTTGACGGTGTGCATGTGCATGCTGCCAATGGCTACCTGCTTGACCAGTTCCTGCAGGATTCCACCAATAAGCGAGACGATCAGTACGGTGGCTCTATTGAAAACCGTGCCCGCTTATTGCTGGAAGTGGTGGATGCCTGCATGGACGTCTGGGGCAAAGACCGGGTGGCTGTGCATCTGGCACCACGGATGGATGCGCACGATATGGGTGACTCGACACCAGCGGACACCTTTGGTTACGTGGCTCAGCAGTTGGGTAAGCGGGGTATTGCCTTTTTGTCTACCCGTGAACATGCGGCCGGCAACAGCCTGACGCCAGCGTTGAAACAGGCCTTTGGTGGCGCTGTGATTGCGAATGAAGGCTTTAGTAAAGAACTGGCGAATCAATGGATTGCCGAAGGAAAAGCCGATGCTATTGCCTTTGGCGTGCCTTTTATTGCTAACCCGGATCTGCCAAAACGTCTGGAGCTGGATGCCCCACTGAACCCGCCGCGTAAAGAACTGTTCTACGCTAAGGGTGCAGAGGGTTATACCGATTATCCGACACTGTAATGACCACTCAGATAAGCAGTTTTTATACAAAAACTGCTTATCTGTTCATGAGTTGGCAAAGCCAGCCGGGTTAACGGACGGGCATTCAGCGCCCCTTTAATCCAGCTTACGCAGCCAGATATTGCGGAAGCTGACAGCATCGCCGTGGTCCTGCAGCTTCAGCGGCAGGCAACCATGGGCCTTGACCTGCGGCGGACCTATCCATTCGGTGGTACCGGTAATTTCCGTGTGGTTTTGCACCAATACCCCATTGTGCAGCACAGTCACGTAACCTGGGCTCAACCTTTTGTCGCCATCAAAACGTGGCGCCTGGTAAATAATATCGTACTGCTGCCACTGGCCATTGGGCCGGGTCGCATTCACCAGCGGAATGCTCTGCTTGTAAACAGAACCGGCCTGACCATTGGGGTAAGTCGGGTTGTTGTAGGAATCCAGCACCTGGATCTCATACAGGCTTTGCAGGAACACGCCGCTGTTATTACGCAGCTGCCCCTGTTTATCCATGCGGTCGCTGTCAACTTTCCACTCCAGATGCAGCTGGATATCACAGAAGCTCTGTTTGGTTTGGATATCACCCGAACCAGGTTTGACCTGCAATACGCCATGTTGCAATGACCAGGCCGCAGCACCGCCTTTTGCGCTTTGCCACTGGCTCAAATCTGCGCCCAGCAGCGCAATGGCGTCGGAGGGCACAGCACCTTCAGCCGCATTGACCACGGCAGGCACAGGTTGCCAGACTTCCGTTTTGGCCGCCAGCTGATGCATTTCCTGCTCGGTCAGTGGCTGATCAGCCGCCCAAGCGCCACAGGCGGGCAGCAGAGCCCAGGCCCAGATTAACTTTTTCATTGTATTGACTCCGTGCATCATCAGGTCGCCCAAGCCTTATCGCCTTTTTTATACGGGAGATCACCGTCGTATTTTCCAGGCACGGCCACATAACGCAGTGCTTCGGTGCCGCCCACCTGAGAGGTGAAGAAGGTAAATAAACTCAGCTGTTTCAGTAAGGTGAAGTAATGCAGCTCGCCTTTACGTTCAGAGGTTTTCGAACTGGCCAGCGAACTGCTGCCCCCCAGCCCGCTGGTGCCGCCTTGTTTGGCTTCTGCATCCAGCTTGCTGAGCAGCTCCAGTTTCTGTTCGGGTGTGAGTGCCATAAAGTCCTGCTTAAACTGCTGTTTGCTCAGGCTTTTGATTTGCTTTAAACCGGCAAAAAATAAGGTCTGATGCTCCAGGCTGTAACAGTCATTCACCAGCACCGCCATCATGGCTCCACAGGCTGCGGCTTTACCGCCGGGGCTGCTGGTTTGCGGCAAAATGGTTTCAGCTATTTCATCCAGCATGGCCACATCGTCGGCGGTATACAGGGTTTTGCCTGCATCCGGTGATTTCTGGCCTGCTGCCCATACATCACCACCGACCATGGCCATACCTGTAGCCGCTGCGATCATCTTTAACAAGTCACGTCTGTCCATATTACAGCTCCCCTTTTTTCAGCTGTTCAACCGCGTAGTTGGCGGCCCGGGCCGTCAGCGCCATGTAGGTCAGCGACGGGTTGACACAGGAGGCTGAGGTCATACAGGCGCCGTCTGTGACAAACACATTGGGTGCGTCCCAGACCTGGTTGTAGCCGTTCAGCACGGACGTTTTCGGATCACGGCCCATCCGGGCTGTGCCCATCTCGTGAATGCCCATACCTGGGCCATAGTCGCCGGCATAGCCCTGCACATTTTTCACGCCTGCCGCTTCCAGAATGTCGATGGCATCCTGTTTCATGTCTTCACGCATTTTCAGCTCATTGGCTTTCAGTTCAACGTCCATCGCCAGCACAGGTAAACCCCATTTGTCCTTGCGGGTTTTGTCGAGGAAAATACGGTTGCTGTGATCCGGCAGAATTTCACCAAAGCCACCCATACCAATGCTCCAGGGCCCTGGTTGTGTTAATGCGTCTTTAAAGTCGGCACCTATGCTGAGCTCCGCCACATTGCGGCTCCAGCCCTGACGGCTGGCTGCCCCCTGGTAACCAAAACCACGCAGGTAATCCCGCTTGTCACCACCCCAGTTGCGGAAACGCGGAATATAGAAGCCTGACGGACGACGGCCAAAATAGTATTTGTCATCAAAACCTTCCACTTCACCAAAAGCGCCCACCCCTAAATGGTGGTCCATCACGTTGTGACCTAACTCGCCGCTGCTGCTGCCCAGGCCACCTTGCCAGAGGTCGGTGGCGGAATTCATCAGGATCCAGGTGGAGTTAAAGGACGACGCATTGAGGAACACAATTTTGCTGGTGAACTCGTAGGTCTGATTGGTTTCGCTGTCCAGCACCTCAACGCCACGGGCCTTTTTCGTGTTTTTGTCGTACAGCACCTGAGTGACAATAGAAAATGGCCGAACCGTTAAATTGCCGGTTTTCATCGCCACCGGCAACGTCGCCGACTGGGTACTGAAGTAACCGCCAAAAGGGCAGCCTAACCAACACTTGTTGCGGTACTGACAGCCGACCCGGTTTTGTTCCGGCTTCGGCTGGGTGATATTGGCACAGCGGCCATGGATCATATGACGGCTGCCACCAAAGGCTTTTTTCAGCCGGGCTGCCACACTTTGTTCGACAATATTCAGCGGCACAGGCGGTAAATACTGGCCGTCCGGTAGTACGTCCAGGCCGTCCCGCACGCCGGCAATACCGGCAAAACGCTCGGCATAATCGTACCAGGGCGCTAAGTCCTGGTAACGGATAGGCCAGTCGACCGCAATGCCGTCTTTGAGGTTGGCTTCAAAATCCAGCTCGTTAAAGCGGTAACTCTGACGGCCCCATAACAAAGAACGCCCACCTAAATGGTAACCGCGGAACCAGTCGTAGCGCTTCACTTCGGTGTAAGGCGATTCCTGCTCATTGGCCCACATACCAAAGGTACTTTCGTTTAATGGGTAGTCCCGCGACAGCACCGGATAATCTTTTTTCATTTGATTGGTCGGTCTGTCACGGTGCGGATAGTCCCAGGCTTCTTTAAAAGCGTTTGGGTAATCCTTGATATGCTCAATAGGCCGGCCGCGTTCGAGCAGCAGTACTTTCAGGCCTTTTTCGGTCAGCTCTTTGGCTGCCCAGCCGCCACTGATGCCTGAGCCTACGACTATGGCATCGTAATGGTTGGTTGCTGTGGTCATCTGTTGTCCCCTGTGATGGGCGGGATTCTACCCGTCGTCCTTGAAGCTGCGACTTTGTTGACTGTGCCATGTCGCCCCAGTCACATAGGTTGACTATGTTCCTGGGGTCTCACTGGCGTGTCGCCTGCCCGCATCTTCAAGTTACCTGGGTATAATGCCCTGTTCTCGTTATAAGTTAGTTAGGGCAGCCTGCTGCCCCGCTATAGCCGTTGAAAGCGTTATACGTCGCAAATCTGAATGGCCTGCGCCAGTGCTGCCGCCCGTCCGGCTTTGCTGTCGGCTGTTGGAATAAATTCCTGCGCCAGATAGCCGTTAAAAGGCAAATCCCGGATGGCTCTGGCAATGGCGGCGTAATTCAGCTCCTGACTGTCGTCAATTTCATGGCGCCCCGGCACCCCGGCCGTGTGGTAATGGCCAAAGTACTGATGGTGCTGTTTGATGGTGCTGATAATGTCGCCTTCCATAATCTGCATATGGTAGATGTCATACAGCAGCTTAAAGTTCGGTGAACCAAGACGTTGACAGAGCTCAATGCCCCAGGCTGAGCTGTCGGCCAGGTAGTCCGGGTGATCGACCTTGCTGTTAAACAGCTCCATCTGCAGCACCACACCGCGCTGCTCCGCTTTGGGCACTAGTTGTTTTAACCCTTTGACTGCATTGGACAGAGCCGTTTCATCGTCCATACCACGGCGGTTGCCACTGAAACAAATCAGGTTGCGGTAACCGGCGTCGGCCACTAAATCGATATGCTTCAGGTAACGTGGGATCAGCGCCTCGTGGAATTCAGCGCCGCCAAAACCGTCGGTCAGGTTCAGCTCAGCGCCATTGCACATCGAGCTGTCGATACCATGCTTTTTTAACACCGGCCAGTCGTCCGGCCCCACCAGATCAATGGCGTTAAAACCCAGCGATTTCACCAGCAGACATAATTCGTCGATGGACAAATCGCCGTAGGTCCAGCGGCTGACCGAATGGCGGATTTTACCTTTGAGCCGGGCAGAGGTTTTGGTGCTGGCCGAGGCCGTACTTAAAAATCCGGTCGCCCCCAACACGGATACCCCAACAGCACCAGCGGCCAGTTGTTTTAACAGCTCCCGCCGCGGCAGGGTGCTCTGTTGCTGACTCATCGCTTACTCCTGACGCAGTGGTTCGTTTTTAAACACCAGCGCAAACACCAGCAGAACCAGCGCGGCAAAACCTGCCGGGAATAACCAGATGCTGGCCCAGTCGGTGGTCTCTACCGTACTGTAGGCGTCGGTAATCTGACCGGCCACGCTGAAGCCAATCAGCATACCGACCCCATAAGTGGCCAGCGTGATCAGGCCCTGGGCAGAGCTGCGAATGGCCGCGCCCGCCTTGCTGTTGGTGTAAATCTGACCTGAGACAAAAAAGAAGTCGTAACAAATGCCATGCAGTGCTATGCCCAGTAACAGCATCCAGACGCCGGTGCCGGCATCGCCATAAGCAAAAAGCACATAACGCAGCACCCAGGCCCCCATACCCAACAACAAAGTCCAGCGAATCCCAAAGCGGTTCAGAAACAGCGGCAATGCCAGCATAAACAGCACTTCAGAGGCCTGGCCCAGCGTCATTTTACCGGTGGCATTCTCCACCCCAATACCGGTCAGAAACGGGTTAGCATTCTGGTAATAAAAGGCCAGCGGAATACAGATCAGCACAGAGGCCACAAAGAACAAAAAGAAGTTTTTATCTTTTAGCAGTGCCAGCGCATCCAGACCCACCAACTCACCGAGTTTAAGCTGCTGACCCCGGCCAGCCGGCGGTGTGGCCGGTAAGGTAAAGCTGTACAAACCCAACACCGCAGAAGCGACAGCACACATAAGGAAGGTGTTTTTCAGCAGGCCATCCGCAATGCCTTGCTGCGAATCCCAGCCAAACAGGTAGCTGATCACCAGGCCCGCCGCAATCCAGCCCACTGTGCCCCAGACCCGGATTTTGCCAAATTCCAGATCCGGCTGTTTCAGCTGACCAAAAGACACCGAGTTCACCAGCGCCAGTGTCGGCATATAAACCAGCATATACGCCAGTACCAGCGGATAAAAACTGCCGAAGTCGCCGGACTGATACATCAGGAACATCAGCACGGCACCCGCTAAATGCAGCAGGCCAAGCAGACGTTCGGCATTAAAAAAACGGTCGGCAATCAGGCCGACAAAAAACGGCGCAATAATGGCGCCCCAGGATTGGGTCGAAAAGGCCGCGCCCATTTGGGCGCCTGTGGCCGACAGGTTCTGACTTAAAAATGTGCCCAAGGTGACAAACCAGCCACCCCAGATAAAAAACTGCAAAAACATCATGCTGCTTAAGCGTAGTTTGATGCTGTCCATAGATTCCCCGCTGCTGTTGGACTCTCGTTATTGTGGTTTTATGTTGTTATGTTTTTTTTCGCGTCAGCCGGTGCCGGACCACTCAGTCGTCCAGCCCCAGAATACGGCGGTTGCGTTTTGCATCCGTTGCAGCACCGGCAAAGTCGTCAAAGGCTTTTTTCGCGCGCTCAATCAGATGCCGGGCAATAAAAGGTGCGCCTTCGGCCGCGCCCTGCGCTGAATCTTTCAGGCAACATTCCCATTCCAGCACCGCCCAGCCGTCAAAACCGTATTGGGTCAGCTTGCTGAAAATACTGGCAAAATCGACCTGCCCATCGCCCAAAGAGCGAAAGCGGCCCGGGCGGTTCACCCAGTCCTGATAACCACCGTAAACGCCACTGCGGCCATTGGGTCTGAACTCGGCGTCTTTGACATGGAACATTTTGATCCGGCTGTGGTAGCGGTCGATAAAATCCAGGTAATCCAGCTGCTGCAGCACAAAATGGCTGGGATCAAACAAGATATTGGCGCGTGGATGGTTGTTCACTGCAGCCAGAAACTGCTCAAAGCTGGCACCGTCATGCAAATCTTCACCGGGGTGAATTTCATAACAGACATCCACCCCCGCTTCATCAAAGGCGTCCAGAATAGGTAACCAGCGTTTGGCAAGCTCAGCAAAACCCTGCTCCACCAGACCGGCTGGTCGTTGTGGCCAGGGGTAGACCAGATGCCACAACAAGGCGCCTGAGAAGGTGGCATGGGCCTTTAAACCCAGGCGCTGGCTGGCTTTGGCGGCGTACTTCAGCTGCTGAATGGCCCAGTCGGTGCGCTCTGCCGGTTTGCCCCTTAAGGCTGCTGGCGCGAAGTTATCAAACAGCTCATTGTAAGCCGGATGCACAGCCACCAGTTGGCCCTGCAAATGGGTCGACAGCTCGGTTATGGCAATGCCCTGTTCGGCACAGGCCGCTTTCATGGCATCGCAATAGGCCTGGCTGTTGGCGGCTTGTTCCAAATCAAAAAAAGCCGGGTCATTGGTCGGTACCTGCACCCCTTTGTAACCTAAATCAGCCGCCCATTTCGCCATGGTTTTTAAACTGTGAATGGGCGCTTCGTTGCCCATAAACTGCGCCAGGAAAATAGCCGGGCCCTGAATTTGACTCATAGTATGCTCCTAAGCGTTGTTTACAGGCTGTCGCGGATATCCGGCACCGCCAGCCATTTTTCATTGCTGTGGCTGCTGGCGGCGACGGTTTCGATAAAGGCCATACCTCGCAGACCGGCGGCAATACCAGGCACCCCAGTGGGCTGGCCTGATTCACCGGCACGGATAGCGGCTGCAAAATCACGGTATAAATTGGCCATGGCTTCCAGATAGCCCTCAGGGTGACCTGAAGGTAAGCGGCAGCGCCGGTTGGCTTCCTGACCCAGACCTGGCATACCACGACCGGCCCGCAACAATTGCACCGGAGCGCCATGCGGTTTCAGGATCAGAGTATTGGGCTCCATCTGGTGCCACTCCAGCGCCCCTTTTTCGCCGTACAGACGGATTTTCAGCGCGTTTTCTTCACCGGCGCAAATTTGGCTGGCCATCAGCACACCAGAAGCGCCTTCAGCCGTGCGGAATAACGCCGCGCCATCGTCGTCCAGCCGGCGGCCAGGCACATGGCTTTTCAGCTCAGCACACAGCTCAGTCACCCGATGGCCACTGATAAATTCCGCCATGCCAAAGGCATGGGTGCCAATGTCGGCCATACAGCCACTGGCCCCGGCCTGAGCCGGATCGGTACGCCAGCTGGCTTGTTTGTTTTCGCTGCTTTCTAAATCCTCGGTCAGCCAGCCTTGCGGGTATTCGACATAAATTTTGCGCAAGCAGCCCAAGGCGCCGTTTTGCACCTGCTCACGCGCCTGCCATACCATGGGGTAACCCAGGTAGGTATGAGCCAGACCATACAGCTGATGGCTTTGTTTGAGCACAGCGGCCAGCTCGCGGGTTTCTTTCAGCGTGACGCCAGCGGGTTTTTCGCAGAACACGGCAAAACCAGCCTGCAAGGCGGCGATACTGATCGGCACATGCAACTGGTTTGGCGTGACCACCACCAGCAACTGCATACGGTGTTCAGCCGGCAAGGCCGCTTCGCCTGCCAGCAATTGTTGCCAGTCGGCATAGGCGCGTTCAGGGGCAATATTCAGCGCTGCGGCAGTGACCTGATTGTTTTCTTTGTTGCGGCTAAAAGCACCACAGACCAGTTGGTAGTCGCCGTCCAGGCCTGCCGCATGACGGTGCACTGCACCGATAAAAGCACCGGCGCCACCGCCGACCATGCCATAACGGATGGGTGTTTTGCGTTCTGTTGTCATTGTTCAATTCTCGGTTGCTTCGAACCTACTCTGGTTCAGCCATCAGAGAAAAATGTAATGGATTACATTTTGCACCGTCAAGGTGATTTCTGCCCTTTGTCGCAAATTTCGTCGAAAAAATCGGCCACATCGCACCAAAATAGAGCATTCACTTTAAAAATATGCCAATTTTTTGCACTAACCTGACTTTTCATTTGCGAAAAATCAGCTTATAAATGCTATCGGTTACAAATTATCAGGAACGCCTGGTCTGCGTTAGACTGACCAGCCGATAAAGCAGCATGAAAACAACAGGTTGAATGGCTACAATTCATGAAGTCGCGGCTCTGGCCGAAGTTTCGGTCGCGACAGTATCCAGAGCACTGCAACAACCGGAGCGGGTGTCAGACAAGACCCGCGCCAGGGTATTGGCGGCGGTCAAACAAACCGGCTACAAACCCAATTTAATGGCGGTCAAGTTTCGTTCGGGCAAAAGCCGTAACCTGGTGGTGCTGGTGCCGACTGTCGCCAACCTGTTTTTCGCCCGGGTGATCACCGGTATGCAACAAAGCGCGCATGACAAAGGCTATTCGTTGTTGCTCTGCAACACCATGGCCAATGAAGCAATGGAACAAAGTTACGCCCGGATGGTACACACCTCACAAGCTGACGGCTTGATCCAGCTGCGGGCTTTTAACCCTTTTACCGGGCTGGAAATGGCAGCCGATCAGCCGCTGCCGATGGTCAACGCCTGTGAAGTGCTGGACCGTATCCGTTGCCCGACTGTGTTACTCGACAACAAAGCGGCCGCTTATGCCATGACCGAATATTTACTCGGTCTGGGCCATCGCCGTATCGCAATGATTAAAGGCCCACCACGCAGCCCGCTGACCCGTGACCGGGTGGCCGGCTACAAAGAAGCGCTGGCTGAAGCCGGTGTCGACTTTGATGAAAGCCTGCTCAGCCCGGGGAATTTCAGTCTGGCATCCGGACAGAAAGCGGCCGCCGACCTGATGGCCCTGCCCCGGCCACCCACCGCTATTTTTTGCGAAAACGATGAGATGGCCATTGGCGCCCTGCAGCAACTGAAACAGCTGGGACTGCGGGTGCCGCAGGATGTGTCTGTTGCCGGTTTTGACGATATCGCCTTTGCCGCGTACAGCGACCCGCCGCTGACCACCATAGCGCAGCCGGCGGAAGAATTTGGCAGTACCGCGGTCAGTTTACTGATCGATTTAATTGAAGGCAGGCTGGGCAAAGCGCCCAAAGTCATTCTGCCTTTTGATCTGATAGAGCGTGCCAGCACGGGGCCAGCCCCCGGGCACCTAACTTAAGGAAAGCAGCATGAACCCAACGACAAGCGATTTCGCTCCAGCCAACCCAGGCAGACGCACACTGTTGAAATACAGCCTGCTCGGTTTAGGCGCAGCCGCCCTGGCCTCTCCGTTAAGCCAGGCACTGGCCGCCACACCAGGCCAGAAACTGCAGGCCGGTCTGCAGCTGTACACAGTGCGTGACCTGATGGCGCAAAGTGTGGCTGACACACTGAAGCTGGTGGCCGGTATTGGCTACAAAGAAGTCGAGTTTGCCGGTTACTTTAATCTGAAAGCCAAAGAAGTACGTCGCCTGCTCGACAGCGAAGGCTTAACCGCCCCCTCTGCCCATTTACCGCTGGAAGTGCTGCAAAGCCAGCTGGACCAGGTGATTGAAGATGCCCAGACTGTCGGTCATCACTACATTGTGTTGCCTTACCTGACCGAACCGCAGCGCCAGACCATTGATCAATACAAATCCTACGCCGCCTTTTTAAACAAAGCTGGCGAAGCCTGCAAAAAAGCCGGTCTGCAGATGGCCTACCACAACCATGATTTCGAGTTCCAGGCCATTCAGGGTCAGGTGCCTTACGACATTCTGCTGAAAGAAACCGACGCAGATCTGGTAAAAATGGAGCTGGACCTGTTCTGGACTGTTAAAGCCGGTTTAAGCCCGCTGCAACTGTTTGAACGTTCACCGGGCCGTTTCCCGCTGTGGCATGTGAAGGACATGAACCAAAAAGGTGAGATGGTCGATGTGGGCACCGGGGTGATTGATTTCGCACCTATGGTCGCCAAAGCTGAGCTGTCCGGCGTCAAACATGCCTTTATCGAACACGACAACAGTGACAACAGAGTCCGCACCATCAAACAGGGCTTTGATTCGCTGTCCAGACTGCTGAAATAAGCCTCGCGTCACAGGCGCAGCCGCATGCGGTTTGCGCCTGGCGTCCTGGTTTTTCCCTGCGCCGCCCCGTTCCCTTCCTGTTTATTTTATGCCCAACCTTGACGAACTGAATTTTCAGAGGTAAAACGATTAAGTGAAGATGAATTTAATTCACCTCATAACACAATAAAGCGACACCATAGCCAGAAAACCAGCCAGGCAAAATGGAATGTTGCTTTTTTTACCCAAAAGAACTTAAACGATTAAGTCGATTCAACAGGGGGCATTCAAATGTTCAAGCAACAGAAAGTTTCAGTCGCTGTACGCCAGGTATTACTGGCGTCCGGATTCTTGGTCACAGTGCCTGTGATGGCACAGGACAACAGCGCCGCAGAGGCCAGCAACAACAAAGAAGAAAAAGCCTTTGAAACCATAGTGGTCACTGGCAGTGTGCCCGGTCGCACCCAGATTGAATCGGCCATTGCGGTCACCACAGTGGACGCCGAAATGATTAAAGATTTCCAGCCCAGCTCGGAGTCTGAGGTCTTCCGGATGATCCCAGGTATTCAGGTGTCCGGTACTGCGGGCCCGGGCGGGAACTCCAATATTGCGGTGCGTGGCTTGCCTGTCGCCACCGGCGGTTCACCTTTTGTGCAAATTCAGGAAGACGGTCTGCCGACTGTGCTGTTTGGTGATATGAACTTTGGCAATAACGACTACTGGACCCGCTTCGACTCCAGTGTCGACCGGGTAGAAGGGGTTCGCGGTGGCACCGCCGGCACCTTCTCCTCGCAGTCCCCCGGCGCCATTATTAACTACATCAGTCACTACGGTGAGGTGGATGGCGGTTTGCTGCGGCTGACCACTGGCCTTGGGTATGACGAAAAGAAACTCGATTTCCGTCAGGGCGGCGCCCTGAGCGACAACGTCAATTACCACCTGGGTGGCTATGTCAAACAGGGCAAAGGCCCGCTGGAGGCTGGATTTAATGTCAGCGAAAGCGCACAAATCAAAGCCAACCTGACCAAATACTTTGGCGACGCTAACTATGTGCGTTTTCTGGTGAAAGTGGCCGACACCCAGGAGCCGAACTACACAGGCGCGCCAGCGCTGGCTGACTACGACGGCCACAGTTTCAGTAACCTGCGGCCCTACCCTGGCTTTGATGGCCGCAGCCAGTCCAACTACTCCATTCACAATCAGGAGTTTCTGATTGTGAACCGCAGCGGCGACTTGGAACGGGTGGAGATGAGCGGCATCACCACCGAAGCGCTCGCGCTGGGGAATGAACTGCATTATGAGTTCAGCAACAACCTGGTGCTGGACAACAAAATGCGCTGGACCGATATGAGCGGGGGTTTTACCTCGCCTTTCCTCAATGTGGTCAGCACCAGCAGTGTCATTGGCTCCAGCCTGAACGGTGCCACAGTCGGTTCCATCCGCTACGCCAATGGCCCGCAAGCCGGTGAATTGTATGACCAGGCCTATCTGAACAACAACACCAATGTGCATACCAGCATGCGCGACGTCGGCAGTTTTGTGAACGACCTGGCCCTGTCGAAAGAATTCGAACTGGGTGAGCAACTGATCACAGCCCGAGCTGGTTATTTTTATATGAATCAGAACATTGCGTCGGACTGGCACACCAACCGCACCTTCTCAGAACTCAGTGGTGACAACCCGGCCATGCTGGAGCTGTTTGATACCGCAGGCAATCAGCTGACCGCCAACGGCATTGCGGGATTTAACAACAACTGGGGCAGTTGCTGTGCCCGCGACTATGATCTGGCCTATACAGACACAGCCCCCTACCTGGCGCTGGATTTAGACAATGACCTTTTTACGCTGGATGCCAGTGTGCGCCGTGATACGGTGGACGCGTCCGGTTGGGCCTTCTCCGGCGGCTCCGAATTCAGCACGCTGGTGTCTGGGGTGGCCATTTCGACCATCATCGCCAATGGCAGTCAGGAAAACCTGGATTATTCGGTCAGCTACAGCTCCTGGACAGTCGGCGGTCTGTACAAACTGAACGAAGACACCAGTTTCTTTACCCGTGCCTCCAAAGGCGGCCGCTTTAATGCCGACCGTCAGATTGCCTCCGGCAAAATCAATGCCGATGGTTCGCTGAACCAGGCCGGACAAACAGCGGCTGTCGACTTTGTGCACCAGTACGAACTGGGGGTGAAACGCCGTGGCGATGTGCTGGATGGCTACTACAGCCTGGAACTGACGTTACTGAAAGGTGACTTCAAACAAAGCACCTATGAATTGTCAGCCACCCTCTGTGGCGGTGCCGGTGGTTGTGTGATAGACGCCGAATACAAATCACAGGGCGCTGAAATGTTGGGCACCTTGCGGCTGGGTGATTTTTCACTGGTCGGTAACGCCACTTACACAGATGCTGAGAAAAAATCGGCAGGCTCCAGTCAATGGGTACGGGCTGACGGTATTCCGGATCTGATTTACACCCTGTCGTCCAACTACCATATCAATGACCAGTGGGTGACAGGCCTGAATGTGACCGGGCAAACCACATCCATTGACGGGGCTGGTAACGAATACCCATCCAATTACACACTGGGAGCTAACCTGAAATACAGCCCCACCGACAACCTGCAGTTTGGTTTACAGTTGTACAACCTGACCGACGAATTTGATATTCGCGGCAGTGGTGGTGTGGCGGACGCCAGCGTCAGCCCGACAGTGATCTCTGGCGGGCCCGTGATTGGACGCACCGTGAACTTGTCAGTGACCTTAAGTTACTAAGCTAACCAAGGCCGGGTCCGCCCGGCTTTTTCATTCAACCGCAGGTGACCATGAATTCAAAAGCGATACGCTCGGTGCTGATTGTCGGTGGCGGTACTGCTGGCTGGATGACGGCGGCAGCGCTGGCCAACGCCTTGCCACTGGGGTGCCACATTCGTCTGGTGGAATCCGAAGACATTGGCACTGTGGGCGTAGGCGAAGCCACTATTCCGCCGATCAGGCTGTTTAACCAAAGCCTGGGGCTGAAAGAAAACGACTTTATTAAAGCCACCCAAGGCAGCTTTAAACTGGGCATCGAGTTTGTGAACTGGGGCTCGCTGGGCCAGCGTTATTTTCACCCTTTTGGCAGCTATGGCCGTCAGTTTGACCTGGTGAACTTTCACCATCATTGGTGGCAGGCACGCCAGCAAGGCAAAGCCGACTCTCTGGACCAGTACTCTATGGCCTGGGTCGCGGCGCAGGCCGGCAAATTCGCCCCACCCGTTGCCGAACCCAGGTCCGTGCTGTCGACCCACGATTATGCCTACCATTTTGACGCAGGCCTGTACGCCCGTTACTTACGCCGCTATGCCGAACAACGGGGTGTAGAGCGGCTTGAAGGCAAAATCAGTGCAGTGCAGCAGCAGCCGCACAACGGCCATATCCGCTCTGTGCAGCTGGAGTCTGGTCTGGTGCTGGACGCTGAACTTTTTATCGACTGCTCCGGCTTTCGCGGCCTGTTAATTGAGCAAAGCCTGCAAACCGGCTACGAAGACTGGTCGCACTGGCTGCCTTGCGACAGCGCCTGGGCTGTGCCTTCTGAGCGTGGCGACTTGACGCCTTACACCCGCTCCACCGCCTTGTCGGCGGGCTGGTGCTGGCGCATACCGCTGCAACACCGCACCGGTAATGGTCAGGTGTTTTGCAGCCACTTTATTCAGCCGCAGCAGGCGGCTGACCAACTGCTGCAACAGCTGGAGGGCAAGGCGCTGGCCGAGCCACGTCAGCTGAGGTTTGTCACAGGACGACGCAAACTGTTCTGGAATAAAAATGTGGTGGCCATTGGCCTGTCGGCTGGCTTCCTGGAACCGCTGGAATCCACCAGCATCCATTTGATCCAGGCCGGTATCGCCAAGTTGCTGGCATTGTTTCCGGACAACAGCTTTAGTCCCTTGCTGCGGGACGAATACAACCGTATTGCCATTCGGGAAATGGAAAATATCCGCGACTTTGTGATGTTGCATTACAAGCTGACCCAACGCGACGACAGCGAACTCTGGCGCTATTGTGCGGCCATGCCGGTGCCGGACTCCTTGCAGTACCGTATTGAGCTGTTCCGTCAGTACGGCCGCCTCATTCCGGGCGAGCTGGATTTATTTGGCAACACCAGCTGGCTGGCGGTGCATATTGGCCAGCACAACCTGCCAGAGCAAAGCGATATGCTGTTAAACTACAGGCCAGCCCATGGCAGCGATTATCTGACAAAACTGCAACAGGCGATGCAACTGGCTGTGCGGCAACTCCCTTCACATCAAGACTACATTAACCAGTACTGTAAAGCAGAACCGGCGCCTTAGCGCCGCTGCGGTTTCTCAAGATGACTACTTAATGGGTCTGCTGCAACCGTGCTGCAGCAGGTTGCGTCCAATAGTTCCACCATAAGCCGGTACACAACAAACCGGCAAAGCCGGTGGCCAGATAAAAACCATAACGCACATCCCCCAGCGCATCTCCCACTATGCCCATCAACAAAGGCCCAAGGGCAGCCGCCAGCGCAGTAAAGGCCAGGATCAGCCCGGCGGCGGCCCCATGCTGATCACGGCTGAAACAGCTGATGCCTTTGGAATTCAGGGTTGGGTACATCATGGACATAAAGAGACCTGACGCAGGCATCAACCACAAAGCCCAACTGACGCCTTGCCACATGCTGAGCGCAAAGCAGAGGAAAATCGCGCTGCCAAACCAGGCCAGCAGCACAGTCCAGTCAAACTTCAGCAGCAGGTATTCCGCCAGAAAACGTCCGGTGGTGCGCAGCACAAAAAACAGGGTAATGGCATGAGTGGCCAGCAGGGTCTGTTGCCCCTCATAACTTTGCAGCAAAGTGGGTAACCAGACAAAAATGGCCACTTCGGTCGCGACATAACAGGCAATCGCCAGCGAAAACCCCAACGCATAAGGGTCTTTTGCCAGTTTCAGACTTTGCCAGAGCGAACTTTGTGGCTGCGGCTGATAGGCCGGATAATCCAGCCGGGCCGCCATCAGCAGCAGCACGGCGCAAATCAAACCAGCCAGCAGATACAGCTGAGTCCAGCCCAGCTGAGCAGCAATTAACATGCCCACCAGTGCAGGCCCGGCGATGGCCCCTAAGCCAAAAAAACCTTCAACCCTGTTCATCAGCCGGGTATGGCTGTGGCCATCCGCACTGACATCCCCCACCAGCGCCAGGGCGCCGGTTTTAAACAAACCTATGGCCAGCCCGCTGACGCCAAGCAGCAGCAGATAAAACAGGAAATCTTCACCAAAGACGAAGGCAACACAGGCCAAGGCGTACAGCGCAAGGCCCGAGAGGATCACCGTTTTCCGGCCAAAGCGGTCCGCCAGCCGGCCCAGAAATAACCCGGACAAACCAATAAACACCATAGGCACATAATGAAAAGCGGCCGCTTCGGTCAGGCTCAGCTGAAACTGCTGCACCACCTGTGGAATAATGACGCCTACGGCATCCGTCGTCATGGCAAAGACAAAAAACATCAGGCAGGTCATCCATTTCACCTGGCTGTAGGCGCTCGGTGCCATAGACACCTGCGCAGCGAGAGGCTGGCTTTGTTGCATCTTCAGTTACCCTGTTGAGTGGTGAAAGCGGCCGCTGTGCTGCCGCACTGATCTCTGATGGATCTTCACTCCAGCCTACATCTGAATCGTTTAAGTTTCAACAAAAACCATCGCAGTGATTGGCTGAATGGCGCAGCTAACAACTCTGGCGTTGAATCAGTTCCGAGGGCATCAGTAAATCCGTCTGCAAATCACCGGCCAGCAGCCGACGTGCGGCGGTGCGGCCTTTTTCGTCGCTGTGCTGGGCTATGGTGGTCAGGCTGGGGAAAAAACGCTCGCCTTCTTCAATACCGTCAAAGCCGGCCACCACCAGCTCCTGCGGGATGGCAATGCCAAGCTCACGCGCCACCGTCATGGCCGCCAGTGCAATGCGGTCGCTCATACAGAGCAACACCTGCGGCCGCGGAAACTGTGTCAAGGCTTCGCGCGCTGCCATCAGGGCGTAGTGATGGGTGTTTAACGGAATATGCCAGACGCTTTGCGCCGGGATTGACCGGTCTTGTTGCTCAGCCGCCGCCAGATAACCGTCCAGACGACGGCGGGAAATGGATTGTTCTGTGCCATAGAGTTCATCCGGCTGAATACGGCAGACCCGCTCGGAGTCAATCAGCCGCAGGCCCAGCACAGCCACAGCACCGTCTTTTTTCGTCAGGGCGTGGCTGGCAATTTGCCGGGCTGCCGCATAGTTGTCCACATTCACCGCGGCCACACCGGGCAGGTTACAGTCCACACTGATCAGCGGTTTGCCGCTTTTCAGAACACGCTGTAACTGCTCCTGATTACTGGGAGCACCATACAGAATAAAACCGTCAGGCAAGGCTTCGGCACTGCTGCAGGCGGTGTTATGCCGGCTCGACAGCAGCAGCAAATCCAGCCCCTGTTCCTGGATCACTTCGGCCACCCCTTTAATCAGCTGGTTCGCCACCGGATCGCTGACGGAATACTCCAGGCTGTCCGACAGCAGAATAGCAATAATGCCGGACTTGCCAGTGCGCAGACTGCGGGCCGCCGCATTGGGGCCGTCATACCCCAGTTCTGTGCACTGCTGCAGAATTTTTTGCCGCAGCTCGGGCGACAACTGATCAGGCCGGTTAAATGCGTTGGAGACAGTGGCAACCGAGACATTCAGCAACGCAGCCACAGTTTTCAGGTTCAGTTTTTTAGCAGAAGCGGACGACACGTCATCTGTCCTTATCAGGAACTCAGCAGTTTCAATACCTTATGATGCCTCTGTTCGTTGCATATTACCAGCAGCCGGAAAAGTGACAGTAACCAGCAAGCCTGCGCCCTGGTTGTTCAGCTCCAGAGTGCCGCCATGGCCTTCGGCGATGTCACGGCATAAGGTCAGGCCTATGCCGGAGCCACCGGCTTTGGTGGTAAAAAACGGCACCATGGCATGGGCCAGGCTGTCGGCACTCAACCCACCTCCTGCGTCCTGCAGGCACAAGCTCAGGTTCGACGGCCTTTCATCCAGCCGCAGTTCAATCTGCTCTGCGGCAGAGCCGGATTCATGGGCATTTTTCAGCAAGTTCAACAGCAGCTGCGCCAGTTGCACCCTGTCCAGCTGCCAGTCTTGTTTGGGTAAATCCCCAACCAGTTCAAACTCATACTGCTCCTGCAGCTGGTTAATCAGCCGCGGCCAGTTGACACTGCCACGCTGGGGTGCCGGCAGTTTGGCAAACTCAATGTAAGACTGTAAGAACTGGTTCAGATGGCGGGAGCGTTCAGCCATGGTCTGAAAAATCTGTTGCAGCCGGTTGTCCTGATAGTGCCGCGCCAGCTGCTCGCCGGAAAAGGCCATAGACGACAGCGGAGCCAGCGTATTGTTCAGCTCATGCCCTATCACCCGTAACAGCTTTTTCCAGGCCTTGATTTCTTCGCGGTGGATTTCCCGCGTCATTGGCTTGAGCAGGTACAGCTGATGCGGTTTTTGATTCAGCTGAAAAAAGCTGACTGACAAATGCCAGATGCTGGCCGGTTCGCCCAAATGAATTAAGCCCTGCTGGCCGCTCTGGATGGCCTGCAGCAAGGCGGGCCAGTCAGCCAGTACCTGCGCCAGACGTAACCCTTCGGCTTTACGGCCAGGGTTAAACAAGGCTCGGGCGGCGGGGTTGGTCATCAGCAAACGGCCGGATGCGTCGGTCAGCAATAAAGCACTGGGACTGGTTTGCAGCACTGTGTCCAGCAACAGCTCGCGCTGATACAAGGTAGCGCGCTCCTGCCTCAGTTGGGCAGACATCTGCTGCAGAGCATCGGCCAGCGGCTGCAGCTCACTGATACACTCGCGGTTGGCGTCGACATTAAAACTGCCATCCTGCAGGTTTTGCGCATGTAA
The DNA here is from genome assembly GCF_037442345.1 of Rheinheimera sp. GTDB lineage: Bacteria > Pseudomonadota > Gammaproteobacteria > Enterobacterales > Alteromonadaceae > Pararheinheimera. Next base: position 131,703 of record NZ_JBBIQL010000008.1, on the reverse strand, counting down.
ATTCAGCGCCTGAATTTCTTCACTCAGAGGTTTGACTGCCAGATACTGGCCAGCACCAAACAAGGCCCAGCCCACGGCCACCAGTGCCAGTAGCCACAAGCCGGAACCGGACCACCACAGCAGGCCCAACGCCAGCGCAAGTGCCAGACAATTCAGCAACCAGAGCCGCTGCCCCAGCGTCGTTTTAAGGCGGGGTAATGCCATAGAACTCCATACGCCGGTAAAGTGCCTGCCGGCTGATCCCTAACGCCCTGGCCGCGCGTGAAACGATGCCCTGAGCGGCAGACAGCGCCTGCTCAATTTCGGTTTTTTCCAGGTCGTCCAGGCTCTTCTTACCACCGGCTTCCTGCGGTAAGCCGAGGTCGGCTGCATCGATCTCGTCAGACAAGGTCAGTAACAAAGCACGCTGACATAAATTCTGCAGCTCACGCACATTACCGGGCCAGCTGTACTGACGCAGCGCCTGTTCGGCTTCGACAGTCAGCGTTTTCTTACCGGCCAGGAAATGCTTCGCCAGTGGCACTATGTCATCCAGTCGCTGGCGCAGCGCCGGCAGATGCAACTGCACGACATTGATGCGGTAATACAAATCCTGGCGGAACTGGCCTGCGCTGATCGCCTGAGTTAAATCGGCATTGGTGGCGCTGATAATACGCACATCCACTTTACGGGTCTGGCTGGAGCCCAAACGTTCAAACTCGCCGGTCTGCAACACCCGCAGCAGCTTCATTTGGCCGGTTAACGACAGGTTGCCTATTTCATCCAGGAACAAGGTGCCACCGTCGGCCGCTTCAAAACGGCCTATCCGGGTTTTGGTCGCCCCGCTGTAGGCACCGGCTTCAGCACCAAACAGCTCAGCTTCCATTAAATCGGCCGGTAAAGCGCCCATATTCACTTTGATCAGTGGCTGCTGCCTGCGGCTGGAATTGGCATGCAGCACCTGAGCTATGCCCTCTTTACCGGCGCCGTTTTCGCCGGTGATCAGCACAGCCGCATTGCTGGGAGCCAGCTGCAACGCCATCTGCAGCAGTTGCTCCATCGCCGTGCTGGCAAAGACCAGGCCAGCCAGGTCTTTGCCTTCAAAGTGCGCCAGCCGCTCCTGTTGACGACGTTGCGCCTGCTGCTGTTGTTGGCTCAGCTCCGACAGCTTCAGCACATTCGCCACTGTGGTCAGTAAACGCTGGTCATCCCAGGGTTTGGCGATGTAATCCGTGGCACCGGCTTTGACCAGTTCCACCACCATATCCAGCTGTGTCCAGGCGGTCATCAGCACCAAAGGGACCGCAGGATAGGCTGAGCGCAGCTGATAAAACAGATTTTTGCCCTGCTCGCCACTCATTTCCCCCTGGGCGAAATTCATATCCTGCAGAATTAAGTCCACCTGCTGACGCGCCAATAACTGCATCGCCTGCTCGGGTGACATCGCCACCAGCACCAGGTACCCCTGCAGCTGAAACAGGGTCAGCAAGGCGGTGCAGACCGCCTCGTTGTCATCAATGACCAGTATTTTTTTCATCTGTTATAGCGTCTTCGTGGCTGTAGCCGGTGAAATCCTTGTGGCTATCCGGGCAGGATACCATGTTGCCAGGGTGACACAAACCAGCAGTAACACTGTCGCCAGCAATGGCAGCCACAGCGGCACGGCCGGGATGCTGATAACCTTGGCCAGGCTGATATTTAAGCCATAACAAACCAGAATACCAAAGCCTGCGCCTATGGCGGTGGTCAGCCAGCTTTCGCTTAACACGTCCAGTAAGACTCTGGCTTTGCTGGCCCCCAAAGCCCGTTTAATGCCCACTTCCTGCTGCATTTGCAGCGCATGGAAATGCGCATGGCTGTAGGCGGAGATCATCGCCACCAGCAGCATCAGGCCGCTCAGGATCGCCAGCAAGGTGGCCAGGCCAATTTCAGAGCGGAATACGTCGTCGCGGTTTTCATTCATCCGCATCACAGTGCCAATATCCACTTCGGGTTCCGCACTGCGGATCACATCAGTTAACTGACTGCGTATCGTCTCCGATTGACCCGGAGCCACACGAACCATGAACTGATAACCTCTTTCCACACGATCCATAAAAGAGTGTTGGATCAGGCCATAAAACGGATCACTGGCGTAACGCTGTGAATAAAAGTCCGAAATCACACCGACGACAGTGCCATTGTTGGTCGATTTTCCTATTGGATTTTGCTCAGCAAAGAGCTGCTTCGCCAGTTTATCCGTCAGCACCACATTGGTTGTATTCAGGTCCAGCTCTGTCAACAGGCGGCCCGCAACCAGCTTACTGCCCAGCACCTGAAAAATCTGTGCGCCAGTATTGTAATAAGGCACCGAATCCACATCGGTTTCGTCCTGACGGTCGGTTTCAAACACATTGCGGTTCGAGCCCCCCTGACGCAAAGGAATTTGATTGACCGCTTCCGCGGCTTCGACGCCGGGCATAGCTCTGACGGCCGCCAGTTGCCGGGTAATCACTTCAGACAACGCAGGTTGAGTACGCATAGCCGCACTGGTAGGTTTCACCCAGACGGTTAACAGCTGTTCCAGTTCCAGCCCTGTGGGTTGTTCAACCAATTGCCGTGCAGCGCCGGCCAACAGCAAGGAGTTCACCACCAGGCCTAAAGTCACAGCCAGTTGCAACAGCAATAACGCCGTGACCACTTTGCGGCGCAATAAGGATTTAATAATCAAATGGACAGACATGGCGGGATCCTTATTGTTTTAACTGTTGGTTCAGCGGGCTGAATGAGGTTTTTAACGCCGGGTACAGGGTCACCAGGTAGCTGATCAGCAGCACAAACAGTGCCATCACCGCCAGCATAGCGCCATCCCAGCCTGCCAGAGCTTTGGTGCTGGGTAATAAGGAGCTGATGGTCCAGAGGCCTAACTGGGCAAACAGCAGCGCCATCCCAAAGGCCAGAACTGAACTTAACAGCACATCAGCGACAATCTGCCCCTGCAACTGCCAGCGGCTGGCCCCTAAGGCACGGCGTAAGCTGAATTCATACTGGTTCGCCATATAACGGTTCAACGATAAATGGCTGGCATTGACCACACAGACCAGCAAAAATAATGAAGCCACCAGCGCAAAGGCATCCAGCTGTTCATTGGTTGCGCGCATGGCTTTCTGCACATCCAGCAGATTATCCAGCCTGTTACCTTCTGGTCTTTCGTGACGGCCTGCGGCTTTTTCATCGGCCACCAGGTTTTTCAAAAATTGCTGGTACTGCTGCACTTTTTCCGGGCTGTCCAGTTGCACCCAAAATTGCAGCATATTGGCAAAATTGGTTCTGGCCATTTGCGGGTAAGTGGCCATATTGCCGTCCCAATCCACGTCGGTGAAGGAGTTTTGGGTGTTGGACTGAATACCCAGGTCGTAGGCGGTTTCCAGCGGCATATAAATATCTTCCACCGGCTCGGCGGAGCGGCGGCCATTGACATCATACAAACGGGGCAACATGGACCAGTCATCCAGCACCCCTATCACTTTGTATAACTTTTCATCGATCAGCATGTCCTGCCCCACCACGTCGGTGCGGCTGAAAAACTTCAGCGCTGTGTTTTTGCTGATCACCACTTCCATTCGGGCTTTGTTGTCCGGCCAGGTTTCGCCATGCAAAAAGGGCACATCAAATAACTTAAAAAAGTCGCGTTGTGTCACCCTCAGCTCAACCCGGCTTGGGGTTGCCTGCTGGTTTTCCACCGTTTTGGCATAAGCGTCGCTGGAAAACATGGCGGCTTCTGCGGACGGAATACCGCTGCCACTCATGTTCTGCATGTCCATATAACTCATCACGCGGGATGGCTCAAAGCAGTCGGTGCAATCGCCGGGCAATGAATTAATCCGCGCCATAAACAGCGTCTGGCTTTTCTCTGGCAGCGGGTCGCGGTTCATCCAGTAATACAAGGTGGCGTTGCTGAAAAAAGTGCCCAGACCCAGGCTTAAAATTAACAGGGTTAAGGCATAAGGCAGCGGTGCGCGTTTAATGCTGTGCAGACTGAGTTTCAGATTATGAATAAACTGTTCCATCTCAGGCTCCTGCCACCAAAGGCTCATACAGGGTGGCGTCGTTCAGCTGACCGTCGACAATCTGCACATGACGGCCAGCACGGCGCGCCTGATCCGGATCATGCGTGACCATTAAAATGGTGCAACCCTGCTGGTTAATTTTTTCCAGCAGTTCCATCACCTGACGGGCCATTAAGGAATCCAGGTTGCCTGTCGGTTCATCCGCCAGCAAAATGCGCGGTTCACCGGCAATGGCACGGGCTATGGCCACCCGTTGCTGCTGACCACCGGACAGCTGGCTGGGGTGATAATCACGCCGCGCCGCCAGGCCGACAGTTTCCAGCGCCTGCTCCACCCGGCGCTTACGCTCGGCCGCATTCATGCCACGGTAACGCAGCGGCAGCTCAATATTGTCAAACAGGCTGAAGTCTTTAATCAGGTTAAAGCCCTGGAAAATAAAACCAATTTTTTCATTGCGCAGGGCAGACAGGGCTCTGTCTGACAAGCCCTGCACTGGCTGACCATCCAGCAGGTATTGGCCCTGATCAAAACTTTCCAGCGTGCCTATTACATTCAGCAAGGTGGACTTACCTGAACCCGACGGCCCGGTCAGTGCAACAAACTCCCCTTCCTGCACATGCAGGTCAATAGCGCGCAGCGCATGGGTTTCAATCAGTTCGGTGCGGAATATTTTTGATAAGTTATTAATTTTAATCATTTTAAGCTCCTGCTTATGCCCAGTGACCTGGCCATGTGTTAATTCAGTTGAACTCGGTCTTGTTGTTTAAATTCATCCAGGTTGGAGATCACCCACTGGTCGCCTTCTTTGGCCCCCTGCAAAATCTCCACGTACTGCACTGACGACGCCCCCAACACCACTGGGGTTTTTACCGCCAGATCCTGACTGACCTGGTAGGCAATACGGCTGGCGCCGGAGCCGACAAAATCACCGCGACGAATGCGCAGCACATTGTCTTTTTGTTCAATAATGACGCGGGCTGATAAACGCTGGTTCTGCCGTAAGCTGGTGCTGTCGGTCTGGCTGAAGCGCACCCGGGCTGTCACCAGGTTGTCTTTGACTTCCGGCGAAATATGGCTGAGCTGACCGGTCAGCTGCTGGTTGCCCAGGTTCACTTCCACCGCCATGCCCACGCTCAAATCGCGGATATAACTTTCCTGGATCGCCAGCTCAGCTTCGTACTGGCTTAAATCAATCACGGTGATCAGCGGTGTACCAGCCAGCACATGAGCATGCTGTTCGGCCAGCCAGTTACCGACCTGGCCTGTCACTGGGGCTGCAATGTGCAAGGCGGCTTGCTTGCGCTCCAGTTCAGCGACCACTAAGGTCTGACGCTGTAACGCTGCCGCCCCGGACTTTTTTTCAAACTGCAGTTTGTCGGACGCCAGGCTGACTTTGCGTTTGGCATGGTCAAACTCCAGTTCGGCCTGCAGCAGTTTGTCTCTGGCCACGTCGTAGTCCAGTTGCCGGATCACCCCCACTTTGATCGATTGTTCGGCCCGCGCCAGCTCCCGTTGCGCCGCCAGCAGATTCACCTGGGCCGTGTTCTGAATTTGCTCCATATCCAGCTGCAGTTCACGCGCCAGCAAGGTAGCCCGCTCGTAATCCGATTCCATACTGGCCAGCAGCGCCTGCTGCTGTTTCAGTTCATTATCCAGCTGCGGGCTGGACACCACCGCCAGTAAATCGCCCAAAGTGACGGCTTCGCCCGGCTGCTTCAGGTACTGAATTTGGCCAGCCTCCTGGCTGATTAAAGTTGGCGCATTGGCCGCCACTATGCGGCCCTGCACGGATAAATCACGGGTAAAACTGCCACGTTCCACAGTGGCAATCTGCACCTGGTTTTTGGGGATCACCAACGAAGCCTGAGCGCTGCTGGCGCTCCACAAGCCATAGCTGATGGCCGAAACGGCCAAGGTAAAACCCAGCGCCAGCAGGTTGCCTTTGCTGAACCGTCTGGCTTTGCGCTGAAGTTGAATGTCCTGATTGTGGGTGCCCTGAATCATACTCTGTTCCTGTCCGCCGCATTGGGGTAACCTGAATTCTGAGCTGTTGATAGCAGGCTTTATGCCAAAACCAAAAATAACGACAAGCAATTGAATTTAAACAACTTAGCTAAATAAAGATGATTTCAAAAAAGTGTCCGCGGACAAAAAATGTGTCCGCCTGCATGGGCCGGACACCACTGAAAAAACCACGGATCACAGAGGAACCACAGAATGTCAGACAGCCAACATTATTTATTAAGTTATGAAACCTCAGCCGACTACCTGGAAAAGCGGGTGTTATTCCGGGCCGCTCATTTAGAGCTGGCCTGGCAGGCGGCTGAACGTGGTGAGCTGCTGTTGGGCGGTGCGGTGGGCGACCCCATTGAAAGCGCATTGCTGCTGTTTAAAGTGGCGGACCCGGCCATTATTGAAGCTTTCGCCCAAGCCGACCCTTATGTACAAAACGGCCTGGTGACCCGCTACCGCATTCACCCCTGGCATACCGTAGTGGGCGAAAGCGCCTGTACGCCGGTCAGGCTGAGTTAAAGGCGAGCCGCCCACCTGCGTATTCAGCCTTGGCCTGGCCGGTAAAACTGAAGTGCATTGGTACTGAACACTTTTTCGGCCGCATCCGCCCCCAGGGCATCATACACCAGGCAGAAATCCTGATCGGTATAGGCCCTGGGCGCACGGGTGGAAGGCAAATCGGTGCCAAACATCAGCGAATCCGGGTTGGCTGCATACAGGCTTTTCAGCGCAGCGGCCACCGGAAAGTCGACCCGGCCAAAACCTGTGGCTTTCACTTTAACCCCTTGTTCTGCCAGCTTTAACAAGGGTTTAAAGCCTGCTTTGCTCAAGCCTAAATGATCAATACTGACGGCAGGCAATGCACAAAGCGTTGGGGCGAGAGCAGGCAGCTCAGCCGAATCGACATAAAGCTCAACATGCCAGCGCGCGACGTCAAACACTCTGGCCGCCATAGACGCCAGATGCCGCACCTCTTCAGAGCCGCCCCGTTTTAAATTAAACCGCACCGCCCGCACCCCGGCCGCATCAAGGTCCATGAGCTGCGAGTCGGACACCGATGCCGGTAGCTGAGTCACACCGACAAAAGCCGGGCCAAGGTTACGCAATGCGTCAAGCAGATAACGCTGGTCAAAGCCCTGGAATGAGCCGGACACCACAGCCCCACCACACAGCCGGTACGCAGACAACCTGGTTAAATAATGGCTGCAACTAAAAGGCGGCGGCAGATACCCCTGGTTCGGCACCAGCGGGTAACGAGGGTCAATTATATGTAAGTGGCTGTCAAATAAGGAGAAGCTATTCAGCATCAAGGCTCCCTGCATGGTTACATCTGGACAATGGCCGCCAGCCAGCCGTTAGTGCTCAGGTGGGCCCTCAATCAGGCCAAGGGTTCTTTCAATAAAACGGACAACCGCTTTCTCCGGCAGAACATCAGTTTTGTTGTCCGGGTTAAAGCTGGCCAGAATGGCTTTTATTTCTGCATCCTGCCTCATATCAGCCACTGATCTGCCTGCTTCGTTCAACTGCCTGACTCTGGACACCCAGGCAATGGTGTTTTGTAAAAACAGGCGCAGCTCGGCTTTTCCCTTTGGCTGACCATGCCCGGGCACAATAAGGCTGCGGTCATTGCCCAGCTTTAAAATAGCCTCAATGGCCTTGCCAAGACCGGCCAGCCCGCCCTGATAAAAGGTAGGATGCCAGCTGCTGTCATAAATATCGCCAACAAAAATGCTGTTACTTGGTTTGTGAAAAAACACCTGGTCTGCCGCTGAATGCGACCTGGCCACTAACTGCTGAATTTCTGGGAAACTACCAGCGTCGGCCAGCACTATGCTGCCTTTTTCACGAAAGTATGTGTTGCCTCCCGTGTGATCACTGTGATCATGGGTGTTGAGCACATACGATGCAGATTCACCCGCCAGGCGTCTGATTTCATGCTCTAAAGCGTCCAGTTGCTCTTCACCAGGCATAGGGTCTATTAACACAAAGCCTTGGCTGGTTTTCAGCAAGCCGATATTGGTGCCATAGGTGACTGAACGCAGAACAAATGCCTCCTTGCCGAGGGGAAGCACCTCAAAAGGCGCGGACATCGCCAGGCTCAGCGACGAAAAAACAGCAGCAAACCACAACAAGGCATATTGCATGGAACATCCTTTTTGTCAGCACTGGTGAGCCAGTGGCAACCAAAACAGCCACTGGCATCAAAGCCTGTTTTAACACGACAACAACTGGCGCACTCAACTTAAGGTAAGGTCAGCATCAGACGGCTGCATTGTGGAGGGCGACGACGGTCAACTGCTTATGTTGTCTAACTTAAGCACACTATCTTTCAATGAGGCCATTTCAATTTTATGCCCCTGATACGAGCCTAACGCCTTATTAAAATAAGCCTGTGCCTGAGACGTATTCCCTGTCTTTTCATACAGAAGCCCAATTCTGACGTAGGTAAATGCCAGATTATTTGACCCTACTTCTGTTTGCAAAGCGGCAGATTGGTCTGACTCCAGCAGTCTGGCTAAGGCTTCAAGTGCATAAAGCCCTGTATCAACAGAACCTGTCAGATAGGCAGCATGGGCACGCTCTAGCTCAGTTTTAAGAAAATCAGCGGAAATTTCATTGGCAACAGACATATTGAAGCCAAACACACCGATCGCAAACAGACCTGATTTGATTAAATTTTTCATTCCAATCTCCTTGAGGTTTGAACCGGCTGCAGCACACTGCTGCAGCTGACACACCGGCCGACCACCCAAACAACTTGTGTTAAATCCGACCCCAAAGCTGCCAATGGACAGGCATTGTAACCACTTAATCAACGATGTATGCCATTTGGTATGTTTGACCAAAGTTATCAATTAACCTGTCCAGAACTGCCATATTCATTTCATTGGGTTTAAAGCCTTTACCCTGCTTGGCAATCTGATCTCTGTGAAACTTTAGTTTGGCAAAGTCCTTTTCTAAAAAGCCCGATGTTGCCAATACGTAATCATTCCAAAGAAGAGGCGATTTGCTTGTCTGCTCGTCAGGCAACAACACAGCCGAAACAATTTCAACAGCTTTCTTATTTTCACCAGCAAAAGCGTACATTTGCAATAAATGCCATTTAAGTGACCTTTGAGTAGCATTGTTGCTGCGAACATAATGCTCTATCAGAATGGCAGCTTCTCTGTAGCATTTTCTTGCTTCCAACTCTCGCCAGCTGTTACCTGGCGTTTGATCAAAACTTGCATAGGGTAAAGCCAAATCAGTGTTCAACCGCTCTGTTAACAGTGAATTGCAATCAGCCCTTACAGTGAAGGCACAGAAAAATAAGAATATGGCGATAACCAGCTGAAACATAATTAAATCCTTTTAGTGTTAATACCCTTATGACTGGCTGAGCGTCAGAGGGATTCCGCCCGTGCTTGTTGGCGTGTGATTGTTGACAGCTTTGCCAGGTAAGCCCCAGATCACCGCGCATGTCTATTCATTGTTTCTGAGCCAACTGTCGCGGAAGAGAGCCTGATTCACTGGACTTCAGACAGCCAAGTGCCCCCAATACCGCTTTGGAGCGCACCAACTGGACCCGCGCCTCACATAATGCAAAGTTTTTCGCTTTTGAATCTGACCAACCTTCAGCCAACACAGCATATGCGCATAGCAAGCCGTCAAATGCAGATTTTCATTCTTCAAATAAGCCATCTTCCTTTTTCGCCCGACGTGAAAGTTTATGCTGAACAAATGCGGCTATAACTAAACCCACACCTAGTCCAGTAACAAACGAAATTACTGTAGATAGGTCAATGCGTATATATTCTCTAACGCTCAATAGAATAAAACGTCAGCAAGTTAGAATTTTTTGCTTTTTTGTCGATTTTACTGATGCCAAATTAATGCCGAAGCACCTCTAAATCAACAATTTTCTCCAAAACAGAAAAGTCAATTTCAGGCAGAATCCATACTCTTTGTACACAAGTTGTCCGAAATTTTACCCTTGGTTGGTTGCCGGATGTGTCACCCGTAGTTTTTGGATCTTTATTGGGAATAATTTGAGGTTATAAGGCGGTAGTGTCTGAGCGAAGCGGTAGCACTAAGCGGGTTACCCATTCGTCTCAACCAATTGATTTTTTTTAAACTGAATTTATTTAGGCATGGTTCTCCTCTGAGGGCCTGCGTTCAACTGTTAAAGCGAGCGTCCTGCCTGCTTTTGCGCCGTGTAACGAAAAAGGCGCAGTAAACTGCGCCCCTACAATAATCAACCAACGTCAGTCACACCAAACACATCCCCCCTCAGAGTTCACATCCCCCACACTGCCAGTTCATTGCCTGAAGGTTCGGTAAAATGAAAACGGCGACCGCCGGGAAAGCTGAAAATGGGCTGGATAATCTGGCCCCCGGCCTGCTCAACCTCAGCCTGGGTGGCCTCTAGATTGGTGCTGTACAGCACCAAAAGCGCTGAACCATTGGCGGTTCTGGCCATTTGTTCCGACCGAAAAAAACCACCGTCCAGGCCTGAATGGGCAAAGGCGGTGTAGTCCGGGCCATAGTCGGTAAAGCGCCAGCCAAAGACCTTCGCAAAGAAGGCTTTGGTCGCCGTTAAATCCCGGCAGGGAAACTCGGCATAATTGAGCTGATGATGCTTGAACTGCGCTGATTCGCTCATATTCCCCCCTGAAGCCTTATTTTTTCTGCCACTGGCCGCCCAGCTGCACGTACTGGCCTTTGGCGGTTTTTTCAATGGCTTTCTGGCCCGCCATGGCTTCCACGTCAGCCAGCGCAATGCCGTTTTGTTGTGCCAGCTTCTGGTATTCGGCTTTGCGGGCTTTGTTAATCAACTCGGCAATTTCACTGGCCTGAGCTGAGCTTTGCACCACCCCTAAATAACCATTAGGCTGTTCGCCCAGCAATCCCTGCGCTTTGGCCGGGCCCAGGGCCTGCATGGCCTGTTGTAAATCCAGCGCCAAGACAGGTAAAGCACAAGCCAGCAGTACAGACAAACAAATAGTTTTGATGGTTTTCATACGGCTCTCCTTAGAATAACCCACTGGAATCGCTGAATAATTCATCCAGCTCTTTATCTACTTTAATCCGGATTTCGTGTTCAATTTTCACATTCAAATTGATATTAATAGGTTCATTGGGCATGGCCACCTGCACTGTGGGGGTGCAGGCCGACAGCAGCACCGTGGCAGCAGCCAGAACGGCTAGTTTCATTGTTGCTCCTTTGCGGCTTTGGCCTGTTTGGCCGCCAGCCGTTGTTGTACGCGCTTTTTCACCAGCTCACTGACCTGCCCGCTCAGTTGCAGGCTGGCCAGCAGCGCCGGCAGGTTTTCTTCCAGATTAATGGTTAAATGAATGGCCCGGCCATTTTCGTAATCCGGGTTTTTCCCCTGCAGTTGCAACGCTAACAGCAACTGACCGGAAGTCGCATAACTTACTTCTGCAGACAACACCGAATAATGAAAGTTTTGCAGCGCCTGCATCAGCACCTGCATGCCCTGATTACTCTGCGCCAGCGCTTTGGCTTTGTCGGCGTCAAACTTCAGCAAACCGCCGGGCGCCAGTGCTGCGATCTGGCCTTGTTCCACTGTCACCCCCTGGGCCGACCAGCGCAGCGGGATCAGGCCGGAAATACTGCCCCGGCCGCTGACGCCGCTTTCAGGCCGCTGCTGTAATAAATCCGCCAGCTGCAGCTGAGTCAGTTCCAGTTCAAACTGCTGGGCCTGGCTTAAATCAAAGCGGCCCGGTTTTACCTGCACCTGCCCGGAGAACAGCGCCAGTTGTAGCTGGTTCAACTGCAATACCCCGGCTTGTGGTTTGTCCGGCATAAACTGATAACTACCGGCCAACCTGACAGGGCCAGCCACCATGCCGTGGTTAATTTGCGCCAGCTCCAGTGCCTTGCTGCTCAACTGCCAGTCGCGGGCGCTGTGTTTCAGCACCAGGCTGCCATTCAGGCCTTTCAGTTCAGAGCGGTCCCAAATGGCGTCTATCCCGCTCAGCTGCAGCTGCTGCTCACCACTTTGCAGCGCATAACTGTCGCGGTCCAGCAGCACCGAGCCCTGACCGCTGAGTTTGCCGCGCTGCACGGTCAACAGCTCAGGCCAGGCAGGCCCCAATTTCAGCGGGTTGCCCGCCAGAAAAAACAGCTCTGGTAATTGCCAGCTCAGTTGGTACTGGCTTTGTGTCGGCTTGAGCTGGTGGTTCAGCACCAGCGAACTGCCCGACTTCAGCACGCCCTTCAGCACAGGTTCGGCCAGGCGGCCGTTCAGTTCAGCCTGCCAGTGCCAGTCCTGCGCATACAGCTGAGGGTGTTTCAGCTGGGTCAGTGTCAGATCGGCCCTGGCGCTGAGACTGGCCTGACGCCAGTCCGGCCAGGGGCTTTGCAGGCTCCAGTCCGTCAGCTTTAGTTGCCCCTGCTTCCAGCTTAAATCCTGCTGCTGTAACGCCGTGCTGAGCTCAAGCGGCGCTGTGCCTTGCAAACTCAGCTGGCCCTGGCGCCATACCCCGCAAGCCTGCAGCGCCAGTTGGCTGTGACTCAGCTTATAGCCCGCATAAGCGAGCTCTGCACTTGTTAACCGCACCGCCAGGCTATGCAGGCGAATGCCCTCGCCTTCCGGCTGCAACGACAGTGTCAGCTCCGGCTCCAGATCACCCAGGCCTTCAATCAACAGCGGCCCTGAGCTGGCCAGCCGGATATCGGCCTGTTTTGCAGTGCTGTTCAGTGACACCGAACCTGTCAGCCGGCATGGAAGCGCAGATCCTCCCTCGGCTGAAGGCGGCGTACTGACGGGGGCCGTTTTGGCACGGATCCGTGCATCCAGCTTTGCGCAGGGTAGCTGAATATCCAGTTGGTTGACCTGCACAGCGGCAGGCAACCAGAGGGGCCACAACGGCGGCAATGCCTGTTCAGCGTCTGCCTCTGCTGCACTGGGTTCAGACGCTGAGGCGTCAGGCTGTGCAGTTGGGGAAGCGGTTGCCTTTGGCCAGACCGGCTCGGACTGCACACTGAGCTTTTCGGCCTGCACCGAATCCAGTGGCCAGGGCCAGCCGGACCAGCGAATATCCAGTTGCTGCAGCTGCAGCTGATGCAAACCGGCATAAGGCAGAGTCAGGTTCAGTTGCCCGGCCTGCAACCGCCCCCAGCTTAGCGTCAACCCCGACCAGGCCGGTTGCCACTGCTGGTAATAAAACCTGAGCTGAATGCCACCATACACGGCGCCAACCAGCAGCAACAGCAGCAGGTTTAACCCCAGGCTGATGTTGGCTTTGCGGCGGTTTGGTTCGGCTGGCATGCTAATAACTCCGGCTTATGGACAACTGCGAATTGACAAATCATGCAGTAACACAATGAATCCTCTCTGAATTCAACCAGTCTATGTGATTTCCTTACCAAGCCCAAGCCAGTTGTCGCCGCCTTTGGCACAGGTAGCGTTCTGTTACATAATTGTATCTGGCACTGAAAGGACAAAAGTGCTTAAATCGGCCCAACTCAAGGAGAGACCCATGAAAAAAACTAAACTGACCCTGGCTATTGGTTTTGCCATTGCCCTCGCTGCCTGCAGCCAGCACCCCCAACACCAACTGCCTGCCGGCGTGAAACTGATTGAACAGTCGGCACCCAGCACAGGTATTCATATTCCGTATAAAAAGTACCAGCTGGATAACGGCCTGACGGTGGTGGTGCATGAAGACAACTCGGACCCGCTGGTGCATGTGGATGTGACCTACCATGTGGGTTCCGCCCGCGAAGAACCCGGGAAATCCGGTTTTGCCCACTTCTTTGAACACATGATGTTCCAGGGTTCGGAAAACGTGGGGGACGAACAGCACTTTAAAATTGTCACTGAATCAGGCGGCAGCTTAAACGGCACCACCAATAACGACAGAACCAATTATTTCCAGACAGTACCAGCCAATCAGCTGGAAAAAATGTTGTGGCTGGAAGCCGATCGGATGGGCTTTTTACTGGACGCCGTGACAGAAAAGAAATTTGAAGTGCAGCGTGAAACCGTCAAAAACGAACGTGGCCAGCGCGTGGATAACCAGCCTTATGGCCGCCTGTTTGAACGGGTGTCTGAAGCCATGTTCCCGGAAGGGCATCCCTATTCCTGGCCCATCATTGGTTATATGGACGATTTAAACCGTGCCAATGTAAATGACGTGAAAGCCTTTTTCCTGCGTTGGTACGGTCCGAATAATGCCACACTGACCCTGGGGGGCGACATCAAAGCCGAAGAAGTTCTGCCGCTGGTACAAAAGTATTTTGGCAGTATTCCGCGAGGCCCTGAAGTGACAGACGCCACCAGACAACTGTGGAGCCTGCCGGACACCCGTTATATTTCGATGGAAGACAATGTGCATCTGCCCCTGCTGTACATCAGCTTCCCGACCGTGTACGCCAACCATAAAGATGAAGCGGCGCTGGACATTTTGTCGGAAATTCTGGGCAATGGTAATAACTCACTGCTGTACAAAAACCTGGTGAAAACCCAGCTGGCAGTGCAGGCCCAGGTGTCACACCCCTGTCGCGAGCTGTCCTGCGAATTCAGCCTCTATGCGCTGCCCAACCCTGGTGCAGGGAAAAACCTGGCGGACATTGAAAAAATTATCCGTGACAGCCTGCTGGAATTTGAACAACGCGGCGTGACAGACGACGACCTGCTGAAAGTCAAAGCCAAAATGGAAGCCGACAGTATCTTTGGCCTGCAAAGTGTCAGCGGCAAAGTCAGCCAGCTGGCCGCCAGTCAAACCTTTAAAGGCAAACCAGACACCATTGGCGAAGATATTGCCCGCTACAATGCAGTGACCAAAGACGACGTAATGCGGGTGTACCAGACTTACCTGAAGGGCAAACATTCTGTGGTGATGAGCGTGGTGCCGCGTGGCCAGAAAGCACTGATTGCCCATGCCGATACCTTTACCCCGGTCAAACGCGATTTTGGCGGCCCTTCCACCACCAAAGCGGAAGATTTACAGGTACGCAAAGCCACAGACAACTTCGACCGCAGTCAACAGCCGGTGGCTGGCGCTAACCCTGCGGTGGGCCTGCCACAAACCTGGACCACCGACCTTGGCAACGGCATTCAGGTACTGGGCAGCCAGAGCACTGAAACACCAACCACCTCCCTGCTGCTGAAAATTCCGGTCGGCGCTTATGCCGAAACGGCTGACCAAGCCGGTATCACCAGCCTGATGGCAGGCCTGATGAATGAAAGCACCAAAAACTACAGCACTGAGCAAATGAGCCTGGAGCTGGAGAAACTGGGCAGCAGCATCAGCTTCAGCAGCTCTGACAGTTATGTGGATGTCTTTGTTTCCAGCCTGAGTAAACACTTACCCCGCACCTTAGAACTGCTGGAAGAAAAACTGCGCAACCCGGCCTTCAGCGCGGAAGATTTTGCCAGGGTGCAGCAACAAGTGCTGCAGGGCATGCAGCATGCAGAGAAAACGCCGGCTTATTTAGCCGCGCAAAAATTTAACGGCCTGCTGTATGAAGGCAGTATTGCCGCCCTGCCCAACGAAGGCACCATGGCGTCGGTCAGTCAGCTGAAACCAGCCGATGTGCAGCAATGGTACCAGCATTGGTTTAAACCGGCCGGTGGCCAGCTGATTGTGGTGTCCGACCTGCCACAGGACAACGTGGCTGCACAGCTGAAAACCCAACTGGCGGACTGGCAGGGTCAGGCACCGGCCATCAAGGTCAGCACAGGCGGGTTAAAAGCGGCGCCTGCGACTGTTTACCTGGTGGATAAACCTGATGCCCCTCAGTCGGAGATCCGTATTGGTAAGCGCTCATTAACCCAGGACATCACAGGCGAGTACTATAAAGCCAACCTGATGAACTATGTACTGGGCGGTACCTTTAACAGCCGTATCAACCTGAACCTGCGCGAAGACAAAGGTTATACCTATGGTGCCCGTGCCGGTTTCAGTGCCGACAAATACGCCGGTGTCTATACCGCCTCTGCCGCAGTGCGCGCCGACGCCACTGTTGATTCGATCCGCCAGTTCCTGAATGAAATTAATCAGTTCAGAGAACAAGGTATTAAGGATGACGAACTGGCCTTTATGCGCCTGGCCATTAATCAGTCCGACGCGCTGAAGTACGAAACCCCGAACGCCAAACTGGGTTTTATGGCACAAATTCTGGAGTTTAACTTAACCCCTGATTTTGTCCGTGAGCGCAACCAGATTGTCAGCAGCATCAGTAAAGAGGAAATCAATGCGCTGGCGAAAAAACACCTGGATACCAAAGAGATGATCATTCTGGTAGTGGGCGACGCCAAGACACTGGAGCCGCAGCTGGCTGAGCTTGGCATGCCGGTCAAACGTCTGTAACAGAATGGAAGCGGGCCCTTTGTCAGAGGGCCCGCTCTTTACCTGGCCAGTCTTGCTGCTGCACTCGTGCTCACTTGTGCAGAATAACTGCACTCACTGCCTGGCATAAAAACCGGCCAGACTGCTGCAAACTTACCCCTGAAACCCCAACACGCCTTAATTTCCGTTACAAATTTTTTCCAAATGCGCATAGGCAAGGCGCGTGTAGCCCCGTACACTAAAGCCCTTTCACTGCAACGCCGCGAGCCACGCAGAAAGAACCTACACTGAAATTCACAACTAAAAAATTCCGATCCAGCGGGCAGTTCGACCCGTAAGTGCAGTACAAAAATAATTTTGTGACGAATCGTCAACTTTTAACAAAAACATGGCAGACTAATGCAACTCAGCCGCTGGCCCCGTTGCAGCGCTGAGAACACAGCAAGAGTTTTTGTCTGCTGAAGTGGATTAACTTAACTTGGTTTTTAGGTATGAAAACATTGAAATCCGTGCTGCTTGCTCTGGGTGGCTTACTTGTAATTTTCGCCCTGCTGGGTGGAACCAAATTCAGCCAGATCATGGCCATGATTGAAGCTGGCGAGCAGATGGCGCCGCCACCGGAATCTGTGTCTGTGTATGGCGCAGAACAACAAAGCTGGCCTCAGACCTATCAGGCCATTGGCACTGTGTTGGCGGACGAAGGCATTGTGGTGGCATCCGAAGCGGCTGGCCGGGTTAAAAAAATTCACTTCAGCAACGGCCAGCAGGTGAAAGCCGGTGATGTGTTAGTGGAGCAGGACACCAGCAACGAGCAGGCGCAATTGCGTGCCGCTGACGCCCGGCTGAAACTGGCGAAAACCAGTTATGACCGGCTGCTGCAACTGCGCAAAACCAATATTGCCACCCAAAGCGAGCTGGATTCAGGTAAACAACAGCTGGATTCAGCCCAGGCTGACGTCGATAACCTGAAAGCCACCCTGGCGAAAAAATCCATCCGTGCACCTTTTGACGGCAAAGTGGGCATTCGTCAGGTGGATTTAGGGGCCGACCTGCAGGTGGGTACGGCCATTGTCAGCCTGCAAGCCACCAATAAAGTGCGGGTAAATTTCCCGGTGCCCCAACACTGGCTGGTGTCGATGAAAAAAGGCTTGCCAGTGTCCGTGTCTGTCAATGAAGGCGCCGCTGTGGTCAGTGGCGAAATTACGGCCATAGGCGCAGAAATTAACACCAGCACCCGCAACGCCATAGTGCAGTCCATTCTGGATAATACCGGCGACGTACTGGTGCCTGGTATGGCGGTCAATGCCACAGTCACCCTGTCAGAACCACTGCAGGTGCTGGTGGTGCCAAGCACGGCCATTATTTATGCCCCTTTTGGTGACACCGTATTTGTGGTGGAAAAAGACGACAAAGGGGCACTGAGCGCCCGCCAGCAATTTGTCCGGCTGGGAAAAGCCCGTGGTGATTTTGTTGAAGTGCTGGACGGTCTGAAAAGCGGCGACCAGGTCGTCAGCGCCGGTGCCTTTAAGCTGTTTAACGGCCAGGCGGTGGTCATTAGTAAAACCGCCACCCCTGAATTTAAAACCCAACAGCAGCCCGCTGACAGCTAAGCCATCAGGACGGTTTGTGTATGAACTTTACCGATATTTTTATTAAGAAGCCGGTGCTGGCCATTGTGGTCAGCCTGCTGATTTTGCTGGCCGGTTTCCAGTCGATGAGCAATATGACGGTGCGTCAGTACCCGCGCTCTGACATTGCGGTGATCAAAATTACCACTGTGTATGTGGGCGCCAACGCCGAGCTGGTGAAAGGTTTTATTACCTCGCCGATCGAGCGTGCTATTGCCTCAGCCGGTGGCATTGATTACATCGAATCGCAAAGCACTATGGGGGTGTCTACCGTCATTGCCCACCTGCACCTGAACTACGACCCACTGAAAGCGATGACAGAAATCAGCGCCAAGGTGAACCAGGTGCGCGGCGATCTGCCGCCCGAAGCGGAAATTCCGGCCATTGCGATAGAAGCGGCCGACAGCCAGTTTGCATCTGCTTATCTGAGTTTCAGTTCAGATATTCTGGAGCAAAACCAAATCACCGAGTTTTTAAGCCGCGCTGTGCAGCCGCGCTTAATCGCCGTGGCTGGTGTGCAAAAAGCTGATATTTTGGGTGGCCGTACTTTTGCAATGCGCATCTGGTTAAAACCAGACGCCATGGCGTCTTTGGGCATTACGGCGTCAGATGTGCGCACCGCGCTGTCCGACAACAACGTGCAGGCCACTATAGGCCAGACCCGCGGCGCTTATACCCAGGTGAACTTACGCTCCAACACCGACATGAAATCGGTCGACGAGTTTAAACAGATGATTTTGCGGCAAAATGCCGACGGTATTGTCCGTCTGGCCGACGTGGCCGATGTGGAACTTGGCGCTGAAGACTACAACACCAATGTGAACTACTCGGGGGAAACTGCCGTCTTTATGGGGGTCTTTGTCGCCCCGAACGCCAACTCGCTGGATGTGATTAAAGCCGTGACAGCCGAGATGGAAAAAATCAAAGCTGAACTGCCCTCAGGTTTAACGGCGGAAGTGTCTTACGATGCCACCAAATACATTGAAGCGGCTATTGATGATGTGGTGAAAACCCTGGCGGAAACCCTGCTGATTATTGTGGTGGTGATCTTCCTGTTCCTTGGTTTCAGCCGCTCTGTCCTGATCCCCATTGTGGCTATACCACTGTCGCTGATTGGTGCGCTCTTTATTATGAAGCTGTTTGGCTTCTCGCTGAACCTGCTGACCTTGTTGTCTATTGTACTGTCGGTGGGTCTGGTAGTAGATGACGCCATCGTCATGGTGGAAAACATCGAACGTCATGTGCAAAACGGTTTAAAACCCTTTAAAGCCGCCTTGGTGGCTGCCCGTGAACTGGGTGGCCCTATTATTGCGATGACGGTGACGCTGATTTCTGTCTATGTGCCTATTGGTTTGCAGGGCGGTTTAACCGGAACCCTGTTCCGTGAGTTTGCCATCACCCTGGCCGGTGCGGTGGCGATATCGGCCATAGTGGCCATCACGCTGTCGCCTATGATGGCATCCAGAATGCTGAAACCTCACAGCAGTAACCATGCGCCGCTGGATGGCCTTTTTAACCGCTTTCAGAATTTTTATGCCCGCCGCCTGGCCTCCAGTCTGCAAAACCGCAGCGGCGTTTACGTATTCTGGATTGGTATCACCCTGCTGTGTTTCCCGCTCTACACCATGTCACCGAAAGAGCTGGCACCGGTGGAAGACCAGGGGGTCATTTTTGGGATTGTCGATGCACCCGCCAACTCCACCGTCGATCAGTCGTCCTTTTATGGCAAAGCGGTCAACCATGCCTTTATGTCGGTGCCGGAAACAGACTTTACTTTCCAGATCACTTTCCCGACCGGTGGTTTTGGTGGCATGGTCACCAAACCCTGGGCTGAACGCGAACGTTCTGTGTTTGAAATCATGCCGGAAGTGCAACAAAAACTGGCGGAAGTATCGGGTATCCGTATTCTGCCTATTACCCCACCTGCCCTGCCCGGTGGCGGTCAGTTCCCGGTCGAATTTGTGATTGCCTCCACCGCTGACTCTACTGAAATTTATCAATACGCGCTGAAGGTGGAACAGATGATGCGCGAAAGTGGCACCTTTCCGTTTCAGGTGATTGATATGAAAGTGGATCAGCCAGAGTATCAGCTGAATATCGACCGCGATAAAGTGGCCGATTTAGGCCTGAATATGCGTGATGTGGTGCAGGACCTTGGCACCCTGTTAGGCGGTGGTTACGTCAACCGCTTTAATATGGCTGGCCAGAGTTATAAGGTGATCCCTCAGGTGAAACGGGTGGAACGTTTAACCCCGGACGATTTGCAGAACCTGTATATCAAAGGCCCTGCCGGCCAGATGATCCGGGTGGACCAAATTGCCAGCCTCACTCACAGCACTGTGCCCCGCAGCATCAACCGGATGCAGCAGCTTAATGCGGTGAAAATTTCCGGTGTCACTACCAAACCGCTGGATGAAACCCTGCGTTTTCTGGAAACTGAAGCCCGTAAAATTATTCCTTCAGGCTACCAGATTGATTACACCGGTGAATCCCGTCAGCTGAAACGGGAAGGCAACACCTTCCTGCCCGCCTTTATGCTGGCGGTGACTATGATATTCCTGGTGCTGGCGGCGCAATACAACAGCTTCCGTGACCCTGTGGTGATCCTGCTGGGGTCTGTACCTCTGGCCATGTTTGGTGCCCTGGTCTTTACCTTCCTGAAAATTCCGATGCCAATGCCGTTTTTCACCGACGGTTTTACCAGCACACTGAATATTTATTCTCAGGTGGGCCTGGTTACTCTGATAGGTCTGATTGCCCGTAACGGCATTCTGGTCGTGGAATTTGCCAATAAACTGCAGGAACAGGGCCGCAGTAAACTGGATGCCATTCAGGAAGCCTCTATTTTGCGTCTGCGCCCTGTGATGATGACCAGTATTGCCACCATTGCCGGTCACACCCCGCTGATTTTTGCCGAAGGTGCCGGCGCAGAAGCCCGTAACTCCATTGGTATAGTGCTGGTGCTGGGCATGACCATAGGCACCTTCTTTACCTTATTTGTGTTGCCCTCCGTTTATATGCTGCTGGCCAAAGACCACAGCCACAGCAAAGCTCCGGAGCAGGAAGAAGAAGCAGACCCACAACCTGTCTGACCAGACCTGTTCCATACAGTCACCAAGGCCGGCATATGCTGGCCTTTTTTATGGACAGGGCCAGCGGCATGCCGGTTATGCAGCCGCAACCAGCGGCGGTTCACTCCTTTGCTCCACAAAACCACATCATTGATCACAACGCAGTTCAGAATTTAGTCCCGAACGCGAACACTCGGTAGCGGGCAAAAAAACCTCTGCAACAAGGCTTTATTCAGCAGAATTTTTATGTCAGATTGGTCAGGCAGATGCTGTATTTCCTGAAAATCAGCAGAAAATCATGAAATTAAGTAGTTGATAAAAAACAAATTATTTATTAATGATGTTTTTTTCAGGTTTGCGTTCTGTCAAGCGTCGGATAATAGAATCCGGTTTTATTCATTTAACTCAGAAGGTGTGTTTTTATGCAAGTTACTAACTCAGGTGCCGCCGCATTAACCAACTACACAACCACAGCAGCCAGCACCCAACCCACTCAGGCCACAGCTGAAACCCCTAAAACAACAGTTTCCGGCAGCGCTGCCGATACCGTCACTATTAGTGCAGAAGCCAAGGCATTGCTGCAAAGTACAGTACAAACCCAAGGGAATGGTTCAGGAACTGAAGCAGAAGATTGGACCTGATACGGTTTAGTATTGAATCTAGTTTTGCAGGAGCTGCGTTTTGCGGGATTACCTTGTTTTAGTGGACAACATATTTTTGGTGCTGACAGCAGTTGGCCTGTTTGCGTCATTAGTAATTAATGCAGATAACTCTTCACGCTTGACTTTAGCAATCTGGATCGTTGGTAACTTTTGCATGGAGCGTATGACTCCAGTAATTGGAGAAATCGTATCTGGTTCCGGCTCCGAATTCAGGGGTGTTTGGTATCTTATTTGGGCAGCATGTAATTTGTTCTGCCTGTACGCCATTTGGTTTGTCCATAACCGTTTTAACTTAAATCTGCAGTCTTTGGCAAAATTTGTCGTGCTATGTTTCTTCAGTTTATGTGCACTTCAGGTATTGCGTTATTTTGATCGAGACTTAGGGTTAAACCTGCTGGCTGACGTGTATCGCTACGGTGTTTTAGCCATCAATATATCGGTCTTTCCCATGGCCTGTTTATGGTTAATTCGTTGTTTTTTAACTCACTACAAGGAAGCCAAAGCATGATTGCAACTACAGTCGCAGGTTTACTGGTGCTGGTCTTTGTACTGACAGTGCATATTACGTTGAAACTGCTGAAAAAGCCGGACCTGGCCAGGCTGGAAGATGTTGTGACGCATGAGTTTGGTCCGCGCGCTCACCGGCTCTGCCTGCTGGCTTATGAAAGCCAGCGTCCGGTGAATGCAGACCGGCGCGAACTGATGGAAGAGCAGTTTCAGGACGATTTGTACGAGTATATGGAAGATTATCAAATCGAAGTGGCACAGCGGTTACGGCAGCAAAAGTTTAAGGGCATACAGGCCTATGGCTATGTCCGACTCTAAGGCATAACCCCAATAAAAAACCGGCGTAATGCCGGTTTTTTATTGGGGGAAGATTACATGCTGTAACGCACACCCAAAGCGAAGGTACGGCTGTAAAGTGCAGTCCCAAAGTTGTTGGTTTCCGGGTTGTTACCATAGTAACTCTGGTACAACTCATTGGTCAGGTTGGTACCGTCCAGCGTAATTTCCCACTGATCGGTCAACTGATAACTTAACTGAAAGTCCATACTGGCTTCAGATTTACGACGTACTTCCAACGGGTTGGCAAAGAGTGCGGCTTCGTAGTTGGCCAGGAAGTCTTTACGCCAGGCGTAAGATAACCGCATACCCAGTTTATCTTTGTCATAAGCCAGTACCACGCTGTAGGACGAATCAGACACACCAAACAGGTCGGTAGTTTTATAGCCGGTGATCTCACCCTCTGAGTTGGTATCCGGTGTGGTCTGCGACGACGACAGGCTGGTGTAGCTGGCCTGAATACCAAAACCATCCAGTGCAGCCGGCAGATTTTCCGGGAACCAGACCAGGCCCAGTTCAGCCCCGGATAACTCGCCATTCGACGCATTGTAAGGCTGGGTCAGAATAAACTTGTAGGGTTCAGGGTTGGAGGTAGAGCGAGGTGCAGTGACGGCTCGGCGGAAACCGACTACAAAGCCATCCACATCACGGCGGAATAATGTCCCGTAAATTGAGCTGGCTTCAGCAAAATAATACTCCAGCGCAAAGTCATAGTTTTTCGATTCGGTTGGCTTCAGATCCGGATTACCGCCCCCTGCAGTGCCATAACCAATACCAGTGACATCTTCGTTATAAGTAATCAGCGGATTTAAGTCGCCAAACCCCGGGTAACGCAGTGTTTCGGTATAGGCCAAGCGCGCCTGCAAGTCATCGGTCAACTGATAACGGGCGGTCAGGCTTGGCAGAATTTTGCGGGTTTTGCTTTCGCCTGAGGTCAGTGTCTGGGCGTCCACCGTAGCCGCTTCCTGCCAGAAATTGGAGTCGGTATCAATGCCGGTATAACGGGCACCAATTTCACCATCCAGCACCCGGCCGGCAATTTCGGTTTCGTATTTGCCCTGGGCATACAAAGACAGGGTGGTTGCGTCAATTTCAAACGAGCGTTGCAGGGCCAGTTTGCTCAGGCCATACATGCTGCGAAATTCATCGGCATTGTTGCGGATATAGTGGCCGTTAGCGACGGCCCAGGAGGTTGGCACCTTCGCTTCACCATCCATAAAACCGCTGTTAATTGACGCCAGCCCCTCAATAGTCGCCACGTTAACCCCACCACCACAACAACGGTCCTGCCGGCTGAACGCCGTTTCGGCACCGCGTTTGTCATAACGTACACCGGCTTCAACCTGAGTGAAGAAACCGTCTAAACGGTAGCTCAGATCCGTGGTGAAGGTAATGGCATCGCCTTTATCCTCGTTGGCATTGTCGTACATGCTGTCGGTAATGTAAGCCGACGGGTCGGCCATAGAACTTTCATCCATAGCTGCAGTGGCCGGGTTGTCTTCAAAGTTAAAACCCGGAATGCCCCCCCCACTGTTAAAGTCCACATTCAGCTTGTAGTTGGCGCCTGGGCGGACAAAACGCATCGCAAAGAAGTCACCTTCATACTTGCTGTCCTGGTACACCAGCTCAGACTTCATGGTCAGGTTGTCGGTTAAATCCCAACGACCACCCAGTGCATGCAGGTAGCTGTCGGTCTGGCCCGTGCTTAAGTCGCCACTGGTAAAGACCCAAGGGTCCTGCACAGAGCGGGACTTCACAATATTGGTGCCCGGGTGCAACACCACGTTGGCGGCAGCGGCAGCCTGAGCCGGCGTCATACTGCCATACCCCCCCCACCAGTCAGCGAAGGAGAACAAAAGGCTGTTAAAGCCCTCATTGCGAAAACCGTTGTAAAAGGACTCAAATACATACTCAGATTTTTCATCAGGCGCAAACTGCAGCGAAAGACTGACAGCCGGACGTTCGCGCTCACCGGTAAAATCACTCTGAAAAATGGCATCGCGGCCCAGAATATATTCGGTCGGAGTGCCGTTCACGTTGACGGTTGAGCCTGGAGCAATTGGCAAGCCATCTAACAAGCCTGGTTCCCAGATTGGATTTTCAGCCACCCCATCCCGCTCTAAAAAAATCCGCTCGTAAGGGGTAAAAGGCGCTGTCGGCGTGGCCGTGGAAAAAGGCACCATGGCGCCGGCAGTGACGCTCTGATCGCGGTAGCTGATACGGGAATACGAAATATTGACCAAAGCACCGAATTCACCGGAGTCCAGCTCCCATCGGTTAGACGCTAAGGCACTCAGCACCGGGCTGGTTTCTTCATTCTGTTCAGTGTAAATACCACGGCCAGCAGCAATCAATTTCAGGCCGTCAAAGTCAAAAGGCCGGTGAGTCTTTACGTCAATGGCGCCGGCTATACCACTTTCAATCTGGCTGGCTGAACGGGTTTTATACACATCCACCTGCTTCAACAAACTGGCTGGAATATCCTGCAGCGCCACGGCTGTGCCTGCTGCGGTGAAAATATTGCGGCCATTGACGGTGGTGGTGATATCACTTAAACCACGGATAGACACAGTGGAGGCTTCCCCAGCGCCACGGTCCGTCACCTGAACACCTGTCACCCGCTGCAGCGATTCAATCACGTTGTTATCCGGAAACTTACCTATGTCTTCGGCAACGATGGCATCGACAATCTGCTCTTCGTGGCGCTTTACGTTCAACGCCTTGTTCAGACTGCTGCGAATACCTTTCACTTCAATCACTTCCACATTGTCTTGTTTTGCTTCTGTGGAATTGTTCTGTTGCGCAAACACAGCTGCACTGCTGACCGCGAGGGCCAGGGTGACAGCAGTGCTCAGCACGGACGGCTTAAAGCTCTGCATTTGTTCTCCCCTTGTCATTGGCTTTTTTATGTCCCTTCAGCGCCTTCACTGCAAACTGACGACTGAGGTTTATTATCACTTCTCAAATGATGCTATTGTATGATTAATAGACTGTCAACTGACGGGTGAACAAAATTTGTGTATTTGTAGTATAAAAGTACTTAAGGAATTACTCCGCCCCTTCAGGGCCCGTAAAGAGGAGTGACCTGCATAAAAAAACCCGGCTGCAACACCGGGTTTTACTGAGTTTTCAGACATTATTTTTGCATCGACTGGTCCCGGGCCGCTTTAAATTCTTTGCCCTGGTACCAGTTCGGCCAGCTGTTGCCATTCGCCAGCTCCTGCCCTACCTGATAAAACAACCACAGATCCTGCTGGGCACCCCGTAAATCCCAGTTCGGATCAAACTCGTCATTCACTTTGTGGTAATAGCTTTTCACATAGTCAGCCCGCTGCTGCAAACCCCAGGCTTTACCGTGCTCTGCGTGGTCAACGCCACCGCGGGCATAGAGCATAGGCACACCTTTTTTCGCCAGATTAAAATGGTCGGAGCGGTAATAAAAACCATCTTGCGGCGTAGGTTCTGGCGCCAGGTAACGCTGCTGCGCTTTGGCGTATTTGGCCAGCACAGGCTCAAGCTCCGAGCTGCCATAACCAAACACCATCACATCGTTCATCGGGCCATAAACGTTAATGACGTCCATATTGATACCGGCCACAGTTTTGTTCAGTGGGAACAGCGGATGTCCGGCATACCAGGCGGAACCGAGCAGTCCACGTTCTTCCACTGTCACCGCCAGAAAGGCCACGGAACGCTCCGGGGCCTGGCCTTGCTGGTATTTCTCTGCCAGTGCCAGCAGCGCCGCCACACCACCGGCATTGTCCTGAGCACCGTTAAAGATTTTGTCGTCTTTTAAGCTGAAATCCAGACCAAAATGATCCCAATGCGCCATATAAAGCACCGCCTCATCTGGTTTTTTGCGGCCTGGAATATAACCAATCACATTGTGACTGTTAATTTCACGCAGATTATTTTTAATGCGAATACTGGCTTTGGCCTGCAGCGGGATGGCAGTAAAGTCTTTTTGCAACGCTTTCTGGCGCAGTTCAGTCAGACTGGTGCCATTGGCTTTAAACAAGCGTTCAGCCGCCTCCAGCGACAACCAGCCTTCCACCTGGGATTTGTGGCTGTTTTTGTGTGGATTCGCCAGTTCAAACCGGATTGGACTGGTGCCAGCCACCACATTCCAGCCATAACTGGCGGCATCGGTTTCGTGCACAATCAACACCATAGCAGCGCCCTGCCGTGCGGCCTCTTCAAACTTGTAAGTCCAGCGGCCGTAATAGGTCATGGCATTGCCGGTAAAAAGGTTGGGGTCTTTGGTGGCATACCCCGGGTCATTCACCAACACCACCACTGTTTTGCCTTTGACATCCAGGCCTTTGTAGTCATTCCAGCCGTATTCAGGCGCGACAATACCGTAACCGGCAAAAACGACCTCGCTGTCTTTGACCTCAATGTCGGTTTCCATCCGGGTCGACCAGGCCATCATCTCGGTTTTGTAGCCCAGACTGGCGGCGGTTTTGTCCCCCGTTAACGTCAGGCTGGACACTGCCACAGGGTCTATCTGCACCACTGGCACAGGCTGCAGGTACGAATCGCCCTGAAAAGGCTTCAGGCCCAATCGTTTAAACTCAGCAGAAAGATAAGCGATAGTGCGTTTTTCGCCTTCAGTGGCCGGGGCCCGCCCTTGCAGCTCATCCGACGCCAGCTTCTGAAAATAACCGGCAAAATTGGCATTAAAATCGGTTTGTGGCAGCTCACTGGCGTGCACAGCACAGCTCAGGCTGAGCACGGCGGTCAGCAGAATAGATTTCATCAGTGCATTGCCCTTCTTTATTCAGACAAAAACAGGCAGAGCCAGGGCTCTGCCTGGACAGCGATAGGTCTGCTTAGTGCTGAGCCAGCGACGCGTCACGGATAGCGCGGAACTCCCGGCCCTGGTACCAGTTTGGCCATTCGGCAGAATTGGCTATCTCGTTACCCACCCGGTAAAACACCGCCATATCCTGTTGCGCCCCACCCAAATCCCAGCTGTCGCTGAACTCATCACCAACTTTATGGTAACAGCAGCTGTTGTAGTCTTTTTTCTGAGCCATCCCCCACTCTTTGCCATGCTGGAAGCTGTCGATCCCTCCTTTGGCATAGAGCATAGGCACACCCACTTTGGCCAGGTTAAAGTGGTCTGAGCGGTAGAAAGACCCATGCTCCGGGCTGGGCTCAGGCGCCACATAACGGCCCTGTTGCTCCGAGTATTTGGTCAGGGTCTTTTCCAGTTCCGAATTGTTGTAACCAACCACCACCATGTCTTTCATCGGACCATACACATTCATCACGTCCATATTGATACCAGCCACTGTTTTGTGCAGCGGGAACACCGGGTTTTTCGCATACCAGGCAGACCCCAACAAACCCCGCTCTTCGGCCGTCACCGCCAAAAAGGCCACTGAACGTTTCGGCTTCGGTTGTTTGGCAAAATGCTCCGCCATCGCAATCACGGCGGCGGTACCACTGGCATTGTCCTGGGCACCGTTAAAGACTTTGTCTGTCGGGTTGGAGAAATCCACCCCCAGGTGGTCCCAGTGCGCCATATACAGCACCACTTCATCCGGTTTTTCTGAACCCTGGATATACCCCATCACATTATTGGACGTCAGCTCACTGACATGACTTTTTACCGACACTGAGGCTTTGACGTTCATGGGCACAGGGGCAAAGTCTTTGCTCAGTGCTTTTTGCCGCATGGCTTCAATGTCCGTGTTCATCGACGCAAACAGCTGCTGGGCCGACTCTGTGGTCAACCAGCCTTCGACCACAGAGCGGTCCATGTTTTTGTTCGGGTTAATCAGATCAAACTTGGTCGGCGAGCCACCCGCAATCACCTGCCAGCCATAAGAAGCAGGTTCAGTTTCATGAATGATCAGTGCCATCGCCGCGCCCTGGCGGGCCGCTTCTTCAAACTTGTAGGTCCAGCGGCCATAGTAAGTCATGGCATTGCCGGTAAAGAGGTTAGGGTCTTTGGTGGCAAAACCCGGATCGTTGACAAACATCACCACGGTTTTGCCTTTGACATCCAGGCCTTCGTAGTCATTCCAGTTGTATTCAGGCGCCACTATGCCGTAACCGACAAACACCATGTCGCTGTCTTTCACTTCCACCTGTTCCTGCACCCGGGTGGTCCAGGCCATCATTTGTTCTTTGTAAGCCAGTTCAGCATTGAACTTGTCACCTGAGAGTTTCAGACCTGACACTTCTTTCGGGTCAATACGTACCAGGGACACAGGCTGCAGATAGCTGTCGCCATTAATGCCTTTTAAACCAATACGTTTAAACTGTTCGCTGATGTAATTAATGGTTTTTTCTTCGCCCGGTGTCGCAGGCATCCGGCCCTGGAATTCATCCGAAGCCAGGGTCTTGAGGTAGTCTTTGTACGCTGGGTTAAAATTGGTGTCCTGCAGTGCTGCAGTCTCTGCAGCAGGTGCTGCGGCTTCGGTGGTCTGAGTCGGCTCTGCAGGTTTACTGCACCCGGCCAAAGCCAGACTCAGGGCCAGCGCTGACGCTGACCAGCCAGTGAAGGATGTCATAATCACTCCCGATTCTTGTTGTTTTATCTGTTGTGCTGTCCACTCGAATGGCGGACATTCCTAGCCCTGACATCCTAAACCAAGGCCGCCGCCACTGACTAGGGGCCTTATCGCGGCTTTTCGGCGGCTAATGGTGATTTACCTTTTTTCAAAGCCCCAGGCCGGAGCAGGAAGGGCTACTGGGCGGGTTAAGTCAAAATCTACTCTGAATTCACGGCCTTCACGGGTTAAGCGGTAACTGAAGCGTTCTTCCGGGTACAAATACAGATGCCAGGTATTGCCGACGGATTGCGGTGTCCGGGTCTGGATAAATAAATCTTTTGAATAAGCATCCGCCGGGAAGCTCTGCGCCTGAGCCCAACCGGCATCGAGGGTATCGCCTCCATACATGGTTGAAACATCGTCGGAACCATCCTGATGTTTATGCTGATGCTTTAATCGAAGGCCGCTGCCGGTTTTGCTGATAATCCAGGTGCGGGAGTGGTTGTCGCCGACCACAAAAGGGATTTGAATTTCGGTCTCGCTGCAATCCCGCACGTGCATCAGCATGGGGCCGGAAAAGGCGGCACTGGGCTGATTATCAACCACCACTGTGCCAGCAAAAGCTTTGCCACAAAGCGCGGATAACTGAGTAAAAAACTGCTGCTGTGTGGCGGCAGGCTCCGCCTGCAGTGGCATGCTGCTGGTCAGACTGAGGATTGCTGTTATGGTTAGTAGGTGCTTCATCTGCGCTGTACTCCTGTGTCAGTTCAGCCGCACTATAACCACAAAGGGCAAAAAGATGGAACCGGCAATTGCAAACGTATGCACAGGCACGGCGCAGGCGCGGGGCTGTGATAGCATGAGGTTAAAAAGCCAAGATAAACACAAGGATCCTGTCGACGATGCACAACCTAAGCTCTTCCCTTTGCCGCTTTGGCCTCGGCGCCATCGCGCTCGCCATGCTGATATCCTGTGGTAAAGCCGAGATGACCAACCAGCGACCAGCCGGGACCGAACCTCAGCAAAGTGCAGCCACAGCGGCCCCGGCCGGTAAAGCCGTGGTGTACCAGATCTTCACCCGCCTGTTTGGCAACAGCAACAGCACCAATCAGCCCTGGGGCACTCTGGAACAAAACGGCGTCGGCAAATTTAATGACATCAATGACGCCGCTCTCAAAGGAATTAAAGAACTGGGTGTCAGCCATGTCTGGTACACCGGGGTGTTGCACCATGCGCTGATCCGCGATTACAGCGCTTATGGCATCAGCCATGACGACCCGGATGTTGTCAAAGGCCGCGCCGGTTCTCCTTATGCGGTAAAAGACTATTACAGTGTGAACCCGGATCTGGCCGTCGACCCGGCCAAACGGCTGGACGAGTTTCAGGCGCTGATTGAGCGAACCCACAAGCATGGCCTGAAAGTGCTGATTGACATAGTGCCTAACCATGTGGCGCGGCATTATCAGTCGCTGCACAAACCGGCCGGCGTGCAAGATTTTGGCGCCTCCGATGACAGCAGCGTGGAATACAAACGCGACAATAACTTTTATTACGTGGTGGGCCAGCCGTTCCAGGTGCCTGTCGCTCAGAACGGTTATCAGCCTTTAGGCGGCGAAGCACACCCGCTGTCTGACGGCAAATTTGCCGAAAACCCGGCCAAATGGACTGGCAATGGCTCCCGTCTGGCCCAGCCGGATTTTAATGACTGGTACGAAACGGTAAAAATTAACTACGGTGTGCGGCCAGACGGCAGTTACGATTTTGACCGCTTGCCGGCGGACTATGCCAGCAAATCTGTGCAGGAACACTTCAGGTTCTGGCAAGGCAAATCTGTGCCTAATTCCTGGCTGAAATTCCGCGATATTGCGTATTACTGGCTGGATAAAGGGGTGGATGGTTTCCGTTTTGATATGGCCGAAATGGTGCCGGTGGAGTTCTGGAGCTTTTTAAACTCCAGCATCAAACGGAAAAACCCGGACGCTTTTTTACTGGCCGAAGTGTACAACCCGGCGTTGTACCGTGATTATCTGCATCAGGGCAAAATGGATTACCTGTACGACAAAGTGGAAATGTACGACAGCCTGAAACTGGTGATGCAAGGCAAAGGCAGCACCGACAGTATTGCGAAGGTGCAACAGGGCATGATGGATATCGAACAGCATATGCTGCATTTCCTCGAGAACCATGACGAGCAGCGCATTGCCAGCCCGGAATTTGCCGGGGATGCCAACAAAGCCAAACCTGCTATGGTGGTGTCTGCCCTGATCAGCAGCTCACCGACCATGTTGTATTTTGGCCAGGAAGTGGGTGAAGCCGGGGCTCTGGATTCAGGCTTTGGCGACCCGAGCCGAACCAGTATCTTTGATTATGCCGGTGTGCCCGCTCATCAGGCCTGGTTGAACAACGGCAAATACGATGGCGGCCAACTGAGTGCAGAGCAAAAACAGCTGCGTGAGTTTTACCGTGTGGTGCTGAATTTATCTGCACGCGAAGCTGTGTTCAAAGGCCAGTACCAGGAACTGCACAGTCTGAATCAAACCACACCGGGTTATATCGACAAAACCTATGCCTTTACCCGTTTTAACGGCAAAGACAAAGTGGTTGTCGTCAGCAATTTTGACGCAGGGGCAACTCAGAGTTTTGAACTGAAATTGCCAGCAGAACTGGTGCAACAGTGGCAACTGAAAGCCGGGGAGCATCAGGCGACTGACCTGCTCAACGGCCAACACACTGTGCTGAAGGTGCAGGACGGAAAAGCCAGCCTCGCGGTGCAGTTGCCTGCGTTAGGGTCAGCTGTATACAGGTTCTGACTGATGCCCGGCTCAAGCCGGGCTTTGTTATTCAGGATCAGGCCAGTTTAAAGAAACTGACATGCCCCGTCAGTCGGTTGGCTATCTGGCTTAATTCAACACTGGCTCGGGAGACCTGTTCGGAGGCAGCCGCCGTCAGTTCTGCCGAGCCTTTAATCTGCATCATAGAGCGGTTGATCGCTTCCGACACCAGACTTTGCTGTTCTGCGGCGCTGGCGATCTGCTCATTCATCAGATGGATTTGGTCCACCGACTGCCGGATGCCCTGAAACGCCTGCTGACTGTCGCTGACCAGCTTGAGCATGACTGTGGCATGCTGCTGATTCAGTTGCATCGCACTGACGGTCGATTGCACGCCTTGATACAAAGTGCTGATCATCTGTTGAATAGCAGCTGTTGAATCCTGAGTCCGGTTGGCCAGCGTACGGACCTCATCCGCCACCACTGCAAAACCCCTGCCCTGCTCGCCTGCCCGGGCGGCTTCGATGGCCGCATTCAGTGCCAGCAGGTTGGTTTGTTCTGCCACCCCACGGATCACGTCGACCACCTGGCCAATCTGTTCACTGTGTTCAGACAACTGGCCCACCAGTTCGGTGCTGTGCTGCATTTGAGAGGAGAGCTCTGCCACAGCGCTCTGAGCTTTTTGCATCACCTGCTCGGAATTGCGCAAACCACTGTCAGCCTGCTCCGAGTTACTGGCAGCCAACACCGCATTCTGAGCCACATCGGCCACACTGCTGCTCATTTCATTCATTGCCGTAGAGACCCCATCCACATCCCGATACTGCAGCAACAGTTGCTGGGTACTTTGTTCACTGCTGACCGCCAGCTCATGCGCCGCCTGGTCCAAAGCGTCGGAGCTTTGCTTCAGCTCTGAGACGATGATACGCAGCTGCCGCACCATAGCCCCCAGGTGATGCAGCAGACTGTCGCCCTGTGCCCGTTTCAGATCAATGGTTAAATTCAGCTCCCCTTCGGCCACCCTGCGCACTATCATGGCGGCATATTCAGGTTCACCGCCAAGATGCCCCAAGGTATGGCGGACCACCGCATAAGCCGCCGCCACGGAGCCAACAAAGGCCAGCAAAGCGAACACAGCAATCAACCAGAGATCCTGTTGGTACAGGCGCTCAGCGCCTTTAAATTCTTGTTCAGCAACGCGCAGCTGCAAATCAACCAGCTCGGTGATTTTGCCGCTGATAGGGTCAATGCTTTGATAGAGCGGACCATCAAAGTCAGCCATGTTTCCGGTTAAAATGCCCGGCTGTTGCCTTAAAAAAGCTTCCAGCCGCCGAATATCAGCATCTGCCGCGACAAATAACTGTTCAGCCTGTTGCGCCAGTTGTGCTTCTTCAGGAGTCAGCGTCGTCGCCCTATAAGCTTGCCACTCAGAGCTGATGCCCTGCTGCGCCATTTCCACCTGCTCCAATGCGTCTTCTGCACTGAATAAACCGGCATTGGCTTTATTGACGGCATCAATAACCGACACCGCATATAAATCAGCAATACGCTTTAAGCCCTCCAGCGGTACAACCCGGTCAAGATACACAGTTCTCAGGCCAGCCTGCATCGAATGCAGGGACCAGAGGCTTAAAGCGGCTATCAGGACTAACAGGGACAATGGAATCGCAAATGCCAGACTAAGGCGGCCGGCAA
Source organism: Rheinheimera sp. (assembly GCF_037442345.1). GTDB lineage: Bacteria > Pseudomonadota > Gammaproteobacteria > Enterobacterales > Alteromonadaceae > Pararheinheimera. The sequence goes on along the minus strand of NZ_JBBIQL010000008.1, from coordinate 98,187 downwards.
GGCCTATTTTTTGGGTAACCACAGCTCTACTCCTTCTGAGGCTGGTAAATCGAGACATAAGTGGCCGCTGCAGTTTAGAAATTGGCAGTCGTCCATGACGCGCTCAAAGTCTATCGTGGCCGGATGAATAATCAATACGGCCACAGAAACAGCAGCGCACTGCGATTCAGAGACACAGAATGCGGTATCCAAAGTAAAATTCGGGAAAAATGAAGATAAATCCGGCAAAACTAACTAAAAATCCTGCTAATCAGCCCGCTCAAACTGCTGCATCTGCCTGATAGCGTCTACAAAATGTTACAAATTAACGGGCTGCATCTGATCGGGTCTGATTCCCCAGTGCAGAGTTCAACTGATGCATCAGTTGCCTGAGCCTTGGGTTATCATTCAATACCAGATGCAAAGTTTTTCGCTCACTGAATTGGTTGTGGAACCGGATCTGTTCACGGTAAGGATGAAGTTTGCTGTCTTGCTGCAACCAATAATCCATCACCCGCTGGTCAATCACTATCAGTTCAACCCGCCCATTCACCAGTTTCAGCAGGTTTTGCTGGTCGGACAGTGCATACTGAGGTTTCAGCAAGCCTTGACGGATCCAGAGATCCAATTGATGTTGATTAATGTAATCCTGCACAACACCAAGGCTGAGCCGCTGCAACATCTGCAGATTGATCTCAGGCAAGATCAAGTCGGCTTTATAAGCAAAACCAATCAGGCTGCTGCCCAGGCTGTCCGATTGCAGCCGACCGGCTTCCTGAACCTGGTACTCAGGAAAATAGCCATCATAAGGATGATCGGCTGTGCCCATCCGCACCGCCCTGGACCAGGGCACAAAATCAATTTCCAGTTGATACCCTAAGTCGGCAAAAATCCTGCGTAATAAGGCGGTAGTTTCGCCGTTATCGGTCATAGTGGCTGAGGTGTATGGCGGCCATTCCAAACTAGCCAGCCTTAATGTGCGCTTATTATCTGCTAAAACGCAGCTGCTGAAGCACAGGCACAGCAGGACAACCAAAGCCTTCAACTCCATACTACTCCGAACGTAACTGTGATAACTGCGTATCCATTTCGCCGGTAATACGATCGATTTCCTTACTGATCTGCAGATTTTGTTCCACCTGCTGATCCAGCGATTTGGTGGCATCATCAATAGCTGTGATATTCCGGTTAATTTCTTCGCTGACCTGATTCTGTTGTTCTGCCGCAGACGCAACCTGGAAAGCATTGTCAGCAATGGCAGAGATCCCAGCAGTCGCCAGAGACAATTGCTCATATGAGCTTTCCGCCTCTTGCAAAGTGGAGCCGACTTTGCGGGTGTTGGTCTGAATTTGCTGCACAGCCGTTGCTACCTGTTGCTGCAGTTCGTGGATCAAGTTTTTAATTTCATCGGTAGAGCTGTGGGTGCGGGCCGCCAGAGAACGCACTTCATCAGCCACCACGGCAAAACCCCGGCCTTGATCGCCTGCCCGTGCCGCTTCAATGGCCGCATTCAGCGCCAGCAAGTTGGTTTGCTCAGCGATGGCCTGGATCACATCAATAATACCGTTGATCTTCTGACTGCTGCTGGCCACTTCATTCACGCCCTGGCTGGTATGAGCAAATTCCTCAGCCACAGCTTTAAAAGCGCCCACCGTATTCTGGAATAACTGATTGGCAGCAGTCAGTGCCTTTAATGAGTCCTGCGCCCCTTGCGCAGTGCTACCTGCCAGCTTTGCCACTTCATTGGCCGTAGCCGTCATTTGGTGCATGGCTGACGCGACATTTTGTACTTCGCTGGCCTGCACAGATACGGCGCGTCGGGTCTGATCGGATGTGTCCAGCATCAGCACCGATTGTTGCTGCATTCGCGCTGAGGATTGTTTCAGGTTGCTGATCATGCCGCGCAATTTTGCGGTAAAGAGATTAAATCCCTGCGCCATATCGTTCAGCTCCTGATGCTGGCTTGGATGCAACTGGCGGGTTAAGTCCCCTTCCGAGCCAGCCAGATCTTTCATCAGGAGGCTCATCTGCACCATGGGTGCAGTGGCAGTTTTCAGACCAAGCGCCATAAGCAGCACAAACATCAGCAAAAGCAACACGCCAAACAGCAACATCGAACTGGTGGTTCGGGTGGAATCTTCATTCAGTTGTTGTGCCAGCTGAGCGGCAATGGCCAAAGCCACCTGTTCAGGAACCACGACCACGACTGACCAGCCCGAGCTGGTGCTGGTTAACTGAATAGGCAAAGTCACCAGCAAATTGCCGTCAAAGCTGCTAACCCCGCTTTGTTGGCTTTTCAGGTGCTGTGCAAGCTTTGCATCCAGCTGCTGCAGTGGCTGGCCCAATTGGCCAGGAAATCGGTTACTGGCCAGCACCAAACCGAACTTACTCAGCAAATACAGTTGGGATTTGCCTCCGTACAACTTTTCCGCTTGGGCCTGTAACAGGGTTTGCAGCACGGGCAGGTTTAGGTCGACCCCTGACACACCTCGAAATTCATTGTTCACCAGCACCGGATACACCAGGGACGTCAGTAACACCTGGTTGCCAGGCTGAATTTCCCACAAATAAGGTTCCATCAGGCAAGGTGCCTTGCTGTCGCGGCTGCATAAGTACCACTCAGCTTCCCGCACACCAAATTCATTTTTTGTGTCTTTGTATTTTACAGCCGGGTCCGGCACCTGAACGAAACGTAACCCGTTTTGCTCACGTACCCAATAAATTTCCATAGTCCCGCTTTGTGAACTGTGTTCATCCGCTATCGAAAACTGCGCATCGGCACCATCATAACCATTAATTTCAAACTGGCCATACAGGGAAGAAATTCCGCTGTTGGCCGCCAGAATCTGGCCAGCCATGACTTTTACCTGTTCTCTGGTGTAGGGGGGCTGACCGCTGCCCAGCGCAGATCCACTCAATATAGCCGCAAAAATTTTGGCGGTATCAAAGTTGCGATCCAGCACAGCCGCTGTTTTCAGGGCTGTCGTTTTGGCCGCTTCCGTCAAGGTTTGCCCAGCCAGAGTCCGCATCGAGCCGGTCAATTTGTCGACCGCGGAGGCACTGCTGCTGGTCATGGAGTACCACGCCAGAGCCGCCATAGACCCAATGCTGACCGCCAGTAACACTGCAACCCCCAAAGTCAGCTTAAAACGTAATGAATTCAGTTGCATCATGCGCCTCTGCCAATTAGAACCAGGAGATAGTTTTGGCTAAACCGAACGACCAGGTTGGCTCACCCAAATCCGGCAGCTCCAAGTCGGTGTTGTCATAAGCCAGAACCCAGCTTAAGCCCTGCCACTGCCCCGACAGGGCAGACCGCCAATGATGGTAGGTGCCGTCGTTATCGCGCAGAAACTTGGTGGTATCCGTTGATGTAGAGCGGTCCGCCGATACCGTCAGTGTGATGTCGTCGGTCAGTTGAAATACCTGCGTCAGCATCAGAATGTAATGCCCACCCCCAGCCCCAAAATAATCATTGGCGTACCAATAACTGAGCTTGGTGTTGGCATAAGAAAGCTTGATGTAAGCTTCCGGGTAATTAAACGCACTGGCCGTACTGCTGCCATGGTAACTGTATTGTGCAACCCCCAAATCCAGCGCCCAGTCTGCCCCTAAATCCAGGTAGTAACCGAGGGTACCGTCAAATTCGATATCGGCCCTGGGGTCAAAACTGACATTGGATGCCCAAAGGCCACCATACCAGCCCTGACCAGAATTCCAATCCAGACTGGGTTGTACAGCCGGACCATCCTGGGTCAGGGTCACACCGTTAAACAGGTAATTGGTAGCAAGGGTAAAAGTTGAAGTCAGTTCTGCTGCTGCACTGGCGCTGCAAAACAGGCAGGCTGCAGCCACTGTTATGGCTTGTTGTTTCATAAAATACCCTGACAACTTAAAGGAACAAATCAATCACTTAACTGAATCCCTTCAGGTACTCTTTAGGTATAGCAGCCTTTGCCTGAAAGTACCTCTCTGTGTGCCTCTTCATTTTTAGCCATCCAGACTTATAGAAATCCCTTCCTTTTTTTCGTCAAATCCGCTCTACTGCGGTCAGACTTTCATCAGCAACAGGAGCAACAATGTTTAAGGTAAACAGCTATTTTGACGGCAAGGTGACATCTATTGCTTTTCAGGGTGAGCAACTGCCGGCCACAGTGGGCGTGATGGCACCGGGCGACTATGAATTTGGCACCAGTCAACATGAAGTGATGACTGTGATTAGCGGCGCTCTGCAGGTATTATTGCCAGGTCAGCCGGACTGGCAGCTGTTTCACAAAGGCCAGAGTTTCGAGGTCCCGGCGAATGTGAAGTTTCAGCTGAAGGTCGGTACAGACACAGCTTATCTTTGCACCTATCAATAACGGCCTGAGCTCTGCCAGGTTGCCGGAGTTTTCCAATGCGTGGCATGAGTACCATCAGCAAAAGGCCAGACGCGGCAAAAGCCGCGTCGGCGTTCTCATTGGGTCAAAGCGTGCGTTACATCTGGCCCTACTTATGGGCCTTCAAGCAGCATGTGCTGTGGGCCATCGCTGCACTGATCGCTGCCAAAGCGGCTACACTGGCCCTGCCTTACCTGCTGAAACTGACGATAGATGCAATGGACCCGGGCCTGACACAAGTGATGACTGTCCCTGTGGCCCTGATCCTCTGGTATGGCCTGCTCCGTTTTGGTTCCGTATTTCTTGCCGAACTGCGTGACGCGCTGTTCAGCCGGGTGACTGAACATGCGATGCGAAACATTGGTCTGACCGTATTCCGGCATCTGCATCAGCTGGATTTGAGTTTCCACCTGAACCGCCAGACCGGCGGAGTCAGCCGCGACATTGAACGTGGTCTGCAGGGCATGAGTTTCCTGATGCGTTTTCTGATGTTCAACATAGTGCCGACCCTGCTGGAAATTGTACTGGTGCTGGCCATTTTCGCTGGTTTGTTTTCCCTTTGGTATGTGGCCGCCACCCTGCTGGCTATCGCTGCTTATATCGCCTTTACCTTTTATGTCACCGAATGGCGCAACCAGTATATCCGTGAGGCCAATCAGGCCGATTCCGCCAGCAGCACCCGTGCCGTTGAAAGCCTGCTGAACTATGAAACCGTCAAATACTTTAATAACGAAGGCTACGAAGCAGGCATTTACGACACCCACCTGCAGCGCGCCGAGCAGGCCAAGCTGAAAAACCGCTTGTCCTTGCTGGCACTGAACAGTGGCCAGGCGCTGATTATTGCGCTGGCGGTCACCTTGTTAATGGGACTGGCGGCACGGGATGTGGTTGCCAGGCAGCTGACATTGGGCGATTTTGCCATGGTCAATGCCTATATGCTGCAACTCTTTATCCCACTGAACTTTTTGGGCTTTGTTTATCGCGAAATAAAACGTTCCCTGACAGACCTTGAAAATATGTTGGGTCTGCTGAACCAGCGCAGCAGCATTACCGACAAACCAGATGCCACGGAACTTCAGGTGAGCGGGGGCCGTGTCACTTTTTCTGATGTCAGTTTTGCCTACCAGCACAACAGGCCCATTTTGCAGCACTGTCACTTTGAGATAGCTCCAGGCCAGAAACTGGCGATAGTTGGCACGTCCGGCGCAGGCAAAAGTACAGTGGCCAGGTTGTTGTTCCGTTTTTACGATGTGCAGCATGGGGCTATCCGCATTGACGGGCAGGATATCCGTGATATCAGCCAGGATTCACTGCGCCGCGCTATTGCGGTAGTGCCGCAGGATACGGTGCTGTTTAACAGCAGTATCCGTGACAATATTCGTTATGGCCGGCCAGACGCCTCAGAGCAGGACATTGATCAGGCCATAGATGCCGCCCAGTTACGGCCTTTTATCCTGTCGTTGCCGGACGGTGACCAAAGCCTGGTGGGGGAGCGGGGTTTAAAAGTATCAGGCGGTGAAAAACAACGCATCGCTATCGCCAGGGTCTTGCTCAAAAATGCGCCTATCCTGGTTTTTGATGAGGCCACTTCTGCGCTGGACTCCGGTGTGGAAACTGCCGTACTGCAGGCGCTGAAACAGCTGGCCCGTAACCACAGCACCCTGGTGATCGCCCACCGGCTGTCAACTATTACCGACGCAGACCAGATCCTGGTGCTGGATCAGGGCCGGGTTGCCGAACAGGGCACACACCAGCAACTGCTGCAACAACAGGGCCTGTATGCCCGGCTCTGGCGTATGCAGCAGGCAGACCAACAAAGAGAACCTGACGAAAAACCGCAAAGTTAAGATGACCACTGTTTAGTTATGTAAACCTGGGTAAAAGCCAGTTAAAGGCCTGAACCCAGGCGATGTTTTCTGTTCTGATGGCGGAATTTAACCTCAAAGGAAACAGAATCCATGTTACGTGTTGTCTTGTGTCTGTCGGCCTCATTGTTGTTGACTGCCTGTGGCGGCAGCGGCTCATCTGAAGGCAATGATACTTACCCCAGCTCTTACCTGCAGTTTTACAATGCCTCTTACAACAGCGCCACAACCACAGTCACCCTGACCGACAGTGACGATGTGGAAAGCAGCCTGGGCTCCGCTTACTTTGGCGATGCCAGTTCAGTCGCCACCCTGGATGCAGCCACTTATGACGTCGCCCTGAGTTATTACGACGATAACGGTGATGAAATTACCGTCCTGGAAGACAGTGTCACCACCCAAAAAAGCCAGAAGACCATTCTGATGATGGCGGGTGATTACAGCAGCCCACAACTGCTGAACCTGAGTTTCGAGCGGGACGATGAACTGGACGAGCAATTTAATATTTACTTCGTGAATTTGCTTGGCACCAGCAAAAATGTTGACCTGTACCTGAGTAAATCAACCGAAGACTTCGACGATGCAACGCTGGTGGGAACCGCCGCTCAGTATGCCCACACCGAAGTCACGACCTATGATTTAGGCAGTTATATTCTGTATGTCACCGACGCCGGTACCCGTAACCTGTTACTGCAAAGCCCGGTGTATGCCTTCAGTTACGAGACAGATTATGTGCTGGCTCTGCGGGATAATGCAGGTCCGCTGAAAGAAAAAATTGCGCTGGATTTGATCGGCAACACCACCACCGTATACCCGCTGGAAGATGTGAATGCCAATGCTCAGTTCCGTGTTTACAACAGCCTGAACGATTTCAGCAACGCCAATGTTTACCTGGGCAGTACCAGCTCGACGCCTGTCATGACAGGCCTGACGCCAGATACATTGACCAGCTACCTGCAGTTGCCGCACGGGGATTACCGCGCCAGCCTGAAAGCAGCAGATGGCAGCCTGATCCCCAATGGCTTAATGACGCTGAATCAGGGCCAAAGCAAAACTCTGGTGTATTACCGGGATGCCAGCGGGAATGCAACATCCCTGACAGTAACAGACAGCCAGACCCCACAAATTTATGATTTCATCTTTAATGTGGTGAACGTGATCCCGGACTTTGACAATGTCAGTCTGTATTTTGTCGCACCGGACAAAACCATGGAAACCACCTCACATTACATCACCTCACTGAATGATGCGACGGCGGTCAGCATGACGTTACCCGCCAATACCTATTCCGTATTACTGGTACGTCGCGACAGCAACAACAATAAAACCCTGCTGGATCAGACCGACCCCGTCACTCTGGAAGCGGGAGCCTCTTACCTGCTGGTTGCAGAAAAAGACCCCGACACCGAAACCGGCTATAAAGTCGTGTTGCAGCACTAAGCCAGACATTGTGCTTGTAAGGCCCGGGACCCACCGGGCCTTTGTGTTTAGAGCCCCTTTCCAGCACATTGTTTTTACTCTAAATTAGCCAGAATTTTCTTTTTGATGAGGTGGCTATGACCTGGTTAATGCTTGGAGTGGGTTTGGTTCTGCTGGTGCTTGGGGCTGATTTACTGGTGAAAGGCGCGGCCCGGCTGGCCGGTTCTTTTGGTATTCCAGCGTTGGTAATAGGTTTAACAGTGGTGGCCTTCGGCACCAGTGCGCCGGAGCTCGCTGTCAGTGTCAAATCGGCCTGGTCTGGGCAAGCCGAGCTGGCTATTGCCAATGCAGTCGGCAGCAATATTTTTAACGTTTTATTTATTTTGGGTGCTGCAGCGATGATTTCGCCACTGATTATCTCGCGCCAGCTGATCCGTCAGGACGTGCCTATTATGGTGCTGGTGTCTGTGGTTGCGCTGCTGATGACGCTGAATGGTGAAATCAGCCGGCTGGAAGCTGGTCTGTTGTTCGCCGGACTCCTGGCTTACACCTGGTTTTTATTTCAGCAAGGCAAAGCCAAAGGCGCGGATACAGCCGATGAAGAAGTGGAGGCGTTGCTGAAAACGCCGGTCCCAGCCTGGCAAAATCTGCTTTTGGTAGTGGTGGGTCTGGCACTGCTGGTGCTGGGTGCACGTTGGCTGGTGGAAAGTGCTGTGGAGATAGCACGTGCCTTTGGTGTCAACGAAGCAGTCATTGGCCTGACCATAGTAGCCGCTGGCACCTCCTTACCTGAAGTGGTGACCTCCATTATCGCCACTATTCGCGGTGAACGGGACATTGCGGTTGGCAATGTGGTCGGCAGCAATATCTTTAATATTCTCTGTGTCTTAGGCTTGTCAGGCCTGGTGTCGCCCACACCTTTGCTGGCTGGCGCTCAAATGGTGGCGCTGGATATTCCGGTGATGGTTGGTGTTGCACTCTTGTGTGTGCCGCTGTTTTTTATCGGCTCTATGGTCAACCGCATTGAAGGCCTGTTATTTATGCTGCTTTACATCGCTTATACCTGGTACCTGGTGGCGATGGCATTAAAACAGCCCTATCTGCCCCAACTGGAACAAGGCATTGTATACGCCTTATTACCTGCCGTGCTGCTGTATGTAGTCATCGCTTTTATTCGTGACAGATTAAAAGCCAGCCGCAGCAGTTAAACAGGCGACGGAGCAGCAAAAAGCCCGTCATAGGACGGGCTTTTTTTATTCAATGTGACTGAGAGCCTTTGGATCGGTCTCGTCAGTAAAACCTACCAGAGGCAATAACTCTGGAATTTCATCTTCAGGAATACCCACTTTTTGAAAATGCGCCAGCACAAACTGCATGCTATGGCCCTGCTCTTTGTATTGTTGCGCAGTTTTCAGATGCACTTTACGCATAAATTCAGATGTCATGGCTCAGCTCCCTGGACGGTAACGGGAACGTCATGGTGGTGAAATATTAACCAGTTGGCAAGCATTTTTCGTCGAACTGCCGACTTAAATCTGCTCTTAATTAAATTCCTATTTCCGCACAGTCACTTAGCTTCTGGCTACCTGAGAGCAAATTTCTTTTGCAGCACCTTATCCAGTATCGTCCGTGGCATAAGAGCCTGCAACAGGGCAAGCAGCACAGCACCATTGCCTAAACGCACCAGACCGGTACAACCGGGTTTGGCAATTTCACTGAGCAGTTGCTGTGACAATTTCTCTGCAGAAGTAGGATGCTGCTGACTGGCATTGGCCCTTTGTTCAATCCCCTGACGAAACCGCCACCATAAGGACTGCTCTGTCAGGCTGGCAACAACACCAGCCTGCGCATTGTCAGCAAAGCCCGTCGCAATAGCCCCGGCCTGCACCGTCAGCACCCTGACGCCCAATGGAGCCAGTTCCATACGCATGGCGTCGGAGATGCAATGCAAAGCCGCTTTGGACGCGCAGTACCAACCCGCAAAAGGTGTGGTTAACCGGGCTGACACTGAACCAATATTGACCACCAGCCCCTGCTGTTGCATCAGCAGAGGTAAACAGGCCTGGGTCAGTTCGGCCACCGCAAATACATTGGTATCAAACTGACGCCGCATTTGTTCAGGTGAAGCATCCAGCACAGCACCTATGGCCCCAAAACCTGCATTGTTGACCAGTATATCCAGACCCATGCCCTGCTCTTTTAACTGCTGTACAGCAGCAGCAACAGAGGCTGAACTGCACACATCCAGCGCCAGCACGTCCAGCCCCAAAGCCTGCAGCACAGCCAGATCCTGTGGCTTTCTTGCCGTGGCAATCACCTGATAACCAGCCGCTGAAGCGGCCAGTGCCAGCGCTTTGCCAAGCCCGCCGGAACAGCCGGTGATCAGCATGGTCTTTCCTGACTTCATGGCAACACCTCCAACATAGATTGTTCTTCTGTTCTTAAGGTCAGCACCTCAACCCCATGTTCAGTCACAGCAACCGTATGTTCCCACTGCGCGGACAACTTTTTATCTTTCGTCACCACTGTCCAGCCATCACTTTTCGTTTTTACCCGTCGATCGCCCTGATTAATCATCGGCTCAATGGTAAATACCATACCAGGCTGTAACAACAGGCCACGACCAGCCTGCCCATAGTGCAGTACCTGAGGTTCTTCATGCATCTGCACCCCTACCCCGTGGCCGCAAAACTCCCGGACCACTGAATAACCAGCCTGCTCAGCATGACGCTGCACTGCGGCAGCGATATCCCCCAGCCTGTTGCCGGGTTTTACCTGAGCAATCCCCTGCCATAGCGCCTGATAAGTCACCTCAACCAGCCGTCTGGCCGCCGGATTGACCTGGCCCAGCAGGTACATTTTGCTGGAATCGGCAATCAAGCCATGTTTTTCCAGCGTAATGTCCAGATTCAAAATGTCACCGTCACGCAGAATATCACTGGCTTTCGGCATGCCGTGGCAAACCACCTCGTTCAAAGAACTGTTCAGCACATAAGGGTAATCGTACTGACCTTTACTGGCCGGGCGCGCTTTGAGCTCATCACAAATATACCGCTCCACCCAGTCATTCAGCTGCATGGTACTGACGCCAGGCTGCACCCATTCGTCCAGTCGGGCAAATACCTGAGCCAGCAAACGGCCCGCTTCACGCTGCGCAGCTAATTGATCAGTGCTTTTCAGCGGGATCGAATTCATCCAATAACTCCTGCAAAGAGGCTGATTTACGTTTAAGCAGCAGACGCTGCAATTCATGGCAGGTCAGCTGCGGATAAAGCTCGGCCAGCATCCCTAAGCGGATCCAGTATTCCGCCTGTGCATTCACTGAACGGGCCATGGCTTTACTGGCTTCACGCAGGTCCTGATGCAAGTCATCCGCTATTTTTACAATTCCCATTGCCACCCCAATATACGTTTCATATATACATCATATAAAAACAACAGCTGACAAGCCAGCCGGAACAAGGTACAAAATTAGCTGGTTTGATTTATAACAAGATAACGGCGTGAGAAAACTGCAATGATAAACGCTGGTATCCTCTGCATGGATTTTGGCAATGGCATTATTTCAACACATCTATCAGGCCGTTGAACGGCAGTTCTTCTATAACCTGACCTTAAAGATTGTCGGCAATATAGGTTTTCTGACGCTGATTTTCTGGCTCAGTCTCTATGTGGCCTACCCTGAGGAAGGCAGTCCGACTCTGCATTGGTGGGCCTTGCTGCTGATTGGCTCCGGGGCATTTTTATTTACTATTGGCTATCTGGTGTATCTGATAGTCCGTCCGGTCAAAGCCCTGGTCAGTGCGTTAGAACAGGCCAATCAGGCTGGCAGCGACCTGAAGACCCGACTGCCCGCCTTTACCTTTGACGAATTCCGCACTTTGTCTGAGCAATACAATCTGTTTGTTGGCCAGCTCTCTGAGCTGCTTCGCGGTATTCATCAGCAAGCCAGCGAAAACTGTGAGGTGAACCAGCAGGTCGCCAAAGCCGTGCACAGCACCAGAGCCGAGCTGCAGGGAGCCGAGCAGAACAGCCAGCAAATCCGCGAGCAGAGTGACAATGCCTTACAGCGACTGGCTGATATTGTGCAAAGCAACGATCAGGTGACGCAGGTTGCAGGCAGTTCAGTGCAGAATGCCCGCAGTGCCAGCCTGCAGCTGAAGCAACTGACCACCGAACTGCACAAGATAGAACAACTGCTGTCTAACTTTGGCACTACTGTGACTGGGTTGCAGAAAAATGCCGAAAATGTGCGGCAAATTCTGCTGATGGTGGAAAACTTCTCCGATCAAACCAACCTGCTCGCACTGAATGCAGCCATAGAAGCGGCACGGGCAGGTGAAGCGGGGCGTGGCTTTGCGGTGGTGGCGGATGAAGTCCGTACCCTGGCGGCCAAAGTGAATACAGCCACTGGCCAAATCGCAGGTTTTCTGAATGAGATGGACAGCCTGGTCAGAGACACCAAAGCCGAGTCTGAGCAACTGCAGCAACAGGCTGGCGCCGCCCAACAACAAATTCAACTGACCAGCCAGGATTTTGGCGCACTGGAGCAACAGCTGCAGGCCGCACAGCAGCAACTGAACCAGATCCAGCAGCATGTGCAGCAACTGGCGCAAAGCTCACAACAGAATCACCGGCATTTGACGGAGATTGAGCAGGGAACCAACCAGGCCTACCAGCAGATGGCCTCCATTGATCAGGCCACAGCCCGGCTGTTGTCGGGCACTGAAGCCACGCAGCGCCAGCTGCAACCTTTTGCTCGTCAGGGTTAGCAGCGTTCCCCCTTCGGCTGCTGCAGTGCTTTTACCAACTGCAGCACGGCGGGGTGGCTCAGTTTACGTTCCGGCGAGATGGCGTAAAAACGCTCGGTCACCCGTTCAATTTCGCCCACTTTCCTCAAACCATAATTAGCCCTGAGCTGAGGCTCCAGCAACACAGGAGCAGCAAAAGCCCCCAGCCCCTGCTGGGCAAACGCCTGCATCAGCGCGCTGTCATCAAACTCCGCCACCACTTCCGGCTGAATATCCAGCTGGTTAAACCAGCCAATCAGTTGCTGGCGAATAATGGATTTTTTACCCTGCAATAAAAACGGCTGGTTATGTAATGAGCGCGGAAAACCACGAATCAGGGCCGGCGCCAGATTTTCAGCAGCAAAAACCGCCATGACCGACTCGGTCACCAAATGACTGTAGGCTTTGACATGGCTGCCGGTCTGAATAGGCTGATCCGACAGCACCATATCCAGTTTGTTGATCGCAAGCTCCGACAACAAGGTGTCCAGCTCCCCTTCGCGGCATACCAGTTTGACGGGCAGCTGCAACACAGGTTTGAGCATCTCGTACACCAACGCCTTGGGTAATACGTCGGTGATACCGACACTGAAGCTTTGCCAGCTGCTGTGCTGACGGGTTAATACGGCTTTCAGCTCGTCGCCAAGCTGAAAAATATCGGCCGCATACCCCTGCACTACAGAGCCAAGCTCCGTCAAGACCAGCCGTTTGCCCTGGCGCTGAAATAACGCTGTGCCTATGGTGTGCTCCAACTGACTGATTTGCCCGCTGATGGTTTGCGGGGTGATATGCAGCAGTTCGCTGGTTCTGGCGATACTGCCGTGTTCCGCGACCAGATAAAAATAATACAGCTGGTTGTAATTGACTGGGGTCATCTGGACTTAGTTCATCAGTTATTAACGATTAATAATGAAGTTATATTCGAATTTACCTAACAAAGTAAAGTCCGTATAACTGTCAGCTATCAGGTGAATGAACTTTTTGGTTCCCAACCCTTCGGCACCGTCTGAGCGACAGCGGTGCTGTTTTTAACCTGCACTACGTTTCTACCCTAGGCTCATCCGCGCCTACTTCGCCTCCGGCTTGCCGGAGGCTTTTTTTTGGATTTTTCGTTATGCTGCCAGCATGAACCTCCACTGCGGCGCGAACCCGATGCAATTCCCTGTGTTACTTCAATTATCCGGCGACCATGAACTTGAGCTGGCGGAATCACCAGAACAGCTGCATCTGTTGTTGCGCCAGACGGGGCCCGTGCTGCCAGAAGACAGATGGATTGACTGCGCAGGGTTCACTTATGCCTTGCATGACCCCAACACCAGGTCAGGCCAACTGAGTATGGACGAGCTGACCGCACTTATTCAGGCACATTTTTTTAGTCAGTCACACAGCTGTGTGGTGAAAATTCAGGCGGGAAGTATCGCAGAGCTGATGGCATTACTGCGCCCTGCTGCTGACCGGCACTAATCCGTCGAAGAGGTCTGGCTTTGCCCTGTTTGCTGCAGCTCTGCCGGCAGTGGTTGAGGTTTAAAAGCGCTGACCCGGCTGGTGCCAGGATTGCCTTCAGGCAATAGGTTCAGCAGATGCCCCAAAGGAGTCAGCGCTAACCGCAGCAGCTGCGCCCGGTATTCTTTCGTATTGCGGGTTCGCCAGGCCAGACCCAACATCAGTCGGTGGCTTTGCCAATGCAGCCAAAACTGGTTTTGCCCGCAGATATGCGCATATTCCAGATAACGCCAGGCATCTTCCCATTGCTGTGCCTGCTCAGCTTGTCTGGCCATTGTCAGATACTGTTCAAACTGCTGTGGCATCTTTTTCTCCTGCCTTTGCTATCTGCCTGTACATTGACCTTACCAGGTGACCAGGTCAAGTCGGCTCTTCTGCTCTTGCGGCAACAGAGGTTCTGGTTTAGTCTGCACGCCCGACTACTTGTGGTGGTGATTATGCATTCCAGGCTCCGGCTTTTTGCACCTTGGCTGATTATCGCCATGTTGTTCAGCAACATGGCGACTGCGGCTATGTGGTGTTGCCAGTCAGGGAGTCACCATCAGCCGCTAACAAAGCCGCTGTCGACCGAAGCGCATGCAGTGCACCAGGGCCATGCGGGTCATCAGATGCATGCGGTCCCCTCTGAACCAGCGCCAACAGCGGGCGATCATCAATCCGATTGCCCACTGTGCGCCGCGGGCTGCCACAGTGCTGCGGTATTGCCTTTGCTTGATTTGACTGAATTAAACTCGCCTGCCGAAACTCTGGTTATTCATGAGGATGCCGGCACCCTGTCTTATTTCCCACCAACCAGGTACCGCCCTCCTATCGTCTGATCTTGTTGCATGACTTATCGCCAGCGCCCTGCTGGTTACAACAATTTCAGGAGACATCATGAACAAACGATCGTTGATCGCGGCGTTTGCCCTCGCATTGCCAGGGCCTGTTGCTTATGCTGGCGCCACTGTACCCGACGCTATGGACGCTGACCGTAGTTCACCCCCGCAGCAACTACAGTCCGTGCTACAGAGTCGCCCCTACGAAAAGCCACAGCCATTGAGTTGGCTTGACGCGAACCAGCAGGTTCAGCGCGCTGGAGTCAGGCAACACACTATGGCCGGGTCCGGCGCTGATCATAGTCAGCATCCGGGCATGGACCATTCCAGGCATCAAATGGACCACTCGAAACATCCTGGCATGAACCATTCCAGGCATCAAATGGACCACTCGAAACATCCGGGCATGGACCATTCCAGGCATCCATCGAAAGCATCAGAGCCGAAGGAAACTGACAATGCGCATTCCAACCATCACTAACACGCTACTGCTTTGCACTGCGGCTGTGCTGGCTGGTTGTGCCAGCCCGGTACTGGAACTGGAGCAACAGGTCGAACAGCAAGCCAACAGAGAGCAACTGCAACTGCCTGAGCTGCCAACTGACCTAAGCAGCGACACCAGCGCCGCCGTGAAAAACTTATTGCAACAGCCGCTAAGTTTTCAAAGCGTGGCGCAAGTTGCAGTGCTGAATAATCCGGATTTCCTGGCGGCCCTGGCTGGTCTGAATATCAGCAAAGCGCAGCTGCAACAGGCCGGTCTGTTACCCAACCCAGGCTTGAGTATCAGCCGCAGTCGTAGCAACGACGGCTATGAAACCGAACTGGAGTTTGGTTTTGATCTTTTTGGTCTGTTATTTCGCCATAAAAACCTGGCGATAGCGCAGCAGCAGGCCAACCAACAACAGTACCAACTGGCGGAACAGCTGCTGGCGCTGGTGGCTCAAAGCCGTTTGGCACTGGCGGAAGCTGTGACTGCACAGCAACAACTGACTTATCTGCAGCAGGTGCAGGAGGCCATTGATGCCTCAGCCGAACTGGCCAGCCGGATGTATCAGGTCGGCAACTACAGTGCACTGCAGCAAGCCCGGGCACAAAAATACGCCGCCGAAGTGAAGCTGCAACTGGCACAGGCGCAGCAGCGCCACATGCAAAGCCGGGAAGCCCTGTACCGTCAGTTGGGCTTATGGGGCTCTGACCTGGCGGTGCAGTTACCACAGCAATTGCCGGACCTGCCGGATGCGTTTGCTGCAGACCCCGATGCCGAGCGACAGGCCGTCAGCCAGCGTCTTGATTTGCAGCAGGCCCGCGTAGCACTGGCTGCCAAAGCCAAGCAATTGCAACTCACCCAAAGCAGCCGCTTTTTGCGCGGACTGGATGCTGAACTGGCAGGTTCAGCCCAGCACAGTGAAAGCCGCAGCCTGACACTGGGTTTTGAACTGCCGTTATTTGACCATCACAACGCCCGGCTCAGTCAGGCGCAAGCCGGGCTGCAGCAACAGTTTTACCTGGCCCAGGCCAAGGCGGTCAATGCCCGCTCGGAAGTACGGCTGAACCAGGCCATGCTGGCGCAGCAATACGACATTGCCCGCCACTACCAGCAACAACTGGTGCCGCTGGCAAAGCGGATCAACCAGGAGAATCTGCTGCGTT
Source organism: Rheinheimera sp. (assembly GCF_037442345.1). Lineage (GTDB taxonomy): Bacteria > Pseudomonadota > Gammaproteobacteria > Enterobacterales > Alteromonadaceae > Pararheinheimera. The sequence goes on along the minus strand of NZ_JBBIQL010000008.1, from coordinate 81,784 downwards.
ACAACGGCATGCTGATTGGGGTATTTGAACTGATCGCCGACACTCAGGCCCAAGTGGCGACGATCACTGGGGCCATGCAGGCACTGAACAGTTACCATCAGGCCCGCATCCGTTATGAGCACTCCTTGTGGGGTGCTGCTGCGCCTGTCAGTTCTGCCCAACCCGAAGCCAGTGCCGCTGCACCAGCCGGCCATTAGGAGAACCAGATCATGATGACTCGTCGAGATTTATTAAAAAGCGTTGGCGCCATCACAGCAGCTGTGGCTGGTGCTTCGGTCAGCCGCACTGCGATGGCCGCCTTGCCTGAGCCGATGATCCAGACCAGCCCCAACACCATGGACCCGCTGGTCCCCAATACAGGCCGGCCTTACAACCCGGTGGTCACGCTGAATGGCTGGACTTTGCCCTGGCGCATGAACAAGGGTGTCAAAGAATTTCATCTGGTGGCTGAACCAGTAGTCCGCGAACTGGCCCCAGGTATGAATGCTCACCTGTGGGGCTACAATGGCCAGTCGCCCGGACCAACCATTGAAGTGGTCGAAGGTGACAGAGTTCGGATATTTGTCACCAACAAACTGCCGGAACACACTTCAGTGCACTGGCATGGCCAGCGCCTGCCCAATGGAATGGATGGCGTCTCCGGCTTAAATCAGCCGTCGATTAAGCCAGGGCAGACTTTTGTCTATGAGTTTGTTGCACGTCGGCCTGGTACTTTTATGTACCACCCGCATGCCGACGAAATGGTTCAGATGGCGATGGGCATGATGGGCATGTGGATCACCCATCCGAAAGAACCCCATCCTCATATTGCCGAGGTGGATCGGGATTTTTGTTTTCTGCTGAACGCTTATGACATTGAACCAGGCAGCGCGACGCCAAAAATTATGACCATGACCGACTTTAACCTGTGGACCTGGAACAGCCGGGTCTTTCCCGGCATCGACCCGCTGGTGGTGCGTAAAAATGATCAGGTGCGCATTCGGATAGGTAACCTGACCATGACCAATCACCCTATCCATATTCATGGTCATGAATTTATGGTCACAGGCACAGACGGCGGCCCGGTGCCACACTCAGCCCGCTGGCCGGAAGTGACCACTGACATTGCCGTAGGCCAGATGCGCCAGATTGAGCTGCTGGCCGATGAAGAGGGCGACTGGGCTTTCCACTGCCATAAATCCCATCACACCATGAATGCGATGGGGCACGATGTGCCCACCATGATTGGCGTCGACCACAGTGGTCTGATGCAAAAAATCAACAAACTGGTGCCCGATTATATGGTGATGGGGGAACGTGGCATGGCCGATATGGCTGAAATGCAGATGCCTTTGCCTGCCAACACCCTGCCGATGATGACTGGCCAGGGTCCCTTTGGCGGGGTGGAAATGGGCGGTATGTTCAGTGTGTTTAAAGTTCGTGCCGATCAGGGCAAAGGCGACTATTCCGATCCGGGCTGGTTTCAACACCCGAAAGGCACAGTGGCTTATGAGTGGACTGGGGCTAAGCCAGAAAGCCATAGCGCCAAACCGGCACCTGCCGGCGCAGCGGTTGAACTGAAAGCGAAAAAACCAGGCCATCATCAGCATTAGAGGGACTGACCAGCACGCTGTCCTGTGTGGCGGCGTGCTGTGAACACTGTCCTTCTGTTGTGTATGCAATCAGTTTGCTGATTTTTGGTCAGCTCCCGTCCAGATGCTGTTACGCCAATGATGGCACATCACAGCCCCAATATAGCATTCCAGAATTTATTTAGATTTTATTGGAATATAAAAATTAATTTTCAATATAAATACAATTGTGATCATTTGTAATCAATGTCGCATTTTTCACCGCAAATAACCAAGTTCCCAGCGCAAAAATCCGCAAAAATTTGATAAAAACGGCAACGAAAAGTTAAACCTGTAAAATTGTAAATATTTACATTAACAAATATTTGACTAATTATTGCCCTGCACGCCCCAAAAAAAGAACCAATTCAGGTACAGGCGTGTTTACTCTAACAACTATCCAGAGAGAACTATATGCAAGCTAAAAAATTTACCCTGAGCAAAGTTGCTGTACTTTGCATGTCCACTGCCGCCCTGATGACTTCTGTACCCGCTGTTGCCGCAAAGGAGAAAGACCCGGCGGCAACTGCTCAGCAGCAAAGCAACCAGCTGGTGACCCGCTTTATTGTTAAATACAAAGAAACCACTGAAAATTCTGTAGGTGAAAGCAACGCTTCCGGGTCTGCGCTATCTGAGCAGCAACGCACCAGTTTTGTGAAAGAGCACGTTGCGGGTGCCCTGTCCACTCTGGCAGGGACTCAGTTAGACTTTGTCCGGACCAGCGGCATCAACTCCAAACGCCACATTGTCAAAGCCGATCGTAAACTGAATGACAAAGAAACCAGGGAAATGCTGAAAAACCTGGCAAAAGACCCCAATGTTGAGCAGGTAGAAGAAGACAGAATGCTGCAAATTGCCGCAACCCCCAACGACACTCAATACACCAGTCAATGGCATTACTACGAATCCACTGGTGGCTTACGTGCCAACACAGCCTGGGACAATGCGACAGGCTCGGGTGTTGTAGTGGCCGTACTGGATACGGGTTACCGTCCTCATGCCGACCTGAATGCCAATATTCTGCCTGGTTATGACATGATCTCTGACAGCTTTGTTGGCAATGACGGGAATGGCCGTGATTCCAACGCACAGGATCCGGGCGATTGGATCCTGGCCAATGAATGCGGTGGCACACATTCCGCACAAAACTCTTCATGGCACGGTACTCACGTTTCAGGCACCATTGCAGCGGTCACCAACAACAACAGTGGGGTTGCCGGGGTTGCCTATGGGGCAAAAGTAGTGCCGGTTCGCGTACTGGGTAAATGCGGCGGTTACACCTCTGATATCGCAGATGGTATTGTCTGGGCGGCGGGGGGCACCGTTTCAGGTTTACCTGTAAACGCCAATCCGGCCAAAGTGATCAATATGAGCCTGGGCGGCTCTGGAGCCTGTGATTCAACCACCCAACAGGCCATCAACACAGCACGAGGTTTAGGTGCAGTCATTGTGATTGCCGCTGGGAACGACAATGGCAACGCCAATAACTTTAACCCAGGGAACTGTGCCGGTGTGGTGAATGTGGCCTCAACCAACCGCAGTGGTGGCCGGGCCTATTATTCCAACTATGGCACCTCCATTGACGTGGCTGCACCAGGCGGTGCCATGAGCTCAGCCAATGATCCAAATGGTGTGTTATCCACTTACAACACAGGAACCACCACTCCCGGATCTGACAGCTATGGTTACAGCCAGGGCACGTCAATGGCTGCACCTCACGTCGCTGGTGTAGCGGCGCTCATCAAGCAAGTGAAACCTTCGGCCACTCCGGATGAAATTGAAAGCATCCTGAAAACCACCACCCGCGCTTTCCCTGCCACCTGCACCAACTGCGGTACAGGTATTGTTGATGCCGCTGCTGCTGTGGCAGCGGCAGCCGGCACAGGAGGTGGCGGTACTGGCGAAGGTGAAACGGCCACTGTGACCAATATTTCGGTGGCAAAAAATGCCTGGAAACATTACACCCTGGCGGTCCCCGCCGGCATGTCCAACCTGACGGTGACCATCTCTGGAGGTACAGGGGACGCTGACTTGTACGTGCGTCAGGGGGCACAACCAACCACCAGTACTTACGATTGCCGCCCTTACCTGACTGGCAATAACGAGACCTGCAGCTTCACCAACCCAAGCGCAGCCACGTATTACATTAGCCTGCGTGGCTACACCGCTGCGTCAGGCATTACCCTGACTGCATCTTACCAGCCATAATCCCTGGCTCATTTGTGCCGGCCTTTGGGCCGGCTTTTTTAACAATAGGCGATGGCATCAATCGCCGACAGACACCCATACTGAAAACCAGCGACCTGAAGCGATTTGGAACTGTCGATCTGACGCTCCGGCGCCTTCTCATCTGCAAAGACAGGTTCAGGGCCCCCCAAATCCGCACAAGCCTTCAGGTAGAAGGCCCGTCTGCTACAAAACTGCGGACAAGACAGGTTAAATACTGCAGGCCAGAGCCGCTGTTGCAGCACCTGCAGAATAAAAGCGGCCACATCGCTGCTGTGCACCATATTCACAGCGCCATCAGGATCCGAGCTTACTTTGCCAGCCAAAAAACGCCCCGGATGGCGGCCTGGCCCTATCAGTCCGGATAATCGCAAGGTACAGACGTCACAACTGCGTTGCAGTATCAGTTCCGCCTGAGACAACAGGTTCACTCTGGGGTCTGTTAAATCAAGGCGCGCATTCTCGCAGACGAGGCCTGTCAACCCCTGATAGATGCCTGTGCTGCTGATATGAATACAAGCCAGGCTGCCGGCTTTTTGCATCAGCGCTGCCAGCGCATCTAATGCAGACAGATACTGCTGTGGCTGCTTACGACTGGCAGGGACCAGACAAACCACCACAGCCCCGGCAAAAAGCTGCAGCACGCTTTGATCCTGAAGCTCATCCCCATTGAGTGGCAGCACCAGCCCCGCAGTGCCAAATTCAGCGGCCGTCTGAGCACTGCGGCTGGTCAGGAACACCGCCAAACCCGCCTGTTGCAAGGGGTGCCATAACTGCCGGGCTAACCAGCCGGCCCCCACCAAAATCAGTTTCATCTGTGTTCCCTATGGTTTGCCATCCTTTAACTGCACTCTGCCAGTCCAGAACCTTGATCTTTATCAAGGTCCGTGGCGGCTGAAATCAGTAAATTAAACTTAACTAACAGCAGCTGTCGCTGTTTTAGCCAATTGTATGCCCATCAATCCGTTCACAGGAGCCCTCCGATGGATGTTGTAGAACTTTCCAGGTTGCAGTTTGCTGCAACTGCAATGTACCACTTTTTGTTTGTTCCCCTGACCCTTGGCATGACCTTTTTACTTGCCATTATGGAATCTGTGTACGTGATGACGGGGAAAGAAATTTACCGTGACATGACTAAATTCTGGGGCAAACTTTTTGCCATTAACTTCGCGCTGGGGGTCACCACAGGTATTGCGATGGAATTCCAGTTTGGCACCAACTGGTCTTATTATTCACATTATGTCGGGGATATCTTTGGGGCCCCGCTGGCCATTGAAGGTCTGATGGCGTTTTTCCTCGAATCCACATTGGTCGGGCTGTTTTTCTTTGGCTGGGATCGCTTGTCCAAAGTCCAGCATTTAGTGGTGACCTGGCTGGTTGCCCTGGGGTCGAACCTGTCGGCTCTTTGGATCCTGATCGCGAACGGCTGGATGCAACACCCTGTTGGTGCTGAGTTTAATTACCAGACCATGCGCATGGAAATGACCAGTTTCACCGAAGTCATTTTTAATCCGGTGGCCCAGGTAAAATTTGTCCATACAGTGTCCGCCGGCTATGTCACAGGTGCCATCTTTGTGCTGGCAATTTCTGCCTGGTACTTACTGAAAGGCCGGGATCTGGCTTTTGCCCGTCGCAGTTTTGCCATTGCCTCCGCTTTTGGCCTGGCCAGTGCATTGTCTGTCATAGTACTGGGTGATGAATCCGGTTATGAACTCGGCGACGTCCAGAAAACCAAGCTGGCGGCAGTGGAAGCCGAATGGAAAACCCATGAAGCCCCGGCAGCCTTCACCCTGGTTGGCCTGCCGAACGAGGAGACGCAAACCACTGATTATGCACTGAAAATCCCCGGCGCCTTAGGCCTGATTGCGACCCGCTCGCTGGATGAACCCGTTACAGGTATTGCCGAGCTGAAACAACAGCACCGTGAGCGTATTCTCAACGGCCAACAAGCCTATGGCCTGCTGAAACAGCTGCGCGCCGGCGACAACAGCATTGAAACCAGAACCGCCTTTGATGCCGTGAAAAAAGATCTGGGCTATGGTTTGCTGTTGACAGCTTATACAGAAGACCCAACCCAGGCCACTGCAGCACACATTGACCAGGCAGTGGAGCACAGTGTGCCTAAAGTGGCCCCCATGTTCTGGAGCTTCCGTATTATGGTGGCTTGCGGATTTATCATGTTGCTGGTGTTTGCCGCTGCCTTTTACCACAGCGCCAAGCGCACCATGGACAAACCCAAGTGGTTACTCAAAGCTGCCCTATTCTCTCTGCCTTTGCCCTGGATTGCCTGTGAAGCCGGTTGGTTTGTTGCCGAATATGGCCGTCAGCCCTGGGCTGTGGGTGAAATTTTACCGACCCATCTGGCGGCATCGCAGCTGAGTGTCGGCGAAGTCTGGTTCAGTCTGGGCGCAATCACTTTGCTCTACACCATTTTTCTTATCATTGAAGTGTATCTGATGCAGCATTTTGCCCGCAAAGGCCCGTCCTCACTGCATACAGGCAACTATCATCACGAACAGGATCTGCAGGGGGGTTAACCATGGACTATGAATTTCTGCGTTTTATCTGGTGGTTACTGGTTGGTGTGTTGCTGATTGGTTTTGCCATTACCGACGGTTTTGATATGGGTGTCGGCGCCTTACTCAAGGTGATAGGAAAAGATGACACCGAACGCCGGGTAATGATTAACGCCGTCGCCCCGCACTGGGATGGTAATCAGGTGTGGCTGATCACCGCTGGTGGCGCTTTATTTGCCGCCTGGCCGCCTGTGTACGCCACCGCCTTCAGTGGCTTTTACCTGGCCATGATGGCCACTCTGGCCGCATTGTTTTTGCGCCCCATCGGCTTTGACTACCGCTCCAAACTGGAGAGTCCACGCTGGCGCAGTAACTGGGACTGGGCGCTGACAGCAGGATCGGCCATTCCGCCTGTGATCTTTGGTGTGGCCTTTGGCAATCTGCTGCAGGGCGTGCCTTTTCACTTCGATGAACTGCTGCGCATCCATTACACAGGGTCATTTCTGGCACTGCTGAACCCTTTTGCCTTGCTGGTTGGTGTGCTCAGCCTGCTGATGTTTATCAATCAGGGCGCCACTTATCTGCAAATGAAAACCGAAGCTCCGCTGCGTCAGCGGGCAGAAACTGTCGCTTGGGGCTCGGCTTTACTTGCGGCTCTGTTGTTTGTGCTGGCTGGTGTCTGGTTATCGGCTGCAGGAATGGGGTATCAGCTGACCAGCAGCCTGGATCACAACGCCATCAATAATGCGGTCAGTAAAAGTGTGCAAATCAGCCCTGGTGCCTGGCTGGCAAACTTCAACAGTACCCCGTTGTTGTGGCTGTTCCCGGCCTTGGGTGTGGCCGCCTTTTTGCTCTCGGCGCTGTTGAGCAAAGCCGCCAAAGCCTGGCAAGCCTTTGTGGCGTCGTCTCTGGCCATGACCGGAGTCATTATGACCTGTGGGGTGGCCATGTTCCCCTTTATTATGCCGTCCAGCAGCAGGCCGGATCACAGCCTGACCATGTGGGATGCCACCTCCAGCGAACTGACACTGAAAATCATGTTTGTTGTCGCCTGCATCTTTGTGCCGATCGTTTTGGCTTACACCAGCTGGAGCTATTACAAAATGTTTGGCCGGTTAAACCAGGACAGCATCAACAACAACCCGCATTCACTGTATTAAGGAGCTGATTATGTGGTATTTCACCTGGATCCTCGGCGTTTTACTGGCCTGCTCTTTTGGCATTATCAATGCGATGTGGCTGGAGCTGAACGGTTACCCGGATGACAAGGACGGCGAGTGAGTCACACTGTGTCCGAACTAAAAGACTGGCTGGCCCCTTACCGGGCTGGCCTTTGTTTTTCCGTGCTCGCCGGAACACTGGCGACACTGCTGTTGCTGCTGCAGTGCTGGTGGCTGGCCTGGTGTTGTGGCCAGTTGTTTGCCGGAGTTGCCATCAGCCTGACCGATAGCCTTTGGTTTATTCTGTGCTGGCTCGGCCGCACGGTGCTGCTGGCGCTAAAAGACTTACAGGCCATGCATGTCAGCCAGCAGGCACGGCAGCACTTGCAACAGCAGCTGCTGCAACAGCTGGAGCTTGCCGGCCCCCGCCGCACTCTGGTAGGCAATGATGGTGAGCTCTCCACCTTGTTACTGGAACAGGTGGATGCGCTGGATCCTTACCTTAGCCGCTATTGGCCACAACTCTGGCTGGTGGTGCTGACGCCGCTGCTGATTGCAACTGCAACCGCTTTTTTCAGCCCCTTTGCTGCCTGTCTGCTGCTATTGACGGCACCGCTGATCCCACTCTTTATGATTTTATTGGGGAAAAAAGCAGCGCAGGAAAGCCAGCGTCAAATCAAAGCACTGGGGCTCCTGGGTGGCCGTTTCCTGGAGTTTTTGCGTGGTTTCGCCCAAATCAAACTGCTGGCTGCTGAAGATCAGGTGCTGCAGCAATTGGATGAGGCCAGTGCACAGTACCGTCGCCGTACCATGAAAGTGCTGCAAAAAGCCTTTTTATCCGGTGCGGTGCTGGAGTTGCTGTCCGCTTTGGCCATTGCCTTTGTCGCTTTGTATCTGGGGCTGGGTCTGTTGGGTGAATTGCCCTGGGCCAAACAGCAGGTCCCTGTGCCTTATCAGAATGCCTTGTTTATGTTGTTATTGGCCCCTGAATTTTATGCACCGCTGCGCCAACTCGGCAGCGACTACCATGCCAAAGCTCAGGCCGTCGCCGCCTGGCAAAGCCTGAAGCCACTGTTGCAGCTTCAAGTACAGCAGGGTGGCGGGATCATGCCTGCTGCAGAGCCACAGCCACTGCATTTTGCCACCAAGGCCTTTTTCAGCGCGCCTGAGCGGCCAGCCCGCCTGGCGCCATTGCAGCTGACTGTCCAATCAGGCCAGCGTGTGGCATTGATGGGTCGCAGTGGGTCTGGCAAAAGCTCGGTGCTGGAATTAGTGCTCGGATACGAACCTGAACTGAGCCAGCAGATCTGGCTCGGCCCCCATCGTCTGTCGGAGCTGGAGCTGACCAGTTGGCGCCAGCAACTTCTGTTTCTGCCTCAACAGAGTCAATGGCAGACTGGCAGCATCAGACAGAATTTGTTGTGCCGCGACTATGACGAGTATGAGCTGCTGACCGCCTTAGAAAACAGCCAATGCCTGGAATTCTTGCAGCAATTACCGCAAGGGCTTGAATTTGAGCTTGGAGAAGCCGGGCTTGGACTTTCGGGCGGGCAACTGCAGCGCCTGGCCTACGCCAGAGCTTTACTGAAGCCAGCGCTCTACTGGCTGCTGGATGAACCCTTTTCAATGCTGGGCAAAACGCAGCAGCGGCAACTGCAACAACAGTTAAACCGCCTGAGCCAGGGCAAAACCTTATTGCTGGCCACCCATCAGCTCGATGGCCTGGACTGGTTGGACCAGGTCTGTTACTTCGAGGCCGGACGGCTGAGCTGGCAGGGCACAGTGCAGCAGGCCAGACAACAACACTGGTATGGCGCACTGGAAGAACTGGAGCCTGACCATGCTGAAGCCTGAATCCCCCCTGAAATTGGGCAGTCTGTTGGCTGCTGAGCCGAAATTCTGGGCACTGGCGTTGATGGCCGGCTTGCTGTCCACCTTGGCAGCCTTTGGCCTGATGACGGTCTCAGGCTGGTTTTTAAGTGCCTGTGCACTGGCAGGCCTGCAGCTGGCAAACGCCGGCGGTTTTAATTATTTCAGCCCGGCGGCGCTGATACGTTTATCCGCCCTGACCCGCACCGCCGGACGTTATGGCGAGCGGCTGCTGTCGCATCAGGCGGTGCTGACTGTTTTGCATCAGCTGCGCCTCTGGTTTATGCAGAAGTTTCTGTCCACCGCCCGCCCCTGCCAAAGACAGCAATCTGCCAACCTGCTGAACACTCTGCTGCGAGATATTGACCGCCTGGATATGTGGCCTTTACGGTTTTTATTGCCCATAGGCTGGGCTGTGCTGATCAGTCTCTGTTGGTTGGCCCTGGTGGCCTGCTGGTTTCCCACGGTGCTGCCTTGGTTTGGCACAGCACTGATACTGCTTTATCTGTTGCTTGGCTTACTGAACAGCCTGGCGTTTTCCAGTGCAAGACAACTTGAGCATCTGGATCAGCAACGACGCCCCGGATTACTGAACCCACTGCAACAGACCCCTCTGTTGCAGTTACATGGCCAATCCCTGACCAGCTGCTGCCTGCGGTTAGAACAGCGGTATCAGCAACAGCTGTACCGACAGAAGTTATGCGATTTATTGCTGCAAGTGGCCCTGAGTTCCGGCTTTTTATGCGCCGCCGCCACCCTGTTACTGCAACAGCAGCTGACCCGGGATGATTTACCTGCTCTGGTCGGCTGCTTGCTGGGCCTTTTTGTACTGCTGGAATTGCATCTGCCATTGCTTACTCTCTATCAAAGCCTCGCTCAGGCCAAAGCGGCACTGTCCAGGTTAAATCAGCAACAGTATCAGCCCGCTGTGCCACCTCTGCCTCTGTCTGTCCATCAGCTACGCTGGCGGCAACTGAGTGCTGGCTACCCCGGCAGTGCTCACTCTGTCCGCTGCAGAGATATCGATTTGGCTCCGGGCGATTGCTTATGGCTGCAAGGCAGATCGGGCAGCGGCAAATCAGCGCTGCTCTACACACTGAGCGGCTGGCTACCCGCTTTGTCTGGCCAGATCTGGCTGAACCAACACCAGGTAAAGCCGGAACATGCCCCGGCCTTGCGACAGCTGATAGTCCTGGTACCACAGCATGTCACCTTATTTAACCAGAGCCTTGCTGCAAACTTACGGCTGGGTAATCCCAACGCCACTGCAGAGCAAATGACCACCTTGTTATACCGGTTAGGTCTTGCAGAGTGGTTCAGCCAGTTACCCAACGGCTTGCACACCCTGATGGGGGAATACGGCACCTCTGTTTCCGGTGGTCAGGCCAAACGACTGGCATTGGCAAGGGCTTTACTGCAACAGCCCAAAGTACTGCTGGTAGACGAACCTTATACGGGGTTGGACGCCGAAAGTGTCAGGGCAGTGGAAGCTTGCCTGGACAAGTTCAATGGCATCCTGCTCATTGCCAGTCACCAGAAACCACAGGGGGAAAAAACCTTATCCATTGTGAACTTAACCAACTAAACGATAAAAACGATAAATTTGATAAAAATAACTATCCTTTGATTTATAAAAAATTTATACTAACCATTAATGGGTGATTAAGCGTCTGCTTTACGCCAGGTATTAAATTTATTTTCAGTAAAAACAATAATCAGGGACGATCGATCTTTAGTTAGCGTGGGCTCTTGAGCCTTACTTTGAACACGATGAGGATAAGGTATGCTAAAACGTTCTCTGTTGGCTGCGCTGGTCACTGCCGCCTGCTGGAATCCGGCACAGGCCGAAGTGGAAATCAATGGCTTTGCTTCCATCAAAGCTGGCATGACACTGGGCAGCGATGAGTCTCTTTACGGTTATGACGACACACTGGATTTCAAAAATGAAAGCCTGGCTGCATTGCAGATCAAATCAGACCTGGGTGACAAACTGTCGGTCACAGCTCAGCTGTTAGGCCGCGGCACTGAGGACTGGGATGTCGGCTTTGAATGGGCTTTTTTAAGTTATGACTTAACCGACGAGTTGCGGGTCAATGCTGGCCGTTTGCGCACGCCTTTTTACAAGTACTCGGATTTCCGTGATGTAGGTTATGCTTACGACTGGTCACGAGTGCCACAAAGTGTCTATGGCCTGGGTTTCGACACCATTGAAGGTGCTTCGTTGTACCACAGCACCACGCTTGGCATCTTTGATTCCAACCTGCAACTGATTATGGGCAGCTATGATGGTGAAGCCCAAATCACCAACCAGACCGCAGACGCCAAAATAGACAATATTGCCGGTTTGGCCTGGGATTTAGGTTATGACGGTTACAATTTAAGGGCCGCGTATCTGGTGGGCAAAACCACCTTCAGTGAGGCCAATTTGAATGGCTTTATGGCACAACTGACAGGTTTTGGTTTGGGTGCTTTGGCTGCCCAGCTCGACGTACAGGACGAAAGCAGTTCCTTTACCGGTGTCAGCTTCAGTGTCGATAAAAACAATATTGTGTTTGTCACTGAAATCACCAAAGCCCAGGTCGATAACTCCTTTATCTCTGACCAGGAATCCTGGTATGCCTCTTTAGGCTACCGTTTTGAAAGCGTCACACCTTATATCTCGTACGAAAATGAAGACAATAACGCCAAACGGGAGATTTATGCTGCCCTGCCTGTCGCATCGCCTGTGTATGCACCGGTCGCAGGTCTGGTCGAAAGCCTGGAGCTGGACCGCACCACAATCAATCTGGGGATCCGCTATGATTTCCACCCTTCAGCTGCGCTGAAAGTTCAGTACAGTGATGCCGACAACAAAACCCTGGACCGGGACGACAGAGCCCTGGTTCTTGGCGTCGACCTGGTGTTCTAAGGAGAACTTATGCTGAAAACTATCTTCGCAGCTGCAGCGCTGAGCATCAGTGTGGCCGCATTTGCCAACGTGGCAGTGATCGTTCATCCATCCAATGGCGCTGCTGTCAGCCAGGATGACCTGAATAAAATTTACACCGGCCGCAGTAAAAGCTTTGCCGATGGTAAAGCCGCTGAAGCCGTGAATCTGGCCGACTCAGTCGCTGTCAGAGCTGATTTTGACCAAAAAGCCCTGGGCCGCTCATCCAGCCAGATGAAAGCCTATTGGTCTAAACTGGTATTCACCGGCAAAGGCACACCACCCAAAGAACTGGCTTCTGAACAGGAAGTTCTGGATTACGTGGCCAAGACACCGGGAGCCATTGGTTATGTCAGTGCCGGTGCCGTCAATGCCAATGTCAAAGTTGCCCTGACGCTGAACTAAAGCCCATAGCGGGTGCCCTGTACCCGCTTTTTGCAGTGTGGACACTCATTATGCTGAAACACCTGAGTTTGCTGAAAAAGATCTGGCTGATTATTGCCATAGCTATCCTGGCCTTTTTAATAGTTCTGAGTTCGTCGATTTATTTTACCGCCCGCAATGGGGGTAACATTAACCTGCTGAAAGACACCATGTACGACAGTGCCAAACTGGCCTCTCAGACCGTTGTCGAGTTTAACGCGGTCGAGGAGTTCTTTACTCAGGCGGTGTCCTTATCCGATCCGGATATTTTGGCCACAGCACAAAATACCCGGGAACGGGTACTGGCCAACCTGTCGAAATTAAAGCAGCTGGACACCGGCAATATCAGTCAGCTCAGCACCTTAGAGCAGATGTTTTCAGAGTATGCGGCAGCCGCCAACGCCATAGCCCAGTCGATGATCGACGGCACCCTGGATTTAGCCGAAGCGCCGAAGAAAGTGCAGGAAAAAACCCAGCTCTATGAAAAAGCCAAAGCAGCATTTGAAGCTTATGGTACCCAGACTGACCATAACTTTCAGGGCGTTTTAGTCGATATGGATGAAACCTCCACCCGCTCAGTCACCATTGTGATTGTAGCAGGTAGCCTGTTGTTGCTGGCGATGGCAGCCGTAGGTCATGTGATAGGCCGGGCAATCAGCACATCAGCAAACAATCTGGCCAGTTCGCTGGAAGTGTTGGCATCAGGCAAAGGTTCATTGTCCAGCCGTCTGCCTATTGACTCTCAGGATGAATTCGGCGCAGTGGCGCACAATTTCAATAACTTTATAGCCTTGTTACAAAACTCATTTTTATCGATCGCCAACCTGGTGGATCCGCTGAGCCGCAATGCCGATCAACTGGCCGAAGGCATGCGCGAGTTGGACCGGATGGCTGGCCAGCAGAAAAACGATGCGGTCACTGTGTCCCAGTCGATGGAAGAAATGCAAAGCAGTGTTGGTGATATCAGCCAGTCTGCGGTCGCAGCGTCTGGCAGTGCCAACGATGCCAGCCAGTTGGCGAAGTCCGGTCTGCAAAAAACCACCACCTCTGTGCAGGCATCCAAAGCACTGGCCAGCGAAATAGCACAGACCAGCCAGGTTATTACAGAGCTGGCGCAACAAACCCAGGAAGTGGGCGGTATTTTAAAAAGCATCAATGACATTGCCGATCAGACCAACCTGCTGGCCTTAAACGCCGCTATTGAGGCAGCACGGGCCGGCGAACAAGGCCGGGGTTTTGCTGTGGTCGCAGACGAAGTGCGGTTGTTGTCATCCCGCACTGCGGCCTCAGTGACCACCATTCGCGAACTGCTGGCCAAGCTGACTCAAAATGTCGACAGCGCGGTCAAACTGATGGATAAGGCGGTCAACAGGGCCCATGACAGTGCGGAGCTGACTTCTGCAGCCGGTGGATCCATTGAACAAATTCACCAGGAAATCGACAAGATCAACCTGCTGAATGCGCAAATCGCCACCGCGACTGAAGAGCAAACTATGGTCGCCAGCCAGGTCTTGGATAACACCCACCAGATGGCCGCCTCGTTCAGCCGGACCATTGAAGTGCAACAAACCGTCGCCCATATTTCGGACCAACTGCGTCAGTTAGCTGGTGACCTGCACCAGGTGGCGTCGAAGTTTAAAGAGTAACCTCATCTCTGTTTTTGAAGCCGGCATCTGCCGGCTTTGTTTTTTCCTGCCAGCCATTCCCCTTGCAAATTGCCGGTAGTATGCCTAAAATTCACCCAACCCAATTTGTATTACAATAACACATTTATAGTTAAGGATAAAAAATGCAACAGACTCTGCCGCCGGGCCATAGTGATGCCTGGCGTTCTTTGCCCACCCCAGAAGGCGAATTAACTTTACCTCCGGCCGATGAACCGGACGAAGCTGAAGCCATAGTGGAATTGGGTTATAACTAAAACTGCTGATCAGTTGAGTTCGATTCCGGCTTTGTTGTGCGCTTAAGTCAGTCAGGTTCCCGCAGATAAAATTGCTGGCATAACCTGTCAGCTTCGGCTGGCGCCTGACGCAGTACTGTGTCCCCTGCCAGTGCGCAACTTGGTAAATCCAGTACCTGCTGGCTGTGCACTGACTGCAATACCACAGCCCCATTGGATTGATGCTGCATGGTCCAGACCGCCGCTTTAGCTTCGCAACTGCCCAACACCAGCTCCGCACCTGCCGACAATGAATTTGCATGGACCTGGGCACAAAGCTCTGGCGCTTGAGCAGGCTTGAGCAGCATGCCCTGCTCTGTATTCTGCCATAGCCACAACTGACAGGCCGACCCATCCCAGCTGCGCTGCGTCAGAGTTACCCCTGCTTTCAGTTCACAGCCGGAGCTGGAAAGCACTTTGCCGCTTTGACGGCTGCTGAGCACTGTGACGCCTTGTGGCAACAACCGCAGCTCAGCGCATTGGCCGCCCTGGCATGGCAGGCTCAACTTTTGCTGCGTCGCACTGTTTTCCAGTTGCCAGCCAGTTGTTCCTGCAGGCAGCAGTTGCCACTGCTGTGCCGCACTGTTCAGCCAGGGTCCTGTCGTTAAATCGGCATTGAGTACCAGACCTTCCTCGCTGACCAGTCGGTAGCGGCCTGCTGTGGTTGGGTCCAGCACCCAATGGCTCTGGTCACAACCGCCGGCACCGCTATACGTCAGGCACTCTGTGTCATTCAGACGCAGGGCCCAACGGATTCCTTCCGGCCGCACCACTAAAGGCCCGTTCTCCCCACTGGGAGCGGTCACGGCCCTGCCTTCCGGCACTGGTTTGCCAAACTGCGGCAGACCACTGTCGTCAAAACTGAAAGGCTGAGCCCGCACCGAGCGGCTGGCCCCGCAGCCGTCCGTCTCCTTATTATTGCCGTGATACACCAGCCAGCGTTCAGTCCCATCCGGTGATGTAAAGAACCCATTATGGCCAGGTCCATAGACACCGTCCGTACGTTCAAAAAACGGCTGGTCATATTTTCTCCAGGCGGCCGGGCTCATTGGATTGTCGCCAGTTAATTCCAGCACACCCAGCTTGTAATCCGGGGTGTCGCAGAAGCTGGCGGAATACACTACAAAGGTGCGGCCCTGGTGTTTCAGCACTTCCGGCCCCTCGTTCACTTTGCGTCCGGATTGCTCCCAGGGCAGCTCCGGGCGCGACAACACCATGCGATCACCGGTTAAGGTCCAGGGGTTGGACATTTCACTGATCCAATTGAGCTGCTCATCCCCCACCCACTCCGACCAGAGCAGGTACAACTTGCCATTGTGCGCCAGGTAGTTGCCATCGATATTCCAGCTGTCCGGCATCGGCGATCCTTTGTAGCTGTATGGCCCCATAGGATCATCGCCGGCACTTTCCAGCACCGACAAATGCTGACCATCCAGGTTTTCCTGTTTGCCTGAGGTGTACATCAGGTACCAGCGCGGGCCACTGGGTCCCTGCAGGCGGTGAAATTCAAAAGCCCAGAAATTGCAGCAACTTTTCGGGTTGGTTTCAGACCAGACATTGACCGGCGTCGCGGTTGCCAGACCCGCCAAAGTCGGTGATTTACGCATCACCAGTTGCGAGGTCCAGGTGGTCGTCGTCAGGTAGTAGTTGCCATTCCAGTATTCCAGCCAGGGGTCGGCACCATTGACAAACAGCGGGTTGGTAAACTGCTGGCTGCTTGCTTCAGGAACACTGGCCGCAGGTTCTGGTGCAGCGGCGGCTGTTTCAGTGGCTTGTTGCGCTGGTGTGCAGGCCTGGAGCGAGAGGGCAAGGCCAATGGCCCAACCCAGGCTGGTCAATTTCATATCCAACTATCCCCTGTGTCATTGGCCCTGTTACAGGGCTATTCCGGCGTTTAAAAAGCCTGCGATTTTATTTGTAATACAATACCACCATAAAATAAATCAGCAACCCATAAAACACAAGAGGGCCGCCGAAGCCGCCCTTTTTTAGAAATATCAAAGACTAAAGGCGTTCAAGCAACCACTGCTGATTGCTGCCGCCAGTCTGGTTCCATTGCACAACATTGGCATCATTGGCCGTACTGGCACCGCTGACATCCAGCACCAGACCACTTAATACCGAGCGGATGCGGACATAACCAGCGCCAGCATCTTCAAGAGTCCACTTCTGACCTGTTCCACCCCAATAAGGCCACTGCGCAATATTGGCGCCGGCGGCAGTCGACATTTCCCAGACATCCAGCGCCTGACTACTGTGGCTGTTGATCAGGCTGTAGCTGCCATCGCCCAGACTGATCAACTGCCATTGTTGATGCAGGCCCCTGCTCAAAGCATTCTGCTCTATATTGGCACCATTGCTGGTGCTGGCGGCCTCCGGAATGTCATGGCAAGGCGCCGGCTCAAGGCTGAATAAGCTGGCTTTGATAGTTCAGCCAGTTCTGTGGGTTCACCACTGGCCAGCCGTCCTGCCAGTCGAGCGCCGTAATTTTCAGTTTTTGCAACCCATTGTCGGCCTGCTCGTACGCGTGGAAAACCAGGTAGTCTTTACCATCCATCCCATACACCGAGTTATGGCCCAAGCCAGGCCAGTCCGGGGTGCCTTTGAGCAGCACTGTGCCACCGCCTTCAGTCATCGGCTTGCCGTCTTTATCCAGATAGGGGCCCTGCAGGCTTTTTGAGCGGCCGACCACCATGTGGTAAGTACTGTCTTTGCCGCGGCAGCATTTACCATAAGACACAAAGAGGTAGTAGTACCCTTCCTTCTGATAGATAAAAGGCGCTTCCAGCTCTGCCGGGCCAGGTTCAGTGTCGGCCAACTGCCAGGGGCGATTTGCTTTTGCCAGTGTCACCCACTGTTCAGGTTGTGCCACTTTGGTCAGGCTTTGATCCAGCTTGACCAACTTTAACCCCGCCCAGAAGGAACCAAAACTCATCCAGGGCTCGCCAGCTTCATCCAGAATCACCGCCGGGTCTATCGCGTTCCATAAATCCCGCTCAGGCACGGATTGCAGCACTATGCCCTGATCGGTCCAGCCGTACTCCGCATCGGCCGGGTTCAGCGATTGGCTGACCGTGACGCCGATGGCCGAGGTGTTTTTGCCAAAGGCCGATACGGAATAAAACAGGTAATACTTCCCCCGAAAGTGGAAGATATCAGGTGCCCATAAGTGGCCGTTAAACCCCGGCGCCACCTGCGTTGCCCAGTCAGGCTCTGTGGCAAACACCCGGCCGGCCAGAGTCCAGTGCTGCAGATCGGCAGATTGGTAAAACGTAATACCAGGCCCTGTACTGTATAAAAAATACTGGCCATTTTGTTTGGCCAGTACGGGGTCGTGAATGCTGACCTGCTGAGGCGTCGCTTCACTGCAGCCCAGACTCAGGCTGGCCGCCAAGGCCAGTCCCATCGAAAACCCTCTCATGTCATCCCCTGTCGTTGCTGTTTTTTAATTTGTCATACAAATAACACAAGATTTTCGCCTCGCCAATCTAAAGTCGGCGGACAAGGCCTCATCAATTCAGATAACACAGGCGGCTTGCCAGGAAAAGCCTTTCAGAAGTATTAGCTAAACCATTGATATAAAACTATAAAACAAAGTAGTTTTGGCGTGAGTCAAACAGGCTTGTCAAACCAACTTTATTAGTAATACTATAAGACTTAATATAACACCGCACTCAACAGCACGGCGTCAGACCGGTGCAGCGGGCTCAACAGGGGACAGACATGGCCGGTTATAAATTGTCGGTTATGGAGAAAATAGGCTTCGGTGCCGGCGATATGGCCGTCAACGTGGTGATTTCCTCCATGATGCTGATTATTACTTTTTTCTACACTGATATTTTTGGTTTAAAGCCGGAAGATATCGCCATTTTGTTTTTAGTGGTGCGCATGATTGACGCGGTCACTGACCCACTGATGGGCATGTTGACTGACAAATTCACCAGCCGTTGGGGCCGCTACCGCCATTACTTTTTGTTTATGGCCATCCCTTTTGGTATATCGGTGTTTTTAACCTTCTCCACACCGGATCTGGACTACAACGGCAAACTGGTCTGGGCCTATGCCACCTATATCTTTGTCACCCTGATGTTTACGGCAGTCACCATTCCTTATATTTCGCTGATTGGCGTGTTAACCGACTGCCCGAAAGAGCGGCTATCGGCCAACGGCTACCGCTTATTTTTCGCCAAAATTGCCGCCTTTCTGGTCACCATCATAGTGCCGGTGCTGGCGCAGTACTGGGATGCTGAGAATCTGGCTGCCGGCTATCAGGCGGCGATGGGCCTGATGGCCGCTATGGCCAGCCTGCTGTTTCTGTTTTGTTTTTTCACCACCACTGAGCGGCTGCAACATCAGGTGGATAAAAAACCATTCTGGAAACAATGCTGCCTGCTACTGAAAAACGATCAGTGGCTGGTACTGTGCGCAGTTTGCGTGACCGGCACCATTGGTTATGTGATCCGGGGCTCAGTTGCCGCCTATTACGCCAAGTATTATCTGGGTGGCGACGCCGCTCTCATGTCTGCCTTTTTATCGACCGGTGTAGTGGCCGCTATTCTTGCCATGGTGGCGTCCACCTGGATCACTAAAAGTTACTGCAAGGTCAGACTGTTCCGCGAAAGCCAGATCCTGGTCGCACTGCTAAGCGGTCTGCTGTTTGTGCTGGTCAGCCCGGGCGACGTCTGGCTGGCCTTTGTGCTGTATTTCCTGCTGTCCTTTGTGGTGGATTTGCATGCACCAGTGTTCTGGTCGGCCATTGCCGAAGCGGTGGATTACGGCGAACACAAATCCGGCCAGCGTGTTTCAGGCCTGGCCTTTGGTGGCATCTCCTTTTGTCAAAAGGCCGGTATGGGGATTGCCGGTTTTATGGTGGGCTCCTTGCTGACGTACTTTGGCTACCAGCCGGATCAGCCTCAGACCGAATTCAGTTTATTGGGTATCGCTCTGATGCTGTCGGTGATCCCAGGCCTGTTTCATTTGCTGATGGGCCTCTTGATGTACAGATACAAAATTACCGACCGCTTTTATCTGCAAATGCAACAAGGGGCGCCTGTCAGCCCAAAGCCTGATGCGGCGGCTGCGCAGATAAACACTGTCAGTGCCAATTAACAGAATGGAGCAATAACGGAGTTTTTATGCAGTTACTTCAGCCATTGATCGAACAACGGGCCGATCCCTGTATTTACCGGCATAGCGACGGCTGGTATTACTTTACTGCCTCAGTCCCAGCCTATGACCGGGTGGAACTTCGCCGTGCCCGCACTATCGCCGGACTTCCTCAGGCCAAGCCGGTGACCGCCTGGCTGAAACCAGACACAGGCCCTTATTCAGAGCTGATTTGGGCACCGGAAATCCATTTTCGCCAGGGTGCCTGGTACATCTATTTTGCCGCCGCCCCCAGCCGCGAAATTAAACACCAACTGTTTCAGCATCGCATGTATGTGATCCGCTGTCAGGATGCTAACCCTATTGAAGGCCGCTGGGAGTTTTTAGGCCAGATTGATACCGGCATCGACACCTTTTGTCTGGACGCGACCACCTTTGAACACAAAGGCCAGCTGTATTACCTCTGGGCCCAAAAAGACATGGCCATTGAAGGCAACAGTAACCTGTATATCGCCACCATGGATACACCGGACCGCCTCAGCAGCGCGCCCGTGCTGCTGAGTAAGCCTGAATACGACTGGGAAACCATTGGCTTTTGGGTGAACGAAGGCCCCAGTGTGCTGCAGCGCAACGGCAAACTTTTTATCAGCTATTCGGCCAGTGCAACAGACGCCAACTACGCGATGGGTCTGCTGTGGGCCAATGAAAATGCCGACCCAATGAACCCGGCCAGCTGGCATAAATCGCCAACACCAGTGCTACGAAGCTGCTTTGAACACAAAGTTTATGGCCCTGGCCATAACAGCTTTACGGTGGCCGAAGACGGTGTCACCGACTTGCTGGTCTACCACGCCCGTACCTACACCGAAATTGTCGGCGATCCGCTGTGGGATCCAAACCGCCATACCTATGTCAAAGCGCTGCGCTGGGATGAACAGGGCATGCCGGTGTTTGGCCGACCGTCAGTGCAGGAGTAAAAGATGAAGCGGGTTCTGTTCAGTGTCCTGTTGTTGGTGCTGATCCCAGTTCAGGCACTGGAGCTGGCCCCGCTCCATCAGGTCCGCCTCCTGGGAGGCCCGCTGTTGGCCGCACAACAAACCAATCTGCAGTATCTGCTGGCGTTGGAGCCGGAGCGCCTGCTGGCCCCTCTGAAACGCGAAGCTGGATTAGCACTGGCCGCCCCCTCCTACGGCAATTGGGAAAATACCGGGCTGGATGGCCATATGCTGGGCCATTATTTATCGGCGCTGGCACTGATGTCAGCGTCTATGGACGACCCGTTGGTTAAACAACGGCTGAGTGTTGTACTCACTGAGCTGTTAAAAATCCAACAAGCCAACGGCAATGGCTACCTCGGCGGTGTGCCTGGCAGCCAGGCGCTGTGGCAACAAATTCAGCAGGGGCAGATTGACGCCGACTTCTTCAGCCTGAATAAAAGCTGGGTGCCCTTTTACAATATTCATAAAACCTTTGCCGGGCTGCGTGACGTGCTGGTTCAAACCGGTGATGCGCGTGCCAAAACCCTGCTCAGTGGCTTTGGTCAGTGGCTGAAGCAATTGACCGCGGAGCTGTCGGATGCGCAGCTGCAACAGCTGCTGCTGACTGAACATGGCGGCATGAACGAAGTGTTGGCCGATATGTCAGTATTGCTGCAGGACCCGGCTTATCTGACGCTGGCCGGGCGCTTTACCGAACAGCGTATTGTCCGGCCCTTAGTGCAGCATCAGGACCGGCTGACCGGTCTGCATGCCAATACCCAAATTCCGAAAATTGTCGGCCTTGCCCGCATGGCCCAACTGACAGGTCGCCCCGACTACCTGAATGCCGCCCGCTACTTTTTTGATTTAGTGGTCAAAGAGCGCACCGTCGTGATAGGCGGTAACAGCGTGCGAGAACACTTTCACGATAAAAACAATTTCGACCCCATGCTGAATGAGGTAGAAGGGCCTGAGACCTGCAACAGCTACAACATGATGAAGCTGGCGCTGCTGCTGTACCAGCAGACCTTTGAGCTGCGCTACCTGGATTATTACGAACGCACCCTGCTGAACCATATTCTGGCCAGCCAGCACCCACACCATGGTGGCCTGGTGTACTTTACGCCGATGCGGCCGCAGCATTACCGGGTGTATTCCAAAGTGGACCAAAGCATGTGGTGCTGCGTTGGCTCCGGTATTGAAAGCCACAGTAAACACGGCGAAGCCATTTACAGTCTGGACCCGGACTATGTGGCGGTGAATCTGCTGGCCCCCTCCAGCCTGCTCAGCCCGCAACTTCAGCTGACCCAGTTCAGTGACTTTCCAGACAACAGCCAGAGCCGCATTCGTATTGATGCCGACAGCAGGGTCGCCTTAAAAATCCGCCACCCTGGCTGGGTGGCTGCCGGTCAGCTCAAGGTCCGTCGTAATGGCCAGGTGCTGGCGGTGCAAAGCCAGCCCCGTCAGTACCTGACCTTGTCCGGCCCCTGGAAAAAAGGCGACCGTATCGAGATAGACTGGCCCATGCAGCTCAGCCTGGAAATGATGCCAACGCAGCCGGAGTATTATGCAGTGCTGTTTGGCCCTCTGGCGCTGGCGAAAAAAAGCCAGCCTTTTGCCGGCGAACAGCTGCAGCTGATTGGCGATGACAGCCGGATGGGCCATATTGCCAGCGGTCAGAGCTGCCCTTTATCCGCAGCTCCACTGCATATAGGTGACCCACAAGGCTTTTTACGGAGCATTCGTCCTGTCACAAGCCAGCCACTGCAATTTCAAACCGGGGCGCTGACTGGCGGCCCGGCCACCTTGCTGCCATTTTTCCGCCTGCACGACAGCCGTTATCAGCTGTATTTTCAGCAGTTAAGTGCGGAGCAGGCGCAAGCGCAGCAGCAGGCGCAGCGCCAAGCGGATGCCGCTGCCGAGCGGCTTGCTGCAGCAACCCTGGATAAAGTCTTCCCCGGCGAGCAGCAGCCTGAATCGGATCATTTTTATCAGGGCGAACAAAGCGAAGCCGGAGTCAACAGCAACAGGCATTGGCGCCATAGCCGCGGCTGGTTTAGTTACCAACTGGCAACGCAGGGGGAAACATCGGCCCTGCTGCAACTGGATTATTATGGTCTGGACCAGAACCGCCAGTTTGAGCTTTGGATTGACGAGCAGAAGCTGGCCGATGTGAACCTGACCGGCACAGGCAAAGCCGACTGGTATAACGTGGAATACCCGATCCCCGCCGAGTGGTTACAGGGAAAAACCAGCTTCCGGCTAAAGTTTGTCGCCAAACCCGGCAGTATTGCCGGCGGTATTTATGGTGTGCGCCTGCTCAGACATGAATAGCGGCTTACAGCACTGCATAACGACTGACCAGCCGCTTCAATGGCCCGGCCCGCTCGGCCAGCGTCAGGCCCAGCTGCCGTGCCAGTTTCAGCGGCGGCAGCTCATTGCTGAACAACTGATAAAAGCCGTCCATCGCGCTCATCATCAGGCCATTGGCGCGACGTCGTTCGCGCTCATAACGCGCCAGCAGAGCTTCACTGGCCAGCTGACCAGTGTCGGCACCGAGCAGTAACTCACACAGCAGACTGGCATCCGCAAACCCCAGATTCACGCCCTGCCCCGCCAGCGGATTAATGCTGTGGGCGGCATCGCCGACCAGCACCAACCGGCCTTTGGCATAAGTGTTGGCATGGCTGCGAGCCAGGCCAAACCAGGCACAACGTGTGACCTGCACAGCGCCGAGTTTCGCCGGAAAAGCCGTCTGCACCTGCACTGTCAGCTCGGCTAAACTCAGAGCCGCCAGTTGCTGTACTTTCTGATGGGCGTCATACCAGACCAAGGAGGCTTTATGGCCGGGCAAAGGCAACATAGCCCGTGGCCCTGTTGGGTGGAACTGCTGCCAGGTGATGTCCTGCTGCGGCAATTCGGTATCCACCTCCAACACCAGGCAAGCCTGCTGATACATCCAGCCTGTACTGCCAATACCTGAGAGCTGACGCAGCTGCGACTGGCCACCATCCGCGGCAATCACCAGCTCTGCGCTTAAGTTGCCAAATTCTGTCGTGCTTAACTGTGCATCATCCGGGTGCTGAGTAAAGCCTGTCACAGTGGCCGGGCTAAACAGCGTCAACTCCTGTGGAAACTGTTGCCACAAGGCTTGCTGGATCAGGGTGTTTTCAATGATATGGCCCAAATGGCTCAGCCTGAGTTCGTCCGCGGTAAAGGTCAGGCCCGGCCTTTCCCCTTCAAAGGCCTGCAAGCGGCGGTAGGGGCACAACCGCCATTGCTGCAACAAGGACCAGGCGCCCAGTGTTGTCAGCCAGGCTTCACTGCGTTGGTTGATGGCAGAAACCCGCAAATCCAGCGGCTGCGCCGCATCGTACACTTTAGGCGTCTGACGCTCTACCAAAGCGACCTTGAGACCACCTTGCGCCAGTTTCAGCGCTACAGAAGCGCCAACCATGCCGCCACCGACGACAATCACATCAAATTTTTGCATGCTGCTGCCTTGTTATCCGCTGCTTTGCGACCCGCTATTGACCCCATTCTACCGGAAAAAACGTCGCTGTCTTTTGCGCTGGCGCAGGAGTTTTTTTCAAATCCCTGAAAGAAAAACCCGTTGACGCCGGTTTTATCAGACACCAAAACATGGAGAATCCCAATGAAACGCCTTTATACCACTTTATTTGCCTTACTTAGCCTGACTGGCGCAGCCCAGGCCGGCGAGATAGCCTCCAGCCAGATGGAAGTGCGGCCTGTGCCAGCCGGCTTGCCAGCGCCGGATGTGGCGCTACAGAATGAAACCGGCGCGCCTGTGCAGTTAAAAAGCCTGCTCGGCAAACCCACAGTCTTGGTGTTTTACCGCGGCGGCTGGTGCCCTTATTGCAACACCCAACTGGCTGGCTTGCGCGACATTGAACCTAAACTGACTGCGCTTGGCTATCAAATCCTGGCCATCACGCCAGACAGCCCTGCTGCTATTGCCAAAAGCCGCCAGGACACCAAAGGCGGCGCTTTACCTTATACTCTGCTGTCCGACAGCCAGTTTGTCGCCGCCCAAGCTTTTGGTATTGCTTATTACCTGGACGCCAAAACCAGCGATGCTTATCTGAACCAGTACAAACTAAACCTGAATAAAGAAGCCAGCACAGGCAAAGTCGTACTGCCAGTGCCCGCTGTGTATCTGGTCGGGGCTGACGGATTGCTGCAATACAGTTTTACGCATATCAATTACAAGGTGCGGTTACAGCCTGAGCTGTTGCTGCACGCCGCCCGGCTGGCGCTGGACGAAACCGAATAAAACCCGCATTTTTGCCCGTGAATGCTGCATAAAAACCCTGCTTTTATGCAGCATTTTTCCTGCCCCTGAAAGTCGTTGACGCACGCTGAAAAATACGGCATTTTGCGCGGCCATTTCCCCCTGAATTGCGGCTTTTGGTTTTGCCCTTCACGGCAAAACTGACTAGAGTAGGCAGGGTTTTTCATTACAACTTCAGTGTTTATACCCAAGTGACCTGGAGTTGCAGGGAGACGACACGCCTGAAAGGCCCCCGAAGCATAGTGAACCTATGTGTCTGAGGCGAGATGGCGCCGTTCACAATGCTGCAGCTTCAAGTGTGACGGGTAAACAACTCTGGCTTAAGGAGACTTTGCATGCGTAAGGTAACTGTGGCCGCCACCCAAATGATCGGTGGCTGGAATGTGGAAGAAAATATCGCCCGTGGTGAGCGTCTGGTGCGTGACGCGGCCGCCCAGGGTGCACAGATCATCCTGTTGCAGGAGTTGTTTGAACGCAATTATTTCTGCCAGAAGCAGAAGTACGATTACCTGGCCTTTGCCACCACAGTGGAACAAAACCCAGCCATTGCGCATTTCACAAAAATTGCCAAAGAGCTGAAGGTGGTGCTGCCGATCAGTTTTTATGAAAAAGCCGGCAACTGCCTGTACAACAGCGTGCTGGTGATTGACGCCGACGGCAGTCATTTAGGCATTTACCGCAAAAGCCATATTCCGGATGGCCCGGGTTACTCAGAAAAATTCTACTTCACGCCAGGCGACACTGGTTTTAAAGTCTGGGACACCGCTTATGCCAAAATCGGCATTGGCATTTGCTGGGACCAATGGTTCCCGGAAACCGCCCGTTGCATGGCCCTGATGGGTGCAGAACTGCTGTTCTACCCAACCGCCATTGGCTCAGAGCCACATGATGGCAATGTAAATTCACGCGACCATTGGCAGCGCACCCAACAAGGTCATGCCGCCGCCAACCTGATCCCGCTGATCGCATCCAACCGTATTGGCGTGGAAAGCGAAGAAGATTACAGCATTACTTTCTACGGCAGCTCCTTTATTGCCGACGAATTTGGCGCCAAAGTGCAGGAAGCGGACGAAGTCAGCGAAGCCGTACTGGTGCATAGCTTTGATCTGGACCAGGTGGCAGCGCACCGCCGTAACTGGGGTGTGTACCGTGACCGCCGCATTGATATCTATGGCGCTTTGCAAACCAAAGACGGCCGTACAGTGCCAACAGAAGGAAACAACTAAGTGGCGCTTCCTCTTTCCTCCACCCCTCGTGCCGATGGCTTTTTTATGCCGGCCGAGTGGGCACCACACAAACAAACCTGGATGGTCTGGCCTGAGCGCACTGACAACTGGCGTTTAGGCGCCAAACCGGCACAGCAGGCGTTTTGCGCCGTGATTCATGCCATTGCCCGCTTCGAGCCTGTGACCGTGCTGGCGTCGGCCGCCCAGTTTGCCAATGCCGAAGCTCAGTTGTTGTCGACGCCTTCTGTGCACCCTATCCGGGTGCTGGAAGTCAGTACGGATGACGCCTGGTGCCGCGACACAGGCCCGACTTTTGTCACCAACGGCACTGAAGTGCGTGGGGTCGACTGGACCTTTAACGCCTGGGGTGGCCTGAAGGGTGGTTTGTATTTCCCCTGGCAACGTGACGACCAGGTGGCGCATAAAATCCTCAATGTGGAAGGTTTAAAGCGCTACCGCACTGAAGGTTTTGTGCTGGAAGGCGGCGCTATTCACACCGATGGTGAAGGCACCCTGCTGACCACTGAAGAATGTTTGCTGAACCCGAACCGCAATCCGGATTTAAGCCGTGAGCAAATTGAACAGATGCTATCGGATTATTTAGGCATCGACAAAGTGATTTGGCTGAAAGACGGTATTTTCAATGACGAGACCGATGGCCACGTTGACAATATGTGCTGTTTTGTCGGCCCGGCGGAAGTGTTGCTGGCCTGGACGGACGATCAAAACGACCCGCAGTATGAACGTTCCCACGCTGCGTTGGAGGTGCTGGAAAACAGCACGGACGCCAAAGGCCGTAAATTCACCGTGCATAAACTGCCGGTACCGGGCCCCTTAGTGGCCAAAGCCGAAGAATACGCCTCTGTGGATTTAACAGGGGTGGCGACGGCCCGTGAAGCGCAGGCTCGCTTAGCCGGTTCCTACATCAATTTCTACTTATGCAACGGCGGTCTGGTGTTGCCGGTGTTTGACGACCCGAATGACCAGGTTGCAGTTGAAATTCTGTCGAAGGTGTTCCCCAAACACCAGGTGGTCACTGTACCAGGCCGGGAAATTCTGCTCGGTGGTGGCAACGTGCATTGCATTACCCAGCAGCAGCCGCGTTAAAGGCCTGCTTGCCCCTGCAAAAGCCAGCTGCTTATGCTGGCTTTTTTATTTCAACAGACAAACACAATTGATAAACAAAATTAACAAATAAATTTCAACCACTCTGTGCTCGTGGTAGGATTTTACGGTTCTGTACACCCAAAGCGCATTGGGAATACGGAACAAATGGATTTCATCTTAGGAACACAGAGAGCAATACGAATGTTTAAGTTAAAACACTCTGCACTGGCCGCCGCTGTGCTGGTCGCATTAACCGCCTGTGGCGGTAGTGATGGCGATAATAATATCGCCCCTCAAGCCCTGAACGTGGATTTGTCTGGTATTCAGGCCCGTGACTGGGTCCCGGTAACAGGCAGCTTTTCTGCAGCAGATTCCAATAAAGGTGACACACTTTCCATCAGTGCGATCACCGAAAATGGCGCCGCCGTCAGCGCCTCGTCAGGTGTCTATACCCTGAGCAAAGGCAAGTTAACTGTCAGCGGTCTGAATTTTACTTTTACCCCTACCGCTGCTGGCCAGCAGGTGTTTGGTTATACCGTCACTGACGGTGACAAAACCGCCTCAGCCACAGTGACCATCGCTTCCGCAGGCACAGACCCATTGGCGGCCCAACAATGGCATTTGCATAACACAGGCCAGGCCGCCTATTCACAAAGCGATTCATTGTATGAAACTTATTTCACCTTGCTGACCGACTTATTTGGTCTGAGCACAGAGCAGGCCAGTGCTATTGTGGAATCCCGTAAAGACCCGGAAATCCGGGTGGCGGGTGAAGATATGAACGTTCGCAAAGCATACGAGGCCGGTACCACAGGCCAGGGTGTAGTGGCTGTGGTGGTCGATTCAGGCCTGGAAATTGCCCACGAAGATCTGGTGAACAATGTACTGCCCAACCGTTCACTGAACTTTGTGCCTGGCGTGCTGAACCCGATGGACCCAACCAACCTGACCACGACTGGCGATCATGGCACCAGTGTGGCAGGCCTGATTGCCGCAGAAGGCTGGAATGGTCTGGGTGGCCGTGGTGTAGCACCAGATGCCAAACTGATTGGTATGAACTACCTCGAAGAGCAAAGCACGCTGGCCTATTTGTTAAGCCATGGCATTCCGGGCAGCGGTATTGCCGCCGATGAACAGGTTGCAGTGTTTAACCGCAGTTACGGCGCCACTATCCCTGCTGCTATCGCTTTTTCAGAATTTGATGAAGCGGTACAACAGTTCAGTGTCACTGAGCTGCGCTCTGGCTTAGGTGCGGTCAATACCAAATCCAGTGGCAACAGTTTTCAGGATGGCAGCACCGAATATGACAATGATCTCTGCGATGCCAACGGTGCCAACGATTTAGGCTTAACCTGTTACAACGCCAACATGGAACCTGCTCAGGCTACCTCCTATTACTTCAGCGTAGCCGCAGTGAACAGTGACGGCCGCCATACCAGCTACTCCACAGCCGGAGCTAACCTGCTGGTGTCTGCACCGTCAGGCGAATACGGTGATTTTGCGCCTGCCATGGTGACCACGGATCAGATGTCCTGCCTGCGTGGTTACAGCAGTTTTGATTACGCCGACATCTATGACAATGCCTATTTCCCAGGTTTCTTTGCGGGTTTTTACCCCTTTAACAACCCTGGTCACCCCGAGAATGCCAGCTGTAACTACACTTCTACCTTTAACGGTACCTCATCTGCTGCACCAAATGCAGCCGGTGTAGTCGCGCTGATTGCCTCAGCCAACCCGACGTTAAGTTACCGTGATATCCGCCATATCCTGGTGAGCACCAGCAGCAAAGTCGACCCGGACAACGCCCCTGTGGTGCTGGAAACCGCCGACGGCAATTTCACTGCCCATCAGGGCTGGGTGAAAAACGCGGCAGGTTACTCTTTTAATAACCTGTACGGTTATGGTCGTGTCAACGCAGGCGCCGCGGTGGCGATGGCGAAGAGTTATAACGTCAACCTGGGTGAAGAAGTGGTTTCCGACTGGAAAGGTGTTGGGGTTTATGCCGCTACAGCACCAACCTCTTTAGGCCTGGCCGTCCCGGATAACAGTGCAACCGGTGTAAGCCAGACCATTGAAGTCACTGAAAATGTTGTGCTGGAAGCTGTGCAGTTCAAATTTTCTGTTTCTAACCCGGAAATGGCCAGAGGCTTCACTGAAACAGTTCAAAGCACCGCAGGTATTGACCTGGCCATTGAAGTGACCTCTCCAGCTGGAACCAAAAGTGTATTGCTGTCGTCAAAACAGGCATTGATCCTGCCAGCGCTGACGGACGATTACTACTTCCAGCCAAGCTATATCCTGAATGACACAGTGTTTTTATCCAATGCATTTTACGGTGAAAACGCAAAAGGGACCTGGACCATTAAAGTTCTGGATGCCAACGGCAGCGATTATGCAGCAACGGGTGGGTTCCTCGACGTTGAAAGTTATGTGAACAACAGCACACTTTCAGAAGTTCGTGGTGTTGCATTACGGGTCATGGGCCATTAATTAAGGAATTTAGTATGCGTTTAAAATTAACTTTAGTGGCGCTGACCTGTGCAGGCATGGCTGCGACCACCCAGGCACTGCCAACCAACCCGGTATTGCAACAGAAACCTGCAGCGCACACAGAATCACTCAAAACAGAAAAGGCTGACTTTGGTGTCTATCAAATACAAAGCAGCTTAACTGTGGCACCAGCCAACCTGGCGACAGGCAAAGTGGCGGAAGTCTCCGGTCAGGCGATAGTGCAGGCCCCTCAGGCAAGCGCAGACAAAACCTTAAAAGCCAATACTGTGGTTCGCAATTTGTTGACTGGCGATTATGGTGTGGTCACTGGCAGGTTGTCTGTACTGGTGAAAGACAAAAGCGCACTGACGGCTCTTGAACAGCAATTCGGCTTAAAGCAAGTCAAAACGGCTGGGCAGCGCATTGCCCTGTTGCAGGCACCAGTTGGTGCTGATTTGACCGCCTTATTGCAGTCAGTCCGCCAGTCAGGTCTGGTGACAGAAGCCCGGCTGGATGTACTGGAAAAACGCAATAAGCCGCAATAAGCAGAGCTGAAAGCAAAAACAAAGCCGGTCAATTGACCGGCTTTTTATTGGGTCAAGGCAAAATGGCCATCACTGCGTGTTGGCATAAAAAAACCGCCGGACCAGCCGACGGTTTTTATCAGAGCATTACTTCATTATTTACGACGACGTAACAGTGCCAGAGGTAATAACAGCAGTGTTAACCAACCTGAACTACCACCTGAGCTCTTCTTCGGCTCTGGTACATCGGTAACATTTAGAGTGACCTGAACCGGAGCTGAGCTCAGGGTGCCATCAGAAGCGACAACACTGAAAACAGCGGACGAACTGGCTGTTACAGCTGGCGCCGTCACAGTCACTGAAGCTGTAGTTGCATTGATCGCAATGGTCGGGCCTGAAACCTGAGTCCAGGTGTACGTCAGTGGATCGCCATCCACATCCGCACCTGTCACAGACAAGGTCGCGGAAGCTCCTTCGTTGGCCGTGACTGCAGCACCAGCTGTCAAGGTTGGAGCATCATTCACAGCAGCCACGTTGACTGTCACTGTTGTAGGCACTGTTTTCACACCAGCTTCATCTTCAGACTGATAAGTGAAACTGTCAGTCCCATTGAAGTTTGCAGCAGGGGTATAAACGAACTTGCCTTCAGTGACAGTCACTGTCCCCTGTGCTGGCGCACTCACCACCACAGGCGCACTTAACGCACCTTCAGGTTTAACCGTCAGTTTGTTAAAGGCACTCTGTGTCTGGCCATTGTTGGTCACTTTGACCTGAACCACTTTCTGGAATGAACTGGCGTCGTTGGCCATCACATCGATGGCTTCGCTGACGCTGTCTTCATCCACAGCAATAGTGTCGGCTTTGCCTAACGCCAGTTCGCCAGTGTTTTCCAGTTGATAGTTCATGGTCAGCTTGCCACCGCCAACGCTGACTAAGTCCAGTGCACTCGATGAGGCCGGCGCTGTACCAGTACCGTTGTAGTAACGGGTTACACCCAGAGTACCAGCTAAGTCTTCAGCACCAACAGTGACATCAGCTGGCATTGCGGCCATATCCACGTAGTTAAAGAAGATGTCTTGTGGTGCATTTAATGCCATCCAGGCCTGGAAGGTGTACTCTTTGCCCGTTGTATCCGCATACACCTGCACCTTGTTCCACTCAACCACCAGGTAACGAACAGTGCCAACAGTGTAGACGCCGTAGTACAGGTCACCACCACCGGTGCTGCCACCGGTCAGATCCAGGTCAGTCCAGAATGGCGCAATCAGGTTATTTGGCGCAGTGCCACTTGGCAATTGCTGGTTAGCGTATGAAGGTGATGGGGCTGTCGTGCCATTGGTAAAGTTAATGATACCGTTGTCTGACAGATACACGCGGTTGTAGGTCTGACCGTTAAAGGTCACAGGTAAACCAGCACCACCTAAGTTCAGACTGGTATAGAACTCGTCACATTCCCCCGTACAGGCGACGCGGCTCCCACCAGTCGCTGCAACTGTAAAGCCACTCAGGAATGAGCTGGCACTTAATTGCATCGATGGTGTGCTTAACGCACCAGACCAGGCGACGGTGCCTGCAGCTTCATTCGCATCAAACAGATATTGAGTGCCGTTATTCACGGCCACAGCGCCACTGCCTTCAACCAGTTTGGTACCGGCTGGCAGCTTAGAGACCACCGAGATTTGACCCGTAAAGGTTTTGTTATTAAAGGTCGACACCACAGCGGCCGGGGTTGACGGAGTCAATTCTCCTGACGCCACTGTAGACACAGCTGAACTGTCTGATGACATCGCCACCCGCACGGCAATTGGCATAGTAGCCGAAGGAATAGCCGAATCACTGGCTGTCCACAGCACATTACCAAAACTCCAGCTATCCAGAGCCGCAAAATTGCCATTCAGTTTCAGGCTGAATTCTGCAGAATCGCCTTCTGTACCATAGGGTTTCAGAGTGACCGAAGTGACACTGAACTCGCCAGTCATGGCCGGATCGGTCAGATCCAAAGACGGTGTCCAGGTGACTTCTTTATCCGTCATATTGCGGATAGTGCGGGTGAAGGTACATTCGCCGACACAAGGGTCCTGCGCAAAAGATGGCTTGTCAAACGTCACACCGGCTTTACTGGCGCGTTGTAAATCCAGACGACCGGCACCAATATCAAATGGCGTGGTCGGCGTTACTGCATCTTCTTTTTTCAGGCCATTCACTGCTGTTGACGTCAGGGCTGTTTTAATTTCCACCGGAGTCCACTCCGGGTACAACTGCTTCATGATGGCAGCGGCACCGGCCACATGTGGGGACGCCATAGAAGTACCGCTGTTCAGCTGGAAGGTCCGTGAGTCAGCAAAGGCATCAGGTGAGGTCGCCGACAGAATGCTGCTACCTGGAGCACCGATATCCGGCTTCAGGAAGCTGCTATTACCATTGGGTCCTCGTGACGAGAAATCACTCATAATGTCAGCAAACTGAGCGGAAACAACCCGATCAGCAGTGATACTGATAGTCACAGCCGCATCACCAGCTTCAGCCAGCTTGGCACCATCGGCTTTACTGATCATCACTGCGGGGATAGTGATCCCTGGCGTCGACATAATGGACGGTGCGCCATCCGAGTTCTGAATCACAATTAAACCGATAGCACCAGCGGCAGCGGCATTATTGGCCTTATCACTAAAAGCACAGGTCCCGCGGGAAATCACTGCAATTTTGTCTTTAAACGCATCGGCCGGGAATGCAGTACAACCTAAAGCGTTGTCTGGAGCAACGTCAGTGGCAAACACCACAGGAGCGACCACGTCAGCTGTCAGGTCTTGTACATTTTCTGCAAAGGTTGAACCAGCAATGGCCAAATAATCGGAACCACCAACGCTGACTTTGTTGGCAAAATAACGGCCATGAGTGGTACTGGCCACCGAAATGCCACTTTCAATACAAGAAGGGCAGCCAATGGTTTTGGCAGCAGGACCATCGTTACCTGCGGCTGTCACCACCACCACACCTGCTGCTTCAGCCGCATGGAATGACGACAGGTATGGGCTGGCAGCTGGATCGCCGCCAGCGCCGCCCCCCCAGGAATTATTAATCACATCAGCGCCATCTTTAACAGCCCAATCCAACGCTTCCAGTAACATCACATTAGAACCACTGCCTGTCACAGTCGTGACACCATTGGTCGTGCGGTAGACCTGGAATAAGGCCTTATAGGCCATCAGATACGCCCCAGGGGCCACACCTGACACTTCCACCTGGGTGTAACCTGGAGTTGGCTGAGTGACCACTTCGCCATCTACGTCCGTATTGCCTGAACCATTAAAATAAATAGTGGTTGGCATCCCGAGCACCGTACCTGCAACGTGGGTACCATGACCGCCCTGGCCCAGTGGGCTCATATATTCTTGTTCAATAGTGGCAAAGGTTGGTGCGCTGTAACGGGCCACGATCAGTTTGTTGTTACAGAAATCAGGCTGAATAGTGGCACAGTAGTCGTCAGTCGGGCGGTGTGCCGGAGCAGCCATGCCATCGTCACGGAACATCGGGTTTTCTGGCCGGATACCACCGTCAATCACTGCAACTTTAATGCCTTTACCCGCTTCTGCACTGCCACCCAACTGTTCCCACACCTGCCTGGCGTTGATCAGGCTCAGCGATGCGTCCATCTGCTCGTAGTACATTTCTTCGCGGAACACTTTAGTGACACCAGGTAAAGCAGACAGTTTTTCGAAAATATCATCCTGAGAGGTCACCACCACACCGTTAAATACGGTGTCATAATGGCGCTCTACCTGAGCATCCGGCAACGCCTTTTTCAGGTTTTGGGTAAAGCTGTTACGTTCAGCGGCCAGCACAGCAGAATGCTTAGTCGCAGCGGCTGAGGACATGTCCAGGCGGTTACCTTTGGCTGACGCCGACGCTGGCGCAGCAGAGACGACAGCTTCTGCCAAAGGTGCATTTTCCAACTGAACAATAAAATAGTGCGGACGTTCTTCTAAATTGATTTTGTTTTTCACTGCAGTGTCATAACTGACAATGCCTTCATACTCAGGTGAATAGATGGTTTTTTGTGGGGTGGACGCGAACGCCTGACCGGCCAATGCCGCAGAAACCGCTACTGCGAGCAAAGAATACCCTTTATGTTGCATATGAACCTTCCTAGATTTCAAGTTTTTATTATTTACATTGCCGTTAGCAATGCTGTTGCGCTCTAAACTTATATTACTTTTGAATTACAAATTACAAGTAGTTGTTAACTCATCTCGTCGCAAGATTGTATAGAGATTTAGACAACCAATTAAAAATAAACAATAAAATCATACAGATAAAATTAATTCACTTATTAAAGCAATACACTTGACTTAAACTTTTGTGAAAACAAAGTTAAAGCCATCAAATCGTCGGGGTTTTACGTCTGTTTCACGCCTTTGGTAATAAAGAGGTAGAATGCCGGAACAACGTCAACTAAGGTGTTCCTGATGCCAAAAGCCTGTGCCTGCCATATTCTGGTGAAAACTGCTGCAGAAGCAGAAAAATTAAAGCAACTCCTGGCCAAAGGCGCCAGTTTTCATGAACTGGCTAAAAAACATTCGCTTTGTCCTTCGGGCAAAAAAGGTGGGGATTTAGGTGAGTTCAGACCTGGTCAGATGGTGAAGGCCTTTGACGATGTAGTGTTTAAAAAAGCCATCCTTGAAGTGCATGGACCGGTGAAAACCCAGTTTGGTTACCATCTGATTAAAACATTGTACAGGTCCTGATCATGCAGTTTGTTCATTGCACCTTTGACCAGCATGCCGAAGCGATACTGGCCATTTTTAACCATGCCATTTTGCATACCACCGCTTTATACGAATATAAACCCAGGACCATGGAGACAATGCGCAGCTGGTTTGCCACCAAAGAAGCGGGCAACTTCCCTGTGCTGGGGTTAATGGATGAACAAAACCGTCTGGTGGCTTTTGGCAGTTATGGAACCTTCAGAGCATTTCCTGCCTTTAAGTATTCAGTGGAGCATTCGGTTTATGTGGCGCCAGACCAGCAAAGCAAAGGCTATGGCAAGCTGGTGCTGCAGCGCCTGATTGAACAGGCGGCAGCAGACAACTACCATTTGCTGATTGGCGGCATTGATGCGGCTAACGAAGGCAGCATTGCGCTGCACAAAAAACTCGGTTTTGTGCACAGCGGTACTATCACCGAAGCAGGTTTTAAATTTGGCCGTTGGCTGGATTTAGCCTTTTACCAACTGACACTGCCAACCCCAGCCAAGCCCATCGACGGGTAAGTTATTTTTTCCCAAGTGCCTGCGCACGCAATTTGGCTTTTTCTTTGGACAGCTGCCGGTTACGGCTGGGCAGCTTTTTACCGCTGTGCGCTTGTTCTGGCTTTGTGCTGCGATGATTCAGGCTGGCATCATGTTCGTAACCCGGCAACACTTGGGGCTGCAGCACCTGCCGGGTCAGCTTTTCGATACTGCGCAGCATGGGCATATCGTCCTGCGTCAACAGTGTTAACGCCAGGCCAGACAAACCTGCCCGGCCGGTGCGCCCAATACGGTGTACATAATCTTCGGCATCCTGCGGCAAATCGTAATTGACTACCACAGGCAGCTGTTCAATATCCAGCCCCCGGGCCGCCACATCAGTTGCCACCAGCACATTGAGTTTATTTTCTTTAAAATCGGCCAGGGCTTTCAGCCGCGCGCCCTGGCTTTTATCGCCATGAATAGCACCGGCTTCCAGGCCGTCCAGTCGCAGTTGTTTACAAAGCCGCTCTGCGCCGTCACGGGTACGGCAAAACACCAGCACCTGAGTCCATTGACGCGAGCCGATCAGATAAGACAACAACTCACGTTTACGCTGTGAGTCCACCTGATACACCAGCTGTTCCACTTTGTCCGCGGTGCTGTTGGCGCGGGCCACTTCAATTTGCTCTGGATTGTTTAGCAAGGTTGCCGCCAATGCCTTCACAGCTTTGGAGAAAGTGGCGGAAAAAAACAAGGTTTGCCGGTTGGCGGGCAGACGCTTCAGAATACGCTGGATGTCAGGCAAAAACCCCATATCCAGCATACGGTCGGCCTCATCCAGCACCAGGTACTGCAATTCATCCAGACGGATTGTGCCCTGATGCAAGTGGTCCAGCAGACGGCCAGGGGTCGCCACCAGCACATCCAGGCCACGGGCCGCTGCATCATACTGGGGCCGGATCGACACACCGCCATAAAACACCGCTGATTTCAGCATCAGACCTTCACCATAACTCTGCAAAGAATCAAACACTTGCTGCGCCAGCTCTCGGGTCGGTGTCAGAACAAGCGCCCTTGCCTGCAAAAAATTGACCGCCTTGGCCTGATGGAGCAACAGTTGCAGCAAAGGCAATACAAAAGCAGCAGTTTTACCAGTGCCTGTCTGTGCCGCAGCTAACAGATCCCGGCCCTGCAACACCAGCGGAATACACTGTTGCTGCACAGCTGTGGGTTGCTGATATCCCAGCTGCTGTACTCGGGCTTGCAGGCGTTGATCCAGGGCAAAGCTGGCAAATGACATCACAGAT
This sequence comes from Rheinheimera sp., assembly GCF_037442345.1. Lineage (GTDB taxonomy): Bacteria > Pseudomonadota > Gammaproteobacteria > Enterobacterales > Alteromonadaceae > Pararheinheimera. The sequence goes on along the minus strand of NZ_JBBIQL010000008.1, from coordinate 44,836 downwards.
CCTTTACAGTAGGCGGCAAAAAAACGGCGCTAGTCTAATTCCTTCCATGCAGCTTAGCAAAAACAAGTCAGAACTCTGGTTTCTCTACCTGGTGAAAAGCCCGGCAGGGTTGCTGTATACCGGGATCAGCACAGAACCACAGCGCAGGCTCAGACAACATAACGGTGAATTGGCCGGTGGTGCCAAAGCACTGCGCGGTAAAGGCCCTTTTGAACTGGCATTCAGCCTGCCGTTTGCCGATAAAAGTACAGCCAGCAAAGCAGAAGTCTTGGTTAAAAGCTGGAGCAAAACACGTAAACTGCAACTGTGCCAGCACAGTTCACAGCTGCTCGACCAGTTAAATCAACTGTGCGGCGAAAGTCGTATCGAACCTCAACAGGCAGGCAGTTAAACTAGGCGAGGCTGATTCAGCCGTCACCGCCAGCCAGGGAGCCCGTATGGAAAATTTTGTGTTAGTTTTGGTTTACCTGCTCTTGGGCTACGTTCTGCGTCGCCTGCCGCAGTTTCCTGCTAACACGGGCCTGGTGCTGAATCAGTTTGTGCTTTATATAGCGCTGCCAGCTTTGGTGTTGCAAAAAATTCCGTTGCTGCAGTTTTCCAGTCAACTGTTGTTGCCTGCACTGGTGCCCTGGCTGTTGTTGTTATTGGTCGCCGGTGCTGTGGTCACAGCAGGCCGTGTTTGGGGCTGGCAACGCCAGACCACTGCGGCTTTACTGGTGGTGTTGCCTCTTGGCAACACGTCTTTTTTAGGCTTTCCGATGGTGGAAGCTTTTTTTGGAGCACAAGCGCTGCCTGTGGCGATGATTTATGACCAGGCGGGTTCTTTTGTCGCATTGGCGACCTGGTCCACTATTATGGCTGCCTTGTACAACCCCAATGCTGAGCGGCCAACAGTCGCCAGTATCAGCCAACGTATTTTGCTTTTTCCGTCTTTTATCGCTCTGGCCCTGGCATTGCTGTTACAACCCTGGGCTTACCCTTACCCAGCTTTGGTCGATTCCCTGCTTGGTAGCCTGTCGGCCACTTTAGTGCCGGTGATTATGATTGCCGTAGGCTTTCAGTTCAGATTGCAGCTGGAGCCCGGCGAAAAGGGCCCTTTGGCTTTTGCCCTGGCAGTGAAATTGTTGGCCATGCCATTCACCGCCTGGTTACTGCTGCAAGCTTTGAATGCACAACCACAAATCCTGCAGGTGACTGTGTTTGAAGCGGCAATGCCACCTATGGTGTCTGCGGGCGCCATCGCTATAGCGGCAGGACTGGCACCACGTTTTGTGTCTGCGCTGGTCGGTTTGGGCTTGGTATTGAGCTTTCTTACTCTGCCTTTATGGTCTGCGTTGCTCGGCGGCGTCTGAGCCAGTTAAAACTCAACTGATGGCTATGATGATAAACCCAGGCGACCAGGGTCATCACTGAAGCACCGGCAAGCACCGGATTGAACAAAAACCACCAGTCCGGTGCAGTCAGCATCACCAGCAAGGCCGTTGCCCCTGCCGGAGGATGCGTCAGATGCAGCAGCACCATCAGGCCGATGGACAATCCCACAGCAAAAGCGACGACAGCAGTGCTTTGCCCAAACAGGTGCAACAACAGCAACGCAACCAGTGCACTGAGTCCATGCCCGCCTATCACATTTTTAGCGCTGGCGAGTGGGCTGTCAGGCAAAGCAAACAGAATCACAGCCGTCGCACCAAAGGGCGCCATCAGTAAAATATGCTGCCACTGCTGTAATGCTGCCAGGGTCGCTATAGCTGCGGTGGCACCAAGAGTTGAAAGTAACGCTTTTATCCACAACGGATAATGCTGCATCAATAAGAACCCGCTTTAACAAAGTGCGACATCTTAAAAGTTGCACCCAGTCTGAGCAAGAACAAAGCACGCATTATTTATCCACTTTCGGCTCCGCTGTGCCCGCCTGCGATTTTGGCAGGCGTCCGGCTTTGCGCAGCGCATCATGCAGCAAATACTCAATCTGACCATTCAGGCTGCGAAACTCCTGATCCGCCCACTGCTGCAATGCAGCCAGGCTCTGTTCATCCATTCGCAGCGCAAAAGGTTTTTTGGCCACAGCCGCCTCCTTAATACAACGAGCCGGCATTCACCACAGGTTGCACCTGATGATCACCACAAAGCACTACCAACAGATTACTGACCATGGCCGCTTTGCGCTCTTCATCCAATTCCACCACCCCTTTTTCTGATAGACGGGCCAACGCCAGCTCCACCATACCCACTGCGCCTTCCACCAGTTGCTGCCTGGCCATCACCACGGCACGGGCTTGCTGGCGCTGCAGCATAGCGCTGGCAATTTCCGGCGCATAAGCCAAGTGGCTGATGCGGGCTTCCAGCACTTCAACACCGGCTTTTTCCAGCCTGGCCTGGATTTCCTGCTTCAGTAACTCGACAATTTCCTGCCCATTACTTCGCAAGCTCAGCTCGTGTTCTTCAGCTGCTTCATAAGGGTAACTTGACGCCAGGAAACGCAAAGCCGCTTCACTTTGAATGCTGACAAAGTTTTCATAGTCTTCTACTTCAAATACGGCTTCGGCGCTGTCGACCACTTTCCACACCACCACGGCCGCAATTTCCACCGGATTACCGGCATGGTCGTTGACTTTCAGCTTGCCACTTTCGAAGTTGCGCACCCGCAACGAAACACGTTGCTTACTGTAAAAGGGGTTGGCCCAGCGCAGGCCCGTCTGATGATCAGAACCAACATAACGGCCAAACAACTGCAGCACAGCAGCCTGGTTAGGCTGCACCATATAAAAACCAAACCAACAGACAAACACCACTATCGCCAGCACCAGCGCCAAAGCTTTCAACAGGCCCATCAAGAACACAACGGCGCTAACGCTGAGTAACTGCAACACCAGCAAGACCGCTAACATTGCAAAACCACTACGGCTATTCACTTGAGATTCCTTCATGATCACACCTTATTGATATCAATTTGATATCAATATTTACCATAACTGTTCAAAAATCAAGCACAGGCATAAACTAATTTTTGAAAAAATTGATAAACACACAGATTGACATTGGCTCAAATGATAAATATGATAAAAACATACAAGTCAGAAGTTGTGTTATGTCAGATCATCATCAGTTACTTTCCACCCGTCAGGCCGCCCAAGTGCTTGGCGTGTCCGTCAGAACTATTCAGCTGTGGGTTGAACAGGGCTTACTGCATGCATGGAAAACACCGGGGGGTCACAGGCGTATTGACCAGCAATCCCTGTTACAGCTGTTGCAACAAAAGCAACGGGAAATGCCCCTGCTGAATCTGGTGGCCTTGTCCTCTGAACCGAGTTTTGCAACACAGGTAAAACTGCATGTCAGTCAGTGGCAATTGCCGGTTGAAGTCAGCTCGTCCCAGAATGGAGTGCAGGCCTTGTTGCTGGCCGGAAAGACCAAAGCCGATTTAATGTTGGTACACCAGTTACCCGATGATATGAATGCTCAGTTGCTGATCGGAGAGTTACAGCAACAAAATTGCCAGTTCATTTTATGCTCAGATCCACAGCAGGCGCAGCAGTATCAGGTGCCTTATCTGACTTACCCTTTTGAGCCCAGGTTCCTCAAACCGCTGTTACAGCAAACCCTGTTACAGCGGGTTCGACAGAAAATCGACTAAAAAGGGCCTTTACGGCCCTTGTCTGTCACTATGTTCAATTCAGTGTGACTTTGGCAAATTTGCGCTTGCCGACCTGGAAAATATGGCTGGAGCCTTTGCTGAACTCCAGCTTGCTGTCGTCCACTTTCAGCTCACCGTCCAGCTTGACCGCACCTTGTTTGATCATCCGCATTGCTTCAGACGTGCTTTCAACCAGACCAGCCTCTTTCAGCAGATTCGTAATCGCAATGCTGTCGCCTTCCAGTGTTAAGCTCAGTTGTGGAATATCATCCGGCAATGCATTTCTGGAAAAACGCTGGATAAAATCCTGCTCGGCGGCATCGGCCGCGGCCTGATCGTGGAAGCGGGCAATCAACTCTTTGGCCAGCTCAATTTTAATGTCCCGAGGGTTGCGGCCTGCTGCAGCCTGTTGTTTCAGCTCTGCAAGTTCAGCAAGCGGGCGGAAACTCAGCAAGTCGTAGTAGCGCCACATTAAATCGTCGCTGATCGACATCACTTTGCCAAACATCTCTGACGGCGTGTCGGTGATGCCGATGTAATTGCCCAAGGATTTGGACATTTTCTGCACACCGTCCAGACCTTCCAGCAGCGGCACCATAATAATGGTCTGCGGGCGCTGCCCTTCGTCTTTTTGCAATTCACGGCCCATCAGCAGGTTGAAGCGCTGGTCGGTGCCGCCCATTTCCACATCGGCCTGCAGCGCTACTGAATCCCAGCCTTGCACCAGCGGGTATAAAAACTCATGAATAGCTATGGACTGATTATTGGCATAACGTTTTTTGAAGTCGTCACGTTCCAGCATACGGGCCACGGTCTGGCGGGACGCCAGTTTGATCATGCCAGCCGCCCCCAGTTGCTCCATCCATTCGGAGTTAAAGGCTACCCGGGTTTTCGCCGGGTCAAGAATTTTAAACACCTGCTCTTTATAGGTCTGGGCATTGGCCAGCACATCGTCGCGGGTCAACGGCTTGCGGGTGACATTTTTGCCGGTTGGGTCACCAATCATGCCGGTGAAGTCGCCAATCAGGAAAATGACTTCATGGCCTAACTGTTGGAAGGTGCGTAATTTGTTAATAAGAACCGTGTGGCCCAAATGCAAATCTGGTGCTGTTGGATCGAAGCCCGCCTTGATTTTTAAAGGTTTTCCTTCCTTTAACTTTTCAATTAAATCTTCTTCCAGCAAAATCTCTTCGCAGCCGCGTTTTATCTCAGCCAGCGCCTGCTCCCAGTGAGCCATGGTGCACTCCTACATCAAGTTTTGGTTCTTTAAAATCTAACACCGCATTCTACTGGAACATTTCTTTGGATCAAACCGACAAAACAGTAGCATCGGCTAAAAAATCGTTATATCCTCATTTTTTTAGTGGTTTGTCTGATAACAATAAGAGATGCGCTATTCATGTTTTCTTCTTTGCCTATCAAACATCGGTTATTAATCGGCGCTGTAAGCAGTATTGTTGCTGTTTTACTGCTGATCCCGTCAGAACAAGCCTCAGCGTCCAGAAGTACAGAAACCTCTGAGCTGGAAGTTGGGAAAAGATACAGTCTTGAAGTTCCTATGGTGGAGGAGAAAATTGCCGGACAGCAATTGGGTACCCTGCCGCAGGAAGATAACTCTTTAGAATGGGTCACCGTTGAAGTAAAAAAAGGCGACAACCTGTCGTCTGTGTTCAAAAAAGCCAATTTAGACCAAACCGTGATGCGGGACGTATTAAGCCTGGGGAAAGAGGTGAAGACCCTGACCCGGATTTTCCCCGGTGAACAAATTGAGTTTGGTCTGAATAACCAGGGTTTGTTGCAGGAAATCCGTTACCCGGTCAGCAACCTGAAAACCCTGAGGGTACAGCGTAGTGCCGACAACAAATTTTTCGCCGAAGAACTGCTGAAAGAAGTGGAAGTGCGCACTGAGATTGTCAGTGGCGTCATTAACGGTTCATTCTGGAATGCCGGTCTGGAAGCGGGCTTGTCCGAATCCCAAATGCTCACCTTAGCCAACAGCATTTTCAGCTACGACATCGACTTTGGTCTGGATATTAAAGCGGGTGACAGCTTCAGCGTCTTGTTTGAAACCAAATACGCTGACGGCCAGTTTGTTGGCAACGGCGATATTCTGGCAGCGCAATTCCGTAACGAAGGCACCCTGTATCAGGCGGTCAAACACAAAGACGGCGGTTACTACAAGCCTGACGGCAAAGCCATGCGGCAGGCGTTCCTGCGGGCGCCGGTCAGTTTCCAGTACGTCAGCTCCAATTTCAATCCAAAACGTTTCCACCCGGTGTTAAAGAAGGTTCGCCCGCATAATGGGGTGGACTATGTAGCAGCGGTCGGTACCCCCATTATGGCGGCCGGTGATGGCAAAGTTATTGCATCCACTTACAACGGTGTGAATGGCAACTATGTGTTTGTTCAGCATAAAAACAATATAGTGACCAAGTACCTGCACCTGTCCAAACGGGATGTGAAAAAAGGTGAAACTGTACGTCAGGGCCAGGTGATTGGTCGTTTGGGCGGCACAGGCCGGGTCACCGGCGCTCACTTGCACTATGAATTTGTGGTCGGTGGTGTACACCGTAATCCACGTACTGTGAAACTGCCGCAGGCCGAGCCGCTGTCAAACAAAGACCGCTTAGCTTTTGTGGCTCAGGCGCAGCAACTGATCGCTCAGTTGGATACTCACGAACGTAGCATGACTGCTGCGGCAGAATAATGTCGCAGCTTTATGTCGGTATTATGTCCGGCACCAGTCTCGATGGGATCGATCTGGCGCTGGTCGATTTCTCCTCCCCTGCCCCTGTACTTGTCCGGACGCATCACTGTGCCTTTCCAGCGGCATTACGCCAGCAGTTGTTCGCCTTAAGTCAGCCCGGCGCCAATGAAATTGACTGTTTAGGTCTGGCAGAAGCGCAGTTGGCAGAGGCCTATGCGGCCGCCACTCTGCAGTTGCTCAAGCGTGCCGGCGTCACAGCGTCCGCCGTCAAAGCCATTGGTTGCCATGGTCAGACCATACGACACAGGCCTGACGGCCACTATGGCTTTACCTACCAGGCCGGTGATATGTTCAGGCTGGCGGTGCAAAGCCAAATCCGGGTCATTTCACAGTTCAGGCAAAAAGATATGGCGTTGGGTGGCCAGGGGGCTCCGCTGGTCCCGGCTTTTCATCAGGCAGTCTTTGCCAGCCTTACAGAAGCACGGGCAGTGGTCAATATTGGCGGCATTGCCAACGCCACCCTGCTGTGCCCAGGCCTGCCGGTCACCGGCTTTGACACGGGGCCAGGCAATTGCCTGATGGATTTATGGGTTCAGCAGCACGGCCTGGGACCTTATGATCAAAACGGCGATTTTGCCGCTTCCGGCCAGCTGCATGCAGGGCTGTTGCAATCCTTGTGGCAGGACCCTTATTTCAGCCGCACAGGCCCGAAAAGCACAGGGCGCGAATACTTTAACCAGCAGTGGCTGAATCAGGCCCTGCAAGGTTTTGCTTTGCCAGCAGCCGATGTGCAGCGCACTCTGACCCGTTTTACCGCAGAAACCATCATGGCCGCCTTACCGAAGAATGTGGCTCAACTCTACCTCTGTGGTGGTGGCGCCTACAACGCACAGCTGGTACGGGAGCTGCAGCAACTCAGGCCTGCAGCCGCTGTTGACAGCACCAAAGCCCTGGGCATAGACCCAAACTGGGTGGAGGCCATGGCCTTTGCCTGGTTGGCTTTTGCTTATGATCAGAAGCTTCCTGGCAATCTGCCTGAAGTGACAGGGGCCAGCAAAGCCACTGTGCTTGGCGTCGAATTCGGCTATTAAAAAACCATAAAAAAAGCCGCAATCGCGGCTTTTTTTTGGGGATCATGCCTTACAAATTTTCGCTGATTTGCTGCGCCAGTTGGTGCCAGCCCTGCCCCAATGTCTGCACGGCCACTGCATAACCATCGTCCGGCAACGGCAGGCTCAGGCTGAAGCTTTGTTGTTTCAGCTCGGCCCCGTTGAGCAGATGCATACGGGCGCTGATCAGCACCTGACCTGTGCTGCTGATCTGAAACTGGCTGACCTGCACCGTCAGACGTAAATCACTGGCTGAACTGGCTTCGCTGGCAATCTGGTACTCAGGCCTGAGTTTCGACAGTTGTGCCACTAAACTGCGGGTCAGTTGTTGGTCCAGTGGCTCAGCCCACTGATGCAAGCGGGTTGGGTTCAGTTCTACCTCAGACTGCTGATAAATCAGTGCATTGGTATTGAGGAAACTCGCCACCTGCACAGGTTCCAGCACCAGGCGTTTTTGTGCCTCTGCCGTAAAAGCCGGCAGCACTTCAGGCAACAGGTAATACTGAATGGTCGGCGCAGAGCTGCTGCAGGCAGTCAGCAGCAACACAGTTGCGTACACAGAAAATCTGATCATTTCGATGCCTCCGGCTCTGGATCATCAGCAGGTTCGGCCGAAAAAATCAGCGCATTACTCTGACTGTTCATGGTTTTAATCACGGGCTGTAAATCACGCAATAACTGGTCCATCGCCTGCAGATTGCTGTTCAGTTTTTCGTAAGCCGGGGCGCCAGGGGCAAAACCGGCCATAGTGCGGCGCAGCTCCAGCAAGGTTTTTTGCATGTCCTGTGGCAACTCCTTCACCTGCTGGCTGCCCACCAGCGCGTCCAGTGACCGGAGCAGTGCGTCGGCGTTTTTCAGCATCTGCTCACTTTGCAGCAAAGTCTGTTCACTTTGTTTCAGCACGGACTCAACCGGCAGCTGGTTCAGTTTATCCAGCACCTGCAGAATTTTTTGTTCTATATTCGCCAGCCCACTGGGAGAGGTTGGCAGCAGCTTGTGGCCCGCCAGTTGTGGCAACTGATAGCCGGGCACTGCCCCTTCCTGGCTCTGAAAATCAGCTCTAGCCGCCGTCGACACGTCCACCTCTGAGTTATCTGCATCCGCGGCAAGAGCAGGCACAGCGGGGGTTTGTTTCGGCAGTTTGGCGTCAGTACGCACCAGCTCGATGTACAAGGCGCCGGTTAACAGACTGCCGGTTTTTAACACGGCCCGCAGGCCCTGTTGTACCGCCTGCTCCAGTTCAGATTCCAGTAGTTTTAACGTCAAATCACCGGCCAGCCGGCCAGACTCCAGCCGGATCAACACCGGAATGCCCTGGTTAAAGGCCACATCCAATGGGTTTTTCAGCTGAAAGAAATATGGCGCTGCCGCCACAGTACCAATACGGATCCCTTTGTATTCAATGGGTGCCCCCGGGCTTAAGCCGCGGATGGATTCATCAAACAACAGCACGTATTCCAGGTAATCCGTGTACAGGCCTTCCTGAATACTCTTCTGGTTTTTAAACAGCTGAAATTGCGTGTTACTGGCCACTTTGTCGCCGACCGGCCAGCCTTCGAGCACATCAAAATGCACCCCGCCACTCAGTAAAGTAGCAATGGATGCCAGTTCAACCCGGATGCCCTGTGCCGACATATCCAACGCCATACCACTGGCCTGCCAGAACCGCACGTTTTCGGTGACCAGGCTGTCATAAGGAGCGCGCACAAACAGCTGATACTGCATATGGCCGGCTTTGGCATCAAATTCACTGCGTTCCACAGTTCCCACCGCATAACCGTGATACAACACAGGATCACCGACCGCCAATGCAGTGGCATCGTCACTGAGCAACTGCACCCGCACGCCTGCGGCATCAGCCGGTGCTATTGGCGGGCTGTCCAGCAATTCAAAATAATACTTCTGTACATCGGTTTTCCTGCCTGGCTGCAGTTCAATGTAAGCCCCGGATAACAAAGTATTCAGACCACTGACGCCACCACGGCCTATGGTCGGTTTGACTACCCAAAGCTGAGTATCTTCATTGAGCAAACCTTCAACGCCTGGGTCGAGCTGGGCTTTGACCAGCACTTTGCTCAGATCCTCCGACAACTGCACAGATTCCACCCGGCCTATATCGACACTGCGGCTTTTGATCTGGGTTTTGCCTGCCACTATACCTTCGGCATTCAAGGTCACCAGCGTAATGACCGGCCCCTGATTCTTCTGGGTGTAATACAACATCCAGATCCCTATGGCGATTGCAATAAAAGGCACTATCCAGATCGGTGACAACTGGCGGATTTTTTTCACTGCCGCCACCCTGTTCTGTGTTTTAGCCACCCTGTTCCTCCACAGTTTGTTGTTTTCGCTGATCCCACAGCAAGCGGGGATCAAAACTCATGGCAGCCAGCATAGTGGTGATCACCACGCAGGCAAACACCAATGCCCCCATACCAGGATACACACCCATTAATAAATCAAAGCGGACCAAAGCCGCCAGTATAGCCACCACCAGCACATCCACCATAGACCAGCGGCCTATCCAGTCGACCACCAGGTAAACTCTGGTGGAGAGCAATTGCCGCTTGTGACCAGGCAAAGCCGCCAGATAACAAAGCCAGAACATAATGGCAATTTTCAGCACTGGGATCACCACACTGGCCAGCAGGATAATAATGGCAACGGGGTAAGCCCCGTCGCGCCACATCAGAATGATGCCACTGATAATGGTGGACTGAATGCTGCTGCCTAAAGACACAGTCTCCATAATGGGTAAAAGATTGGCCGGAATATACAGCACTGCAGCGGTGAGCAGCCAGGCCAGGGTTTTTTGCAGACTGTAGGGTTCACGCAGCACCACTTTGGTGCCACAACGGCCACAAAACTTTTGCTCCACCGCCACAATGGCGGTACAGCAGCTGCAACTGGCCAGATTCAGTGCAATGCCATTGCGACCGGCCATCTCTGGCGCCGCCGGTTGTGGCGCTGGCGCAATGGACTGCCATAACGCATGGCGGTCAATCACCTGAAAGGTGCGCAAATGCAACAGACAAAACAGACAAAAGGCCCAGAAACTCATGCCGAGCGAAATATCGGCATAGACCACCAGTTTGACAAAAGCGACCAGCACACCAATCAGGAAAATGTCAACCATGCTCCAGGGTTTCAGCAGATACAGCACTCTGGCCGTCCAGACCAACCCCCTCAATGGCCAGATCATACCCAGCTTCAGGTAGATCACCGCCAGCATACACAGGGCCGGCACCGCCTGAATAAAAAGCCAGACCAGCACCGCCAGCCATTGATGCTGCTCTTCAAACAACACAGAGGAGGTGTCAATAAAATCCATAAAGTGGCTGTTACCCGCCACATTCATACCAATAAAAGGAAACAGGTTCGACAGCACCAGCATCAGTAAGGCACTGAGGGCATACAAAATGGGTCGTAGTACCGGGTCTTTTTGCCGCATATCCAGCAAATAACCGCAACGGCTGCAAGCGGCTTCCTGGCCCACCTGAAGTGGTGGCAACTGCTGCAGCAGATCACAATGACGGCACAATACCAGCTCATGCGGATGAGCTGTCTCCTTATGCACACTGGTCAAAGCCAGGTTCTCCGTCAAAACCACACCTCAGGTCATAGGTACTCAGACAGCCATTGTAAAAGTTTGACCGGATAAAACAAAGCCACCCGAAGGTGGCTTTTGGTTTTGTTTTTCTGCAGTACTACTTTTGCACGTTGTAACTCTGGCCAAAAATTTTGCCAAAGAAACTGTCTTTTAACCAGACCGGACGTTGCGGCGCATTGGCCACTTCAGTCGCAATGGCGTAGTTCAGGTCGGCAAACAAGGCACCGGCATCGTAGCGGACAGTGCCAAAATCAGCCGTCAGGCCTGCGACATCGTCGCTTGGCTTGTGGTAGTGTTTGGCAAAAAACTTGCCCCAGACTTCACCACCCTTTTGTTTCGGGTCCTGTGAGGTAAAACCCGTCATCAGGAACACCGAAGGCACGCCTTTCTGCACCAGGGTGTAGTGGTCAGAGCGGGTGAAAATAGCCTGCTCCGGCATAGGGTCTGCACTTTGTTTAATGCCCACCGAAGCGGCCGCTTTATCCACCACAGCCCCCAGGCTGGAATGATTGGCACCAAACGCCACCACATCGGCAAACGGATACAGCAGTACCGGCATATCCAGGTTCACGTTCGCCACCAGTTTGTCGATAGGGCGGGTCGGGTAATGGGCAAAATAATCCGCGCCCAATAAACCTTTTTCTTCCCCTGTCACAGCAACAAATAAAATGGAACGTTTGGGTTTTGCTGGCGCCTGGCTGAACAAACGGGCAGTCTCCAGCAGAATGCCAACACCGGCGGCATTGTCCATCAGGCCGTTGTTGATTTTATCTTTGCTGCGTACGTCATTGCTCAAACCAATATGGTCAGAGTGCGCTGTGACCACCACATATTCGTCTTTTAACTGTGGGTCTGAACCTGGCAGCACGGCCGCCACATTCGGGCTCTGAATCTCTTCCAGGGTGGATTCACGGTGCAGACTGACTTCACCTTTTAACGCGAAACCTTTTGGATGTTGGCCCGCGTCCATCTGGGCAAACACAGCATCCAAGCTTTCTGCTGCACCTTCAAACAAGGTTTTGGCCGTGTCGGTGTGCAGGTAAGCCCCCCCTTTCAGCTCTTTATGCTCGCCTTCAACAGAACCATCTTTATGCACCCACCCCATGCTCGGGCTGTTCAGATACAAAATGCTGGTGGCGTAAGGCCGCACTTTTTCACGTTCCGGTGTATGAATGGTCAGAATGCCAACAGCGCCATGTTCAGCTGCCAGTTTGCCTTTCAGACTTTGAATATGCGCGGCTTCTTCGCTCGGCAGTGACTTAGGCCGGCCACTGAGCATCACCACAATTTTTCCTTTGACGTCCAGGCCCTGGTAATCGTTAATGCCAAACTCTTCTGATACCAGACCATAACCAACAAAGACCAAACCTGCCGTGACCTCAGACACAGCCTCACTCAGACTGGGGCCGGTAAAAAACTGATTTGGGTAGCCAAAGTCAGTGGTTTTGCCATTCACCGTCAGGCTCATTTTGGCACTGCCCGGCTTCAGCAAAGCTTTGCGCATAGGTACGGTCTGAAAATAGCCTTGTTCACCGGCTGGAGCCAGGCCCAAAGCCTGCAATTGGGTGGCAATATAGTGCGAAGCAATCTGATGCCCCCGGCTGCCAGTATCACGTCCTTCCAGGCTGTCATCCGCTAAAAAGGTCATATGAGCTTCTATGGCGGTCGCACTGGCTTTGGCCAAAGGTGCCGGGTTCTGGCTGGTTTGCTGGCAACCTGCCAGCAGCAATGCCGCTGTGGCGGCAGCAAGTAGAGATAATTTCATCGCTGTTCCTTTAAAAAATTCAGGGGCCGCAGCCCCTGAACAGGTCGTTTCTCTTGTTGGTTTAATTCGTATCCTGGTAGCGCTGCTGGTATTTGTCCCGCAGCTGGGTGTGCCGGCTGGATAAATCCACCTGACGACCGTCAATCCATAAATAACGGACCCTGTGCCCCAGATAGTCAAAAATGTCACCGTCTGACACCACTAAAGTGGCTGCTTTGCCCACTTCAATACTGCCTATTTTATCAGCCACCCCGGCAATAGCAGCGGCGTCAAGTGTAACAGAACGTAACGCGACCTCTTTGTCCAGCCCGTAGCTGATCGCCTGACCTGCAGCAAATACCACGTTGCGGGTGTCCCAGTAGCCATCCAGCGACAAAGCGAACCTGACCCCTGCTTTGGCCAGCTGTGCCGGCGTCCGGAACGACTGGTTGCTGGCTTCATCGGCCCGTTCAGGAATACCGTAAGGCGTGGTGTAAATCACCGAGACATTAGCAGCCGCCAGAGCAGGCGCTATTCTCCAGGCGTCACGGCCTCCGACAAAGGTCATGGCAAAACCGTATTGTTTTTGCAGCTGCAGGGCCTGCTCCATCTGGCGCTGATCATCCGCGTGCACAAAAACCGGTTTCTGACCGGCAAATACCGGGATCATCGCCTGCCACCGCGAATCCACTGCGACATCGGTGCCCGCTTGGACGGCATCGGCATAGGCTTTGGCGGTTTTAAAGTAGCTGTACAGCTGGGTTAAATCTTTGGCGCTTTGTTTGCGGATATCCTCCGGTTTTTGTGGCCGCCAGGGGCTGGTTTGTAAATCCGCTTTTGGCCATTTCAGATGCAGCGCCACCGAATCAGAAACAGTCGCATCCTGCCAGTTCCAGGCGTCCAGCTGCATCAGCGCCGACTGCCCCATCAGCATCGAGCCATTGGGGTACACCATGCTGTACGCAAACCCATTGGCCCGAATGGTCGGGATCACTTCCGAATCGGCGTTGTAAGCAATTTGCGCTTTCAGATCCGGGTTGGTCTGAGTCACTTCGGTGGTGTCGTCGGTCGAGCGCACCGCTTCAATTTCAGTCAGGCCCAGCTGGTTTGCCAGTGCAATCAGCCCCGGGTACAGATGCTTACCTGTTAAATCCACCACTGTCGCGCCGGCTGGTGCTGTTAAATCGGTGCCCACAGCACTGATTTTGCCGTCCACCAGCAACACGTCTGTCGCCGTTAAGGTGCCCTGAGTCACCGTATGCACTGTGGCATCCGTCAACAGAACAGGCGCCGACTGCGGTGCAGCCGGAATCACATCGTTGGCCATCACGCCGCTGCTGAATGCAGCCAGCAGAGCCAGTTTGAATACTGATAATTTCATCGCAGACTCCTTAGTGGCTATGGCCAATCAACTGATAACCACCAACAGTCATCAGGTCGTGGTTATCTTCACAATGCCAAACCGGGTTGTTCGCCTTGTAACTGGCCCCAGAACCTGCTTTGTCTTTGTCAGGTGCATTCAGCACTTTTTGGATCAGTTGCTGCTTTTCGGCTGCGACCTGCTGTTGCATCAGTTCATCCTGCTGCTGTGAGTAATACATAGCCCCTTCAATCCAGGTGGATTTGGCCTGAGCGTACACCGACAGCGGGTTGGCAGTCCAAATCACAAAGTCAGCCTGTTTGCCTTCTTCAATGGAGCCCACTTTGTGGTCAATTTTCAGCTGTTTGGCCGGATTAATGGTGGCCATATTCAATGCCGCCTGTTCATCCATACCGCAGTACACCACGGCTTTGGCGGCTTCCTGGTTCAATCGGCGTTGCAGGTCGGGGCTGTCTGAATTGATACTGGTCAGCACCCCTTGTTGCTGCATCAGACAGACGTTGTACGGAATGGCATCCTGCACTTCCATTTTATAGGCCCACCAGTCGGCAAAACTGGAGGCGCTGGCACCATGTTTTTTCATCTCGTCGGCCACTTTGTAGCCTTCCAGAATGTGGGTAAAGGTGGTGATGTTAAAGCCCATTTCGTCAGCCAGTTTGATAATCATCAGGATTTCAGAGGCCACATAGGAATGCACATGAATAAAACGTTGTTTATCCAGAATCTCCACCAAGGCATTTAAGCGGTAGTCTGGCCGTGGCGCGGCGGTTTTGGCTTTCTCCGAACGGGATAAATCCTCGTAAGCCGCCAGCTGGGCCTTGTACTCTTTCGCCGCCTGGAACGCGTCACGGATAATAGTGTCCACACCAATGCGGGTTTGCGGATACCGGATGGTAAAAGCTTCCCCCCAATTGGCCTGTTTGACGTTTTCACCCAACGCAAACTTGATGCTCGGTGGTGCGCCTTTAAATTTCAGTTGCTGGGCACTGTCGCCCCAACGCAGCTGAATGATCTGTGCCTGGCCCCCAATAGGGTTGGCGCTGCCGTGCAGCAACTGGGCTGTGGTGGTACCGCCAGCCAAACCGCGGTAAATATTGATATCGTCGGCGTCCAGCACATCGCCAATACGCACCTCGGAGGTAATGGCATCCGACCCCTCGTTTACGCCCTGATCAATCGCAATATGCGAGTGTTCGTCAATAATACCGGCGGTCACATGCAGGCCTGTGGCGTCAATGACCGTGAAACCTGAAGGGGTTTTCAGGTTCTGGCCAATTTTGACAAAGCGGCCGTCTTCCACCAGCAGATCGGTGTTTTCCAGCTTGCCAGCCGCTGCGGAGGTCCAGACCGTGGCATTCTTAATATGCACATTTTGCTGCTTGGCTTTGGTCATAACGCCGTAAGCACGGTTTGGTGTGGTCAGGCTGGACAGCAGGGTGACGTCAGGTTTCGCTGCTTTTTTATCCTCAGGTTTAGCAGCCGGCTGGCGTGCGCTGCTGACAGGGTAGCGCTGGCCATCCGCCATCACTAAAGTACCGGTCAGCACATTGCCGTCCAGTACACCGCTGAACTGAACCACCCCCGGCCCCTGCTCCAGCGCTTTCAAATCCAGGCTGAACTGCAGCTGGTTACGCTGGTTCAGCACATGGCTGAGTTTGCTTTCTTTCCCTGCAACACTGACTTTACCCTCCACCTTGCCGTCTTTGTCCGTCAGCTGGACCGGCACACTCAGGCCTGCCGCCGACAAAGTATAAGTACCGGCAAATTGCGGTAAATCCATGGCTTTAAACTGCTGTTGCTGACCCCGCACCCAGGTCGCCACAATTTCACCGTCGGCAAACAGATCCCCTTTACTGACCACTAAATCGGCCAGGTAACCAGGCGCTACCTTGCCCAATTGTGCTTCCAGCCCCAACCACTTTGCCGGTACTGTGGTTAACGCCGCTAACGCTTGCTGTTCGCTCAGGCCATACTGCACGGCTTTACGCAAGTTCGGCCAGAATTGTTCTGGTTTTTCCAGCTTGTGTAGGGTCAGCGCAAACGGAATTTCAGCTTTGGCCAGTGCCGCCGCGTTGGCCGGCGCCCTTTCCCAGTGTCGCAATTGCGCCAGTTCAACATCCAGTTGATCAGTCAGTTGCTGAACAGTGGGCGCAGCCGGAAATGCCAAAGGCAAAATTAATGAACGGCCTGAAGCTTTCAGCTCTGCCAGACGGTTGTATTCATAGCCTGTGCCCACCAGGCTGGCTTTGCTGATACCAAATTCCTTCAGCAGCAGATCCGCGCGCAGCAGCGCCTGATCGTCGCCCACTTCGAACACCACACCTTGTTGTGACAACTGACCCAAAGCCGCCAGATCGGCATTAAACTCAACCGGCTGGTTGTAAAAACGCCAGTCGGTTTTGCCGTGCGCCTGCGCATACCAGCTGGCGTCCGACAGTGTCTGACGAATCAGCGCAATACTGCCCATCAGTGATGAGGGATAGCTTTGCTGTGAGCTGCCTTTGCTAAAGGCCATAAACTGGTTGCCCGTGCTTTTGATCACCGCTTCGTTTGGTAAGCCCGGCAGCAATGACGCCACAAAAGCCTGACCACGAAAAATACCGTCCTGACGGGCGGACTGCACTGTGGTAAAACCCTGTTGCTGATAACTCCTGGCCTGTTCTGCATCGGGTTTAAATTGGTCCACCCAGTTCAGGCGGGCATGAATAGCAGCATTGCTGGCGTTGCCCCCCTGCCGTTCATTGCTGTAGTTCGGCTTGCGGCCAAAGCTGAACCCTTCGCCTTTGCCGGCTTTTGGCACACCATACTGGCTGAACAGGTCAATAAAGCCCGGGTAAATGTAATAACCGCTGGCATCAATCTGCTGATAACCGGCCGGTACAGCGACATCGCCGCCCACCCGGATAATTTTTCCGTCTTGAATCAACAGGGTCGCGTTATCCAGGCGTTTGCCCGGCTCTGTCAGCACTGTGGCATTGGTTAAGGCATACCAATGCAGAGATTTATCGCGGATCCCCTGCACAGGTGTCGTCTGGTCGGCATGGGCAGCAGGCACTAGCGCGCAAAGCAAGGCCGTACTGCACAATGACAGTCGTAATCTGGTCATGAATTGTTCCTGGTTTAATTAGTAGTGTCAGGGCCTTCAGGCGTCAGCGGCCTGATGGACCAGAGGCTGATAGTTCAGGTTATACAGCTCTTGTTCTGCTTTAGGCATACTGAAGTAATAGCCCTGAACCAGGTAGCAAGCATTATTATGTAAGAACTCGATCTGCTCCGCAGTCTCCACCCCTTCAGCCACCACCCTCAGGTTCATTTTTTGCGCCATCGCAATAATGGCGGCAACAATGTCCATATCATTGGTGTCTTCCGGAATGTCTTTAACAAAAGAGCGGTCGATTTTCAGCTCGTCTACCGGGAAACGTTTTAAGTAACTCAGCGAAGAATAGCCTGTACCAAAGTCGTCGATAGATAAAGCCACACCGAGCTGTTTTAACTCATTTAGTTGGGTAATAGCCGCATCGGTATCCCCCATTAACATGGATTCTGTGATTTCAAAAGTCAGTGACTGTGGTCTGGCGCCGGTTCTTTGTAAAATACGCTCAACCATAGCCGCCAGACTCTGGTCCGAAAATTGCCGCGCGGACAGATTCACCGCAATGGTGACATCGTGCCCCTTACTTTGCTGACGACTGATAAAACGGCAGGCTTCCCAGATCACCCATTCACCTATTTCAACAATCAAGCCTGTGCTTTCCGCCACCGGAATAAAACGCAGCGGCGGGATCATACTGCCATCGGGCCTGATCCAGCGCAGCAGTGCCTCATAACCAATAATTTTATGGCTGCGGATGTCAATTTTCGGCTGGTAAAACAGCACAAACTGATGCTCACGTATCGCCTCACGCAACTGGGTTTCAATCAGCAGTTTTTCTTTGGCGGCGTCGTTCAGATCCTGGCTGAAGAAATGGTAAGTATTTTTGCCACGGGCTTTGGCTTCGTACATGGCCAGGTCTGCATGCTTGAGCAGCAACTCTTCATCGGCGGCGTCTTCGGGCGCTATGGTGATACCTATGCTGGCACTGATCGCCACTTCCTCACCGGCCAGTTTCACCGGGGCTGCAAAACTTTGTTGCAGGTTTTCTGCGGTCCTGGCGGCCTGCTCACGGTCTTTCACCCCACTCAAAATCACCGCAAACTCATCGCCGCCCAGCCGGGCTATGGTGTCTTCTTCTCGTAACCTGGAGATCAACCGCCGCGCCACCTCTTTGAGCAGCTCATCACCCGCATCATGGCCGAGGGTATCGTTAATCCGCTTAAATTCATCCAGATCAAAGTACAACAAGGCAAAGTGGTAATAGCCTCTGGACGCCATCGCTATCGCTTTTCGCAGCTGGTCACGGAAATAACTGCGGTTGGCAATGCCGGTCAGCACATCGTAGTACGCCAGCTGTTCCATTTTGCGCTGGCTCTCTTTGATAAACGAAATATCCTGCATAGCACAGACATAATTGCTCAACTCACCTTTTTCATCGCGGATAGGCGCTATCGCCAGCGACACCCAGAGCTTACGCTCAGCATGTTGCATCAGCATATCGCCGCGCCAGTGATGGCGTTCCTGCAGTGTCTGAGCAATCTCTTCACCGACAAAAAACATTTCCACCGCAAACAGGGCCGACAAGGGTTGGTGTTGGAGTTGCTCTGCACTGGAGCCAATCAGCTCCAGCATAAAGGGGTTGGCGTATTCAATACGCAAGGATTTGTCAGTCAGCACTATGCCTGAACTGGAAAACGCCACGGCTTTGGTCAGTTTACGGGTGGCCCGTTCCGCTTCCTCTTTTTCCTGAATCCTGCGGTTCAGGCCAGTAATGAGTTGATGAATTTCTTCAGACATTGAGTTAAACGCTTGATTCAATAGTCCAATTTCATCCGTACTTTGGTCCAGCTCAGGCAACTGACCGTCACCCCGGCTTAATTGCTGCACAGCACCGGATAACCGGGTCAGGCGTTTTAAAATAAACTGGTAGATAAAAAACTGCAGCGACAGTGCCACCACTACAGCCACGGCCAGAAAGGTCAGCATCAGGTTGTCACGAAAATCATCCAGCCCGGCCAGCACCACTTCTTTGTCCTGGTACAGGGTTAAATACCAGCCGAGCCGCTCTATTTTGGCGTTGGCCACCAGGTAACCCGGCAAATCAGCCTGTTGTTGCCACTGTTCAGGCTGGCGGACCAGTTGCTCAATGTAACCGGCTAATTCCGGCTGACGGGGTTTAACCGCCGAATAATCGGTTGGGAAATTCGGTCTGGACAGATCGACCACAGGTTTGTTGCCCTCCACCAGTAAATTGCCTTTCTGGTCGTACAACAAAGCCCGCACACCGGTGGCGGTCTGGTCCATTGCCGCGAGATTGACAAATAATTCATCCAGCACAAAGTCGGTGCCGGTAATCCCCAGAAACTCATCCTGCCGATACACCGGTACCACCAGGCTGGTCATCCACTTTTGCCAGATCGGATCGTAATAAATTTCGGTCCAGCGCGGCAGGCGATTCGGGTTTTGTTCTGGTGTCCCGATGCGGTAGAACACTTCACTGGTAATAGGATGATCCACCGGCACTTCCAGCGCCCAATCGGATGGCGCTATCCTGACCATGCCCTTCGTGGAGATAAAGTAGAAACTGAAGAAATCCTCTAGCAACAGAGGAGCCAGCTGTTGCCACAACGGCCCGGTTTGTTGCAACCAAAATTTGTGTTGTTCATCCAAGGCCGCCGCCGGTAAAAACGCAGCGGAAATCTCGTCCTGAATGCGGATACTGCCATCGGCGGCTACAGTCAGCTCCTGGTCAGGTGCTTTGAGCTGTGGAAAACGGCTGACCACTGCGTTGGCGCTTAACGCTATTTTTTCCCGCGCCAGGAATTCGGCATCCAGTTGCCGCGCATACTTGGCAACCTGTAGCTTAAGCTCTTGTTTTTCCTGCCCTAAAAGCACATGGTGCTGCAGTTGCATCACTGCATAGGCAATAGCCGCACTGGCGGTAAAGGTGAGTAAAAACACCAGCACCGCAAAGCGGATGCTTAAGGAGTGGATACCATCGGGTTTGTGAAAATTGACGTCTTTCACTTCATTTCCTGAGTTGACAGTGGCTGTTGCCAACTGTAATGCTCAATGCATGCGGGTCAGGTGACTGCACTCATTATTGCATCAAATTCCAACAAATGAGAATCAAGCCAATGAAAAATCTGTTATTTCTAGTTGCTCTTTCCGCTACATCTGCCGGTGCTCTGGCAGCCAGCGCTTTTACTGATGCTGAAGATGCGGTCAGCTACCGCCAGCACAGTTTTCAGCTGATCCGGCATAACTTTGCCGATATAGGTGACATGGTGAAAGGTCAGGTGCCTTTTGATGCCGAGCGCGCCAAACGCCGTGCTGCCGCATTGGCCAGCCTGACCAGCCTTCCTTGGGAAGCGTTTGAAGTACCGGGCGCCGACAAAGCCAAAAGTGAAGCCAAAGCTGAAATCTGGCAGAACCTGCAGGATTTTAAACAAAAAGCGGAGAAGTTTCAGGCCGATGCAGCGGCGTTGAATACCGCTGCCGCGTCTGGCTCACTGGATCAAATCAAACCTGCGGTGATGGCCTTTGCCAAAAACTGCAAAGGCTGTCACGACCAGTACAAAGCCGACTAAGGGCTGGAGCTCCGCCTTACAGCAGGGTCTGCTGAAACAGCGGCCCCTGCCACCAGACAAATACTGTCAGGATCAGCACCACCAGGATCAGATAGGCCCAGAAAGGTTTTTCTGCCGGCTGAGGCATCTCAGATTGTTGTTTACCTGTAAACATGGCCGCAAAAGTTCCGTCACGCCGCACGGCATGCAGCAGCGCCGCTGCGATATGAATGGCAATAAAACCGAGCAGAAGATTAAAGCCATTGTGGTGCCACCAGCCAGCCAGAGACGCCAGACCGGAAGGCACAACACTGTAGAGCGGGCCTTCAGTAAAGACATCATCCGTCGTCATCAGACCGCTGACAAACTGCAGCAACATCAGCACCATCAGCGCCAGCACCATATAAGCAGATAAACCTTTGTGACCCAGACCTTTTTTAGCCTGATCCCAGTTTCTCAGCGCCTGAAACGGTTTTTGCACAAAATGACTGAAGCGTGCCGTTTCGCTGCCAACAAATGCCCAGACCAGTCGAGCCAGCAACACAGCGGCCAGGCTGTATGCCAGCACCTGGTGCCATTCCATCATGCCCTGCTCTGCGGTCCACCAAAGCCCGCCCAGCAGCAACACCTGGCTCCAGTGATAAAACCGCACCGCCTTGTCCCAGACCCGTACCACTTTCATCTTTTGATCACCCTCTTTATGATAAGGCTTTGATTTTAACCGATTGGATACAAAAACCTATGCGTTGGCTGAAATGGATCCTGCTCTCGTTATTTAGTTTGGCTTTAGTTAGCCTGCTGTCACTTTACCTGGCACTGAAGTCAAATCAACCCCAGTACGACGGCTTGGTCCAGGGTGCCGTTGAACACCAGGTCGAGCTCAGCCGAGACGCCCAGGGTTACCTGAGCATTTCGGCACAAAACCGCAGCGACGCTTCGTATGCACTGGGCTTCAGCCATGCGCAGGAACGCTTTTTCCAGATGGATTTATTACGCCGCAACGCCGCAGGGGAGCTGTCAGAGCTCTTTGGTGAAATGGCGCTGGATTTGGATCAAAAACGCCGGATGCATCGCTTCAGACACAGGGCAGAACTTGGTTATAAAGCGCTGGCCGCCGAGCAAAAGCAGCTGCTTGACCGCTACACAGCAGGGGTGAACGAAGGCTTACACCAACTGGGCCTGCCGCCTTTCGAATACTGGCTGTTGCAAAGCAGCCCAAGAGTCTGGTCTCCAGCCGATTCGTTTCTGGTGCTGTACAGCATGTTTCTCGATTTACAGGGCAGCGAAGGCAAAGACGAGCTGGCGATGGGCTTGATAAAACAGAAGTTGCCCGCAGACTGGTATCAATTCCTGATGCAGCACAGCCCCGACTGGCAGGCTGCAATGGATGGTTCCGAAGTGACCGCTGTCCCTCTGCCAGCAAGCCCCTACCCGGCTGTACTGAAACAACAGAGTGCCTGCTCAGATTGTGGTCTGTTTGACAGCCGCGACATTGGCTCGAATAACTTTGCCGTCGCGGGCAGCCGCACTGCCGACGGTCGCGCTATTCTGGCCGACGATATGCATTTGGGGATCCGGGTGCCTGGCACCTGGTTCAAAGCCCGGTTGCAATGGCAACAAGAAGGCAAAACCAAATGGGTGGCGGGTGTCACCTTGCCCGGCACACCGGCGGTGGTGGCGGGCAGTAACGGCAGTATTGCCTGGGGCTTTACCAACAGCACAGCGGACTGGACTGATGTGATTGCACTGAAACTGGATGACAACGCCGAACGCTACCAAACCGATGATGGCTGGCAGGAGTTTAAGTACCAGAATGAAGTGATTAAGGTGAAAGGCCAACCTGATCTGGTCCGTCAATACAAAGAAACCATTTGGGGCCCCGTCATGCCAGAACCTTTTGCCGGTTATGCGCTGCGTTGGGTCGCTCATGACCCGCAGGGCGCCAATTTTAATTTGTTGCAACTGGAACAGGCTGACAGCGCCAAAGCTGCGTTACAAATTGCCACCACAGTGGGGGTGCCCACCCAAAACCTGCTGGTGGCCGATGACCGGGGCGTGATTGGCTGGACCCTGATTGGAGCCCTGCCTGAGCGCCAACTGACCGACATGGACACTCCACAGGATTGGAGCACAGGGAAAAACCGCTGGATGGGTTACCATAACGCCAAAGCCTACCCCACCATTCTGCAGCCTCAATCAGGCCAGCTCTGGACAGCCAACAGCCGGATGATTGGGGGCGAGCAGTTAGCGCTGATTGGCAATGGCGGCTACGACCTTGGCGCCAGGGGCCAGCAAATCCGGGATGGCCTGACGGCTCAGGCACAACACTCCGAACAAAGCCTGCATCAAATTCAACTCGATCACAGAGCGCTGATGCTGGCCCGCTGGCAACAGCTGCTACTGAACCAGGTGCTCACTCCAGACTTTATTGCAGAGCATCAACTGGCCGCGTACCGGGACTATGTAATGAAAGATGCCAGCGCAGCCAGTATCAGTTCGGTTGGCTATAGCCTGGTCCGCTCTTTCCGGGCCAAGACTATTGAATTGGCCTTTGCCTCTTTGACTGCACTGCTGGAAGAAAACCGGCTCAGTGGCCGCGACCTGAAATTTTCACTGGAAACCGCAACCTGGGCGCTGTTGCAGCAGCCACGGCCAGATACAGTACCTGCCGGCTTTGACAGCTGGAAAGCCTTGTTGCAACGCGCTGTGCTGGACAGTAAAAATGCGCTGGAACAACAACAGGGCAACCTGGCACAGGCCACCTGGGGCGCGCTGAACACCAGTCAGATTAATCATCCGCTGGGTTCGGCCATTCCTGTGTTGGGCGACTGGCTGAATATGCCGGCCATGCCAATGAACGGCGACAGTCATATGCCGCGGGTGCAAAACAAGGTGCATGGTCAGTCTGAGCGGATGGTGGTGTCTCCCGGCCATGAAGAAGATGGTTTACTGGTGATCCCGGCGGGCCAGTCTGGTCACCCGTTATCGCCTTTTTATCAGGCCGATCACGCCTTCTGGTTACACGAAAAATGGCTGGGCTTTTTGCCTGGGGAAACCACCTATTTATTAAAGATTGAACCTAAAGCTTGACTTTAGACGTCTAGACTGATTATTTTGCTGACTATGAAAACAATTTTAACCGCTCGCTTTTTTCGCCTCTTTACCACCCCAACGGGGAGGCGGTAAGTCGCGCGCGCGTGATAAACCTGAAAACCTCCCCCAGTGGGAGGTTTTTTTTTGCCAAAGGATCAACACCATGAGTCATGATTTAGACCAAATCCGCAAGGATATCAGCAGTACCGATCAGCAACTGCTGCAACTGCTGTCCAGCCGCCGTCAGCTCGCGCTTTCTGTTGCCGACGCCAAACTGGCGCAAAACAAACCTATCCGCGATCAGAAACGTGAGCAGGAACTGCTGGTGTCCCTGATTGAAAAAGGCAAAAGCCTGGGTCTGGACGCTCAATACATCACCAAAATTTACCATGTGATTATTGAAGACTCTGTGCTGCAGCAGCAGGCCAAAGTGCAGGGCCAGCTCAATGGGGCCAATGGCCCTGTGGCGCGGGTTGCTTTCCTTGGCCGACAGGGGTCTTACAGTTACTGGGCGACTCAGAAGTACTTTACCCGCCGCGCTGAAACTCTGATTGAAATTGGGTGCGACAGTTTTAACGAAATTGTGCAGTCGGTGGAAACCGGCCATGCCGATTACGCCGTGCTGCCGATTGAAAACACCTCGTCCGGCAGCATTAATGAAGTCTATGATCTGCTGCAGCACACCCGTTTGTCTATTGTCGGCGAGCTGACACACCCGATAGAGCATTGTCTGCTTGGCATTGCCGGCACTGAACTCAGTAAAATCCGCACTATTTGCGCCCACCCTCAGGTGATTGCCCAGTGCAGTCAGTACCTGCAGGGGCTGTCCAGTGTAAAAATTGAGTACTGTGACGCCTCATCCGACGCCTTTAACAGAGTACGCCAGGCGCAGGACCCAGCTGTGGTCGCTATTGGCGGTGAAGAAGGCGGCAAGCTTTATGGTCTGGAGGTATTAGGCCGTGGCCTGGCGAACCAGAAAGACAATGTCAGCCGCTTTATTGTGGTGGCCCGTAAAGCCATTCAGGTGGATAAAGCCATTCCGGCCAAAACCACTTTTATCATGTATACGGGCCAGCAGCCGGGCGCCTTGGTGGATGCACTGACCGTACTGAAACAACATGGCATCAGTATGGGTAAACTGGAATCCCGGCCTATTCCGGGCAACCCGTGGGAAGAAATGTTTTATGTGGATGTGTACGCCAATCTGAATGACTACGCGATGACCAGAGCGCTGGATGAACTGAACCGGATCACCCGCTTTGTCAAAGTATTGGGCTGCTACCCCAGTGAAGATATCAGCCCAACCCTGCCGCCACACAGCTAAGCTCCATTCTGCTGAGTCAGAGTGGAATGCTCTGCCCCTTTTGCGCGATCTGACACTGCAGGCCCTGCTCCAGCATCCGCTGTTGCAGCGCCTGTTGCGCTTTCGGCTCGCCATGCACCAGATAAAACTGCGGTTGTCCGCCAATAGCACTGGCCCAGCTTAACAACTGGCTTTGACCCGCGTGGGCGGAAAAGCCACCAATCGTATGAATTTGCGCTTTCACTGCAATCTGCTGACCAAAAAGCCGGACCCGTTTTTCCCCATCCACCAATTGCCTGCCCAAGGTGCCCTGCGCCTGAAAACCAACAAAAATAATGTGATTCGCCGCTTTCCATAAATTGTGCTTCAGATGATGCACAATGCGCCCGCCATTGCACATGCCGGAACCGGCAATAACAATAGCGCCAGAACTGACGCGGTTCAGCGCAGCCGACTCCTCGGCTGTAGCAGACAACCGCAATACAGGCAGGAAACTTTGCAGATCCCTGGCGCCGTAACGTTCCAGTAGCCTGGTATCTTTCGGGTCAAACTCATCCATCAGGCGCGAATAAATTTTGGTGATCTCAATGGCCATCGGGCTGTCCAGCACCACCATTTTCTGCTTCAGCCGTTTTTGCTGGTACAGCAAGCCGAGGTAATACAGAATTTCCTGACTGCGCCCCAGCGCAAAAGCCGGAATAAACACATTGCCACCTGCGGCGTAGGCGTTATCCAAAGCCTCTGCAAATTCATCCAGAGTGCGGTTCAATGGCTGGTGGTTGCGGTCCCCGTAAGTACTCTCCATCAGCACTATGTCGGCCATCGCGACCTTGCTTGGGTCAGGCATCAGCACCGTCGCCGGATTGCCCAAATCGCCGGAAAATACCAGCCGCCGGCTGGCTTTACCGTTCTTCAGCTGCAGCTGTACTATGGCTGACCCCAGAATATGGCCGGCGTCAAGAAACTCCAGCTCAATGTCTTCGGTGACACTGTGCTTCTGCCGGTAACCAACCGGCTGCGTTTGCTCCAGCACCTGCACCACATCACGCACCGCCATCACCGGGTCCAGTAAACTTTTCCCCTGACGGGCGCGCTGGCGGTTCTGCCATTCCAAATCTTTCAGATACAGCTGCACTGAATCTTTCAGCAAGACGCCAAGCAACAAAGCGGTGCCCTCAGTGCAGCAGATTTTTCCGCGAAAACCGCGCGCCACCAACAACGGCAACAAACCACTGTGGTCAATATGGGCGTGGGACAGGATCACTGCATCAATGTCTTTTGGCCGGAACGGGAAACTGAATTTGTGCCATTCCCGAATTTGATCGGCCCCCTGACTCATGCCGCAATCCAGCAACACCCGTCTGGCACCTATACGCAGTAAATAGCAGGACCCAGTGACTTGTTCAGCGGCACCATAAAAGGTCAAACTGGCATCTAATGGCATACTTATCTCCCTGTTGGTGATAGAGATTGTTATAACCCAGCTTTGAACGCTTAAGATTAGCCTATATCAAAGTATTGATTCATTTCTGAATTTTTGACGGAGCCCTTATGTCAGACAGCAACTTACTGCACCAGCGTCATTTGCTTTCAGCCAGCGAAGCCGACGGACACAGCCAGGGCCTGCAGGCCCATCCGTCCTACCGGCTGGCCTTCAGTGACAAAGACTTTCTGATGCAGGACGAATTGCGCCATGTCCGTCTGCAGCTGGAATACCTCAAACCGCAACTGGTTATGGAACAGTATCAGGTGCAGGCCACCATAGTGGTGTTCGGCAGTGCCCGCTTTTTATCGCCGGAGCAGGCCGCAGAAAACCTGCAGCAGGCTCAGGCCCGGCAGGCAGCAACGCCCACCGACAGCAGGCTACTGCAGCAGTTACGTCAGGCACAGCGGGATCAGAAGAACAGCCGCTACTACGATGCTGCCCGTCGTTTTTCGCACCTGGTCACCGAACACAGCAGGCAACACCCAGAAAACGCTGTGATGGTGATCAGCGGAGGCGGACCTGGCGTGATGGAAGCGGCAAACCGTGGTGCTTACGAAGCGGGCGGCCAGAGTATAGGGCTGAATATAGTGCTGCCGCATGAACAGCGACCAAACCCTTACATCACCCCTGAGTTTTGCTTTCAGTTTCACTATTTTGCCATTCGCAAAATGCATTTCCTGCAACGGGCCCGCGCTCTGGTCGCCTTTCCTGGTGGTTTTGGCACCCTGGATGAGTTGTTTGAAACTTTAACGCTGCTGCAGACCGGCAAAGCCCGTCAGGTGCCGGTGATTTTGTACGATAAAGCCTTCTGGACCCGGTTAATCAATTTTGACATGCTGGTCGAGGAAGGATTGATCAAAGCCGACGACTTGCAACTGATCCAATTTGTCGACAGCCCGGAGCAAGCCTGGCAGGCAATTTGTGGCTGCTATCAGTTGTAACAAAGGCCGCGAAGCGGCCTTGTGGGTTATTTCTGTTCGGCCAGCGGAGTGCTGTAAGCCAGCTCCATATCCCAGGGCAGCTGGATCCAGGTGTCCTGTTCAATGTCCGTCACATAGAGATCCACCAAGGGTTTGCCCTGGGGTTTGGCATACACAGTCACAAAACAGGCGGTCGGGAATAACTCACGCAATGCCCTGGCGGTTTCCCCCGTATCCACCAGGTCGTCCACCACCAGCAATCGTGGGCTGTCACGCAATGCGGCATTTTTCAGTATGGTCAGCTCACGTTGTTGATCATGGTCATAGCTGGACACACAGATGCTGTCCACCACCCGGATATTCAGCTCACGCGCCAGAATAGCCGCTGGCACCAGACCGCCACGGCTGACCGCCACTATGCTGTCAAACTCACGGCCCAGCAGGTTCTTTGCCAGCTCTTTGGTCGCACGATGGAAGGCTTCCCAGGACACATAAAACATTTTGTTGCTTGTCAGCGACATTGCAAGGCTCCTTAAATCAGTTCCAGCGCTATTTCGACCATATCGTTGAAGGACGTCTGGCGCAGCTCCGCACTTAAGGCTTCGCCGGTACGGATATGATCACTGACCGTCATGATCGCCAGTGACTTGATACCAAACTCGGCGGCCACACCATACAAGCCGGCCCCTTCCATTTCCACACCCAGCACACCGTATTTTTCCAGACGGTCAAACAGCGTCGGATCCGGGTTGTAAAACAGATCCGAGGTAAACACATTACCGACATGGGTCGGAATTTGTTTGGCACGGGCCGCCTGCACGGCTTTTTCCAGCAGACCATAATCGGCCAAAGCGGCAAAATCCAGGTTGCCGCCCAGACGGTTGCGGTTGACCATCGAGTCGGTGCTGGCGCCCATCGCAATCACCACATCACGCACTTTGACATCCAGTGGCAAGGCGCCGCAGGAGCCAATACGGATAATGTTTTTCACGCCATAAAACTTCACCAGCTCAGTGGCATAAATCGACATGGAAGGAACGCCCATCCCAGAACCCTGCACACTGACTTTTTTGCCTTTGTAAGTGCCGGTGTAGCCATACATATTGCGTACTGTGCTAATCAGCTGCACATCCGTTAAAAAGGTATCAGCAATATGTTTGGCACGCAGCGGATCACCCGGCATTAATACGGTGTCTGCAAAAGCCCCTTCGGGCGCATTGATATGAGGAGTAGCCATAAGAGTCCTGAATTAATTTAAAAATGACTGGCCATAGCTCAGAGGCTGCAGCCCAAAATAATCTGCCAGCGTCTGGCCCATATCGGCAAAACTCTGACGTTCACCCAACTCACGGGCTGGTTGGAATTTATTGAACCACAGCACAGGAACATATTCACGGGTGTGCTCAGTCCCGGGCCAGGTCGGATCACAGCCATGGTCGGCTGTCAGCAGCATCACAGCATCCGGATCCAGCGCCGCCATCAGTTCCGGTAACCGGCTGTCAAAATACTCCAGCGCTTCGCCATACCCAATAGGGTCACGGCGATGGCCATAATTCTGGTCAAAATCGACCAGGTTGGTAAATACAATGCTGTGGTCCGGCGCCTGCGCCATTTCCTGCAAGGTCTTATCCACCAGAGCGGCAAGCCCAGTGGCTTTGACTTCTTTGCTGATGCCCTGATGAGCATAGATATCGGCAATTTTTCCGATACTGATCACTGTGCCTCCGGCCTGGGTCAGCATATCCAGCACTGTCGGAGCTGGCGGTAATACCGAATAATCTTTGCGGTTGCCGGTGCGGGCATAGTTGTCGGCCGCAGTGCCAAGAAAGGGCCGTGCTATCACCCGGCCTATGTTGTAGCTGTCCAAAAGCTCTCGCGCGACTTCACAGAACTGGTACAACCGCTCCAGGCCAAAATGCTCTTCATGAGCGGCCACCTGAAACACGCTGTCGGCTGAGGTGTAACAAATCGGCATGCCGCTACGGATATGCTCATCCCCCAACTTCACCAGAATGTCGGTGCCCGAAGCATGGCAGTTACCTAAAATGCCGGGCACGCCAGTGCGGCGCACCAGCTCATCGATTAATGCGGCAGGAAAGCTGTTGGTTTTGTCATGAAAATAGCCCCAGTCAAATAACACTGGAACGCCGGCAATTTCCCAGTGACCACTGGGTGTGTCTTTGCCACTGGACAACTCGCGGGCAAAGCCGTAACTGCCAGAGATCTCTGCACTGTCTTCCACCAACGCCATTTCACCACTGGCCGCCAAACCTGCTTTGACTAAACCCAGGCGGGCCAGATTCGGCAACTGCAGTTGACGGCCCTTCTCTGCAAAAAATGCTTTACTGATGCTGGCAAAAGTATTGGCCCCGGCGTCGCCAAACGAGGCTGCATCCGGCGCACTGCCAACACCAAAACTGTCCAGAACCAGAATCACCGCCTTCTTCATGACATCGTACCTCGATTGCTTTTTACTCTGCTTCAATGGGGCCCAAACGCCCCTGCAACAAGCAGTAAAAATTAAAAAGGGCACGCAGCTTATGCAAAATGTGCCCTGTTCGCAATGAATTTGTGAATGCTTTTGTTAACTGATTTTAAATTTACCGACCAGACCAAACAAAGTATCGGATAACTGCTTAATTTCCGACGATAACCGATCATTGTTACGGGCAATATCGCCGGCGGCACTGGCCTGATCATGCAATGCATACAGGTTTTTGGTAATTTCCTCCGACACCAGCGCCTGCTCTTCAGTCGCAGAAGCCGTCTGAGTTGCCATATCATTTACCCGCAGGGACGATTGCTGCAATTGCACAAAGACCTGTTCCGCTTCAGCAAAACTGCTGACAGTGCGGTCTGCATTGGCTTTGCCGCTGTTGATCGCACTGGACGCTTCACTGACCCGGCTCTGTAAGGTCTGGATCATCTCCTGAATATGGTTGGTGCTTTGTTGGGTGCGCGACGCCAGAGTCCTTACTTCGTCGGCCACCACCGCAAAACCCCGGCCCTGCTCACCGGCACGGGCGGCTTCAATAGCCGCATTCAGGGCCAGCAGGTTGGTTTGCTCAGCAATACCACGGATCACATCCAGCACCGAGGCGATATTGCCAGAGCTCTGCTCCAGCTCCGAAGAACAGGCCAGGGCCAGATCGACGTCCTGCGTCAGTTTGCTCATCCGCTCTGTCACACTGTTGACGACCACAATGCCAGCTTCGGCATTGCGTCTGGCTTCATCGGCCTCGTGGGCGGAATCCGTAGCCACCTGTGCCATTTCTTTGTTGGCCAGCGTCATCTCATGCACTGCACTGACAATAGAGTCGGATGCCACATTCAGCGATTTGGTAATTTCATTGGTTTTCAGAGCCGACTCCGACAGCACAGAGGTCAGCTGGCTCAACTGAGAGGCTTGTTGCAGCACCGAAGCAATCAGCTGGCACAGATTGGCGACAAAGCCATTAAACTGCGCGGCCAAATCCGCAAATTCATCTTTGGAACTGGCATCCAGCCTGGCTGTTAAATCGCCGTCGCCCGAGGCAATTTCTGCCAGGCGGGAAGTCAGATGGTTGATTTGATCGGTCAGAGATTTTGGCACCGCATAACTAAACCAACCGGCAATCAGCAAAATCAGCGCACTGATGCCATAACTGCTGTTCTGAAACAGGTTGATATCGGCGGTCAGTTGCGTCTGTTCCGCAATAGAGGTATTGAGCGCCGCTTCGCCGGCTTTATCCAGTACATCCCGTAACTCTGCAAACAGCTGCTGTTCCTGCTGCTGCAGTTCTGCAGGCACAGCCCCTGCACGGCTGGCCTGCAATAAGGCCTCTCCTGCCGTCAGCCAGCTTTGGAAACGACTGTCAAAATGATTGAACTGCTGTGCAATCTCCGGATACATACGCAAGTAATTCAGGTAGTCGCCAAACCGCTGTTTCACCTGAGCCGCATTGTCTGCAAAATCCTGCTCCAGGGCTGCAGCGTCTCCCTGTTTCGCCATATGCTGGGTACTGGCGAGCTTGGCCTGGTACAAATCCCGGTCTGCATTGAGTACCACTGAGATGGCTTTCAGGAAATTCTCTGCCTGTAAATCCAGTGCGCGGCTTTGCATCGACGACAGGTAGCTGAACAAAGACACCACCACAATTAAAGTCAAAGCAAGGATCAGCATAGGTAAACTGCTTTTAACCCGGATACTATGAAGATTCATAATGGAACTCACTGATTGGCTGAAAAAACTACGTAACTCTAAGTATTGATAGCAGAATGAGTTTTCGCAAAAGCACCTGACGCAAAATCTTTGTAGAAAAATCAGGACAGGACTTTTAAGATGCGCTGAACCTGTCGCCCCAAGCCAGCACAACCACAGAGGATAGGATGAAAACTGCAGTCATTACCGGAACCAGCCGGCGTTTAGGCGCCTACTTAGCTGAACAGTTAAGCCTGTCGGGTTACCGGGTGGTTGGCCTGACCCGACAGCACAATCCGGCGCAGCAGTTTATGACTCAGTTTGAAGTGGATTATCAGTGCAGCCGTTCGGTGTTGCAGGTAACGGAGCAGCTGGCACAGCAGTTCAATAGAGTGGACCTGCTGATCCATAACGCCTCGTTGTTCGAAAAAGATGCGGCTCATCAGCAGGATCTGGCTGGCTTTTATCAGGCGTTGTTTGCCATACATATGCAAATGCCGGCGCTGCTGAACCAGCAGTTGTTGCCATTACTGCAGGCCAGTGGTGCCGGTAATATTATCCATATCACAGATATCTATGCCGACAATCCAAATCCGGCTTTTGCGCTTTACTGCAGCAGCAAAGCCGGGCTCGAAAATCTGATGAAGTCTGCCGCCAAAGCGTATGCACCTGCAGTCCGGGTCAACAGCATTCAGCCCGGCCCTATTCAGTTTTTACCTGAACACAGTGCAGAGGAGAAGCAGCAGGTGCTACAACAGACCTTAATTGCGTCTGAGGCAGGTTTCGAGCCAATTCTCAAAGGCGTGCGTTTTCTGGTCGATAACCCATTTGTCACCGGCCTCAGCCTGAAAATAGATGGCGGCCGGGCTTTGGGGAAGTAACAGGGAGCCAAGCCAAAGCTCAGCTTTCACACTGTCTGGTGCCAGCACTTTTGCCAGGTAGGGCTCGGTCAGTACAGCTTGCCAGTCAGGGTTAAATTCGTGCCCGGCCCAGAGGATATCCAGGTCACAGCTGCGATCCTTTTTGCTGCGGTCCGGGTCTGCTCTGTCTCTGCCCAGCCAGGTTTCAATCCGACACAACTGCTGTTTCAGCTGTTCAGGTGTTTCGTCCGTAAAAATCCAGCATAAAGCATTGATAAAACGCCTGTCGGACTCGACCAGACAAGCTTCCGTATAGACGCCTGAGTACAAGAACAAGCTGTGATAGCGCAGCAGCAGATGTTCAAGCGCCAAAGGCGTGTTGTGTTCTGGCGCAATATTGCAGCCGAGCGACAACAAATACAGCATCAGCCCGTTGCTCCGTTCAGGCGGTTCAGATCAAGCCGCTGGCCCTGCCAGGCAAACCCGGCAAACTCCCGGGCCACCAGTTCTGAAAACCCAGCCCAGTGGTCCTCATAACTCATCAGAAAAATTCGTTTGCGCAATGCTTCGGGGTAGTGCTGTAACAGGCTGGAGATGGGTGCATGTACCGGGTTCCAGTCGGCCAGCGTGCAGTCATGAAAAATCCACTGCACAGCTAACTGTTCCAGCAGCTCCGGCAGCACCAGGGTGTCGCCGCTGTAAAACACCGAGCCATTAATTTCAATACCAAAACAGGCTTTGCCCGGTGTGTGTGTCACTGGATGCAGCCGGTACTGGTTACCGGCGAACTCAAACTGGTTTTGCTCAATCCAGCACACGTCAAAGTAGTCATCCAGTTCACACTGGCCTTCACCATTGCGTCCCAACGAGCCTTTTAATGTCTGATGCCATAACTCGTCATACAGCTGTGGCTGCAGGTAAAGCCGGACTTTGCGTTTGAATTTATAGCGTCCCTCATTGGCCAGCCGTTCCAGACCAAACACATGGTCGGCATGCACATGGGTGATCACCACAGCGTCAATGTCCTGCAGGGTCAGCCCCTGGGCAAACAAAGCGGGTTTAATGGTGTAACCACAGTCCAACAGCAGGTTGCCCTGTGCGGTGCACACCAGGGCATTGTTGTTAAACAGGGTGTCGGCTTCGGAATGACCACAGCCCAGGATCAGTAATTCGTTTAGTGCTGTCACTTGTGCGTCCGTTCACGGGCGTCTGCAGAATGGCTGGCAGTGTATCACCAACAGGTGGCTACGAAAAAACCGAAAATGATGCTGTACCTAAGTGCTATGGATTTTTTTTGCGTCACAGCGTATCACTGCAGTCCAAGGTATAAAAAAGGACACCCCATGAAAACATTAGCTTTTGCCCTGTTGCTGGGCTCAGTACAGGCGGCGCCGTTGCCCAAACTGCAGCTGGATTTAAGCCAGACCACTGTGTCCGGTTTATCCAGTGGTGGTTACATGGCCGCCCAGTTTCATCTGGCCCACGCCGACTGGGTCAAAGGTGCAGCCATTGTGGCCGCCGGTCCGGTGTACTGCGCGCAAAATAACTTGCTGACGGCACTGGATCACTGCATTCACAAAGTCGATTCCGCAATCCCACTCGATGCCATTAATCAACAACTGAACGACTGGATGACCCAAGGAAAACTTGCAGGTAAAACCCAACTGGCTCAGTCCAGAGTCTGGTTATTGCATGGCAACAAAGACCAAAAAATTCACCCTGACGTAGCAGCCGGGCTGTATCAACAATACCAGCAGTGGCTGCCTGCCGCTCAGCTGAGCTATGTGTCTGACAAGCCCTTTGCTCACCATATGCCCACCCTGAATGCCGGGTCCGACTGCGCAACCTCCGAAGCACCTTATCTGGGCAACTGCAACTATGATGCTGCCGCTCAAGCCCTGGCCTTTATCCTGCCTGGCTTTCAAGCCGCCACCACTGAAGCGACAGGCCAGGTGTACCCGCTGGCACAACACCAAATTGCCGGTGACGCCGCAGCGACCATGGCGGAGCAGGGGTATGTCTATATTCCCAAAGCCTGCGCCGAAGGTGAAAGTTGCCGGCTGCATATCAGCTTTCATGGTTGCAATCAGGCTGTTGAAGCGGTGCAGATGGCCTATGTGGAGCGGGCCGGTTTTAACCGTCACGCCGACAGCAATAAGCTGGTGGTGCTCTACCCGCAGGCCAGAGCATCGAAGCTGATGCCGCTGAACCCGCAGGGCTGCTGGGACTGGTGGGGCTATACCAATGCAGATTACGCAAACCGGCAAGGGCCGCAAATTCAGGCAGTGGTCAAACTGGCCCAGGCACTAAAAGGCTGATGTCGCTGATATCGCAAGGCACAGCACGCTGTGCCTTGGTTGTCTGGCTTACAAAGCGACAAAAAACCGGTCGCTGCGCGGTAAATAATAGTGATCCGGATTAAAGGACATCACCACCATTTCGCCTCTGCCAATAATTTCCTGACGTGGCACCAAACCAATCACCCGCGAATCCGCGCTATTGTTGCGGTTGTCCCCCAACACCAGATAAAAACCAGCGGGAATACGCAGCGGGTCAAAGCTGGAGAAACCCGGATCCTGTTTGGTTAGCCGAATAGCATGCTTCACCCCAAGTAAATTTTCCTGCCAGTCTGCACCTTGTCCTGGCTGGTACAATAAAGCCTGACCATTGATACGCAACTCGTTATCCCGCATTTCCACCCAATCGCCCGGCATACCCACCACCCGCTTCACCAGCCTGTTGTTGGCCGCTTGCGATTCAAAAATTACCACATCGCCCCGTTGTGGATCCGCCAGTTTGACCAACGAATGCCCGGTAAATGGCAGTTGGATATCATAGGCCAGTTTATTGATCAGAATACGATCACCTTCTTTGATGGTGGGCTGCATGGAGCCGGACGGCACATGGTTCCAATCCGCGACGGCACTTCGAAACACAAACATCAGCGCCATACAAAACACAAAAGCCCAATGTTCACGCCAGAACTGTTTTACCTTTTGCATAAAAATTCTCCTGTAAAGACCTGAACTTTGGCTGCTGTCTGCGCATTTAGTTGCGCAGCCGCCTGCACGAAATTGTTACCAGATTTTGCCAGCCTCTGTTCCTCCCTTTAAAATGGCCCCACAGAGCAGACAGCAGGAGAACAAAATGCCGCATGCGGTTATTTTCGATATGGATGGAGTGCTGATTGACTCTGAGCCTTACTGGACAGAAGCAGAGCAACATATCTTTCAGCAATTGGGGGTTCGACTGCCGCCCGAAATCACAGCGCAAACGGCGGGCATGAGTACCAAAGCCGTGACTGCCCTCTGGTACGCACACAGTCCCTGGACAGGCATGACGCTGGCCGAAGCTGAGCAGGCGGTGATTGATTATGTCGCCCGGGCTGTGCTGGAGCGGGGCCAGGCTAAATCCGGTTTATTACCACTGCTCGATCGGCTCCGGGCGCAGAATATTCCGCTGGCCGTCGCCACCAACTCTCCGGCAACACTGATGCACACTGTGCTCGATCATCTGAAAATCCGTGATTATTTTCAGGCGCTTTGCTCGATTGAAGAGGTCAGCCAGGGCAAACCCCAGCCAGACATCTATCATCTGGCGGCACAGCGACTGGGTGTGCTCAGCCGCGACTGTTTAGTGTTTGAAGATTCCGTAACCGGCATGACCGCGGCGCTGGCAGCAGGAATGCGGGTCATTGCGCTGCCGGCTGAGCATCACTGGCACAAAGCCGACTACCAGCAGGCGTTGACCAAAATCCGCAGTTACCATGAGTTACCTGCTCAGCCTGCCCAGTGGTTGCAGCTCAGCGCTGTTGGCTGATCCGCACCTGCACCGCCTGATAGGAACAGTAACCTGTGCTCTGGCTGTTGCGCTGATACTGGCCAAATGCCAGTTGACTCTGGCTTTGTAGCTTTAAGCTAAGCAGATAACCCGTCTTTGGTTCCTGCGCCTGCAGCTCGGGTTGGCCAGTCTGACAAAACTGGCCGGCCAGCTGTCGGTACTGGTCGTGTTGCAGCCAGTCCAGCCGTTGCAGCTCTGTGGTAGCAGCCCTTTGTTTTGCCACCGGACGGGCCTGTTTCCAGTCAGCAAACTTTATCCGTAACTGACCCTTGTTCAACTGCAGTTCATCATCACGGCTCAGGTAATGGCTGGTCATGACCAGCGGCTCGCCTTCAGTGTTGTCCTGTTTTTGTGCAAGCACATAGACTCCGGCAGCCCCTGTAACCCGCATTCGGACCTGCTCAGGCTGACCTTGTGGCCAGCCGACCAGCAAAGCAGTGGCTTCGTCCACACCAAAGCCATACTGGCTGCCACTCGACTGCAGCAGCTGCATTAAACGCCCCTGCCGCCCCCGCTCAGAAAAATGCGTATCCAGCACCCCATAACGAAACAGCCCCAAACCTCCAGCAGGCCGGTAGGTCAGGTGCTCGCTGCTCAGTCCTGCCGGGCAGGACTGGTCGATGTCACAGCCTTCATCCGGTGCCGCTGCGGCCACGGCGCCAAACTGCAAGGCCGCCCTGCTGCTGCCGTTACTGATCATCGGCACCGGCTGCCCTTGCCAGGTGCCTCCGGCCATCACGGCGGTACCGGCACTGGTACCGGCCACTATCAGCCGGCCTTGCTCCACTTGTTGTCTGATCAGCGCAAGTTCGGCGCTGGTTTCGCCATTTTCCTTTAAAAAGGCCGCCAGCGTCAGACTCTGGTTGCCGCCGTTAAAAAACAACGCATCCGCCCCACGGATGTTGTCCAAAGCGGCTGCAGAACCTGCCATACAGAACTGCTGAAACTGCTGGTATAAATCCGGGTAAACCGCGGATCTGCGGTAGCTTTGATGAAGCTCTGCCAAATACTGGTCGAGTTGCTGGCAGCCATTCTTGTCATTCGTGGCGCTTTGTTGAGCCTGTTGCCAGGCGGCATTCAGCGGCAGCCACTCCACCTCAGCACCGGCCTGACGAAACAGCTCCAGGTAAAAGTCGACGGCTGCAAAGGGATCCCGACTGGAAGCCGTCAACACCAGCAGCTTGGGCTTACCTGGCCTTTTACTGATTTTAGCTGCCTGTTCAACGATTTTTCTGTAGATTTCCACGCTGAATTTATCTTTGCTATCGGTCAGACGAACCTGTTCACGCTGCCGCCCTGCGCCGGGCTGATCCGGCGAGATCCAGGCCGGCTGTTCCAGCTGATCCAACAGCAGATTGAATTCAGCATCTGACAGCTGGGCCACCAGCTCGTCGCCCAACAGGCGAAGCAACTCTGCTTTCGTCAGTACTGATGCCTGCGGCGTCTTGGGCAATTGGGCTAACCCTTGGAGCAGTTGTTGTTTCACACTGGCACGCCGGTCGGACCAGCCTGACCAGGTTGCAATGCGCTGCTGCGCCTCGAGGCTCCAGCGGTAAGACAACTGGTGCAGCGCTGCCGCGTCAAAACTGGGGTCACCTGCACAGGACGACGGAGTCATCGAGCTGCAAGTGCTCAGGCCACCTCCGACCAAAACCATTGAATAATCTGGGAAATTATCTGCAGCCTGCAGCGGCAATACAGAAAAACACCCCAACAGGCAGCTGCGGCTGAGGCGGGTTTTGAATCGGCGAATCATTGAGAAATCCCTGCTGAATTTTTGCTGTTTTTTTACAACTACTACCAATGCCGTGTAAAAATCCAGCACTTTTTTTTCTGAAACCCGACTTGACAATCAAAGCAAAAAACAGGGATTCTTCTGCCACTTGCCCGGCACGGGCCTGACTTTTTGGTAGCGATATGCTGAAAAACGCGTTTAGTTTGAGCAGTTATCACTACTCGTCCTACTACCTTTCTGAGTGGTTTAACGAGTAGACACCAGCTTCACTTTGGGTGAATGCCGGCGTCTTGCCGTTTTCTTACGTTTTTTATTTACACCAAGACAGGATGATCAGATGGCTGCTGACGCTGTATGCGTGTTGCGCCCCGTTTGATGTCCGCCCACAGGACAGGATGATGAACACAAAAACCTCCGTTCAGACCAAAGCAGTCGCGATGCCGGATGCTTTTGTTATTTTATTTTTTATTATGCTGCTGGCAGCGCTGGCGACCTACCTGATCCCGGCAGGTTCCTTCGAGCTATTGGAACCAGCGGCCAGCAGTGACAGCGCCGTTAAACCCAAAGCCAAAATTGACCCAAGCAGTTTTCGTCTGGCCCCTCAAGACAGTGGCGGCGTGCCGCTGTTTGCCGAGGGCGGTGGCATTGGTTTTTTCAATTACGCCTTTGAAGGCATGGTGTCCGGTAACAAATGGGGCTCTGCCATAGGAGTGATGGTTTTTATTCTGCTGACCGGTGGCGCCTTTGGCATTCTGATGAAAACCGGCGCCGTCAGCCATGGCATTGTCGCGCTGATCGACAAAACCCGCCGGATGGAATTTGTCTTTATCCCTTGCCTGTTTTTGTTATTTTCGCTGGGCGGAGCTGTATTTGGTATGGGCGAAGAAGCCATCGCCTTTTGTATTCTGCTCTGGCCGCTGATGCTGGCCTTAGGCTACGACGCCATCACCACTGTGCTGGTCACCTACGTTGCGACTCAAATTGGTTTTGCCACCTCCTGGATGAACCCTTTTAATATCGCCATCGCTCAGGGCATTGCTGGCATTCCGCTGTTTTCCGGCAAAGAATTCCGCCTGCTGATTTGGTTCTGCTTCACCTTGTTTGGCACCATTTTTACCATGAGGTATGCCGCCAGAATCAAAGCACAACCACAGAGCTCCCTGAGTTTTGCCTCGGATGAGCAGGCCAGAACGCAACACCAGCTCAGTGTCAGCAGCCAGTTCAACCGGCTGGACAGCCTGATCCTGCTGACCTTTTTCGCAGGTTTAGCCTGGATTGTCTGGGGCGTCACCAGCCGCCAGTATTACATTCCAGAGCTTGCCAGCCAGTTTTTTACCATAGGTATTCTGATTGCTCTGGTGGCGGTACTGGGCAAACGCATGACGGTCAATGAAGCCGCAGACGGCTTCAAACAAGGTGCGGCCGAGCTGTTACCAGCGGCCATGATCGTCGGTATGGCCAAAGGTATGGTCCTGCTCCTCGGCGGCGACAGCCCGGAGAATCCTTCGGTCCTCAATACGCTGCTGTACCACTCAGCCGCTTTGCTGACTGGCCTGCCGGAGTACCTGTCAGCCTGGCTGATGTTGTTCATCCAATCCGTGATTAACTTTTTTGTGTCGTCCGGTTCAGGCCAGGCGGCGCTGACCATGCCGCTGATTGCCCCCTTATCAGACCTGATTGGGTTGTCCAGGCAAATTGCCGTGTTGGCCTTTCAGTTGGGGGATGGCCTGACCAACTGCATTATCCCCACCTCCGCCGCATTGATTGGCTGTTTGGGGGCTGTGCGGCTGGATTGGGCCGTCTGGCTGAAGTTTGTCTGGCGCCTGCAGCTGTGGCTTTTTGCGCTCGCCAGCCTGACCATGCTGGTTGCCGTGTTAATCGATTTCCAATAAATCACATTGGCCTGAGGATAAT
The DNA here is from genome assembly GCF_037442345.1 of Rheinheimera sp. Classification (GTDB taxonomy): domain Bacteria; phylum Pseudomonadota; class Gammaproteobacteria; order Enterobacterales; family Alteromonadaceae; genus Pararheinheimera. Next base: position 4,657 of record NZ_JBBIQL010000008.1, on the reverse strand, counting down.
TCGTTGAATTCCATCATTTTAATTAAAAACGCCCAAATCTACGCCCCCAACGCGCTGGGCCGGCAGGACCTGGTGATTGCTGGCGGTAAACTCTGTGCTTTGGGACAGGATTTTTTACTGGCAGGCAGCAACCTGCCTGTCACTGTCATTGACGGCAGCGACCAGATTCTGGCGCCGGGTTTTGTCGACTCCCTGGTGCATTTTATCGGCGGCGGTGGCGAAGGCGGTTTTGCAACCCGCACCCCGGAAATGCAACTGACAGACGCCACACTCGGCGGCGTCACCACGGCCATAGGTGTGTTGGGCACCGATGCCACCACCCGAACTCTGAGCAATCTGCTCGCCAAAGCCCATGCTCTGGACAGTGAAGGCATCAGCACCTGGTGCCACACCGGCTCGTATCAGGTGCCGTGCCGCACCCTGACCGGCTCTGTGACCGATGATCTGATCCTGATCGATAAATTTATCGGGGTTGGCGAAATTGCCATCAGCGACCATCGCTCGTCCCAGCCCACCACTGAGGAAATTCGCAAAGTAGCGGCCGCCGCCCGGGTCGGCGGCATGCTCGCCGGCAAAAGCGGGGTAGTCAGTGTGCATATGGGGGCCGGCGAGCGCATACTGCAGCCGATTTATCAGGCTCTGGCTGGTACTGAGCTGCGAATTCAGCAGTTTTACCCCACCCATATGAACCGCAACAGAGCCGTGTTTGACGCAGGCCTGGAGTTTGCACGTAAAGGGGGCGTCATCGACTTCACCACCAGCACCACGGCTTACGATTTACAGCATGGCGAAGTGGCCGCCGCCGCCGCTTTGGCCGAAGCCCTGGCGTCTGGCATTGCGCCAATGCAGCTGACCATGAGTTCCGACGGCAACGCCAGCCTGCCGGTGTACAGCAGCGATGGCGAGCTGCTTGGGCTTGAAGTCGGTCAGGTGCGTAGCCTGTTCCAGGCCGCACGACAGGCAGTCACCGACCATGGGGTGGAACTGAGCCAGGCTTTGTGCAGCATCAGCGCCGCTCCGGCTCAGGTGCTGGGTCTGAAACAAAAGGGCCGCATTGCCACTGGTCTGGATGCCGATCTGGTCTTGTTGCGCGCCGATGATTTACAAATTGATTCAGTGCTCGCCAAAGGGCGGTTATTGGTGCAGCAAGGCCTGCCCCTGGTAAAAGGCACCTTCGAAAGGTGAAGACCGGGGCCTGTTGACGCAACAGGTGACATACTTTGTGCTATAGCTGAAAAAAACCGGCTTGACTTCTGTTGAAGCTTCAGCCAACGTAAATAAGATTTCAATGTTTCAACTGACAGGAGAGCAATATGCAACGTTGTGCTGCAAACCCGCGTAGCTACTATTGCTCTACCTATTACCTTTCCGAGTGGTTCAATAATTAGTCTGTCTCTGCCAGTAGCAGAGACAGACTGTTTACGTCTTCATTTCTGATCAGACTTAACCAGTAAACTGCAAATCGTTGCGGCCCAGGCCTTTGTGGCGTTTTGCCGTGCTGATTTCACCCGGAACAGATCCGTTCTCTGACTAGTGGCTGCATTGCCCGATTTAAACAACAGATTGCCAGCAGGCAACAGTCAATCCAGAGGAACGTCCGATGTTAACAAGCAACATGAAGCTGAATAAACTCTCCGCCGCCAGCTTGCTGGCTTTGTGCCCTGCACTGCTGCAGGCTCAGCAGGCCGCACCTGCAGAACCTGAAGTGGAAAAAATTGAGGTCACCGGCTCCCGTCTGAAGGGGGTGGATATGGAAGGTGCCAATCCGCTGCAAATTTTCAGCAAAGATGATTTGCAAAAACGGGGTTATGAATCCATAGGCCAGTTTTTGCGTGACCTGCCACAGGCATCCAGCGCCGGTACCTTTACCGATAACGGTGCCGTAGGGGGGGCCGATGGCTCACCGGCTGGTGCGGCTGGCGTCAGCCTGCGTGGTTTGGGTTCAAGCTCCACTCTGGTGCTGGTCAATGGCCGTCGCGTGGCCGTGGATTCGTTTTCAAATGGCTTTGACTCCTTTGTCAACGTCAACTCCATTCCGTTGTCAGCACTGGAGCGGGTGGAAGTACTGACTGACGGAGCGTCCTCCGTGTACGGTTCTGACGCTATTGCCGGGGTGATCAACTTTATTCTGAAAAAAGACATGCAAGGCCATGAAGTATCAGTGTCATACGGTGATGATTTTGCCAGCAGCGACTTTTCCAAAACCAACCTGACCTACACAGGTGGTTTTGCCACCGCCAACAGCAATACCACTCTGGTGGTCGATTACGCCGACCGCAATGCCTTGTTTAACCACGACCGCCCCATCAATGTGACCCTGCTTTCCAGCACCCGCGTGACTATTGATGGCCGCGACTACGCCGAACCCTGGTGTGGCGATGCGACCAGCAATGGTGGCAGCCGCTGTCAGTACGACTATGTCACCCAACGCGCTATTCAGCCAGACAGCGAGTCCCTGGGACTGACACTGAACCATGTGACACAGCTGGGCAACAACAGGGAGTTTTTCTCCGAAGCCATGTACCAGCACAATACCGGCTCCGCCTATGACGCCCCGGGCGCTTTTGATGTGCGGGTGTCCGCAGGTTCGGCCCTGGTGCCGCAATGGGCCCGGGCTATTGATGCGCAGGACGGGCAGCAGAACCAAATCCGCGTGCGCTCCCGCTTCCCTGAAATGCGTATTCAGGACTATGACACCAGCAGTTACCGCCTGCTGGCTGGCCTGCGTGGAGAACTGGGCGACTGGGCCTGGGAGTCCGCAGCCATCTACGGCAAAACCGAAAATGAAATTACCCATGTCTCAGGCTATATGGGCCGGGATAAAGTCGCTGCGGCCCTCGCCAATGGCCAGTTTAATCCCTTTGATCTGGGTGCGGGCAACAGTGCAGAGCAAATCGCAGCCTTGCGTGAAGCGGCGCCAAGGCTGGGGGAATCCGAAGTGTATTCACTGGATTTCACCTTAAATGGCACGCTGTTTGATACGGTCAGTACCGTCTTTGGTGCCGAATACCGTGGCGAAGACATCTTCGACCGCCCGTCAGAGATTGCCGTGAATGACGGTGTCTTTAACCTGGGCGCCAGCGACGCCGCCGCCGACCGTACGCAATACGCCACTTATGCCGAATTTAATCTGCCCGTGACAGAACAACTCGACCTGATAGGTGCTCTGCGTTATGACCACTACAGCGATTTTGGCGGCGACGTCAATCCGAAACTGTCAGCCCGTTTTCGTGCGACCGACGATCTGATCCTGCGCGCCTCCTGGAGCACTGGCTTTCGGGCGCCGTCCCTATCGCAACTGGGGGCAGGCACTTCATTAGGCACCGCCTATATTAACTGCGGTGCAGGTGAAGCCTTCGATGCACTCTGTGGCACTGCGGGCGCCAGTTTGGGTGAACTGGAACTGGACCAGGAAACCATCGGCAACCAGGGGCTGGATGCCGAACAATCTGAGGCGGTCAATCTGGGTCTGTCCTGGAACCTGACTGATGATCTGAACCTGACCGTCGACTACTGGCGCTACACCCATGAAGACATTGTGGATGTGGACGCCAACACCACCTTAAAAGCCTGTGTCAACGGCTCAGCCCCTGTAGTGGACAGCATTGCCCAACTGGGCACTGCTTTTGGTTGTGTGCTGGATGCAGGCGGTGACTTAACTTTCTTGCGCACTGGCTTCTTTAACGTAGGGGCACAGGAAACAGACGGTATCGACTTTAAACTGGATTACCGCATTGCCACCCAGTCTTATGGCGACATTAAACTCTACGCTTCCGGCACCAAGACGTTGTCGTACGAGCGGCAGCTGAATGCTGAAACCCCGAAAGAAGATCTGTTGGGCAAACTGAGCGGCGCCAATGAAATTGCCCGCCCTGATTTTGTCGCCGATTTTGGAGCTGAGTGGTCACGACAGGACTGGTCTGCCAGCCTGGGAGCGCATTACATCAGCTCTTTAGGCGACGGTGACTTTAAGTTTGACAATGAAACCCTCGACTCCTGGCTGATTTTCAATGCCAGCCTGGGCTATGACATCAACGCCAATCAAAGTCTGTTGTTCAGTGTGCGCAACCTGACGGACAAAGAACCCCCCTACGCTTCGTCACCGACCAATGGTTACGCCTCGTCCGTACACGACTGGTACGGTGCTACCTGGACCCTGCGTTACAGCGTGAAATTCTGATTTCTTACCTGGGAGTTTGAGGCCTTCGGGCCTCTTTTTTCCAAGCAAGCTGAATTTCAGCTTTCACAGCCTAAAAAGCAAAAAGCCAGCATGAAGCTGGCTTTTTCACTGTTCATCCGAAGGAGGGTGCAAAGGCCCGGACCAAGGTTTGCCAGGAGCAAAGCAGAACAGCTTTAGCTGGCCCGCAGGGCGGGCCTGCACGGATGCAGGCCGTTATCGAAGATGTAGGGTCTGAATGGTAAAAAAGCAAAAAGCCAGCATGAAGCTGGCTTTTTCACTGTTCATCCGAAGGATGGTGCCCAGACCCGGACCAAGGTTTGCCGGGAGCAAACCAGAACAGCTTCAGCTGGCCCGCAGGGCGGCCTGCACGGATGCAGGCCGTTATCGAAGATGTAGGGTCTGATCAATAGAAAGCAAAAAGCCAGCATGAAGCTGGCTTTTTCACTGTTCATCCGAAGGATGGTGCCCAGACCCGGA